>NZ_VOHD01000002.1 GCF_007859395.1 Planomicrobium sp. CPCC 101110 | reverse complement strand
ATGTATTAGGCACGCCGCCAGCGTTCGTCCTGAGCCAGGATCAAACTCTCCATTATAGAAGCTTGATTGCTCATGCTGGCGCTCGCCGTCCCGAAGGACGCACGAATCGCTTGATCTAGCCAGGCTTGATCAGTAGTTGTTTGCTCAAGCCGCCAAAGCGGCTCTCGCAGAAATTTTATTGCCGCGTTCGGAACGCGTCAATAAACTTTTGTTGACGTTTTGCTGTTCAGTTTTCAAGGTTCATTTTTCAGTTGCTTTTCTCAGCAACTTTATTAGTATATCTTTTCTCGTTTTACATGTCAACAATAAATTTGAGGTAATTATAGATTTATTAATCTAAGGTTATACCTGCCTTTATAGCAACTTTGTTATTCTATCATTTCCAAGAAATAATATCAACAACAATTTTCATCTGGTTCACCGCTTCTTTCAGCGACCTTAATAATACTAAAGCATCGCCAATTTCTTGTCAACTTATTTTTCGTGTTTTTTTGAACACTTCATTATTTACTAAATGTAAGGACAAATCCATTGCACATAGCCTCTTCTGTTTGTCGTTTCTTCATCATAAAAAAAAGACTTAAAACATGAAGTTTTAAGTCGTTAGCATGATCTCAGTCGCGTGGGCGCATTTGCGGGAACAAGAGAACGTCTCTAATAGAAGCAGAATTAGTCAATAACATAATCAATCGGTCAATACCAATTCCCAATCCGCCTGTTGGAGGCATGCCATATTCTAATGCTTCGATAAAATCATCGTCCATTTCATGCGCTTCATCATTCCCGGCAGCCTTTTCAACTAATTGGGCTTCGAAACGTTCACGCTGATCAATCGGATCGTTCAACTCAGTGAATGCATTTGCATGTTCACGGCGCACGATAAACAATTCAAAGCGGTCTGTGAAGCGCCCGTCTTCCGGATTTTTCTTGGCCAAAGGAGAAATCTCAACAGGATGGCCATAAACAAACGTCGGCTGGACTAATTGTTCTTCCACTTTTTGTTCGAAGAATTCATTTAGAATATGCCCAGTTTCCATAGTAGGCTTGATTTCAACATTGTGTTCTTTTGCTAGGTTTTGAGCTTCTTCTTTTGTCAGTGGTTGCCAGAAGTCTACACCCGTATATTCTTTAACAGCGTCAGCCATATGTAGTCGTTTCCAGCCTGGCGCTAGATTGATCTGGTCTTCCCCGTATTGGACAGTAGTAGTTCCCAGAACTTCTTGAGCTACATGAGCAATCAAGTTTTCAGTGAGTGCCATGATGTCTTTATAGTCGGCATACGCTTCATAGAGTTCCAGCATCGTAAATTCCGGATTGTGGCGCGTCGAGATTCCCTCGTTACGGAAGACACGGCCAATTTCATATACTTTTTCTAACCCGCCAACAATCAAGCGCTTCAAATGAAGTTCGATTGCAATGCGAATGTAAAGTTCCATATCTAATGCGTTATGGTGTGTAACGAATGGACGTGCAGCTGCTCCTCCGGCAATAGAATGAAGCATCGGTGTTTCCACTTCCAAAAAGCCTTGGCCATCTAAATATCTGCGCATCGATTGGATAATACGGCTGCGTAAGATAAAAGTTTCTTTACTTGACTCGCTTGTGATTAAATCCAAGTACCGTTGACGATAGCGCTGCTCTACATCTTTCAAGCCATGGAATTTCTCAGGAAGCGGGCGAAGTGATTTTGTTAAGAATTCAATTTCTTGCACTTTAACGGATAATTCTCCGACATTAGTTTTGAATACCGTCCCTTTTACTCCGACGATATCACCTAGGTCCGCACTGTTGAAGTAACCATAAGCTTCTTCGCCAATCGCGTCTTTTCGTACATAGATCTGAATTCTGCCTTTCAAGTCTTGAAGGTGCGCAAAGCCTGCTTTCCCTTTTCCGCGTTTTGTCATGATGCGGCCGGCAATTACAACTTCACGCGCCGTTTCTTCCAGTTCTTCTTTTGAAAGTTCGCTGTACTCGTTAACGATGTCTTCTGATGAGTGAGTGCGTTCGAACCGCGAACCAAATGGATCGATTCCATTATCTCGGAACGCTTGCATTTTTTGGCGCCTTACTACTATTTGATCATTTAACTCTTCTGTCATTTCCTACACTCCTTTATCTTTAAAAGCCACGCTCATTGGTGTATTTCTCTATTGTACACAATTTCTGTAATGTCTACATAAAAAAGCTGCCGCGAATTTGTGACAGCTTGCTTCTTTATCTCAAGCTGCCTGGCTTACCACTTCGAGTTCTGCCGATTCTCTCTAGCGCCTCTTCAATAATAGCTGTTGTTTCCGCTTGGTTGATCGTGGCGATGCCGCCAATTCAAAGCAGCCTCTCATTCGCAATAATTTTTATGTTCTTCCGTTTTCAGCACTAGTGCTGCTATTCAGCTCTTTCGAACAAATGAATCGACTCCGTCATATGTCTTCCATAAACGAACGTCTTGGCCCTCGAGCCTTTCAAATCCCCCAAACTTAGGATTGAGTTCTAACAAAGGCACAAGGACAAATGCCCGCTCGTGCATCCGGGGATGCGGAACAACAAGCCGTTCCGATTTCATATTTTCTTGGTTATAAAGCAGAATGTCAAGGTCTATCGTCCGGGGTCCCCAGCGCAAAACACGTTTACGGTCAAGGCGCTGTTCGATTTCTTGGCATATATCAAGAAGTTCAAGCGCGGGAAGATCGGTCTTGACGTGGACCACCATATTCAAAAAAGGGGATTGTTCGGTGAACCCGACCGGTTCCGTCTCGTAGAGAGAAGAAATACCCGCAACTTCAATCGATGGGTGTTCCACCAAAGAGCGGACAGCTTGCTTTAACATTTCGAGGCGGTCACCCATATTCGAACCGAGGGAAAGATAACTGTCGTTCATGCAAATTCTCCCCGCGTCAGTTCGATTGCAACTGATTTATAATGGCCTGGAATCGGCGGATCCGGTTTAATCAACAAAACACGGATTCCCTTGACTAATGGAAAACCTGCAAGAATAGCCGCTGCCACATCCTCAGCGACTGCTTCCACTAACTTTTTCGGTTCCCCTTCAATGATTGAGCGGCACGTTTCATATACCTCTCCATAATGGACAGTGTGTTCCAGTTCGTCCGTTTCACCGGCCCGCTTCAAATCAACCGCAAGGGAAACTGTCAGCCGGAATCGCTGGCCCAACTTTGTCTCCTCCGGAAAAACGCCGTGGTATCCGTAAAACTCCATATCATTCACATGAATAAAATCCATTATGCCATCTCCTCATAGTTTGTTTTGCCGAGCAAGACATCCATCATGCGTATAGCTTGAAACGTTTCTTTCACATCATGGACTCTGACGATTTGGCAACCTTTCTCAACCCCGTAGCAAACCGTTGCCAGAGAACCCGCCAACCGCTCAGAAACCGGAACATTCAACACTTTGCCGATCAACGATTTTCTGGAAGTCCCCAGCAAAACCGGATAGCCTAATGCGACAAATTGCTCAAGCAATTGCATCATCTCAATATTATGAGCTGTTGTTTTCCCGAACCCAATACCTGGATCAAGCCAGATCTGATCGGATTTCACACCTGCCCCCAATGCAATTTGCACACTTTCTTCCATATCTTGGCGAACCTCTTTCCAAAAATCTACGTATGACGTATCGTTACGGTTGTGCATCAAAATAATTGGCACCTTATACTTGGCGGCGACTTCCGCTATGGCTGGTTCGTGCTTTGCCCCCCAAATATCATTGATGATATGGGCCCCCGCTAAAACCGCCGCTTCTGCCACTTCCGATTTGTACGTATCTATGGAAATTGGCGTATCCAGTTGGTCCACTAGCGCTTTTATCACCGGTACAACTCTGGATATTTCTTCTTCTGCCGTTATCCGGATATGGCCAGGACGCGTCGATTCTCCACCGACGTCTATAATATCCGCACCTTCTGAGACCATTTGTTTTGCATGGGCAAGAGCTCGGTCTATAGCGGTATAGTTGCCGCCGTCAGAAAAAGAATCGGGTGTAACGTTTAAGATTCCCATTATCAATGTTTTGCCATTCGTATTAATGTTCATTATTTGCACCACCTGTTTGCATTTATGTATTTCCCGGGAAATCGATTGTTCTATTGTCTGTTCCATCTTAACGCTAATGGACTGGATTTCGCCATAATAAAAGAGCATGCTTCAGCATGCCCTTTTGGATCACCATTAATTGTTTTCTTCAAATTGGTAAAGAGGCGTACTCAAGTAACGCTCCCCGTTTGACGGAATAATCGCCAATACTTTTTTGCCTTTGCCGAGACGCTTCGCCACTTGCAGTGCCGCGTAAATTGCCGCTCCTGAAGAAACACCGCCTAAGATACCTTCTTCACGTGCAGCTCGACGAGCTGTTTCGTAAGATTGGTCATTGGTTACTTGAATAATTTCATCGTAAATCTCTGTGTTCAAAACAGCTGGGACGAATCCGGCGCCGATTCCTTGGATTTTATGGGGGCCAGGTTTTCCGCCTGAAAGCACCGGAGAATCTGAAGGCTCTACTGCTACGATTAAAATATCTTTGTATTTTTCTCTAAGCACCTGTCCAGCTCCCGTGATTGTGCCGCCTGTTCCAATTCCTGAAACAAATGCATCCAATTGATCGCCCATCGTTTCAACGATTTCCGGACCTGTCGTTAAACGGTGCACTTCCGGGTTTGCTTCGTTGTTGAACTGCTGCGGCATGAACCAGCCATTTTCAGCCGCTAATTTCTCAGCTGTTTTGATCGCACCGTTTGGACCATTCATTCCGTCAGTGCCAGGCGTTAAAATGAGTTCCGCCCCGTATGCACGAAGCAAGTTGCGGCGTTCCATACTCATCGTTTCCGGCATAACCAAAACAGATTTATACCCTTTTGCCGCTGCAATCATCGCAAGGCCGATTCCTGTATTTCCGCTTGTCGGCTCAATGATCGTGTCGCCTTCTTTTAAATTTCCGGACTTTTCAGCCGCCTCAATCATCGCTAACGCAATTCGGTCTTTTACGCTGCTTCCCGGGTTGAAATACTCTAATTTCAAATAGACTTCCGCATCTTCCGGTCCTGTAAGACGGTTCAATTTAACAATAGGTGTTTGCCCAATCAATTCGGTTATAGTATTTCCAATACGAGTCATTATTCAACACTCCTAATCCCCACTAATTTTATCGGCATTACTCTTTAATCATCCTATCAATCTTTAGCAGAATGTGTCAAATTGTAAGAACTATCAAAAAAAACGCTTCTGGAATAAGAAGCGTTTCACTATATTTATTCGCCATAGAACCATTTGGCGTCGAATTCCCGCCAAAATGCTTCTGGAGTAACAGATTGCGGCAATTGCTCGAGCGCCAATTCACGGCTTATATGTTCTTTGACGTCGTTATACGAAAAGGTTTGGCCTTCCGCTTTTTCCGTAACCGAGAGAATGGCGATTCGGCCATCTTCCATTTCAAGCGGATCGGACCAGCCGTCGACATCAATGGTCGCGACCGTTTCCGCTATTTTAGAATCGACTGATGATTGACCTTTTGTAATATAACCGATATCGCCACCTAAACTTCCGGTAGCCGTATCGATGGAACGCTCCTTGGCCAATGCTTCAAAAGACGTGCCATTTTCTAATTCGGAAATAGCCTTATCCGCTTCTGCCGCAGAGTCCACCACAATGATGCGGGAGCGGTAGGCATCTTTGATATCATAAAGGGATTGATTTTCCTGATAGAAAGATTCCACAGCTTTGTCATCAATGACAATGTCTTTTGTAAGTACTTTTTCCAAAATCAATTGGGTTTTCAAGTTATCGCGCAGCTGCTCTTCATCTGCTGCGTAAAGCGTTTTGTCGACGCCTTCTTGCGCAGACCGCAGCATAGCGAGTTCCAAGTCGATTTCTTTGTCGCTGACCTTGATATTGTATTCTTTAGCTGCCGTTGCCATGACTTTTTCATTGACCAATTCGAGCAAAGTGTCCCTCCCGTGCAGCTCTTCCATAGCAGCCATCCATTCTTGGCGCGTAATCTCTTCACCATCTACGGAAGCCACTTCTTCAGCACCGCCGGGCTGGTTTGGAATCAGCCACGCGATAAACCATAGCAGATTGCCGACAAATAAAATCACCAAAAGGACAAGAAGCGGCTTTGTTTTTAAACGCCTTCTAGGGCGTCCTCCATCTGCCGGTAAAGACGGAGGACGGGTACGATTATGATTGGAGCTCATCGATGAACGTTTCTAATTCCTCTTTAGAGTAACGGTATGTCTCCAAACAAAAATGGCATTGCGCTTCAGCCATTCCATCTTCGTCAATCATTTCCCGAATTTCTTGTTGGCCAAGCCCCAGGATACCATTAGCAAAACGATCTTTTGAACAGTTGCATTCAAAGCTCACCGGCATTTTATCTAAAATTTGGACATTTCCTTTTCCAAGCACTTCTTCCAGCACTTCTTCTGGCGATAGCCCGCGCTGGATCATTGTCGAAACAGGCTGGATTTGAGAAAGCTGCTTTTCGATCAGTTCAATCGTTTCTTCATCTGTATTTGGCATCAATTGGATGATAAATCCTCCAGCAGCCAAGACAGAGTTATCGGTATCAACTAATACCCCTAAGCCAACTGATGAAGGCACTTGTTCCGACACAACAAAGTAATACGTAAAATCTTCAGCAATTTCACCTGAAACAATCGGGGTTTGACCGGTGAAATTATCACGCAGCCCCAAATCCTTGACCACAGATAACATTCCTTCTGTTCCGACTGCACGGCGGACGTCCAGCTTGCCGCTTTTATTCAAATCAAAATGTGTTTGCGGATTGGTGACATAACCCCGCACGCCGCCTTTTGCATTACTGTCTACAAGAATGGCTCCGATCGGGCCTCCGCCTTCAATCTTAACCGTCACTTTGTTGTCGCCTTTTAGCATGGCCCCCAACATGACGCCTCCCGTCATCGCTCGGCCTAACGCGGCAGAAGCAGTCGGCCATGTCATATGGCGGCGCTGCGCTTCGCCAACCGTTTGCGTAGTGTTCACCGCAAAAGCGCGGACGCTGCCGTTGAATCCGAGGCCACGAACTAAGTAATCTTCCATGCTTATCTTTCCTTTCCTTACGCTTGGTTGCGTTTATATATATAGTATAGCCCTTTCAAGGTTAAAAAAGGATCGACTTTGTCAATCATATTCGATTCCCTGGCAATTAAAGGCGCGAGCCCTCCAGTTGCAACCACAGTCGGCATTTTTTTGCTTTGTGATTTCATTCGGCTCACAATGCCTTCCGCTTGGCCTACATAGCCGTAGACAATCCCAGCTTGCATGGCGGATACTGTATTTTTGCCGACAACGCTGTCCGGCCGAGCGATTTCAATGCGCGGCAATTTTGACGCCCGATTATATAGCGCTTCTGTTGAAATAGCAATTCCCGGCGCAATGGCACCACCCATATATTGCTGCTTTTCATCAATATAACAGTAAGTAGTGGCGGTTCCAAAATCCACAATGATTAATGGGGCACCGTAATCCTGAATAGCTGCTATTGCATTGACGATCCGGTCCGCCCCTACTTCCCTCGGATTGTCATATTTGATATTCAATCCTGTCTTTATGCCCGGCCCTACGATTAACGGCTTTAGGTAAAAATATTTTTGGCACATTTTTTCAAGCGAAAACATGATCGGAGGAACAACTGAAGACATAATGATTCCGTCAATATCGGCCACCACTACGTCTGCATCATTTAAAAACGCCTTGATCTGGATGCCGTATTCATCTTCGGTTTTGTGCCGAAGCGTTTCCATTCGCCAATGATGCATTAGCTGCCCCCGGTCGAAAACCCCTAACACAATATTGGTATTTCCTATATCCAATACTAAAATCATAATCCGACCTCATTTATCGACGATTTTCCACCACATCATACCATAATTACCGGAAAAGAAAAAAGGCTGATTGCCTTTCCCTTTGCAGGAAATAGGCAATCAGCCTTTGTTGTTTCTTATTTACGGTTTTCTTGAATCGGGCCTCTAGTTCCGCTTGCTTGGCCTTCTCTTGGCAAGTCGCCAGACGAAGGATCGCTCGGAGCTCCCGTGATATCAGGATTAACCTTTTCTTTTTTCAAGTCGACATTTTTTTCGAAATCGCCATTCAATGATTCGTATGAACGTTCAGGAAGCGTACCGTGTTCTTTCAAGTGAAGAATCTGGGCAGCGTCCAGTGTTTCAACTTCAAGGAGCGTTGTCGCAATCAATTCAAGAAGCTCTTTGTTTTTCGTCAAAATTTCTTTTGTGCGAATATACTGCTCTTTGATGATGCGCTGGATTTCCTGATCGATTTCGAATGCAATAGCATCTGAATAGTTTTGGTCAGAGTTGAAATCGCGGCCCAAGAAGACATTTCCGCCTTGCGCCTGGCCGAATTGAAGCGGTCCGATCTTGTCACTCATTCCATATTCAGTCACCATGCTGCGGGCAATTGCGGTTGCACGCTGGAAATCATTATGGGCGCCAGTAGAAACTTCGCCGAATATGATATCTTCTGCAACACGTCCGCCAAGCAAGCCGGCAATTTTATCCAGTAATTCTGGCTTCGTCATAAAGTAACGGTCTTCTCTTGGAAGCATTACTGCATACCCGCCAGCTTGTCCGCGCGGTACGATTGTCACTTTATGGACGATATCAGCATCGTCTAAAATTAGGCCGACCACTGTATGCCCAGATTCATGGAATGCTACGATATTGCGTTCTTTTTTCGAAATGACACGATTCTTTTTAGCAGGACCAGCAATAACACGGTCTGTCGCTTCATCGATATCGGACATATCAATTTTCAGCTTGCTGCGCCGAGCAGCAACAAGGGCAGCTTCGTTCAACAAGTTTTCCAAATCAGCACCGGAAAAACCAGGTGTACGTTGAGCGATTGCTTTCATGTCTACTGACTCGTCAAGCGGTTTGTTGCGCGCGTGGACTTTCAATACTTCTTCGCGGCCTTTTACATCCGGACGGCCAACTGTGATTTGGCGGTCAAAACGTCCCGGACGCAGAAGGGCTGGATCCAAAATATCCGGACGGTTTGTTGCTGCAATAATAATGATTCCTTCGTTTGCGCCGAAACCATCCATTTCAACCAATAGCTGGTTAAGTGTTTGCTCTCGTTCATCGTGTCCGCCGCCAAGGCCTGCGCCACGTTGGCGTCCAACTGCATCAATCTCATCAATGAAAATGATACAAGGCGAGTTTTTCTTAGCGTTTTCAAACAAGTCACGGACTCGGGACGCCCCGACACCGACAAACATTTCAACAAAATCGGAACCACTGATAGAGAAGAAAGGAACGCCGGCTTCTCCAGCAACTGCACGGGCTAAAAGAGTTTTACCGGTACCCGGAGGTCCGACAAGCAAAATCCCTTTTGGAATGCGGGCGCCAATATCGGCAAATCTGCGAGGGTCTTTTAAGAAATCAACAACTTCAACAAGTTCTTGTTTCTCTTCGTCTGCTCCCGCAACATCCGGGAAGCGGACTTTGTGTTTCTGGTCATCGTACAGCTTCGCTTTACTTTTACCGAAGTTCATCACACGGCCGCCACCGCCGCCTTGTGATTGGTTAAGCAAGAAGAAGAAGAGGATGAAAATGATAATGAACGGAATGATCCCAGTAAAGAACTGAACCCAGCCGCTTGTTTGCGGAGCGGGCAAATAGTCTACTTTGACATTAGTATCAAGAGCGGCATTGTCTATCTCTGTGAGCAGTGCTTCATTTTCCATTGGAATATTGGTGACAAAGGTGTCTTCATCACTTTCAGCATTAGACAATTTCCCGGTCACTTCATAAACCATTTGGTTTGGCTGAATGGTAACTTCATCAATATTACCAGTAGTCAAAGCCGTCAAAAATTCATCATATCCTATATTCTCGGTTGGTTGGTTGCTGTTGTTAAACGTCCCCAAAATCCCGATAATAACAAGGAAAATCAGCAGATAAAATATAGTGTATCGAAATATTCGGTTCATCCCGAGCCTCCTCACAAAATTTCCCTTAAAACTATACTAAATACTAACACAGTAACATTTGAGCGTACAACGAAAAGCCCTTGTCCATCAAGCTAAATTAAGAGACTGTGAACGTCTTTTGTCTATTCTTGTTCACCGCTGTAAACCGAAGGCTTAAGAATGCCGATATAAGGCAAATTGCGGTATTTCTCCGCGTAATCCAAACCGTATCCGACAACAAAAGCGTCTGGAACTTCAAAGCCGATATAATCAGCTTCCAAATCCACTTTGCGGCCAGAAGGCTTATCAAGAAGCGTAACGATTTTTATCGAATTTGCTTTCCGGTATTTGAACAAGTCCACCAAATAACTGAGCGTCAATCCACTGTCGATGATATCTTCGATAATGAGAAGGTCGCGCCCTTCAACGCTCGTATTTAAGTCTTTGACAATTTTAACTTCTCCTGAGGATACAGTTGCGTTGCCATAACTTGAAACATCCATGAAATCCATTTCAACATAGCTATCCATGCGCTTCATCAAATCGCCCATAAATGGCATTGCACCTTTTAGTACGCCAATTGCTAATGGATACTTGTCTTGATAATCACGCGCTAACACTTCTCCAAGCTCCCGCGCTTTCGCTTGCAGGCTCTCTTCAGAGATTAATACTTCTTCAATGTCTTTCTCTAACATGGTGGACCTCCTATAATCCGCTTTTTGCGGCCTTGACCTGTTGCTCGATCAATACCCAGTTATCTTCAATGCGCTCGGTTCGGCTAACAAGTTTGGACGGGCGAATCCCGGGCACGAGCAATATTTCACCACTCGTTGACGCGATGACTGGCCAGCCATCCCTTTCAGAAGCCGGGATTTTCTCGTCAATCATCAAACGGGCCACTTTTTTCGCTCCTGCCATCCCTGAAAGATGGATGCGATCGCCCGGCTGCCGGTTTCTGATTGTCAGCACAATCTCATCCGGAGCGGAAAAGTACCAAGAAACCGCCTCGCCTTGCTGCCTCGCTTTTTGGAGCGGCATTGCTTTGTAACGAAAGCCGTTCACTTCTGAAGACCAATCGTCTGTAATGATTAAAGATTCTTTTATTACCGTTTCGCCAATCGGCTGCCGGCTGAAATACACCCGGTCATACTGGCGAATCATCATACAATTTCGCGGCAAGTGCAGAAAAACCGTGCCCGCAGAACTGCGCATCATTTCATGCGCTTGATCGGCGAGCTGCTTGGTAATCGCTACTTGCTTCTCATTATATAGATAGTTTAATAGTAGTAGAACCAGTCTTTTTTGTAAAGCAAGTGCCTCTCGTTTGAATTTTTCAACCGACAATGAAAAGCCCCTTTTTTCGTGCTCAATCAGTTGCCGCATTTTCTCTTCAGCCAATTCCATCAAAAACCGCTGGTCTTCTTGCATCGTTTCCGCAAGTTCCACAAATTGCGCTGAAACATCTTCGTTTTCTTGCTTTAGCAGCGGCACCAATGATCGGCGGATGCGGTTTCTTGTGTAGACCGGCTCACTGTTGCTCGGGTCTTCCCGGTACGAAAGGCCGAACTCCAAAGCATAGCGGTTGATCTCATCTTTTGTAACAGCAAGCAGCGGGCGGACCAAGCAGCCATCACCAAACGGCCGACTAGTCGGCATGCCGAAAGAACCGGACTGAAGCGTCCCTTTTATGCCAGCCATTAGAATGGTTTCAAGCTGATCATCTGCGTGGTGGGCAGTCGCCAGCTTGGTCGCTTTCGCCTCCTGCATAACTGCGGAAAAATAAGCGTAACGCTCTTCTCGGCACACCTGCTGTTTATTGCCGCCGCCAAACTTCAGAATATCCGGGACCGGAATATCGCGGCTAAAACAAGGAATCTCCCAGTCCGCACAAAGCTGCTCTGTAAAAAAGCGATCACCGAGCGACTCTTCCTCCCGAAGCATGTGATTAACATGAACTGCCGCTACTGAAATGCCAAGAGCCTCTTGCTGCGATATCAGAAAATGCAGCAGCACCACAGAATCTACCCCTCCAGAACAAGCGACGAGCACACGGTCCCCCGGAACAAACAAGTGATGCTTCGAAAGATGACGGTGCACTTTATCTGTAAAACTTTTCATTTTTTCACCTCTAAAACCGCGTTCCTTTTCATAGTGCCAAATGACAAACAAAAACTTTGTAAAATTCCGTTGACACATTTCTCGTTCGATAGTATGATATTAAAGTTCGCTTGAACAAGGCGGCGTAGCTCAGCTGGCTAGAGCGTACGGTTCATACCCGTAAGGTCGGGGGTTCGATCCCCTCTGCCGCCATCTTAATAGCTCTTTAAAGCAGTATTCCTTTTGGGATGCTGCTTTTTTTCATGTCAAAAAAGAGTTGATTTGTTCGAGATGGTGGTGGTCATGCTCAAGCATCCCGGCGAAATAATCCGCCAGCGACGTATCTTTTTCGCCAGCTGTAAAGCGGGCATGCCAACTAGACTCATCCAGCCCTTCAATAGCTTGCCGCAGCAAAGCCCGTTCTTTCTGTGCGTGATTCAAGATTTCAGGAAACTTCATCTTTTCAACGCCTTCTACGGCTTTTCGGTTAAATTCATCCACATCTTCAAACCCTTCGACGCTTGCGCCTTCTTTCATATGAGGAAGCCTTTCCTCCCGCACAAAGCGGTCCCATTCGGCAAGATGCATGACGATCTGGGCAACAGACCATTTTCCTTCTGTACACGGTGTATGGGCGACTTGTTCATCTTGAATTGCTGTTTGAAGCGACGCCAAATAAACTTCGTATTCTTTGTAAGCTTCAAGCACTTGAGTTTTTTCCATCATTGCCACACTCCCAACAAATTTTTTGATAAAAAAAACGCTTCCCTGGTGAGAAGCGTTCTAATTTAAATTTGTTCAGCTGTATTGAAGCATTTTCCTATGCCATTAAAACAGCTAGCAAGTTATCCTCTTCTTGCACCACGGCCGCCGCGCTTAGATTCTGTAGCACGTTTCAAAGTCGAAATGTTTTCTTCACTGTCTTTTAAGAATTTCGCCATTTTGGTTTCGAAGTTTTCTTTTGGCGCGCGCTCAAATGAACGGTTATTGCTTGGGCGTGGACGTTGTGGACGAGCAGTTGTTGTTGCACCTTCTGGCTGTGGTTTCGCTTTGCGAATGGAAAGGCCGATTTTGCCATCAGCTTCTACATTCATTACTTTAACTTCAACCATTTCGCCAACTTTCAGATGGTCGTTGATGTCTTTGACATAATTGTCAGCGACTTCACTTATATGCACGAGGCCAGTTGCACCAGTCGGAAGCTGAACGAACGCTCCGAAATTTGTAATACCTGTAACTTTTCCTTCTAACTTGCTACCTACTTCAATCGACATAAAAAAAATGCTCCTCCTTAAAAATTAAGATGACTCTGTTCCAGTGTCATGTAAAGGTTATAGCGGGACTCTGCCCACTTTCAATTATAACCATGAAAAAAAGAGTGTCAACTGACTACTCTTTTTCCTCGGCTTTTTCTTCTGTTTTTGGAACCGTAAAAATAATTTCCCCTTCTTCAGATAAAAAGTATTCTTTACGGGCTAATTTCGCCAAATATTCTTCATCATTCAATAGAATAATCTGCTCTTCCAATTTCTCCTGCTCCTGCTCCACTTCCTGAAGTGCGACCAGCGCTTCTTTATGCAGCTGTTCTTTTTCAGATAGGGTCTGCGATTGAGCATGAAGCGTCGAACCGATCCAAATGCTCGCCAATACAACAAATAGTCCGAAAACCGACAGCCGTCTGTATAGCCGGATTTTATGAGCTTTCTGGCGCTGCTCTTGGCGTTCGATCGAGCGGACATAGTCATTGCGAATTGAAGTGACTTCGCGACCTTCCGCTTTTGTTTCTTTCTTCAAACCCATGACTTGTTTCCCCCCTTCCGACTGACTTTGATGCCATTATACATGAAAAGATGAATTTTTATAAGTTTTTTTTGCAGTTCTTACTATTTTTCCCGCAAGCAGCCTGGAAAAGCACTTTTTACTTTATTCATATACATTAATAAAAATACTGTTGACTTTATTTTTATGCAGTCTTATAATACAACATACTATGAGAAACCTTTTAATTTATGAATAACATTCAGTTTCAATAAAATAACAGTCTTATAAATATGCAATATGGATGAATAAAAAGAACGGAGCGTGAGTTTATGGCAGGTGTACTGACATTCTCAAACGGCCAAGCATTTACAGGGCATTGGGACGGAGAAGAGAAGGAAATTCAAGGCGAAGTTGTGTTTTACACAGGAATGACCGGTTATGAAGAGGTATTGACTGATCCGTCTTACAAAAGTCAAATCGTCGTTTTTTCATATCCGTTGATTGGACAATATGGAATTCAGAAAAAACATATACAATCCAAAGAAATCCAAGCCGCTGGCATCATCGTTGCGGAATTATACGAAGGACCGATTGAAAAAGGCGCCATGGCGCTTGCTGAATTTGCCAAATGCTCTGGTGTTCCGATATTGAGTGGCGCTGACACACGTTCCATTATTAAAACAGTGCGTGAAGGCGGCACAATGCAATCGCATTTGAGTCCTGCCGGATCGCTTCCTGACGTTTGGGAACCTATACAGACCCATTTTTTTGCCGATGGGCAAAAAAAGCAGCAGATTATTCAATTAGGAGAAGGACATCCACATATCGGACTGATCGACTTTCACTACAAGTCTTCTATATTAGAGGAATTACTGAAGCGAAACTGCAAAGTCAGCATCTTGCCTCATACCATATCGACTGAAAAGTTGGATGCCTTGCAAGTGGACGGTTTGTTGTTTTCAAATGGCCCGGGAGATCCCGCCGCACTCGAAGCTCTCTTTCCCGTTTACCAGGATTGGGCAGAACGTTATCCTTCATTCGGCATTTGCCTCGGACACCAAGTATTGGCTTCCGCTTTTGGGGCAAAAACAACGAAATTGCCATACGGCCACCGAGGAGCCAACCATCCGGTGATGAATCTGAAAACCGGACAAGTCAGCATGAGCTCCCAAAACCATAGTTATGTAGTAGAGGAAGCAAGCCTTGGGCAAACACCGCTCGCTGTTCTTTATACAAACGTCAATGACGGCAGCATTGAAGGCTTGTATCATCCGGAGCTCCCTTTGATGACGGTGCAGTTTCATCCGGAAGCAGCGCCTGGCCCTGCTGAGCATCTTGAATTATTCGACCAATTTATAACGGCGATCCAACAGAAAAAGAAGGTGAAAATTCATGCCTAAACAACAAGGCATTAAAAAAGTATTGGTAATCGGTTCAGGCGCCATTGTCATCGGACAAGCCGCTGAATTTGATTATTCCGGTACACAAGCTTGCAGAGCATTAAAAGAAGAAGGCCTTCACGTAGTATTGGTCAATAACAATCCTGCCACAATCATGACTGATAAAACTGTTTCAGACAAAGTTTATTTTGAACCATTAACCGTCGAAAATGTAACGGCCATCATTGAAACAGAACGCCCGGATGGACTGCTTGCAACAGTCGGCGGCCAAACCGGACTGAATCTCGCGATGGCTTTGTCCGATGCCGGTATTTTATCGGAATATGGAGTTGCGCTTCTTGGCACCAACATCGCTTCCATCAAACAAGCAGAAGACCGCGAACAATTCCGCTCATTGATGAACAAGCTCGGTGAACCGGTACCAAGCAGCGACATCGTCTATTCCACTGACAGCGCATTGGAGTTTGCCTCCCAAGTCGGCTATCCGCTCATCGTCCGTCCAGCCTATACTCTTGGCGGTTTTGGGGGCGGCATCGCTCAAGATGAAGAGACCTACATATCTCTTGTCACACAAGGACTTAGCGCTAGCCCAATCAAGCAATGCCTTGTTGAAAAAAGCATTGCCGGCTACAAGGAAATCGAATATGAAGTGATGCGCGATGAAAATGGCACTTGCATCACTGTCTGCAATATGGAGAATATGGATCCAGTCGGCGTCCATACCGGTGATTCGATTGTAGTTGCACCAAGCCAGACGATGACAGACCGGGAATACCACATGCTGCGGACTTCTGCCATCAACATTATTGATGCACTAGGCATTATCGGCGCATGCAACGTCCAATTCGCTCTGCATCCGGAAACCTCCGCTTATTATTTGATCGAAGTCAATCCCCGGGTCAGCCGCTCTTCAGCCCTTGCATCTAAGGCGACTGGCTATCCGATTGCCAAAATTGCTGCAAAGCTCGCGGTCGGCTACAATCTTGCCGAATTGAAAAACCCGGTAACAGGTACAACATTCGCAAGCTTTGAACCGGCACTGGACTATGCGGTGGTGAAGATTCCACGCTGGCCATTCGATCAATTCCAAAACGCCAACCGCAAGCTCGGCACGCAAATGAAAGCGACCGGTGAAGTGATGGCAATTGAAAGAAGCATGGAAGCAGCATTTCAAAAAGCCATCCGTTCTCTTGATATTCCTCTCGATGGCTTCCGGCTTCCTGCACTTGCCGATGTACCGACTGAGGAACTGGAACAGCTGGCCATCGCGGCAGATGACCGCCGGCTTTTCGTCTTGCTTGAATTGCTGATCCGCGGCAAAAGCAGGGAAGACTTGCATGACGCAACTGCAATCTCCCCGTACTTCCTGTTTGTTTTGTCACGCATCGTAGATGAATGGCAAAACTTGCAGAAGCTGACATGGAACAGCATGACGCCTAAGCGGCTGCTTGAAGCGAAGGCACTTGGATTCAGCGACCAGCAACTGGCGGACATATGGGGCATCTCCGCTTCTGAGATTTGGGGACAGCGAAAATGCTGGAACTTGCTTCCCGCTTACCGGGTTATCGACACGTGTGCAGCGGAGTTCCGTTCGCAGACCAACTATTTCTATTCCACATGGAATGGCTCTTCCGATGAGCGATCCGCAAACCGAAAAAAGGTGGCTGTTATCGGATCTGGACCAATACGCATCGGCCAAGGAATCGAATTTGACTATTGCTGTGTCCATAGCATCCTAGCCTTACAAAAGTTGGGCTATGAAGCCATCATGATCAACAACAATCCCGAAACCGTAAGTACGGATTATGAAGTGGCGGATGCACTGTATTTTGAACCATTGACGACGGAAGACATTTTGAACGTTCTTGATTTTGAAGGCATCACTCAAGTTATCGTCCAATTTGGCGGCCAGACATCGCTCAATGTGGCGGCGGAATTGGAACAAGCTGGCATCACCATTCTCGGCTCTGCTGTTGACATTCTTGACCAAATGGAAGACCGCGACCGCTTTTACGCCTTCCTTGAATCAGTCGGACTGCCGTCCATCCCTAGTTTTACAGCAAATGAAGCGTCCGAAGTTGCTGCCTATGCCGAACAGCTCGGCTATCCGGTGCTGCTGCGCCCGTCATATGTGATAGGCGGCAAAGGCATGACCGTTTTGCATAATGAACAACAACTTGCTGCATGGCTTCAAAAAACGGCAGTGGCATTCCCGGTATTGGTGGACCATTTTATCACCGGAAAAGAAGTGGAAGCGGATATTCTATCGGACGGCGAAAACGTATGGGTGTCTGCTATCTTTGAACATATGGAAGGTACTGGCGTCCACTCGGGTGACAGCATTTCCATCACGCCGCCGGTTTCTTTAACACAAGCCGCACAGGACAAACTGGCTGACACGGCCCGGCATATTGCGAAAAATATGGCATATAAAGGCTTGTTCAATATCCAATTTGTTTACGAGCAAGACCAATTGTTTGTCATGGAAATCAACCCACGGGCCTCGCGAACGGTGCCGATCAGCTCTAAAGTAACAGACGTCCCGCTCGTTCAGATGGCTACCGCCCTGATGCTTGGCGCGTCTTTCGAGGAACTTGGCATCGGAAAACTGTATAACGGACAGCCTGACTTCACAGTCAAAGCACCGGTTTTTTCGCACATTAAGCTTCCAGGGCTTTCACCGGTTCTGTCTCCTGAAATGATGTCTACGGGAGAAGTGATCGGTTCAGATAGCGATGCTGCCATCGCTATGTACAAAGCGTTAAAAGGCGCCTCTCAGCAACTGGCAGATTTGCAGTCTGGCGGGACCGTTTTTGCAACGGAGCCGTCACTCGGCTATATCGATAAACCTTTCTGGGAATCCCGCGGTTTTACATTTTTTACGGAAGCCGACTTGCCATTCAAAGAATGGCTGAAAACCGATTCGAAAACTGCTTATATTGATTTGACGCCGAACCCGGATAAAGTCCAAGCGTCTCTTGCCGCTATTCATCGCCTTCATGTGTGGACACGCGGGGAAACGGTCGACGCTTTTGAAAATTATGTCCATGCGGTGCATGGCCCAACCAAAGGAGTGCTTGTAAAATGACAATGACTTCAACGTTTGCCCCAAAAATCAGCCAAAAACACCTATTATCGCTGAAGGATTATAGCTCGCAGGAAATATTGGACTTGCTGTCGCTTGCTGCGGAACTGAAAAAGCCTGAAAACAAATATGCACCTTTATTGAAAAACAAAGTGCTTGGCATGATTTTTGAAAAATCGTCGACACGTACACGCGTTTCTTTTGAAGCCGGCATGCTGCAGCTTGGCGGGCATGCCATGTATTTGAGCACACGCGATATTCAAATGGGGCGCGGGGAAACAATCGCCGATACAGCGCGCGTTTTGTCAGGATATTTGGACGGCATCATGATCCGCACGTTTGAACAGGAAACAGTCCAGGAACTGGCAGATAACAGTTCTATCCCTGTCATCAATGGATTGACCGACGACTTCCATCCGTGCCAAGTTTTGGCGGACCTTTTAACGATTCAGGAACAATTCGGCTCGTTGCAAGGCAAGAAAATGGCATATATCGGAGACGGCAATAATATGGCAAATTCCTTGATGATCGGTGCGGCAAAAGTCGGTATGCACATTATAGTCGCCGCACCTGCTGGATACAGCCCGAAACCGGAAATGGTGTCATTGGCACAAGAATTTGCAAAAGAAACAGGTGCCAACGTTCACATAACGGCCGATCCTGTTGAAGCGGTTATGGGAGCTGACGTTATTTACACCGACGTTTGGGCTAGTATGGGCCAAGAACAAGAAGCACTGGAGCGCTTGGAGCATTTCAAAAACTTCCAGGTCAATGAAGAGCTTGTCAAGCACGCAAATCCAAATTACATTTTCATGCACTGCTTGCCTGCCCACCGTGAAGAAGAAGTAACAACTGGCGTATTGGAAGGTCCGAATTCGGTGATCTTCCAAGAAGCCGAAAACCGCCTGCATGCACAAAAGGCTTTGCTTGTCGCTTTGTTGAACAATTAATAGAAAAAAGCAGCCGAGAGTTTCTCGGCTGCTTTTTCAGTTATCTAAACCCTTACGCTTCGTCATCGATAAATTGCGGTTCAACTTTTTCAAGTTTCTCTTCTTTTAAGATGGTGTACATATTGGCGGTTTCTTCTTTTTTCGCGTTTTCTTTCAATAAGTCAACGCGTACGGTCACCACTTTTTGGCCAAAGCGGATTTGCAGTTCGTCGTTTTCCTTGATGACGGAGCTGGCTTTCGCTTTTGTACCGTTTACAGTAATTCGTCCTTGGTCGGCTACCTCTTTCGCTAAAGTCCGGCGCTTGATCAAGCGCGAGACTTTTAAGAATTTATCGAGTCTCATTTGTCCTCTTCCTTTCGTGCCATCAGTTTGGCTTCTTTCCAAAATCCATCAAGCTGTTCCAGCGTATAATCGCCGAAGTCACCAGTACCTTCGTTCACCCGTTTTTCCACGTAGCCGAAGCGCTGCTGGAATTTCCGGTTCGCGTGAAGCATTGCTTCTTCCGGCGACAAATCGAAGAACCGGGCAATGTTAACCAACGTAAACAATAAATCTCCCAGCTCATCTAATTGACGATCTTTTGACCCTTTCGCCACTTCTGCCTGGAACTCCTGCAGCTCCTCCTGGAATTTTTCCCAGGCACCTTCCGCATCCGGCCAGCTGAAACCGACTTTCGCCGCTTTTTTCTGGTAGTTGTATGAGGTCATAAGCGAGGAACTAAAACGTTCCTGCCCTTCAAGCAATGAAGCGGATGTCGGCTTTTCCTCCGCCTTGATGGCTTGCCAATTGGCGAGCACGTCATCAGAACTGGAAACTCGGACATCGCCGAACACATGGGGATGCCGGCGGATCATTTTTGCACTGACCGCTTCAAGCACATCTTCAAGCTGGAAATAACCATTGTCCTGGCCTATTTGCGCATGCAGGAAAATTTGCAGGAGCACATCGCCGAGCTCTTCTGCCATCGCTTCATCATCTTCCTCGCGGATAGCTTGCAGCAGCTCATGCGCTTCTTCAATCAGATACGGGCTCAAGGATTCGTGGGTCTGCTCCCGGTCCCAAGGACAGCCGTCCGGGCTTCTGAGCACTGCCACAATATCACGGAACGTCTGCCACTCCCGCAAGCGCTGCATATAGTCTTTTGCCGGCGGCACATAAATGGTCGTCAAATTGTTCACTTCTGTGCTGCGGTCAAGTTCATAAAGCGGTACGGTGCGAAGCGATTCTGCTGCAGAACCTGCGGCGGTGACGATCGTTACCGCATAATCGTCCGGGTATTTTTCCATCAGCGTCAATTTGACCTCAGACGCACTGAATGAATCATACACTTGGGCAATTAGAATATGCTGCGTCATGTTCAACTGGCCGCTTTTCATTTCCGTGCCATCGACCAATTGAAATCCTTCAATTGGATCGATACGGAGCGCACCGAACAAGGCATCCAAAAAGCTGTGTCCGCCTTCGATGCTCAAACGGCAATCGCCGTTTTTTTCAGCTTCGATCAAATTTTGTACGGTTTGTTCGGCAACAAGCGGATGACCAGGCACCGCGTAGACGACCTCTTCTTCTCTTGATAGCCCAATGAGCGTTTCTGCAATTTCTGCATAAACCGGTTCAAACGCATCATGTTTTTCATAAACGGTGTCAAAACTGGAAAACGTTACACCTTCCTTGGCCAGTTCCGCTAATACCGGATGGTCTGCTGTGCGAACATAAAGCCTTTTCGCTTTTTTCAAGCTTTTATAGACGCCGAGCGGCAATTGATCCAAATCCCCCGCCCCGAGGCCGATGATATGAATGGTATTCATAGGTGATCACCTTTTTCTTCTAGAATTTATAGCTAACTGAAGGCCGGCCATTTTACGCCCGAACGGAATGATGTACCATTCCTTTTCCGTAACAATGCGGCTTTTTGCGATGATAAGGAGAAAGACGAACGCTCCAAGCGGAACTGCCGAGAGCGTCGTAAATAAAGCGGCCATCCGGTTCGGCAGCCCATCAAACAACACCCAGTCGGATAATAGAGCCCATAAGACTACAACTGCAGACATCACAAAGGCGGCAGTAAACAGCCAACTGTAATAACGGAGCGGTGCAAAACGCAGCGGCCAGACTTTTTTGAAGTACCAAATCAAGCCGGCTACGATAAGCGCAAGCGCTATGTTCCCCGCAAGCGATGCTCCCAAGACGCCCCATATCGGTATCAGCAGCCAGTTGCAGCCGATTTTGACCAGTATGCCGCTAATCAAAAACAGGGCCGGCACTTTTGCTTTGCCAAGACCCTGAAGGATGGCGTTTAGTACAAGCAACAGGGACATCCAAACAATCTGCCAACTGAACACAATAAGCGCAAACGATTCTTCCTGTGTTTGAAACAGTGTTTCATTGACGTAAGGCATTACAAACGTCAACCCCGTTGCCGCTGCAAAAGCAAAAAGGAACGACGTACGAAACGCTAACTGCGCATATAAATCGGCTGAGCGGCCGCTTTGCTTTTTGGACATATGGGCAATAAGCGGAACAATTGCAAGCGACAGTGAAGTCGCAATCAATAAGCCGAATTGGACAAGTGGCTGGCCACGGTCGTAAATGCCCTTTTGCTCCATTGCCTCTATGCGTTCAACGCCGCTTTCTGACAATAGGCGGAAGACAGTAAAGGAATCCACCAGCTGGAAAAACAAGAGCAGGAGCGAACCCATACTAACGCTGAAACTGATGGACAATATTTTCTTCAGAATGGGTCCTGCTTCAACAGAAGCAGGTTCCGGCAAAGCGGCGAAGCTTCGCCGAAAGTGCCGCATCAACAGCAAAAGACCTGCAATGCCGCCTGCTACTGCACCGAACATCGCCATTTGTCCTGCGGCATAGAGAGAAGCGCCGCTTGAAACAAGCAGCCACGTACCGACTAAGATGATCGTTACTCGAACGGCTTGGTCCCATACTTGTGAATACGCCACCGGTTCCATTTGATTGTTTGACTGAAAATAACCTTTCAAGACGGCTAGCGGCGGCATGAGCATGACAGCAAAGGCACTGACTTTCAATAAGCCGCTGAGTTTGCCGTCCCCCATCCACCCCGCCAGCAAATCCGCACCGAAAAACAATACCGCAAAAACCAGCACAGAGATGGCGGCAATACAGCCGAATGCTGTACGCAAAATCACAGAGTGGTGATGCGCTTCATGATCCGCCATCACTTTCGACACTGCCACCGCAAAGCCGTACGATGTCCAGATGCTGAAAATGCCGATGAATGGATAAACTTGCTGGTAAATGTAAAAACCTTGGTCCCCCACCATGTTTTGAAAAGGCACCCGGTATACCGCGCTGAGAAGCTTGACCATCAAGCCTGCCAGCGTCAGAAGGACGGCGCCTTTCATAAACGATTTCATTATGCCTTCATTGTTCACCGGATCCACTCATTCCATTGATGATTAACTGATTGACTTTACTTCCCGAAGCGATTCCGGAAGCATCTGCATCATGCCTTCAAGCACGTCGAATGGATGGTGCTTTGTGGTTTTGTTTTCGTCAATCGTCATGACCAATTGCTGGCCGGACATGCTGAAGCCGACAGCCCGGCCGTATTTGGCGGAATCCTCCACCAGTTTTCCGCCATTTACCGCAGATGTTCCTTTTTCGCTCAGACGGATTGAAACAATTTTGCCGTTTTGCTTGATCGACTCTACTCCCACCATACGTGCCCAGACTTTCATGCGGGCAATACGCAAGAGGCGGTCTGTTTCAAGCGGCATGTCGCCGAAACGATCGATCAGTTCGTCTTGCAGCTCATCCACTTCTTCTGCTGTTTCGATGCCTTTTACCCGTTTGTACATCTGGATTTTCTGGTAGCCATCGCTAATGTAAGAGTCCGGAATATAAGCATCGATATCCAAAGAAATCTCGATTTCCGGAATTTCTTCTTTTTTGATGCCTGTCTGGCGTTCTTCCACTGCTTCTTTCAGCATTTGCGAATATAAATCAAAACCGACCGAATCAATAAACCCATGCTGTTGCGAACCTAGCAGATTGCCGGCGCCTCGGATCGTTAAATCCCGCATGGCAATCTTGAAGCCGGAACCGAGCTCCGTAAATTCTTTGATTGCCATCAAGCGTTTTTCCGCTACATCGGTCAGTACTTTATCGCGCTGATACATGAAATAGGCATAGGCTACCCGGCTTGACCGGCCGACGCGCCCCCGCAGCTGGTAAAGCTGGGACAAGCCCATCCGGTCTGCGTTATGGATGATTAATGTATTGACATTCGGAATATCAATCCCGGTTTCGATAATCGTCGTCGTCACAAGCACGTCATAGTCGCCGTCCAGAAAACTCAGGATAACTGATTCCAGTTCCCTCTCCGTCATTTGGCCATGGGCATGGCCGACGCGCGCTTCTGGCACCAATGCCTGGATTTCTTCCACTTTCCGCGTCATATCATCTACCCGGTTGTACAAGAAGAACACTTGTCCGCCGCGAGCCATTTCCCGTTCGATCGCTTCACGCACGAGCGTCCCGTTGTATTCCATCACATAGCTCTGAACCGGGAAACGGTTTTCAGGCGGCGTTTCGATAACCGACAAATCGCGTACACCGATCATCGACATATGCAGTGTCCGGGGAATCGGCGTTGCCGTCAGCGTTAATACGTCGACGTTGGTTTTCATCTGTTTGATTTTTTCTTTATGGGTTACGCCAAAGCGTTGCTCTTCGTCAATAATCAGCAATCCCAGATCTTTATAGACCAAGTCTTTCGACAAAATCCGGTGTGTTCCGATCACGATGTCCACCGAACCGTTTTTCAGCCCTTTGACCGTTTCCGTCTGCTGCTTTTTCGAACGGAATCGGCTCATCAGGCCAACTTCGATCGGATAATCTTTGAACCGTTCACTCATCGTTTCGTAATGCTGCTGGGCAAGAATCGTTGTCGGCACCAAGAAGGCCACTTGCTTTCCATCGAGCACCGCCTTGAATGCGGCGCGGATCGCCACTTCGGTTTTCCCATAGCCCACATCGCCACAAATCAAGCGGTCCATCGGACGTTCTTTTTCCATGTCCTTTTTCACTTCTGCAATCGACCTCAATTGATCGGCCGTTTCTTCATATGGAAATTCCGCTTCGAACTGGCGCTGCATGTCCTGCTCTTCGGAAAACGCATAGCCTTTCTGCGCTTCACGCTCTGCGTACAGCTTGATCAAATCATCTGCAATATCCTGAACTGCAGCCGATACTTTCTTGCGGGTTTTTTGCCATTCCGCTCCGCCCATCTTATGCAGTTTTGGCTCTTTCTCCTCGGAAGCAATGTACTTTTGGATCAAATCAATTTGATCGACTGGCACAAACAATTTATCATCGGCTTTATAAACAATATGCAAATAATCTTTATGGACACCGCCGATTTCAAGCGTCTCAATCCCGACATAGCGGCCGATGCCGTGATGGACATGAACGATATAATCGCCGGGCTTGATTTCGGAATAACTTTTGATGCGCTCGGCGTTCGTCATTTTTTGCGGGCGTGATTTTTTCTTCGCTTGTTTGGTGAAAAGTTCGGAATCGGTAAGAACCGCAAAGCGCTGAAGCGGCATTTCAAAACCGTTCGACAAATCTCCGTCAACCAGGTAAACTCTGCCGCCCTGCAGTTCGGCGGATGGATCCGCTATTTCCGCTTCCATGCCATAATCTTCAAGTACAGAGCGAACTTTTTTCAAGCGCTCCTCGCCTTGGGCCACGATAAAGACGCGGAACTTCGCGAGCTCCCAGCGCTCGATTTCCGCTTTCAACAAATTCATCTGGCCGTGGAACGACTGCATTGGCTTGCTTGAAAAGGCCACGGATTTTTTCACGGACACCATGGGGAAAGTCCGGACAAAAAGCGATAAAAATGTCATTTTCTGTTTTGAACGAGAAAGGACTTCACGGAATGAGTAAGCCAAGTGGACATCGTGAAGGAACTTGCCTTCTTCAAGCAGCGAGACAATCCAGTCGCCTTCTTCCCGCTCCAGCGTTTCCGTCATTTCCTGGATGCGCCCCAGTTCGTCATAAAAGACAAAGCCGTCCTCAGGAAAATAATCGCCTAAAAAGGCGGATTGTTCTTCAACCAAAGCCGCGTATTTCGCCACACCGTCCGGTATATCTCCTTGGCGCAGCATGTCGATATCATGTTGGATATGCATAAGCAAAGCTTCTTTTGTTTCTTCGGCTTTTATTTTCTTCAGTGTATGGGCCAACTGGTCTTCTAATTGATCTGCCAACTTTCGTTGCTGAAGCGTTGACAGTACCAGCTCGCTTGCCGGCAGAATGCGCAAGGACCGCAATTTTTCGAGCGACCGCTGATCCTCCGCTGAAAACAGGCGGATAGAATCGACTTCGGTGTCGAACAGCTCAATGCGGGCCGGATGCTCAAAATTCAATGGATATATATCGAGTATCCCTCCGCGCAAGGCGAATTCTCCTGGTGTGGTCACCATCGGCGTACGCGAATAGCCCATCGCTACCAATTTCGACAGCCACTCCTGTGTATCGAGTTCTTCTCCTTCCGCGGTATGGAGTGTGGAAGCATCCCATTTCGCTTTTGAGGGCAGCAGCTTCCGCATGCCGGCAACCGGCGTGACGTATATGCCTTTGCCAATGTTTTTCATGTGGTCAAGCGTATCGATCCGATGCGCCCTAAGTTCAGGTCCTGAAAAGGAAATGTCTGCCGCAATCAATTCATCTGCCGGGTATAAACGGACATTGTCTTCACCGACTAATTTAATCAAATCATCATAAACACGCTGCGCATGCAGCAAATTCGGCGTAACAATCAACAAGGGCTGTTCCATTTGCGACCAGACCGTCTGATAAAAAATCGACCGGGCACTGCCCGAAAGTCCTGAAATCAACTGGTGATCCTGCCCTTTTTTCAAATCTGCAATAAATCGCTTTGTATGAGAATCCTCTGAAAACGCTTGTAGAATATGTTCCATGAAGATTCCTCCTCTCCGGTTAAAAGTGAAACTTACTATATTAAGGGTTATACCTCTTGTCAGGCACTTCGAATCTTGGCCAAGCAAAAAGATAGAAGAAACAGAAAAAAGCTCTGGACGCAATTTGCGCCAAAGCGAGATTATGTTCCGTTGAACTTAGTCATGACTTCTATGAACGGTTTCGACAGCCAGAATTCGCATGCCTCAGCACTTTTTCTAACTGCTTCCTCCACTTCCGGGGCTTCATCTTTAGAAAACCGCGATAATACATAATCAGGCACTTTCATGCCTGCCGGCGGCCGGTCGATGCCGATGCGCATCCGGTTGAATTGCTGGCTGCCTAAATGATGAATAAGCGACTTGATCCCATTGTGGCCGCCGGCACTGCCTTTTTGGCGCAGCCGAAGCTGTCCTGTCGGCAAATCCAAATCGTCATAGATGACTACGATATCTTCAATGGCAATATCGTAATAGTCCATTAAAGCACCTACCGCTTCCCCTGACAGATTCATATAAGTAAGGGGCTTCAAAAGCATAACTTTGCCTTCAGGCCGATGGATAACAGAGTACATCCCTTTGAATTTTGATTGCGTCAAAGGAGAGTTCCATTTGTCCGCTAAAAAATCTATCACTTCAAATCCGATATTGTGCCGTGTTCCGGCATATGTTTTGCCAGGATTTCCTAGCCCGATTATCAATTTCATCATAACTCTTCCTTTGCTTTTCACTGCCCTCTATTTTACCATAAGCCTCCGCTAAATAAAAAAATAGGGACTGTCGACTGACAGCCCCTTATTTCATTGTGTCATTTATGCTTCGTTTTCTTTGCCTGGAGCATCTTCCCCGATTACTTCCGGTTCAGCGTCTTCGCCAGTCGGCGTTTCAAGGCTTTCAAGCTCTTCATCCGTACGCGGTGCTGTAACGGAAACCAAGATAAAGTCATCATCTTCTAAAATCTCATACGAGACGGTGTTGCGAATGTCGCCTACAGTGATATGATCGCCAATTGCGAGAGTGGTCACATCAATTTCCAAAGCATCTGGAATATCCGCTGGTTTTACTTTGATTGTTACTTCACGGTTTGGCTGGTTCAAAACGCCGCTTTCTTTTTCGCCCGCAGATTCACCAATTGTATGGACTGCTACCGAAACTTCCAGCTCATCGGACATATTGACTGCCAAGAAATCGACATGCTTGAAACTGCCTTTTAATGCATCCATTTGGTAGTCGCTCAATACAACGTTAATCGTTTTTCCGTCTACTTCTAAACTAATGACTCCATTGCGTCCAGATTCACGCAAAGTTTTGATCAAATCGATTTCAGAGACTGAAATCGGCGTAGTTTCTACTTGATAGCCGTAGACCACGCCCGGGACTTCCCCTTTTCCTCGCAAATCAGTTAATACTGAATGTGGTTTTCCGCTTTCTCGTTTTTGTGCCGTTATTTTTCCAGTCATTTAAGTCACCCTCCATTAGTTAAGTACATAATGGATAAATACCCTAACGCCTAGAAGCGCAAACATAGTTTAGGCACAGCCGAGCTGGTAGTCAATCGAAAAGGGTGCTTACAGATTTTTGTTCATGGACGCGGACAATCGTTTCCGCCAGTAATTTCGCTACAGACAATTGCTTGATTTTCGGGGATTTCTTGTGTTCCGGCAGAGCGATGGAGTTAGTGATGACCAATTCCTTGATCACCGAATCGTTGATCCGTTGAACGGCCGGTCCTGAAAGAACCGGGTGCGTAGAACATGCATAAACTTCTTTCGCTCCGCTTTCAATCAACGCCCCGGCGGCAAGCGACATTGTACCCGCAGTATCGATGATGTCATCAATGATGATGGCCGTTTTGCCTTCGACATTCCCGATAATGTTCATCACTTCTGACACATTCGGCCGAGGTCGGCGCTTATCGATAATAGCGATTGGCGCTTTTAGGCGATCCGCCATTTTCCGGGCGCGAGTCACTCCTCCGTGGTCCGGCGACACAATGATGACGTTCGACAAATCAATGCCGCTGTCATTTATAAAGTATTCGGAAAGAAGGGGCACAGCTAATAGATGGTCGATCAAAATATCAAAAAACCCTTGAATTTGAGGTGCATGCAAGTCTAAAACAATTGCACGCGTCACCCCTGCAGTTTCCAACAAATTCGCAACAAGTTTCGCTGTAATCGGTTCACGTGAACGGGCCTTGCGGTCTTGGCGTGCATATCCGTAATAAGGAATCACTACGTTGACTGTGCGGGCGGACGCGCGTTTTACTGCATCCACCATAATCAGTAGCTCCATCAAGTTTTCATTGACCGGTTCAGAAGTCGATTGTACGATGAACACATCACAGCCCCGAATACTTTCCTCAATATTGATTTGGATTTCGCCATCACTGAACTTTGTTACAGAACATTTTCCTAATGGAATACCTACGTTTTGCGCAATTTCTTCTGCAAGCTGCTGATTCGAATTCAATGAAAAGATTTTCAGCTTATCATCTGTATTTTGATAACCCATCGAGTGAGAGCCCTCCTATTTTTTCCCGTTTAATTTGGCGACATAGCCTTCTTTGTTTTCCTGGCGAGCCCTTGCGATTGCCAATGCATCACTTGGCACATTTTTCGAAATGGTTGACCCTGCGGCTACATACGATCCTTTGCCGATAGTTACAGGGGCAATCAGGTTCGAATTGCATCCGATGAACGAGTCATCTTCAATTGTAGTCATGTACTTGTTTTTGCCGTCATAGTTGACTGTAATGGTTCCGCATCCGATGTTGACGTTTGTGCCAACTTCTGCGTCGCCAATATAGCTTAAATGGGAAACTTTGCTGTTGTTGCCAAGAGACGCTTTTTTCACTTCGACAAAATTGCCGATTTTCACATCATTGCCCAAGCTGCTTTCGGGACGGAGATGAGCAAACGGCCCTACCGCTGCATCTTCGCCTACTACGCTGTCGTAAACATGCGAGGAGCGGATGCTTGTACGGTCTCCAATGACGCTGTTGGAAATCGTTGTGCCAGAAGAAATAAAGCAATCTTCCCCGATTTTCGCGCTGCCCTCGATCATGACATTGGGTTGAAGAACCGTGTCTCTGCCGATTTCCGCTTGCATACTGATATATGTGGAGGCTGGATCGATAATCGATACGCCGGCGCGCATATGTTTTTCAGCAATGCGCGCGCGCATGATGCGCTCTGCTTCACTTAACGCTACACGGTCATTGACTCCCAGCGTCTCTTCAAAACTGTCGGTTGCAAACGCAGCCACCGTTTCGCCCTGTTTTTGCAAAATCTCAATAACGTCCGGCAGATAATATTCGCCCTGTACATTGTCATTTGATACAAGCTTGAGAGCTTCGAAAAGAGATTCATTGTCAAAGCAATAAGTTCCGGTATTGATTTCTGTCACAAGCTGCTCTTCAGGCGATGCATCTTTTTGTTCTACAATTCGTTCAACACTTCCCGCTTCGCTGCGCAAAATACGGCCATATCCTGTCGGATTGTCAGCAATAGCGGTAAGGATTGTCGCTTTTGCTCTCTCTGCATTATGGTGATCAAGCAAAGCTTGCATCGTTTCCGGCCGGATAAGCGGCGTATCTCCGCAAACGACCAAAGTCGTGCCAGGCTTTCCTTCTATCAACGAAGCTGCCTGTTGGACCGCATGGGCTGTTCCAAGCTGTTCGGCTTGCAGCGCATATTCACTTTTAGCCCCTAACTGCTCCTGAACTTTTTCTGCGCCATGGCCCACGATTGTAACAATTTTTTCAACGCCGAGCTGGCTGACATTTTCTGTTACATGCTCAACCATCGGCATCCCGCATACAGGGTGAAGCACTTTATAGAGTTTCGACTTCATGCGCGTCCCTTGGCCTGCTGCTAAAATTACTGCATATGTATTCATCCCTAAACCTCCATCGTCTAATTTTAAAGTAGTTCTTTATCGTGATTATTTAGCTGATTAATGATTAAATTATTAATATTTCCTTATTGACTATAGCGGAAAAACCTTGACAATTCAAGGTTCCAAGGTCTGACATTGCGAGAGCGCAACAAAAAAAGAGCCCTATCCATGCAGAAGGCTCTTTGAGTTGCAGTAGTCAAACGCCGGCTTCTTCAAAAACCGGATCATTTTCACTTTGTTCGTATGCAGTTAAAACGGCGTCTTGAAGTTTGCTCCGTGTACCTGAGTTGATCGGATGGGCTATATCCCGGAATTCGCCATCAGGTGTCCGTTTGCTTGGCATTGCCACAAATAACCCCTCATTGCCATCAATCACTCGAATATCATGGACTACAAACTCATTGTCTAATGTGATAGAAGCGATTGCCCTCATGCGGCCCTCTGTCTGTACCCGCCTTAATCTCACATCGGTAACTTCCATTTCTTCTCACCTCTCCCAGATGTTATTTATGAAGCTCTGTAAAGTATTCGCCGGAAAGGACTAATCTCCTTCATAAATTACAAAATTTATTAGAAAATTTAATTAACATTCCCGAAAAATAAAACCGCCTAAAAGGCGGTTTAGTTTGTCACTTTTGCGATTACTTCAATTTCCACTTTTGCATCTTTCGGCAAGCGGGCCACTTCCACTGTTGAACGCGCAGGTTTATGGTCACCGAAATAAGAAGCATAGACTTCGTTCAGCAAAGCAAAATCATCCATATTCTTGATGAATACCGTTGTTTTCACTACTTGTTCAAGCGAAGAACCTGCTTCTGCCAGCACCGCCTTCAAATTAGCGAACACTTGATGCGCCTGGTCTTCGATAGTGCCTAAAACAATGTCGCCGGCTGGCGTCAGCGGAATTTGTCCTGAACTGTAGAACAGGTCCCCTGTTATAATTCCTTGCGAGTAAGGTCCGATTGCTGCTGGTGCTTTGTCTGTCGCTACATATTTCATCTCAAATTCCTCCATTAGAAAAGTAGTTTCCTTCTTCTAAAGCGATAGTCCGTTCTTTTTCGCTCACTTCATGCAGTTTGACCAATGATAAATAGTTTTCGACAAGCCGTTCATCCGCATGTTCCGCCTCTACCAATACTGCGACACCCGCCAATGTACATTCAAACTCCTCCAGCAAGTTTTTCATGCCATTCATCGTGCCGCCGACTTTCATAAAGTCATCTGTGATCAATACGCGCTGTCCGCTTTTCATGCTGCGCTTGGACAGCACCATCGTTTGAATGCGCCGCGATGAACCGGAGACATAATTGATGCTCACAGTAGACCCTTCCGTCACCTTGCTGTCTCGCCGCACAATGACAACGGGAACATTCAAATGGCGGGCAATGGCGTGGGCAATCGGAATTCCCTTAGTGGCCACTGTCATAATGACATCAATTTTCTCATTGGCAAACGCGGTGGCAAATACTTTGCCGACCCGGTTCATCATATCCGGGTTGCCTAACACATCGGTCATATAAAGATACCCACCGGGCAATAGACGGTCTGAATGGCTTAACTCGTCCATTAATTCATCTATAATGGTTTTGATCTCATCCACATGAAGTTTAGGGACATACTTTACCCCGCCTGCTGCTCCAGGCACAGTCAGCAGCAGGCCAATGCCTTTTTCTTCAAACGTTTCCTTAACAATCCCCAGGTCTTCGCTGATCGACGACTTGGCAGATTGATACAAATCCGAAAAATATGTAAGCGGAATTAGTTTATGTGGATGTTCTAACAAATAATGCGTCATGTCAACTAATCGTTCGCTTCGTTTCCACTTCATCTTGCACTCTCCTAAACACGAATAATTTAATGAAAACTTACCATAAATATACGTGTTTAGGCAAGAGAATCTCGTTCGCCAATCAAACGGACAGCATAAACTTCGGAACAAAAGCCTCTTAATCCGTTATAGATGCGGGGAATGCGGGCTTCTTGGTGTACCAGTCCGAATACAGTGGGTCCGCTGCCGCTCATCAGCACAGCATCAGCGCCGAACTTTTTCATCTGCTCTTTGATTTGCGAAACTTCTGGATAAAGATTTAAAGTTACGCTCTCAAGTGCATTGCCAAGATTGTCGCACATCGCCTCATAATCGCCTGTCTCCAGTGCTTTGATCATTTGCTGTGTGTTCGGGTGCTCCGCTTTGGAGGGATCAAAAGCGCCATATACGTCGGCAGTAGAAACTCCAATGGTCGGCTTGGCTAAAATAACCCAGCAATTCGGCGGTGCAGGCAACTCCTGGATGATTTCCCCGCGTCCTTTTGCTAAAGCTGTTCCCCCGTACACACAAAAAGAAACATCGGAGCCGATTTTAGCGCCGAGTTCCGCTAATTCATCCAGTGACAAGTTCAGCTGCCACAATTTGTTTAACCCTTTCAAAGTAGCAGCCGCGTCACTGCTTCCACCGGCCAATCCAGCAGCCACAGGAATCTGTTTGTCTAAATGGATGATGACCCCTGTTGAAATATTATATGTGTCTTTGATCAATTGAGCGGCTTGGTAAGCCAAGTTCCGGGAATCATTCGGAACAAAACGGTCTGCCGATTCAATATGTATGCCTTTTGCCGTCCCCATCAACCCTATACGGTCAGACAAGTCGACTGTGGTCATAATCATCTCGATTTCATGGTAATTGTCTGGACGCTTGTACAACACGTCCAATGTTAAATTGATTTTGGCAGGCGCCTTCACGTAGAGCATCCCACTGCCTCCTTTTATAGTCTAATGAAAACTATTTTAACACAACACAAGGAATTGGGGAGAAATGCAGTAAAGAAACAAAAAAACCCGCGAACTGATGAAAGTAACAGTTCGCGGATTTGAAAAATATGAAAATAAAGTTCATTATCTAACAACAAGTTCGTCTGCTGTTCCTTCTTCTACAGTAATTTCTACTGCTTCTGTTAAAATGTCTGCGTAGCTGTAAGACACACGTTCAAATGCATGCTCATCTTGATCTAGTTCAATCACGAACACGGAGTGATACGTTTCGCGCAAAATTCCACTGCGTTCGACCGTTTTCTTGCGACCTCCGTTTGCCTTCAAAAGCAATCGTTTTCCTACATGTAGATCCAACGATTTTTTAATATCCGCCAAAGTTTTGGGCATCTTGTCTACACCTCACTATAGACAAACATTAACATAAATCAAGTAATAAGTCAAAATAAATTTATAATTTTATCAGCGTGCTATAGGAGCTGTCAATATTTTTTTATCCGAAATATCTCCACAGTTCGAAGGTCTTTGACAAATCTGCAACAAAGCCTAATATTTAACGGAAATATGCATGCAATTTGTTTGCTAATTGCCCAAATTCTTCGATGGATAAGGTTTCGCCGCGGCGTGCCGGATCGATTTCCGCTTCAGCCAAAGCTTTCAGGATCAAGTCTTTTTTCGCTTTGCCTTCTGGCATGCCCACTTGCAAGTTATTCAAAATCGTTTTGCGTCGTTGTGCAAACGAGCTGCGTGTCACCGTGAAGAAGAAATCTTCATCAATCACTTCCACTAACGGCTGTGGCCTTTTGATCATCCGGATTACAGCAGAGTCGACATTCGGCTGCGGAAGAAAAACGGATTTTGGAACTGTCAATGCCATTTCCGCTTCTGTGTAATATTGAATAGCAATTGACAGAGAGCCGTAAGCTTTGGTTCCTGGTTTTGCGGTAATCCGCTCTGCCACTTCTTTTTGGAGCATGACCACTAAGCCTCTGATCGGCAAACTCTCAAGCAGCAGTTTTAAAATGATAGGGGTTGTTACATAGTAAGGCAAATTCGCTACCACCATAATGTCTTCATAGCCCGCCAATTCATTTTCGATGGCCGCTTTCACATCGGCTTTTAAAACATCCGAATGAATGATAGAAACGTTGTCATATGGAGAAAGTGTATCGTCAAGTACCGGCAGCAAGCGCTGATCAATTTCAAAAGCCAGCACTTTCCCGGCTTCTCTAGCCAAATGCTCAGTCAAAGCACCGATTCCCGGCCCTATTTCAATGGCCGCAGACTGTTTTGTCAATTTGGCTTGACCGACAATTTTCCGAAGAATATTAGGGTCGATCAAGAAGTTCTGCCCCAAGCTTTTCTTTACGGTCAATCCGTGCTTCGCCATTATTTCTTGCGTGCGTATGGGTGTAGCAATATCTTTAATCATGACAGTTCCTCCTGGTTTAATGCATGCACCGCTTTGATAAATTGGCTTTTGGAAATGCCGAACATGTGGAGCCGTTTTTGAAGCTGCTTTCCGTTGGTATAGCCAATCTGAAGCATGTCTCCCAATTGTGTCCGGCGTTGTTTAGCTTTTGGATGGGCAACCAACCCGGCATCGATCAAGTCTTCCATCGTGATTTCAACCGCTAGCTCTTTTTGCATTGGCGTATAAACCTTCGACAAAGCATCCCGGATATCTTCATCGCAAGCATGTTCAATTCCAAGCCCCTTGCCGTTCTTGGCGATCGTCTTTTCTTTAGCTAAAAACGCATGCTTCACCGCAGGCACATGTTCTTCAATAATAGCACGGATTCTTCTTCCCGGATAATCAGGATCGGTAAAAACTATCACTCCACGCTTTTGCTGAGCATGAGCGATCCGCTGAAGCGTTTCTGCCGACAAAGCCGATCCGTTAGTTTCAATAGTATCGGCTTCTACGGCCCGCTTGACAGCAACCGTATCATCTTTGCCTTCAACGACAATAATTTCGCTTATTTTCATTCGTCATCCTCATTTCCAGACTTCCTGTCTATTTTACACGTTGCCGAACAACCCTGTAAAAAGAAAAAGCTTTCCTGGGAATCCCCAAGAAAGCTTTTTCATCCTTGCATTAATTGAGTATTTTAATTTTCACCTGCTTGCGGCCAAATGCCAGCGCTGCTGATTGATCAGCTACAAACAAATCGATTTTGTTTCCTTTGATTGCTCCGCCTGTGTCGCCGGCAATAGCATGGCCATAGCCTTCCACCCATACTTTTGAGCCTAGTGGAATAACGTTAGGGTCCACTGCAATCACTTTGAGACCTGGGTTTGCTTTCAAATTGATGCCTGTTGCCGTAATGCCTGAACAGCCGGCACAGCTTGCCGTGTACGCTGTTGCAGAGACGATCATCTCTTTGCCAGCTGGCTCGGATGCTTGAGCCGCTTTAGGGGCTGCCGATACTTCTTTTTTGGCAGGCGCCGATGCTTTTACCGTCTTCGCTTGAGCAGTTTCTTTTTCAGCAGCTGGTGTTGTGTCTTTGCCACGGGAAACAGCAGCTACTACAACTTTAGTTCCGACTGCGGTAATTTGTTTTTTCGGCTCTTTAACGACTTTTTCTTTTTTAAGATCACGTTTTACTTCTTTGCCGTTTTCTTTTACAACTTCATATGTTTTCTTAACGATGCCTTGCTGCCCTTTTTGGACAAGCTTTTCTTTCCCTTTTAGAAGAGAAGAATCTTTTTTCGTTTCGACCGCAAATTTTACAGAATCTTCCACTACATCGGTGACCTTTTCGACGCGAACTATTTTGACTTCAGAATTCGGAAGGACCAATTCATCCATTCCTTTTTCAACTCGGTCAAGTTCGCTTAAAGAGACTTTTTGCTGTTTTAAAAAGTCAGCGACCGTAGTCGAAGTGGACCATGCCTGTTTCTTTTCCAAACCATCAAGGATCGTGACCTCAAATGCTTTTTCTACAGATATTGCTGTGTCCTCATCTACTTCTTCTTCAAGTGCAGGTGAAACTTTATCATATTCTGAAACTTCAACTTCAGCTTTAGCCAGAATATCCGCTACGGTATTTTTTGTGGTCCAAGCAGTTTTAGCTTCTCCATCGATTGTCACAGTATACTGTTCCGCTTTATCCCATTCGATTTTAGTATCGCTTTTGATCGCAGCACTTGCCGACTGGCTCAAGTAATCATCTTCTGCAACTTCAATTTCTTGTTCTTTCAAGAATTCCCCCACCGTCTTGGCATGGGTTTTCACTTCTTCGGTCTTGCCATTAGCGTTTATGGTAATCGTATTTTTTGTTCCTTCGTATATAGCGAAAGTTAAAACAGCTGCAAACATCAATACGGTAACAATTGAAACCGCCAGCGATTTGCCTTTAAAGGATTTTGCAGCTTTACTATTATTTGCTTCTTTTGACAAAATAACTCCTCCTTATTCACCTGTGTGATTGTATAGCTCCAAATTCAAGGTGTCAACTTATACGAGTCTTTCATATTTTGTCACTTTTTAAAATAACTTGAAAAACTTCTCTGCATTGCGTGTTGTTGCTTCAGCCACTTCTTCTACCGAAATCCCTTTTAAACGAGCAATTTCTTCAGCTACAAGCGGCACATACGATGGCTCGTTGCGTTTTCCTCGGTAAGGATGCGGCGCCAAATAAGGTGCGTCTGTCTCAATCATCAAATGATCAAGCGAAATCATTTCTGCGACTTTTTTCGGTTGTTTGGCATTTTTGAATGTTACCGGTCCACCGAGCGAAATCATGAAATTCATTTTTATACTTTCGTGTGCCGTTTCAACGCTGCCGCCAAAGCAATGCATAACACCACCCGTTGTTCTTGCGTCTTCTTCTTTTAAAATGCGTAAAACATCTTCTGTTGCATCCCGGTTATGGATGATAATAGGCAAGTTCACTCGTTTTGCGAGGCGGATTTGTTTGCGGAATACTTCTTGTTGAACCTCTTTCGGGGATTTGTCCCAGTAGTAATCCAAGCCCGTTTCTCCAATGCCTACCACTTTCGGGTGAGCTGACAGTTCTTCGATCCATCGTAAATCTTCATCCGTACAATCTATGGCATCTACTGGATGCCAACCGACGACCGCGTAAATAAACTCATATTTTTCTGCAAGCGCCATCGCCCGTTGGATCGTTTTGCGGTCAAAACCGATGACTACCATTTTTGTTACCTTGTTTTCTATTGCCCGTTCAATGACTTCTGTTAAATCTTCATCATATTGGTCTGCATTCAAATGCACATGGGTATCGATAAACATTCATCATTCTCCTCACATTAAAATCTATTTTAATGGTTTCCCTTGTTTCTTTCTTCACATAAACATTACATTTGTATAACAAAAGATGTTATCTTTGTGTCAAACCTCAAAAAATAGAATTTTAAGTATAACTAAATACCCATTAAACTATTTTCTTTTCAAATTTTGATAAATATATTTGATTGGAAAACTTTCATATACATTTCACACTGGCATTTTATCTTTTTTTTATAGGAATGAAAAACTGCTCCAAACTAAAAAAAGCAGCCTGCTCTATGAGCAGGCTGCTTTTTTGAAGCTTATTTGATTTGAGCGCCGTTTGGCAGTTTTTCATCAACAGCTGTCAACGTTAAATACCCATCTTTTTGGCCAGCTAAAATCATGCCTTGCGATAATTCGCCGCGCAACTTGACCGGCTTCAAGTTGGCAACAACGACTACTCGCTTGCCGACCAATTCATCCGGCTTGTAATGTTCCGCAATGCCCGAAACCACTTGCCGCTGCTCATAACCCAAGTCCACTTGAAGCTTCAGAAGCTTTGTGGTTTTCGGTACGGGTTCACAAGCAAGAACCGTCGCTGCCCGCAAGTCTACTTTCATGAATTCATCAATCGTGATTTCTGGTACATCTGGAACCTCTACAATTTCTTCTGCCGCTTCTTCCTCTGCAGCAGGAGATGCACCTCCGCGCATTTGTTCCCGGATGTATGTTACTTCCGGCTCGACTTCAAGACGCGGGAAGATCGGCGTTCCTTTTTCCGTTACTTTTGTGCCGGCAGGAATATTGCCGAATTTCTCAAGCGTTTCCCACGCCAGCTGGTCAGTTGTTAAGCCGAGCTGTTCAATAATCTGTTTTGGCGCATTCGGCAAAAACGGCTGGAGCATAACAGCAGTCAAGCGCAGGCTTTCAGCAAGATGAGCCATTACTGAAGCAAGCTGGCCTTTAGAGGCTTCGTCTTTTGCCAGTACCCATGGCTGTGTTTCATCGATATATTTATTGGTTCTAGAAATCAATGACCATACTTCGCTTAGAACAATACTGAACTGCATTTTCTCCATATGTTCTTCGTATGTGCGGATTGTTTGTTTTGCCACATCTTGCAGCGTTTCGTCAAACTCTGTTTGGTAACCCTCTACTTGCGGGATAGTTCCGTCAAAATACTTGTTGATCATTGATACAGTACGGTTCAACAAATTTCCAAGATCGTTGGCCAAATCAAAATTCGTCCGTTCAACAAAAGATTCTGGTGAGAAGACACCGTCCGAACCAAACGGCAATTCACGCAATAAGAAGTAACGCGTTGCATCCAACCCATATCGATCAACCAGCATTTCGGGATATACAACGTTGCCTTTGGATTTCGACATTTTTCCATCTTTCATCATGATAAAACCATGGGCGAAAATCTTCTTTGGCAATGGCAGATCGAGCGCCATCAGGAAAATCGGCCAATAAATCGTATGAAAACGGACTATGTCCTTTCCAACTACATGAACGTCAGCCGGCCAATATTGATTGAACAACGATTCGTCCTGGGAACCATAGCCGAGTGATGTAATGTAATTCGACAAAGCGTCAACCCACACATAAATAACATGCTTCGGATCTCCAGGAACTGGAATCCCCCAATCGAAAGAGGTGCGGGAAACCGACAAGTCTTCCAATCCCGGTTTGATGAAATTGTTGATCATTTCATTTTTGCGGGATTCAGGTTCGATAAATTCAACATGATTCTCATAATAATCAAGAAGGCGATCCGCATATTTCTTCATATTAAAGAAATATGATTCTTCTTTCACTTTATGGACAGGCCGTCCGCAATCCGGACAATTGCCATCTGCCAATTGCGCCTCCGTATAAAACGATTCGCATGGTGTGCAATACCAGCCTTCATACTCCCCTTTATAAATGTCTCCGTTGTCAAGGAATGTCTGGAAGATCTTTTCAACGCCTTCTTTATGGCGCGTTTCCGTTGTCCGGATAAAATCGTCATAGGTGATATCCATCAACGACCATACTTTCTTCGCCGCTTCTGCCATTTCGTCCACATATTCCTGCGGGGCCATGCCGGCTTCTTGCGCTTTTTCTTCGATCTTTTGGCCATGTTCATCCATTCCAGTCAAGAAACGGACATCAAAACCTCTTAACCGTTTATAGCGGACAATTGCATCAGAAGCGACCGTCGTATACGCCGTTCCAATATGGAATTTTCCGCTCGGATAATAAATCGGGGTCGTCAAATAAAAAGTATTTTTTTTTGCAGTCACGAAAAATTCCTCCAGTTTTTTTGTATAGTTCTTATTTTAACGAAGTCGCCAATTTTGTACAATCTTTCAATTTCAAGCGTTTTTTTTCGACAGATTATTTCAACTGTCGAAATATATTATCTTCAATATTTTTCCTTTCATAAATTTTATATAAAAAATATGGAAAAAGTCATTATTAATAGCATAATTATGTTCTGAAATCATAAAATTTATTATGATTTCGATAGTTTTTTATTGACCTAATTGCCAGTACTTGGTATGATTTATGACAAGAAGTGGTAAATGTCGAATTTTGACGAATTCTTGCAAACAACATTAAAGGGGGATATTTAGATGAAATCAACAGGTATTGTACGTAAAGTCGATGAATTGGGTCGCGTGGTCATTCCAATCGAATTGCGCCGTACGTTAGGAATTGCAGAGAAAGATGCTTTGGAAATTTATGTAGATGATGACAAAATTATATTGAAAAAGTATTTACCGAATATGACTTGCGCAGTAACAGGCGAAGTTTCGGATGAAAATATGCAGCTGGTCGGCGGAAAATTGATTTTAAGCCCTGAAGGTGCAGAAATGCTAGTAAAAGAAATCCAAAACAACTTGAAAAAGTAAGTTTGATATAGAAAAACGGAGCGCTTTCATGCGCTCCGTTTTTTATATGTGGTAAGCCTGGTAGATTTCCCGCTTTGACATTTTACGGGCAATCGACACTTCTTTAATCGCTTCTTTTGAAGTCAGGTTGTTGCGTTCCATCAATTCATTTACATGTTCTTCAATCGACAGCTGCTCCCACCATTCTTCGCTTTCAATAAGATCAGGAGAACTGTTTCCTTCTATTACAATGCAGAATTCTCCACGGATTTCGTTTTGCTCTGACCAAGACACAGCTTCTTCGACAGTGCCTCTTAAAAATTCTTCAAACTTCTTTGTTACTTCTCGGGCCAAAACGATTTTCCGTTCGTTTCCGAAAGCCTTTTGTAAGCTTTTTAAACTTTCTTTCAAGCGGTGCGGCGCTTCATAAAAGAGAAGCGTTTCTTCTTTTTGGCTCAATTTCTCAAGCTCCGCCTGCCGGTCTTTTTTGTTCCGTGATATAAATCCGTAAAACAAGAAAGGCTGGGGGGAAATTCCGGAAACGATCAATGCACTGAGTGCTGCGTTTGCGCCTGGAATCGGCACTACCGGATATCCTTCGGCGATCACCCGTTTAACCACATCTTCGCCGGGGTCAGAAATGCAAGGCATCCCGGCATCACTGACCAATGCCACCGACTTGCCCTCGCCTAAATAAGAAAGGATCTTAAACCCCCCGCTTTCTTGATTGTGTTCATGATAACTTGTCAGTTTTGTTTGTATTTCAAAATGATTGCATAGCTGCTTTGTATTTCGCGTATCTTCCGCCGCAATCACATCGACTTCTTTCAAGATCCGCAGCGCACGGACTGTTATATCTTCCAAGTTGCCGATAGGTGTGGCAACTAGGTATAGCGTTGGGCGCTTTTCCTGAAAGCTTTTTTGAGATTTCATAGGGTGCCCTTCTCTCCTTCCGCAATGTAACGGACTTTTTGTGGTTTTGATAATTGCTTGAAAGCATACTCCGCTTTCATCGCTTGTGGTTTCGTATCGAAAGCTTCCTGATGAATCATTCGGACAGGGCCTTTAGCGCGTGTGTACTTCGCGCCTTTTCCAGCGTTATGTGCCGCAAGCCGCTTCTCCAAATTATTCGTATATCCGGCATAGTAGGAACCATCCACACATTCCAGTACATAAAAAAAATGCTTATCGGTTTCCATAAAGCAATTCTCTCACTTCTTCTGTGTATTCACCGTCTTCCCCATAGACCACTAAAGGCGGAAGAATCTTTAAATCCGGTTTTCCGTCTTTGATTCCTTCAATCAGCAATGTATTGGCTTCTTTACCTGCTTTCGGATAAACCAAGCGAATGCGTTTAGGCTCCAGCCGATTTGCACGCATTGCCGCAATCAAATCAATGAGCCGGCCGGAACGGTGGACAAACGCCGCTTTTCCGCCTTGTTTCAGCAATTGGCTCGCAGCAAGGACCGCTTCATCAAGTGTCAAATGCAGTTCATGGCGTGCAATGGCCATATGTTCGCTCAAATTTTTATCGCTCATTTCATGTGCTGGAAAATAGGGTGGATTGCAAGTCACAACATCATGCTTTTCAAATCCAAGCAGCGCTGGAATCTTTTTGACGTCCCCATCGACAATTTCAATCTGTTCCGATAGGCCGTTATAGTCCACGCTGCGCCGGGCCATATGGGCGAGCCGCTCCTGGAGTTCCACCCCGATAATGCGCGATTCGGTCCGGGCGCTTAAAAATAACGGGATGGCTCCATTGCCGGTGCATAAATCCACAATACTTCCCCGTTTAAGCGGAACATATGCAAAACGGGCCAATAAGACAGCATCCAGTGAAAACGAAAATACGGACGGACTTTGGATAATCCGCAAATCTTCCGCCAGCAAGTAATCCAGTCTTTCGTCATCCAATAACATTTGCTCAACTCCTCTTACATAGCAAAAGGCTGCCGCCACACAGTGTGTCGGAAGCCTTTCATTTTTCTAATCGTAATCTATCAAACGTCAATTTTGCTTGTTTAAGAATGACAAGCAGAACAAACAATCATCGCCTTTTCTTGAACTGCCGAAATGCACATGGCACACATGATATCCTTCATGGTATAAGCGGGCCAAGTTATCATAGCCTTCACCTATATCCATAACGGCTTTTTTCAGTTTTACCGGATCCACTGCCGCAGTTTCCGGAACTGCCTTATGAAGCTCGTCAAGGCGTGTGCGCAGATGGTGATTTTCAAGCTGCAAAGCGTGATGCTCCTCCATTGTATGGGCCACCACCGCTTTCAATTCGCGGAATTGCTGCTGCATTGATTCGAGCTGCTGCTCGAAATCCATGACCGTGTCCAAAAAGTTTTTATCTTTCACACAAACCACCTCACGCTCTCGTTCCTTGGTCCAATATCTCGTCTAACGTATATTCCAATGTTTGTTCTTGCTCAGCCAAGCGGATTTTTAATACCCGCTCCAAAATGTTCATGCCTACAACACGGCCTGCACCGTCTGGAGTCGATACATGTGTACCTACATCCGGCATTTCTTTTTTCGCCAATTCATACTCATCGTTTTCGTATTTCAAGCAGCACATCAAACGGCCGCATAAGCCTGAAATCTTCGATGGGTTTAACGATAAATTCTGGTCTTTCGCCATTTTAATGGAGACCGGTTCAAAATCGCCCAGAAACGTCGAGCAGCAAAGCATTCTGCCGCAAGGTCCGATGCCTCCCAGCATTTTCGCTTCATCGCGCACACCGATTTGACGAAGCTCGATCCGTGTACGGAAAATAGAGGCCAAGTCTTTCACCAAATTCCGGAAATCCACTCGCCCTTCTGCTGTAAAGTAAAAGATGACTTTGTTTCGGTCAAATGTATACTCAACATCGACAAGTTTCATATCCAATCGATGCTCTTCGATTTTTTCGGTTCCTTGCTCAAAAGCCCGTGCTGCTTCCAGCCGGTTTTCTTCCACTTGTTGGCGGTCGCGGTCACTTGCTACGCGCACCACTTGCTTCAGCGGCAAGACAACGTCATTTTCCCCGACTGATTTGACTGGGACAACCACTTTGCCGTATTCCACGCCTCGTGTTGTTTCGACGATAACATAATCGTCTTTTTCGATCACAAATTCTCCTGGATCAAAATAATATATTTTACCCGCTTTTTTAAAACGGACACCTATTACATTATACACTTGCTACCCCTCCTGCAGATTCAGCATTAATTGCTCCATCAGCAGCGTCCGGTTCATGTTGCGCTGCAATTGCTGCTTGGCCTGCAATATGGCCTGCAACTGCTTGGATAATGCGCTAAATGAACGCTGAAGCGCCATCTGCTTCCAAATTTCTTCCATATCAGGATATGTGCATACAGTTTCGAGACCTGCTTTTACTGTAGCGATGTCCCGATATGCAAATAATAACATGTCCAGCCCTCTTTCGGCATCTTCTTTTTCTTTAAAAAATGGAAGCCAGTCCGCTTGGACCATCAACAAAGCTTCATGGACATTCGTTCCTGCAACTTCAATCATTCTTAAAACCAGTTTTCTGGCTTGCGCAAATTGATCATCAGCACTAAGTTCGACTGCTTCTTCCGCGCTTTGAGTCAACATACTGACCGTCGCAGCCATGGATGCAGTCATGCCGTCGGCCATTAGCTTTTCCATCAGCTTCGGTCGGGACAATGGCTGAAAAGAAACCAATTGGCAGCGGGAGCGAATGGTTGTCATAATGGCATTCAGCCGGTCAGTCAAAAGAATTGCCGTTACGTTCATTTCCGGCTCCTCTAGAAATTTCAACAGCGCATTCGCGGAAGAATTGTTCATCCGATCCGCTTCTTGAATTACATATATCTTACGGCCAGTATTCAAGCCGGTTTTATTCATTGTCAAAATCAGGTCCCGTATCTGGTCAATTTTTATGTTTTGTCCGTCTGGTTCAATAAAAACAATGCTCGGATGGTTCCCCGAATTGTAAAGCTGGCAGCTGCGGCATGTTTCACATGGAACATTTTCTACCGGAGTTTCGCATAATAAAAGCTTAACGAAAAAATGAGTTATTTCTTTTTTGCCTGCGCCTGCTGGGCCTTCAAAAAGGTAGGCATGTGCCAGCCGGTCTTTTTCATAGGCGCCTTGCAGTCTTTTCATAACGACTGGCTGCATTTCTTGAATCTCTTCAATTGTCTTTTGCACATTTTCACCTTCAGCCTTTGTAAAAAATCCCGTGTTCCGGATGGAGCACGGGTATCACGCAGAACCTTTGCCAAGAGCTGCATGAGGCATTGCTATCGTTCTTACGGTTTAAAATTGGTGGAATTGTTCGATGGGTAAGACGAAAATCGTCGCACCACCTACTTCGACTTCCACCGGATACGGAATATAGGAGTCCGCATTGCCTCCCATTGGAGATACAGGTGCAACCATTTGTTCACGCGCACGGCAATTTTCCCGGATTAAATCCATCAATTTCGGCACGCGGCTGTCATCTACACCAATTAAAAAAGTTGTATTTCCTGAGCGCAAAAACCCTCCTGTACTGGCCAATTTGGTAGCCCGGAAATCATTTTTTGTTAAGGCATTGGATAAACGGTTACTGTCTTGGTCCTGTACAACTGCTACGACGAGTTTCATCAGCACTCACTCCTTTTCTGTATTTCTTCCATATAAGTATAACATGAACAGGAATTTTCACCCTGTTCACAGCAGGATTTTTTTATTTTCTGTTGCTTGCCATAAAAAATAGAGGGCCGCTGTCAGCGATCCCCTTTTTCTTTGTTTTTTTCGAGAAAAGCAAGAACCGCTTCTTGGGCAGCTTGCACTACCGCATCTATTTCATTGTCTGCATCGATCACTTGGATGCGCTCCGGATATTGTTGGACCAGCATTTGATAGCCTTCCCAAACTGCTTTATGGAACTTTATCGACTCCACATCCAAACGGTTCACTTCCCGGTTTCCATCACTCTCGATGCGTGACAAGCCCACTTCCGGCTGAATATCGAAATACAATGTCAAATCGGGCATGTACTTGTCAATGGCAAACTTGTTGATGGATAAAATTTCTGGAATGCCGAGTCCTCTGGCATGGCCTTGATAGGCAAGGCTGCTGTCTATATAGCGATCGCATAATACCACTTTCCCAGCCTCAAGCGCCGGAATGACTTTTTCAACCAAGTGCTGTCTTCTGGCAGCAGCATATAGGAGCGCTTCTGTCCGGGCATCCATTTTCATATTGTTTTGGTCCAGAATCACTTTCCGGATCTGCTCGGAAATTTCGATGCCGCCCGGCTCTCTTGTAGAAACAACCGGGTGCCCCAGCTGTTCCAAAAACGGAACCAGGCGCTTTAAAATACTGGTCTTCCCAGCACCTTCTCCGCCTTCTAGCGTAATTAAATAACCCATTACTTGATCCACCCTATTCCTGTTAATCTAGCTTCTTTAACTATACAGGAATTCGAACAGCATTACACCGCTGACCTGATCCTTTATTCCTCTTCCTCTGCCGATCGGTAAGCTTCCGTATATAAAACCTCCTGACACTCGATTTCAGGTTCTTCTTTTTCTCTTTTCACATAGTGATACACGCCTGCTTTGTCTTGTTCCCGGGCTTTTACATTGTCCAATAAGGAAACTTCTAAAATGTGCCTGATTTTAGCTTTGATGCCTTGGTCGCACACCGGAAACAAAATCTCAATCCGATTTTCCATATTGCGGGTCATCATATCCGCCGACGATAAAAACGTCTTTTCTTCACCGTTCTGGTAAAAATAATAAATGCGGCTATGCTCCAGTAAACGCCCAACAATGCTCCGGACTTGAATATTTTCACTAATTCCTTTTATGCCGGGCCTCAGGCAACAGATGCCCCGGATGATCAACTGGATGCGGACCCCTTCTATTGAAGCTTCATATAGCTTTTTGATGATTACTTTATCTGTCAAAGAATTCATTTTTGCAATGATGCGCCCATTGCCGTACTTTTTATGGCATTCAATTTCCTTTTCGATCAATTCCAGAAAGTCTTGGCGAATGCCAAACGGAGCCACAGACAAATGGTGAAATTCCAGCTTATCGGAATAACCGCTTAAATAATTGAAGAAGTTGGTTGCATCAACTCCGAATTCCTTTTTCGCTGTAAACAAACTCATGTCTGTGTAAAGCTTTGCGGTTTGGTCATTGTAATTGCCTGTCCCCAAATGGACGAACCGCTGAATGCGATCTTCTTTTCTTCGCACCACTAACGTAATTTTGCTATGGGTTTTAAGGTGAGTGATGCCATAAATCACATGGCATCCCGCCTGTTCCAATTCTTTTGCCCACTGCACATTGTTTTCTTCATCAAACCGCGCTTTCAGCTCTACAAGGACCGTCACTTGCTTGCCGTTCTCTGCTGCTCGTTTAAGGGCTTTGATGATGGGTGAATCGCCGCTTACCCGGTACAGGGTTTGCTTGATCGCCAACACGTCCGGATCATCTGCTGCTTCTGAAACAAATTCGATGACTGGCTCGAATGAATCATAAGGATGATGCAGAAAAACATCTCTTTGGATCACTTGATCGAAGATGCTCTCGACAGAAACCAAGTCACGCGGCATTTGGGAAATCCTATTTTCATAGACCAGTTTCCGATTTCCTTTTTCCGATTTTTTGTAAAAATTAAACAAGAACGTAAGATCCAACGGACCTTCAAGTTCGTAAATATCGTTTTTCCCAATTTCCAACTCTTTCATCAAGTGAGATAAAACAGTAGGATCGAAACTCGGCTGTTGAATTTCAAGCCGGACAGCGGCTCCCCATTTTCTCTTCCTCAATTCCTTTTCAATTTCTTGCAACAAATCGCGCGCGCCTTCTTCATGTATGGTCATATCCGCGTTTCGTGTGATCCTGAAGACAGAAACGGAAACTGCCTTGAACCCATGAAATAACTTGCTGATAAAATGGCCGATGACATCTTCTAAAAGAACAAAATGCTTTTTGCTGTGTTTCCCTTCTAACGGCACCATCCGGTCCAATACAGACGGCATCTGTACAATTGCCGTCTTATACCGGTTTTCCGCCTCTTTGTCCTTGTCCTCCAACACCACAGCCAAGTTTATGGTTTTATTGAGCAGCATGGGAAAAGGCCGATAAGCATCGATTGCCATTGGAGTCAAAACCGGAAAAACCTGCTCATCGAAATAAGATTCCAGGCCTTTGAGTTCTTCTTTGCTTATGTCAGCAATGTTAAAAAGCTTGATGCCCTCTTTTTTAACTTCGGAAAGCAGCTTGTCTCTCAATAGATGATATTGAAGGTCCACCAATTGATGTGTTTTTTGGGAGATTTCTTTCAGCTGCTGCCTTGGGGTCATCCCTGCCTTGTTTTCCGGCTTCGTGAAATTCACTTTCACTTGATCTTGCAATCCGGCAACACGAACCATGAAAAATTCATCTAAATTCGAACTGAAAATAGCTAGAAACTTAAAACGCTCCAGCAATGGATTGCGCTCATCGAGGGCTTCCTGCAGCACTCTTTCATTAAATGCCAGCCAGCTAAGTTCTCTATTGTTGTAGTAAGAAGGATTATTTAGTTCCACAGTGTGTTTGTTTACTGTATTCAAAATTTCCGCCATCCTTTATTTACGAATAGTAGGTTTAAAACTATTGCTGTAACCGGCCCCAAAAAGCTTTTCAGGAGCTTGAAACAAATTGAAACTGAATAGGTTTCTTCACTAGTTTTTCAAGATGTTTTTTCTGCTTTTCCGCTTGATACTCTTCTGGAGTCCAATCGCTATTGCAATAAACCTTAAACAGGAGTTCCTCATCGGCAAAATTTATTTGAATCTCTTCGACTATATCCCGTTTTGTGGTATTCAAACTATATGCAAGCTTAATGACTGCACCGAGCAGACTGTACTTTGCCAGTTCCTCTTTTGTAAACCAGTCTTGGTAAAGAGCCGCATTGCGTTTAAAAACTTCCCTGTTTTTGAAAGAAGCAATCAAGGCGATAATGAGCCGGTCTTTATGGAGCAATCCGTCAATCGTACGGTTCGCCAATAAATAAAATGTATGCTGATGGCTTGCATCTGCATCGATATAGGAACCGAGATTATAAACGGCGCTTCCAAATTTGATATAGCGCATATCTTCAGGCGTTAAAGCAACTGCTCCAAATTTCTCCATCTCCTGCGAAATCATAATTGCATTATCGCTTACTTGGGCAGCATGTTCCAAATTCACATCATAATCAATTGCTAAATCATGGAAACTTTCTTCAATAACATTCGGAAAAAGGCCGTCTTCATAATTTTTTGTCAGCTCTTCATAAAACACTCCATCACGCAAACCTTTTCTGCTTAAAGCGAAAGTGTCTGTTCCAATACAGCGCATCAAGTGAGCAAAAACTTCAATAGCTGGAATAATAATATCCGCTCTGTCTTTTGATAGCCCTTCCACTTTTTGAACTTCGCTGAAGTCCATGGAAAGCAGCATGTTTTTTATCATTTGGACATCTTTTTCTTTCATAGTATATTGATGGATTCCCGCTAAAGGATACTCAATATGCTCTTGATGGATTTGCGCCATATTACGGGCACTTCCCCCAATGCCGATCAGAGGCAGCTTCTTGTTTTGAATCCATGGCAAGGTCTGGAACTGTTCCTTCAGAAAAGCACGAAGCGTTTTTAGTTCTGCAGAAGTCGGTGTATTGTTTTTGATGAATTGTTCTTTCAGCGACAACGCCCCAAACGGGAAGCTGTAAAAGTAGATTAATTTCCGGTTTTGAAAAAAAGTCAACTCGGTACTGCCGCCGCCGATATCCACCGAAAATCCATTCTCGAACGACATCGAGTTGACTACTGCCAAGTAGCCGTAATGGGCTTCTTCGTACTCCGATAAAATCCGGATTGAAAAGTCCGTTTTTTCTTTTACTTTTTCTAGAATTTCTTCCTGGTTGGTTGCTTGTCTGACTGCCGCAGTAGCCACACATTTTACTTCTTTCAAGTTGTGGTGCCTCGTTACCTCCTGGAAACTTTGAAGGGTATGGATCAATACGTCAATTCCTTCACTTTTCATTTTGCCTGATGCCGACAAATAGCTCCGCAGGCGGGCTACCGTTTTAACGTTTTCAGTTTCAGCTAGCCTTCCGCTTTTATCTCTTGTATAAATAACAAGTCTTATCGTGTTCGACCCAATATCCACAATTGCATACTTTTCTTGGTCCATGCTGATAGCCACATCCTATTCTTTTGAATATCGTATACTATAGCATACCCGCTTCGCAGAAATTATCGCTTCATTGACGGGGAACTACACAGATTAATTTTTCTGCCAGACGGTGCTCCCCTTGAATCTGTGCACCTGTCGCCAAGTAATCCATTAGTTGCTCAAGTTTGGCAACATTCCATTTTTCTCCAGGCAAAATTAGCGGAATGCCTGGCGGATAAGGCACGACCATTGCGGCCGAGATTCTGCCAAGCGCTTCAGTATACAAAATCCATTCACCGTCCGTTGTTTCTATCTCCTCAAAAGACAGTTCCGGCACACTAATTTTCCCCTGCTTAATCGGCATTTTCACTGACACGGTTTCAGGCGTTTCTGTTAAAGCCGAATGAACCGCCTCTTTGATGCGGCTTCGAATTTCAGCAAAAGGATAAGTTTGGGTTTTTTTCAATAAAGGTAAGATTAACATAACTTGGTAAAGATCAGTTAATTCTGCGTAAATCTTTACATTCTCTAAACACTTCTGCAACTGAAATCCGCTATAGCCCGGAATCCGAAGCATCACCTTTAGCGGATCATCTGATTGGAAGACTTCCAGACGTGGAATAGCGGCAAGGCTATCCAGAAACTGAGTGCGTTTCTCTTCAAAGTTCCGTATGTCTTCTGGGGCGTAACTTTGGACAAAAGCACGGGCATCGTCCAGCGAAGCCATAATGAGATAAGAAGGGCTGCTTGATTGCAGCATCCTCAAGTATTTTTTGATTTTCTTTCTATCCACCAAATTTCCTTTGCCATGCAAAAAAGATCCCATTGTCATAGCGGGCAAGGTTTTATGCGCAGAATGCACCACCACATCGGCACCAGCTGTTAACGCCGAAAAGGGATAAGGGCTTCCAATCTGGAAATGAGCACCATGGGCTTCATCAACTAGTACCGGAATGCCCTGCGAATGGCAAAAGGAAATGACTTCTTCCATATCTGCAGCCGCCATTCCATAATAGTTGGGATAGGTAAGGATAACTGCTTTAGCTGCAGGATACTGAGCTACAGCAGTTCGGATATCTTCTAAGGCGATGCCTATAGCCGATTTTGACCGTTCGTCCCATTCGGGCATGATATAGACAGGTTTAACTTTTGTCAGCTCTAAAGCATGGAAAATCGACTTATGAGAATTCCGCTGTACGATGACCACGTCGCCTTCTTCGCATACTGCGTACACCATGGCTAAATTTCCAACCGTCGAGCCATTAACCAAGAAAAAGCTTTGATCCGTTCCATAAACTTCCGAAAGCAGCTCCTCTGCTTCTTTAATTGCCTCTTGAGGATAGTGAAAATCATCAAGGCCGGTAAGTTCGGTGAAATCATACGCAAGGGCACTTCGCATCCCTTGCGGCAGCATCGACAACTCTCCATTTTTATGGCCCGGCACATGAAATGAAATAGGCTCCTGCTTTTGGAATTTGATTAAAGCTTCTACTAACGGTCTTTTCGGTTTCATATGATCATCCTTATAGTTTGTGATTAGCTTTATTATACTGAAATTAAAACTTTTGCTCTAACAAACTGCTGATACACTTCCTTTCTGCTTTATGGAAACTTCAAAGAACGCAAAAAAAGCCAGAACCGGAAACGGTTCTGACTTTCTTTCTGGTGCCCAGCGACGTCCTACTCTCACAGGGGGAGACCCCCAACTACCATCGGCGCAAAAGAGCTTAACTTCCGTGTTC
>NZ_VOHD01000001.1 GCF_007859395.1 Planomicrobium sp. CPCC 101110 | reverse complement strand
AAAAAAAGAGTCCAGTGATGATGGCAAAGAGGCCACACCCGTTCCCATCCCGAACACGGAAGTTAAGCTCTTTTGCGCCGATGGTAGTTGGGGGTCTCCCCCTGTGAGAGTAGGACGTCGCTGGGCATACATAACGGAGGATTAGCTCAGCTGGGAGAGCATCTGCCTTACAAGCAGAGGGTCGGCGGTTCGATCCCGTCATCCTCCACCATTCTTTTTTCCTGGCCGGAGTAGCTCAACTGGTAGAGCAACTGACTTGTAATCAGTAGGTTGAGGGTTCAAGTCCTTTCTCCGGCACCATTTGCACGAGCCATTAGCTCAGTTGGTAGAGCATCTGACTTTTAATCAGAGGGTCGAAGGTTCGAATCCTTCATGGCTCACCATTTTAATTCAATATTGCCACGCGGGTGTGGCGGAACTGGCAGACGCACTAGACTTAGGATCTAGCGCCTTCGGGCGTGGGGGTTCGACTCCCTTCACCCGCACCATTTTTGCGGAAGTAGTTCAGTGGTAGAACGCCACCTTGCCAAGGTGGAGGTCGCGGGTTCGACCCCCGTCTTCCGCTCCAATTTTTTCAAACGCAATGCAAGCCGACCCTATGCCGGGGTGGCGGAACTGGCAGACGCACAGGACTTAAAATCCTGCGGTAGGTGACTACCGTACCGGTTCGATTCCGGTCCTCGGCACCATTTTGTTTGCGAAAAACACATTGCCGATAGGCGCCCGTAGCTCAATTGGATAGAGTACTTGACTACGAATCAAGCGGTTAGAGGTTCGAGTCCTCTCGGGCGCGCCATATTTTTTTCATCCTCAGCATTTCAGTTCGGGAAGTAGCTCAGCTTGGTAGAGCACTTGGTTTGGGACCAAGGGGTCGCAGGTTCGAATCCTGTCTTCCCGACCATTACAATGGGGCCTTAGCTCAGCTGGGAGAGCGCCTGCCTTGCACGCAGGAGGTCAGCGGTTCGATCCCGCTAGGCTCCAC
>NZ_VOHD01000003.1:1431119-1588636 GCF_007859395.1 Planomicrobium sp. CPCC 101110 | reverse complement strand
ATTCGGTTCCATACTCGGGGAAGAAAGTGTCCCCCTCGAACGGTTTTTTGATCATTGTGATATAAAGGCGGTCCGCACGCGGCAAAACCGACCGGAAAACTTCTTCTCCGCCAATGACCATAATTTCTTCATGAACTTCTGAGGCTAACCGGATGGCGTCATCCAGCGTGTGGACCACGTCAGCGCCTTCCACTTGGTATTCCGGATTGCGCGTTACTATAATATTGCGCCGCTTTGGCAGCGGGCGCCCTATAGATTCAAAGGTATTGCGCCCCATGACGATTCCTTTGCCAAGTGTATGCTTTTTAAAATATGCCAAATCTTCAGGGATATGCCAAGGCAGTAGATTGTCTTTGCCGATCACCCGGTTCGGATCATGTGCCACCATTAACGAAATCATGCCTATTCCTCCTTATACTGCCACTGGAGCTGAAATTCTAGGATGCGGGTCGTAGCCTTCTATAGAAATATCCGATAGAGTCAAATCGAAGATTGACTCAATCTCTTCATTTATTTTTAATGTAGGCAACTTTTTCGGCTCCCGGGTCAATTGCTCTTTTACTTGCTCCAGGTGATTTGTGTATAAATGTGTGTCTCCTGTCGTATGGACAAAATCCCCGACTTCAAGTCCGCATTCTCTGGCTACTAGATGGGTGAGCAAGGCGTATGAAGCTATATTGAAAGGAACGCCCAGGAAAACATCTGCGCTTCTTTGGTATAACTGGCAGGATAACTTGCCGTCTGCCACGTAAAATTGAAACATCGTATGGCATGGCGGAAGTGCCATATCGTCCACAAATTCCGGATTCCACGCCGTCACGAGATGGCGTCTGGAATCGGGATTTGTTTTGATCGCTTCAATCACGTTGCGAAGCTGATCGATCGTATCGCCCGTCGTTGTCGCCCATGAGCGCCACTGTTTTCCGTACACCGGCCCCAAATCGCCGTATTTCTCCGCGAACAAATCGTCCGACAGGATTTTTTCTTGGAAAATCGTCATCTGTTCTTTATAGACCGCAGCAAACTCCGGGTCTTTTTGCGCCCTTCTGCCAAAGTCCGACATGTCCGGTCCTTCGTATTCTTCGCTTTCGGCCCACTGGGCAAAAGCCCATTCATCCCAGATATGATTGTTTTCCGCGATCAGCGTCTGGACATTCGTATCACCTTTGATGAACCACAGCAATTCCGAAACGATCAGCCGGAATGCCGTTTTTTTTGTTGTCATCAACGGAAAGCCATCATTCAAGTTGTACCGCATCTGGTAGCCGAACACGCTGAGCGTTCCGGTTCCGGTACGGTCCTCTTTTCTTGTTCCGTTATGTAGAATGTGTTCGCATAAATCTAAATATTGTTTCATAATTTGTTCCCCTCCGTTATCCTTTTTATAATAACAAAAACTACGAAAAAAAACCGTTACAACTGTAACGGTTTTTAGGAAAGCCACTTGGGCGGCGTGTCTTTCGACCAATAAATATCGCCAAGGGCATAATGTTTTTGGTAATTGTCTTCCGCAATATGATAATGGAAATTGAAAAAGTAGCCTTCTTGAGGCTTTTTCTCTGTTCTTACATGGAATCGGATTTCATCTTTTTTAGTGTTGATGTCGTAAATGTGAAATATTTTTTCAGCATAATCTCCAGCAGGTTTTTCGCTGATGGCCAACCGGTTTAACTTTTCTGCTCCAAGGCTGCCAAGATGCATATCGATCGCTTGCTGGATATTCGGCAATATTGCGGTTTGGAATTGGCCTTGAATAACCGGTCCTATGCGGGAACCGAATTTCATATAAGCTTGCTCTTCTGAAGTTTGATAAAACGAATCGATCACTGTCCGGCCGTTAACATAATACTCGCTTAAATCGACCCAGTCATAAGTATAGTCTTTGCTTTCATTCGCGGCTGCATGTGATTTTTGTGTACCTTTATCGTCAAGAATGGTTTCCCACAATGTATGGTTCGGGGAAATAGCGCCCAATGTCAAGACGGCCACTGCAATCATCAGTGATTTCTGCCACCAGCTTTTCATCAACATCACCCTCATTTTTGAACAATTTCTTACTTTACATTGCTATTTTAGACGAATTTTATTGGTAAAGGTTTCATCTTCTTGTATTTCATTGTACAATAAAGTTATTCATTTAGCTCTGTTTTTTCGAAAAAGGAGGAAATTTCTTGGATACTTCATTATTGGCTGGGCTTGGCCTATTGGGCATGCTTGCATATTTGATTTCATTGCATTATACAGATTGATCTATATGAAAAACTGACTGAAAACTTATTATGCACAAAAAGTTTTAATAGCAGGCGGACCCGAAGCAATCGGATCTGCCTGCTATTTTTGTTCTTCTTTTGTTTCAGCAGAAAAAAAGTTCCGGCATGTTTCATTCCGGAACTTTTTCAGGACGGCAATCGATGACGCCATAATGGAATTTCGTATTGGGCCGTACGCGTCTTTTGAATCCGTACTTTTCAAAATCGCCTGACCTGAAATGCGCTTTCAGCACGACGCTTTTCCGGGCCGTCCGAACCGCTTGTCCTACCCAGGCTCCAGTCAGCTGCCCCATATCCGCAGTCTCTCGGAGCGGCAGGAAATTTGAAGCTTCCGCAATTTCTTCAGTGAACATCGGATCCATATAAACCACGTCCACAGAATCGTCCGGCAGCGAAGACAAGTATGCGACGGCGTCTGCCGGAATGACGCGGATCCGCCTCATGGCTTCGGATAAATGCGGCATTTTGTCATATGCAGCCAGTCCTTTTCCAATGACATAGGCAATTGTCGGATGGGACTCGCAACCGACCACCTCCCCTTCGTTCCCTACCCATTGCGAGGCCACAATGGCATCAGATGCCATGCCTAATGTGCAGTCGACAAACGAATCGCCGATTCCAAGGCCAGATACTTCGATCAATGGGTCTTCTTCTAGCGGGCGTTTTGTCCGAAAAGCAGAAGAATTGGGATGAAAAAAGAACGGCTCGGTTTTACCCATCGGATAAAACTCGAGGCGTTCTTTTGCAACAACAAGGATATCAGCGCCCAATTCTTCATGCAGTTTGCCGACGGAACGCTTGTTGCGGCTTATAAAAGGGGCTCCTAAATCACGGGAAATTATCCCGCCTTTCATTACCAAGGCGTCCGTTGTCCGGTACGCCGTCGTCACAACCGTTTTCACTCTGCAGCTACCTGCTGCAACACCTGCTTTAGGTGCTCGCGTATATGATCGACGGGATGTCCTTCAATTTGCTCGCGCGGAATGAAGTAAGCCAGTTGGCCATCTTTCAATACCGCTACCGACGGAGATGACGGTGGAATTTCTTCAAAATAATTGCGCATTTGTGCTGTCGCCTCTTTGTCCTGGCCAGCAAAAACGGTCACCAAGTGGTCTGGTTTGGCATCAGCCTGTCTTACCGCTTCGATAACAGCCGGACGAGCAAGACCAGCGGCACATCCGCACACGGAGTTGATGACGACCAGGCTGATTCCTGATGCTTCGCTCATATGTTCATTCACTTCTTCTGCAGTCAATAATTCTTTGAAGCCTTCGTCAGTCAATTGCTGGCGCATTGGAGCAACAATGCCTTTCATGTATTCATCATACGCATTCATGTTTCCGCCTTCTTTCATTAAAATTCAAATACGCCTGGTTCAAAGCGTTTTCTCCTTTTATTCTAACCTACCCGCGAACCAGTTTCCTAATTTTCCGCTTGAGCCGTCATTGTTTAGTGCTTCCATCATAGGTGGAAAAAAGTATTTGTTTCGATGCTCAGAACAGGGGGATTCACTTTCTGCGCTTGAAAAGCCGGGTAAAAAAACTGGAGGAGTTTTCCTTATATCCGTATATCGCTTTGTACCTTTCTTCAATGTCTTCGGATGCAAAATATTCCGCCTCAAAAAAATGAATCGGCTCAATCCGCATCGTGAACAAAGCTCCTTCTTCATTTTTCAGATTGCACCAATGCCACTGCCCACGAGGATTGCTTTCATAATCGTTCTTGACCAACAGGTATGGTTTTTCAAAAGCCTGGACATCCGCTTCGCCGGAAGTTTTTGATTCGATAGCCTTGTTGTAGCATGACAAAGCCTCTTCATAATCCAAATAATCTAAATGTGTCTCCTTGCCCTTTGCAGAAGGTTCTTCCGTACTTGTAGTCAAACGATATAAAATATTTTCCATTGCGTACTCCCTCCTAAAATTTACCTAAGGATATTATACGCTTTAGTTAGTTATAAAGCACCATTATCTAAAAATTTCAGTAGTCTTTTTTCTTCACATAAACCCTCTTGGACATATACAAAAATCTCCTTCTTTCCCTCTGCTTCCGAAATATCAATTCCAATGCCAATTACTTGAGGATCCCATTCAGGCTGCAATCAAAAAAGCCACCCTATTTGGATGGCTTCAGCAAAGATATATGTATGCCTTCGACAGTCGGAGGACGAAGGATGATGGATTTTTCACATTCTTCAATCGTATATTCCTGGAGAAACGCTTCGACATCCAATGGATGTTCCACATCGGTCTCTCTTATTATTTCCCTGGCTACTAAATAACTCCGTGATTCGTTTAACGTTCTTCCTTTGATCGTAATATTCACAAGGCATCCCCCTTAACATTAATATTAGATTATCATACTTTTTTAAGGAAGTAACGCTTATTCTGAACTAAAAACTATAGAAATATATTTAAAATATAAGAAATATATGATTCAATCGATTCATATCGTGGTTCTTTTTTCTCCCGCTCATTTCAAAAAGGGCATTTGCTATTCAGAAATATTCCATCTTACTTTGTCCAGAACAGTAGGTAAATCCCTTTTCTTGTCGAATTGTTAAAGGGAAAGGAGGTGCTCATCATGGGGAATATGCAAGAAACCATCAACGTTCTTCGGCTGGCGATGGAAGGGGAGTTTGGACGGGACAACTCCTTATCGTTCATCACGCCGGCAGGCATTTATTTCGGCAAACTTTTGGCGATCAAAGAAGAAACAAGAGAACCTGCGCACGCGGATGAACTTGTACCGATCAATTATTCCAAAGCCAACTTCTATACAAGATCTGAATTGAAAAGCCAGGACAATCACTTTCTGAAGGATCTGGATTTTAGTGAAACGATCCTATTGGAGGATGTAAAATTCAAGACCGGCAAAACAGTCAACCATATCAAACATGCGGTTCTTAACATCAATCAGATCATTTCCGTCCAACTGGTGGCCAATTCGGCCATTGACGATGTATTGAAGAATTATTAGATTGGCGGAGTATGCAAGGCGCACCGGAAGTTGCAGTTTATTGCAGCTTCTTTTTGTATAGAAAATCCCCTTTAGCCTTCTCGGTTTATCTTCTCTTTTTGTTCGCTTTTGGAAGCTCCAGAAAAATGAAAAAAGAGCGCCCAATAGGACACTCACCACCTGAAAACTAATTCTACCGACTTTAGATCTTTCACCAATTTTTTTTCGTTTGTTGAATGCGAGACCAATTCCACGTCAGGCTGGCAAAGATTTTGTGTGAAATGATCGGAGATTTCATCTGCCGCTACATGCACATCCACTTCTTCGCCCCCCCATGTATCGCCGTCCACGAAATGGTAAATCAAGTTGAACTTTTTTGGCATCGTATCCCTCCTTTCTCTATTCCTTATTCGGCAAAGAGGGAAGAATCCCTGCACAAATCGGCTTTTTTCGTCAGATCAAGAAATGCTTTTGTTTTGTTTGGTGTACTGGCTGTTGATATACGACAGCATCTCACCGAACACGTCATAATCATACCATTCAAATGGCACGGTCTGGGACACGTCATTCCCCGCTTTGATATGCAGGCTCGTAGCGCTCAGTTGCACAATATTCCGATCATCCGCATGGTTTTTGTCCTGGATTTCTTTGCCTGCGTATCTTTTTTTCACCTTATTGAACAACTCGTCACGCTCGCTTTCATCTTTGAACTCCCATGATTCGTATTTCCCCTGATGAAGCAGTTCAATGCTGTAGATGTCTGATTCCATCGTTTTACCCCTCCCATTTCACCGCTGCTTTCACTCGGTGAAATACTTTGTGTTTAATGGAGTTTACCTCTTTCTCCGATTTGAGAAACATTTTGTTTTCTCCATCGGATCCATCTGCATAAAAAAACTGGCCTCAGCACCATTTGGAACGGGCTGAGGCCAGTGTTCTGCCATCAATCTTCTTTTATCGCCTGGCGGGCTTCGGTCATTTGCTTCCAAACCGAACCTTTTGCTTCTTCGCCCTGTTCAATACGGGCAATTGCCATTTTGATTTGCAGCTTCACTTCAAATTCCGGATCATTTTCCGACTCTTTCAAAGCGGGCAACGCTGCTTCAGTCCCTGCTTCGTACAGGAACATTGCAGCTCTCCAGCGGACAAGTTTGTTTTTGTCTTTCAATGTTTCAATCATGATCGGCTCGAATTCAGGAAAACCTAAATCGCTTATGGCATCTCCGGCTGTTCTTCGGACCGCCCAGCTTTTATCTTTCATCGCCCGTTCCATAAGGGGGACAACAGCTTTGTCTTTGATGTCGCCTAAATAAATGGCTGCCTGGCGGCGTATAGACATTTTCTCATCTTCCAGCGCTTTTGACAGGAGCGGCAGATCGTCGAGTTCACCTTCGTTCATCTGCTCAAGCAATTGGAAACGCGTTTCCCAGTCTGGAACATCGAATTCTTCCACTGTTACTTTCCGGCCGCGGACGACCGTTTCCGAATCTTCCTCCTGGTTCTCTGCAACCATGCCATCCAAACGGCTTTGTGGATAAGCGGCTTCGAGTTCTTCGGCCACGCTTTGGCCGATTTCTTCTTTTTCCCCATACCGGACGCCATAGTCGGCCCATTTGCGCTGCAGCAGATAGTTTTCCTCAGCCGGATCCATGACGGCGCTCATCGCTTTCATAAATCGTTCCGGCATCGCAAAGCGTTTTTCAGATGTGCTGTCAAACACTTTCACTTGCAGCGGAATTCCTTTGAACTGCTGAACGTGGACGTATACCTCTCCAAAATGTTCATCAATCTGAATTTCATCGTTTGCGTGACTGCTGTCTTCGCCGAATATGCGGCGGACTTCTGCCAAAATCGCCTCCCAGTCAAATTTCGCGATTCGTTCGACCGCAAGAAAATCAGCTACGTGGTATACGCCTTTAACGCCTTTCACCGCCAGGATTTTCCTCACTTCCGATGGAGCGCCTTCCAAATTGCTCTCGTTGTAATTATGGCTTTTGCCAAACGGCAGTTCCTGGTCGATGATCACTTTCATCGTATTCGGGCTTGGAGTCGGTTCGATTGTTTTGATTTTCACACATAGTCCCTCCTGTTCGATTTATGACTCTGCGATTTCCTGGAGGAAAGTCCACCGTTCAATCATCTGGTCATATTGCTCGGTCAGTTTATCAATGTCTTCCGTTATTTTGTTCAATTTCTCAAAGTCGGAACCACAAGATGCCATGTCTTCTTGCCGCTGTTCGATTTGCGCTTCCACTTCCGCAATATCATCGAGAATGGTGCTGTATTCTTTTTGTTCGCTATACGTCATTTTCTTTTTCGGCTTTTCAGGATTTGGCGCTTCTTTTGCAGGTTCAGATTCTATCACTGGGGCCGTTACGGTCTCTGTTTTTTCCTTGATAAACTCGGTATACAACCCTTGATATTCCAAAATTTCCCCTGTACCGGTCGTCCATAATTTTCGTGCGATGCGGTCCAGGAAAAAGCGGTCATGCGATATTGTGATAACGACGCCCGGGAAGTTCTCCAGGAAGTCTTCCAAGACAGACAGTGTTTGAATATCCAAGTCATTTGTCGGCTCATCTAAAAATAAGATATTCGGCTGTTCCATCAATAATTTCAACAAATATAGGCGTTTGCGTTCTCCGCCTGACAGTTTCCCGATCAACGTGCCATGCGCATTTGAAGGAAACAGAAAGCGCTCCAGCATCTGGGTCGCAGATAAGCGGACGCCTTTTGCGGCTTCATAGTCGCTGGAAATTTCCTGAATGTATTCAATCATGCGCTGGGATTCGTCCATATCTGGCAAATGCTGCGTGAAATGGGCAATCTTAACAGTGCTGCCATAGTCAATTCTGCCTTCTGTCGGTCCATACTCACCCGCAAGCACTTTCATCAATGTTGATTTCCCAGCACCGTTCGGGCCGACAATTCCAATTCGGTCGCCCCCTTGCAGAAGGAAGCTGAAGCTGCGGAAAATAACATTGTCGCCAAAAGCCATGCCCAGATTCTCGCCTTCGATGATTTTCTTGCCGAGGCGCTGGCTTTGCATGGACAGCTCCAGAGATGTGTTGTCGTTTTCTTTTTGAACATTTTCTTTGATTTCTTCAAAGCGCTGAATGCGTGCTTTCTGTTTTGTTGAACGCGCCTTTGCGCCGCGGCGAATCCATTTCAGCTCAGAGCGGAAGCGGTTTTCCAATTTTTGTTGTGAAGAAGCTGCCATTTCATCGCGAATTGCTTTGTTTTCCAAATAATCGCCGTAGTTTCCTTTATGGGTATACATCGTCTGGTCGGCCAGCTCGAAAATATGGGTCGATACCGCATCCAGGAAATAACGGTCATGGGTCACAAACAACATGGCGCTGTTCATGCGCAGCAGCGTTTCTTGCAGCCATTCCGTCGATATGGCATCCAGATGGTTGGTCGGTTCATCGAGCAAGATCAGATCCGCTGGCTCGATCAACGCTTTTGCCAGCGCCACCCGTTTGCGCTGGCCGCCTGACAATTCACCGATTTTTTGGTCGAACATGTCAATGCCGAGTTTCGTCAATGCCGTTTTCGCCAGCGCATTGACATCCCATGCATTTTCCCGCTCCATGCCTTCCTGTATTTTCATCAGCTCGTCCTGCAGCTGCGTAGAGCTTGAATCGACCATCATATTTTGAAGTGCCTGTTCATATGAGCGATTCAATGCCAATATCGGGGAATCACCTGAAAAGACCGTTTCCAGAACGGTTAAAGACTCGTCAAATTCCGGTTCTTGTTTCAAATACGTGATCCGGTATTTTTTCGGGTGGTCTACAGTTACCGAATCGGCTTCGACTTCACCGGCCAATATCGACATCAACGTCGATTTCCCTGTTCCGTTAACACCGATCAAGCCCGCGCGCTCTCCTGGATACAGTGAAAATTCCACGTCCTTGAATAAAGTTTTGGCTCCAACAGTTTTTGTTAAGTTTGTTATATTTATATGGCTCATGCTTTCCCATCCGTTTCCTTTTGAAGTTGCTCTAAAAAGGATAACATAAATTGATGCCGTTCTTCAGCGATTTGCTTTCCTGAAGCAGTGGTCATCCGGTCTTTCAGCAGCAATAGCTTTTCGTAAAAATGGGTAGCGCTGCTTGTCGGCTTTGACCGGTACTCCTCTTCACTCATATTTTGCCGCGGTTGTTCTTGCCAATCGTAAAGCTTGCGGCCTTTCGCTCCGCCAAAAGCGAACGTTCGTGCAATGCCGATCGCCCCGATGGCATCCAGCCGGTCAGCGTCTTGGACAATTTTCGCTTCGGCCGTTTCAGCCGGAATTCCGCTCCCGCCTTTGAAGGATACGGATTGGATGATGCCGCGGAGTTCCGACTTTACAGTTTCCGCCAAACCAAGGCTGTTCATGATATCCCCTTCCAAATCTTCTCCTTCTTTGCGGTATTTCGGATCGGAAACATCATGAAGCAAAACTGCCATTTCCACCAAAAATGCATCCGCTTTCTCATGCTTCAAGATCTCCTTCGCATTTTGCATCACGCGTTCGATATGCTGCCAGTCATGGCTCGCATCAAATGTGCTGTAGATTTCTTTAACCACTTTTTCGCATTGCTCAATAATCGCTTTTGTCATAACAGGTCTCCTTTTCATCTAATACTTCCATTATAACCTTTCTCCGTTGATCGTGTTTCATGCCATTGACGATTGGAAAGGCTTCAGGTATAGTATAGCCACCATTAAAAGACTTTTTTAATGGTACCGCGCTACGACTCAATACTAGGGGGAACGTGCATGCACCAAGGAACAGTGAAATGGTTTAACGCAGAAAAAGGCTATGGCTTTATCGAAGCTGCCAACGGTGATGAGGTTTTCGTCCATTTTACCGGTATTCAAGGCGAAGGGTTTCGCACGCTCCAGGAAGGCAAGAACGTTGTTTTTGAAGTTATTGACGGCAACCGCGGTCCCCAAGCAGCTAATGTAGTGCTGATTCAACCTTAAAAAACCAATGGCAAACAACAGAAAAGGACTATCCCAAAAAGTCATTCAAATTGACGTTTGGAATAGTCCCCTTTTTTATGCGAATAGATGCTGAAGCGGCTAATAAAGAAAAGGCAACCCAAAACAAGACCCGGTATTATCCCCGGGTCTTGGCCTGTGTTGTTCAGTTTTTGTTATGCCCAAGTATAGGTCTGGCCCCAGCTTTCGCGCGCCAGTTTTTCAATAGCTTCGACGTCAGTGTCTTCTACCATATATGTGTCGCCCTGTTCGTACGGATTAAAGTGGAACGCGTACATGCGCGCGACAAATTGATGGAATGGCAGTGAAGATTCGCCTTCAAGCTCCCCGTTTCCGCTGACGCTTGTCTCGATCCCTTGGCCCCAGTTCTGTCCGCTGTCGTTGTTCGGATTATAGAAATAGATGCGGTATTCCTCATCCGGATCCTGGGCAATGCGCTGAATGGAAACCGCATGCAGCCCCAGCAGCTTGCCGTGGACATTGGTGATGTAGATGCCGACAGGGTTCGGATAGATCAACTCATATCCCTCATTATAAAGCGGATGGTGTGTTGCATAGAACAAGCGGACAAATGCATCATAATCTGTCACAAATCCCGTGAACGGATCAATGATGTTGGCAAATCCGCGCGGAATCCATTCGCCATAGAATTCCGGGTTGACCCATTTATGGCCATCTTCTCCACGAAGCAAGGTTTTCTTCATCATTTCATTGTAGATCTTATCAAGATGCGGGACAAGTACGCTCGAAACCGGATCCAATTCATGATGGATTTCGCCCGCAACCCCGTCTTCAATTGAATTCGAGTGGATTTCCTCTCCTTCGAAAGTCATGTCGATATCATTTTCCCGCACAGCCCGAGCAATATACTCCAGAAGTTGGCCAACGCCATGCTGTGCCCATAAGCTTAATGCGCGAGCAGATTGGCATGTCGGGTTCAGCCCCTGTCCGATTCCAAGCGGTTGGCCCAGAACGGAAATAACGCCGCCTATCAATACTCCGTTTGCAGAAAGCCCCGCTTTCCGGAAGTCCTGCCGCAATATCCGCTTTTTCACTTCAGGACGTATATCGATGTCAAACAGTCTTCGAATGGCGGGAATTAGCGGTTCCTGCGTCAATACCCCGCGGTCCAGCATCCGGAACAAGCCGTAGATCACTTTGCTTGTTTGCGGGTAAACGGAAAAGTGAATCATATCGCGGACAAGTTCCTGATTCGCATTGAAACTTGCCGTTCCCATTTCAGACAAGTCGAGGAACTCCGGAATAAGTTCGGGCTTGCTTCTATTAAGATAACGCATGAAAATAGCCGCGATCGGAGCCACTAGGCCCGTTTTGTTCATGGACACCGCATACTCCCGTGCTTCTTTTCTGAGCGTTTCGTCGTCTGCTTCTACCAGTTTTCTGCGGTATTCTTTCAGGTTCGGCTGCTGTTCGCTCATCGTAGTAGGAGTTGTGATCGCTTTCTGGAAATATTGCAGTGTTTCTTTCGTGTTTTCATCGATATTTTCATCGATCATTTGAGTCGCGGTTTCAATCATGTTGATGATCCGGTCGACCATGATTGGCCGCTGGACTGTCAATCGCTCAATCTCCTCCACAAGCTTGTGTGCTACCGCGCGGTAGGACAGCTTGCTCCCAAGAAAACGGAAAAGCCGTTCGCCGCGCTCAAGATGCGCCCCTCCGCCTTCGACACGCGCTTCCTCTGTTTCGGCGGGAAACAACAAATCCAAGTTCAAAGCCAGCACTTCATTCAGAAAAGCGGAAGCTTCTTCAGGCGGAACTTTTTCATGGACATATTTCTCTTCCGTAATAGACAGCATGCGCAGCTCGCTCAGCAATTCCACCACTGAATTCAGGCCCTTTACGCGAAGGGACCCTCCGACAAATGCCGGTTCCAGGTTGTCCGCTTCTGCCCATGGGCCTCCGTTGAAAACCCCGGCCCTGTCAAAGTCAGCCGCGAATTCATACAGCATTTCCAATCCTTCATCAGTTGCCGCCAGTTCGGTGGCAAGCTGGAAAACTTCCGTCTGATACATGCTCTTGGCAAACGGTTTTGCCTCTTCAAGAGTCCGGAGGGCTTGCCCAAATTTTTCTTTTACAGTAGATGCTTCAGTAGCCATACGTATACCCCCGATTATCAATGATAGAAATCATATTTTTCGTATTTTTTAAGCAGTTCGGTCATTCGGCCGCTGTCTTCCCCGAAGAAGAACAAAGTGCCGTAATGGTTGCCGAATCCAACGCGTTCCGCTACTTTTGAAGTGACGGGGATGAACAAATCATGTTTTTCAAAGTAAGGGTCATTTTTAAGCTCGGCTGGAATATCCAATTTTTCGATCAGGCGCACACGCGGGTAGACCATCAAACTTCCAGCGTAGCCGCGGGCAGAAGTTACTTCTTCCGGGAAAAACGCATCCAATTCCTCTGGGGTCGTATCCGGATCACTGCACAGGATTTGTGCTTGGAAGGCATTGAACCCATAAGCGCGTTCGATCAAGTCGAAAATATGCCCGCCCGGCACTCGCGCCGCAACTTCCCCGAAGTTCAATGTCCCGTCGTGGGAAATGAAATACTCCGGATGGATCACGCCGTATTTGATTTCGAACGAGTCGACCAGTTTTTGGATTTGTTCCCTGATTTGCGGACGCCATTCTTCCAATGCCGGAGATGCTGGTACGAAGTTGGAGTGGCCAAGCTTGACGTACTCGGTAATGTTCAAGAATTTGATTTCGCCGTTATGAATAAAAGCTTCGCAGGAAAATTCCTGTCCGTCCAGATGGCTTTCCATCAAGTAGGGGAATTCCTGCACTTCACTTTTATCTATATCGCTTGCATCGCGGATGACCATATGCCCGACTGTGCCCGCCTTGTTCAGCGGCTTGATGTGGATTGGGTCATTCACGTCGCCGTCAATTTTGATCAATGCATCATTCACCCGCTTCAAAAAGCGGTAAATGTCATCTTTTGAATAAGCTTCTTCAAACACGCCCACTTTGATGCCCGACATCTGCGCTTTCCGTTTCATCAGACCTTTGTCGCGCAGCAGCAGCGACCGGTTGAAAACGCGGGGGTCATCGAAAAACTTGGCGTTCAATACGCCTGCCCATTCAACGGTTTCTTCATAGATGGGAACAGCCAGTTTCACGTCCATTTGAGCCAGTTGTTCATACAGCTCTTCTGAACCTTCATTCAAGCGGTCAAAATCCCATGGCACGAATGGAATATCATGTTCCTTGGCGAAACTGATGAAATCTGGCGGCCCTACTACCACGAATGGCCGATTCAATTTGTCCATCGCTTCAATTGCCGGAATACTCCATCCTAGAATGGCGGTCTTTTTTTTGTTCGTGTTTGTTTCAGTCATAGCATAACTTCCTCTCACCCCATGATAATTTGCAATATACATTAGAGTATTTCCTAATGCGAAAAAATATAAACCTTCGTTCCATAAAGGTTTATTATCCATTTATGGGGGGAAATTGAATAACCAAAATCTCAGCAGCAGAGAAAGGAACTGAATGCGATGGAAAGTTGGTTTTCAAGCCTCCGCGATTATTTCCCGGTCAAGGAAATGAAATCGGAAAACCATATGAAGCAGTTGTTCAAGGAAAAACCGGACGGCTATAAACTTGATGAAGGACCCCAATATACATTGGTTTATTTTGAAAAACCCGATTTTCTGTTTATCGATTATATATTGGTGAACAGTTCTTCGCGCGGCAGCGGCCTTGGCAGCAAAATCATCGATCGGGTCAAAAAGAAAAATAAGATGATCATCCTTGAAGTTGACCCCATTTCCCAAGAAGACCCCGAAACAGCAAAACGTGTACGTTTTTACCAAAAGCAGAATTTCAAAAAAGTTCCATCAATCCAATATGTAAGGAAACACCCCATTACCGGAGAGCGCAGTGAAATGGATATCTTTTACTGGTCCCCTAATACGGAGTCCGAAGATTGGGTCATGGAGAAAATGAAAGAAGCATATGAAGAAGTCCATGCTTTCAAAGGAGAAGAGCTCTACGGCGCTCCTCCCCAAACGGCAGATGAAGTGCTGCAATTGCGTAAAGCAAAGCCGCAGAGCAAAGCCGAATAAAAAACTCCTGTGTATGGAAATGGCTGTTTCCGCACACAGGAGTTTTTTTGGTGATCATTTTTCACTTGTCCCGATCTTGTTCAGCTCTTCCCCTAAAAACTGCAGCTGCGAGCCGACGGTGCATTTGCTGATGCAAAAACGGTGTGCAGCTGTTTTTCCATGGTCTTTCCGTACTTGCCGCTTTACGAAGCAGCCTTCGCAGTACGTATCGAGCATTTCATCTATTTCGTTCATAATTGAAAGTTTATTCACTGCTTCACTCCTCAGAAAAATAGCATTCTGTTATTTTACTATGCATTTGTGTTTTAATCCAACAATAGATATACTGTTCTAGGACATTTTCATAAGGTTTTAGCGGTTCGTGAACTCCCGCTTTATCAAAACTAAGGAGGACTTTTTTTGTTCAATGAATTTCTTGGGCTCAGCTTTGTCTTGGCCAATTTTTTGATGTTAATGATCATGTACAAATTCTTTGGGAAATCGGGATTGTTCGCCTGGGTTGCCATTTCTACGATTTTGGCCAACATACAAGTGACCAAAACCATAGAGATTATCGGATTGACTGCAACATTAGGCAACAGCTTGTATGCTTCCACTTTCCTGGCAACTGATATCTTAAATGAAAAGTACGGCAAAAAAGATGCGCAAAAAGCTGTTTGGCTCGGGTTTTCATCACTTTTGGCCATGATTGCCGCAATGCAATTCGGCATGGGATTTGTACCGGCGGCAAGTGATTTTGCTGATGAATCGCTGCACACCATCTTCGGCTTGATTCCCCAAATCGCTGTCGCCAGCATGATCGCCTATTTGGCGAGCCAGCATCTGGATGTATGAATTTTCACTGCCCTGCGCAGGATTTTCCCTTCGGATGGCCAATTCTGGATCCGGAACAACGGTTCCACGCTGGTAAGCCAGCTGCTTGATACATTGATTTTTACAAGCATCGCCTTTTACGGCGTTTATCCGTTTGATATTTGGATCCAGATTTTCCTTTCCACGTACGTTCTTAAATTTATCGTCTCTGTACTTGATACGCCGTTTGGCTATATGGCCAAACGCATCAAACCGGCAGACGAGAAGTAGGTGATTTCATGCTTGAAGTGTTTGTCGATGCGGCAACTGCCGGAACTCCGAAAGTCAGCGCGGTCGGAGTTTTTATCAGAGGAGAAGGCCATTTGGTGAAATGGAGCGAATATGTCGGCGAAATGGACAACCATATGGCTGAATTCACCGCGCTTGTCAAGGGTTTGCAGCTGGCGAGGGAATTATCGACCGGCATGGTTTCCATCAAGTCGGATTCCCAGGTGGCGGTGGATGCTTTTGACAGGGGCTTTACGAAAAACCAGAAGTTCAAACCGCTTTTGGAAGAAGCATTGAAGATTTCCGAAGAATTCGATTTCTGCTTTATCAAATGGATTCCGGATTCGCAAAACCGGGCAGCTGACGACCTTGCGAGAAGCGAGCTCCGCGCCAACAAATGAACGGTTGAACATCCGCCCCTTTATGGAGCGGGTGTTTTATTTTTGTACAAAGACGTCCGGGATGAAGTCTGTTACTATTAAAAGAGCTAAGCAAATTGGAGGATGCCATTATGAGAACAAAACTTGGAACCGCTCTTGATATTTTTATTTTGATCATTGGACCATTGATCCTTTATACGCGTGCTGTTGAAATCATCAACAACGGAATATCCGTTTATCCTGTCATTTCCCTGATTGTCGTGGGTCTGGCTGTCGGGTTGTCTGTGTATAATTTATACACGCTTTTTTCTTCACGAAATAATAAACAATGAAAAGGTGAATGGATATGAAATACATTATGTTCTACAGTATTCCTTTGGCCGTTTTCCTTCTCATCAACAATGCTGTCGGCCAGTTGAGCTGGCCCTATTTTTTGGTGGTTCTGCTGTCGTTTCTTCTGTTCCAAATGGGACGGCTGCGTTTTCCAAAGGGCGCTCCCTTGCCTCCGGCCACTAAACTGGCCAATGCGGCATTCTATGCGGCCACGGTCGCTTTCGCACTTCGGGACCGGTTTCTCGATCCGCTGGTGATCAACCTTCTGATCGGAATCACAATCGTACTGGTTATTGCCGATATGCGGCAAGTAAAAAAAGAGCCTTCCTTGTAAGGCTCTTTTCTTATTTGGTGAAATACCAGACCAATACGAGTGCAATCGCAATGATAATCCAGGTGGCAATCCGGATGCGGTTTTTCTTTTTGCGGATTTCTTCCTGCTCTTTCGCTTCCTTGTAAAAAGACATGGTTCCCCTCCTTTATCATTTCCTATTCACCGCGCCTTCCCTTAGATGAAAAAAAGGAGGTTATGCAATGAAAAAACTGTTGGCTTTGCCGTTTTCCTTGAACTTGCTCACAGCCTGCAGCTCTCCTGGGATGACAAAACAAAGCCCGGCCGGCGGAAATCCAGACCAAGAAACCACGGCTCCTTCAGCAGGAACGCACCGGCAGAGGCCGAAGTGATTGCTACAGGGCTTGACACCGTGGGCAATCAATAAAACAGGAGATGAATTTTACATTTCCGAACGCTCAGGGACTGCCGCCTATATTGACGCAGCTGGTGAATTGGCGCGTCAAGAAGTCCGGTTTTCCGATCCCCTCGCCTCTGTTCCGGAAGCCGGTTTTCTTGTTTTTGTCTTGAAAGCTGATTTCGCCGAAACCAAACAAGCATATGGATATTATGTATACAAAGAAAATGGGCAGCCGTTGAACAAAATTGCCATTTTCGAACTTCAGGATAACACATGGCAGGAAAAAGCGGTACTGCTTGATGGCATACCGACCGGCTCAGACCATCACGGCGGACGGCTTGAACTGGACGATGACGGAGTCCTGTTTGCGACAATCGGGGTATGGCCGCATACGCGATGTTTTGGCAGATGGAAATGAAGTGTATTTATTACGAACAATACGGACGGCCGCGGCCAGCCGGACAATGAAGATGACAAACTGATTCTCCTGCCCGGCTCTTGAAACGGCATTCATCTGGTCCTCTAAAGAGAAAACGCCGATCCTTCAGCGGATCGGCGTTTTTCATATGAATTTCACCATCAAATCTTCGTCGATGTAATTTCCGGTTGTTTTCATAGCGCGGCGATCCAATCCATAAGTTTCAAAGCCGAGTGCCGCATATAAACGCTTCGCCGGCTCATTGTGGGCAGCAACAGCCAAATCCAGCCTTTCAAGGCCGCTCCAGTTTTCCGCATAGCGGATCAGCTCTTCCATCAGCTTGCGCGCCAATCCTTGGCCGCGTGATTCCGGTGCTACATAAACCGCCAAGACCGACGCCCTATGGTTCATCTTGGCTAAAGTGTTGCGGGAAATCGTGACATTTCCTGCCAGCTCCCCATTAACGAACGCACCCCATGTAACCGCAGTTTCCTGGGCCAGATTTTCTTTCGTCGCCTCGACCGGCTTTTTCAGCGCGTCTTCAAGCCTTGCGGCAAATGCGTCAGGATCGTTTCTCAACGCTTCAATTCGAAGCGCGTGATATGCTTCAGCGTCTTCAACAGATAAAATTCTTATATCCATCCATCCTGTCCTTTCCAATTACTTGAATTGCTGTATGATGATTCCTTTGCCGTCTTTGGCTTCTATTTCTGCATATGCGCCGTTGACAAGTGTCAGTTGTGGCGGAACATGCCCGCAGTCGATATCGTAGATGACCGGAAGGTCCATTTCATGCGCCAGTTCCTCATACATCTTTTCTGCTGTATATCCCCCAACCGGTGTATTGGCCGGACTTCTTCCAAACATGAGCCCGCTGCAGTTTTCGAACCAACCGGCATACTTCATTTGGGTTAACGATCGTCTCAAATCAGTGACGCTCAATTCGCAGTTTTCAAAAAACCAAACAACCGCTTCCCCCGGAATATGCTTGGAGCGGAAACGGCGGACGTCCCCATACGGAGTTCCTGCCAAATGGCGGATCACGTCAATGCATCCGCCGAGCAGGCGCCCTGAAAAATTTTCCGGTTGGTTTGAAGCGGTTTTCCATACTGTCGGCTCCGTCAAATGGAAAACAACAGGCGACGGATTGCCATGCTGCCACTTTCGTTGAAACAAAGGAGAAGACTCCTGTACTATCTTCTCTCCTTCTTTTGTTTTCAAAACATCCAGCCAGCGGGCAGTCGTCCCGTCCACTTCTTCTCCCCGCAGATCGATGATGTTCGTTCCGTGGGCTGTAGCGATGCCGGTCGTCAACGTAACTGCCAATAACAGAACACTGGTATCCGAATAGCCAAAAATCCACTTTGGTCCGATTCGGCTGAAATCAAGATGTTCCAAAATTTCAATCAGCAATTCCCCGCCCCATGGCGGAAAAATCAGATCGATGGAATCGTCGGTCCACATTCGCATCAGCTCGCCCGCCCGCTTCTCAGCTGGCGCTGACTTCGCTTCAAACTGGGTCCACGGTGTTTCCCCTATTTTGACTTGGAATCCCCGGCTTTCTTGCCTTTCCTTCGCCAAATGAAGCAAAGGATGCAACTCTTCCCGCAATCCGGAAGATGGGGCTGTGACACCTATGGTGCGAAGAGACCTTTTAGGATAAGTTATCAATCAAAAGTCCCCTTTTATATTTTTTTAAAACCAGTTCATCTCTACTCTTATGTATAGGAAACCAAAGCATAAAGCATGCCGCAAAGAATCACGCCGCCAAGCAGGAAAAGAAAAGTCTGCGTCAAAAAGTCGAAGAACTTGTTTGGTTTTCTTTCAATCTGATGGTGTTGAACATTTAAAACTCCGTAAGATAAGCCTGAATGGCTTTTCTCAGGCATATGATTTCTGTTTTTCCGTTTTTTTCTCGGTTCCATTGAGCTCCTCCTATTTCAATATAATGGTTTTAACTATGTATAAGTCAATCTTACAACAAAGTCAACTTGTTAAGAAAGTCCTATTTCAAACTATTTTGATAAAACCGCTGTTTTAGGCCTTCTCTGCTTAAAGCAAAAAAGCGAGGGTATAGAACAAGTAAACCATTTCGAAAGGAGCGTGTTTTTATGAAAGTATTGGTAGTCGGCGCGAACGGGCAAATCGGGCGGCATTTCGTGAAACTTCTCAGCGAAGATCCGAATCATACACCCATAGCAATGGTGCGGAAGGAAGAACAGATCAGCTTTTTCAATAGTTTGAATGTCGAATCGGTTTTGGTCAGCTTGGAGGAAAGCGTACAAGAAATCGCGGCTGTGATGGCTGGATGCGAGGCGGTTGTCTTTACGGCCGGCAGCGGGGGGGCAACTGGTGCCGATAAAACCTTATTGATCGATCTGGATGGCGCTGCCAAAACCATTGAAGCGGCCCAGAAAACAGGCACTGACCGCTTTCTGATGGTCAGTGCCATCCATGCTGACCGCCGTGAACAATGGGGAGATGAAATCGCCCCTTATTATGTGGCCAAACATCATGCCGACAACATACTCCGGTCAAGTGGCCTTGCTTACACAATCATTCGCCCTGGCGCCTTGACAGATGAACCTGGCACCGGAAAAATCCAAGCAGGCGAAAATTTGGAAAGCGGTCCGATTCCGCGGGAAGATGTCGCGAAAGTGCTTCACTACGCGCTGGCAAGCGAGCAGCTCCATGGAAAAACGTTTGAAATCATTGCAGGGGACGATGAAATTGAGGACGCTTTAAATCGTTTGTAAAAAAAAGAGGGATTCAGTTGACTGAATCCCTCTTTTTTTCGTTTATGCTTTTACGTTTTTCACACCCAGCACCAATTGGAACAAAAACGCAATTGAACAAATGGCAATTGCAGCATAGCCAAAAGCTGTAATCGGCTGCATCATGATGGTTTGGATCACAAGAAGCAGCATCAGCAAAGCGATTGCAAAATTGACAACGTACGGTTTATCGTAAAACTTTTTTGAAGCGACTCCTACAAAAATCGCAACGGCAATAATGCATAACAGCAAAAACATTCCCATAACTGTCCCTCATCCTTTAAGCTTTTTTTAAAGTCTAGCATGTTTCAAAAGAATCCGACACCACTTCATGGCAGCTGCTCATAGGCGAGCCGCCGTATGGCTCCTTCATGCTGCGGAAATTTTCCGAGCAATTCCTGCTGGCTGAACAGCTTGAAGTCGGCAAAATCGAATCCGGGGGATACCATGCACCCAACGAGGGAAAAGGTGTTTTCGGCATCCACGGATGAGCCGAAAATAGCGCCTTTTTCCACCAGCACTTGAGGCCTTTCCCCTTTTTCAATGGCCAGCCCCAATTTCTCTTGCCGGTACTTGCCGGATTCATCTATAATGTGGACGGTCAAAGAACTGCCTGCGTGGAAATACCACAATTCATCGGACTTCAATTGATGAAAATGGGAAATGTTCTCAGAACGCAGCAAAAAGTAAATGCTCGTAAACAAATTCCGGGCTCCCGTATGGCTTTCTGGCGCAATTGTCTCTTTTGCCTTGAAAGACTGCTTGAAATAGCCTCCTTCCGGATGTTCTTCCATTTCAAGCTGCCGGATCCAACAATCTGCGTTCATATCATTTCCTGCCTTCCATCTTTATTGAGGGCGGAATTTTCAGGCTTTCCAAGCGAAAAACCTGAAAATAGCCGCCCGCCGTATGGCCGCAGCACCAAATCAGCCAAGGCGATGATTTTTTCTTTGTTTCCTGTGAGATAAAAATCGTCAAAGCCCTCAGAAAACTGCTTTGCAAAGTCCGGATTGAAATTTCGCAGCGCCCTCATGATCCATTTGGATTGGCCAATCCATTGGCGATTTGTCCTTAAGACAAACTCGCTGGCCGCTTCCGCCAAGGCACCGGCGATAAACAAGTCCTCCATCCGGTCGGAACTGCCAATAAAATCATCCAGCAAATCCGTTAGAAAATAACGCTTGGAACGAATGGTTTCGGCTGGCCACGGTTCGGGTCCTTTTTCCAGCAAACGCTTGGCTTCAGCCTTCATCCCTTTGAGGCGCGCATCTTCTATGATCGCGACTCCTTCTGCCACCATTTTCGGCAAGGAAGGCCTGCCGCGCCTGCAATCACTCTCAAAAAAGGCTTGATACGATGTAAAGTTATGGATAAATGCCTCGATCGGCCATCCTTCTTCAACAAAGGATTCTCTGTATGCAGCCGGCACATGCTCGTCGAAAACTACGATATCGAGATCTGATCGGGATGTCGCTTCTCCTCTGACGGTGCTGCCTGCAAGCACAGCGCATTGGCAAAGGGGAAAATGCCGGGCAACAAATTTCGCTGCCGCTTTCTCGGCGCAAGGACGTGCAATGGACAAACGCTTCACCTCTTTCGTCTTTTTTCCTGGCTCTTTCAAGTAATGAAACTTTTCTGAAGCTGTCATCGTACTTATTATATCAATACATAAAACAAGAGGAGGAAAAAAGATGAATAACCACGAAATTGATTTCAAGATGCACGGCGACGACTTGCAGTTTGTCGAAGTTGAACTGGATCCGGGTGAAACTGTCATCGCAGAAGCCGGTTCTTTGATGATGATGGAAGATGGCATTTTTATGGAGACGATTTTTGGCGATGGTTCTCAAAGCGCAGGCGGCAGTGGCTTGATGGGCAAATTGATGGGTGCCGGCAAACGGCTGCTTACAGGTGAAAGTTTGTTTATGACCGCTTTCACCAATAATGGAAGCGGCAAGCGCCATGTATCCTTTGCTTCACCATACCCCGGGAAAATCATTCCGATGGATTTGAGCACACTTGGCGGCAAAATCATCTGCCAAAAAGATTCGTTCCTGGCTGCCGCAAAAGGAGTATCGATCGGCATCGAACTGCAAAGAAAACTTGGCACAGGTTTTTTTGGCGGCGAAGGATTCATCATGCAAAAACTTGAAGGCGACGGCTTGGCGTTTGTCCATGCAGGCGGAACGCTTTACCGGAAGAATCTGCAAAAAGGCGAAGTGCTCCGTGTCGATACCGGCTGCCTAGTGGCTATGACAGCAGACGTGGATTACAGCATAGAACCCGTCTCAGGCATCAAAACTGCCTTGTTTGGCGGCGAAGGCCTGTTCTTTGCGACGCTCAAAGGACCAGGCAGCGTCTGGATCCAATCGCTGCCATTCAGCCGTCTGGCGAGCCGCGTTTTCGCGGCGGCCCCCCAGAATCCAGCAGGCCGTTCAAAAGGTGAAGGAAGCGCCGCAGGCGGATTGTTCGATCTATTGGGCGGAAAATAAGAAAAGGCTTGGAGAAAACTCCAAGCCTTTTCTTATTTTTTCAGCCCGCGCATTTCGGCGACAGCGTTATTGAATTTGCCGAAATCGAATTCCAGGCTGTTCGGTTTATAGAAATACAATATCGATTGCTTTTCGCCTTGGGCGAGCATGTAGTCGACCACAGCTTTCGGGCTCGCCATATCAACACCCCTTTGTTCGGCATTGTTCAATTTTCGCAGTATCTCTTTTGGCGTTGCGCTCATTGATCAGACATCCCTTCTTTTTCATAAGGCGGCAGCTCCCGCAAATCCAGAACCGGATCCAGAGAACGGAAATCCTGCCGGTTCATCAGTCGGATGAGCTTTTCCGCTGTTTCTTCCGCAGTGCTTAGTTTACCGGCTTTTTTATAATCCTGAAAACGGCTGAGAAGCGGAAAATCCTGTACATTACTGTTCCGGATCTGCTCCTGCATTCCAGTGTCGATGATGCCTGGCGCGACAGAAACCACTTTAAATTCAGGCGCTTCCGCATCAATCACCCGGGTGAAATGATCAAGCCCCGCTTTAGCCGCGCAATAGGCGCTCCAGCCTTGGTATACTTTCCGTCCGGCACCGGACGAAATATTGACGATTGCTTTTTCACAACTCAGCCCTTTGAATTGCCCGATAAAAGCGGAACTTAAAATCATCGGCGCCGTCAAATTCAAATTGATGTTCGCTTGAATTGCTGCTGGATCGTTGTTGTCAGAAAAACCGATCGGCTCTACGGTGCCGGCGTTGTTTATTAAGGCCAAGCGATGGATGTCCTCCGGAAGCGCTCCGGCAATATCCGCCATTAACTGCGGGATTCCCGGCAGATCGCTCAAATCGTACGCCAAGAAGCGTCCTCCGCTCCACCCTTCACTTTTGGAACGGGCAATGCCGATGACAAACTGGCCCGATTCGTTCAATTGGCGGCATAAAGCTTGGCCAATTCCTTTGGATGCCCCGGTGACGATATACGCCTCCATCAACTATGCACCTTGCTAATTTTTTGATGCATGATATCACCTGCCACTACCGTCATTTCCACTTGCGCTTCGAGAAGCTGCTCTTCGGCACCTTCGAACAAATCCCGATCGAATACGGTAAAGTCTGCATCATAGCCTTCATGTATAATGCCCCGCTGGTGCTCTTTGCAGATTGCTGCAGCTGAGCCGCTCGTGTAAAGCTGGATGGCTTGAAAACGGGAAAGTTTTTCTTCAGGCAGATACCCTTCATGAGTGTCATAGGGATTTCTTCTTGTAACAGCAGCATAGATGCCAAGACGCGGATCTACTTCTTCGATTGGCGCGTCCGAACCGCCAGCTATGATCAAGCCGCTATCCAAAAGCTTCTTCCATGCATATGCCCATTCCATCCGCTCTTCACCGAGACGTTCCATGACCCACGGAAAATCGGAAGTCACAAAGCTCGGCTGCAGATCCAGGATAACATCAAGTTTTTGCATGCGTTCAACCAAATCTTTGCGGACCACCACTGTGTGGATCAGGCGGTCGCGTTTCCCTTTTGGAACCGGATTCTCTTCGATGGCATCAAGCGCCTTTTCCAAACCAAGGTCGCCGATCACATGGATCGCTACCGCTTCCCCATGTGTTCTTGCCATAGCAACAAGCCTTTTCAGTTCATCATCGCCATGGATAGCCACACCGCTGGTGGAAGGATCATCATTATATGGTTTGCTGAGCAGCGCAGTTCTTCCGCCCATTGCTCCATCCGCAAAAATTTTCATGGCCCCTGGATCGATGAACGGCTCGAAATATTCTGCGCCTTCCATCATTTTTTCAAATTGGCTATGTGCCCGCAATAAATGAGCCCGAAATTTCCGCTTTTCGGTGATCACGTTCTTGAATGCCTGCAGCGGGCGGGAATAGTCGCCGTAATACCCCATGTCTTCTGTATGGGCACCCGTCAAACCAAGAGACAGCAAATGATCGACCGACTTTTCAAGCGCCCGCGTCAGATAGCCGATGCTCACTTCCGGCACTTTAGCGGATACCAAATCTTGCGCGGCATCGAGCAAATAGCCTGTCGGTTCACCGTCATTATCCCGGACGATGACGCCGCCTTCCGGATCGGGTGTGTCTTTTGTGATGCCTGCCAGCGCCAAGGCGCTGGAATTTGCCAATATGGCATGCCTGCAGACCCTTTTTAAGAGCATTGGCGCCTCTGTAATCTCATCCAGTTCCTTGCGGTGAAAAATCTTCCGGTCCGGAAAATTATTTTCGTTCCAGCCTTCGCCGATAAACCATTCATTGCCGACAAGGTTATTCGTTTCGATCAACAACCGCGCCTTCATTTCTTCTGCAGATTCAAATTTCGATAAATCCACGCGCAATAATTTTTCGCCGTGGCCAATCATGTGCATGTGGCTGTCAACAAACCCTGGATAAACCACTTTGCCATTCAAATCCACTTCTGTATCCGCATCTTTCTTCAACCCTTCATAAGTGCCAAGCTTTGTTATTTTTCCGTCCGCGACCAGAACCGCTTCCGCTGTTTCTCCTTCAGCAGCCATCGTATAGATGACTCCGCCATGCCACAACACTTTCATTTGACCACTCCTTTTCTCTTTATCCATCATAAATCCAAATTCTGCTGCAGACAATAAGATTGATTTGAATTGGCAAAAGTTTTGAGTCAGGCATCTGAAAAGAATATGGCCATGATTTATGGTATAATTATTCTCATATTATGAAAGCAGAGGTGAACCCTCCAAGCCGGAGGGATTAATTGGACAGTATACTTTACGTGAACTTGTTTTTGGTCGTTTTGCTTATTGGGCTGACGGCATTGTTTGTCGGCTCTGAATTCTCCATCATCAAAGTGAGATTGTCCCGGATTGACCAGCTGATATCCGAAGGCCATAAAGGCGCAAAGCGAACCAAAAAAATCATTGATAATTTGGATTATTATTTATCCGCTTGCCAACTCGGAATTACCGTTACAGCACTCGGGCTCGGGTGGCTCGGTGAACCGACAGTGGAACGGATCTTGCATCCGCTCTTTGATCATCTGAGCATTGGCGAAACCACTTCTTCCATCCTTTCTGTCGCGATTGCTTTTACATTGATTACGTATATCCATGTAGTAATCGGTGAATTGGCCCCCAAGACACTGGCGATCCAGTATGCGGAAAACATGGCTTTGTTTTTTTCCCGCCCTTTGATCATCTTCGGGGTCATCATGGGCCCATTCATCTGGCTGATGAACGGTTCGGCCCGCGTCTTTTTGCGGATGTTCGGCATTGAGCCGGCCGGGCATGAACAAGCCCATTCAGAAGAAGAATTGAAAATCATCATGACACACAGCTATCAAAGCGGCGAAATCAACCAGACAGAACTTTCCTACATGCAGAATATCTTTTCGTTCGACGAACGGACGGCAAAGGACGTCATGCTGCCCCGCACTCAGATGGAAACCATTTCTCTGGAGATGGAACACCCCGATTTGATGGAAATTGTCCGGCATAATCAGTATACGCGTTATCCGGTAACGGAAAATGGCGACAAGGACGATATCATCGGCTTTATCAATGTGAAAGAAATGCTGACAAACTATACGTACAAGCAGAACTTGAAAGAAAGCATCATTGTCCATGACATTCCATTTGTACATGAACTCGCCCCGCTCCAGGATGTGTTGCTTAAAATGCAAAAAGAACGGGTCCATATGGCAATTGTCATCGATGAATACGGCGGTACTGCCGGTGTGATAACAATGGAAGACATATTAGAGGAAATTGTCGGCGAAATCCGAGATGAATTCGACGAAGACGAACAAGAAGACATCAAAGCGCTTGATGCCGACAACTACCTTTTGAACGGCAGGGTCCTGCTTGCCGACCTTGAAGAACGGTTTGCACTGTCTTTTGATGAAAGCGAGGACGTCGATACGATCGGCGGCTGGATTCAATTGAAAAACACCGATATTCAAGAAGGCGGTTCTATTCCGCTTGCGGATCATGCGGTTACTGTGAAGGAAATGGAAAACCATCAGATTATATCGGTGTTGCTGACCAAGGTGCCTGAAGCGGAAGAAAGCGGAAAAGAAACACCTGATTTGAATGTCTAAGAAAAACCTCCTTCAGCATTGCTGAAGGAGGTTTTTTCAAATTCATTTCTTCCCGATCTGCGATTTTTCAAACTCGAATTTTTTCATCAGCATTTCGCCGGTATAGCCTTCCTGGATCAGCTTGGCCAAGATCGCCTTTGTTTCTTCGTCCGCTGCTTCCGGATGTTCCGAACGGTCGATTTCCACAACGTTTTCTTCGTCCATAATCCAATCTGAAAAACTTCCTGTATAAAGCCGCAGCTGATGATGCCCTTTTTCCGTCAGCATTGCATACAAAGCCGCTGCGGAAACGCCGCTGCCGCAATAAACGACAGCCGGTTCATTTTTTTGGAGAATATCACTAAAGTCGACATCTTCGTAGAATTCATCGCCATGGACAAGCTGGGCCCAGTCAAAATTGCGGGCTCCCGGAATCCGTCCAGCCACTTTATCAAGCGGTTCGTGGATTCCCGCATGCCGTTCCGCTGAACGCGCATCGACCAATACCCCCAGTTCTTTGCCGGCGATAATGTTCTTCACGTAATTGCGGTCTGCATACAAGGCATCGGCAAATTGAAGTTCTGCAAAAGTCGGCGCGTATTCCGGAACTTCGGATGTAACCGCAATCCCTCTGTTTTTCAATGCAGAGTAGCCGATTTTGCTGATATAGGCGTGTTCAAAGCCTGCATACTTCAAAAGCCACCACGCACGTGCGGCAAAAGGAGAGCCTCCTTGATCATAAATGACCACTTGATCTTCCGGCGTCAAACCGCTTGAACGGACCAACCGGGTCAATTGATCTTTTGAAGGCATCGGGTGGCGGCCGCCTTCCGTTTCCATGTCCGACAAATCTTTTTCCAAGTCCCAAAAAATGGAACCGGCTACATGTTCCTGATCATAAAGCGAACGGCCTGTTTCCGGTTTGCCGAGTTCAAACCTCGCGTCGATCCATCGGTAATTTTCTGTATCAGTCGTTTCTATAAAAACATTCATCCTCTACACCCTTTCGCCAAGTAAATTTGATAGCCGTTCTTTCCATTCTGTCAGCTTTTCCTGTTCTTGGAGAAGCGTCCGTTCCGAATCGATTTGATCGATTGCCTGCCGAAGGATATGCTGGCGCAGCCCTTCCGCTTCCTGTTCAATCCAGAATTCCGCCCATTCAGCCAACTTCACTTTTTCCTGTTCCAAAAAACGGAGAGCATCGGGTTCCATCAATGCCTGCAAGGCGTCCCGAAGCTTTTCTTTTTCGTTTTTCTCAAAAAAGCTTTTATTGTTTTTATAGTGGGATTTAACTGCACTATAGTCAGCATTGTGAAACGGTTTGTCCACCGAAAGCATGGCCGGCTCCTCCGGTTCGTACGGCGTGAAGGAAAAGTCCGGATTCATGTCGATCAGTTTTTGCGTATCTTCCTTGAAACGCCCCGCTAATCTCTTTTCAATAAACTGGGCCAGCCGGAAATTGGTGACCCGCAGTTCTTGCTGAAAATCGAACGCCGCCATGCCGGTGATTTCTGCAAGCGCTGCATCCAGCGCTTGCTGTGGCGCTTTCCCCGTAAATACTGAGGGATTGAAGGCTTCCTTGAAGAAATCGTTAAAGCGGTAGAACACGCGCTGGTTCACATAGTAAACAAGTTCGTCCAACTCCTGCAGCGCCTCCTTTTCAAGAAGCTTGGCAATGGATGCGCTGAAAAGAATGCGCAGCTGCTGTTCAAGCCGCTTCAATTCCCCAAGCCGTTCGTCCTTCCTCAGAAGATTTTTTTCGGTATGTTCGATCAAGCTGCGGAAGCGGCCGAGTGCTTTATGCTCTTCTTCCGCAAGCGACTGGACAGCCATCCCTTTCAGTTCCTCTTTCAGGAAATGATGGAACTCTTCTTCAAATTGCGGCATGCCGGAAGATTGCTTGTCCGCCAGCGCCATGAGGCTCGAGACCCCGAACAGGCGCGGGAACCGGATGCCGAAACGCTGCAATTCGCTTCTTACATAGTTTTCCACCGCTTCTTTTTCTTCCTCGCTGTTTGCCAAGTCGATTGCATTGACGATAAAGAACATCTTGTCCATTTCAAAAGCGTCTTTGACCCGGCCAAGCTGGATAAGAAACTCGCGGTCAGCCCGGGCAAACGCGTGATTGTAGTAGGTGATGAAAAGGATTGCGTCGGCATTTCGGATATATTCAAAAGCCACATTCGTATGCCGCGCATTGATGGAATCCGCTCCCGGCGTATCGACGAGCGTCACTCCGCTCCGGGTCAGGTCGCAGTCATAGTAGAAATCGATTTCATCGACAAAGCAGCTTTTTTCTTCCTTGGCCACATACTCGCCGAATTCTTCACGGTTGGCGCGTATGGTTTCCCCCAATTTGTTCTGGAACACCGGGTAGCCTTTTTCAAACGCTGCGATAAACGATTTGTGCACTTGCTGTTCCGCGGCTTGGATGGCAGGTATTTGCGAAGCTTTCTTGTAAGCTTCGTCCAGCGATGCCACAGGGACTCCAAGTGCCTGGAAAGAATTCCGGACATCTTCCGTCAACTGGGCTGCCGTTTTCAGCCGGACGTCCGCTGTTTCGTGCGGATGATTTCGGGTTACCGGACGGATCCGGTTGATGGTGGCTGTTGTCGGATTTGGCGATACCGGAAGCACCTTTTCACCAAGCAATGCGTTGGAGAACGAAGATTTCCCGGCACTGAATGCCCCGAACAAAGCGATCGTAAACTCTTGGCCATTCAGCCTTGCCGCTTTTCTCTTCAAGTACTCTGCGGTTTCGGCAAAGCCTTTGATCGGCGCAATGGCATCGGATGTCCGCAGAGCCCTGTGCATGACTTCCTGTTCATTGAACGATGCCACCGCTGCTTCTTCCGTGCTCCGCTCGTTCTCCGGCCCTTCAGCAGATTCCGCTTGAAGCATTGACGGATCAAATTTCTTCATGTCTTCTACAGAGACATGGAAACTCTTTTGCCACTGCCGCACCTTTTCCTCGGCCGCCTGTTTTTGCGTCGGCAGGACCGCTGAAAAATCACGTTTCACTTTTCCAATTCGGCTGTCCATTTCTTCTAATGTTTGGATTGCCAAAAGTTTTTGATTCAGTTGGTTCGCTTTCATATCCATTTCCGTGCTGGCGTCATCGGATAACGCTTCGAATTTTTCTTTCTGCGCTTTTTTCCAGCCGTCGGTTTCTTTGATGAACCATTTTTGGACAGCAGAAGTTATGCTGTTGGCAAAATTCAAGACGGCATCGCCAGACAAAACAGCCCCTCGCGGAATCTGTTCTTCCACAACAGAAAATGGCACATCATAAGCCTTGCCGTCGATAGCAAGCGCTTCCTCATCAGTCAACAATCCAGCGTCTTTCAAACTGGCCTTCATCAACTTTTTCATATGGTTTGAGATTTGGGAAGCGACAACTGTCGCCAAGCGGTCCCCTACTTCGATTTTGCGTGCGTCCCGTTCTTCCTGGGTCTTCTTGCCGCTGAACAACAATCCCACTTTGAAATTCGGCTGCACCGATTCCAGATAAGCGGTTAAGGCGTTCCGCAATTCATAAGGCATGATATTGGCGTTTTCCACCAGTTCTTTCCGGGACTTTTCGAAGTTTTTCTGCCAATCGTCAAAATCCAGCACTGACATCCGCCGGGATACTTTGGCCATTTCGATTTTCACATCTTCCCGCATTGCCCATTCTTCCGGCGAAAGTACAGAAGAGAAAGCATGGAGCCGTTCAATTTTTTCTTCTTCCAAAAACCGCAGATGCTCGTCTTTCAATTGCTGAAGCGCTTGATGCGCCGCAGTGCCGACATGCCCTTTCCAGCCTTCCATCGAAGAGGCGACCAAGTCTTTCACTTTCGCAAAATCATTTCCTGGAAATTCATAATCCTTCAGCGAAGTAAAGAAGATGCCCTTAGGCTTCACGCCCCAAGCCGCAAAAGAATCCTGGACCGACTGCTTGAAATCAGCGAAGCTGAGTTCCTGGTCTTGGTGTTTGTCAATTTGATTGACAATCAGATACAAATCCGTGTATTTCTGAAGTTCTTTCGTAAAATTGAAATTCAGTTCCGACTGTACATGGTTATAATCCATTACGTAAAAAACCATATCGGCGACATGGAGCGCAGATTCGGTCGACATGCGGTGGGCGTCATCGGTGGAATCGACGCCTGGCGTGTCCATGACGGTAATGCCTTGCGGCAAGACAGAATCCTTATGGCCGATTTCGATTTGGATAACATTCCCGCTCTTGCAAAATGCTTTGACAGCTTCAAAATCATAGTTTTCCGGAAAATACACCGGCTTTTCGTCTTTCATATTGACGATGGCGAAATCCGCATCGGCTTTTTGGACGTTTACGATATTGGCGCTTGTCGGAATCGGGCTGGACGGCAATAACGTCTCGCCTGTCAGCGCATTGATCATGGATGATTTCCCTGATGAAAAATGGCCGGCAAAACCGATGATGAAATTGTTTTTCAACACCTTTTTCGCAAACAATTCCGCCTTGGCCGCACGTTCTGCATCTTCGTTCTCTTCAAAAATTTGATAAAGCCGCGCTGTATCGATCAATTCTTTTTCATAATCTAAAGCTGTCATATACGAATCCCCTTCTTCAAATACTGCTACTATCATATCATTTTTTATACGGGAACGAAAAAAATCCTCTCCCACAGGAAAGGATTTCTTAAAATCAGGAAAAACCATGGATGGTCATCCCGCCGTCAACGAACAATGTTTGCCCGGTTATGTAGCTGGCTGCATCAGATGCCAGGAAAACTACAGGCGATGCCACTTCAGGAAGTTCGCCGACCCGCTTCATCGGCGTGACAGCCAATATCGAATCGAGGTATTCTTCGTCATTCAGCAGTTTTTCAGTCAGCGGCGTTCTGAAATACCACGGGCCAATCGCATTGACCCGGATATTAGATGCACCCCACTCCATCGCCATGACCTTTGTCATCTGGATGATCGCCGCTTTAGAGGCCGCGTAGATGATGCCGGTCTTTAATGCGCGTTCGCCGCCGACGGAACTGATGTTGATGATTGAACCTCCGCCGTTCATTTCTTTCGCCGCTTCTTGGGAAAACATGAAGACGCTTTGGGCATTGGTGTCCATGATCTTATGCCACTCGGCGTCAGTTGCGTTGGCAAGGGACGAGCGGATATTCATGCCCGCGTTATTAACCAGCACATCGACTCCTCCAAACTCCTTGACAGTTTTCGCTACAGCGTTCCGGATTTGCACCCGGTCGGTGATGTCCGCTACGCAATAATCCGTCCGGCCATTGCCGATTTCCTGCTGTACTTGTTTAAGGTCGGCTTCCGTCCGGGCAACAAGCATAACATTGGCTCCCGCTTCTGCAACCGCAAGTGCGATGGCTTTGCCGATCCCTTTCCCCGCTCCCGTAACGATAGCGGTCTTGCCTTCTAAACTGAATGATTTCAACATCATATCCCCTCCTGTTTTCATTATAATCAAAAAGTTCTTTTTTGGAAAAGTGTTGGGGGAACTCAATAAAACTTCCATCGCTTCAATACATACCATAGAACAGGCAAAGTCCCCCGTACCATGTCAAAAGCCGGGAAAATCGGCTCCTATTTCGGCTTGCATATTGCTCTATGGGGGAGTAGCAAGAGATATACAAAAAAGGCCTTGAAAGCACTGCGCTTTCAAGGTCTTTCATATTTTACAGGCGATAGATCTTAGTATACTTGTCTTCCAGATAAGAAGCCAGATGTTCTGCATTCAAGCCTTCGCCTGTTGCGTCTTCGAGGATTTCGAGCGGTTTTTTCATTGCTCCATGCTGGTGCACGTGTTCGGTCAGCCATTCGCGGATCGGGGCTATATTGCCCTGTTCGAGCAGTCCATCGAAATTCGGCACGTCTTTCAACATGGCGTTTTTCAACTGGGCTGCATAGATATAGCCAAGGGCGTAGGAAGGGAAGTAACCAAAACTCGCGCCCGCCCAGTGGACGTCCTGAAGCACTCCTTCAGCATCATTTCCAGGCCGGATCCCTAGATACTCCTCATATTTCCCATTCCAAAGCGCTGGGAGATCCTTCACTTGCACATCCCCGTTGAACAACCCTTTTTCCAGTTCATAGCGGATCATGATATGAAGGGCATAAGTCAGTTCATCTGCTTCGATGCGGATCAACGATGGCTTTGCTTCATTGATTGCCCGGTAATAATCCCCGGGCTCAACTTCGCCGAACTGGTCAGGAGCATAACTTTGAAGCAGTTCAAAATTACTTTTCCAGAACTGCTCATTGCGGCCGATAAAATTCTCAAAGAACAGCGACTGCGATTCATGGATTCCCATGGAAGCACCGTCCTCGACCGGCATGCCTGAGAGCTTCTCGCTGAAATTCTGTTCATACAGCGCATGGCCGCATTCGTGGATCGTCCCAAACACCGCTGTCCGGAAATCTTTTTCATCATATTTTGTTGTAATCCGCACATCGTGGCGGTTGATGCCGATCATGAACGGATGGACCGTTTCATCCAGTCGCCCCGCTTCAAAATCGTAGCCCAATTGCCCCAAAATCTCATAACTGAATTCACGCTGTTTTTCTTTTGGAAACTGCCGGAATAGAAAATCGGTATCGGGCTTGTCCGGTGATGCCTGAATTTTTTTAACCAATGGCACGATGCGTTGGCGCAGTTTGCCAAACACATCATCCAGCACTTTCGTCGTCATGCCTGGCTCGTATTGATCCAGCAGCGTGTTGTATGGGCTGCCGTTTTTCTCGCCCCAATAGCCGATCATTTTTTTCGTGCTGGCAACCAAATCCTCTAGATAAGGCTGGAACAATGTGAAATCGGCTGCCGCTTTGGCATCTTCCCAAACCGACTCTGCTTTTGCCTGCAAGACGACATAGCTCTTGTATTCCTCAGGCGGAACTTTCTTGCTTAGATCATAATCTTTTCTCGCTTCTTCCACCGACCGGCGCATGACCGGATCCAGATCATCTTTTTTCTCTTCCAAATTGGAAATCATCTCGCCAAACTCGTCAGAAGTCGATAAATGGAACACTTCAGAAGATAATATCCCGATTGTTTCAGAACGCAAATCAGCGCCTTTTTTTGGTGCTCCTGTGCGGAAATCCCAATATAACAGTGAAACGGCTTCATTATAGCCGTTCATTTTTTTCAGGTGTTCGATAAACTTTTTTTTGGGCGGCAAGGCAATCCCTCCTATACATACTGAGCTTATTGTATCACAAGAAGCTGGCCAGTTTAGGCGTTTTCCGCCTGGACCGGAAGAATCGATTCCCATAGATGCTCAATGGCCAATTCGTCTTCGTTCAAGAGCAGATGGATTTCCCCGTGATCATTGGATGTCCGGATCAAACGCCCAATGCCCTGCTGGACACGGAGCTGCATGAATGGCAAATCGATTTCTTCCAATGGGTTGGCACTGAATTTGCGTTTTGCATCAAATACCGGATCTTTAGGAGGAAACGGCAGATCAACAATGACCACTTTTGTCAGCGCTTCACCCGGCAGATCGAGGCCTTCCCATAAATGGTAGGAGCAGAGCACCTGGAATTGCCCCTCCTGGAACTCCCTGACTACCGTGGACAATTCACGGTCACCTTCAAACTCGATTTTCACTCCATGTCCCACAGGCAGGGTTTCTTTGAATTTGTCCATATCTTCTTTGGACTTGAACAGCACAAGCGTTTGGTCGTTCGTGCCGAACAGCTCGAAAACCCGCTGATGCTTATCGTTTTGATGCAGCGGATGCTTGACGACTTTCATGACATCCTCATAGTCAAACGGTGAAGGCACCGAAAAAGATTGATAGCCGGAGATTCCCAGACTGTCGGCAAGATACGTGAAATCTTTCTGGACGGACAGTGTGGCGGAAGAAAAGACGATCGGCACTTTGCCGTCAAACAATTTCTCATCCAAGATGTCTGTCACAAGACGCGGCATGATTACAAGCGTCTCCACTTCATCCTTCACTTCGAGCCAGTTGATGGCGTCGCCTTCTTCTACGAACAAGCGCATCGAGAACGTATACTGCTCAAAATATTCTTCAGCCATTTTCAATTCATACTCCGGAATGGTGTACAGTTCTCCTTCAAAGACGAATTCTTCCATCATTTCATCGATATGGCGGACCAGCTCTTTGCCGAGCGCAACAAGTTCCGGTTTTTTATGGATGCCTTTCCGGTCTTCTTGGCTGGGAATCAAACAAGCACGAAGCGTCCTGAAAAATTCATTGTGCAAGTCAATGCTCTTTTCAATCATTCCCAAAGTTTTTTCGCGCACGCCGTCCACCATAATGCTTTCAGTCACTTCAAGCAATGTTCTCTCCTGCACTTCGTAAGTCAAAGCGCGCTGAGCAGCAAATTCCAGCAAATGCCCTTCATCCAGCACAATCAATGAAAATTCAGGAAGCAAAGGCGATTGCCCTTCCCGTGCACGGGTTTCTTTTGTCCAAATATGTTCCATCAAAAAGTCATGCGAGCAAATGACCAGATCAGTCGCTTCGCGGTAGTGGTTGCGATGAATCGTCTGGCCGCATTTGTTGCGCAGTTCGCATGCTGCGCAATTCTGGATGGGATGGTAATTGACCTGTTGCCACTCTTCATCCGTGACATCCGGAAAGCTCGAACGCTCGCCGTATGGAAAAGTGTTTTGCATTGAAAAGGTTTTGTTCACAAATTCCGGCAAGCTGTCTTCGATATCGTCCAAAAATTCAGCGTCGCTCCGTTTTTGAGCGCCTTCCAGGCGCTGCAGGCATAAATATTGATCACGCGATTTCGCCAGCCGGACATCCAGTTTCAAGCCGAAAAGTTCGTTCAGCCTGTCAATATCGCCGCCTTTTTTGACCAATTGTTCGATCAAAGTTTCGTCAGCGCAGGAAATGAGCGCCGGCCGGCCTTTATAGCGTGCATAGGCGATAGCCGGAAGCAAATACGCAAGCGTCTTGCCCGTTCCGACGCCGGCTTCTGCGAACAGGACCGCTTTTTCTTTCAACGCCTGCTCGATTTGAAACGCCATAAAGATCTGTTCGTCCCGCTCATCATAGCCTTTTTCAGGAAGCACATCGTAAAAAATATCGCCGATCCACTCGCTGAGCGATTCAAAAAAAGTTTTGTCTTTCGTTAACGGAAATGGTAGTGGTTGTCTCATAGACGCTCCTCACAGAGAAACGGAAGAGCTGTCAGCCCTCCCGTTCTCTAGTCATTTATTTTTTGGGCTTTCTCCCCAGAATTGAAACAGATCTGTCCGGATAAAACCATTGAATAGTTTTCGTTTTTTTGTGGCTGGCTGGCCGTAAAGTGTTTCGAACTTCTCCATAGAAGACAGCATATAGACGGACCAAGTCGGATGTTTTGAGAACACGCGCCCCATATCCTGAATCATTTCCTGAATGGCTTCAATCTCACCGATCCGCTCTCCATACGGCGGGTTGCCGATAATGACGCCATTTTCTTCCTGCGCAGTAAAGTCTTTCACTTGCCGCTGTTTGAATGAAATCAAATCAGCAAAACCAGCTTCCAGCGCATTTTCTTCAGCAATTTTCACCATGCGGTGATCAATATCCGTACCAAGAATATTTAGCGGTTGGTCATAATTTGCCAATTCCTCCGCTTCGTTCCGGGCATCTTCCCAAATTTGCGGCTTGATCCAGGGCCATGCTTCACTGTCGAATTCACGGTTGAAGCCAGGCGCTATGTTTTGGCCGATCATTGCCGCTTCGATCGCAATGGTGCCTGATCCGCAAAACGGGTCTACAAATGGACGGTCCGGAGTCCAGCGGGACAGTTTAACAAGAGCCGCTGCCAGTGTTTCTTTCAACGGAGCTTCTCCCTGGTCGAGGCGATAGCCGCGTTTATGCAAGCCGGCACCGCTCGTATCGATCGACAATTGGACTTTGTCCTTTAAAATGGAAACTTCTATTTTAAAGCGGGGTCCCGATTCATCAAGAAACGAATTACGGAAGTAAGCTTTTTTCAACCGTTCGACAATCGCTTTTTTGACGATCGACTGGCAGTTCGGCACACTATGGAGCGTTGATTTTACGGATTTTCCAGATACGGGAAACTCCGCATCGACTGGAAGGAATTTTTCCCATTCAATCGCTTTTGTCTTTTCAAACAGCTCATCGAACGTATATGCATCGAATTCACCGGCGATGACTTTTACCCGGTCCGCTGTGCGAAGCCAAAGATTCGCTTTAACGATCGCCTTCTCGTCTCCTTCAAAAAAGACTTTTCCGTTTTCGGTCTGGGTTTCAAAGCCCAGCGCTTTCACTTCGTCAGCAACGATCGACTCAAGGCCCATTGCCGCAGTAGCAAGTAATTTGAATGTAGCCATAATAACGCCCTTTCTTGGTGCATGCCATATTATTTTAGTTTTTATTAGCAGCTGGCAATCTGCGATCAGTTATCATAATGAAGAAAAGCTCTCCTAAAGGAGAGCCTTTTTATCAGTTTAAAACCAGAAGAAATTCTATAAGCCATGTTTTGTTTCCACGTACTCAAGCAGTTTGCACCTCGTACTAGTGGACGGCAACCATCTATCTGCGGGTTTCTCTCCCGCCTCTTCCTCAGTTGAATTCCTTCAGAAAAGTGCCCCTACCATAATTTGGGTTTCTCACTCGCGGGGTTTACCTCGTTCCACCTGCACAATTTCTCATGCAGCTCCGTCACTGTGGCACCTTCAGGGTATTTCGGCCATATCCGAAGACTTAGGCGTTCTACCCGCCGTCAGCTGAAAACAGCTGCCCCAGCTTATTGTTTCGCTGAGCGCGATCACTACGGCCGTCTCAGGTCCGTGTGAGCATGGACTTTCCTCTCCGGCGAGAAGCCGGAGCGATTGCCAGAATTTCAAATGGCTTTACTAGTATACGTTATTTCAGTAAAGAAAACAACTATATTAGTCGTTATGCAGTTTGTTTCCGAAAACATGGTTCTCTAAATGAGACAGCCGGCGCAGAATGTCGAAGTTGGTTGTGCCCGGCACTGGAGACGCTTGTTTTCTTGGCATCTCTTCGATTTCAGCTCGCAGGCGCTTGTTTTCGTTCTGGAGCTGCTCGATTTTTTTAGAGAAGATTTCATAGTCCTGGATGATTTCATCTAAAAAATGATCCACTTCATCCTGGTTGTAACCGCGCATGCCTGTTTTAAAATCTTTCTCCAGTATGTCTTTTGCTGTAAATTTAGTTTCCATTTAATATCGTCCTTCCATAGGGTGAAACTTCAACTCGCGAATGGCTTTCCGCAAATTGTTAGTTCAATCAACCGTTATTTATCAAATCAATTATCAGTCAAACGAAAAAACCTGTCTTACACTAAGTATAGCATAAGGCAGGTTTTTCATGTCTATATCTTGTTAACTTGGGGATGATTTTTTGCCTTTTTCTCCTCCAAGCGCCGCTGCCTTTTTTGGAGATCCAAAATCAGCGAATTGCGGACTTTCGTATGCTCGCTCGCCTCTTTTGCAAATCCCGTCATGATGATCGCCTGATCCAAATCGCCGATCTGGTGTTCATACAATTTTGCCGCATGGATCCACGCTTCGACTTCGATGGTCCCGCGCAAATGAGGGGCCGCTTCCTTAAAAAGCCGGACCGCTTCAAGCGGATGGCCGCCCCTCTTTTTCTGGATGGCCAGCAAATACCGGGCTAGAGCCGCTTGGGCCCCGCGCTGTCCGGTCACATGTTCCAAGTAAATCGCGCTTTGGTCAAACTGCTTCAAGTCGGCATACCATTTTCCGATATTCGTATACGCTCCGCTTGTCTCCGACACAAAATCTTCCATCAGCAAATCGGAGGATAGAACATAAAGCGAAACCAACGATAAAATATCCAATTCATTATGGAACAGCACTTTTTCCAATGCTTCCGGAAAACCGCTTTTCACTGCATCCAGATAGATGGCAGGGATCAAGTAGCCCGGCACATCGCCTTCCCGCTTCAATCCCAATTTTTCCTCTTCGATGGTGCTCAATTTCATTCGCTCAAGCTCGTTTTTCCATATGCGTTTCGTGCCATGGAACAAATCGATCTGGCGGGGAGCGGGAAGCTTGGGCAGCACATTGCGATGCATAGTCCACCTCGACATCAACTGTGGCCAATCGAAACTTTTCCCGTTATATGAAAAGATGATGGGATTTTCGTCTTTCCATAAACCTGTTTCATATAAAAAAGCAGCTTCATGCGACGGGTCCGGCATGATGTACTGCGTCATCTCAAAGCAGTCTTCCCTTTTTACAAGCAGCCCAATCAGGAAAATATATGCACCCGTCCCGCTCAATCCTGTCGTCTCGGTATCAAAAAAGACGATCGGATCGTCTGCGGACAGTTTAAAGGGATGGTCAAAAGGGGCGTCCCCCCATGCTGCCAGAACCCTGTCCAGCTGTCCCAGCTCCACATTCCCATGAACCATATCCAGCGGATAGCGGATTTTCTTCCGGAACACAAAGCCAAATTTGTTTTCCTTGAGCTCCAAGCCGATTCTGTTCCATTTGTCTTCATGCACTGGGCGATCAGCCGTTTTCGCTTTTTGCTTTTTTGCCGGTTCTTTTTTCAGCAAGCCTTTCATCTGGAGCAATTTGCTTTCAAATGACATGTCCACTCACCCCTCATTGCGAAGATCATTCAATAATTGAATGACATGGCCTTTCATGCTGATAGCGGCATCCTGGGCGCCGATGCAGGACGGACAACCATCCAGGCACGGGCATTCTGAAACGTGCTGCTGTGCTTTGTCGAGCAGCGGCTGCCATAAATCGTAGATCCGCTCGCTTATGCCGATGCCTCCGGGATAAGAATCGTGGATGAAAAACGAAGGCAAGTCGTTGTGCGGCGACTTCACTTGCGGCACGACATGCACATCCCTTCGGTCGCATTGCACAAAAATCGGGATAAACGATTCGATGGCATAGGCGGCACCTGTCATCGTATCAGACAATTCGGCTTCGCTGAAATTCTCCGGACGGGCAAAACTGAGCCAAGTCGAACTTGTATGAAGCTCTTCTGCTGGCAACGAAATAGGTCCTGAACCGATGTTGTCATGCGTATCAAAACGGATTTTCTTAAAAATTGTCGGCATCGCCAGGACAGCAATATCTCCGAAGTGAACATAAGCATCGTGGAATTCCCGCGTTTTGTCTTCACTCATCACTTTCAGCTCGACCGCCAAATTGGCATCGGTAAAGTAATCCACATCCACTTCTGTGACATACGCTTTTTTCTCCTCCCAATCGAGGATCTCCACCTGGAATTGCGTGCCTTGATGAAGATAGATCGCTTCTTCGTGCAGCAGGGTCATGGCGCTGAACCGGTCCATCTCCCCGATCACACGCGTGTCGGCCGGAACGGATTGGTCAATGATCACAACATTTTCCTGTGTTGCCGAGCGCAGTGAAATATCATGGGCCGGAAAGCGGTCGCTCATCCAATGCCAACGGTCTGAAGTCCGAACGAGCACCCCTTGTTCCTGCAAATATTCCAGAAGCTCCTGCACTTCGAATTCGCCGTATTGATCATCGGTTGTAAACGGAAGTTCAAACGATGCACATTTCAAATGGTCCATCAATATAATGATATTTTCCGGGTGGATGCGCGCTTCTTCCGGAGACTGATCCAACAAGTATTCAGGATGGTTGATAATGTATTGATCAAGCGCTGTTGACTGCGCCACATAAACGACGAGTGATTCATCCTGCCTTCTTCCCGCTCGCCCCGCTTGCTGCCAGGCGCTTGCTATGTTGCCCGGATAGCCGGTCATGATGCACGCCTGGAGCTGTCCGATATCGACCCCAAGTTCCAATGCATTGGTGGATACCACGCATTGAATCGTCCCATCACGGAGGCCCTTTTCGATTGCACGGCGTTCAGATGGCAGATAGCCGCCACGGTATCCTTTGATCGACTCGTCCTGCAGTTTCATCTTCGTGACTGCCTGCAAATAGGTGACCAGCATCTCGACCCGCACACGGCTTTTGGCAAAAACAATCGTCTGAATGCCCTGCTTGATCAGGTGGGTCGCCAAGTCCCGAACCTCAAGAATGGCGCTTCGCCGAACGCCGAACGTTGGATGGATGATTGGCGGGTTGTAGAAGACAATATGCTTTTTGCCGCTCGGCGCGCCGTTTTCGTCAATCAGCACATGATCCGTGTTTGTCAGTTTTTCGGCCAGTTCCTTAGGATTAGCAATCGTGGCGGATGTGCAAATGAACACCGGATTGCTGCCATAGAATTCGCAGATGCGCTTCAGGCGGCGGATAACATGGCTTACATGCGTTCCGAAAACGCCTTTGTAAGTGTGAAGCTCATCAATTACTATATAATGAAGATTTTCAAAAAGGGAAACCCATTTGGTATGGTGCGGCAGTATCGCAGAGTGGAGCATATCCGGATTGGTCATGACAATCTGGCCCGCTTTCCGCACTTTTGTGCGGATTGCCGGAGAAGTATCGCCGTCATACGTATAGGACAAAATCGATTGTTCTGTTTTCTCGATCAAATCGTGCAAATCGCTTTTCTGGTCTTGCGCGAGCGCTTTGGTCGGGAACAAGTACAACGCCCGGGCGCCTGGATCGTTCAGGATCGCATGGAGCACCGGCAAATGGTAGCAATAGGATTTCCCTGATGCGGTCGGTGTAACGGCTGTAAACGACTTGCCGGCGGCGGCCAAATCAAATGCCTCGCGCTGATGCGTGTACAGCTTTTCAATCCCCTTTTTCCGGAGTGCTTCTTTCAGGCTGGCGTGCATTTGAGGAGGATGTTCGGCATATTTTGCCGGTTTTTCTTTCATCGTGTGCCAATGGACAATCCGTTCCATCATATCCGGCTCCGTTTTCCATTCATTCATCAACTGGGGTAAGGTCTTCCGTCTAATCATGGCTTCCCGCTCTTTCATCAATTGCATTTATAAATGTTTGAAGCGTATATTGTGCCGATTGGATGCTTTGGATAAAGCGTTTTTTGCTTGTCTCTTTATAAAAACTTTGGACAAAGAATTGCGCCATGCCTTCTGCAGCCGTGTCGATTTGCGGTTTATGGACATATTTCGGCCGTTCTTTTTGAATATAGGACAGCGATTCCTGCTGCCATTCATTTATCTTTTCGTGCCAATAATCAGCATATGGTTTTACATCGTCATAGAAATCCGGGACCGCGTCGCGTTCGCGCATATCGTAGAAGCGGTCCAGACATTTTCCGCATTCATCATATAATACGGAAGAGAGTTCTCGGACTGTCATTTTTTCATCCCCTCCATTGCTTTAAGTTTATCATATTAGCAAAAACGAGACGAACTTTATCGAACAGACATTCTTTTCAGTTGGAAAGTAAAGATGAATCCAGTATCATAGGTCTAGTGATTTTGAAACCTTTCTGCACAGGCATCGTCTAAATGCGTGTGATATGATAAAGTAAGCGAGGTGTATCACAATGGCCATCAACTATCCGAACGGAAAAAAATTCGTTCCATCAAATAAAATGCCGGCAGCAAAAAAGAAAAAGGATTTTTCTTTCAGCAATCGGGGTAAGACATTAGAGGATGAGTTGAACGAAACAAACGAATATTATTTGCAGCTGGGTCTTGCTTTGATCCATAAAAAACCGGTCCCAGTGCAAATCGTCAAAGTCGAGTATCCTTCCAGAAGTGCGGCGGTGATTCGGGAAGCTTATTTCAGAACCCCTTCCACAACGGATTACAACGGCGTTTGGAACGGAAGATACATCGATTTTGAAGCTAAGGAGACGGAGAATAGAACTTCCTTTCCGTTGAAGAATATTCATGAACATCAAATCCACCATATGTCACAAGTAGTCAAGCAAAATGGCATAGCGTTTCTGATTCTCCGTTTTTCATCCCTGCAGCGTTATTTTGTAATGCGTTTTGAATCATTGGAAATCTTTTGGGACCGGATGCTAGCCGGCGGCCGAAAGTCAATTACGTTGCAAGAAGTTGAAGAAACCTCTTTCGAGATTGCACCCGGAGCTTTTCCTCCCATTGATTACCTGCCCATTCTACAAAAGCTTTGACCGAGTCATATTTATGAAAGTGAGGAACCGATTGTGAGCGAAAAACCAATTTCGCGCGAACAGCGCAGAAAAGCAATCGAACAACAAAAGAAAAAGACCAGCAAGAAAAAGCAGAAGCCAGGAACTTCCTGGATCAAACGAATCTTTACAGCACTTGTTTTGATCGGATTGATCGGATTTATATGCGGAGCCGGGCTGTTCGCTTATTATGCAAGCAGCGCGCCGGAAATTGATGAAGAGTTGCTGAGAGACCCTATCACCCCAACTTTTTTAGCTGCTGACGGCGAAACGGAAATCCCTTATATAACCACTGAAAACCGGACTTATATCAACTATGAGGATATTCCGAAAGAGATGGAAGATGCTATCTTGGCAACTGAGGACAACCGATTCTACAAGCATTCCGGCATCGATGTGATCCGGCTCGGAGGCGCAGTTGTCGCCAACATAACCGGTGGATTCGGTTCTCAGGGAGCGAGTACAATCACACAGCAAGTGATCAAGAACTCGTTTCTATCCAATGATAAAACGTTGAAGCGAAAAGCCCAGGAAGCTTATTTGGCTTATAAGCTTGAGCAAAAGTACGAAAAAGAAGAAATTTTCGAGATGTACTTCAATAAAATCTTGATGTCCGGCAATATCTACGGCTTCGGAACGGCAGCCGAATATTTCTTTGGAAAACCGCTTAACGAATTGGAACTGCATGAAATGGCCATGTTGGCCGGAATGCCTCAAAGCCCTAACGGCTACAACCCTTTCAAAAATCCTGAGCGGGCAGAAACAAGACGAAATGTTGTTTTGAGCCTGATGGAACAGCATGGCAAAATTACCACAGCCGAGAAAGAGGAAGCCCAAGCAGTGCCTATTGAAGATTCGCTGCTAAAAGAAGAGGACCGCCAGCAAACCGCAGCGACCGGGGAGTATACAGCTTTCATGGAAATGGTGGAAGACGAGCTTGAATCGCTTGATGGAGACATTTCTCTGGATGAGGGGCTGACCGTCTATACGACGCTGGACCCATCAGTACAAAAAGCGGTAAACGAAGCCATGTCCTCTGATCTGTTTTTCGACGAAGATGTGGAATCCGCGATGACGATTGTCGATACAGAAACTGGCGGCATCCGCGCTATCGGGGCTGGCCGTGATTACAGCGGTGATGTCCGGAGAAACTATGCAGTTTCCAAAGACCGTGTTATCGGGTCGACGATCAAACCTTTGCTTGACTACGGTCCCGCAATCGAATTTCTGAATTGGTCGACCGGCCAAACGCTTGTCGACGAACCATATGAATACGAAAGCGGCCAGGAAATCCGGAATGTCGATGGAGATTTCCTTGGACCAATGACTGTCCGTGAAGCTTTATATCGCTCACGCAATATTCCGGCAGTCAAAACCTTGCAAGAAGTAGGATTTGATGAGGCTTCGGAATTCACGAAAAGATTAGGCTTGGATTTCGGCGGAATTTATGAGTCTGCTTCTCTTGGCTCACCGGAAAAGAACATTTCGACGGTCGAAATGGCCGGCGCCTTTGCTGCTTTTGGAAATGGAGGGGAATTTACAGAACCCCATACCATTACAAAAATCGTTTTCCGCGATGGCACAACCGAACAAGTCGTCCAACCGGAACCGGTGGAAGCGATGAAGGACAGTACCGCCTATATGGTGACCGATATGCTGCGTGATGTTGTCGACCCGAGCATAGCAGGCGCCACAGGAAAAGAAGCAGCTATTAGCGGCCTGGACCTGGCAGGCAAAACAGGAACTTCCAACTATACAGCAGATGAAATCAGCGATTACAATCTGGATGCATCTTCTGCACCGGATGTTTGGTTTGCCGGCTATACAACCGATTATTCCATTTCTGTCTGGAGCGGCTACCCTTCCCGTAAATATGCGATAGATACCGGGTCTGACGAACGCTTGCTGGCTCAACGCCTTTTCAAACAGGTGATGTCAGAAATTTCAAGCTCAGACACTGAAGGTTTCCAGCAGCCTGATTCAGTAGTTGAAAAAACAATAGAGAGAGGCACCTCTCCTCTTAAATTGGCGAGCGACTACACGCCATACAGTTTGAGAAGAACCGAATTGTTTGTACGCGGCGAAGAGCCGACCCAAATATCCGAAACATATGTACAGGAAGAGTTGGATGCCCCTTCCGGATTGCGCGCTGATGTTGAAGGGCAGTCCGCCGCTCTAACTTGGACATATGGCGGCGATGCAGATGTCGCATTTGAAGTTGCGGTAAACGGGTCAGTCTTAACCACGACAAGCGGCACCAACTATACTTTCAATGGCCTTGAGCAAGGGACTTCCTACACATTCAGCGTAACGGCTGTAACCGATGATCAGCGAAGCGATCCAGCTTCCGTCACTGTGGAACTTGCCGCTTCCGAGGAACCGGTCGAAGAGGAACCGGCCGAAGAGGAACCGGTTGAAGAAGAACCGGTTGAAGAAGAACCGGCTGAGGAAGAACCGGCCGAAGAAGAGCCGGCCGAAGAAGAGCCGGCCGAGGAAGAACCGGTCGAAGAAGAACCGGCCGAAGAAGAGCCGGCCGAAGAAGAGCCGGCCGAGGAAGAGCCGGCCGAAGAAGATGGAACTGCATCCCGCAGAGGCCAAACTGACACCCCAGTTCAAAATGAAGAAGAAAATGATAATAATAGCAATGAAAATAGCAATCAAGGAAATGGAGACCAAGGCAGTGGCAATCAAGGAAATGGAAATGGAGACCAAGGCAGTGGCAACCAAGGAAATGGAAATGAGGACCAAGGCAGTGGCAACCAAGGAAATGGGAATGAGGACCAAGGCAGTGGCAACCAAGGAAATGGGAATGGGAACGGAAATTAAAGTCCCCTTCTCCGTTTCTCTACCAATTTCATAGGTCTCTTTTCCGGCCTATAAAAAGCCCCCGCATCAGCGATATTGCTGATGCGGGGGCTTTTATGTTTTCTCTTCGGCCCTTTTCAGTTGGACACGCTTTGATGCTATTCCCTTCTTCATCTCTTTGAAAAGCTCATCAAGTTGGCGGAAAGCAGCAAAGCTGCCTGGATTGGACTCAATGAAAGCCAAACGTTCTTCCCCGTTCACGGGCATCAATGCTTGTCCATTGGAAGCCGATTCCGGTTTGTTGCAATGGGCAAGCAGCTTCCTGTATAGAAGAATGCCTGCTTCCACCTCGTTTTTGGGTTGTTTGCGCTGCTTATGCAATTCAGAAATGACGGGCGACCTGTTTTCCCACTCGCTAAAAAACGGATCTATAAGTTCTTTAGTTAACCTTAGTGACAACTTCACGTTTAACAAGTCCCTTTTTATCACGCTTTTTCCCTTCCCTGCACCGGTCAAAAAGCGGACAGATATGGCAGCCGGGATTTTGTGCCTTGCAGTGGTAACGGCCAAAGAAAATGATTTGATGGTGCGTTTTCGACCAATTTTCCTTCGATGTCTTTTTCATGATTGTCTCTTCCACTTGCAGAGGCGTATCTTTCCAGCGGTTCATGCCTAACCGTTTTGCTACACGCTCGACATGGGTGTCCACGGCGAGCGCCGGTATATCAAAAGCCACTGATACGACAACGTTGGCTGTCTTGCGGCCTACACCAGGAAGCGTCATCAAGAGATCCCGGTCTGCCGGCACTTGGCTTTCGTATTGGTCTATGAGTATCCGGCTAAGCGCCTGTATGTTTTTCGCTTTATTGCGGTAAAGTCCGATGGAACGGATATCTTGTTCCAATTCCTCCAAAGGAACCGCTGCATAATCTTCCGGCACTGCGTACTTTTGAAAAAGTGTCGCAGTCACCCGGTTTACCAGTTTGTCTGTACATTGTGCAGACAACAACGTGGCAATCAATAAATCGAAAGGATTTCTATGAACAAGTTCGCAATGGGCGTCCGGAAACATATGATCCATTTCTTCGAGGCAATGGTGCCATTCTTTTCTCGTCATCAAACCGATCACCTTCTAGTTGCGGTCCTCCAGCCAATTGTAAAATTGCACTTTTTTTGCCGAATTTCCTGCGGGCTGGATCCGTATATTTTTTTCTCTGAAAGATGTTGCATGTTTGGATACTTCTGTTTTCGTTTTGATGTTTTTCTTTTTCCACTCAAATAAAATCCGGTCTACGTAACGCAGACTGATTTTTTGAGAGATGACCGCTTCTTTCAGGGCCATGCGTATAATCGCAGGCGTATGTCCGTCCTGGTCCATCCACATGGATATTGTCTCGATTTCCATCGGCGAAAGGAAACGGCCGAATTCCTGTTCAAACAACTGGAAGATTTCTCCTTCCATTTCCTGTTGGGAGTTTTCTTTTTCTTGGTCCTGCTCTTTGAATACACAGTCGAGCAGCCTGTCCCAAAGCGGCTGCAGCGAAATCTTTTCGTTCAGCACTTCTTCTATTGTTTCTTGTTGAATGGCTAAATAGCCTTGCTGCATCAATTTTTGCAGCATTGTCGTGACATTTAATTGCGAAGTCATCATGCGTGCGCCTATTTCATCAGGGGTGGGGAATTGATTTCCTTGCTGTTGAAACGCGTGTATGTGCATAAGCAACATCGCTTCTTCGTCCGTGATCTTCAATTCCTTATAGAATTGAAAAAAAAGCTGGGAAATGTGAACATTTCCCTGCTCGATCCAGGTCTGCAGTCGATTCGGCTGTTGCATATCCCAACCACCTTTCTATTCGTTTCTGCGCCGGGCGGTAACCCGGTAATGCCGGCCAATGATGCAGGAGTTCCACAAAACGGCCGCTCTTCGTTTTAAACTGAAACCGTTTTGCGGTTCAGCCCTGAAGTGAACTAATTATGGATAAAGACGGTTCAACAGTCGTGGGAATGGAATGGATTCGCGAACGTGCTCGGCTCCGCTGATCCACGCCACAGTGCGCTCAAGCCCAAGCCCGAAGCCTGAATGCGGGACAGCTCCATATTTGCTGAGTTCCAAATACCATGCATACGCCTGCTCGTCTAAATTGTGCTCATTTATGCGTTGTTTCATCAATTCAAAATCGTGGATCCGTTCAGAACCGCCGATGATTTCCCCGTATCCTTCCGGGGCGATCAAATCTGCACACAGGACGACATCATTGCGCTCAGGGTGCGGCTGCATGTAAAACGGTTTGATGCCGATCGGGTAATTGACGATAAAGACCGGCATATCGTGATTTTCAGCAATCGCCGTTTCATGCGGAGCGCCAAAATCATCTCCCCATTTAATGTCGTCATAACCGTTGTCATTCAACCATTTGATGGCGTCATCATATGAAATGCGCGGGAATGGTGCTTTTATTTTTTCAAGTTTCGTTGTATCTCTTTCTAAACGCTCCAGCTCCAACGCACAGTTTTTCAAGACCGATTGGACAATATGCGAGACGAACTGCTCCTGCACTTCCAGGCTTTCTTCATGTTCAACAAAAGCCATTTCCGGTTCGATCATCCAGAATTCGATCAAATGGCGGCGTGTCTTGGATTTTTCCGCGCGGAAAGTCGGGCCGAAAGAAAATACTTTCCCAAGTGCCATTGCAGCAGCTTCCATATAAAGCTGACCAGACTGCGATAAGAACGCGTCTTCATCGAAATACTTTGTTGCAAATAGCTCGGAAGTTCCTTCAGGTGCTGAACCTGTAAGAATCGGCGGATCCACTTTGACAAACCCATTGTCGTTGAAAAACTCGTACGTTGCTCGGATGATTTCATTGCGGATCTTCATGATGGCATGCTGTTTTCTTGATCGAAGCCATAAGTGGCGGTTGTCCATTAAAAATTCTGTGCCGTGCTCTTTTGGTGTGATAGGGAAATCAGTCGCAACATGAAGCACTTCGATGCCTGTGACCTGAAGCTCGTAACCGAATGATGAACGCTCGTCTTCTTTCACTTCGCCCGTCACATAAAGGGATGTTTCCTGAGTCAGCCCTTTCGCGGTTGCAAACAGTTCTTCCCCCACCTCCGCTTTCACAACTACGCCTTGTACAAAACCTGTACCATCGCGAAGTTGAAGAAAAGCGATTTTTCCGCTTGAGCGCTTGTTCGCTACCCAAGCGCCTAATTTGATTGTTTGTCCGTTATATTTTGCCATTTCGGCAATTGTTATCTTTTTCATACTAGCCTCCAAAAAATAATCTTCTTAGTCTTGCCATTTTGATGCAACAAATTTATCGATACGGGCAACCGCTTCTGTCAGCGCTTCTAGGGAAGTTGCGTATGACAAACGGATTGTCGACGGAGCGCCGAATCCGGAACCCGGGATGACTGCGACATTCGCTTCTGTCAAAAGCGCCGTCGCAAATTCATCAACAGAGGAATAGCCGGTTTTTTCCGCTGCCTCTGCCACTTCCGGCAGCAAGTAAAACGCCCCTTCCGGACGAATTACGTTAAAGCCCGGGATTGCCGCGACTTTCGGGAAAATAGCTTCCAGCCGCTCTTCAAAAGCCTGGCGCATTTCTTCCACCGCGTCTTGCGGTCCATTGTACGCTTCAATTGCTGCATATTGTGAAGTCGTCGTCGGATTTGATGTGGAATGGCTAGCCAGATCAGTCATCGCTTTGATGATTTTCGCATCGCCTGCAGCATAACCGATTCGCCAGCCCGTCATGGAATGGGATTTTGATACACCATTGATGATGATTGTCCGTTTTTTGGCGTCTTCTGACAGTTCTGCTACTGAGGTATGGACTGCTTCGCCGTAGATCAGTTTCTCATAAATTTCGTCGGAGACAATCAGAATATCCGCCTCGCGGCAAACTTCCGCAAGCTCTGCCAACTCTTCTTTTGTATAAAGCATGCCTGTCGGATTGCTCGGTGAATTGATGATCACGGCTTTTGTGCGTTCGGTTATTGCATCCCGCAATTGTTCGGCAGTTATTTTGTATGATTGGCTGGATGTCGCTTCTATGTATACCGGAACCCCTTGCGCCAATTTCACTTGTTCCGGATAGCTGACCCAATATGGGATCGGGATGATCACTTCATCGCCTTCATTAAGCAAAACCTGGAATAACGTGTATAGTACGTGTTTCGCACCAATCCCGACCATGATTTCTTTTGGTTCATAGGCTAAATTCTGGTCCTGCTTCAGCTTGTTGATAATCGCTTCTTTCAAAGCAGGCAGGCCGCCTGAAGGTGTATATTTCGTCTTGCCGTCTTTCATGGACTGATAAGCAGCAGTTAAAATGTTTTCCGGAGTATTGTAGTCTGGCTCTCCCGCTCCCAAGCCAATGACGTCAACTCCTGCAGCTTTCAGTTCGTTCGCTTTTGCCGTAATGGCCAAAGTTGTAGAAGGTGTTAAAGTTTGGACGCGCCCTGCTAAGTTGATCAAATATTATCAGCCCTTTCACAAATTCAAAATACGTTTCCACCAAGTTCCATCTTTTGCTAGAATATAAACGTAATTCAATTGCTCTTCCTCATTTATAAAAGCAATTTCCCAAACCGGGCCATCGCTTTCCATTCCCAATTTCGTATGCAAAATATCTTTGACTTCCATCTCTTTCAGCGCGATTTCGCGCGCTTCTTGGGCAGTTATTTTATCTTCAAGGCTGATCGCCTCTATTTTGCCCTTTCCTGATGGAACGAAGGCCGCTTTGGCCTTGCCTTCTGCATCTGTGCCTATGACGGTGACAGAGAGCTGCTTGTTCGAATAAACATATGTCCGGTCGATATCCGCAAGCAGATTCTCGCTTTCCACGCGTTCCACAGCTTCTTTTTCAGCTGCAGAAAATGGCTTATTGCCCGTGAAAATGATTAAAATCATCAGCGCGACCGCCAAAAAAGAGAGAAAGCCCGATATAAATATAACCCATTGCTTCATTTGATCACCTAAGTCTTATAAATTGTGAAAACCGCTTTTGTCTGGTCTTCTTTATCAAGCGCCAAGCCAAACATCAAATTATTGTGCTTCAATGTCCGGTTCAAGGCGTCCACTACTTTATACAAATCCTCTTGGTACGTTACATTCACGGTAGTAAGAACTTCAATTTTGGATTCCATATGTGACCTTCCCTTCGCTTTTTCGCCTAAAGAAATAATTCGGCAGCTTCCCGCTTGCACTCTTTTTTCTTTGCCAAACTATCATTGCTTATTATACCAATCTTCAATATCCGTTACCATCTTTTCTAAGGACACTTTTGAGACTTTCACTTTTGGCAAGGCGCTTAGAAATTCCTTGCCATATGACTTCGTCTCAATCCGGCGGTCCAACACAATGAACAGCCCTTTGTCGTTTTTCGACCGGATCAGCCGCCCGAATCCTTGGCGAAGCCTCAACACGGCTTCCGGCAGCGCATACTGAAGAAATGGATTGACCCCTTCTTTTGCGATTGCTTCAGTTCTTGCTTTGAAGATCGGCTCATCCGGCGACGTGAATGGCAGACGAACGACGACTACAGCACGCAGCGCGTCCCCCGGCACGTCCACTCCTTCCCAGAAACTGTTCGTGCCAAACAAAACGGATTTCTGGAAACGCTGGAACGACTTCAGCAGCCTTAACCGGCTGCCGGAAGAAATACCTTGGGCAAACAGCATATAATCATCCAACAGGCCGGTATCTTGAATCAGCTCTACCGTTTTGCGCAGCATGTCCTGGGATGTGAACAACACAAAACAGCGACCTTCCGTAACAAGCACCGTCTGGACGACAGCATCAGCGACCGACTCGATGTATTCGCTCTGGGAAACTTGTTGGATATCCGGCATATCATCGACGACAAAAACGCGGGCCCCTTGGTAGAAATCTTTCGGCGGATCGAATTTGGAAATGGGAACATTCCGTGGAATGCCGAGCTGATTGACGATAAACCGTTCGTTCGAAGGCACGCTCATCGTTCCAGACAACCAGACAACCGCTTTTGTTCCACGAACTGGGCCGATGACGTTTTCAACAAGCGAAGTCACTTCAAACGGACGTTTGTAGAACGATAAGCTGTTAGGCAGACTTCTTAAATCGCCTTCGATCCAACTGACTTCATCAGCCAGCGGGAAAACGAAAATTTCGCTGAATTCGACTGCTTTCAACATCAGCTCTTCTGTCCAATGGCGCCAATCGGTCAGGATGATCCGGTCACTGACTGTTTTTTCCGTAAGACGGTCCGCTTTTTGCAAAATAAGCTGCGACAAATCGATCCATTCGTTCAAATAGCGCAGCATATCAAAAAACCGGTCTTTGTTGATGTCCAATTCACTCAATAATGAAGAGCATTTTTGATGCCGGCTGTTTCTGAACTTCTCGGAAAAACTGGCTGACAAAATGGCGCTGACTTCATCGAACAATGCCACAAACTTGATGAACAGCGACTCTAATTTCAATAGTTCCGGCACTGTTGAAAATCCGGTACGGTCCGCTGCTTCATAGAGTTTTGAAAACAGCTGCTGTTCATCGTACAGCCCGAGCTGGCCAAAAATATATTTCCATTGGGTATAAACGAATGTTTTTTCGTGCTGAGCGACGGCGGCTTGGACCACTTGGTGGGCTTCATCCCAAATAAAGGCGCCGACATTCTCCAGAACAGCCGGGTTAGGCACCCGTTGATTCAATAAGAAAGCATGATTGGTTACGATAATATGCGCTTCTTTGGCTTGCATCAAGGCGTTTTCGTAATAATCATACCGTTTTTCAGGCGGCGTCAGCCTCCTAAGATGCGAACGCCGGATTTTATCGAGCAAAAACTGGCCGCCGCTTGAGACATTCAGTTCATTCAAATCGCCTGTTTCTGTGGAAGTCAACCATATTAAAACTTGCATGATGGTAAATGTTTCATCATAGGATTCATCATCCCCTTGCAACAATTCTGCAAACCGGGTCAGGTCAATATAATGGCCCAGCCCTTTGATCAGTGCAATGCGAAGCGGCGCCCCGATGGCTCTTTCAACGATTTTCCCTTCATTTTGCAGCAATTGGTCTTGCAGGTGGGTCGTATAGGTACTGACAACAACTTGCTTGTTTGTCGCAAAGGCGAATTCTGCTGCCGGCAGCAAATATGCAATCGTCTTGCCCATGCCGGTCGATGCTTCGATAACCATTTCCCCGTTTTCAAACAGGGTGTTTTGAATGGAATTCATCATATCTATTTGGCTTTTACGGCGCTCAAAATTGGGGAACGCTCGTTCGAGCCGATTTTGCCAGTCCCCCGATGGCACTTCCACAGGAGCTGTGTTTGAAATTCTGTTTTTGATTTTTAGCGGAATGCCATTAAAGCGGTCGAACAAATCGGGCTGCGCATTTCTTTTTTTCTGCATCATCTCAAACACCAAGCGGGACAGATCGGACTTTAACTGGAACGACCGCTTATGCAAAAGCGACAGCGTATCGTAAGGAAGCCTTCCCATATCTTCCTTGGCGCGGAGGAACAAATGGGCTGTGGCTATTGCATCTTCATCTGCACGATGTGCGCTTGTCAGCGGAATGCCAAGTTCCGCTGCGATATCCTGCAATTTATAGCTGAACGCTGTCGGGTACATCAGGCGCGTAAGCTCGACTGTGTCCATAGCAAGGCCATGCCATTTCGGCAGCCCGCTCCTTTTCAGTTCAGCCTGCAAAAAAGTCAAGTCGAAATTGGTATTATGCGCCACAAAGATGGCGTCCTGCAATTTTTCGAAGATCGTTTCGGCAAAATCTTCAAAAGGCGGAGCAGTTGCCACGTCCTTATCCGAGATATTCGTCAAATCTTGAATAAACACCGGAATTTTTTTCCCAGGATTGATAAACTTCATATATGTATCAACAATAACACCTTTTTCAATCGTCACGAGCGCTATTTGAATAATCCGGTCACCTTTTGCAGGGGAATGTCCCGTTGTTTCAATATCGACAACAACATATTTTTGCGTATTCATCAAAATCCCTCTTTCTAAGGTGAATCTCTCGTAAAAATTGTACCATATCGTTCAGCCTTCCGTCTTTTAACGGCAAGACTAATTCACCCATGCCTTTGCGTTCAGCCATAAAAATGTCACGGACCGCTTATGGAAGACCAACAAAAAAGCCTCCAAACATGGAGGCGCATTCTTACATGATGGTTGCTTCAGGTTCATAATGGATAATTTCCCGAATCGTATTGTCTTCATTCATGATGGCGACAGTCGGTTTATGGCTGGGCGCGTTCTCATCCATAACATAGCCATACGTCAGCACGATGACAATGTCTCCTTTTTGGACAAGGCGAGCCGCTGCGCCGTTCACACATATCACGCCGCTTCCCCGTTCCCCCGCAATGATATACGTCTCAAACCGGGCGCCGTTGTTGTTGTTGACCACATGGACTTTCTCGTTCGGCAGCATGCCCGCTGCATCCAGTAAATCTTGGTCAATCGTGATGCTTCCGACATAGTTAAGGTCGGCTTGTGTTACAGTCGCACGATGGAGTTTGGCATTTAGCATCATTCGCAGCATTTTCAGTTCCCCTTTAATTTTATGATGACATTATCGATCAAACGCGCTTTTTCAAACTGCACGGCTAGCGCCAAAATGGCTTCGTCTGTAATTTCTTTTGACAGTGTCGGGTAGTCATGCAATTCAATATAGTCGATTTTCCCCGAGATGCGTTCCTTCAAGTACTCGCTCATCTCCTGCAACGGATTTTCGCCTCCAAGCACGAGTTGCTTGCCCAGCTGGAGCGCTGCATGCAAATGCGGTGCTTCCCTACGCTCCGCTTCGCTCAAATAAACGTTCCGGGAACTTTTTGCAAGTCCATCCGCTTCCCGTACCGTTTCCCCTCGGCGTATCTCCAGCGGAAAATTGTAATCAGCGACAAGCGATTCAATAATCGCCAACTGCTGCGCGTCTTTCTGCCCAAAATAAGCCCGGTTGGGTTCCGTTAAATGAAACAGTTTTGTGACGACTTTCAAGACGCCGTCAAAGTGGCCAGGACGCTTTGCCCCACAGAGCACTTCCGCTTGGGCGCCGGCCGAAATTGAAATTTGCGATTCACGAGGATACATTTCCGCAACCGAAGGGGCAAATATAACATCTGTGCCTGCGGAAGCAGCCAATTGCTGATCCCGTTCCATATCGCGCGGATATCGGTCGAAATCTTCATTCGGACCGAATTGCGCCGGGTTCACGAAAATGCTCATGACCACTTTGTCGTTTTCCTGCTTGGCTTTTTCGACCAAAGACAGGTGGCCTTCGTGGAGAAAGCCCATTGTCGGGACCAGCCCGATCGTTTGTCCCGATTTTTTTTCTTCGCGGACCCAATTTTTCAGTTCTTCGACCGTTCGAATCGTTTGCACACGTTTTCTCTCCTTTTTGGAGTAAACCATATAAAAAGCCTTCCGCCGCTAAAAAAGGACAGAAGGACAGAAAATGCATTTTAGGTTTCCTCCGTCCCTGTCTGAAAGATCAAGGCAGAATTATTGGATTGGATTGCTCAAATGTTTGGTTTGGGTGCAGTTCGCATGCGATACTGCCCACTAATGACACTATACCAGAAGCATTGTGAAAAAACCAAACATCAATTTTTCATTTCGATATCAGCCGAATAAATGCCATGGAGCCTGCCGTCTGGTGTGCGCAGCTGCAGAACACCGTCATCGGTGATTCCTTCTGCGATGCCTTCGAGTGTTTCTTTTGCCATCCTTGCACGGACCGGGCGCCCAATTGTAGACGAATAGCCTTCCCACATTACTTTCAGCAAGCCGAAGCCTTGTTCAACATACAACTCTGTATACTGCTCCAAATGGAAGAGCAGGGAACGAACCAAGTCCTGGCGATTCACCCCTTGTCCGCCTGCCATCTTCAGCGAAGCAGCAATATCACGGACTTCCGGGCTGAAATCTTCCATTTCCTGATTGACGTTCATCCCTATGCCGATGATCAACGCTTGAATGCCGTCCGCATCAGACTGCAATTCAGTCAGAATGCCGGTGCATTTTTTGCCGTTCAACAGAATATCGTTCGGCCATTTGATTTCCGGCTTTAATCCGGTTACTTCTTCAATGGCGCGCACTACTGCAACAGCTGCAACCAGCGTGAATTGCGGCGCTTTTTGCGGAACCACATCCGGTCTCAGAATAACGCTCATCCAGATGCCTTTTTGCGGAGCTGAATCCCATTTGCGCGCAAGCCTTCCGCGGCCCTCTGTCTGTGTTTCAGTCAAAACGACCGTTCCATCCGCCGTTCCTTCTTGGGCAAGGTTGTGTGCAAGAATTTGAGTGGAAGGGCACGATTCGATATATTCCATTGCTTGGCCGATTTTCTTCGTCCTTAAAAGCGGCTGGATCGCAGCCGGTTCTAATGTATCCGGCACGCTCTTTAAAATATATCCCCGTTTTTTTATCGATTCGATGGAATAGCCCTTTTCTTCTAATTCCTTGATGTGCTTCCAAACAGCAGTCCTGGAAATGCTGAATTCGTCCGCCAAGCGCTGGCCGGAAAGAGGTTCCCCTCCCGCTTCCATCAATCGTTTCGCTAGTTTATGCGTGACGGTGATATTCATGTGAAAACCATTCCTTTATCTGTTCTTTATCGTTCTGCAGACGGCCATACACAATTTGCCGCTCCATTTCGGAAATCCATCCCTTTAGCCATGGCCCTTGCCCGTCTCCGCTCCATTGCATCAGATCATTGCCGGTCGCTGCCAGCTCTTTTTTTGACTGGATGGGCAGTTTGGCTTTTTCCGATTCGACATCCACTTTCTTTTCCTTCAAAAAAGAAGCGATGTTCAATTCTCTGGCTGAAAAGGAATAAAAAGTCCAAGCGTCCCAATTCTCCGCGCGCGATGCCTCCAAAGCTTTCGCAATCACCCGCTTTTCGTCATTGGAAAATCTATATTCCAGTAGATTGTCCGCTTTTCCCCCTTGCCGGTAAAGCATATAACTCCATCCTAACAAATGATCGCCGGTGGCAATATAAGCTGACCAATCAATCGAAAACAGCGGGCCTGCCGGCAAATTGGCACTTAAGCCTGACTGTTCCAAATAGCCCATGCTCCGAGCGGTATGATTGTTCGAAAAAATTTTGTCCAGCTCGGCTTTGATGCGCTCGACCGCTATAGAACGGATCAGATGGGCTTGCCTTTGAATAGCAGCCAAGGTCTCACCGTCGATCCAGAAATCAAGCTGCCCCGAAAAACGTACGGCCCTCAACATGCGCAGAGCGTCTTCCTGGAACCGTTTATCAGCGTTGTCGACAGCCCGGATAATGCGTTTTTCCAAGTCTTCCCTTCCCCCGAACGGATCGATCACATTCAAGTCCTCTGCCATAGCCATGGCATTGATGGTAAAGTCGCGCCGCTTCAAATCCTCTTCCAGCGATTGGACAAATTCAACAGAATCCGGCCGCCGCTTGTCAGAATACAAGCCGTCAGTCCGGAACGTCGTCACTTCTATGCCGCTTCCGTCAAGAAGAACCAATACAGTGCCATGGTCGATTCCGGTATCGACTGTGCGGTTGAACAGCCCTTTCACTTTTTCCGGTGATGCACTGGTGGCTACATCAAAATCGTCCGGCTGCTTTCCAAGCAAAAAATCACGGACTGCTCCCCCTACCAAGTACGCTTCATATCCAGCGTTCTCGAGAATGCGGATCACTTTCACCGCAATTTTCATGCTTGTCCACCCCTATCGAGCAGAGTTTCATAAATGGCTTCATATTGCTCGAGGATCGAGGTTGAATGAAACCGTTTTTCGACAGTCTCCAAAGCGCCGGTTTTCAACTGCCGATGGAGTTCGTCATTTGTCAAAATCTCCAATGCGTATCGGGCAGCTTGTTCAACATCCCCTAGATCAATCAAATAACCGTTGACACCAGGAGAAATGATTTCGGGCATGCCGCCAATACGGGCTCCGATGCCTGGAACGCCGCAAGCCATCGCTTCAAGCAAAACAAGCCCGAATGCCTCTTTTTCAGAAAGCAGCAGTTTCAAATCGCATATATTGTAAAGCTCGGACAAATTATCGCGTTTGCCGAGGAACAGCACATGGTTTTCCAGGCCGAGTTCACGGACTTGCTGAACAACTCTTCCCATTTCCGGGCCATCACCGATCAACAGCAGTTTAGCATCAACTTGCTGCTTGACCCGGTAAAATGTGGATACGACATCGGCAACGCGTTTTACTTTCCGGAAATTGGAAACGTGTACAATGACCTTCTCATCTTTCCGGATGCCAAATTCTTCTTTCAATCCCTCTACGTGTTTGAGCCGGTATTCGCGTTCATCCACAAAATTATATACCGTTTGGATTTCCTGGTCCGGATCAATCATTTCATATGTCTGGTCTTTCAGCGAATCGGATACAGCTGTCACGACGTCAGATTTTTCTATGCCATAACGTATGGCTTCTTTCAAGGAAGAATCCGTGCCAAGAACCGTGATATCGGTTCCATGAAGAGTGGTGACGATGCCGATGTCAGCACCGGACATATCCCGGCCGAGAATTGCACAGACGGCGTGGGGAATGGCATAGTGGACATGCATCAAGTCCAGTTTTTCGTTCTGGATCACTTCCGCTATTTTTGTGGCAAGGGCGATATCATAAGGCGCATACTGGAACACGGAATAGCTGTTGACATCAACCTGATGGCTGTAGATATTGGGATAATTCCGGTTCAATCGGAATGGCGTGCTTGATGTGATAAAGTGGACTTCATGCCCTTTTTCTGCAAGCATTTTCCCTAATTCTGTCGCTACGACCCCGGACCCCCCTACTGTGGGATAACACGTGATGCCGATTTTCATTTTCCGCAAAGCTTTTCCTCCTATCCTCTCCGCCCGCGAATCAATCGCCAGTCCACAAATCCTTCCGACAAGCCTTTCAACAGCACTTCCGCCGTCCCCATATTGGTTGCAAGAGGCACGCCGTAAACATCGCACAAGCGGATCAATGCCGTCACATCCGGCTCATGCGGCTGCGCAGTCAACGGGTCGCGGAAAAAGATGATCATATCCATTTGGTCCTGGGCAATCATGGCTCCGATCTGCTGATCCCCTCCTAATGGTCCAGAACGGAAAAGGGTCACAGGAAGGTCCGCTTCATCAATGACGCGTTTTCCTGTCGTTCCTGTCGCATAAAGCGAATGCTCTTTTAAAATTGGCTGGTAAGCTATAACAAATTGAACCAAGTCGTCTTTTTTGCGGTCATGGGCAATTAACGCGATTTTCATTCTATCTTCCCCTTTTAGTCGATAATATGTTCAAGGCCATACACCAGCTCTTTTAAATTCATGACGGTCTTTACAGACAGCACAACTCCAGACATGAACGAACCGCGGTTGAAAGAATCATGGCGAATCGTCAATAGCTGGCCTTCTCCTCCCAGCAGCACCTGCTGATGGGCAACAAGGCCCGGCAGCCGGACGCTGTGGATGCGCATCCCTTCATAATCAGCGCCTCTGGCGCCCTGGATCGTTTCTTTTTCTTTAGGATGGCCTTGGATATGTGACGGACGCACCGAGGAAATCAGGTTGGCTGTCTTCAGTGCTGTCCCTGAAGGAGCGTCCAATTTTTGATCATGGTGCATTTCAATGATTTCAACGTCCGGTAAATATTTGGCCGCCTGCTCTGCAAATTTCATCATCAAAACAGCGCCAACTGCAAAGTTCGGCGCTATGATGCAGCCGATTTCCGCTTTTTCCGCAAATGCTTTCAATTCCTCCAGTTCTTCATCCGTGAAGCCGGTTGTCCCGACAACCGGGCGTATACGGAGCTCCAGAGCTTTCTTAGTGTGTTCATAAACAGATTCAGGAGACGTTAAGTCGACAAGAACATCCGGTTTTGTTTTTTCGTGAAGTTCCCCTAAGTCTGTAAATATCGGCGCTCCATAGGAAGGCGGAAACAGGTTCGTATCTTCAAGCGTCTTCCAGATGTTTTTATAATCCAGCACCGAAACCAATTCCATATCAGGATTTTTCATAATTGTATGTACAGCCTCTTGTCCCATTCTGCCTCTTGCCCCTGCAATTGCTACGCGTATTGTCATTCTGTTTCTTCCTTTCTCGTCCAACGGTCTTTGTCCCGTGTGTTGAATTTATGCATGACGCGGTCATGCGCTTTTTCCAAATCGATATCCATTGAATTTGCCATGCAAATCAAGACGAAAAGCATATCGCCCATCTCATCTTCAATGCTTTTCTCTTCTTCGGTCGCCTTCTTTTTCTTCGGGCCATGTACATGAATCACTTCACGCGCCAGCTCGCCAAGTTCTTCCGTAAGCCGCGCCAGCATTTCCAGCGGCTCAAAATAACCTTCCTTGAATTGCCCTATATAATTATCCACTTCCTGCTGAAGTTCGCTCATCGTTTTTTGGCCAGCCATTTCATCACACTCCTCTTTTCATCGTAAAGAAAATGGGGGATGTTGTCAAAATCCTTCTTATAGCTGATAATACAAGAGTTGAAGAATGGATGGGAGTTGATCATTTGCTAAAAGGACTGCAAATCAAAAACATTTTCTTTATTTTGATCGGAGCCGCCATTTATAGTTTTGGTTTTGTCCACTTTAATATCCAAAACGAATTGGGGGAAGGCGGATTTGCGGGCATAACATTGATTTTATTTTTCCTGTTTCAATGGGATCCTGCGCTAATGAACTTATTGCTGAACATTCCTTTGTTCTTCATCGGCTGGAAGCTGCTCGGCCGGAAAGTGTTTCTTTATACCATTATCGGAACCGTAGCAGTTTCAGTATTTCTGAAACTATTCCTTATTTATGAAATCCAAATCGATCTTCACGAAGACTTGTTCTTGGCCACTTTGTTCGCAGGCGTCTCTGTCGGCATCGGTCTCGGCATCATTTTCAGGTACGGGGGAACTACTGGCGGAGTGGATATTATCGCGCGCCTTGTCCAAAAATACAGCGGATGGAGCATGGGCAAGACGATGTTCCTGTTCGATGCGGTTGTGATCGTTCTGTCCCGCTTAACGTTTCTGGACAATCGGACGATGATGTACACCTTGGTAGCTGTTTTCGTAGGAGCCCGCGTCATCGATTTTGTCCAGGAAGGCGCTTATTCCGGACGAGGGGCTTTGATAATTTCCAGCTACCAAGAAGAGATTGCAAGCCGCATTGCGATTGATATGGACCGGGGGATTACCATTCTGCGCGGCTACGGGCATTTTACGAAAGAAGAACGTGAAGTGCTGTACTGCGTCGTCGCCAAAAACGAAATCGTCCGGTTGAAAAATATCATCAACAGTGTGGACCCGCATGCTTTCGTCTCCCTTATCGAAGTGCACGATGTCATGGGAGAAGGTTTTACGCTTGATGAACAAAAACAGCCAATTGGGTAACTCTCCAGTGGGTTTGCTGTAAAGAAAAATTTTTTTGTTTCCACAAAAAAACCGGTCCGAAAATTCGGACCGGTTTTTCTTTATGAACGGTTCATGCCTGTATAGATCAAAACTAAACGTGCCAGTTCAAGAACCGCTACTGCAGTAGCTGCAACATAAGTCATTGCAGCAGCACTCAGCACTTTTTTCGCGTGCCTTTCTTCTTCGTTGCGGATGATGTTATGCGACAACAACTGGTCCATTGCACGGCTTGATGCATTGAACTCCACCGGCAACGTGATGATTTGGAACACAACCCCTGCAGCAAGCAAGATTATTCCAAGCAGCAAAGCGTCGCTCCAGGCGGAGAACAAACCGATCATGATAAAAATCCATGAAGCGTTCGATGATACGTTAACAAGCGGTACTAGGCGGTGGCGCAAGCGCAGGAACGAATAAGCTTCCGCGTCTTGGATTGCATGCCCTACTTCGTGTGCAGCAACTGCTGTGCCAGCAACCGAAGCTTCGTGATAGTTATGGGAGCTTAAAGCAACTATTTTCGTTAATGGGTTATAGTGGTCACTCAACATACCGCGGCTTTCCACAACTTTCACATCATGCAAACCGTTTTGGTCCAAAATAATGCGGGCAACTTGCGCGCCCGTATGGCCGGAAGTAGAACGGACTTTTGAATACTTGCTATACGTTCGTTTCAATTTGAACTGGGCCCATAGCGGCAAAGCAAGCAACAGGATAAAGTAGACAATGAATCCCATATCTTATTTCCACACCTCTTTCATACTATTTCGTACCTTTATTTTACTAAGAAACGTCAGTATTGGTCAATTGAAACGCACTTGCTTTGTTCAACTGGGCAACGTAACCCGCGAAAGCGATGCAGCCAATCGACAGCCAAAATGTGAAATAACCAATTTGCGCACTGTAATCGCTTAAACTGCTGTAAATCGGCATCTGGCCAAACACATAATCGATAACATCGTTATGCAGGGTCCAAACGGCTGTAAGCCCAACAGCCCACCAGCCAAAACGGTAGTGGTCTATGTAAAGCACCGCTTGCAGCGCCATCGCAAAATGAGAACCGACAAGCATCCAGCCCATCCAGCCGATTTCACCCGCTTGCCAAAGCGTCAGTAAATTCATGACGACTGCCCAAAGGCCGTATTTGATCAAGGTGATAAATGCCAATGCCTCAAACAGTGAACTGCGCTTGCCAATGAGCCATAGCCCTAAAACAACCGTAAAAAACAAACTTGCAGTCGGACTATCCGGCACGAATATTAAAAATTTAGGCTCTGTGATTTTCAATTGCCAGCCATACCATATGTAGCCATAAATTGTGCCAAACAGATTCACGATAAACAACAGCAGCAAAAATGGCCGATACATGAGCCATGCAGAAAGATTTTGCATAAAGGAAAGCATCATTTTCTCCCTTTCCGAGTAGTAAAAAAGAGCCGGTTTCCCGGCTCTTTCAACTGCAATTATTCAGATAGTCCATCGATGAATTCAGCCAAGACTTGCAAGTCTTCGTCTGAACCTTCCCATGATGGCGGCATTTTTTGCTGGCCGTCTTCTTCAATACCATTCACAGCAATTTCAGCAATTTCTTCAGCTGTATATTCTGTGTTGGTAAGAGCCGGTCCAACCGCGCCTTCCAAGTTATCGCCGTGGCAGCTGATACATGCAGAACCTGAATAGATTTCATATCCTGGATCGCTCGTATCAATTTGAACTTCCTCAACGATTTGCCCTTGAGCTTCTGCAGCTTCCCAGTCATGGTTCGCTACAGATTCCCAAGTCAAGAAACAGATGGCCGCTACTGACAAAAGTCCGAATGCCACAGGCAATGGGCGTTTTGACAGGCGTCGTTCAGGGCCAGGATCCAAGAATGGCGCTAGCATTAGAGCCCCAAAAGCAAGTCCTGGCATGATGATTGCTCCGACGATATTGAACGGGCCGGATGCAAATTGATATTTTAACAATTGGTATAAGAATAAGAAATACCAGTCTGGCAACGGAATATAACCTGTATCTGTCGGGTCTGCCTGGCCTTCAAGAGGCGAAGGATGCGCGACAGTCAAAAGCAAATATCCGATCAAGAAGACAGCACCAATCATCCATTCTTTCAAAAGGAAGTTGGGCCAGAAAGCTTCTGTTTTACCAGGGTATTCGGAATAATCTTTAGGGATATTTGGTTTACGATGCTGTAAACCAGGCACACGAGAATCCCCTACGAACTTCATCCCTTTTCCGCGATGCATAGTGTCCCCTCCTTTATAAATCCTTAAGACCGCAAAATTTTAAAGCGGTCCTGAAATACCTTGTCTTCTGATCATGACGAAATGCGCGCCCATCAACCCAAGTAATGCGGCAGGCAAGAAGAATACATGAATCGCGAAGAATCGAGTCAAAGTTTGTGCACCGAGAATTGTTGAATCCCCGGCAAGAAGGACTTTGATCATACCGCCGATTACTGGTACAGAAGCGGCAATTTCAATTCCTACTTTTGTTGCAAATAATGCTTTCATATCCCATGGAAGCAGGTAGCCTGTGAAGCTGAGCCCTAAGATTACGCCGAACAGCAAAACTCCGACGATCCAGTTCAACTCACGAGGTTTTTTGTAAGCTCCTGTAAAGAATACACGTAATGTATGAAGGAAAATCATTACCACTACTAGAGAAGAACCCCAGTGGTGCATCCCACGCACGATTTCTCCAAAAGCGACTTCGTTTTGAAGATAATATACCGACTGCCAAGCATTTTCGATATCAGGCACATAATACATTGTTAAGAACATACCGGATAAGATCTGGATTACTGTAATGAAGAAGGTTAATCCTCCGAAGCAGTAAACAAATGCCGAGAAGTGGTGTGCGGGGTTTACGTGTTCCGGTACTTCATGGTCAGCAATATCACGCCAGATCGGCGTGATGTCCAAGCGCTCATCAACCCAATCATATAACTTGTTTAGCACTGGTGTCGTACCCCCTTAAACTATTAAATTAAACTGTTTGCTTTTACTGCACCGATAGCAAGATATCCGTCTCGTTCTTCAACTGCGAATTCATCGAGCGGTCCAAGCGGCGGTGTTCCTGGAACGTTTTGGCCATTTTTTTCATAACGTCCAGCGTGGCATGGGCAGAAAAATTGGGTCGGGTGTTCCGGGTCAGCTGCCCAGTTCACTGTACAGCCCAAATGCTTACAGACAGGTGAGAGTGCGATAATTTTGTCGCCTTCTTTATACACCCATGCAGAGCTTGTCACTTCCGAGGTGTACCATGCATCAACTTGCTCATATGCAAAGTCAACACGTACCGGCTCTTCAGATAAATCAGCTACTGCTTGGTCAGTCAATACGAAATCCCCAGCTGTATTCTCTTGGAGAATTGGGTCTACCGCAAAACGAATCATCGGCATTAGCATTCCTGCTGCCATGAAACCACCAACGCCTGTTAAAGTATAACCTAAAAATTGACGTCTTGATACACGATTGTTACTCATCCTTTTCCCCCCTCTAACATTCAAGGTCAGTCCAATGGACATACTCATTCAAATATAATTACTAGGACAACCTAATGATATATCAATAGAAAGTGCAGGTCAATATTGCATTCAATCTAATGTGAATCTATTAAGACAGTTTGTGAACATTTCATGAAGGCTTTGTCCACTCTTTTGTGAAGAGCGGGAGCACTTGCCGCAGCTGGTCTTCCATGACGGAATTCCGGAATCTTTGGTCCATGTTTTCTATCGGGATGGCAGGCAGCCACAAGACATTTTCCAGGCTGTCGATTGTGCGCCAGGCAGCATCTGTCGTCAAATAGAACACATGCTTGAAGTTTGCCGCATGCAGCTCTTCCCCCAATTCGCCGGCAATCCGTTCACGGTCCGCTTTTTTTGCATAAGAAATAGGCGGAAGCAAAAGGATCCGCCCTTTAAATTGTTTTTCTAGTAAAGCGGTTAGCGATTGCAGATACTCGGATGCGCTAGCGCTTCTTTTAACGCCTTCAGTGCTCAAATCCACTTCGAGCAGCGGCACGATTGCCGTGTCTACGTATTCTTTCTGTTGAATAAACTGATCCATATCTTTGCCGATAAAATACATAGGTTTTATTCACTCTCCGTTTTGTTCATGGTTTGGATTGATTGAAGCAGCTCGGACAACTTGAAGAATTTGTCCCGGTCATTTGAGTCAAGCGCTTCATCAATTTGCTTCAATATCGCTTCCTCCTGGAAAGCGGACATGCTTTCTTCGAGCACCTTTTCCGCTATGAGGCGGTCTTGGACGTTGTAGGAGGCATTTTTGGGCATATAAGGATTTTCCTCCAAAACAGACAAGTAAAGCGGAGACGGCGGGCGATTCGGGAAGTTCAATTGAACATATAATTCTTCCTCGGGATTCAAGCGGAGGTCATGGAACGACTTTTCCGCGTCCGCCGTCATGAGGTTTCCTTTGTAGAAACGGAACGGTATTTCCTTCGACTCTGTCGAGGACATGACCATGGCGCGAGGGCAGTAATGCGCTTCTTCAACAAAATGGGTTTTCTCCAGCAAATTCTCATTGCTGAGCATGTAATTGAGTATCCAGATGCATTCCCGTCTCTTCATCTTGTGCGACTGTAAAAACCAACGGACAAACTGCTTTTTCTCTCCCACTGAAACCGATGCGGTCATGTTTGTTCCTCCTTTCATTCCACAGACTGTTGCCAGTCGAACCATTCAGGATTGTTCGGCTGCAGGCTCTGCAGCTTTTTAATAATTTCGAGGGCGCGTTCCCGTTTTCCTTCTTCAAGCAGAAAACGCGCATAATTTTCAAGAAACGCCGGATCTTCGGAAAACGCCGGGTATGCTTTATCGAAATAAGCCGCCGCCTGGACAAATTGCTCCGTGCGCGCGTATGACTCCGCAATCATCGGATAAAGGCCGGCCCAATCGTCTTCGTTGGCGACTACCGTTTCGGTCAGCTCAAGAACTTCCTCATCCATCTCTTCTGCATGGAAATAGGATACAAGCGTATAGATAGCTTCCATATATTCCGGGTCAAGCGCGATCGCCTGCCGCAAATAGTCGACGCCAGCTTCTTTGTTGCCTAGTTTAAGCGCCAGCTTGCCGGCAAACAAATACAGTTCTTTTTCATATTCATTCCGGGCGATGCCTTCTTGGATCGCCTTGTATGCACCTTTATAATCTTCCGCCATATTCAAACTTTGGGCACGAAGGAAATAGGCTGAAAAATAATCCGGATCTATTTCAATAAGCTCTTCCAGCCAGCGGACGGCCATCTCGTATTGGCGGGTCTGGAATGCCGCAAAAGCTGCCCCGAACATGACATCGGGCTGTTTCAAATCATCCAGCGCCTCATTATAATATGGGAGCGCTTCTTCGTAAGCCGCTCCTGCACTGTATACTTCAGCCAGCCTCTCGGATAGGTTGACCCCTTCTATCGCAACTCCTTGTTCTTTAAGGTCCTGATAGATTTTCGCCGATTCCAAATACCGACCAGAATCCAAGAGCAATTCCGCTTTGGCCTGCATCAGCAATGGCTCTTCAGGAAGCAGCTCGATCGCTTCATTCAGCCGGCTTTCCGCCGCCTCAAGAAGGCCTTGAAGCTGAAACAAATCCGCCAGCGTCACAAGCGCCTGAGGATATAATTCGTCATCTTTTGAAATTTCCATCAGTGCGTTAAGCGCCTCATCTTCACGGTCCGCCTCAATCAGCATATTGGCTTTGTCAATCGCCAGTTGCCCTTCTTCCGGAAAGATATACTGGAGATGTTCCAACACTTTGATCGCTTCTTCCACAAAACCGATTTCCGCAAACCACTCCGACAATCCATATTGTTCGTCAGGGTCGCCGCTCAGCAAATACTGGTCCAACAAAGAATGGACCGAGTCCATATCCCCTTGCTCGACCGCTTTTTGAATATCTTTCAAGTTTGCCATGCTATCACCTATTCTTTTTCAATTTCATCTTCTAATCCTACACGAAAGCTTTGGCTAAGCATAATAAAAACTCCCCTTTCGGAGAGTTAGTTTATCAAGGAATCCAATTGTTCAACAAAGCCGGGATAAGAAACGGAAATACACGCCGGATTGTCGATTACGACATCGCCCGAAGCAACGAGCGCCGCTACCGCTTCCATCATCCCAAGACGATGATCGCCGTATGATTTTACATGGGCCCCTGTCAAAGGAGTCGGCCCATTGATGATCATGCCATCATCGGTCGCTTTGATATCAGCTCCCAATTTCGACAGTTCCGCTACGACTGCCGCTATCCGGTCCGTTTCTTTGACGCGCAATTCTTCAGCGTCTTTGATAACCGTCGTGCCGTGTGCCTGTGTGGCAATCAAAGCAATCAGCGGTATTTCATCGATCAGCCGGGGAATCAAGTCGCCGCCAATTTCAGTCCCTGTTAGCGCTGAAGAACGGATAGTCAAATCTGCCGCTTTTTCTCCTGCTGCCTGCTGCTCCTCAACCTCAAAATCAGCGCCCATCTTTTCGATAACGTCCAAAATACCTGTACGCGTCGGATTCGTTCCGACATTTGTCAGCGTGACTTGGCTGTTCGGGGCAATAAGCGCTGCACCTATCATAAAAGCGGCAGAGGAAATATCGCCCGGCACTTTGACATGGTTGGCCTTAAGCGTTTGGCCGCCTTCAATTTCGATGGTTCCGTCATTTCTTGAAATCTCTGCACCGAAATGTTCGAGCATGATTTCCGTATGGTCCCGGGAAGCGACCGGTTCTGTCACTCTTGTTATGCCTTCAGCTTTCAGTCCGGCAAGAAGGATCGCCGACTTCACTTGAGCGCTGGCAACAGGCAACGTGTAATCGATCGCTGTCAGCTTGGTCCCTTGGATGGCAAGCGGAGTAAATTGGCCGTCGCGGCGGCCGCGGATATCCGCTCCCATTTCACGAAGCGGGTCAATAATCCGTTTCATCGGCCGTTTAGCAATCGATTCATCGCCTGCCATAACAGTATGGAAAGAAGTGCCGGCAAGAAGGCCCAGCATCAGGCGGGTTGTCGTTCCGGAATTCCCGGTGTCCAGCACTTCGGAAGGTTCTTCCCAAGAATTTTCTCCGCCGCTTTTGATGGTAACTTTGTCGCCGTTTAAAGCGATCTCCACTCCAAGTTTGCGGAAACAGCTTATAGTGCTCAAACAGTCATCTCCGAGAAGGAATCCTTCTACGGTAGTTGTGCCAGCTGCCATTGCGCCGAACATGATCGAGCGGTGGGAAATGGATTTATCTCCCGGTACTTGTATGGTCCCTGCCAAAGAAGGGTTTGAATAAGATAAAGTTAGAGCCATCACACAGACGTCCTTTCAGGAAATATATGAATCATAGGAAGTTCTTCGGTTGAAACACTTTTTTGCACGCTCACGGTCCTCAGCTGTCTGAAAACTGATAACCAAAATACCGAAAACGTCTTCGCGGGTTTCCAGTATACGGATATTGACAATGCTGATATTTTCCTCGGCCAAGTAACCTGTCAATTCCGAGATGACTCCCGGTACATCGGGAACGTCGATATGCAGATCGAAAACGGAATACAGTGCCCCGCTTACCGCAATCGGAAGTTCATCGCGCACTTCTTTTGCCTGCTTGAAATACTGCTGGATGGAATCTGGTTCATTTTCTTCCAGCAAATGCTTCAACCGGTTCATTTCACTCATCCAACTGTCCAGTTGGCGGATGATCATGCCATTGTTTTGAGTTGTAATATCGCGCCACATTTCCGGATTGGAAGAAGCGATGCGCGTAGTGTCCCGGAATCCGCCGGCCGCAAGCTGGCGGACAAAAGGATCCTCTTTTTCCTCTTTTTCCAACTGATGAACAAGCGAGGCGGCGATCAGGTGCGGAAAATGGCTGACAATCGCAGTCAAATAATCATGTTTTTCCGCCGGCAAAACCTCGATTTTCGCTTTGGTGACAGACAGCAGCAATTTCAGCTTTGAAAGATCCCCTTCATTCGCCAGCTTAGACGGCGTCAATATATAAAACGCATTTTCAAACAACAGATCTTTCGCCGCTTCCACTCCGCTTTTATGGGAGCCCGCCATAGGATGGCCGCCGATAAACGGCTTTTCCAAAGCTTCGGCCGCTTCCATGATCCGCAATTTCGTGCTGCCCGTATCCGTTAAAATCACGTTTTCCTTCAAATCCCAGAAACGGCTTTGCTCCATCAGTTTAAGGGTCGCACCGACAGGGGTGGCAAAGACAATAATATCCGCATTCCTCGCCGCGCTTTCCAGCGTCGGAGGTGCGCTATGTATAACGCCCATTTTGTAAGCTTTGCGCTGAGTCATCGGGTCTGCATCATAGCCTGCAATATGGACTTCCTGGTGCCGCTGCAATGATTTTGCAAGCGACCCGCCGATCAACCCCAGGCCAATGATCAAAACATGTGCATTCATGCTTGCCCCACCTGGTTTTTCTTCACCAAGTCCGGCCGGAGCTTGACCGCTTCGTTCATGAAAATATGCTGTATATCTTGTTGTTTTTGTTCGGTATTGACGTGCATCATCACACGGATGCAAAGCGGAAGACTTCCCGGGACGTCCATTTCATGCGTACACATTACCGGAACATAAGTCCAATCCTCCAATGTCCGAACTGCTTTGGCGGGAAAAGCGGAAGAAATATCGGGAGTCGTCGATATAATAACCGATGCGACCTTATCAGGATCAATGCTGTTTGCTTTTACCATTTCCAAGACCAGCTTTTTTGTTTCCTGAAAAATTTCTTCCGGCTGGTCTTTTGTTACTGTGATTGCGCCTCTAACTCCACGAATCATTTAAACTCCTCCAATCATTGCACAAAGTTCTAAATATACCTTTTCGGCCCGGTTTTCATCAATTGCCTCAAGAAACGGCGCGCCGGTTTTTTCCAGAAGCACGAAGCTGAGTGACCCTTTTGAGGATTTTTTATCTTTTTTCATAAAAGGCAGTATTTCCTCAAACGCCACTTCGTTCAATTTTTGCAGAGGATATCCGTTTTTTCTGCACCATACAAGAAATGGATCCAATTGCGGATGGTTTGATAAGCGCAAAGCGTAAGCCATGCCCAGCGCCACAGCTTCGCCGTGCGTAAGTTTCCCATAACCGAAATGGCCTTCCAGCGCATGGGCAAGGGTGTGCCCGAAATTCAGATACTTTCTCACGCCGCCCTCAAATTCGTCTTCTTCAACAATTGCCGCTTTAACCGCAATCCCTTTTTCAAGATGAGCAGCGATTTCTTCATCTGACAGCGAGCTGAAGTCCGTTATTTCAAGCAATTCTAGGAGCCAATCCTCGTTGGAAATAAACGCGTGCTTGATCACTTCGGCCATTCCGGAGCGGATTTCATGAGCTGGCAGGGTCCGCAGCAGCTGGATGTCGTAAAGAACAGCTTTGGGCTGATAAAATGTGCCGATCATGTTTTTCCCAAGCGCATGGTTGATAGCGGTTTTACCGCCCACTGCACTGTCGTGGGCAAGGATGGTCGTCGGAATTTGGATATACGGAATGCCGCGCATAAATGTAGAGGCGACAAATCCGGCCACATCTCCCACGGCTCCGCCTCCGAATGCCAGCAACAGCGACTTGCGTGAACAGCCTTCTTTGAGCAGGAAAGTATGGCAATCCATGAACGTTTCCACTGATTTCGCCTGTTCCCCTGAAGGAACCGTCAATATGCTCACATCATATTCCTGCAGATACCGGAGCAGATACTCCATGTGCAGTCTGGCCACTTGGGCGTCAGCCACTACCACGATCCGGTCAGCAGCATCCAATAGCCCGCGATAGTCTTCCTTGAACAAACTGAAAACCTCATGTCCGATATGTACATTATAAGGCTGGTCGGCTTCGACGCGAAGTAGCTTCATATTCAAAACCCCTTTGAATACTGTAAGTAGTTCTGCAAATTTTCTTTCAGGCGAGGCAGCTGATCCGCATCAAATTGCTCCATCAAGGCATTTGCCACTTCCCAGGCCACAACATGTTCAGCAACGATGGAAGCAGCCGGAACAGCACAGCTGTCTGACCGTTCAATGCTTGCTTGGAATGGCTCTTTCGTTTCGATATCCACACTCTGCAGCGGCTTGTAAAGCGTCGGTATCGGCTTCATGACGCCTCTTACAACAATTGGCATGCCTGTTGTCATGCCGCCTTCAAAACCGCCCAGATTGTTTGTTTTTCGGGTGTAGCCATTACCACTGTCCCATAATATTTCATCATGGACTTCACTTCCCGGCCTTCTTGCCATTTCAAAGCCGATTCCGAATTCCACGCCTTTGAACGCGTTGATGCTCATAATGGCTCCAGCTATTTTCGCATCCAGCTTGCGGTCATAGTGGACATAGCTTCCGATTCCAGGCGGCATGCCTTCTACAATCACTTCGACTGTACCACCGATGGAGTCTCCGTTCTTTTTCGTTTCATCAATCAAATCGGTCATTTTCTTCGTCACGGAAGGATCTGCACAATAAACCGCATCGTTTTCAACAATCTCCCGGATCTCATTTGCCGATTTCCCAAGATAACTCTCCGGATTGACTTTGATGCCGCCAATTTCAGTAACGTGGGAAACAATGTTGATGCCGAGTTCAGCGAGCAGCTGTTTCGCAACTGCTCCGACAGCTACGCGCACTGTCGTTTCCCGGGCAGAAGAACGTTCAAGAACATTCCGCAAATCTCTGTGGCCATATTTGATGCCGCCATTCAAATCAGCATGCCCAGGACGAGGACGGGATATTTGGCGTTTCACTTCATCCGTCTCGTTAATCTCTTCGATTCCCATAATGTTGGTCCAATGTTTCCAGTCATCATTCTTCACGACTAAAGCAACCGGCGAACCGAGAGTTTTGCCATGCCGTACGCCTGATACGATATCGACTGTATCCTTCTCAATCTGCATTCTTCTGCCGCGCCCATGCCCTCCTTGACGCCTCTTCAATTCTTTATTGATCATTTCGGCTGTTAGCGGCATCAATGCCGGCAACCCTTCAATGATTGCTGTCAATTGCGGTCCATGAGACTCTCCTGCTGTTAAATAACGCATGTACACTTTCTCCCTTCAACGTGCTAAAGTATTTATAGACCACTATAACATATCCTATTTGACCAATTCTATATTAAAAAAACAGATAAAACAAAACTATCCAAACAATTATGTTGGATAGTGCAGAGGAAATGTATTTTTTTCAAAATAAAAAAGGCAGCGAGGCTGCCTTTTCAATCTGGATCAGTTTACCCAGCTGTTGATTGTTTTTTCATAAGATACCAATTCTTCTTCTTTGAAGAACAAGCCGATTTCGCGCTCAGCGCTTTCAGCCGAATCAGAACCGTGGATCATGTTTTTGCCGACAGTAACTGCGAAGTCACCGCGGATTGTTCCAGGAGCTGCATCTTTAGGGTTTGTAGCGCCCATCATTTGACGCGCAGTCAAAATAACATTTTCGCCTTCCCATACCATTGCGAATACAGGACCTGAAGTGATGAAGCTTACCAATTCGCCGAAGAAAGGACGCTCTTTGTGCTCGCCGTAATGCTCTTCAGCCAATTCAGTAGGGATCTGCATCAATTTAGCGCCTACCAAGTGATAGCCTTTTTTCTCGAAACGAGCGACAATTTCACCGATTACATTGCGTTGAACGCCATCCGGTTTAACCATTAAAAAAGTTTTTTCCATTATAAACACTCCTCTAATTAGAACTCGGGCAATTTGCCCACCCTAAAAAATACTAACATTGTGACACTATTTGTCAACTGCCCAGTTAAAACTTTCTTTTCCCGATAAAAAACGCGATATTGCGCATTGTTTTGTTAGCTGTACTTTTCGGCAGATAGGCCAATTCTTTCAAGGCTTTGTTCAAATACCTTTCACTTATCGCTTTGGATTCTTTGATGGCCGGACTGTTCCGGACTTGCTTAACGATATGCATCCGCTCGTCATCTGTCAGATCCTTATACAGGCTTTCTTTGAGGAGCCGGTAGATTTCCTTGTCTTTGCGGGCAAACAGAACCGGCAAGGTAATGTTCCCTTGGATAAAATCGCTGCCTGCAGGCTTTCCTAATTCTTCATCAGTCGAAGTGAAATCCAAAATATCGTCGATTATTTGGAAAGACATCCCGATAAAATAACCAAAGCGGCGCAAATGAGCCGCCGTTTTTTCATCAGTTCCCGACACCAGGGCGCCGAGTTCACAGCTGGAAGAAATCAGCAATGCCGTTTTGCGCTTGATGCGGCGCAAATAATCCCGCATGTTCTGATCCAGCTTGTATTTGTCTTCGATCTGAATGATTTCTCCCCTGCACACTTCAATCATCGTTTTCGATAAAATCTCATGGATGTTCGGAGTGTCCACTTCCGTAATATACTCCAGGGCGCGCGCCAGGATAAAATCTCCCGTGTACATCGCCACACTATTGTTCCACTGTGCTTTGACAGTCGGCTGGCCTCTCCTCATCTCCGAGTCGTCTATGACGTCGTCGTGAACTAAAGAAGCCATATGGATCAACTCAAGCGGAACCGCCACTTGCTTCATGATATCAATGTTGTAATTCCCAAACTTTCCGGCAAGCAAAACAAAAACAGGTCGGATTCGTTTCCCTCCGGCCTGCAGCAAATGAAGAGAAGCTTCAGTTAATAGGTGAGAATTGGAATCCACTGCCTGTTCTAGTTCTTTTTCAATCATATCTAACTCCGGTTTAAGGTCGGAATAGAGCAATTTCAACTTCATCTTTTCCACTAAAAAAACCTTCTCCCGCTATTTTACTTTTTTAATACCCAAATGAAGCGCGGCGGCTCCTCCAGTATAAGGTTTGTATTTTACTTGCACAAAACCGACTTGAGTAAACAATTTAGCTAGCTGCTTCATTCCCGGGAAACTTTTCGCCGATTCTTGAAGCCACGAATATTCCTTATAGCTTTTAGCAAACAATTTGCCGAAAACCGGCATGATGAAACGGAAATATAAACGGAAAAAAGGCTTGAACAGCAAACTTTCAGGCTGAGAAGTTTCTAAACAAGCAATCATTCCTCCCGGCTTTAACACACGGTGCATTTCTGATAGCACATGACGGTAATCAGGCACATTCCGGAGGCCGAAACCTATTGTTGCAAAGTCAAAGGAGTTGTCTGGAAAAGGCAAACTCATCGCATTGCCTTGGATCAACTGAACTTGAGGCAAATCCTTCGTTTTTTCAATTCCAACATTAAGCATGTTTTGGCTGAAATCCAGGCCGACAACTTTTCCAGACTCACCTGTGGCTTTCGCCAGTGCTATTGTCCAATCAGCTGTTCCACAACAAACGTCTATGACGGAAGCGCCAGGAGAAACTTGCATTTTCTGCATCGTGTCACGGCGCCATTTGCTATGTTGCTGAAAACTGATGACAGAATTCATCTGGTCATAATTGTCAGATATTTTTTCAAAAACCTCATGGACTCGCTGTTCTTTCGTTTTTTGCATTTTAGTCATCCTTCTCGGGTTAGCTGCTCAGCTCTATGCTGGTGCGGGGTTATTTGATGGAGCACAAAGTGTTTTAGTTCATAGTCAAACGCATAGCCATTAACACACTTTACGATTTGGCTGTGCAAATGGTCCAACTTTTCAAGCAGCCAGTTTTCGGTATGCAACTCATGCCGCAATGACTGTTTCAACAGTCTCAATACATGCGTCTGGCCATCCCGCTGCAGACATTCCAACTCCTCTGCATATCGAAGATAATTCAATGTCAATTTAGCTAGAGGCGTGTATTCATCATAGCCGTAAAAATCGTAAAAAGCGGTCAATAGCTCTGTTTCGATAACTTCGACAGTCTCGTCTATGTCCACAATGGAACGGACCGCCTCTTCATAGAAAGAAGCTTTTCTTTCGCTGACTTGCACAATTGCGGTCGCTATTCTCTGGATGAGCGGAATGTTTTTCAGATTGGTCAGCATATGATAATAAATCCCGCTATAGAAATCGCCTGCTAATACCGTCAATTGCTGTTTTTTTGTTACAGGAGCATCTTCTTTGACTTGATCATGGGCATGTAACGCAGCATAAACGATCGACACTGTTTTCGCAGAAGCTTCAATTTTGCCTGACCATTGTTTGCCATCAAAAAAAGGCAATAGCAAAAAAAACAACCGCGCCTGTTCAACAGAAGGACCTGCTGTGTATTTTTCGAGCGTCCGTTGCTGCACTGCTTTCAGGACGTCGATTTCCATGGAAGTTATTTTAGACTGTATTTGCTGTAGATTCATACTGCTTGCTCCATTCATGATTTCGACATACCACTTCAGTATATCACAGGCTATACATTCCCTTCATGCAATATAGCCTATTTTTTCGATTCGCTTTCTATAATGCCATATGCGGAATGCACTTCCGCTTTTCCGCGGATTTTCATGGCGGAAGTGTGTTCTGTAAATTGGGCGATCATCACTTCGCCTTTGTCCAGCTTCTCAGTATGGTGGAATTTCGTGTCATTGCCCCGCGTCAATCCGATGACATTAACTCCATCTTCTTGCGCGCGGATAATGATATATTCGGTTTGTGCCATTACATATCACCTGCTTTTAATAGTTTAGCCCATCTTTATATAAGAAATGATTTCAGAACGTTTGATAGCGTCTTCTTCAAAGACTCCCCTTGAAACAGCAGTCACTGTTTTAGCTCCAGGTTTTTTGATGCCCCTCATCGTCATGCACAAATGTTCGGCTTCCACCATGACAAAAACGCCATGCGGATTCAATGTATCCACCAGTGAATCGGCAATTGTCGAAGTGATGCGCTCTTGAAGCTGCGGACGCTTTGCAACTGTTTCGACAGCACGCGCCAGTTTGCTCAATCCTGTCACAACCCCATCCCGCGGAATATACGCAACATGAGCTTTTCCGAAAAACGGCACCAAGTGATGTTCGCACATCGAATAGAATGGTATATCTTTTACGAGCACCAATTCTTCATGGCCCTCATGAAAAACGGTTTTAAAGAATTCCTTCGGGTCTTCATGCAATCCGGAGAAAACTTCCGCATACATTTTCGCTACCCGTTTCGGCGTATCCCGTATGCCCTCTCTCTCAACATCTTCTCCTACTGCTTCCAAAATCATAGCCACTGCTTTTTCAATTTTATTCAAATCTACGTTTTGCAACTCCATATCAATCACTCTGTTTCCTCCTGTTGAAAACATATCCTTTATATTTGTGAAATTCTTTGGTATCTTTTACCGCTAAGTTTATGTTTATGCGCATGTAGAGATTGTATCGGCACCTGCGCTTTTCTGTTCCAAGACCCGGCGATCGGCTCTATTCGGACGCACTTGCGCTTTTCTCACATGAATCGTAGCATATGGCGTTAGGATTGGCAAAACCGGACACTCAAAAAAAGAATGGCTTTTGCGTGAACTAGTCTCGCAAAAGCCATTCTATGTACATCACTGAAGATTATTTCACTGCGTCCTTAAGCGCTTTACCTGGCTTAAATGCAGGGATTTTGCTTGCAGCGATTTCGATTTCAGCACCAGTTTGCGGGTTGCGTCCTTTGCGAGCTGCACGCTCACGAACTTCAAAGTTACCAAATCCAATTAATTGGACTTTGTCACCTTGAGTTAAAGCATTTTGAATTGCTTCAAATGCAGCGTCAACTGCTTTAGCCGCGTCTTTACGAGAAAGTTCAGCCGCTTCAGCAACAGAGTTCACTAATTCTGTCTTGTTCATGCTATTCACCTCCTCTCAAAGGGGATGCAATCCATCAATCCTGTAAAAAGAGTATCATAACGAAAAATGCATAGCAACCACTAATACCGCGCTGTAGCGATAAAACGGCCGATTATTTCCAATATAACCCTATAATTCATCTTTTACATCAAAATCTCATTATATCACGGGTTATTTATTGTTAAAAACTGGTTCATTGTCTTTGTTAATAGTATACGGTAAAGAGTAGGCCGGCACGACAGGGCTGTTTTCATACAATAAAAAACGGATATCTTCGCCTTCTTTCAGTTCACCGTCATGTTCTTGGATCGCTGTATACAAGTCCATCGAATAGTCGACATAAATATCGCCTTTCCCAGTAATGACAAGCGGCAGATTCCTGCCGCTATAAGGGCTGACTACCGTCGGCTCTTCTTTCATGCCCATCGCTTCATGATTGAATTTATATACATTTTCTGCAAGTATTTCGGAAATCGGCACCTGGCCGGCATTTGCGCTTTTTCTAATGTTAATCGAGCGAATCGCTTCCGCAATCCGCAAATCGACCAGCTTGACAGTCGGATTTTCTTCGACATCCATCAGCACATATTGGAAAATGCCGCCCGTTTCAAAGGCATTGGGCGGAACTTCAGCCATATGCGCCGGCACAAGTTTGGAAAAATCAATCGGATATTTGATGTACTGATCCACATCCATATCCCGAGTTTTAATCGGCAATAGGTTGCCGTTTGCCCCGCGGAACTGGTTTACAGCATTTTGAACAGAAATAAGTTGCTCTTCATAAGGAGTCTGGTTTTCAGCCCGTTCGCTTTCAGGATACATGCACCCTGACAATACCGCCAGACAAGTTAACATAATAAATATATTAGCTATTTTTTTCATCTTTTCCACCTCACGCGCTGCCGGTTGGGCCGCTAAATACCGTGAACACTGTAATAAAGAATCCAAGAATCAGCAAGATATATGCAATTAATGCTACAAGGAATTTAAGAATGCCGTTGGATATTTTGTATCTGCTTACATAGATCAATCCCATGGAAAGAAGCAAAAAGCCGATACCGGCAAACGATACCCACATTTTATCTAAAGAACTCATAATAGGCCGCCTTTCTTTCGGTTTCAGTCAATAGTATAGCATAAAAAAAGAAGGGGCTCAGACTCCCGTCCCCTCCTTTTGTGACAATTAAAGTAAGTTAATCAAGTCTTCCATTTCGTTTTTCTTGTTGCGGGCCATCAACTTGTTGACCGCTTCTTCCGTTGAGACGCCATCAAACAAAACGGAGAACAATGCATCTGTAATCGGCATAGGAACATCAAATTTATGAGCTAATTGATGGGCCGCTTTTGTTGTGCGGATCCCTTCAACAACCATGCCCATTTCATCCAGCACTTCGTCGATTGTTTTGCCTTTGCCCAGCATATTGCCGGCCCGCCAATTTCTTGAATGGACGCTTGTACATGTCACAATCAAATCTCCGACGCCTGTAAGGCCGGAGAACGTTAACGGGGTTGCCCCCATCTTGACGCCAAGCCGGGCGATTTCCGCCAGCCCACGGGTCATTAAAGCAGCTTTTGCGTTATCCCCGTAGCCGAGGCCAGAAGTTATTCCTACGGCCAATGCGATGATGTTTTTCAAAGCTCCCCCGAGTTCCACCCCGATCACATCGGTATTCGTGTAAACCCGGAAATACTGATTCATGAACATGTCTTGGACCCGTTCTGCGGAACGGGTATTTTCGCAAGCTGCTGTTACTGTTGTCGGCTGATCCTGCACTACTTCTTCCGCATGGCTGGGCCCAGATAAAACCACAACGTCTTCAATCCATTGCTCAGGAATCTCTTCCTTGATCATTTCACTGATCCGTTTAAGGGAATCTGGTTCGATGCCTTTTGAGACATGGACAAACAAGACTTTCTTATCAAGCGTTTCCCGTATGCTCGCGCACACTTCGCGTATAGCTTTTGTTGGAACCGCCAACACCAGCACTTCGGCATGCTCAACAGCTTTCCGCAAGTCAGAAGTTGCAACCAGGTTTTCGGGCAAGCGGACATTTTTTAAATATTTGCTGTTTGTGTGCTGATTGATTTCTTCCGCTTGTTCCGGGCGGTGGGTCCAAATCAATAAATCCTGGTTATTTTGGGCAAGGACGTATCCTAATGCCGTTCCCCAGCTGCCCGCACCAAAAATCGAAACTTTTTCCATTATTCTACACCACCTCTAGACTATTAAGTTCGGGCTCGCGTAATCAGACGGAGCGGAGTCCCTTCAAAATCGAAGCTTTCACGGATGCGGTTCTGCAGAAACCGTTCATAGCTAAAGTGCATCAATTCCGGCTCATTGACAAACACGACAAAAGTCGGCGGCTGTATGGCCACTTGTGTCGCGTAATACAAACGCAATCTGCGGCCTTTATCGGTTGGAGCCGGATTCATCGCAACAGCATCTTCAATAACTTCGTTCAAGATGCTCGACTGGATCCGTCTTGAATGGTTTTCGTTCACCCGATTGATGACTTCAAGCACAGTATGGACCCGTTTCCCGCTTAGCGCAGAAACAAACATAATTGGTGCATAGTCCAAGAACAGGAAATGCTCTCGAATTTTACGCATCATGACATTCATCGTTTTTTCATCTTTTTCAATGGCATCCCATTTGTTGACGATTATAATAACTGCTTTTCCCGCTTCGTGGGCATAGCCGGCTATTTTTTTGTCCTGTTCTTGAATGCCTTCTTCTGCATTCAATACGACCAAGACTACGTCGGAGCGTTCAATCGCCCGAAGCGCGCGCAAAACACTGTATTTTTCTGTAGATTCATAGACTTTCCCTTTTTTGCGCATACCGGCAGTATCAATGATGACATAAGGCTGTCCGTCATATTCATATTGGGTATCGACAGCATCACGGGTCGTGCCAGCAACATCACTTACGATTACCCGCTCTTCACCGAGGAAAGAATTGACAAGCGATGATTTTCCGACATTCGGACGGCCAATCAAAGAGAATTTGATAACATCGTCCGGATATTCTCCGTCATCGTCTTGCGGGAAGTTTTTCGCCACTTCGTCAAGCAAATCTCCAAGACCAAGGCCGTGGGAGCCTGAAATCGGATAAGGTTCGCCCATTCCCAGGGTATAGAAATCGTAAATCAGATGGCGCATATCCGGATTGTCGATTTTGTTGACCGCTAAAATAACCGGCTTTTTCGTACGGTATAAAATTTTCGCCACTTGTTCGTCTTGTGCAGTAACACCATCGCGCCCGTTAACGAGGAAAATGATGACATCCGCCTCGTCCATGGCGATTTCTGCCTGTTGGCGGATTTGTTCAAGAAACGGCTCATCCCGAAGATCGATGCCGCCTGTATCAATAATATTGAATTCATGTGTCAGCCAATCTGCTGAACTATAGATACGGTCACGAGTTACTCCTGGAATATCTTCCACGATGGAAACCCGTTCCCCTACTATACGATTGAAAATCGTCGACTTGCCTACGTTCGGCCGTCCGACGATTGCTACTACCGGTTTTGACATAATTTATTCATCCTTCCACTTCATATATTGCCATTATACACGAAAAAGGCGATGGCATCTTCTAAATGTCCATCGCCTTAAAAGGTGCAATATTCAGTTTTTCACCCGGCTGGCAAAAGAAGCCGGATCCAAGCCGCGGACAGTCAAGTAATGGAACAGTTCCCCTGAAATGATGGCTGGGCAATGAGCCAGTTCGGGCAGGCTTTTGGCACCGAGAGCAGTCATCATCATCGCTAGGTCCTCATGCAGCGCCTGGATTTCTGCTATCAGTTCTTTCTCTCCTTTTTCCATTGCGATTTTCAGGAAAGAACCCGCCAAACCGGCAGCATCCGCACCGAGTATAAAAGCTTTCAGTATATCCAATGCATTCTGGATGCCTCCGGAAGCTAGAACCGTTTTACTGAACACGCTATCTGTTTCTACAATAGCTGCTGCGGTCGGAATGCCCCATTCCTGAAAGTAAGCAAGCTTTCTAACCCGCCGTTCATTTTCTATCGCGGCGAAATTTGTGCCGCCGAATCCGCTGACATCGATGGCTGCAATATTCACTGCTTCCAGCTGGCGAGCCGCCTCACGCGAAATGCCGAAGCCGGTTTCTTTCACGATGATCGGCACGTCCACTTGATCGGCAATCTGCTGAATGCGTTCAAGAGCCCCTTTGAAATCACGGTCGCCTTCTGGCATCGTTAGTTCCTGCACAACATTCAAGTGGATTTGCAAGGCATTCGCTTCAATCATTTCGATAGCATCTTTGGCTTGTTGGACACTTGCTTCACTTCCGAGATTGGCGAACAAGATACCATCCGGGTTTTCTTTCCGGACGATTTCGTAAGTATGCCGCTCGACCGGATTTTTCAGTGCCGACATTTGGGACCCCACCGCCATGGCCATCCCAGTTTCCTTTGCAGCACGCGCCAATAAAGCGTTCAGCCTTTCGGTCTGTATCCCTCCGCCACCGGTCATCGCATTAATAAAAACAGGTGATTTTAAATGCAAATCACCTGTTTCGGGTTGTAGGAGAATATCTTCCACTCCTAAACCAGGAAGCGCTTGATGAACCACACGGATATCATCAAACATCGTCCTTGGAGCTTGTGAAGTGGATAATGCAAATTGAATATGGTCCATCTTCCGTTCTGACCTAGACATTTATTCGGATTTGAACCCTTTTAGTTTATCCCCGATAACATCCCTGATTGAAAATCCGGAAGATTCTTCAGGGGCTTCATATTCAGTGAAATCCTGCTCCACTTCTTTTTCCTGCAGCTCTTTGATGCTGAGGGACAGGCGCTTGTCCGCTTTGTTTACTTCAATCACTTTCACTTGCACCTCTTGCCCTTCTTTCAACACTTCGTTCGGGGTTGCGATGTGCTTGTGCGCAATTTGGGAAATGTGCACCAATCCCTCGACACCAGGCATCACTTCAACAAAGGCACCGTAACTGACAAGGCGTTTGACCGTTCCTGTATGAACAGAACCTTTAGGCGCCTTTTCTTCGATTGCATCCCAAGGTCCAGGCAATGTGTCCTTGATTGATAAAGAAATACGTTCTGAATCACGGTCAACAGACAGGACTTTCACAGTGACTTCCTGCCCTTCTGTCACCACATCAGAGACTTTATCTACATGCTCATGGGACAATTGTGAAATATGCACCAGCCCATCTACGCCGCCGATATCAACAAATGCGCCGAAAGAAGCAATGCGCTGTACTTTGCCTTTCAACTGGTCGCCGGCATGTATGGTTTCCATCACATGGACTTTTTGCGATTCTTTTTCTTTCTCCACCACCGCGCGATGCGAAAGAATCAAGCGGTTGTTTTCTTTTTCCATTTCAACAATTTTAAAAGTCATGACTTTCCCTTTGTAATCTTCGAACGACTCGACGAAATAATCTTCCACCAATGAAGCCGGCACAAAACCGCGGACTCCTAAGTCCACAACCAATCCGCCTTTTACGACATCCTTCACTTCGGCTTCAATAATCTCGCCTGACTGGAACTTTCCTTCGAGTTCATCCCAAGCTTGTTCGGCGTCCACTTTGCGTTTTGACAACACATAGTTTTCATCTTCCACCTTGGTAATCACTAAATCCAGTTCGTCCCCTACTTGGACCGAATCCGAAGCTTTCTCAATATGGAGGCTTGATAACTCGCTGATTGGAATAATGCCATCAAAAGGTGCTCCATTGATCGTTACAGTCACTGCTTTTTCTTCAATTTTATCAACTATTCCCTTTACACGATCCCCAACTTGGAAATCACTGTTTTCCGTCATGTTCATTTCCTCAGACATAAGTAGCCCTCCTTCACAAACTATCCACTTTCTATTTTATGCGAATTCTCTAATAAAAACAAAAATAATCACTTATTTTCCTTGTATTCATCGAGAATTGCCTGGATGCGTTCCATTATGACCTCGGTCACTTCATCCGCGGAAGCTTTGCGTTCGCGGAAAGGCGCCATATTGATCGGATCTCCGTATACCACTTTCACTTTGCGAAATGTTTTATAAGGGCCGATGATGGCGCATGGGACCACATCAGCATCCCCGCGAAGCGCAAAAAAGCCGGCACCGCTCAACCCTTTTTTCAAAACGCCGTCAGTCGATCGGGTCCCTTCAGGAAACAAGCCCATCACTTCCCCGCTTTTCAAAATTTTCAAGGCGCTTCGGAGCGCTTCCCGGTCGCTCATTCCCCGCTTGACCGGAAATGCGTTCACTCTAGGTAAAATCGGGCCGAGCACCGGGGTTTTGAACAATTCCTCTTTAGCCATGAAATGGACCGTTCTCGGAGCCGTCATTCCGACTACCGGCGGGTCGAGTGCGTGTATGTGGTTGGAACAAAGAAGGACGCCCCCTTCTTTAGGGAATTTCTCAAGCCCGATTACCTCAAAACGGTAAAGAGGCGTTAATGCTGCTTTTACAAGCGCTTTGCCAAAGGTGTATAAATTCACGTCAGCTCAACCTTTCTTTTGCCAATCTCAATATTTCATCAGCTGCTTGCCGGATTGTTAGCGGGGTTGTATCGATAAAGATTGCGTCATCCGCTTTTTTTAGCGGTGCAACTTCACGTTCGCTATCCATTTTGTCTCGTTTTGCAATTTCTTCCTGCAATTCCTCTAACGGCGTTTCGATATTGCGTTTTTTGTTTTCCACAAACCTTCTTCTTGCCCGCTCTTCTACAGATGCTGACATGAAGACCTTAAGTGCCGCGTTCGGCAGCACGTGAGTGCCGATATCCCGGCCATCCATTACAACACCGCGGCCGTCAGCCAATTGCTGCTGCAATTCTACCATGCGAAGGCGGACCAATTCATGGGCTGCCATCTCAGAGACGGCTTTTGTAACGTTCTGCGACCGGATGTCCTCAGTCACGTCCTTTTTATCCAAGAACACTAGCTGGCCGTTTTCAGAAGGCTGAAGATCGATTTCCGTCTCCATTAATAGAGCCCCCGCTTCTTCATTGCTTGCCATATTTATGCCCTCATCAAGAGCTTTCAAAGTAATTGCTCGGTACATTGCACCAGTATCGATATAAATATACCCTAATTGTTCTGCCACTATTTTCGCGATTGTACTTTTGCCGGCAGCTGCAGGCCCATCAATTGCTATCTGTATCGGTTTCGTCAAAACAGTCACCTCATCATATGTATTCAATATATTTTAGCATAGAAAAGCGCACGTGCCTATTCAGCTCCGGCCAGCGCTGGAGGGCTTGCCGGCAATGGCGCTCTTTGCCATTTGCCGGCGAGGCCGAAGCGGCTCGAGGAGCTAGGCGCCGGAGCCTGGACAATAGAAAAGTGCAGGTGCTATCCAGTTCCGGCCGGCGCATAAGCAGACAAAAAAACCGGACAAAAAAGCCTTGCTAAGGCAAGGCTTCCGGATTAAGAATGTATGGAGTTTTGATCGTGGTAATGGGATAGCGACAGAAGATGGGCTTGCTTCACCTTCCTTAAACCGAACCACCATAGAAACAGCATGAATGGAATAACCCCATATAGCCAATTCGTATGGGAATACAGCAAGGCATTATAGGAGACATGCAGCCCCATTGAGGTAAACAAAGCTATTGTCAGCCATTTTTTCGGGGTCCCGCTTGTAAACTTCGCGCGCCCGAAATAATAGCCCATGACCACCCCGAAAAGCGCGTGGCTCGATACCGGCAAAAACGCTCGGATGAACGCCGTCTGAAGCCCGAATTCCACCAAGTACAAAATATTTTCAACTGTCGCAAATCCAAGTGATACACTGGCTCCGTATAATATCCCATCGTACGGATCTTCAAATTCGATATGCCGGTAAATCGCAATCAGCAATACAAGCCATTTGAAAAATTCTTCAATGACGCTTGAAAACAATACCGTCTGTGAAAAAGCGTGGCTAAAGACATTTTCAGCTTCGAATACGTATTGAACAAACAAAATGGGAAACGTTAGAATTGCTCCATATATGAAACATTGAAACAACAATTTAGAAGGCTCGTTTGAAAATTGATCCCGCAAATAAAAATAACTGAACAAAGCCAGACTCGGAGCAATGGCAACTGTTAGCAGGATAAGCATATGCATGCTCCTTTGCTTGAAGTAGTCCTATTATAGCACGGTAACAAGTTTCATTTTCAGGGAAAACGATCGAATCACTTTTATTTAGTGAATGTGTCTACGTCCACTTCTTTGCCGGAAGAAAGAACCACCGCCAGCTTTATCCGCGCTTTTTTGCTGTCGTAGTCGCTGCCGAGCAGCACTCCATTGAGCATCAAATCATGCGCGCTTCCCGGATATCCGTAACTGGGATACGTGTTGCCTTCTTCTGCACTGGTTGTCAAGACGACGGAGATGCCTTTTTTGACAGCTTCGGCGATGGCTTCAACCATATGTGGAGAAACTTGTCCGCGCCCTGCCGCTTCAAGGACAATGCCCTTTGTGTCGCTGCCTGCCAACAATTCAATCATTTGCCCGTCTTGTCCGGAATAGCATTTTACGATATCGACGCGCGGCAGATTCCCCATCACATTATGGACATCCCGGTCAATCGGCTTCTGATATACGCTGACTTTATCGTTGTCAATAATCCCCAAGTAACCATGGCCGAACGAATCAAAACCCTGCAAATTGCTCGAATGGACTTTTTTGACGTATTTGGCTGTATAGATTCTCTCATTGAATACCACAACCGTTCCGACGCCTTTCAATGTTTCGTCGACGGATACGTATATGGAATTCCGCAAATTGGAATAGACATCCGTTCCAACGTCGTCCGGAGAACGCTGTGACCCCGTCACGACGACAGTCCGATTGTCCGCGATCGTCAAATCCAAAAAGTAAGCCGTTTCTTCTAGGGTATCGGTTCCGTGCGTAACCACCACGCCGTCAACCGTTTCATCCTCCAGTTCAGCTTTGATCACCTTTTGGAGGTTTAGCATTTCTGGGAATCCGATGTGCATGCTCGGAAGCTGAAATACATCTATCACTTTCACTTCGATCTCTTCGGGCAATTGGCACAAGGCAGCTAAATCTTTTCCGGAAATTGCACCGGATTTCAATAAGCCTTTGGAAATTTCCTTGCTTGCAATCGTCCCGCCAGTTGTTATTAAAGAAACTCTTTTTTTCATGAAATTTCACCTCTCAGATTTCATTCTACACTAGTATACAAGAAATAATGAGAGCCAATTTCAAGAAAAAAAGCGTACATTAGAGTACGCTTTCTTTTTCTGCCAATGCTTTTGCTATTTGCTCGCCGTGGAACCGGCCATTTTCTATAAAAATTTCGTTTGCGTTGTTTCCTGCGGCAATCACTCCTGCTATGAATAACCCTTTGACAGCCGTCTCCATGGTTTCCCCATTATGCTCGGGCCGTCCGGATGCCGGGTCGATCACAATGCCCAATGAAGTCAAAAACGAGTGATCAGGATGATAGCCGATCATGGCGAACACAAAATCGTTCGGGATGCTCTCCTTCACGTCGTTGACTGTCAGTTCTACCGCATCTTCCGTTATGCGATCCACAATGGAATCAAATAGCATTTGAATTTCCCCTTTGCGGACAAGTCCGTCAAATTCAGGCAATATCCATGGTTTAATGCTTTGGGAATAGCTGGCGCCATGATACGAAACCGTCACCCGGCTCCCTGCTTTATGCAGCTCAAGAGCTGCATCGACAGCCGAATTCTTTCCCCCGATCACCAATACGTCCTGATCAAAGAATGGATGCCCCTCTTTAAAATAATGCATGACTTTCGGCAAATCGGCCCCTTCTGACGCCAGCTTGTTGGGCTGGTCATAATAGCCGGTCGCCGCCACCACGTATTTTGCTTGGTACGTATTTTTTGTCGTCGTAATTTCAAAGAGCTCTTTTTTCTCAACCGCCAAAACGGTTTCAAAAGGACGGACTTCGATCCCTGTTCGTTTTACTACTTCCCGGTAGTAGACCAATGCTTGATTGCGCTTTGGTTTTCTTTCTTCCGTAATGAATGGAATCCCGCCAATGGAAAGCCGTTCGCTGGAACTGAAGAAAGTTTGGTGCGTCGGGTATTGGTATATCGCATTGACGATATTGCCTTTTTCTATAACGACCGGACGAAGGCCGACTTTTTTTATTTCGATAGCGGCCGATAAACCGCATGGACCGCCTCCGATAATCAGTACATCTGTTTTTTGCATATACTACCTCTCCTAAACTAATCTCTCTATATAGCATAGAAGATTCTTAAGATTTGTGCCAATCTTGACGCTTCGGCTCTATGGTCAACAAGTGGAATTCCGCCGGTGCGCCTAAACGGAGAGGCAGTTTTGTCGTACCGAACCCGTTAGTGACGAGTTCAGGTTTACCGCCCTTTACCTTTAGCGCCCCTTTTCGGTAAATCCCTAGCTTTCCTAATCGGATTTGCCCTCCGTGGGTATGGCCTGCCATGAAGAAATCCACACGGTATTTCTTTTTCACACGTTTGAACAGAAACGGAGAATGCGACACAAAAATTACCGTATCCTCTTCATTGACTTGGGAAAAAGCGCGTTCCAAACCATCATTTTCCAAAGACAAGTAATTCACACCTACCAGCTTCAAATGGGGATTTCCGAAAAGCGAAACCGCTTCGTTATCCATTGGCTTAATGCCAAAATGCGTGAACAGATTCCGTAAATTCCGCTCCCTCACTTCACGGTCGTTGTTTCCCCACACAAAATAGACCGGCGCTTTGTTCACCAGCAATTTCAAATTGTCAGCCACCTGTTTTAAAGGAACGCCTCTTTCAGCCATATCCCCGCCGATAATAATAACGTCAACCGGGACATCAAGCATTTTTTCCGATAATCTCCTCCTATGGATATCCGCAATGAAGAGCAGATTGAATGGCCTAAACGGCACTGCCGCATCCAACCGGACAGTCTGGCGCCGCAAATTATGGCCGAATGCATTTTTATACATAAAGAGCAGAAGCATGACCGCTGCGCCCCCGGCTTTAACAAGTAACTTCATGTTCAAAACCTCCTTAAAAATAAGAAAAAAGGCATTAAGAATATTATTCTTATGCCTTTTTTCTTATTCCTTATATTCAATCTTCCGAAACATCCAATACGCGGAAACCGGATTTTTCGAGTTCTTTCACGAAACGTTCGATATTGTCTTTTTTCTGGATCTTCAAGACGATGCGGCGCACCAGCTTGTCGGTCTCGTCAAATGTAACAAGCGAAATTACGGATTCCTTGTGTTTTTCAATGATGTCACCCAATCGTCCGATACGGCCTTGGGTCTCCACTGAGGTAAAGGTAATGCGGAATCCAGGTTTATGTATGCCAAATGCACTCTGCAATTGATTTACCACATCAAACCGTGTGACGACTCCTAAAAATTCTGTTCCTTCCACAACTGCAATGATTGGAAAATCGTTTAGTTCAATAAGCGCTTTTTCATAAACGTCATTGATGTTCAAGTAAACGTCTTGGTTGACCACGACATCGCTGACACGTGTTGAATTTATAAATTCTTCCTTGCTTTTACCGGAATGGAAAAAAGCTCTGTATGCATGGTACCAGGTGAATATGCCTTTGTATTCGGTGCCATCCACAACCGGCAATGCATCCAATATGTGCTTCTCCAGCAGATCGAGCCCAACTTGAATGGAATCGTCCATTTTCACCGTGTAACAGTTTTCTCTCTTGACCATAGCGCTTTTAACAAACATTCGCTCACCTCTATTTCTCAATCTATATTAAAACTTATTCGACTCCGTTGGAGCCAATTCCTCCATTACGGTAAAATTAATGTTTGTCCAGGACTTATCGAATTGGATGCCAGTCCGTTCGCCTGTTTGATTTTCTCGACTGCCGCTGCTGCCCCCGCTGCCCCATAGTTGTTCACTGCAATCCGGTATAAGGTTTCCTGAGGTTTCACTACGTATGTTTTTGCAGCTTGCTGCGGCTGTTCGGGCTGTTTTTCCACCGCTTCTTTTGGTTCTTCTTTTGGTTCTTCTTTTGGTTCTGCTTTCGGTTCTGCCTTAGGCTGTTTTTCAGCCGATGCTTCCGCAGGTTGTTCACTGGCGGTTTCTGCCGCTTTTTCGGAATCGGCCGCTTTTGCTGCCGCCGCTTCTGCAGGCTCTTCTTCTTGATCTTCTTCCACTTCTACCGGAACAATAGGAGTGTCAGGTGCGGTATTTGTTTCTATACTGACTTCGTTATTCATCGCTTGTGTCGTGATGGTATCATCTGGCTGATAGAAAACGGCTACATAGATAAGGATCGTTACAGGGATTAAAATAAAAAGGAAAAATAAGGTCGGCAACAAAATACTTTTTTTCTTTTTCGGCAGATTTTTGGCCGAATTGCGCGCAGCTCTTCTGGAAGGAGCCGCAGGGTTTGCTACAGCAATTTTTTGGCGATCTTTTTCAATTGATTCCCGGTAATTTTGCTTTCCCATAATCGATTTCTCCTATTCCTGTCTAATAATTACATTATGCCTAAAATATTGCTATTTGTAAATGTTTCTTCTAGGTATTCTTACGAAGGAAGAAGGGCATCTAGCCGGTCTTTCCAACTAGCCGGAACAACTTTCACCGCCTTTTTCACCCGTTTTTTGAAAACGGAATAGTCAATGCCATCATTAACGCAGCAATTCTCCGGTTTGTCGAGCAAATGTTGATCAAAGCATTCACTGATATATTGACGTATACACCCATCAATAGTTACCAGTTTCCGTATTTTTTCAGCTTGTTTTATTTTTTCCTTCTGCAGTTCCTCTATTTGCAGAAGCGTCCCTTCCAGCGGCAGCCGGCTTTGCCAGTACGCAATTACCCGCAGAGCCGTTTCCCTGACAATTCCTTGTTCGACCAAACGTTCGGGTTCGGTGCGGTTGGCGTAAACTTCCCGTATTTCTCTGACAGTAGGCAATTCATCCATTACAAGACTTTCCAACAGCCCTTCATCGCCTTCCGCATAAAGAAGCGTCGCCAAGGCTGCTTTGCCGTCCCGGCCGGCTCTTCCGACTTCTTGGACATATCCTTCGACCGATGTCGGCAGCTGGAAATGGATAACGTGGCGGATGTTCGGAATGTGCACTCCCATTCCAAAGGCATTGGTCGAACAAACCCAGTCCAATTCCCCGTTCTGGAATTGCTGCTGGACAAATATGCGATCCTGATGATCCATGCCTCCGTGATAAAAAGAGGCTGACAAACCGCTATTTGTAAGATCCAAAGCCAGCTGTTCCGCTTTTTTTCTTGTACCGGCATAAACAATCCCCGGGCCCTCACAGTGGTCGACGAATTTCTTCAACCATCCGATTTTTTCTTTTTGGTCTTCGAACCGCTTGACGTCATAAACCAGATTTTTTCGGTCCATAGGATGGGTATATATGAAAGGGTTCGATATGTTTAAATACTTTTTTATTTCATTCGTTACTTTTGATGTAGCTGTAGCGGTCAGCGCCAGGACTTGCGGGTAATTCAGCAAAGGCATGATTTCGGCGATCCGCAAGTAATCCGGCCGAAAATCAAATCCCCACTGGGAAATGCAGTGCGCCTCATCGGCCACAAGCAGCGATATCGAAATGCGCTGCAACTGCTTTTTGACAAAAGGCTGCACAAGCATTTCCGGGGAGATAAAGATAAAACGGTAATTTCCAAGAGTGCTCCAGATTTTCTCTTTGTCTTCCGGTTTCAAGAAAGAATTGATCGCGACCACCGATTTTTCACCCATTTTTTTCAGCTGTGCCACTTGGTCCTGCATCAATGACAGTAACGGCGAAACGATCAGAACGCTTCCAGGCAAGAGATGGGCGGGCAATTGATAGCACATCGATTTCCCCATGCCAGTCGGAAGCAGTGCAATCACGTTATTGCCTTTTAGAACTTCCTCAATAACTTCCCGCTGCCCGGGCCGGAATGAACTAAAGCCATATGTAGAGTATAGCAATTTTTCCAATTCCACTTGTCTTTCTCCTTTCTGTTTGACGGCTGTTCGGTGCCGCTTTTTTTGTGCTTATCTGATGGCCAGTGCCAGCCGGATTTGAAAATATGAGGCTTCCGGCACCTTTTCCTTTATATCGCGCAATCTTTTTGTTTGCTGTTTCCGGCTTACTGCCACAATTGCCTGATATAATTCTTCGCTGAGAAAAGATGAATAATCGAAATAAGGATCGTTCATGGCAAGTTCGACAAAATGATCTTCGATGGTGCTGGTTTTCAATTGCCGCAGCTCCGCAATCTGATGCAAGGCAAATCCCCTGGCGAAAAGCTTTTCGGTACGCTGGGCCGACTCCGTCAAAGCTGACTGTTGAATGACCCCTTCCATCAGCATTGACAGCAGAGGATAACGATTTTGCTCGATGATCTGCATCCAGGCATGCAATGTTTCAACTGTGAACAGCTGGACATCCAGCGGAGTCATTCCATGGCTTGCAGCAATCTGTTCCCACGTCAATCCGCTTGAGCCTAACCCTGATAAGCGCTGCATTAAAATCATTTTATGCCTTTCGGTCACAGGCGCCTCTTCCAAACTGTCCATAAGTTGTGTTTTGAAAGCGGCTGTTGCAGCCCGATCGCGAAAGTTGCTTTTACGCAAATAAGCCTTTACCCATAATTGGATTTCTTCTGTATTCACTACCGGATCAAAAACGTTCACTTTTTGGCTGATATGGGAAAAAGTTTGAACAATTAGTGACAGCCGATTCAAAAACAACTGTTCATTGCCACGGTATTTCCAGCCGTCCAATTGTGTTTTGGGGGTTTGGGAAGTCAAGGCCAAGTCCGTCAAGTCAATGACGTCTTCATTTTTTTGCAGCAGACCACGCGCAAAAAGACCCTCTACCACCTGATCGTAGAAGCGCTTCTCAAGCCTCGGCATAACAGCAAAATAAGGATATAGCCCATAATAACCGATATCTTGGATCGTTTGCCCTGACTTTTTCCCCTTTATCAGATGGAAAGGAGAAGAGATCGTCCGCTCTCGATTCACCGCTTTCATGATTGCGATTAAAAGTTCGTCAAATAACAAGGCATGTCCCCCTAGCGTTTTTGGTTGAAAAACTAAACAAACATCTATAGAATGAATCTGATAGTATAACTGAACTTGTTCGGAGATAAAGGAGAGGAAGCATTATGGCTAAGTATACCATTGTCGATAAGGATACTTGTATCGCTTGCGGAGCTTGCGGAGCGGCTGCACCAGATATTTACGACTATGACGATGAAGGAATTGCGTTTGTTATTCTAGATAATAACACGGGAGTAGAGCAAGTTCCAGACGAATTAGAGGAAGACATGGAGGACGCATTCGAAGGCTGTCCAACTGATTCGATCAAAGTAGCGGATGCTCCGTTTGATGGGAACCCCCTCAAATACGAAGACTAAGAAAATAAAACAGGCATGCATGAAAGTGGCTACTTCCATGCATGCCTGTTTTTATGTTATCAACAGGCCGGGAATCCCCATCCTGCTGGATGCATCAATGATAATAAGCACGCTGTTTCTCTATCCAGGATTGAAGGCTGTTGAACATAAGCAAAACCACTGCCGTCAGCATGAATCCTTTTATCAGGTTGAATGGCAATATACCAAGAAGGATGCTATTAAAAAGGGCGCTTCCGGTTTCTGCCGGGAAGTTCAGGAAATAAGTGTACATCGGCAAAAAGACGAAATAGTTCAAAACACTCATACCGATTGCCATCGATAAAGTCCCCATAGTAAGCCCCACTAAGATTCCTTTTTTGTTGGACATTTTACGGTAGATCAAATACACCGGCATGATAAACAAAATGCTTGTGGCGAAATTCGCCATGTGGCCAACCGGCACTCCGGTCTGGCTCCCTTGGAACAGCCAATCCAATACGTTTTTGAAAAAGGCGACAAGAATACCGGCAGCCGGACCCATGGTAATAGCTGCGATCAGCGCAGGAACATCGCTAAAATCGACTTTCAAGAATGCAGGCAGCGCAGGCAATGGAAAATTGAAAAGCATTAAGATAAAAGAAATACTGCTCAACATCCCGATTGCGATCATAGATTGTAACTTTTTGTTCTTCATTTTTTCCTCTCTCCTTAAAGATTCACCAGAAGAAAGGTTCGGCCTACGCCGTTACACAGAAAATCCCTTAAGCGTTCAAACTGCTCAAGGGAGAAAAAGGCACACTGAAAAAGAGCGCTTCGTTTACGTGTAAACGACATACGTCCGTACCTTCACCTTCTCCCATCCAGACTATACTGTCGGCTTTGGAATCGCACCAAATCCTGCCATTTACGGCTCGCGGGCTTAAGAACTGGGTTCTATTACCGCCGGTAGGGAATTGCACCCTGCCCCGAAGATGAATCGATATTTTATTATATCCTAATGTTAGTAGAAAAAAGGCGTAATGTAAACTATAATGCTTACACTACGCCCGGTTTCTTTTCATTTTTTAAAAACGTTATTGCAATGGCCACTCCATTTTGTTCGGCGCTATAGGAGCTGCAATCGGCTGGGTGAAATCGAAATCGTTCCACTGTTCTTGCACCGTGTTTCCCAATTGCACTTGTTTGCCGAACGATTGAGCCGTCAAAGCCAAGCTTTCCACCATACGGACCGCTGCCGATGGTTCAATCGAATCCATATCAAGGGGCTCTGTAAATTGGACTTCAACAAGTTCTTCCGTTTCGGTAACGGCAAAGGATGCGTCTTCAGGGATTGTCGCCTGCTGAAAATCACTCGGCGATGCCGAAAGCCCTTCGACAGCTTCTGCTGCAGAACCAAAAGTCATGCCGTAGCTTGGCAAAAGGTATGTCGCCCCTGTTGCTGTTGTGTAAGCATGATAGGCAACATTTGCAGCACCGGTCTTGATCGGTTCCATTGTCCCAACTTGCCCGAATTCCGCCGGAGTTCCGTCTTCATTCAATACCGCCACTTCTTCCACATCTTTGAAAGTCTCCTGGATTGAAGCCATATAGACGCCAATGCTTGCTGATGCCTCATCATATTTGTGGTCACTCGGCAGCATATGCGCCGCCCCATTATCCGTTTTCGTTATTGTCCCGGCATAAGGGTGATACTCCTCGAAGCCAAGCTCCTCTTCGTCAAGATTGGAAGCATACTGGTTGTAGAGCTCCACAGAGGTGGGCGTCCCACTGTCAAAATCTCTTTCGATCTGTTCGTTGGGAATCAAAAAAGAAACAGGAATCACATACGCATTTTCAGTCATTCCAATTGTAAACAAGGTGGCCCCTTCCAATTCATTAGAGTAAACTGCGGTCCGGCTAAGCGCAGCCGGCTGCATTGCTGAAAAATCAGAGGATTCTTCTCTTTGCTGGCTTTCCTGGCTTTCCTGGCTTGAAATTGCGGCGGAATTCTCTCCGGTATCGCCTTCAGGCTCAGGGGAAGTGACTGCCGTCTCTGCCGGCTGGTCAGATACGCTTTCTTCAAAGGCCGAATCGATGCCGTTTTGGCTTAGAATAGAGGCTACAAGGATCCCTACTGTCATAAAGGCCAATACTGCCACAAGCAAAGGCAGCCAGTTTCTCTGCCGCTTTTGTCGGGGTAGGCTTTTTTTGGCAAGACGGCTGTAAACCTCATCTTTTGGCCGATGGTCTTGAATTGCCGGAAAATCTCCTAACAGATTTTCAATATACCTCTCATCCCATTTGCTATTCGGCATTCGCCTCTCCCCCTTCCATAGAGGATAATTTATCGCGCAATGAATTTATCGCACGGTGCTGTGTCGTTTTTACTTTTCCTTCCGTCCAACCTAATACTTCCGCAGTTTCAGCTATCGAAAGATCTTGGAAAAACCGCATGATTATGACCATTTTCTGATCTCCCGTACAAAGGTCCAATGTTTTATAAAGCCTTATTTTGTCTTCGTTCAACATCGAAATTTCTTCAGGGATGCGTTCGGACGAAACCAATTGCTGTGTTTCCCAATCAAAAAAATCCATCGAATGCTTTTTTCTGACAGCCGCTTTGCGGAAATGATCAATTGCGACATTTTTGGCAATGGAAAAAAGCCAGGTTTTTTCAGAGCTTTTCCCTTCAAAGCGGTCATATGCCCGAAAAACGCGGATATACACTTCATGCATCAAGTCTTCTGCCAGCGTGCGGTTTTTTACTAAATAGATAAGAAACTGAAAGACATCTTGATGATATTGATCGTAAAGCCGATGAAAAACGGAGTCATTCATGAACTCCCCCCCGTTCTTTAGATTAGTCGTATCTATTTATAAAAAGTTACATCTTTTTCAATGGGAGCAAAAAGATAAAGGAAGTTCCAACGCCAACTTCGCTTTCTGCGTAAATCTCACCGCCGTGGGCTTTGATGATGTTGCTGGCGATTGCAAGGCCCAGCCCTGTGCCGCCCTTGCCGAGCGTCCGGGCTTTATCCGCTTTGTAAAAGCGTTCGAAAACGTATTCCAGGTCTTCTTTAGTTATTCCGATGCCTGTATCGTTGACGGAAATTTTCGCGTATCCTTGTTCTTGTTCGACATTGACCATGACATGCCCTTCTTCCGGCGTGTGGCGCATAGCATTGTCGATCAGATTTGTCATAACTTGCTCAATCCGGTCTTCGTCAAGTTCTGTGGCGGCCCAATCGTCAAGGCTGGTTTTGAAGGACAAATGGATGCCTTTTTCCTTCGCAGCTTGGGAAAACTTCATTGTCATGCGTTCAATCACACTATTGATTTGCACAACGTTTTTGTAAAGCCGCATATGGCCGGATTCCAAGCGAGCCAAGTTCAGCAGGTCAGTGACCAGGCGGCCCATGCGTTGGGATTCTTCGTAAATGATTTTTGTCATTTCACGGCGTTCTTCTTCTGTTGCCCCAACATCATCCAGTATCGCTTCACTATAGCCTTGAAGCATTGCAATTGGCGTACGGAGCTCGTGGGATACATTAGCGATAAAATCCTCACGCAGCTTCTCAAGCCGATGCTGTTCGGTCATGTTATGCAATACTGCCACTGCCCCGCGAATCGATTCGCCGCTGTAGAGCGGGCTGAAGGTAATGGCGTAATAGGCGCCTTCCATCTCCAGTTCCTCTTCAATTTCCTCTTCAAACGTCAGGACATGGTCAAGCATATGGACCATTTCGGGGGGCAGCGGTTCATTTTCCTTGTTGCTGATCTTATTGAGCCACTGCTGAAGAAGTTTTTCAGCTGGCGGGTTGCTGAGCAGAATGGTCCGGTCTTGGTTGAATGTAATGACCGCATCAGCCATGGATGTCAATATGCTTGAAAGCTGTTCTTTTTCCTGATTGATGACTTCGACGTGATGCTTCAGTTGGCGGCCCATTTGATTGAATGCAGTAGCCAACTGGCCGATTTCATCACTGGACGCTGCCCGGACTTTCGTGTCAAAATTTCCTTTAGCCAGTTCAAATGCCCCTTCGCGCATTTTCCGCAACGGCAGCGTGATTCGGGTGGATAAGAAAAAGGCAAAAAAAGTAGTCAATATAAATGCGATAAACGCTGATAGAAAAACAATATTAGTCGTCCTGCCGGCTGTACGGTCCATGACTTCGAGCGACTGATAGATGAAGACCGTCCCGTGCATCTCTTCCCCTGTTTGGATCGGACTGGCAAGCACTATATAAGATTCCATCATATCTTCTTCGGACAATGAAGGAAGAAGCATTTCTTTTATGACCGTCTGGTCGGTTTCGAACACTTTCTGGAAGTCCGGTTCGTTCAAAATAGTCTCACGCACCTCTTCTCCATTAATGCCCTCATGGATATAGTAAGTGCTTTCATGGGGAACTTCGGCAATTACAGCATTGGTGTCCGGACCAAGAATATCTTCGATGATTGTCATGGAGTTGGAAACTTCCCCGTAATCGTTGAAAATCCGGGCGATTGTTGCCGCTTCCTGCTTTAAGGTGTCCTCAACCGCTTCACTGTGATAGTTCCCAAGAAACTCCAGCAGCAGGACAGTTACAATAAACAGGACAAAGGAAACGAGAAGCAAAATGGTTAACCACAGCTTCCCGACGACACTATTCCATATTCTATTCATTTCCAACCTCAAATTTATATCCTACGCCCCAAACAGTGACAATCATCTTAGCGGCTGATTCCGATACACGATTCAACTTTTCGCGCAATCGCTTTACATGGGTATCGACAGTACGCAAATCGCCGAAAAAGTCATAATGCCACACTTCTTTCAGCAGATGTTCCCGGTCAAACACTTTATCCGGAGATTTTGCAAGGAAATATAAAAGCTCGTATTCTTTTGGCGTCAAATTCACTTCAACATTGTCCGCGGTGACCCGATGAGCATCATGATCGATCGTCAAATGTGGAAACACGACCAAATCCTTCGAAACGGATGAATTGGTTACAGGCGAATAAGCGGACGAGCGGCGCAAAATCGCTTTGACCCGCAGCACCACTTCTCTCGGGCTGAACGGTTTTACGATATAATCATCCGCTCCCGATTCAAACCCCTGGACCCGGTTCGCTTCTTCTCCTTTTGCCGTCAGCATGATAATTGGCGTCATTTTCTGTTCACGCAGCTCCGTGCTCACTTCGATGCCATCTTTTTCCGGCATCATGAGATCGAGCAAGATGCAGTGGTAGTCTTTTTCGGTTGCCATTTCTAAAGCTTGGACGCCGTTCTCGGCTTCTTCCACTACATACCCTTCGCGCTCAAGGTACATTTTCAGCAGCCGGCGGATCCTTTCTTCGTCATCTACAACCAATACAGTGATTTCTTCAGACATTGTAACCCCTCCAACTTTTCTCTCTTACGATTCATTGTACCTTCAACAAAACTAAAAATAAATAAAAAGCCTTTTCCTGCCATGGAAAAGGCTTTTTATTTTATGCGTACGAGTGAAGCCCCGCAATTATCAAGTTAACAGCTACAAGGTTGAATAGGATAATTGTAAACCCAATCACGCCAAGCCATGCTGATTTTTCGCCTTGCCATCCTTTGCCCAGTCGCAAATGCAAGTAAGCGGCATAGAACAGCCATGTGATAAGCGCCCACACTTCTTTTGGATCCCAGCCCCAAAAACGCGACCAGGCAATCTGAGCCCAGATCATTGCAAAGATCAATGCCCCTAACGAGAACACCGGAAAACCGATGATAACAGCCCGATAGCCGATCTCATCCATCAAGTTCAAGTTGACGTTCTTGACGAACGGTTTCAGGATGGCCGCGATTCTTCTTCGGGCAACAAGCCGGATCAACCAATAAAGAATCGTTCCAAAAATCAATGACCACGTAACAGTCGTCAATTTGCTCGCATTGATCACTGCAGGCATTTCTGCAAGCGGCGTCATTGTGTTTTCAGACAGGGCCGTATATTCATTCATGCCGAAAATCGGCGGCATCTTGTATTCGATCTCCGCCTCAACGCCTTCTTTATCAACGTATGAGAAATCCGCTTGATAACCTGCAGCTGTAAAATAAGTGCTGGCGATAACAAAACCTAGCACAAGCACAAGGGAATACATAATAGCTTCCAGCCAAAAACGCTGTTTAGACCTTTTTGTTAAATCGACTACTTTTAACAGGTAGACCAATCCTGCGGCCGCGCTGATTGCCAAAATCCCTTCAGCTATCACCACCGTGCTGACGTGGATTGCCAGCCAGTTGGACTGAAGCGCCGGAATCAATGGGCTGACTTCACTTGGGAACATGCTTGCGAAAGCAATGATCAACAAAGCCACCGGCAAAACAACCATCCCAAGGACAGGCGTTTTATATAGGAAGTAAAGGACTAAAAATCCGCCGACAAGCGTCATTCCGAACGCAGTAGTAAACTCGAACATATTGCTGAGCGGCGCATGTCCGGTTGCTCCCCATCTTGTAAAGAAATAAGCCAGATTGGCCAGAAAACCGATGATAGTGATTATGAAAGCCGTCTTTCCCCAACGGCTTTCCGAATTATATGTGCCTGTTTTATTGCCTTTTACTGCTCCGCCAAAAACAAAGGTGGCGATCAGGTAGGCAATGAAGGCTGCGTACAGGAAATTGGAGCTCATTTCGGCCAAAGTCATAACGCTTCCTCACCTTCCTTTTTCATTTGTTTCTCGATTTCTTCCTGCTGATCAGAATAAGCTGGAAGTGACGCATACGCTGAAACTTGCTCGAGGTCTTTTTTCAGGGCATACCAGTTTTTGTTTGTATGGCCCGCCAGAATAACTTCCCCATTCGCTTTTTGTTGGATCCAGAACCGGCGATGGTTAAAGTACATCCCTTGCGCTACACCGATCATGAAAATCAGACCGCCTAGCCCGAGAATTGGCAATGTGCTGTCTTTACGGATTGTCAAACCGGATACATCGCGAGTTTCAACGCCCTGAAACTCCAATTTGAATTGGTTATCCCCAAAAGGTTCAATCGTATTTCTTATAAGAATGAAACTTGTTTCCCCTTTTGGCGTTTCAGGAGTCGTCATTTCAACCAAGAAACCTGGATTGTTCGGAAGCGGGGTGGCTGTCTGTGGTTCTCCGTTTTCAAAACCGGAAAAATCAGGATAATACCCCTTCAGTTCTACTGTTGCACCGTTTTCAAGTTCGTACATTTTTTCAGGATCAATCAAATCAATCGTCAATTCGCCCAGCGATTCTTCTGTCTCTTTGTTCGTCAAAGCGAACGTCATGGCCTTGAGTTCATCTAATTTGAAATCCATCTGGTAGACAGCATAGCCGTCAAATTTCAGGGGTTGATTGACGCGGATTGGGTATTCCTTTACCACTTCCATATCTTCTGTTGCCCCTGGCAGGCTGTTTTCCGGCTTTTTATACAGAATGACATCTGTCTGATAATTTTTAGCGACGCTTCCGACCCGGTCCACCGCTTCGCTGAAAGCGCCGCCGTTTTCTTCGCCGCTATATGTTTCCAGTTCAAAGCTCTTGCTTTCAAGGGCGTAATCCGGCACTTCCGGTATGGCCCTAGTCTCGCCTTCCCGGATCCATAAGGTTTCGTCCACATAAAATCCCGGAATCATGCGCAGCATAACCCCGAAAAGGAAGATGATCAATCCGATATGGTTGACATATGGACCCCACCGTGAAAAACGGCCTTTTTCAGCAAGCAAGCCGTTCTTGTCCAGCTTTACGTTATACTTTAATTCTTTAAGCTTTGTTTCCGCTTTGGCCAGCACATCTTCCTGGGCATAGCCCTTCCCGTATATGCGCTGTTTGTTTATGAAGCTTTCATGGCGGAGAACCCGCTGGTTTTTCAGGGAACGGTAAAGCGGCACAAAGCGGTCGAGGCTCGCTATGATAAGAGAAATGGCAAGCATCCCCACCAGGATAATGAACCAGAACGAACTGTATAAATCATGGAACCCTAAAAAATGATAGATTCGGCCGATTTCACCATATACATCTGAATAATAGGCCTTTATCGTATCTTCATTCCGAGTGGCCACTTGCACATATTCCTCTTGCGGCAAAATCGTGCCGATGGCGGCAGCCACCAGAAGCGCAACAATAATCCCTACGCCCACTTTGACACTGGAAAAGAAATTCCAGATTTTGTCGATGATCGATTTGTTGTAGGTCTGGGATCTTCTCGCGGTCCCTTCATAGCGCATGTCCACAAGCTTGCTGTTTTGTTCCTTCTCGGTCAAAGAGCGTCCGCACGATTCACAAAGGATAGTCCCGGGCGGATTCACATGACCGCATTGGCATTGCATTTTGTCCATCCGAAAAAACTCCTTATTCAGGTTTAATTTCTTCCATAAACCCTTCAATATCCTGTTCTGTCATTTCACCCGTGACAATCCGTTCGATCTTGCCTTCCGGATTCACCAATACCGTCGTCGGCAGCGGTATGATGTTGTAAGCGGTCATTACGCTTTTCGTCTTGTCGATAACAACGGGAAATGACAAATCATATTGATCGGCAAACGACTGGACTTCGAATTCGGATTGTGCAATATTCACTGCCAGCACTTGGACGCCTTGGTCTTTGAACACTTCAAATTGGCGATCCATAGCAGGCATCTCTTTTGCGCAAGGCTTGCACCAAGTTCCCCAGAAATTCAAGAAAACTCCCTGTCCTTTATAATCAGACAACTGATGGCTTTCGCCTTCAAGGTCAACCAGTTTAAAATCGGGCGCTTCATCGCCGACCTTCAACACGCTGACATCTTCAGCTGTTGCGTTGTTGTAAAGGGTGTATCCGATAGCAGCAATCATCAAAAAGAGAATGACTGAACGCATAATGACTCTGTTTTTCTTTTTGTTCTTTTTCTTTTCGCTCATTTATGTTCCCTCCTTCGAGGTTTATGCAAAACCAATTATAGCAAAGTTTCTACTATTGAATGGACGCAGTTTTGAATGGTTTGTGAACGTTAATGGCGCTTTCCGGTTTCCGCCATAACCCGCAATAGCTTCACTTCGTGGGCGCTGAGTTCTCTCGATTCTCCTGCATTCAAGCCTTTCAACGTTAAAAATGCGAACTGTTCCCGGCTCAGTTTTTGGACAGGGAAACCGATGGCATCGAACATTCTCCGCACTTGGCGGTTTCTGCCTTCATGGATCGTAATCTGCACAATGGCCTTTCCAGTTTTCCGGTCTGCAGACAGCAATTTGACTTTTGCCGGTGCCGTCATGCCATCTTCAAGCTTTATGCCGCGCTCCAGCTTCTGTAAATCTTCCCGCGCCGGAATGCCTTTGAGGCGGGCAACATATGTTTTGTCGATTTCAAATTTAGGGTGGGTCAGCAGATTGGCGAACTCCCCGTCATTTGTCATGATCAGCAAGCCTGATGTATCGTAGTCCAAGCGTCCAACCGGATAAATGCGTTTTTCTACCGTCTCAAAGAAATCGGTGACCACTTTTCTATTTTTATCATCGCTGACCGCAGAAATGACTCCGCGCGGCTTGTACAATAAATAATATACTTTCTGTTCTTTTTCAAGCTGCACGCCTTCCACTTCAATCGTGTCGGAGTGCGATACTTTTGTGCCTAATTCTTTTACCACTTTGCCGTTGACTTTGACTTTTCCGTCAAGAATCAACTGTTCTGACTTCCGTCTTGATGCGATGCCGGCATGTGCCAACATTTTCTGTAATCTCTCCATAAGTTCACCTCATTGATATTTTTCCGTTCGTTCCTCTCGGAATTATGTCACATTTAGCATAAAAGCGAAAGTTCGACGCCTCCACAAAAACAAAGGAAGACTGCACCCCATCCCCAGTCTCCCTTCAAACGGTCAAGCTTTCACTTCTTCTTTGAATGTTTCTTGAAACTTGGTCATAAACAAATCCGTCTCTTCTTCCGGCTCGCCACCCGCTTCTTCTGGAAGAGGCGGAAGTTCACCCAGGTTTTTCAAACCAAAATAATTGAGGAATTCGTTCGTTGTACCGTATAAAATGGCGCGCCCGGCGCCTTCCGCACGGCCCATTTCCTGAATCAGGCCTTTTGCAGCAAGCGTCTGGAGCGGCTTTTCACTTTTGACGCCGCGTAGATCCTCTATTTCCAAGCGCGTCAGCGGCTGTTTGTACGCAATGATTGCAAGCACTTCAAGCGATGCCTGCGACAGCGCTTGCGGCGTCGGGTTTTCCACAAGCTTTTGGATGGTTTCCGCTGCTTCAGGCTTCGTGACGAGCTGAAAAACCCCTGAAAATTCTTTGATCATCAATCCGCTTTCAGGTTCTTTATAGCGATTGGCCATTTCATCGATGCATTCCCGGATTTCAGTTTCTGCCGCTTCAGTCAGAAACTCAAGCTGGGCCATCGTCAGCCCATCATCGCCAACTACAAAAAGCAGCGCCTCGATTTTATTCGAAAGATTCGTCTTCATATTCCCACGTTTCCTTTCTAAGTTCCACCAGCAAATCAGTGAAATTCTTTTCCTGCTCTACGGCTATCACTTGCCGTTTCATCAGTTCAAGAACCGACAAAAACGAAACCACTAAAACTGACTTGTCGCTTGATGGAAACAAATCTGTAAAAGACGTTTTTCCTTTTGCGGCTTTCAACCTGCTGACAATTGACGTCATCTGGTCTTTGATTGAAATTTCCTGGCGTGCTATGCGGGCGGACAATGGCGCCTTCAATTGCTTGCGGCGCAGCATCTTCTGAAAAGCGGCCAGCATATCGTATGCGTTCACTTCCAAATCGACGTTCTCGACTGGAATGGAAAGCTGATATTCGGATAAATCCTTGGGCGATTTCGTGAAAAGGATCGAACGATTTTTCTCCATCTCCTTCATCTGCAAAGACGCTTCCTTGAATTTCCGGTATTCCACTAGCCGTGAAACCAGTTCATCCCGCGGATCCTGGTCTTCGAATTCGTATTCGATATCCTCCAGTTCCCCTTCATGGACCGGCAGCAGCATCTTGCTCTTGATCGCGAGCAATGTCGCAGCCATGACCAGGTATTCGCTCGCCTCATTCAGTTCAAGAACTTGCAGAGCGCGAATATGTTCCATATACTGTGAAGTGATCTGTGAAACCGGGATATCGTAAATATCAATTTCCAAACGGTGTATTAAATGCAATAATAAATCAAGAGGGCCTTCAAAGGCCTCAACTTTTACTTCATAGGACATGCTTAACCACCTGACTGTTAAAGATACTTATATTATTATAGTAGAAAGGGGATTGAAATGCACCCACTCCACCATCCGCTATTTATCCAATTCCTAATAAATTTCAATAGCGAACAAGATTATTTTGAATGCCACGAAGTTGGCGAAGATTACTGGAAATCTCTTGCACCCAAAGATAAAACCCATCCCCTGACCGGCTGGATCCAGATGGCCGTCGGCATGTACCATTGGAGAAGAAGCAATTACCCTGGCGCTTTGCGATCGTTCATCCGCGCAAAAGCAAAACTCACGGATGGAGGCATCTGGGTGGAAGGATTCGATCACGCTGAACTGATCCGGCTGTTGACCGTCTCCATAGAAGCGGTTACCGACCGAAAGCCATTTTCCCCTTATCAAATCCCGATAGAATCTGAAGACTTGAAGGAAATGGTGGCAAGCTATCAGACTGCCCATCCCATCGCCCCTCAGGATCCATATTATATCATGCATAAACACCGGCTGCGGGACCGTTCTTCCATCATCAGTTTGCGTGAACAAAAAAAAAGGCGGAACCTTTGATCAAAGTCCGCCTTTTTTTTGAGGGCATTTTTCTAGAAATGCACGCGTTTCTTCCGTCGAGCGCATTTCCCTGTCCTGCATTGTTTGTTGGATTTTCTCGACCATGGCATGGCCAATCCCTTCGTTTCTATAAGAAGGGTTGACCGACATGTGGTGGATCGTGAACGCGCCTTCTTCTACTTCCACTCCCAATAACCCGACAAAATCTTCTCCCTTTTTCCAGAGAAACAATTGCCACTCAGGATTATCTTCGTATTTCTGCATCGTTTGCTGAAGCACTTTCAAATCCCGCTCTTTTGGCATGAATGACATTAAACCCATCGCGATTTTTTCGAATGATTTTTTGTATCTTAGTAGCATAACTAATCCCTCGTTTTCGTCCATACACGGCTTTGTACATCCTACTATAAACTCGCGAAGAACACAAGTTCACAAAAAGCTTAACCGCCTAGAACATTATCTGCGAAGAAAACCCAATAGAGGATTCCCCACCCGATGGCCACTACCAGCAGGAATATCAATAACAGCACGTTGGCTCTATTCATTTGTCTTTGACTTTTTGCTTGTATGACATGTCATGGGTGATCAAGTCTTCATTGGACTCCCGTCGCACCACCAGCTGATGTTCTCCGTTTTCCACAAAGACAACAGCAGGACGGCCGATGCGGTTATAGTTGCTGGCCATGGAATAGCCATAGGCGCCCGTGCAGAACACACTTAAAATATCGCCTGCTTCCACAGCCGGCAAACGCGCTTCTTCTATCAACTTGTCCCCTGACTCGCAAAGCTTTCCAGCAATGGTGTACTGCTCGTTTGCTTCCGCATCCGCTTTGTTGGCAAGAAGCGAAGCGTATTTGGCTCCATATAAAGCGGGACGAATATTATCGGACATTCCCCCGTCAACTGCCGCATATTTGCGAAGCCCCGGCACTTCTTTCATTGAACCGACTGTATACAGCGTTGTGCCGGCATCGCCGACTAACGACCGTCCTGGCTCAATCCAGATTTCAGGCAACTGGAAATCCGCAGCTGCCGACACTTTTTTGACAGTGCGGATCATATCTCTTACGTAGATTGCCGGCTCGAGCGGCTGGTCCTCCTCTGTATAGCGGATGCCAAAACCGCCTCCAAGATTCAAAACCGGGCAGCGGTAGCCATATTCCTTTTCCCAGCCTGACATCTTTTCGACCAGCTTTTCGGCAGCCAACTGGAAACCGGTTGTATCAAAAATTTGTGAACCGATGTGGCAATGAAGCCCCATAAGATTCAGGAACGAATGGCCATATGTCCGTCGGAACGCTTCATCCGCCTGGCCGTTTTTCAAATCAAATCCGAATTTCGAATCTTCCTGCCCGGTTGTAATATAATCGTGCGTATGAGCTTCAATCCCCGGAGTCACCCGCAATAGGATGTTCATCGGCTGCTTAAGTTCTTCCGAAAGTTTTTTCAAAAGATCGATTTCATAAAAGTTGTCGACTACGATGCAGCCGATTCCTTCTTCAAAGGCCATGCGCAATTCCGCTTCACTTTTGTTGTTGCCATGAAAGTGGATTTTTTCTGTCGGGAATCCGGCTTGGATGGCCGTGTACAATTCCCCTCCGGATACTACATCAAGAGACAAATTCTCTTCAGCCGCCACCTGATAAATGGCTATGCTTGAAAACGCCTTGCTGGCATAAGCCACCTGATAGGCAACCGCCTCGTCTTCGAATGTCTTCTGGAATGCCTTGGCACGATCACGGAATAATTGAATATCATATACAAAAAGCGGTGTTCCGTATTCTTTTGCCAATTCTACAGTGTCTGTTCCGCCGATTGTCAGATGGCCTTGGCCATTGATGGCTTGTGTTCCGTATAAATGCATGAGTTCCCTCCTAGCCGCGAATGGCAGATATGAAAAATCTTGCTGAGAATAATCTCAGCAAGACGAGTTAATCGGTGATCACCGCAGAAATAAGCGGTGTCTTTTCGACCGGTTCGCTTGAATATTCTACACTATTATACAACATGCGCAGGCATTCTGCGACATCTTCCGTATTGGAATAAACCGTTGCAATTGATTCGCCTTCCTGGACAAAGTCGCCCACTTTCTTATGGAGGACAATGCCGACCGCCAAATCGATTTCAGACTCTTTCGTAGCTCTTCCTGCTCCCAAGATCATGGCTGCAGTACCAATTTCATCAGCTTCCATAAATGAAATATAGCCTTCCCTCTCAGACGGTACTGCTGTTTTGAATGCAGCCTGCGGAAGCAGTTCCACGTTATCGGCAACAGCCGGGTTGCCGCCCTGGCTTTCGATGAATTGCTTGAAAATGTTCAACGCTTCGCCATTTTCTATCGCTTGCACAAGCATGGCGCGCGCTTCTTCCAAAGTTTTTGCTTTGCCGCCGACAACGACCATTTGGCTGCCAAGAACCAGGCAAAGCTCCGTCAAGTCCTCCGGCCCTTTGCCTCGAAGCGTTTCAATCGCTTCTTTCACTTCAAGCGCGTTGCCAATCGCAAAGCCAAGCGGTTGGCTCATATCCGAAATGATGGCCATTGTTTTGCGGCCGGTCGCATTGCCGATGCCAACCATCGCATGCGCCAATTCCTTTGCATCCTCTTCAGTTTTCATAAAAGCGCCTTCGCCCGTTTTAACATCCAAGACGATGGCATCCGCGCCAGCAGCGATTTTCTTGCTCATGATCGAACTTGCAATCAAGGGTATGCTGTTGACTGTTGCAGTCACATCCCGGAGAGCATATAACTTCTTGTCCGCCGGCGTCAAGTTTCCACTTTGTCCGATCACAGCCACTTTAATATCATTGACTTGTCTAATGAAATCTTCAGTGGACAATTCCACATGAAAGCCTTCAATGGCTTCAAGTTTGTCGATTGTACCGCCTGTATGCCCGAGCCCGCGGCCGCTCATCTTCGCCACCGGCACTCCGCACGCCGCAACAAGCGGGCCGAGCACCAGTGTAGTCGTATCGCCCACGCCGCCGGTCGAATGCTTGTCCACTTTGATGCCTTCGATGGCTGACAAGTCGATTTGATCGCCTGAACCGGCCATCGCCATCGTCAAATCCGCACGCTCCCGGTCGCTCATATTCTGGAAGTAGACAGCCATCAAAAAGGCGCTCATTTGATAATCTGCAATCTCGCCGTTTGTATAGCCGGTGATAATATGCTGAATTTCTTCGGTGGAAAGTTCCAAACCATCGCGTTTTTTTTCTATCAAGTCGACCATTCTCATGAGTTTTACCTGCCTTTTTATTTTAATTTCGATAAAAAGCTAATGCCGAATTTCGGCATTGGCGCTGAGAAATTTTCCGCTACTGTCGCGCCGATATCTGCAAACGTTTTGCCGAGCTCCAATTCTTTTCCACTTTCAAAACGCGGGGAAAAAGCTAAAAGCGGCACATATTCACGCGTATGGTCTGTCCCAGGGAATGTCGGATCGTTGCCATGGTCGGCCGTGATAATGAGCAGATCGTTTTCAGTCAACCTTTCAAGCACTTCCGGAAGCCGCTTGTCAAATGCTTCAAGCGCTGCACCGTATCCTTCCGGATCTCTGCGGTGGCCGTATAAGGCGTCAAAATCCACCAGATTCAAGAAACTGAGGCCATTGAAGTTTTCGCCGGCCACTTCCACCAGCTTATCCATGCCGTCCATATTGTCTTTTGTCCGGACCGTTTTGGTCACACCTTCACCGTTATAGATATCATTGATTTTGCCGATTGCTATGACGTCTTTTCCGATGTCTTTCAACTCATTCATGACAGTGCGGTCAAAAGGCTTTAACGCGTAATCATGGCGGTTCGATGTGCGTTTGAATGCGCCGGGTTCACCAAGGAAAGGGCGAGCGATGATGCGGCCGACCAAATATTCCGGATCCAGTGTAAGTCCACGCGCAATTTCGCAGATTTTATAAAGCTCTTCCAATGGCACAATCTCCTCATGCGCGGCAATCTGAAGAACCGGATCTGCCGAGGTATAAACAATGATGGCGCCTGTTTCCATATGCTCCTGCCCCAGTTCATCGAGAATTTCTGTTCCGCTTGCAGGTTTGTTGCCGATTACTTTGCGCCCTGTTTTTTCTTCCAGCGCTTGGATCAAGGAATCCGGGAATCCATCCGGATAAACTTTGAAAGGAGTATCGATATTAAGACCCATTATTTCCCAGTGCCCTGTCATTGTATCTTTTCCGACAGATGCTTCCTGCAGCTTGCCGAAATATGCTGCAGGTTTTTCAGCTGCAGCGATTCCTTTGGCAGGTTTGATATTGCCCAAGCCGAGGTTTTCCATATTTGGCATATGCAAGCCGCCGACGCTTTCTGCAATATGGCCAAGCGTATCCGATCCAGTGTCGCCAAAAGCTTCAGCATCTGGAGCTTCGCCGATTCCCACTGAATCGAGGACAATCAAATGAATTCTTTCAAAAGGTTTTAGTGTCATGTTATTTCCTCCTTGTATACGATTCTATCCTACCACAAAGCGCGTTCTCGTCGGAAGTCTGACGTCTACTTTATGCTCTGGGATGAAATTGCGAATACACATCCTTCAAACGGGTTTTGCTGACGTGTGTATAGATTTGGGTCGTTGAAATATCTGCATGCCCCAGCATTTCCTGCACAGCGCGCAAATCAGCGCCATTCTCTATCAGATGGGTTGCAAACGAGTGCCGCAATGTATGGGGAGTCAGCTCTTTTTGGATGCCGGCTTTTTGGGCGTGCTGTTTCAGCAGCTTCCAAAATCCTTGCCGAGTCAATCGTCTCCCTCTTTGATTGATGAACAGTGCATCGGTTTTTTCCGCTGGCTTCAATAAGGTGTGCCGTGCATTTTCCAAATATGTTTTGCATGCTTTCAAAGCGGATTTACCAAGCGGAATAATCCGCTCTTTCCCCCCTTTGCCGAAACACCGCACAAAACCCATGGTCAGATTGACATCTTCCACATCCAAATTGATGCATTCACTGACGCGCATGCCGCTCGCATACAATAGTTCCAGCATTGCTTGGTCCCGCATCCCGTTCGCTTTATCAATAGCAGGGGCTTGCATTAGTGCGTCCACTTCTTCAATTGACAAGATGTTCGGCAGCTTCTTATCCATTTGCGGCATTTCCAGGTGGACCGTCGGATCATTGTCCACTACCCGTTCACGGATCAAAAATTGGTGAAATGACCGGATTGACGAGATATGCCTTGCTACGGTCCGGGATGTTTTGGTCGTTTCCTTCAAATGGCGAAGATGGTTCAATATATGTATCCGTTCCACTTTACGCAGTGAATCGAGTTGTTCAACTTCTTTCAAATACTGAATGTAGCCCTTCAAATCCCTCTCGTAAGACACAAGCGTATTGGCCGCCAACTGCCGCTCCACGCGCAGAAAATGTAGATAATCATCAAGAGCATCTTTTGCGTATTTCATCTTTGAACCCCCTTTTTATAGAAGAAATTAAAAAAGAAGGGCGACCTTTAATGGCCGCCCTTCTTTTTTCTCACGAATCATTGAGATGGATCTTGTGAGCTGCGGTCATGGCAACGCCAGCAAATGCCATGAAACGTAAGACGGTGGTCTTTAATTTGAAAGTTCCAGCGCTTTTCGACAACGCCTTCAACATCTCCCAACAAGTCTTCCTGTATTTCATCTACAGCTCCGCACTCTAAACACACTAAATGATGATGGAAATGCGCTGCGCCTTCTTGGCGCAAATCATAACGGGAAACTCCATCACCGAAATTTATTTTGTCGACAATTTTCAATTCAGTCAATAATTCCAATGTCCGGTAAACAGTGGCCAATCCAATTTCCGGTGCAATATCTTTTACCAAAAGATAGACATCTTCAGCACTCAAATGGTCTTCTTCATGATCCAGCAAAACCCGGACGGTCGCTTCACGCTGTGGCGTCAATTTATAACTCGCAGCATGCAATTGCTTTTTGATACGATCAATCCTTGTTTCCATGCGACGCCCTCCTTAAACTGCTTCCATTATAGCAAAGGAGTGTTCTCATTTACAACATATTATCATTCTTACTTTAGAATGATTATCATTTAGAGACGGTTTAATTGATAATTGATAGCCGCTGTTTTGCCCAGATGACAGCAAAAGCGGTTTTAGCATCATAAATCCGGTTGTCTTTCATCATTTGTTCCGCTTCTTCAACTGACACTTCCAGCAATTCCACAAATTCATCCTCGTCGAGTGCAGCGCCGTTTGAGGCTTTTTTCAATCCATCTGCGAAAAACAAATGAATCACTTCATCCGCAAAACCAGGAGAAGTTGAGAACGATTGAATCAGTTCCAATGAATCGGCCGTATAGCCGGTCTCTTCTTCCAGCTCCCGCATGGCTGTGTATTCCGGCGCTTCGCCTTTTTCCAACTTGCCGGCCGGAATTTCGATGATGGAACGCTCCAATGCTTTTCGGTACTGTTCCACCATAATGATTTTGTTTTCCGGGGTAAACGCAACAATCGCGACAGCCCCGGGATGTTCGATAAGCTCACGTTTAGAGGTTTTGCCGTTCGGCAAGCTGACTTCGTCCACTTTCAGGTTGATCACTTTGCCTTCATAGATGCGTTCTGAAACGATGGTTTTTTCTTCAAACTTTTTCATGATATTCCTCTTTTCGTTTGAGATTTCTCTATCGCACAGTATACCATAAGGGAAACATGAAATTACAATGGAGGGACGTTATGAAAAAAGTGAATCTTGGAAACAGCCCGTTGAAAGTGAGCGAAATCGGTTTCGGCTGCATGTCTTTGCCGATCGATTCCAAGCAGGCTTCAGCCATTGTAGAGGAAGCGGTCGCCAACGGCATCAATTATTTTGATACCGCGGATCTCTATAACAAAGGCGAAAATGAAACACTTGTCGGCCATGCTTTGAAAAGGCGCCGGCAAGACGTAATCATAGCCACGAAAGTCGGCAACCGGTGGAGCCGCGACAGCGACGAAGTCACATGGAACGCCACTAAACCGTATATACTCGAACAAGTCCATAATAGCTTGAGGAGGCTTCAAACCGATTACATCGATTTATACCAGCTGCATGGCGGGATGATCTCTGACGATGCAGAAGAAACAATCGACGCTTTCGAATCTTTGAAAAAAGAAGGTCTGATTCGGGAATACGGGATTTCTTCTATCCGTCCGAATGTCATCAAACGGTTTTTGGCAAAAAGTGATATCGTCTCGATCATGATGCAGTATAGCTTGTTCGATCGCCGGCCTGAAGAGTGGCTTTCGGACATCGGCTCGGCCGGGCGTTCTGTTGTGACCCGCGGAACACTTGCAAAAGGGCTTTTGACAAATGATGGCCTCCGACGCGCCGAAAAAATGGGCAGCTATCTGACTTACAGCGAAAGCGAATTGAAAAGTACGCTGCAAAAACTGATGGGAATACACGATAACCTGCATGCCCTATCCCTTCATAGCATTCTGCAAAACAGCACAGTCGCTTCTGTCGTAGCTGGCGCAAGTTCTCCCCAGCAAATCAAAGATACGATTGCCGCCTATGGGACGCCGGTATCTGCAGACCAAATAAAAGAAGCAAAAAAAGCAGCCAAACAAGATATCTACCAAGAGCACCGGGAGTAGCAGAAACCAGTTGTTTTACTTCCATATTTGCACGGCGTATACTCTTTTATACGAAGAACGAAAGTACAGCAGCTGCGTCCGGGATACCAGGGATTGCGCTTGAATGACAAGGAGATGGAAACAGATGGGACATGTATGCGAAAAGGAATTCAGCTGCGAAAAAGAACTGACCCTTGCTGTAATCGGCGGCAAATGGAAGATGTTGATTTTATGGCACCTTGGCAAAGAAGGCACTAAGCGCTTCAACGAATTGAAAAGGCTGATTCCGGGCATAACCCAACGGATGCTTGTCACTCAGCTCAGGGAACTTGAGTCCGACTTTATCATTCATCGTGAAATTTATCCGGAAGTTCCACCGAAAGTCGAATATTCGCTGACAGCTCAAGGACGGTCGCTGATGCCTGTCTTAGAGAACATGTATGAGTGGGGCAAAACATATAAAAGCTTTTTAGAGATAGCAGTGCCTGCTGCCGAAGCAGAAGAGGCGAAAGCGAAATAACGGTCTTCAACGCGGAAATCCATTCGGATTTCCGCTTTTTGATTTCCGTTTTCCCACGGTATACTTTTTAGCACTATATGAGAATAATGTGCGTACTTTCGGAAATCGAAGTATAGGCATACACTGGAGGAGCAACTAAAACGAAACTGAGGAGAATGAGAAGATGAAATTACAATTGGCATTAGACTTGGTGAACATTCCACAAGCGATCGAGCTTGTTCAAGAAGTAGAACAGCATATTGATATCGTTGAAATCGGAACTCCTGTCATAAACAAAGAAGGGCTGAAAGCTGTTTCTGAACTGAAAGCCGCTTTTCCGAATTTGACTGTCTTGGCTGACGTGAAAATCATGGACGCTGCCGGATATGAAGTGGCCCAGGCAAGCGCAGCCGGCGCGGATATCGTAACCATCCTTGCGCAAGCTGAAGATGCTTCGATCAAAGGCGCTGTCGAAGAAGCGAAAAAACAAGGGAAAGAAATCCTTGTGGATATGATTGCTGTAAAAGACATTAAAACTCGCGCTGAAGAATTGGATGCTTTTGGCGCCGATTATATTTGCGTCCATACGGGATATGATTTGCAAGCAGAAGGCAAAGATTCGTTTGCCGATCTTCGCACTATCAAAAGCGTTGTGAAAAACTCGAAAGTTGCCATTGCTGGCGGCATCAAACTTGAGACATTGCCGGAAGTCATCCAAGAACAGCCGGATTTGATCATCGTCGGCGGCGGCATCACGAGCAAAGAGGACAAAAAAGCGGAAGCTGAAAAAATTTACAAACTGATTCAAGAAGGCGCGGCTGTTTAAGATGAAGACAGCGGGATACACGGAAGTGATTTTAAAAGAACTGCAGACAGTGTTGTCGGCCATTGAGGATTCCGAGGCCGATAAACTGGCGGAAGCCCTGCTTGCTTCGGAGAAAATTTTTGTTGCCGGCGGCGGCCGCTCGGGCTTCATGGCAAAATCTTTTGTTATGCGCCTGATGCATGTCGGACTCGATCCGTATATCGTCGGGGAAACTGTAACCCCCAATCTAGAAGCTGAAGATATTTTTGTTGTTGCTTCCGGCTCAGGCGAAACACAAAGCCTCGTTGCCATGACCGAAAAGGCCAAAAAAATCGGAGCTGTTGTCGCAGCCGTGACCATCAACCCTGCTTCCTCAATCGGAAAACTTGGCGATATGGTAGTCGAAATACCGGCACAAGCCAAAGCGGATGGCGATAGCGGGAAATCGATCCAGCCGATGGGTTCTCTTTTCGAACAGTCGCTGCTGCTGTTTTTCGATGCCATCATCTTAAAAATCATGGAAAAAAAATCGCTAACTTCCCAAACGATGTATGGCAGGCACGCCAACCTTGAGTAAGTTGCCCTTTTGAAAAAACAGGACAAAAGCTTTCACAAGCTTTTGTCCTGTTTTTTTGTGTTTATGCGGTTTAACTAGTTCCTTCCGTTGTTTTTGCAGGGGCCTCTATCATTCTACGGAGCAAAGGTTCAATTTGTGCATCTTCCGGCAAATCCGCTAAAATCCAATCCAATTCTTTGCCGATCAGCTGGCTGATCCGAATTGCCGCTGCTGGATGTTCTTGCGGAGTGGTGGCATCCATGATTGCTGACATTTTCTCGAAAAGTTCTTGCGGCAATGATTGGGCAAGTGTTTTCATGCCCAGCTGCGCTCGGCAAGGAGCATATCGATGCAGCAAAACACGCGCCAAATGGTCCGTCACATTCGTCAGCATCCTTGCCGCCCATATACCATTTCCACGTGCGCTTGCTTTTTTGTATTGAAACAAAAACCAGGCGACATCGATGACGGCATCCGAAAACTCCTCCGCTTTCAGCTCAAGCGTTTGCGCAGCTTTGAATGGATCAAGCAAACCTTCCGGATCGTAAAGCACCCGAAAATAATCTTTTACCGGAAAAGACTCCAGTGTGACAGTAAACAAATCAATATGCAGCAGATTATCATAGACAGCGATCAGCTGTGGCGCAATGATGAAGATATCATCCTGGAAAATGATCGGGCGATATGCTCTGAGGTGCGCTTCTCGCGCTGCCAAAAATTGTTTCTCATCCCTTTCTTCGACCAAGCAATACAAATCGATATCGGAATGCTCATCGTGTTCATTGCGGCCCATGGAGCCTTTCAAGAAAACTGCTTGGACGTGCGGATCTTCCATTAAGCTCGCACAGATTTTTTCTGCCGCTTGTTCTTGAATCAGCATTTCCATCCCCTCCAGTCCCTGTTTGCTTTATAGTTCGGTTTGACAATCGGATTGGACCTTTTTGTGCCAGCAATCGCTTTTTAATAGCAGTTCATCCCTCACGATTCATGCCGCTTCCCAGAACGAGGCTATAGGTTTTCATTGGATACAAATTGTAACTTAAGTGATATTTTACCATGCTGCTCCATAAAAAAACAGAAAGCTCTGGAAAGCTTTCTGCCGCGGATGCGCTTTTCGTTTGAATTCTATTTCTGAAACATCAGTTCCGCTGTTACATCGTCTATAACCAAAACATCAAGATAGCCGCCGTTCAACGCGGCTTTTACACTTTCCGCCTTATGAGCCCCTTCCACTATGCCGATCACTTCCGGGATGTTCTTGAACTCGTTCAGGTCAAGGCCAATCACCAAATCGTTCAACGGATGCTTGATCTGCTTTCCAGCCGCATCAAAGAAACGTGAGCCGATGTCTCCTGCGGCTCCCGCTTGCTGCAAAGATTCCAAGTCGGCTTCGTTCAGGTAATCCATCGCAGACATAGTGGAGCCTTCGAATGGATTGCCGATCCCTACTACAGCCATTTCAACGTTGCGCCCTTCTTCCAATACCATCGCGATATCTTCTGATTGGACCAAACGCTGTTTCAATTCATCCGACCCGACCATTGCGGGGGCATAAAGATAGGAACAATTCGAATTCATCTTCTTGGCCAGCTGATACGCCAACAGGTTCGAATGGATTTCAACCAGCTTTCTTCCCATGCCGCCTACGAGAGGAATGATTTTCAATTCCTGATGCTGCTCGTACGGATATTCCTGGACAAATTTTGATAGTGTACTTCCCCAAGAAATCCCTAAAGATTTGATGCCAGGCAATTTTTTTGATACATATACGGAAGCGGCTTTACCCAATGTTTGCTTGACCATTTCCGTCGTCAAATCGGTAGTGGGTATGACAATCGCTTCTTTGAGATTGTATGTTTTCTCTAAACGATGCTCCAATTCAACTGTGTGGGCGCTTTCATCTTTAATGTATATTTCAACGATGCCAATATCTCTGGCTTTGTTGAGCAACTTGGAAATCACAGGGCGGGAAACGCCGATTTTTTTTGCGATTTCCGCCTGTGTCTGTCCGTCGAAATAATACAGTTTCGATACTTTTACAATTTGCCTGCGTTCTTCCCAATCGATCATCGTGACACCTTCTCATCAAAGTTTCTTAAAGTGAGAAATACCCGTTATCGATTATTTCCCCATGTCTATTCCATACAGTTTACCACTAACTAAATTCTACCATCTTTTGTGGGGATTGGCAGAAGGTTTTCCAAAAAAATTAGTGATGGACTCCTTTGTCGAGCCATGAAGATGCCGCTTCGTATACGCTTTCGGAAACAGTTGGATGAGCGTGTATCATGGCAGCCAACTCTTCGACTGTCCCCTCTAAATGGATATATGCTGACGGTTCCGCTATCATTTCTGTAACATGGGAACCGACCATAGTAACGCCAAGTATTTCTCCATACTTTGTGCCCGCTATCAACTTTGTAAACCCTTCTTTTTCGCCTCGGGTCAAAGCTTTACCGTTTCCTGCATGGTCGATTTTCACCACTTTATAAGACAGGTTTTTCTTTTCCGCTTCTTCTTCAGTCAGGCCGACACTGGCAATCTCGGGACTCGTGTAAACACAGCGCGGCACAACGCTATAGTCCATCTTTTCCTTTCCCCCGGCCGCATTTGCAGCTGCTATAAGCCCTTCTGCGCTTGCGACATGCGCCAGTTGCCATCCGCCCACCAAATCTCCGACAGCGAAAACGGCAGGGAGGCTGGTCTGCATATATTCATCCACTTTTACAAAAGGTCCATCCATTTCCAGGGCTAAATCCGGAAATGCAGATGTGTTCGGCGCTCTTCCAACCGACAACAAAAGGGCTGCAGCTTCTAACGCATCTTTTTTCCCGTCTTTTGTTTCCACATTCACCAGCTGCCGGTTTTGCCGCTTCTCGACGCTCATCACTTTCGTACTGGTCAGCAAGGTGATTTTTTTCTTCTTCAACTCTTTTGCAAGAAGTTTTGAGGCATCCTTGTCTTCGCTTGGAACAATTCTTTCGCCCATTTCAACAACTGTGACCGGCACATTCAAACTGGAAAAAATGCAGGCCAACTCTACACCGATAATTCCCCCTCCAACAATCACCATGGAATCTGGAATTTCCGGTATATCAAAAATGGTATCGCTCGTATAATAGGCTGCCTGATCCAACCCTGGAATCGGCGGTACAATGGGCTTTGAGCCGGTAGCTAGAATGATCTTTTCCCCCCGTATGGTTTCTTCCCCGCTTTCCAATCGGATAGAGACCATTTTATCCTGTAGCACTTTTCCATGGCCGTTGAAAACATCGATATTGCCTTTTTTCATCAAATATGCGATTCCGTTTCGCAGCGTTTGTATGACTTCATCTTTTCTCTCAAGCATTTTTGAAAGGGAAAAAGTAAGGGATCCGGTTTCAATCCCCCAGCTTTTTGCCCTTTCAATATCTTCAATGATTTCAGCGTGGCGCAATAATGTTTTAGAAGGAATACAGCCACGATTCAAACAAGTCCCTCCAAGTTCCCGTGCTTCAACAAGCGCAACTTTTTTTCCCAGTTTCGCTGCTCTGATTGCCGCCACGTAACCTCCCGGGCCTCCACCGATTACCGCCACGTCATAGTTATTCAATGACATCTACTCCTTAAGTTAATAATTCGTACGGTTGTTCAAGAATCGTTTTAAGTTCGGTCAGGAAAGCTGCGGCCGGCGCGCCGTCTATTACCCTGTGATCGAATGACAGGCTGACTGTCATCATTGGACGGAGCACGATTGAACCGTTCAAGCCAACCGGTTTCTCGTTTATACGGCCGACACCGAGTATCGCCGATTCCGGCTGATTGATCACCGGTGTAAAAGCATCAATGGCATACATGCCAAGATTGCTGATTGTAAACGTGCCGCCGGACATCGCATCTGGCTTCAGCTTGCTTTCCCTCGCCGCTTTGCCTAATGCTTTGCATTCCTCTGTAATCGCGGCAAGCCCTTTTTGGTCTGCATTTTTCACAACAGGCACCAGTAAGCCATTTTCAACCGCCACTGCCAATCCGATATTTATAGCCTCATTAAAAACAATTTCGCTGCCTTCTAGGGATACATTGATATTTTTATGGCGCTTCAAGGAATGGGCTGCAGCTTTTACGATGATTTCTGTATATGAAAGGCGGAGTCCTGTCTGCTTCTCGATACTGCTCAAAAGCTGTTTGCGCATGCCTACAACTTCCGTCATGTCGATTTCGCTTGTTAAAGTAACATGAGGGGCTGATGTCTTGCTTTTCACCATCCGCTCGGCTACCACTTTTCGGATCCCTTCCATTTTCACCCGTTTGCCGGCGGCAGCTGCCGGCGAAGAAACCGGTTGTTTGGCCCCTTCGACATCCGTTCTGTAAATCTTGCCTTGCGAGCCGCTTCCTTTCACATCCTGCAAACGGACGCCTTCTGCCTCAGCAACTTTTTTGGCGAGCGGAGTAGCTTTTGGAGCAGCGCTTGAAGCAGCGAAAGCCATTACGTCTCCCTGATGTATCCGTCCGTTCGGCCCTGAACCTTCAACATCAGCAAGTGAGACAGCCTCCTCTTTTGCTACACGGCGGGCTGCCGGAGTGGCACGCGGTTTTTCGCTTGCTGCAGCCGGTTCTGAAGAGGGTTGGCCTGAAGGTTCGCTTCGCTCCTCAGGAGTCGTGTCAAATACGTCCTCTTCATCTTCTTGCTGTTCTTCTTGCTGAACCGACCCTGCTGCTCCTGCCTCGCCTGGAGGCGAATCCGGAACCTTTTCACCGGGTTTTCCGATATAGCCGACCACATGATTGATCGGAACTTCATCATCTTCTTCAAAATATTTTTTCAGGAGGACGCCTTCCTCGTAAGCTTCGACTTCAATATTGATTTTATCAGTCATGATTTCAAACAAAGGATCTCCGACTTCTACGGTGTCCCCTTCATCTTTGAACCATTGCAAGAGGGTTCCCACTTGCATCGTGCTGCTTAGTTTGGGCATGAAGATTTCTTTAGCCATCTTTACGTTGCTCCTCCCTACAATCGGTTTACTGTTTCTTTGACTGCGGCGATAATATCGTCCACTCCCGGAATCGCCGCTTTTTCCAGTTCCGGGTTATAAGGAATTGGAACGGACTTGCCTCCAAGCCGTTTGATCGGCGCATCCAAATAATCGAAAGCTTCGCTTTCTGCGATCACGCTGGCAATTTCCCCTCCGAACCCGCCGCGTTTCACCGCTTCATGCACGACAACTAGCCGGCTTGTTTTTTTCACCGATTCGATAATGGTTTCTGTATCCAAAGGAACAAGCGTCCGAGGGTCAATCACTTCGACGCTGATGCCTTCTTTTTCAAGCTCGGCAGCGGCTTCCAGCGATTTATGGACCATGATGGCCGTAGCCACAATCGTGACATCTTTTCCTTCCCGTTTGATATCCGCTTTTCCTAACGGGATGGAATATTGTTCTTCCGGCACATCGGACTTGGTTTTATAACAGAGCTTGTGCTCATAAAAAATGACCGGATTATCATCATCGATCGCCGCTTTCAAAAGGCCTTTTGCATCATAGGCTGTCGAAGGCTGAACGACTTTCAGTCCCGGAATATGTGCCATCCAAGCTTCAAGGCTTTGGGAATGCTGGGCGGCCGCTCCGGTTCCAGATCCTGCCGGGGTCCGCAGCACCATCGGCACCTTCCCTTTCCCGCCATACATATACCGGATTTTAGCTGCCTGATTTACCATATTGTCCATAGCGATCGTGATAAAGTCGGAGAACTGGAGCTCCAATATCGGACGCATGCCGGTCAAGGCCGCACCGACAGCGGTACCGGAAATAGCCGCTTCTGATATGGGGGTATTGCGAATCCGCTCGGGGCCGAACTCTTCAATCATCCCCCGAGTAACGCCAAATGCTCCCCCGTAGACGCCGATATCTTCCCCTAAAATAAAAACGTCTTCATTTTGGCGCATTTCCTGGCTCATGGCTTCTCTGACCGCTTCCAAGTAAGTTAATTCCCTCATTCTATTTGCCTCCTCTATCCGTAATCAAGCGTAGATATCTTCCATTAAATCGTCCAAGCTGGGATGCGGGCTATCAGCCGCGAACTCCACCGACGCTTCAACTTCATCTTTTGCTTCAGCTTTGATTTTTTCAGCCGCTTCTTCGGTCAGGATCCCTTCTTGAACGAGTACCAATCGCATCCGTTCAATCGGATCCTTCAGGCGCCATTCTTTTTCTTCTTCCCGTGTCCGGTATTTTTTCGCATCACTTTTTGAGTGGCCTTTCCACCGATAAGTTTTTGCCTCGACAATCGATGGTCCTTCACCATTGCGTGCACGGTCCACCGCTTCGCCGACTCCGTTCATGACGTCAAAGATATCATTGCCATCCACCACTTTCCCCGGAATGCCGTAGCTTTGCCCGCGCTGTGCAATATTTTCGATGTTCATCATTTCTTTTGCAGGCCCTGACATGCCATATTGATTGTTTTCGCACACGAAGACGACCGGCAGCTTCCAAATGGAAGCCAAGTTGAGCGCTTCATGAAAACTCCCCTCATTTGAGGCGCCATCGCCAAAAAAGCAAAGCACTACAAAACCTTCTTTCTTCATCTGAGAAGTTAATGCTGCTCCCGTTGCGATAGCAAAGCCGCCTCCAACAATCCCATTCGCCCCGAGATTTCCTTTCTCGACATCCGCGATGTGCATGGAGCCTCCTTTGCCTTTGCAATAGCCGGTTGTCCGCCCAAACAATTCAGCCATCATTCCGTTGACTTCTGCACCCTTGGCGATACAGTGGCCATGGCCCCGGTGCGTACTCGTTATCTTATCCCGGTCTTCCAGAACCGCAATAGCCCCGACAGCTGATGCTTCCTGTCCAACCGCCAGATGGGTTGTTCCGTGAATCATGCCTTTAGCGAAAAATTCATCTACTTTTTCTTCGAAAAATCTGATCAGCCACATTTGCTTGTACAGATTCACCAGATCTTTTTGGTTTACTCGAGGTGGTAAATTAACTTTTTGGGTCATAGCATTTCCTCCTATTTACATTTGTTCCGAACGATTACATATGTAATCGCCCGGGTATGCAAAAGTGCATCCGTCAATTCCCCAAAAGGCCAGCCTCTTCAACATTCGAGAAAGAAGCTTGGCCCAATGATAACGAATACCCAATAAACATTATTTCTTTTTTTTATAATTCCAGATCACTTTACGTGTGCTGTTAACATCTTTTAAAACTTGGTAAGGTTTTTTTATAACTCTTACCGGGAGCGAAAACAGCAAATGGCTGAGATCTTTCCGGTATTCTTCTGTCACCCGCGTGGGCTTTGTCGATATGCGTTCGTAAATTTCTTTATATAATTCTTTTTTTACATCAATTTTAAGTTCTTTTGTTTTGTTGCATTCCAGGCAGCGGATGCTTTTGATCTGGCTGTTGATATACGTTATTTCATGGTCGACTTCTTCCCGGCAATGAAGACAATATAAACCTGCTTCCATTTTCTTTACCTTCATAAAGAACACCTTCCCGTTTAGATGTTTGATACATTTCCTGCTCTTTCAATGTATCATTTATCTGTCGGATTGGATATTATGCTTTCACCGCAACCGCTTTGCCGGTGTCCGTTTTGAACGTTTCATCCTGCATGCGGCGCAAACGCCAGATCGTGGAATCCACTGTTTGGACAACGTCGTCATAAGTGATGATTTCACCTTTTTTGATTGAGCGTTTCAACTGGACATTGCGGTCAACCAAACCCAATGGAAGCGCATTTTCCTTTCCGGCATCTTCTGCAGAGAGAATCGAGCCGTAAACTGTGAAACCGCCGATTCCGTCCAGAAAGTCGCCTTCTTTCAGATCGATTTTGGCTACAGTTACCGTTTCTGCCTGCAGGCCTTTCCACGGCGCTATCGTCGCTTCATTATAGAAATAAGCCCGCGCGACCGAAATTGGCGTTTCTAAACTCGTCAGGTGATATGGACGATAAAGCACGTAGTTAGGGCCGTCCCCCATGCTCAAGTATTGCATTTCGTGATTGACTTCCTCTTTATGGGAAGCCACTATGGCAAAAACTCCCGGAGCCACTCCATTGATATATTCTACTATTTTTTTGTTGTTGACTTGTCCACCATCTTCCTTCAATTTGAAAATTTCAGGAAGTCCTTTTACATCGCTTACAAATCCGTTCATTCCAGGCTTGTCCGGCAAAAATCCAGTAGCGTTTGCCACCGCGGTCATTTCTACCATCGTCTTTGTGCCGTCCTGGAACGAAGCCAGCATTTTAGGGCTTGCCCCTTTTCTTGCAGCTTCTTCTGCTGCCGTATCGGGGTTGGCCGCTTGGTTCAACGGGTTGTTTTTCCCTTTTCCTAGCGCTACAACTTCAAAACCAAGCGCATCTGCAAAATCATAAAGCTCCATAATAGCTCCAGGTTCGTCGCCTGCTGTCCCTGTATAAACCACTCCGCTTGCGTCCGCCATTTTTTTGAGCAGCGGGCCGACTGTAACATCCGCTTCAACATTCAGCATGACGATATGCTTTTTGTTCAAAATAGCATCCCATGCAATTTTGGCACCAATATTCGGCACTCCAGTAGCATCAACAACAACATCAACTTCAGACAATGAAGTCACCAATTGCGCATCAGTCGTCGCTACAACTTTTCCTGCTTGAATCGCTGCTGCCGCTTCAGCATTGTCGTTTGTCTCGACTATATCGGATGAGGAAACACCGGATTTAACATAAGCATTCTTTACGTTGTCGACTTGGATGTCGGCTGTTACCACAACTCTCATGCCGGCCATATTTTCTATTTGGGAAATCATTCCTCTTCCCATTTGCCCTGCACCGACCAAGCCGACCTTGATGGATACCCCTCGGTTTTCCAATTCTTCTAGCTTTCTATTGATTCCTAGCATTCAATTAGCCCCTTTGCTGTTAGTATTTTACGATGCGAATTGCAGAATCCTTGGTCAGAACAGGCATAGGCTTCTTTTCCACGCACATTGTCCCTGGAAGTTCCGCTGTCTTTTCTCCATTGAAGACAATCGTGCAATGCCCGATTTCCTTGAGCGTATCGTTCACTTTGCTGCCAACAAAAAGGATTTCATAGCTTTCCCCACTGATTTCCAATACATCCCCGACTTCAACTTCTCCAAGAAGATCCGATTTTTCATGAATCACACCGATCATTCTCAGAGCTTCGGGTACAGTATCATTAAAAATGATCAACATGCTTTCCTCTGCGAAAAGTTCAACTTCTTCACCGATTTCCACTATTTTAGATTCGTATTTTTTAGTCATAACATCCCTCACCTGTCTGCCTCCTTATTAGTTATACATGCCAAAACTGAATAAATAAGCGATTACCACTGCCAATGGCCCTGTGATTAACCGGGATATCAAAACGGCTGGAACCCCGACTTCGATTGTTTCCGGTTTCGCTTCCCCTAATGTCAATCCGACTGGAACAAAGTCTGCCCCGACTTGCGGGTTTATGGCAAACAGAGCCGGCAAGGCAAGTTCTGGCGGAATGTTTCCACGGCCAATCTCCACTCCGACAAGAACACCGACAACTTGGGCAATTACGGCTCCTGGCCCAAGGAGAGGCGAAAGAATCGGGATCGCACAAATTACCGATAAGATTAAAAGCCCGAAAATATTGCCTGCGAGCGGCGTAACGAAATTCGCAATCACATCGCCGATGCCTGTGTATAAAATTATCCCGATCAGCATACTGACAAATGCCATGAACGGCAAAATATTCTTAATAACTTGGTCGATGGTTTCACGGCCGGCCTGATAGAAAATACCGACTATCTTCCCGGCGCCGCGGCCGACCCTCTCAATGATGTTCTGCTTTTTTTGCGGCTGGTACGCTGCCGCTTTGCGTTTTGCTTCTTCCTTGATTTCTTGTGGCGTCCGGTTCTGCTGGCTGACACTCGGGTTCTCCACTTCGTCCACAGCTTCTTTTACCGCATTGGAATTTTCGAACGTGCGGTCTGCAACCCGGATATCCGATACTCCAACACCGGATACAAAGTTTTCTTCGTTGATAAATTTCATCAACGGACCGGAAGGTGATGTGGCGTTGATATTGACAGTCATTACACCCATCTTTGGATATACGCCGCATCTTGCAGTACCGCCGCAATCGATAATAACGCAGGCCATCGACTCTTTTTCATAGGATCCTTTGAATCCGTCGACCGCTTCAGCCCCGGTCAATGAAGCGATTTCTTGAGCGACTGGATGAATTCCGCCCCCTGTTACCGAAACAATGTATTTTTGGACGTCGCTTGGCTGGATGGTCAGAGGGCCGCCCCATCCGCCCCGGCCTTTTGTGATGGTAACCGCCTTATAGTTCGTTGATCCATGAACTGCTTCCATTATTTACGCCTCCCCTTTTGTGAACACGGTACTATTTGTTTATAATTCCATCCCTTTAGCCTTCATCATTCTGGTAGTGATAATTTCAGTTACAATGCCTCGGATCAAAATGACAATGATACCGACGAGAAAGAACCGAATAGCCAATGGCCCAAGCGACAAACCGAGTGTGGTAATTCCTGCGGAAACTCCCAGGTAGACAAATAGCTCTGCCGGATTGGCATGCGGGAACAAACCTGTAATCGGATGGACAAAAGAAACGGCTGAATCGTAAAAAGCGGGCTTCTGCTTTTCGGGAAGAAACTTGCCGAAAGTGTAAGCCATCGGGTTGGTCAAGAAAAACACTGCTAAAACCGGGAAAAGCGTATAGCGGAGAATGATGTTTTTAGTGCTTTTCCGCGCCAGCCTATCGATTCGTTCTTCTCCGACAATCCGGATGAGGGCATTGATTGCTGTGATCAACACAATTAGCAATGGAATAATTCCGGTGACCAAACCTACAAACGTTTCGCCCCCTTGTTGAAACATCCCGATGAAACCTTCCGCCAGCTTAACTAGAAAATCCATGTGTCTTCCTCCTTAAAAAGCTAAATTTGTCTTCTTTTCCATTTGATTTTCAATCTGCTCAATTGCCATGACAAAAGCAGCATCAAGAGGTTCTTCTTGCAGGCGTGCTCTTATTTCTTCCAGCGCCATTCCATTCCATTGGACAAATGGCTGAAAACGGCTGAATACTGTAACCCCTTTCATTATTTGGCTTTCCACTACTCTTCCATTTGTATCAGTCACCAAAATGGCGATAGCACCTATACCCAATTTCTGTTTTTTTATGCCGACTCCAAGAAATCCAGATGGCCGGTTGCTCAGCTTTTTGATTGTCTCCTGGTAATTTTTCATTTGGACTCTGGTAAGCAATAGCTGCAAAAGCCAAACGCCAGCGAATATAGCGATTACCCATCCCCACACGTTTGCCCCTCCTCTTTACATATGTTCTAATGCGTAACAATTGTTATTAGGGTAATTATAAAAGCGCTTTCATGATAAATCAAGACTAAATTGAAAGAATTTTTAAATTCTTATCATTTTGTTTTCGCCTTTCTATTCAAGCTATTGGAAAAAGGCACAGAGCCCGTCAATGGCCATCTGTGCCTTCGATAAAACAGAATTCTATCCACTTCTTCTTCATCACTTACTCGGAGAAAGGCAGTTTAACCCAAAACATTGTTCCTTGGCCAAGTTTGCTTTCAATCTCAATGTCGCCTTTGTGGGCTTCTGCAATCGACCTTGCAATGGAAAGGCCAAGGCCATAGCCGCCTTCTTTTCTGGTTCTTGCTTTATCAGCGCGGTAGAAACGGTCAAAAACTTTCTCTTGTTCTTCCTCTGTCAAGCCGATGCCATTGTCTGCGACAGACAAACTGAACTCCTGACCTTTTTTGCTGCAGCTTTTTCCTATCACTATTTCGACGCTGCCGCCTTCAGCCGTGTATTTGATGGCGTTTTCAACCAATATATAAATCAACTGAGTAAGTTTATCCTGGTCGCCGAATACATTCATCGGATGTGGCGCAGAAAGCTGTAAATCGATGGATTTTTCCCCCGCTGATTTTCCGAGTGATTCCATGACAGCAAGGGCTGCCGGCCGAATATCAAACCATTCCCTTTTTAAAGCAGACACTATCTGTCCAGAATCGGATCTTGCAAGGGCCAGCAATTCATCAATCAGTTTGGTCATCCTCTTCACCTCAAACTTTAACGTCGATAACATTTTTCTGGCAAATGGATCATTGGCATCGGTTTCCATGTCCAACGCTTCCACCGCAGATAATATGACGCTAAGGGGAGTCCGAAGTTCATGGGAAGCATCAGACACAAATTCCTGCTGGGCAATATATGCCTGTTGGATCGGCACGAGGGCACGCTTCGACATCCAAAGGCTCAGCAAAACTCCGATGCCGATAAACAAGGCGGCGATGCTGACAAAGACAATTAGAACCCACCTGAAAATATTGTTCAAAAAGGAAATATCCAGCCCTAAATACATCATTCCGACTGTTTGGCCATTCGTCACTACAGGCTCGGCCAACATCAAAATCCGGATATCAAAGTCCCTGAAACGGCTAAACTCCGGATCATTGTCGGGAATTTTGATATTCTCTGTTCTTATTTCTGTACGTTCAGGAGTCCAATGTTCGAGAAAACGCATGTAAAAGGGACGCAGTTCATCAATGCTCTCATTTGCTTCAATTGTTTGCCCTTCAATATCTGTCACATATAAAAACAATTGGTTTTCGCTCAAAAAACGCCTTCCTTCACCCTGCTTACGGGAGTCCCCGTCAATAGACCGCAGAATATTCCCCATTTCCCGCTCGGCGAGCGACCGGATATTCTGTTCCTGTTCATTGATCAGAACTTGGTACAGAATAAGCAGTGTGATTATTACAAAGACAATCAAAAACAAAGAAATAATGCCGCTGTAAAACAAGGTTAGATTTTTTCCAGTCCGGGAAAACACATCTGCCTGCTCTGCGTTAGGACGTTTTTTGGAAACATCAGGTAGCCTCAATTTTATATCCTACTCCCCGGACTGTTTCGATGATGCTCCCCTGATCTTGTTGGTCGATCTTTTTTCTCAATAATTTTACAGTAGCATCTATCGTTTTAAGGGAAACTTCTCCATCAAATCCCCATATCCGGTCAAAAATCAATTCTCTGGTGAGTACTTGGCCGCGGTTTTGCACCAGCATATCCAAAAGCTGAAATTCGCGGGGAGTCAGATTGATGATCTCGCCTTTTTTGGAAACCGTATGGCTTGTTCTGTTTATGGCCAGCCCTTTCAGTTCGACCGTTTCTTCTTGTATCGGCGCCAGATTCCTCCTCGCCAATGCACGCAACCGCGCCCAGAGTTCATCGATTTCGAACGGCTTGACCAAGTAATCGTCCGCTCCGGCTTCCAATCCGTTCACCCGGTCAGTAAGCGCGTCTTTGGCTGTAAGCATTAAAACCGCTCCGCTGTATCCATCCTTGCGCAAGCGTTGGCAAACCTCAACGCCATCGCCATTTGGCATCATCCAATCCAGTATAAGAACATCATAGAAAGAAGCGCATGCATAGTCGTATGCTTCCATGCCTTCTGTCACCCAATCCACGTTTTGCGCCCCTTTTTTCTTCAATAAGTGGACAATCAATTCACCAAGATTCTCATCGTCTTCTGCTAACAATATTTTCATCGCCGTCATCCTTCCACTGTCCTTTCAGCTAAATAAATAGTAAATCATCTCTTGATGAAAAAGAAATGAAAACTCCTTCTGCTCCGCTGCCAATAAAATCCCCTTTCATCCCTTTATCATTTTCATCGGATTTTCATCTGTCTCCATTATATTTTTCATTGCAAGCATCTTGATGACTTCACAAAATCGATTTCAAGGAGGAATAAGTATGAACAGAAAACTATTCGGTTATGCACTGGCTGCCGCTTTATCATTGGGGACAGTAGGCGGGACACTTGCTTATGCAGCAGACTCAGAAGAAACTTCCATGGCAGAAGAAGCAAGCACAGTAAAAGGCATGCGGGGTTTGGACAATATAGATGAAGCGGCAAAAAGCAAAATAGAAGAAATCCGGGAGCAGGTCGAAACGGAATTGGAAGCGCTTGGCGTGGTACTGCCGGAAAGAGGGGCGAAAGTGGAAAGGTTCGCTAATCTTGATGAAGAGACAAAAGCGAAAGCGGAAGCGATTTTCGAGAAAGTCAAAGAAGGTACACTGAGCCGCGAAGAAGCGAAAACCGAACTTGAAACCTTGGTGTAACAATTCCGGAAAAACAAGGGCGCCAAGATTTTCTCGCTGGCCTTGATGATGAAACAAAAGAAAAAGCCCAAGCCATAATGGATGACGCCGAAACGCAGTTAGAAGAGCTCGGTGCAGATGCCCGTCTTTTCGGGGGCGGCCGCCATCATGGCCACGGACATGGCCACTGAGAACAACTTCAAATGAAACCATTTTTTCCGGGCTTGAAGAGAACTTTCAAGCCCAAAATATTTAACAGTAGGGCCAATCGGACTCCCCAAAAGATAAAACAGAAGAAAGCAGATGAGAACCATGATGAAGATTATCAAAACTCCCCAAAATACAGTCTTAGCCATTACAGTCCATGACAATATCCCTTCCCAAATTCTAAGCCAGTATTTCTTTTACCAATAAGTCACCCTTCCGGTCAACCTTTATTTCACTTTAAAAAAGGCTGCCTTAAAAAAGCCCCATACACCGCCTGTTCTTCAGTGGATCTCAACAAAAGAAAAAACGGTCAACGGCATCAGAATCACTGAAAGCCATTAAGCATTCCGGTTTCATAAAAAGAACCTCCGCCAGCAAAACCACCCCATTCAGATAAGAGGTGCAAAACGCTGAACTACCAACCGGAACTGCAATGATTCAGTAAAAAAAAGAGCACTTTAAAAAAAGAAATAGCACCTCAATTTTGCATGGTTTAAAGACCATAGCAGCGAATCAAGATGCTATTTTTTATGCTTTTTCCTTCAATCAAGAATCCGCCATTTGAGTGGACACGTTGAAATTTCACTTATATTAAATGCGGTTTAGTCCGAGTCCTTGGGAACTTTGGGCACTTTTGCCACCAAGACGAGCAAAGACAAGGCCAATGTCAGCAATGGAAAAGTGATATTCCTTAATGATAAAAATAATTCGATATTAGGGTCGAAAGAAAAGCTATACCAGACTTCGTACAACACATTAAGCAGCAAAGTTACGATTGGACCTACAATTACTTTTTTTGAACGGATAGCTGCAAATAGCCCGAACCCGACAACTCCGAAAGGAACAATCACTAGTTGCTCTAAAAAGGGATCGATAAGCGGCATAATAGAACTCCATTTCTTAGTTAGGGTGATTGGATTAAATCGTCTATAATTTCTATTTTTTTCCTCCTTAAAATAATATACTTACTTATTCAAAGAAACAACAGGCACCTTAAAAAAATTTCTGGCGCTGTATAAATCCTATAATATTTCTTTCCTTACTTGATTGTTAACAAATGAATTGGCAGCCGTTTTGGCGCAAGTTTCAGCCTCTTACAATAATCAATGCAAGGAGGTTGAAAATCATGCTAATTCGATTGCTAAAAAGAGCGCGGTTTCAGGATAAATCTTGGTATGACAGCATTAAAAAAACCGTTAATTCACGCGCGAATTAACAGTCTCATTGATATTATAATTGTATTTTTGCGCCTTCCGACTGGACGGGGCATGGCAAAACAGCGGAGGCTCTTTTTTGTACCGAAAGATGCGATTTCCGTTAATACTTGTTTCCTTTATCGCCGTGGCGCTCCAGCAATTCTTCGAACGTTAAGTTCTTTTCCCGCTCCTTGCGCTCAAACAATTCACGGGCCTGTTTTTCTTCCGCCTGTTTTTGTTCTTCTTTTAACAGGGCATTCTTTGTTTCCTGCAATTTCGCCAGAATATCTTGAGGCAAATTGCTGATGTTTTCTTCCTTTTTCTTTGCCATAAACTTCCCTCCTTCGATCTTGGCGCAACAGGCCACCCATGACACCCTTGATGCCTTAACAGACTTTTTCACTTGAGAATTTCAGTTGCGAGTTGCTCTTTTATCCTCCAGCTCTATACAATGGAGTTAGGAGGGATAGTATGTTCAGTTTACCAAACAAAGTGACGATTATCGAGGTGGGACCGCGTGATGGCCTGCAAAATGAAGCGAAACTTGTTCCCGCTGAAAAGAAACTGGAGTTCATCCATGCCCTGCAGGAAGCAGGCATCGAAGAAATGGAGCTGACATCGTTCGTGTCCCCGAAATGGGTTCCGCAGATGTCAGATTCGAAAGAAATTGTAAGCGCTGTCCAAAAAACAGGGCGGCAGTTTGTGTTGACGCCAAACGAAAAAGGCATCGCTTCCGCCCTTGATGCAGGAGCCCAAGCGGTAGCGGTTTTTGTTGGGGTCTCCGATGCGTTCAACAAAAAGAACATCAACAAAACAACAGCTGAAAGCATGGAGACGCTGAAACCCCTTGTCCTCAAATTGAAACAGGACGGCGTATTTGTCCGCGCCTGCATTTCCACAGCTTTTTATTGCCCATTCGAAGGTGCTGTCATGCCTGACGATACAGTTTCCTTATGCCGCCAATTCACTGAATGGGGCATTGATGAACTGAGCGTGGCGGATACGATAGGCATGGCTTCTCCGAAAGAAAGCTATGATTTGTTCAGCCAATTGGCCGAAGCGTTTCCGAGCGTGATGTTGACCGCCCATTTCCACGATACGAGAAAAATGGCAATTGCCAATATTTACGCGGCCTTGCAGGCCGGCATCAGCCGTTTTGACAGTTCAGCCGGCGGCCTTGGCGGCTGCCCGTTTGCGCCTGGGGCCACGGGAAACGTGGCAACTGAAGATGTGGTCAATATGCTGCATCGCTTAGGCATCGAGACGGGCATTGATCTCGATCAGTTATGCGCAGCTGTCGAAAAAATCGAACCCTATGTATCTCATCCCATTGCAACAGGCATGTACACATTATTTAAAAACCGCAAATGAGGAGTGTTGTTTATGGCAAAACGCATGCTCTGGTTTACTGGAATTTTCTCAAGCCTCACTGCATTGACCACGGTTTCCGGAATTGCCATATCCAATCAACTGATGTACTTGAAGAAAAAAGATGAACATTTGATATTGGAACGGGAAACTACAGCAAAGCGATATGATGAATACTGGTACGCCAATGCCAACAAAAGCGAGCGCTGGATCGAGTCGGCGAATGGCTATTCCATCAAAGCGATTTTTCTTGAACCACACCACACCAACCGCTATGCCATCATCTGCCATGGCGTCACGGAAAATAAAGTCAATTCCTTCAAATATGCCCGCATGTTTGAACGCCTCGGTTTCAACTCTGTCGTCTATGACCATCGGCGCCATGGAGATTCCGGCGGCAAAACGACGAGCTTCGGGCATTATGAAAAAATGGATTTACAGGCGATTGTCCAGGCGCTTCAAACGCACGTTGGCCCTGAGTTGATGTTCGGAATCCATGGCGAATCAATGGGGGCGGCAACCACTCTCCTGTATGCCGGCATGGAAGACAGCGCTGCTTTTTATATTTCCGATTGTGCTTATTCAGACATCTACGAACAAATCCTGCATGTCATGAAAACAAAGACGCAGCTCCCCACTGCCATCAGCTTGAAGCTGATCAGCGTTTTTTTAAAGCTGCGCGACGGCTATTCCATCCGGACTGTATCGCCCCGCGAAGCGGTCCAACAAATCCTAAGCCCCGTTTTGTTTATCCATAGCACACATGATGAATTTGTGCTTCCGAAAATGACGCAAGAATTGTATGAGTTGAAGCCGGAACCAAAAATGCTGAAGTTTTTTGAAGAATGCGCCCATGCCCAATCGTTCAATGCCGATCCGATTGCGTACGAAAAAACAGTAGAAGAATTTTTGGCCCATTTTGGTTTGTTAGGTGAAGAAACGAAAAAAAGCGCCTTGTGAGCGCTTTTTAACAGGCTGTCGAAAAACTCCCGGCAGCTTTTTCATTGATCCGGCGTTTTTTTCTTGTTCAAAACCAACTTCATGCCGGCTTCTCCTTCCGCCCCGATAAACAGCTCTGTGATCGGCCCCGATTTCACCACGCCTGTAATGTGGAGTTCGATTGTATCCAGACTGTAATCTGTCATGCCTTTTACCAAATCATTGATTTTATCCAGCGAAAGCGGGAAAGCTTTTTGAAGTTCATTTTTCTTCACTTGAAACCGGCCTTTTTCTTCTTCTTCGATTACCGGCATGTAGACGACGAATCTCTCTTCTTCACCAGCCATGCCTCCACCTCCTTTCACCTTTTCTTTCCCATTCCATAGCCCTTCACAGGATTTCTAAACCCCTGCAGCAGAATTTCCCAATAGAACTGCAGCCCTTTTCTTCTTTGACTTTTTCTTTGAACCCATGAATCATAAAAGGTGTTGTGATCAAAAAGACCAGCCGGAAGATTTCCGGCTGGTTTTACATTTCCCCTGTAAAGGGTCATTCTCATTCAATTGTAGTTCTCTCTCAGCCGGTTTACATCCGTCTATGGCGGCAAACCGAACAGGCGGGAATATTCCCGGCTGCTCTCTCGGAACCAGCGAGGAATTTCTTGGCCGCGCTATAAAGGATTATGCAAATAGGGACGAAATTGTGCTTGCGACTAAGATTCACGGCCGGATGCATGTGGGTCCGAATGAGTCAGGCTTATCACGAAAAGCCATCATGAGTGAAATCGATAAGAGCTTGAAGAGATTGGGGACCGATTATGTTGATCTGTATATTATCCAGCGCCGGGATCCTTATACGCCTATTGAAGAAACGATGGAAGCATTGCATGACCTAGTAAAAGCCGGGAAAACAAGATATATCGGCGCTTCAGCCATGTACGCATGGCAGTTCCAGAAAGCCTTGCACGTTGCCGAGAAGAACGGCTGGACACGTTTCGTATCGATGCAAAACCATTACAATCTCATCTGCCGTGAAGAAGAAAGGGAAATGCTTTCTCTTTACAGAGAAGAAAAAATCGGTGTTACGCCATACAGCCCACTTGCATCAGGAAGATTGACCCGTGATTGGTCAGAAACAACCCGCCGCTCCGAGACAGATCAAATCCAGAAATCCAAATATGATGCTACTGCTGATGCTGACCGGCTGGTTGTAGAACGAGTTGCAGCAATTGCAGAAAAACGAGGTGTTCCCCGCATCCATATTGCACTTTCCTGGCTGCTGGAAAAAGAACCAATAACGTCTCCTATCATTGGCTGGCGCAACAAAGCTGTCCCACCTTGAAGATGCTGCAGCTGCCTTGTCTGTTAAGCTATCAGCAGAAGAAATGGCATTTCTTGAAGAACCATATATTCAACATTCAATAATAGGCCACCAGTGATTGTGTAAATGGAATCCCAAAACTCAATTCTCCTATCAGGAAGAATTGTGTTTTTCTTCTGGTCATCTTTCTGGCCAAAAATCCTTCATTACCCTTTTCTCCTTTGAAATAAACCTAAATGTCACGAAGCAGCCAATATTTTTTTAAATTTCTTCTTTTCTTTTTCATTTTTTTGCGTATAATTCAATTATTGAAGGAGGAATGCATATGGAAAACCATACTTTCAAAGAAATCAAACAGTTGAACACCAATTCGGCACATGCGATGGGCTTTTTAATGGCTGGAATTATCGCCCTTTTGGGATACGGATTTTATCAACAGTCCCTGCCTGCGTTTCTTCTTGCCGGCGTATTTACTTTGAATTTAATCCTGGAATCCCGCGCTTACAAAACAAGCATAAAAAACGAATTGAAAGCAGCAAAACTGCATGAATTGATGAACCAATTGGCTAACGATTCCTCCACTAAACAAGATGAACGCCTTTCATAAAGAATTATTTGGCATTATCAAGCAATTTTATAGCATTACATAGCAAAACCCACCGGAGCTTTGAACGCATCGGTGGGTTTTCTGTTCGTCTTTCAGCATTGTTGCGCCTTCAGGAAAGAAGCTTCTCAGCTCACTTTGACCGTTCTGCTCTTGCTCTTATTGCCGGATTTGTCTTTGGCATAGACTTTTATGGCCGAGCCTTTCTTCTGCGCTTTGATTTTCACTTTGAAAGCTCCTCGGCTGTCCACTGTTCCTTGCCCGATTTTTTTGCTTCCGCTGTAAACGTAAAGTGCTGCCCCTTTTTCTCCCTTGCCGGCTACCGCAACAGTTTTACTGGTTATTTTATTCACCGCAGGTACTGCAGGAGCGGTTTTATCCAAAATCTTGACCGTTTTACCAGGACCTTTGTTTTTTGCTTTATCGACCGCATAAACTGATACGCTCGTTCCAGCTTTTTGTTTGGAGATTGTGATGGAAAAGGCACCGTTCTTGGCTGTCGCTTTTCCAATCTTCTTGGAACCTGCTTTTGCATATACAGTTGCATTCTTTTCGGCCTTGCCAGTTAATGTGGTCGTTTTATCGGTAACTGCATTTACTGTTGGAAGGCCTGGAGCCGTTTTGTCAGTTACTTTCACGGTTTTACTTGCACTTTGGTTTTCTGCTGCATCCTCTGCATAAACCGATATACTTGTTCCCGCTTTTTGTTTGGAAATTTTAATCAAGAAAGCACCGTTTTTGGATGTTGCTTTTCCGATTTCTTTGGTTCCGACTTTAGCATAAACCATTGCATTTGTTTCCGCTTTGCCAGTAACTGCAGTAGATTTATCCGAGACCGCATTGATCGTTGGAGTTTTCGGAGCGGTTTTGTCTATATGTTTTTTTACATAAGCAGAAGAAATGAATCCTTTTGACTTTCCGTCTAAAGTTTTGACAGGAAGCCAGACAAATTGATTTTTACTTTCTGTATTTTTATCATATTGAAAGGGTCCTGTAATTTCTAAGACGGTTTTTTTTGTAGCCAATTTATTGTCTGTTCCAGAAGTTGAAGGTTGAAACCTTAAGTTTCCTACCCCGCCCGTTACAATAACTTGATCACTTTTTTTAAAGAGATAATTAGAAAGATGTAGTGGATTGGTTAATGTATATGTATCTTTTAAAAAGATTATATTCTCTGTAGAATTTGGGTCGTACTTAAAATGTTCGGTCTTGAATGGAAATTCCGATAAGCTTACCTCAGCTAAAAAACTTTTCTTTTTAATCAAAGAAAAAACTTGTTCTTGATAGGCATTTACATTAATTAAACCAGTTTTTTGATAAAGTGGTGAATTAACTGACTTTGTTCCGTTATAAGCCATTATTGGAAAATACCAGTTTTCTATTTCGCCTATTCCTGCATCCTTTATTTTAGGAATTTTGTAAAGGTATTTTTCATTTAAAATTTTTACTCCTGCTTCGATGTTATAGACAATGTCGTATTTTAATCTCTTTACATCTTCATAGCCTTTTGGTTTTGTCGTAATTTGCATAATTCCGATTCCACCGTCACTAGCAATAAGAGGCTTGTCTTTTTCTTCATACTGACGCCAATCACTTTCTTTGTACGCTACCGCTTTTAATACCTCTGGCGGAATATTTGCGTCTAAAGCTGCATTTGTCAGCAGGCAGTTAATATGCTGAAAAGAAGGATCTTCCTTTTTCTTTATTTCCCCGAACGCAGAACATTTGGAGGCCAAGTCAGACGCTGCAGAAGTTTCTTCGAACGCCAATCCAAGAAATAAGCCCATCAGTAATCCGGCCCTTAATACCATCGATTTCATTTTCCCATTCTCCAATCTACCTAATTGCCTTTATAGTTAAATTGTACCACGCAATTATAGATTCAGAAAATATTTCTAAGACATTTTTGTGAGAGGATTGAGCCGGAATGAGCATTAGAAAACTGCCGCATATAAAAAACCACTTTTTCCGTTTCAACGGAAAAAGTGGTTTTACAGCAGCAAACAAATAATCTTTCAACTATGATCATATGAAAAAATCCCTTTAAAGCTTTAGAGGAATAACTTCCCAGATGGTTGATCTCCTCACGCATCGTGGACCAAGCCCATAACTCGCGGAGCTGCTGCCAAGTTTCATATTTACTTTTTAGCAGGTTTATTAGAAGCTTTATTCATTTGAGCCATCATTTGATTGATTTTCTTTTGAGACGGTTTTTGTCCCATTTGCATCATCATAATACGGAGCATCTCTTCATTAATCGGTGGATTTTCTCTCAAATACTTCATCATATATTGACGAGCGATGAAAAAGCCTAGAGCAACACCGGCGATCAACGCCACGATTACTATTACGATCCAGATCCAAGTATCCAAATTTGTTACCTCCTTCGCGTTGCCTAAATAATACTGCACCACAAAGGATTATACTATAAAAACTTCAATGTGACTACAAGAAAAGCGGAAGCGATCGAGCAAAACCCGACAGGATAAGCGGAATCAGCGAAGCGGCGTTCTTTGCCACGCAGCTGAGCTCGCTTATGACTCCGAGGGTTTGATCGCCGGAGCTGGGCATTAAGAAAAGCGGAGGCGATATTCACCTCCGCTTTATATTATTCTTGAATCAGATTTTTCACGCGAGCTACAACGTTCTCAGGAGTGAATCCGAATTCCTGCATAATGCGTTCACCCGGTGCACTAGCACCAAAGTGGTCGATTGCCAGAATATCGCCTTCGTCGCCTGTATAGCGTTCCCAGCCGAATGAAGTGCCCATCTCGATCGCTAAGCGTTTTTTAACTGTTTTCGGAAGCACTGACTGCTTGTATTCCTTGTCCTGCTTCTCGAAACGGTCCCATGAAGGCATAGAAACAACCGATACAGCAATTCCTTCTTCTGCAAGCTGTTGTTGTGCAGCTACCGCTAGGCTTACTTCAGAACCTGTTGCCAAAATCAAAGCTTGCGGGTTTTCTGCAGGCGATACCACGTACGCGCCTTTTTCAACGCCTTCGCGGGCAAGTTCGCCGCTTCGTTCCAGCACAGGCAAGTCTTGGCGTGACAATACCAATAATGTCGGCATTGATTTTGAAGTTAACGCCAAACGCCAAGCTTCTTTCGTTTCATTTGCATCTGCCGGGCGGATAATGCCTAGATTCGGCATTGCACGAAGAGATGCCAATTGTTCGACCGGTTCGTGGGTCGGTCCGTCTTCCCCTACAGCTACACTGTCATGGGTAAAGACATATGTTACAGGAAGACCCATTAAAGCTGCCAAACGAATCGCTGGGCGCACATAGTCGCTGAATACGAAGAATGTGCCGCCGAACACATGAAGTCCGCCGTGGAGCGCCATACCGTTCAATGCAGTTCCCATTGCGAATTCACGTACGCCGAACCAGATATTGCGGCCGGCCGGATTTTCCGCATCGAAATCTCCGCCGCCTTTGATGTTTGTTTTGTTTGAACCTGCAAGATCGGCACTGCCTCCGAAGAACGATGGAACCGCTTTTGCAATTGCATTCACCATGTCGCCCGAAGAAGCGCGAGATGCCTGTTTCTTACCGACTTCGTACTCAGGGAACTCTGCATCGAAATTTTCAGGCAAGTCGCCGCGGATAGCCTTCTCCAATTGAGCAGCAAGCTCAGGATGCTGCGCTTCGTACTCAGCATACAATTCGTTCCAAGCTGTTTCCGCTTTTCCGCCTAGCTCTTCTGTCGCGTTCGTAAACGTTTCATAAACTTCTTCCGGAACATGGAAATCTTTGTCAAACGTCCATTCGTAATATTCTTTGGCCAATTTCATTTCATCTTCGCCTAGCGGTGCGCCATGGACATCCGCTTTACCGGATTTGTTTGGAGCGCCGTAGCCGATGACAGTTTTGACTTCGACCAAAGTCGGTTTGTCGGAAGACTGTTTCGCTTGCGCGATTTTTGTTGAAAGGTCTGCCAAATCATTGCCGTCTTCTACGCGCAAGTAATTCCATCCGTATGATTCAAATCGTTTTTGGATGTTTTCAGAAAAACTCTTGCTTAATTCGCCGTCCAATGAAATATCGTTGCTGTCATAAAGAACCACCAATTTGTTCAGTTTCAGATGGCCCGCAAGAGAAATTGCTTCGCCTGCCACGCCTTCCATCAAATCGCCATCTCCGCATAAAGCGAAAGTGTGGTGGTCGACGATGTTCAAGTTATCTTTGTTGTATGTAGCAGCCAAATGGCGTTCAGCCATCGCCATACCGACAGCCATGCCAATTCCTTGGCCAAGGGGCCCTGTGGTCGCTTCTACCCCAACCGTATGGCCGTATTCAGGATGTCCAGGAGTCTTAGATTCCCATTGGCGGAAATTTTTGATCTCATCGATTGACAAGCCATAGCCGCTCAAATGCAGCAAACTGTATAAAAGCATGGATCCGTGACCCGCTGACAATACAAAACGGTCACGGTTGAACCATTCCGGATTTTTTGGATTGTGGTTCATGTGTTTTGTCCATAATGTATATGCCATAGGAGCGGCTCCCATTGGCAAGCCCGGATGGCCCGAGTTAGCTTTTTCGATAGCATCGATGGAAAGCGTACGAATCGTTGTTACTGCAAGTTTATCTGCTGTAGTCGACATAAAAACATCCTTTCTGAAATCAAAAATATTCTACTAATCTAGTTTAGTCAACTAAGGTAAAGAATACAACGAAAAAGAGAATAAGTATTAGTTCAAATACTTATTCTCTCGGATATTTTTAACCTTTTCAGGAGTCACATCGTTTCCGTTCGGGTCAATTACTTTCACATTTTCAATAGTGCCGCGCATTGTTTCGCGGAAAGTCTGCAAGTATTCCTGTCGCAGTGCAGATTGTTCTTTTGCTTCTTCCAAAGACAAGCCTGCGCTTTTTGATTTTCGTGATAATTCATTGATGCGCCTCAATTTATCTGGTGATAACATAGACATCCACCTTTCTTCTTACAATATCGTATAAAAAAAGAAAGGTTTCTGCAAAGATTTAGCTTTGAGAAAACTTTTCGTATTCCTTAAACCTTCTATGGACAGTGGCTTTGCTCGCCTGATAGCCGAACCCTTGCAGTGTAGTCGCAATTTCATGGAATGTCAGCCCATTGGCTTTCAAACTAACAATCTGGTCAATCGGCAACTCTAAGCGTTCGCGCCCTTCGGGATTTCCTCTGCCTTTTAAATTCTTTTCAGGTTTATAGCCGTTCTCGACAGCCCGCTTCATGCCGCGCTTGATCTTCGCATTGTGTATTTTCCGCTGATATTCCTCAACAATCGCCAAGATCTCCAATACCATGTCATCCATATCGTTCAAAGCGATTGGCCCTTGATCGGATAGCGTGTATACTTCCACTTCATACTTTTTCATGACGTGCAAAAGCGCAATGCGGGCATGTCCACGCCCTAACCGTGTTTCGTCCTGTACAAATACGGCAGCCACCTTATCCGTTTTGATGCAGTTCAGCAATTCAAGCAAGCCTTCCCTGTCCATTTCATAGCCGCTATGCTGATCAGCAAATACGCCATCAACAATATAGCCTTGTTCGGTTGCGAATTTCATCAATTCTTCTTCCTGTCTTTCCAGCGAAGATTCCTGTGTGTCTTTCGTGGTGCTCACCCGGCAATAAATCAGTGCAGCTTTTCTCATTCGGCATCACCAGCTAATTTCACAGTATCATCAGGCGTATATTTCAGCTGGTCGGAAGGAATCTTGATCGATTGCCCTGCTACAATATGGGGAGTTGCCAAGTCATTTTCCTTCATGATCTGTTCTATCCATTGCTGATGGGGAGTGTTTCCGCTGAACGCTTCAGCCAGTGTCCAAAGCGTATCGCCTTCTTTAATCTCAACATGGCTGACTTGAACATCATCGTCCTTCAGGGAAAGAACCGTATAGAAAGAAAACGTAAGAATGAGTGAGAAGAATAAGATCAAGTAAGAGTTTCGTTGAAAAAATGTCAAAAAGACCGCCTCCTAGGAATGTGTGTTCGGAATGTATGTTCTCATATTAATGCGAACAAATGTTTTTGTCAACAATAAAATTCGAACCTATGTTTGCATTTCAAAGCCCAAGTTGATATACTATTGATAGAAAAACAAGAAGTACAACTAAAAGAGGTGAAACTGTTGAAAAAGGTATCGAAACGCCAAGAAGATATATTGACTTTCATAAAAGATGAAGTTCGAGCTAAAGGGTATCCGCCTTCTGTCCGCGAAATCGGAGAAGCAGTCGGCTTAGCTTCCAGTTCGACTGTTCACGGGCATTTGGCGCGGCTTGAAAGCAAAGGGCTGATCCGCCGGGACCCTACTAAACCAAGAGCAATTGAAATCATCAGCACAGAAGAAGCGCTTATTGAAAAAAGCCCTGTCCTTCATGTTCCTTTGATCGGTAAAGTAACGGCCGGGCTACCAATCACGGCTATCGAAAACGTTGAAGAATATTTTCCTTTGCCGCAATCCTACGGATCGGATGATGACCATGTTTTCATGCTGGAGATCATGGGGGAAAGTATGATTGAAGCCGGTATTCTGAACGGGGACTATGTTGTGGTCAAACAGCAGCAAACCGCTAACAACGGTGATATCGTTGTAGCTATGACCGCTGATGATGAGGCTACAGTCAAACGCTTTTTCCGTGAGGAAAACTACTTCCGTTTGCAGCCGGAAAACTCTTCGATGGATCCAATCATCGTAGACCAGGTCTCCATCTTAGGGAAAGTGGTCGGAGTCTACCGCCAGATTCATTGAAAAAAAGACGTTGAGCATACCGGCTCAGCGTCTTTTTCATTTTCATCCTATCGTTTAAACCGGTTTGCAGACCATTACTCGTTGGTATACAACTCCTTGTAAGCGACTACCTTCAGAGCCAGAAGCTCATCATCCGTCAACTTCGTTTCCAGTGTTTCAATAACATCCACTGGGGACATGGTTCCGTTCTCCACACTTGTTTTAATTCTGTTCATTTCAGTCAGCCCTACTTTCTGGATCAAAACCCGGCTTGCTTCACCAGTAGTGGCAAACGGCAAAGATTCCTCATCAGCCGCTTTTGCTTCCTCGATATACCCAGCCAGTTGCGGATCATTTTCAACATAAGACTTGACCGTTTCGATTTGGCCGGTACTTTCTAGTTCGGCAACAGCCCGATCAGCAATTTTCTCTGATGCAATATTGGTTCCCGCATAATAGATGCCGTAGCCAATCACAGCAAAAACAAGAAGAATTACGATTAGGAACTTCAAAAACTTCATATATCAACCCTCCTTAAATTCGCAAGTTAATATACAGAACGCCACAGCTGAAAGAAAGTTCGTCAAAATCCAAAAGACGATGCCCCGAACTCAAAGCTATGGATTCATAGCTTCGAATTCGGGGCGTCGATTTTTATAAACCTTTTTAAGTTGCAGATTCGGTTTTCCGCTGTTCGGCAATCCACCAGTCTATATGAGCGAGATCAAAAAAAACGGTGCCGCCAAATGACTTTTTATGCGGAATCTTTCTTTTCGCCATGTACTCGTGCAGCTGATCTTCCGATAATGGAAAATCCGCTGACTCCAAATACTCCAGCAAGCTTTGTACCCCTTGGATCTTACTCATTTAATCACCTCCCACAAAATCCTCTTTGCAGACTCCGCTAAAGAAAATTCAGTACGAGTTATTAAACTACTGGGGTATTTTAGTTATACCCTTATCCCTAAGGTTTAATCCTTGAACCTGAAATAAGTCTTAGTTTTCTTCTAGACTTTCGTCAAGTAACGGGTGAAAAATGATTTGCCGTCCTGCCCGAGTTCTTTCAAAATGATGTAACTTTCTACTTCATCCCATTTTTCCTCATCAGCAAGACACGTAAAGATTTTTCCTTTGTAAAGTGCGGCATAGCGGTGCGAATGGATGATAACTTGATCTCCCTGCCTGAACACGAGAATCATCCCTCCCCTTATGATGCTTATGTATTCACCTCTTCCTATCCCTTCGCCTTCATTATAAGCCAGCTCTTTGATTTTACATAGATAAATTTACATTAGAGCAGCACTTGCCGTGAAGGCATGGGAAATTGATGAGGAAAAGGGAACGGCAAAACATATAAATCCCGCATTCGGCGTATTGCCGGATGCGGGCCCAATAAAGGTGAATTCATATACGAGTGCCAGGTATGTTATCTGTAAATATTCCGTGCGCTCCTACAGCTTTCCATTTCTCTGCGATTTCTGCTGAATTAACAGTATACAGATGGACCAGCAAGCCGACTTCTTTAGCCGTCTTGACATAATCATCATCAATTCTTTCAAAATACGTTCCGATGCCGATTGCATACTCTCGAATTTCTTCCAATCGTCTTCTTGCATCCGGTCCGACTACCGGATCTTTTTCCAGCTTGATAAGCGGAATGGTCTGGCTAAAAGTCCGCATCCTTTTCAAGCTTTCCTCGCTGAAAGATTGGATGACCACTTTTCCTTCCGGCAAGGATTCATCCAACAAGTTGTATTGACCCAGCAGTTCAAACAACTCATCTTCAACTCCTTCATTTTCTTCCGGCTTCTTCGTTTCAATATAATAATTGACGCTTTCCCCGAATTCTTCGATGATTTCTTGCAGTGTAGGAATTTTCTGCCCTACATATTCTTCTTTTGCCATATCCGGATATTTCCGGTTGAACCAAGAACCCGCATCCAGCTGTTTAAGCTCGGACAGCATCATATCTGCTACAACTCCGCTGCCATCGGTTGTGCGATCGACAGTCAAGTCATGTATGGAAACCAACACTTCGTCCTTGCTCATCTGTACATCCACTTCCAGGTAATCCGCTTCCAGTTCTTTCGCAAGCCGGTAGGCAGCCATAGTATGTTCCGGGGCTTGCACACTGGCACCACGATGGGCAATGATCAGAAATTTTTCCGGGTCCATTAACGTTGTTTTGTTTTTTATCCTCATTTTCTTGCCCGCTTTCATAGCTGATGGCCAAAGAAATGGACCAAATGCACGTTTGCAGAGCCCTTAAACATATCGAGCCCTATAGACCATGAATCTGCGCCCCATAAATCTGCAATGGCTCTTGCGGTTTCGCTTTTCAGTCTGTCCTTCAACCAGCCAGCAAAGAATTTTTTGTATATGTATTTGTTCCCTGTAGCATTCCGGATAAACAACTAATCAGCATTTAATGGGCTTGAAAATAAAAATTCTGTTTCTTGCGCCATGCCTTTCCTGTACTCCGCTGATTTGGAAGAAAACAAGGATAGAAATTCCCTTTATTCCTCCCTGCGGATTTCTTCCCTGACCATTAAGTTGCGGATGGTGTAATAATCTAAACTTCTCAAATCCTCGCCTTCCGGTCCGGACGAAATTCCTAAGCCTTCAAGTTCCAAAATCCAATTTTCACGTTTGATGTCTTCCTCCGTGAATAATGTCTTAAGTTTTCGCATAGATATTTCTCCTCTCTTTCATCTGTATATTTTATACAAATGAATTTAAAAATAGTTTGAATATTCCTTCATTTCCTTCTTTGTTAAAATGTAAACATAATAACTTTATACTTTTCTTCCCAGTAGCGATTATTCCACCTATAGGGGACAAAGGCCAATTTATGTCTTCCCTTTTAGTGGATGGTATTTATGTTATAATAGAGGCAGACCTTAATACTTGGATTCTTACAGACTTTTATTAGTCAATTTCCAACGCTGGAAAAGGAGGAATTCCAATGAAATTAGAGCATATCAAAGAAATTCTGCAAACTGTGAGCTTTTACAATACCGTTGACATTACTCAAACATTTAGCAAAGAAGACACCGACCATATTATCGTGAAAAGCGTTAAAAACACGGGCGTCCTGCAAATGACATTCATCCAAACCGGACAAGTCGTCTTTTATCAATCCATAGACCAAGCAGCTGAAGCGGTTGAAGGCAACCTCAATTCTTCAACATTAATGTGAAAAGCCATAAGAAAACCACCGGTCATTCACCGGTGGTTTTCTTATGGCTTTCTCCAATAATTTGTCTGTTTGAAAACGGTTCCCATGAAATCTTCAAACGAGGGATAATATTTCGACCAGTGATGATACCATTTGCGAATTGTCTCTAAAAGCCAGTATGGCATTGGGGTCCCGGAGATAAATTGGTAATATTCATGATGCGCCCTTTTTAAGTGCTCCCAGCGAAAATCATTTCCCGGATGTATATACTCGGACACATCGAGGATTTTAGCTCTGCCGTTTTGCATCAGAATGTTCTTCAAATGAATGTCGCGAGGATTCAATCCTTTTTCACGGGCAACTTTTCTGGCTGCCTCGACATCCTGGATTACCTGATCCGGGATGGGTATGCCTTGAAGCAAACAATCGAAAAGTGTCGGTCCTTCCTCGTATGTCAAAACGAGAAACTTGTCCGTTGCCGCATAGCATGTGGAAAAGAACTCTGACGGGCCTAAAACATCATATACTTCCGACTCCGCTTTGATTTTGTCCAATTTTTGCTCTGCGTACACTTTGAATGCAAAAGATGGAGCTGAAAGAGATTGAAAAACTGCAGCATCGGTCCCTACCCCGACGCATTTCAACTCCGGCGATGATCCGTATATCGTTACCGGATCGTTATTTGGATTGGCAGAAACTGATATATTCGACAGTGCTTGCGATGCAATTTCCCATTGGCTAGTCATCGATCCATTCCCCCGTGGCAAAAGACTTCAAATTCGCTGAAGCCATTTTGTATTATTTTCTCTAAAGGCTGGCTGATAAACTGTTTTCCTTCTACTGGCTATCCGCCTCTTCTTGAAGTGAAAACAGGGTCTGCATAATCTTTTATCTTCACTAATTTGACGTCTTCTTTGTTAAAAAGATTCAGTTCCCCGAAATTATCCATGTACTGGACAATCTGTTCCGCCTGTACTCTATCCGCCACTTCTTCTTTGGAATTCGCTTCAACTGTCCTTTCGACCACCAATCCTTTTTCGATGTGGTATTGGATAACGTATTTTTTCATATCATCACCTCCTGTTTATAAAATTCTGTACCGGAAGCCGATAATCCTCTACTGACTGCTATACTTTCCATCCTCTTTCAAAATAAAAAAAACGCCTTTCCGTTTAAGAAAGGCGCTTGTCATCTAGGCGTTAACCCCGGTTTTTTCCATTGCTTGCACTAAAGTACTGTATACCTCGATGCCTGTAAACTGGATTCCCAATTGCACAGCAGTTTGTGCAATTTCCGGGCTGATTCCAGACAGCGCTGTTCTGACCCCAATGATTTTCAACCCATAAATCAATTGGAAAATTTGTTGGGCAACCATCGTATCGATGATCGGAACTCCGGATAAATCGATGTACAATTTGTCGATATTATATTTTGAACTTTGTTCCAACGCTTTTTCGAAAATCACTTGCGAACGATAAGTATTAATTTCGCCCACCAGCGGCAAAAGTCCCGTATCCTTAGACAATAAAATGACCGGCGCGCTCATTTCCACGATCAGTTCCTGCTGAGCTTGCAGCCGGATTTGAGAAGCTTCGGTATTTTGGACAGTAAACTCCTGAATGATTTCACTGATTGCATCCACTACACCCAAGTTCCATTCAGCATACTGCTCATGGGACAATTGTTCTTTATTCAGAGAATAATATTCTTCGATCAACTTCAAATATTGTTTTTGGGTCTTAAAAAATTCTTCCAGCACTTCTTCAAGCGGTGTATTCAGATGGGCTTCATCTTTCGCCACTTGTTTGATCCAGTACTGGAATTCCACTAAAAATACATCATAGTTTTTACTGAACATAGAGCAAAACAGCACGTGAAAATCATAGTTCTGTTTTTTAAGCTGTTCGATTTCTTTAGGGTCTGTCGTGCTATAAATCCCCTTTTTGCTTTTATCCAAGGATTCATACCATTGTTCTGTCATCATTTCATTTCTTGAGCATAAAAATTCGTGCAGTCGTTCATTTTTCAGCATCTTGATTCTCCTTCACTCAAAACCAGCTCTGCTAAAGCCGAGTATACGATGTATTAGGCGATATTCACGTTTGAACTGCCGTCACCTATTTTCACTTTAAACTAAATCATATAATATTATTTGCAGTTTTGCATCCTTTTTGCCGAATGTATAGCACTTATGAGGAATTAGTCCGAAAAAATCTCCCCTCGTCTTTTGCATTCCAAGAAACAGCAGGAGGTGGCCATAAGGGCTCGACTTGTTCTTTCTTTTAGCAAACTCATACTTAAAGCATATATCTGATTTAGTGTTTTCTCCCTATACATACAGTCTAACGCCTCATCGCTTCCATATTTTTATTATATTCTCGAACCATATTCAATTCGAACTATTCATTTAATTTCACGCATGTTATGTTACCCTATTTATAGGCACAGAACAATATACGGCAACTTCCAGACGTAGATTGTTTTGTTACTGACTTTTCCCCCTTAAGCCAGAATGTGCCTGTTTTTCTGAAAATGAGTAGTTCTTCCTTTACCGCCAAAGCACTGTTGCTTTGGCGGTCTTTCTATGTTGTTATATAGCCGCAGGACACATTAAAAGGAGAAAATTGCTTTATCGCCTTCTAGCGTTGCCGTAAAGTCTGCTCTGCCATTTCAAGCGTTGCACCCTTATCCGGGAAAATAAAAACGCCTCTCACCGTTTGAAGCAAAAGGCAATCGTATATTGATGAAAACTTGAAACAGGCGGACCTTTCCATGGCACATCATTGTTACAAAGGCACCAGCTCAGGAGCTAAAGATTTTGTTTTCTCCTATAGGACCCTATTGCATAAAAAATGGAGGAGTAGCTCGGTAGCCCAATTCTCTCAACCCCATACTAACATGCAAGCGCCAAACATAATGGGGATGCCTATCCAATATGGCCATTATATGAACCGCAAAGGCACCGGACAGCCAACGGAGCTTTTGGGCTTCAAATCTCATTTCGCCTTAACCGCTTTATGCTTTGCCCCTTTCCAGATGAAGCCGACATGCCGGCATGACTTTCCCTGATCTTATCAAAAAACCGCCAGAGCGATTAGCTCTGGCGGTTTGCTGCCTCTTAATACATCTTCAAATATTGCTCGCGTTCCCACGGGTGGACATTGACACGGAACATGTCCCACTCAATTTCTTTCGCTTCAACAAAGTTGTGCAGAATATGTTCGCCAAGCGCTTTTTTCATCACTTCGTTATCCTGCAATTCCTGAAGAGCTGCATACAATGTTGCAGGCAAATCTTGAATGCCGACTGCTTCGCGCTCTCTTCTGTTCATCGCATAGATGTTGCGGTCTACCGCTTTTGGCGGAGTCAATTTTCTGCGGATACCATCAAGTCCTGCGCTCAAAAGAACTGCCATTGCCAAGTACGGGTTAGCCGCCGGATCGACTGAACGGATTTCAACGCGTGTTGATAAGCCGCGTGAAGCTGGGATCCGGATAAGCGGGCTACGGTTTTGTCCTGACCAAGCTACGTAGCAAGGCGCTTCATAGCCAGGCACTAGGCGCTTGTAAGAGTTGACTGTCGGGTTGGTTACTGCAGTGAAGCCTTGTGCGTGCTCCAAAATTCCTGCCAGGAACTGGTATGCTGTTTCACTCAATTTCAACTCGCCATCTTCATCCAAGAACGTGTTCGTGCTTCCGTTGAATAATGAAACGTTCATGTGCATACCTGAACCGTTCACGCCAAACAATGGCTTTGGCATGAATGTCGCGTGAAGGCCATGCTGGCGCGCAACAGTTTTAACAACCAGTTTGAACGTTTGGATATCGTCGCATGCTTTGATCGCATCCGCGTATTTGAAATCGATTTCGTGTTGTCCTGGAGCCACTTCGTGGTGGGATGCTTCAATTTCAAAGCCCATCGCTTCCAATTCCAGGACGATATCACGGCGGCAGTTTTCGCCAAGATCGACAGGAGCCAAGTCAAAATAGCCGCCGTTGTCGTTCAAATCAAGTGATGGTTCGCCTTTTTCATCCAATTTGAAAAGGAAAAATTCCGGCTCAGGCCCAAGGTTGAAATGGGTGAATCCAAGTTCTTCCATTTCTTTTAGCACGCGTTTCAAGTTGTTGCGCGGATCTCCCTCGAACGGAGTGCCGTCCGGACGGTAGATATCACAGATCAAACGGGCGACTTTCCCTTTTCCTGTGATCCAAGGGAAGACAACCCATGTATCCAAGTCCGGGAACAAGTACATATCAGATTCCTCAATGCGGACAAATCCGTCGATTGAAGAGCCGTCAAACATCATTTTATTGTCAAGCGCTTTGTCCAGCTGGGAAATAGGAATCTCAACGTTTTTGATAATCCCTAAAATATCAGTGAACTGCAAACGAATAAAGTTAACTTCTTCTTCTTGAACTAAACGTTTAATGTCTTCTTTTGTGTACTTAGCCATGGTTTCACTCTCCTATGTATGTTTATGTAAGCCCGTTCTTTAATGAAAGAAACGGGATAAATCACCTTGCCGGTAGCCGCCGCGCTCATGGGAACGGGATTGCAGGATTTCTTCCCGCAAAATTTGGCGCAGTTCAGCATCGCTTACTGTTTTCGGCTCTGCCACGTCCTCTTTCGGCTGCACTCTCATTTCGAAAATTTTCTTGATGCCGGCCATATTCAGGCCTTGATCCAAATATTCTTTGATTTCCAGAAGAACATCCACGTCATTCAAAGAAAACATGCGCTTGTTGCCTTCCGTGCGGGCAGGGCGAATTAACTCGTGCTCTTCGTAATACCGGATTTGGCGCGCTGTCAAATCCGTCAGCTGCATTACTATGCTGATGGGCAGAAGCGGCATCGACCGTCGAACGCGATTCGTCATTTTGTTTCACCCACTTTATTTTGTACTACTCCTTCAGTGTAATGCATGTCAGATTTCTTGTCAACAAGATGTTATATTTCCTTACACTAAAAAATTCCCCGCTTTTTTGCGGGGAATTTCCTATAGAAGTTTTTGTTTCCGTAAGGCCTCAACTGAATTCAAAACGGCAATTTTCACGTGTTCGTATGTCAAGCCGCCTTGGACAAAGGCAGTATAAGGCGGCCGAATCGGGCCGTCTGCCGTCAATTCGATGCTCGAGCCCTGGACAAAGGTCCCCGCGGCCATAATGACATCATCTTTATAGCCAGGCATATAAGCCGGTTCCGGTTTGAATCGGGCATTGACCGGTGAACTCGCTTGGATTGTTTGGCAAAAAGCGATCATTTGCCCTGCCGTCTTGAACGAGACAGACTGAATCAGATCAGTCCGGTCATCAGTATAATGGGGAGTTGAAACCATGCCGACCGATTCAAGCAGTGCAGCTGTGAATATGGCACCTTTCAAAGCTTGCGCCACAATGTGCGGTGCCATGAAAAAGCCTTGGTACATATCCGCCAAGGTATTGAGCGATGCGCCCGCCTCCCCGCCGATTCCCGGAGAAGTCATCCGGAACGCACACTTTTCCACCAGCTCCTGCTTCCCGGCAATATAGCCGCCGATTTTAGCAAGCCCACCGCCAGGATTTTTAATGAGCGATCCGGCAATCAAGTCTGCCCCAGCTTCAATCGGCTCCCGTTCTTCAACAAACTCTCCGTAGCAATTGTCGACAAAAACGATTGCCTCCGGCTTCAACTGGCGAATTTTTTCGATCATGCTTTCAATCTGGCCGACGGTGAAAGAAGGTCGCGCATCATACCCGCGCGACCGTTGAATCGCTATCACTTTGGTCCGCTCATGGACTGCCCGCCCAACCGAGTCCCAATCCACTCCATTCTCAGCGGTCAGATCGACATGCTGATAGGTGATTCCAAAATCGCGGAGCGAACCCGTATCCCGATCGCCGCCTGATACGATGGAATCCAGCGTATCATATGGTTTGCCGGTTATATATAAAAGTTCGTCCCCGGGCCGCAAAACGCCGAATAACGAAATGGTGATGGCATGGGTGCCTGAAATGATCTGCGGGCGGACAAGCGCCGCTTCCGCTTTGAAAACATCGGCGTAGACACGCTCAAGTGTGTCGCGGCCTTCGTCATCATAACCATAGCCGTTCGAGGGATTGAAATGGTGGTCGCTGACTTGCTGCCGCTGAAATGCTTCCAGCACTTTCCGCTGATTGAGAAAAGCCGTGTCATCCGCTTTTTTCAACTGTGGCTTGATCAATTCTTCTATTGTGTTTATTGTAGTTTGCATCAAATTCTCCGTTCTGTTTTGGTCACTCTTCTATTATGGGGGCCTACTTGAAAATGCGTCAAATTCTGCTACAATTCATAGAGTTGCATTTTTTAGGAGGATACAGGTAATGGCTTGGGAAGTATTAAGTGCCATTGGAACAATTGCGTTTGCCGTTTCAGGCGCAATCGTCGCTATGGAAGAAGAATATGATATTTTTGGTGTTTACATTCTCGGTGTGGTCTCTGCTTTTGGCGGAGGCGCTATCCGGAATCTATTGATAGGCGTGCCAGTTTCAGCGCTTTGGGAACAGGAAATGATGTTTCAATTGGCGTTGGCGTCAATCACCATTGTGTTTTTGTTTCCCCATAAATTGCTTGGACACTGGAACCGATGGGGCAATTTTTTTGATGCCATCGGATTATCGGCTTTTGCCGTCCAAGGTGCGATGTACGCCGTTGAACTAGACTTGCCGATTTATGCAGTCATAGTGGCCGCCATTTTGACCGGTTCTGGCGGAGGCATTGTCCGGGATGTACTTGCAGGCAGAAAGCCGCTCGTCTTCAAGGCTGAAATCTACGCGGTATGGGCAGCTTGCGCAGGATTGGTCATCAGCTTTGAAATTATCCGCATTGATCTGGGCCTGTATCTGTTATTTTTAGTCATTACCATTTTGCGCATATTATCATATACCTTCAAATGGCGGCTGCCGACGCGCCAAATCCATCCACTTTAAAAAAACAGATCGAGGAGCCAAGGGGCTTCTCGATCTGTTTTCTTTTAGGCCGCCAGAAATTGGTCAAGCGATAACTTCGCCATTCCAATCCATCATGCCGCCTTCTACATTCACTGTTTGGAAGCCATTGCCCGCCAAATAGTCGCAAGCCATCGCGCTGCGGCCGCCCGCTTTGCAAATCACATGATATTCTTTTTCCTGATCCAAAGCGCCAATCTGTTCCGGCAATTGGCCAAGTGGTATATGGACAGCCCCAGGCACCATGCCGTAAGCGACTTCTTCCGCTTCACGGACATCGATCAAGTTCAGTTCAGCACCGGTTTCCACAAGTTGCTGCAAATCGTCTGTTGTAATGGATTTCATTGTCTGTTACCCCCTGATTAAAAACTATTCACTTTGAAATCGTATACTGCAGGCTTACTGCTGTCAATGAAAAGAACCAGCCGGGTGTATCCAGCTGGTCCTTTTTTACTCTTGATGTTCAATTGCGACTGCTTTCGCCGGAGAAAAAGTGGAGATAGCGTGTTTGTAGATAAGCTGTTGCTTGCCTTCCGTTTCAACCAGCACCGTAAAATTGTCGTAGGATTTGATGGTCCCTTTCAGTTGGAAGCCATTCAGCAAAAATACTGTAACAAAAATATTGTTTTTACGAAGCTGATTCAGATAAACATCCTGAATATTAACCGGTTTCATGAAAATCCCCCTTATATCCCCTGCTCTTTTTTGTATACCTTATTCTTGAATTCGACGCTTCCGCTCTTTTTCCTGCATATAGGCAAGAATTTCCTGAAAGTTTTTTTCAGGGTCCGCCAATGCGTCTATCCAAAGAATCGGCAACTTGTTCTTGAAATAAGTGAATTGCCTTTTCGCGTATCTCCGCGAATTTTTCTTAAGCTGGTCAACGGCTTCCGAAAGTTCCAGTTTCCCGTCCAAATAAGCATACAATTCCTTATAGCCGATTGCTTGAATCGACTGGACGCCCCGTATACCTCTTCCGTGAAGAGCCTTGGCTTCTTCTAGCAGCCCCTCTTCCATCATGCCGTCGACCCGCTGGTTGATGCGGTCGTACAGCAGATCCCTCGGCATATCCAGCCCAATAATGGCATCGTTGTACATCGGGGCCAAAGCAAGGCTCCGGTCGGTCTTCTTTTCGTCGCTAAGCAAAATCTCGATCGCCCGTACCACCCGCCGCGTATTGTTCGGATGGATATCCGCTTCCGGATCCAATGCCAGAAGTTTGGCGTGCATATGTACCGGGCCGAAATTCTCCAATTCTTCATACAAGCTTTTTCTTAGGTTCTCATCCACTTGCGCTTCTGTAAATCGGTAGTCAAACAATACCGCCTGTACATACAAGCCGGTGCCGCCGACAATGATCGGCAGTTTTTTCCTTGATTTGATTTCTTCGATTTTCCCGCGCACCAGCTTCTGGTATTCCGCGACGGAAAATGCCTCGTCCGGATCTTTGATATCCAGCAGATGGTGTGGAATGCCCGCCATTTCTTCAGGCTTTATTTTTGCCGTCCCTATCGACATGCCCCGGTAGATTTGCATAGAATCCCCGTTGATGATTTCCCCGTCCAGCCGCTTCGCCAGCTCCAGGCTAAGTGCGGTTTTTCCGGAGGCCGTCGGGCCGACAATTGCTACTACATCAATCATATTTTTTCAACCATCCTAATATCGTTTGATAATGCATTTCTTTATTCCGTTCGTTCAGCAGTTCATGGCGTCCTTCTTCGGCAAGGAAAACCGTTACGTCTTTCAGACCAGCTTTCGCATATTGCTCCGCGGAACTAAAAATGCCCTTTCCATTACCGCCGACCGGATCTTTTGCCCCGCTGATCAGCAAAACCGGTAGATTTTTCCGTATTTTGCCTACTTCAGCCTGCGTATGGATCAGTGCCAGCCCAGTAAACAGATCCACGTAGAACTGGTTCGTCGATGGAAATCCACACATGGGGTCATTTTCGTATTTGGCGACTTCATCGGCATCGCTGCTGAGCCAAGCAAAAGAAGATTCTTCTTTTTTGAACGCTTTGTTAAAGCTGCCGAAAGTCAGTTTCCCAAGCACCTTGCTGGTTTCCGTCTTGCCAGTTCTTTTGGCGGTGGAAGCAGCGAACAACAAGCCTAGCTTTCCTGCAGCCCCTGGGTTGCCGCCAGTCCCCGACAATACGACACGGCTCAAAATCCGGCTATGAAGCTGCATGAAGCGGCGGGCAACAAACGAGCCCATGCTGTGGCCGAATACCACCAGCGGCAAACCGCCAGTTTTTTGCTGTACAGCAGAAATCACTTCTTCTACGTCTTCCACGACCCGCTCGAAGCCTCTTTCATCGGCGAAAAAACCTTGCATGCCGTTGCGCTGAGCTGTCCTGCCATGACCACGGTGATCATGCCCAGAGACTGAATAGCCGTTGTCCGCCAGAAACTTGGAAAATTCCTCATAGCGCCCAATATGTTCCGCCATCCCATGGACGATGTGGACATGGGCCGTCGGATTTTCCGCTTCGTACAGCTCATAATAGATTTCGTGGCCGTCTGACGCCTCCAGGAAACCTTTGGTCACTTTCATCCAAGGACTTTCCTTCCATAGCGGGTCGCTTGCTCGATTTCAGCCAGCAGCTCTTGTCGGTAAGCCTCTTTTTGCTCCGGGGTGTACTTTAATGCCTTGGCCATATATTCCAGCACCCCATCCTGGTACCGGACAACATCCTGGATATGGAAATACAAATCACCTGTTCTTCTGATGAAGAAATCGCTTGGCGTCCGTGCCATTTCTTCCTCTATTGCATATTTTACGACAGCCGCCAGTGTTTTCGGAATTCCTCCTGGAACGTCATCGGGAAGGCCCCGGTGAAAATGGAACACCTTTTTGGCATTCGTCCCGAAAAACTGCGCATACAGCCGGCCTTCTTCGGGGCTTAGGCCATATTGAGCGGCTTGGACCGCCGTATTATGGACAAATTCAGCGAATTTTTTTGAACCGCCAAAATCTCCTCCGGATAACGGCAGATTTTTTGTGACGCTTTTTCCGTATTTAGTGCCGGTTTCCCGCTTCAGAAGTTTTACCACTTGGTCCATCGTTGTTTCCGCCATTTTTCGGTAACCGGTCAACTTTCCGCCTGCGATGGAAATCAAGCCGGATTCTGAAATCCAGATTTCGTCTTTTCTTGAAATGTCGGAAGGATCTTTTCCACTTTCATAAATCAGCGGGCGAACACCCGCCCAAGTTGATTCGACGTCGTCCTGGGTTAATTGGACAGAAGGGAATGTCCGTCTGACGGCTTGGATCAAATAATCGACATCCTTCTTTTCAGCAGCCGGCGATATGGGATCCTCATCGTAGAAATCATCGGTTGTGCCGACATATACTTTGGTATCCCTCGGGATTGCAAAGACCATCCGTTTGTCTGGTGTATCAAAATACACCGATTGGCTAAGCGGGAAAGTTTTCTGATCGACAACGATATGTACACCCTTTGTCAACCGCATCTCTTTTTCCGGTGTTTCCGCATCAAAATCCTGCACATTATCTACCCATGCCCCTGTAGCATTGATGACTTTTCTGGCGAAGATGTCCATTTGCGTGCCATCAACAAGATCGGTTGCTTGCACCCCGGTGACTTTGCCGTCGGTATTATAGATGAAGCCTTCCGCTTTTACATAATTCAGGCAGACCGCTCCAAGTTCTGCCGCTTTTTTCATCGTTTCAAGGGTCAGCCGTGCATCGTCTGTCCGGTATTCGACGTAATAGCCGCCTCCGACAAGGCCGTCCCGTTTCAACAAAGGTTCTTTCTGAAGCGTTTCCGGCGGATCCAGCATCGTCCGGCGTTCCGCTTTTTTGACATTCGCCAAAATATCGTACGCACGCAACCCTATATTCATGAATACCGGGCCGAATGTACCACCTTTATAAAACGGCAGCAGCATCTTTTTAGGTTCAGTTACATGCACCGCATTTTCATAGACAATTTCACGTTCCCTGCCAACTTCAGCCACAATTTTCACTTGAAAATTCTTCAGGTAACGCAGGCCGCCATGGACAAGTTTCGTCGACCGGCTGGATGTGCCCGCTGCAAAATCCTGCATCTCGATCAATGCGACACTCAGGCCGCGGGAAGTGGCATCGAGTGCCATCCCTGCTCCGGTAATTCCCCCTCCGATAATGACAATATCGTACTGGTGATTGGATAAATGAGCAACTTGTTGTGTTCGTAGCTTTGCAGAAAACATAAGCATTCCCTCTCCCTCATTTTGAATGTCGATTTGATGTACTGCCTTTTACCCGCAAGAAATCTTGATCATGCGTCTTTACTCCTTAAAGGACAAAAATGCCCTGTCATTATGCTCTACCCTTCCCGATTCAGGATAAAACTGCAGGGCATCAATAAAGGCGAATAAAGGCGAATCTTGCTCAAATGGAGGGATTACATGACACGTTTGAACATTTTTTCCACATCGTATGTCTTGAAATGAATGATCACCGGCCGGCCGTGCGGACAAGTGAACGGCTGCTCGGCAGTTTTCAGATCAGCCAGCAAGCGTTCCATTTCATGTTTCTGCAGATAATGGTTGGCTTTGATGGATCGTTTGCAGCTCATCATGATCGCTGCCTCTTCGCGCAGTTTTTTGACATCCACTTTCCGTTCATTCAAAACCTGTTCGATCAGATCTTCGACCACTTCCTGCTCGAATCCCGCAGGAAACCAAGTTGGATGGTCCCGGACGATAAAAGAAGTATCGCCGAACTCTTCGAGGAACACACCGCTTTCGTATAACACCTCCAGGTTTTCTTTCAAACGCAGCGCTTCATCCCGGCTGTAATGGAACGTCATGGGCAAAAGCAGCGCCTGACGCTCCGCCGCATCGATATGGCCCACTTTTTCACGGAAATATTCATACTTGATGCGTTCCTGAGCTGCATGCTGGTCGATCAAATAAAACCCGTCTGAACTCTGCGCCAAAATATAGGTGCCGTGGATTTGGCCGACCACTTCAAGTTCGGGAAACTGCGGGCTTTCCTCTTCCTGATGCTCGAGGGCCTGTTCCAGTTCTTCCTGCTGCGGTTCTTCCACCGGTGCCTCGTTTATCGCACTTTCTTCAACCGGAAGTTCTTGCGGAAAAACTTCCGGTCCAGTGTCGCGCTCCACCATTGCGTCCGGCGCTGTCTCGGCCATTTCTGTCGGCCTTGCGAAAGGCGGAGGGATTGGTGCAACCGGTTCTTGAACGGTATAGGCCGTTTTCCAAATATCCAATTGCTTGGAAGGCATTTGCTTCGGCGCTTTCGGTTTTTCGATAACGGGCGCCCGCACCGTGCCGCTGATGGTTTGGCGAATGGTTGCATGAATCAATTCCATCAGCTCTTTTTCCTTGCTCAACCGGATCTGCTGCTTGGCCGGATGGACATTGACATCCGTCAAATATGGATCACCTTCGATATTCATGACCACAATCGGCTGCCGCTCAAGCGGCAAAAATGTGTGATACGCCTGATGGATCGTATTTGCAATCGCGTAATGCTTGACCCAGCGGCCGTTAACAAACAGGGAGATATAGTTTTTATTGGCGCGCGTGATTTCCGGCAATGAAGCGAACCCCGATATTTTGTAATCATGGGACCCGCCTTCGAACGGAATCATTTTTTTCGCGATCGAAACGCCGTAAATATCGGCCAGCACCCGCTTCATTTCGCCGCTGCCTGCCGTTTGGAGAATGATTTTCCCTTCATGCACCAGCTTGAAGGAAATGGACGGATAACTTAGTGCGAAACGGTTGAGCAAATCAATCGTGTGGCCAAGTTCCGTCTGCAGCGTCTTCATGTATTTCAACCGGGCAGGCGTATTGAAAAACAGCTGCTCGATTTTAATATCCGTCCCTTTCCGGAGCGATCCTGCCCTGTGTTCCACCAAACGGCCGCCTTCAAGCCGGATGAACGTTCCGGATTCGCCGGTCGAAGTATGAAGCGTCACTTTTGAAACAGATGCGATACTTGCAAGAGCTTCCCCCCGGAACCCGAGCGTCCGGATACGGAACAAATCGTGCTCGTTGGCAATTTTGCTTGTCGCATGGCGAGAAAAGGACAGCAGCGCATCATCATCGTCCATTCCTGCGCCGTTGTCGATGATTTGGATGGACGTCAGCCCCGCTTCAAGCAGCAGCACCTCGATTGCCGTGCTGCCGGCGTCAATGGCGTTTTCCACCAATTCTTTGACCACGGAAGTCGGTCGTTCGACCACTTCCCCCGCAGCAATCTTATTGGATAGGTTTTCTTCCATCAATCGAATCTGGCCCATCATCTCACCCTTTCTTGCTTAGTTTTGCCTGCAGATCGTTCAACAGCTGCAGCGATTGAAGCGGCGTCATCGCCGCAATATTGACATCAGCGATGGTTTGCAGCACCTCTTCGCTGTCGGTATCCCGTTCATCAAAAAATGACAACTGCTCCACATGGCTGACTTTCTGCTTTTTGCCTTCTTCAAAGCTTTTTAACAAGTCCCGAGCGCGTCCAAGAATGGCTTGCGGCAAGTTGGCCAGTTCGGCCACATGGATGCCATAGCTCTTGTCCGCCGGGCCGCTTTTCACTTTGTGAAGAAACACCACTTTTCCGGACTGTTCCATCGCCGCTACATGGACGTTGTTCAATTTGTCCAGCGACTGGTCAAGTGCAGTCAGCTCATGATAATGCGTTGAAAACAATGTATTGGCGCCAATGTGGTCATGGATGTACTCGATCATCGATTGGGCAAGCGCCATGCCGTCGTAGGTGGATGTCCCGCGTCCGATTTCATCAAACAACAGCAGGCTGCGTTCAGTGGCATGCGTAATGGCGTATTGCGACTCTAGCATTTCGACCATGAATGTACTTTGACCGGAAACAAGATCATCCGCCGCGCCGATCCGTGTGAAAATCTGGTCGACAATCGGCAAGTTTGCAGATTCGGCCGGAACATAGCTGCCGATTTGCGCCAGAACGATCGTTAATGCCACTTGGCGCATATAAGTGCTTTTACCGGACATGTTCGGGCCTGTGATCAGCATCATATTCTGCTGTTCCGTCAGCACACAATCATTTGGCACGTAATGCTGCTTGTTGAGCATTTTCTCAACAACTGGATGGCGGCCCTCGATAATGGAAATTTCCCTCGCGTCATTAAACTCCGGTTTCACAAACCGGTATTTCTCGGCGACATTCGAGAAACTTACGAAAACATCCAATTCGCTCAGCGTCGAAGCAAGCTTCTGGATGCGCGGGATATATTGTTTCACTTTGTCCCGGATTTGGACGAACAGTTCATATTCCAAGGACAAACTTTCTTCTTCCGCCGTCAAAATAAGCGCTTCTTTTTCTTTTAGTTCCGGTGTGATATAGCGCTCTGCATTGGCCAGCGTCTGTTTCCGCTCATAGCGGGCCAAATCGGCCAAATGCATATTCGCTTTCGACACTTCGATATAATAGCCGAAAATCCGGTTATAGCCGATTTTCAATGATTTGATGCCTGTCAATTGGCGTTCCCTTTGTTCAAGTTCCGCAATCCAGTCTTTGCCGTTGCGCGAAGCATAGCGGTACTGGTCCAGCTTGTCGTTGAAGCCTTCCCGGATAACCCCGCCTTCTTTTGCGGATAGCGGTGGATTTTCACTGATGGCTTCCAAGAGATCGCAAACTTCGCCGCAGCGGTCCAGTTTGGCGCTGAATTTCACCAGCTCGCCACTCCCTGAGTCCGCAAGCTCGCTGATAATGGCGGGCACTTTCTCAAGCGAGCTTCGCAGCTGCGCCAAATCACGCCCGCTTGCACTGCCGAACGCGATACGGCCGCTCAAGCGTTCCAGATCATAGACTTCTTTTAACAGCCCCTGCAGTTCGACGCGGGTGAAATATTGAGTGATCAACTCCTCCACCAGGCGTTGCCGTTCTTCGATTCCCCTTCTGTTGGCAAGCGGCTGGTGCAGCCATTGCTTGAGTTTCCGGCTGCC
>NZ_VOHD01000003.1:479027-1431025 GCF_007859395.1 Planomicrobium sp. CPCC 101110 | reverse complement strand
CGGCTGCCATCGCCGTTACCGTTTCATCCAGAAGCCAAAGAAGCGTCCCTTTGGTTTCGCCTCCGCGAATCGACTGCAAAAGTTCCAAGTTCCGTTTGGAGTGAAAGTCGATGGTCAACAGCTGGCCGTTTTCATTGTAAGAGAACGTCTGTATGTGCTGCAGCGATTGCTGCTGTGTTCTTGCAATATACGTCAAAAGGCGGCGGCTTCCCATTTTCAGCTCTTCCGGGCATTCCGCCAGCAAAGCTTCATCAGCTGCATAGGGAAACTCCATCGGTTCAATCGACAGCACCACATCCTGCGCCTCTTCGTTCAACAGGAGAAACAACTGATCCGAGACGACAAGTTCACGGATATGGAGAGACTGCAATTCCTGCAAGAGCGCTTTTCCGGCGCCTGTTATGTATGTGGCAGTCGCTTCCCCGGTGCTGATATCGACATAGGACAATGAAAAGCCGCCTTTTATCTCTTCAGCCGCCGCAATAAAGTGGTTTGATTTTGAGTCGATGCTTTTGCCTTCCGTATGGGTTCCGGGTGTGACCAGCCTCACCACTTCACGCTTGACGACCCCTTTTGTCAGTTTCGGATCTTCCACTTGTTCGCATATAGCCACTTTATGCCCTTTCTGAATCAATTGGTCGATATAATTCTGCGCGGCATGATGGGGGACTCCGCACATCGGGATGCGGTCATCGCCATTGCCGCCGCGGCTTGTCAATGTGATTTCCAGAAGCTGTGATGCTTTCAATGCGTCGTCATAAAACATTTCATAAAAATCTCCGAGGCGGAAAAACAAAAACGCGTCCTGGTAATCGGCCTTTACTTGCAGATATTGTTGGATCATTGGTGTCGGTGCCATTTCAAAACCTCTTTCACGGTATTTCTTTATTTCTCCATTATATCAAAAATGGGAAGAGAAAAGAAAAAACTGAAAGAGGCTTCGCTCTTTCAGCTTTCAAATCTCACGCTTCGCTTTTCTTATGACAATTTCTTCGGTTTGCTGGCTTCCACTTTAGAACCGGTTTCGCCGCGAAGAATGTCTCCGCCCGTATCCGTGATAATTTTGTTTGTCACTTGGTTGGCGATGGCTGTTGAGACCATTTGAAGAAGGGAATTGACATCTGTTTGCGATTGCTTGAATTCCTGGACGATCGGCACAGCGTCGATTTCCTCTTCAATTTTCTTGATTTTGCCTTCAATCAATTCCAAAGCGCGTTCTTTTCCGTACGCCTGGAAATTGACCGCTTGTTTCTGCAAGCTCTTCAAGCTCGCAATTTTTTCACGGATTTTCTGATTTTCGTTGATTTGCGCCTCTGCGCGCTTGAAAAACTCCACTTCTTCCGTTTCAGCGATCATGTCCGCCACTTCACGGGCTTTTGCGATAATTTCTTCTTTTGAATATGTCATTTGATTAGACACCCACTTCTTGGCCTGAAACGACTTCTAACAGTTCACCGTTCAAAGACCATGTTTTTGTTGTAGTTATTTTCACTTTGACCAATTTCCCAATTATGGACTTTGGACCGACAAAGTTGACAAGTTTGTTTTTTGCTGTGTAGCCTGATAAAACATCCGGGTTCTTCTTGCTTTCCCCTTCGACAAGCACTTCGACAATTTGTCCATCATATGCTTTCATGGCTGCCGCCGCGTATTCATTGACGACCGCGTTCAAGCGCCGGAGGCGTTCTTTTTTCACTTCCATCGGCACATTATCTTCCATTTTTGCTGCCGGGGTTCCTTCTCTTGGCGAATAGATGTACGTAAACGCCATTTCATAGCCGACTTCTTTGAACAGCGACAAGGTTTCTTCAAATTGCTCCTCAGTCTCATTCGGGAATCCGACGATGATATCTGTAGTCAAGGAAACGGTCGGGATCGCTGCGCGGATTTTACGCACAAGCTCCAGGTAATGTTCTCTTGAATATTTTCGCGCCATAATTTTCAACATGCTTGTCGATCCTGATTGTACAGGCAAATGGATGTGATCGACAAGGTTTCCGCCTTTTGCAAGCACTTCGATCAAATGATCATCAAAATCGCGCGGATGGCTTGTTGTAAACCGGATGCGCGGAATGTCGATCGTCCGCAGTTCATCCATCAAATCGCCAAGGCCATAGGTTATGTCGGTAAAGTCTTTGCCGTAGGCATTGACGTTCTGTCCGAGCAGCGTGACCTCCTTATAGCCTTGTGCGGCCAGATGCCGGACTTCCTGGATGATATCAGCGGGGCGGCGTGAACGTTCTTTGCCTCGCGTATACGGCACGATGCAATATGTACAGAACTTGTCGCAGCCATACATGATGTTTACCCACGCTTTGATCTTCCCTTTGCGGACTTTTGGCAAGTTCTCAATGACATCGCCTTCTTTTGACCAGACGTCGATGACCATTTCTTTCGACAGGTACGCTTCGTTTAAGATTTCCGGCAGCCTATGGATATTGTGGGTACCGAAAATCATATCAACTTGGTCATATGTTTTCAGGATTTTATTGACTACCGACTCCTCTTGGGACATGCATCCGCAAACCCCGATCAGGACATCCGGATTTTCAAGTTTTAATGGTTTCAAATGGCCAAGTTCGCCGAACACTTTGTTTTCGGCGTTTTCACGAATAGCGCATGTATTCAACAGAATGACGTTCGCATCGTCCACGGAATCAGTAATTTCGTAACCGAGCTGCATCAAGATGCCGGCTATGACCTCCGTGTCGTGCTCGTTCATTTGACAGCCGTAAGTACGGATATAAAATTTGCGGCCTTTACCCATTTCCGCAAATCTTGGATCGATCTTAAAATTATCAAAATAAGCGACTTCTTCTTTTCCGCGTTTTTTTGCATCCTTCAATGAAGGCGGCGTATATACGCTTTGAAAGTATTGGCTGTAATCCTTTTCAGGTTTGGCCGGTGTCGCTATCACTTGAGTTGACTGTAATCGCTGTTCCTCATTCATGAAAAAACCCCTTTCAATCAATACCTTATTATACTGAATACAACGTCCGCTCTACAAGGCGCGCGCACTAATTGTCGGAGAATCGACAAGAAGGCATTTTTCAGCCTTCAAACGGATAGTCTTCATTGATATAGATGCGTTCAAAAGATGTTGCTTTTCCGGTTTGGTTGTCCACATCAGCAAAAAAACCGCTGATGACCGGCCGCCCTTTTTTCGGCACTTCGAAACGTGTCGGCATATTGGTTTTAAAGCGGTATAAAACCGATTCTTTTGTCATGCCCAGGATTTCATCGTAAGGGCCAGTCATGCCGACATCCGAGATATAAGCAGTGCCTTTTGGCAAAATGCGGGCATCGGCCGTTTGCACATGGGTATGGGTTCCGACGACGACGGAGGCACGGCCGTCCAGATGCCATCCCATAGCGATTTTTTCACTGGTCGCTTCTGCATGGAAATCGACGAAAACGAGCGGTGATATGGCTTTGGCTTCTTCCATCAGCGCATCCACCGTTTTGAACGGATCTTCATGCGGCGGCAAGAACACACGGCCATGCAGATTGATGACAGATAGAGTCTGGCCGTTTTTGGTCACGGTGGCCATTCCTCGCCCAGGAGCTTCGTCCGAAAAGTTTGCCGGGCGGATCAAATAGTCCACTTCATCGATAAAATCAAAAATTTCTTTTTGATCCCATGTGTGGTTGCCCATTGTCACCATATCCACGCCCATAAACAAAAGATCCTGGTAAATGGCTTTGGTGATGCCGCGGCCGGCCGCTGCGTTCTCGCCGTTCGCGATTACCACATCAGGCGCATATTTTCGTTTTAAACGGGGTAAATAAGATTCCAATGCATCTCTTCCGATCGAGCCGACAATGTCACCGATAAATAAAATTTTCATATAGTCACCTTTTTCCATAAGAAAAAGGCTTCTTTGAATAGACATTCATCGAAGCCTTTATCGTATTATTTTGCGTATTCAACTGCTCTTGTTTCCCGGATCACTGTAACTTTGATATGCCCAGGATAATCCAGCTCTTCTTCAATCCGTTTACGGATGTCACGGGCAAGGCGATGTGCTGTCATGTCGTCAATTTGTTCCGGACGGACCATGATGCGGATTTCGCGTCCCGCTTGAATGGCGAACGACTTCTCAACGCCTTCATATGATTCCGAAATCTCTTCAAGCTTCTCCAAGCGGCGGATGTAATTTTCCAGTGTTTCGCTCCGGGCACCTGGGCGCGCTGCCGATAAGGCGTCAGCCGCTGCGACAATCACCGAAATGATTGAGGTCGGCTCCGTGTCTCCGTGGTGGGAAGCGATACTGTTGATGACAACCGGATGCTCCTTATATTTCGTGCCAAGTTCCACGCCGATTTCCACGTGGCTTCCTTCTATTTCATGGTCGATGGCTTTCCCGATATCGTGAAGAAGGCCAGCACGCCTTGCCAAAGTCACATCTTCGCCAAGTTCTGCTGCCATTAAGCCGGAGAGGAAGGCTACTTCAACAGAATGCTTCAGGACATTCTGTCCGTAGCTAGTGCGGTAACGCAGACGGCCTAGAATCTTGATCAAGTCCGGATGCAGATTATGGACGCCTACGTCAAAAGTGGTCTGTTCCCCAATTTCGCGGATTTGTTCATCTACTTCGCGTCTTGATTTTTCTACCATTTCTTCGATGCGCGCCGGATGGATGCGGCCATCAGACACTAATTTCTCCAGTGCCAGACGCGCTGTCTCGCGGCGGATTGGATCAAATCCAGATAAAATGACTGCTTCTGGTGTATCATCAATAATCAAATCGATGCCAGTCAACGTTTCGAGCGTCCGGATATTTCGGCCTTCGCGCCCGATGATGCGGCCTTTCATCTCATCATTCGGCAAGTTGACCACAGAAACTGTAGTTTCTGCTACATGGTCTGCTGCAAAACGCTGCATTGCCAATGAAAGGATATTTTTGGCCTTCTTGTCCGATTCCTCTTTTGCACGCGCTTCGGTTTCTTTGATCATCGCCGCAATATCCGTTGAAAGTTCATTTTCAACTTCCTGCAAGATGATTCCTTTCGCTTCTTCGCGGGTCAAAGCGGAAATGCGTTCCATTTCGGCCTGTTGCTGACGGACTAACTCTTCAGCTCTGCTTTCCATCTGTACAATATGCTGTTGTTTTTCTGCGAGCGCTTCGTCTTTGCGTTCAAGACTCGCTTCTCTTTTGTTTAAAGCATCATCCTTGCGATCTAAATTTTCTTCTCTCTGCAACAACCGATTTTCTTGTCTTTGAAGTTCAGATCGGCGTTCCCGAATTTCAGATTCTGTTTCAGTACGCAATTTATGATTTTCGTCTTTCGCTTCCAATAAGGCTTCTTTTTTCAGCGCTTCCGCTTCTCGTTTCGCATCTTCAAGAATTTGCTCTGCGGAGTTTTTGGCGCCTGCCACTTTGGAATCATTTGATTTTTTCAACGCAAAATATCCAACAACTACACCGACAATGATGCCAAGCAAAGCGAAGATGATCTCAGTAAAACCCATTCGGACACCTCCTCTTGCTATTCGTATTACCTTTTCAAAATGATGAATAATAAAAGATTTTTTACCTATAAATCGTTTAAAAAAAATTAAATTATACAATTTTAATTGTATAGATGGACTTATACCATGTCAACCCATGGAGCTATGGAAAAGCGGAAGCGCCTGGCCAGTTCCGACAAGCGCTGGAGGGCTTGGACGCCATGGCGCTCTTTTGCCATGGCTTCAAGACCGAATCGGCTCGAGGAACTAGGCGCTGGAGTCTAGCCATTGAAAAGCGCAGTCAGCCGTGTAGATTCGACAGGCATAAGACGGATTGGCGGAGCGGCATTTTTGCCGCATAGCCGAAACGGCTTATGACCCGAGAATCTGGCCGACGTAGTCTAGACAGCGAAAAGCCCAGTCGGCCGTGTAGATTCGACAGGCATAAGATGGATTGGCGGAGCGGCGTCTCCCCTTGAATCTTGTATAGCCAACGGCGGCTTCAAAAGAACATAGAGAAAAGCCGTCCAGTGTAAGCTGAACGGCTTTTTAAAGAAGACAGATGTTGCTGGCTCTTTTCTTATTCTTCGTCGTCAATCAATAAACCGAAATCTTCCGGTTCCTCTTCTTTACGGGCAGCAATTGTATAAGATGCTGCAGCCATGCCGTAAGACTCGCGGATTTTGTTCGCGATGTCATTGCGGATTTCCGGATTGGCAAGCAGGAACTGCTTAGCGTTCTCACGGCCTTGGCCAATGCGTTCTTCGTTATATGAATACCAAGAACCGCTCTTTTGGATGATATCCAGCTCTGAACCAATATCGACGATTTCGCCTTCACGGGAAATCCCTTTTCCATACATGATATCCACTTCAGCTGTGCGGAACGGCGGAGCAACCTTGTTCTTAACGATTTTGATCTTTGTTCTGTTGCCGATGATCTCCGCTCCGGATTTCAAAGCTTCTGCACGGCGCACTTCCAAACGGATGGACGAGTAGAATTTCAATGCGCGTCCGCCTGGCGTAGTTTCAGGGTTACCGAACATAACGCCGATTTTTTCGCGGATCTGGTTGATGAAGATGAAAATTGTATTGGATTTGTTGACTACACCTGATAATTTACGAAGAGCTTGGGACATCAAACGCGCTTGCAAGCCCATATGCGAGTCGCCCATTTCCCCTTCAATCTCCGCCTTTGGCACAAGTGCAGCTACCGAGTCAATAACAACGATGTCAATCGCACCGCTTCGTACAAGAGCTTCTGCAATTTCAAGTGCCTGCTCTCCTGTATCCGGCTGAGACAACAACAATTCATCAATATTGACGCCAAGTTTTTTAGCATATAGCGGATCTAGTGCATGCTCCGCATCGATGAAAGCGGCAGTTCCGCCAGCAGCCTGAACTTCTGCAATTGCATGAAGGGAGACTGTTGTTTTACCTGAACTTTCAGGTCCGTATACTTCGATAATGCGTCCGCGCGGATATCCGCCTATTCCTAGTGCAGAATCAAGTGCCAATGAACCACTTGAAACTGAAGATACATTGCGGTCGCTTTGTTCTCCTAATTTCATGACAGAACCTTTACCGAATTGTTTTTCTATACCTTTTAAAGCCATTTCTAACGCTGCTTTACGATCGCTCAAAAGAAATCCTCCTCTAATTAAAACCATTTTTTCTACCTGTCTCTAGTATACTAGGTTATTGAGAAATACACAAGAAAAACGCGAACGTTTATTCGGTTTTTTATTTGCATATATTATATTTACCCCTTATTTATAGAGCAAAATCAGGATTTGAGCGAAAAAACGCACGCAAAATTAAATTTTGCGTGCGTTGCCGTCTGTAAGCGTCCGTATCACATATGAAAGGGCCAATTTGACCGCTCTTAAACGGTTGGTGTTGCGCATACCCGACAGTTGAAGCCGGTAGGCCGTTGTTTCTTCTGCTGTCGCTATGCCTATCCATACTGTTCCTGCCGGCTGGTCCCCGTGCGCATCAGGCCCTGCGGCTCCTGTCAGGCTGACACTGATATCGGTCTGGAATCTCTCGCGTACTCCTTCCGCCATGGCGACAGCGGTCTGCTCGCTCACTACTCCATATTCCTTCAACAGCTCCTGCGGCAAACCAAGATGCTCGATTTTCATTTCCTCATTATAAGCGATTACGCCACCAGCCAGAACAGCACTCGCCCCTGGCACTGAAGCAAGTTCCGATTGGAACAAGCCCGCAGTCAAACTTTCAGCCGCTGAAATGGTTTTGGATTGCTCCTTCAGCAGTTCCACGGTTTTGGAAGCGAGGGAATCGTCGTCATAGCCATACAAATACTGGCCGACCCGCTCTAAAATCTGAGCCTTGGCTCCGTCAATCAAAGTCCAGGCTTCCTGCTCCGTATTTGTTTTTGCTGTAATCCGCAGCGTCACTTCGCCGTCTGAAGCAAGAGGAGCGATGGTTGGATTGGTCTGGCTGTCCAATATATCTTGAAGTCGGTCTTCCAGTTCAGCTTCTCCGATGCCATAGAAGCGCAGTACATGCGATAAAATGACGTCTTCCTTGTTCAATATTTTTGCAAGTTTCGGCTTTGCCTCGAATTGGAACATTGGCTCCATTTCTTTTGGCGGTCCCGGAAGCAGCATATAAAGATGGCTGTCAGTTTTATACAGCATGCCCGGCGCCATGCCATGGTTGTTGACCAGCACTTCGCTGCCTGCCAAAACCAATGCCTGCTTTTTGTTGTTTTCCGTCATGAAACGGCCAGCACGATCAAAAAAAGCGACGATGGACTCAAGTGCCTCTTCGTCCATTGCCAATGTAGTGCCCAAATGCCGGGCAATGGTTTCTTTCGTCAAATCATCTTTCGTGGGCCCGAGGCCGCCAGTGAAAATGATCAAGTCCGCGCGACTTTCCGCGATTTCGATTGCATCTTTCAACCGTTCGGCGTTGTCGCCGACTACGGTGTGATAATAGACATTGATGCCGATTTCTGCCAGATGGCTCGATAAAAAACGAGCATTCGAATTTGTGATTTGTCCTAATAATAGTTCAGATCCAACAGCAATAATTTCTGCGTTCACTAGTAACCACTCCTCCTGACCCGTCCACCGGGGGTATCAACTGCAAAGTAAAGCTTTCCGCCGCCCTGGACTTATTTCGAAGCCAGCAATGCACGGCGGTTTGCGTAAAAATAGTCCCAACCCGACCACACTGTGAAAATCAAAGCGATATAGAGCATGATTTCCGCAAATGGAATGTTGATTGCTGTAAAAATCGTGTTGTGAAGCAGCAATGTAATGATGGCAATGATTTGCGCCGTAGTCTTGATTTTTCCAAGTCCACCTGCCGCCACGACCTCCCCTTCTCCAGCAAGCACCAAGCGAAGGCCGGTAACAGCAAATTCACGGCTTATGATCAGGATTACAACCCATGATGGAGCGAATCCAAGTTCCACTAGGATGATCAGTGCCGCAGAGACAAGCAGTTTGTCAGCCAGTGGATCCAGAAATTTCCCGAATGTTGTCACTAAGTTGTATTTTCTTGCATAATAGCCATCCACCCAATCAGTCAAAGAAGCAAAGAGAAAAATCATCCCTCCGACAAAATGGGTAACCGGCATAGTCGCTCCAAAAAGCGTCATCGTGCCCCAATTAAAATCGATCAGCATGACTGCCATAAAAATCGGGATCAGCAATATGCGGGATATGGTAATCTTATTCGGTATATTCATATATGCTTCTCCTTTCTGCCTATCAAGAAAAATAGCCATCTGTTGATGGCTATTCTTCGTCTTCAAAACGAATCACAATATTTTGAGTGATAGCGTCTTGCGCATACTCAACCTGTTCATCATTCACCGTCAATGTCACGTTGGAGGTTGCCCCAATACGGACGCGCACTTGCGTAACCCCTTCAAGATCGACGGTTTCGCTGTCACCGTCCTGCATCGTACGGGCCGGATCCATCAATTCCTGCTGGTTTTGGTCAGTCGCCGATACCCATGAAGCGCCAGACGCTTCGATCTGAAGCTCTCTTTCCGCAGGGCCAGTATACACATACGTCGTCGTTTCGCCTTCGGTCCCTTGTTCTTCTAAGCTCGCAGCCGGTTCTTCTTCAGCCGGCTCTTCTGGTGCCGTTTCTTCAGCCGGCTCTTCCTCAGCAGCCGGAGCTTCCTCTTCTTCAGAATCTGCCGGCTCTTCGTATTGAACGCCGCCGTCTTCTTCCACTTCTTCCGTTGGATTGTTTGTGGCAAGAAACTGATAGAAAAACCATACTACGCCGATGATAACCACAATAAATAGTGCAACAATAATTTTCGGCATCACTTCGCCAAGTCCACTTGATGAACTTTTCGCGAACGTCTGCCTGCGTGAAGGCGTCGGTGCTGCAATCGGCGCCCGGACGTCTTCCTTCACTTTTTCCGGAACTTCGGCTTTATGATGCTCCAGCAATTCGTCCGAATTCAAGCCGACCGCTTCCGCGTATTGTTTGATGAATGCCCGCACGTAAAAAGGTCCCGGCATCATGCTATGATCGCCTTCTTCTATTCCGGCCAAATAGCGTTTTTGAATTTTTGTTACCCCTTGCAAATCTTCTAAACTATATCCTTTTGCGATTCTCGCTTCTTTCAAACGAGTACCCAATTCGCTCAACACAACCACCTGCCTACTTAAAAGTTAAATCCGCCAAACATGTTCGTCTGGTTTTCTTCGTTCATAAAGTCGTTTTTCTCCAATACTTCATATGTAATTTTTTCGTCAGGATGATGGCGCAGCTCGATAATGTAATCGAAATCTTCAATGCTATAATCCGATTGCTGCACAAACATATCCGGATGTTCAACTACTTTTATAGTAGGCATCCGCATCATTTCCCTTACAAGCTGCATATGGCGTTCATCTGATGCTTTGCGCGTCACTATGCCGTCCAGGATAAAAATATTGTTTTCACTGCGCTCATCGCCCATCAGCTGGTTGCGCACAGTTTGCTTGATCATCGTAGAAGAAAGGAAGATCCATTTTTTGTTCGCGCTAACGCTTGCAGCGACAATCGACTCAGTTTTACCGACACGCGGCATACCCCGCAATCCAACCAGTTTATGGCCTTCCTGCTTGAAAATTTCAGCCATGAAATCCACTAAAAGCCCAAGTTCATCCCGCACAAAACGAAACGTCTTGCGGTCATCAACATCCCGTTGGATATACCGCCCATGGCGAACTGCCAGAATATCTCGCAGCTTCGGTTCACGGAACTTGGTTACGACAATAGTCTCAATTGTGGAAACAATCTGTTCAAAACGCTCCAGCTGGACGTAATTCTCCGTACGCAAGAGCATTCCGCGCCTGCCCTGGTCCACACCATTGATAGTGACAATATTAACCCGCAGCATACCGAGGAGCGAAGCAATATCTCCTAACAAACCAGGGCGATTCACTTGGATCTCGTATTCAAAATACCACTCTATCATTGTTCTTCCGCCCTTTCTCTTCGGAGTATTGTCCCTCTAGTTCCCCTCTCTTATAATAGCGGATTTGCCGCTTCAAGAAAAGGGGGACTATAGGAGCAATGCACTGCCATTCACATATGCCACCCGCCATTGACGCGCAATGTCTGGCCAGTCATGTAATCGGCTTTTCCATTCACTAGGAAATCCACCGCATCCGCGACATCCTGTGGGGTTCCAAGCCCGAGCGGAATCTCATCCTCAATTGCTTTCAGCTCTTCTTCCGACCATGAGCTGTTCATTTTCGTCGCAATAAAACCGGGAGATACAGCATTGACCCGGGTGCCGGATGCCGCCATTTCTTTAGCATACGCTTTGACGAATGCCAACTGCGCCCCTTTTACCGCGGAATACGCCGTTTCCATCGAAGCGCCGATTTCTCCCCAGATAGAAGAAATGAAAACCACATAAGACTTGGAATGCCTGTGGAAAAAGGGGGAAATGAGCCGGATGGCACTCACTGGATTTTTAACATGCACTTGCCAAAGTTCTTCTATATCAGGATCTGTTGTATCAATCAGCATTTTATACAATGCATGCCCGCTCGCTACGACGATGCACGCTGCATCAAAAACTTGCCCAGCCAACCTTTCAGCTGCTCCGTTTTCGGCAAAATCCGCTCTTACCGGAACAAACTCCTGATCCGGATAGCCGGCTTTCAATTCCGCAGCAAGGTCATCAAGCGGCCTGGAATTCCAGTGCAAATAGACGGACCACTTGGAATCTGCAAGTTGGCGGGCAATCTTTTCCCCGATTTCCCCGGACGCTCCGAGGACAACGGCAAACTTTTTCATTCGCTGTCCTTTTTCGGCGGGACAATAGTAAAAACGGAACGCTGGCTTTCACCGCATATTGCATAAAAAGCATCTTGCAAATCTTCAACGCTTAGCGCTTCAAGGGTCGGGACAACATCGAACAGGTTCATATCATTGAAGGCATAGCGCGTAAACTGATTGGCGATATACTCAGGCGAGTTTAGCGCTCTCAGGAAAAAGCCGATTTTTTTCCGGCGTACCCGATCCAAATCCGCTTGTCCGAATGGCCATAGTTCTTGCGCACGCTGAACAGTGTTCTGGATTTCTTCAGCCAGTTCTTTCGGCTTTTGGGTGTCAGAGCCGATAAGAGCGTAGCCAAATCCGTTCTCCAATGAATAGTCGAACGAATACGATTCATCAATCAGGCCGCTCTCATATGCATGATGATAAAAATCGGATGTGCGGCCAAACAGCAATTCGAATGCCAGTTGGGCAGCCAGTTCATGCTTCAACATTTGAGGGCCGGACAGATTCACCGTTTCCGGTTTGATGCCCACAAATACTTTCGGCTTTTGGACACTCATTTCAAGCGTACGTTCCTTAAGGGCAGCTTCCACCGGTTCTTCCGGGAAAATGCGCTGGATGTCTGCCGGTTCTTCAAACGTTTTTTCCGCTTGGTTCTCCCGCACAAAAGCCATCATGCTTTCCGGCTCAACAGCCCCGACAATAAACAGCATCATATTCGATGGGTGGTAGAACGTATGGTAACACGTGTAAAGATGTTCTGCCGTAATATCTTGTATGGATTCCACTGTCCCCGCGATATCGATTTTCACTGGATGATTTTTATAAAGATTTTCAATGATGCCGAAATACAAGCGCCAATCGGGCTGATCGTCGTACATCGTGATTTCTTGCGCAATGATCCCTTTTTCTTTTTCCACCGTCTTTTCGGTGAAATAAGGTTCCTGCACAAAATCCAATAGTGTTTCAACATTTTCCTGGATCATTCCGGTTGCTGAGAACAAATAAGCCGTCCGTGTAAATGATGTGAATGCATTTGCGGAAGCACCTTGTTTGCTGAACTGCTGGAAAATATCCCCTTCTTCTTTTTCGAACATTTTGTGTTCAAGAAAGTGGGCGATGCCGTCAGGAACTTTGATCGGTTCTGTTTCTCCCAGCGGCACAAAATTATTGTCAATCGACCCGTATTTGGTGGTGAATGTGGCATATGTCTTCGAAAAACCTTTTTTCGGCAAGATGTATACTTCAAGGCCGTTATCAAGTTTTTCATGATAAAGCGTTTCGTCTAGTTGTTCAAATTGTACTTTATTCATCTGAATCCTCCTCTTTGCCTGATAAGAAGTACGTCATTTCCAATGAAATGTCCTGGGCCACTGCGGCAATATCTTCTTTTGTGACATTCTTCCATCTCTTGATGAGGTCTTCCGGTTCAAAAGAATCCGACAACTCCATGTATTGATCATATATTTCGATTTGGCCGCGGGCCGAATCGAGCGCTTCTTTGAGCTGATTGGTCAGCAATGCTTTTGTCTGGTCGAGTTCTGTGTCGGTTATATTGCCTTTTTTCACTTCTTCCAATTGCTCGAGAATCAGCTTGACCGCTTTTTCCTCCAGATTCGCATCAATTCCTGCAAGAACAAACAACAAGCCGAACTGAGAAGCATAGGAGCTGGACACATAATAAGCCATGCTTTCTTTTTCACGGATATTTACAAACAATTTAGAATGGGCATAACCTCCCAAAACACCATTCATCAATTGCATGATCGGGAATTTTTCATCTTTGAAGGTGACAGGCGTATAGAATGCCAAATGAAGTTTCCCTTGCTTCATAACTTCAAATTCCCGCACGTGCGGCTCTTCCGGCTTTTTCAACTCAAGCGGAGGCGCTGCAATCGGCTTCTCACGGTCGCCGAAATGGAAAAATTCACGGATGTAAGAAGCGACCGTTTCAGGCTGGATATCGCCGACAGCATAAATTTCGATTTCATTTTCTTCAATCATGGTGCGGTATTCCGCCACCAGCAGTTCGTTGGTCACACTTTCCACATCATCAATTGTTCCGTTCGGGCTGATTGAAGCCGGGTGGTCTGGCAAAGCATGTTCCAGCATCCGCTGTTGCGCATAGCGGGTCTTTTCATCAAATACCGATTCAATCCGTTCTTTGATGGCGCTTTTTTCCCTTTCAAATATGGATTGTTTGAACAAACCGGCTTCGAAATTCGGCTTGAACAGGACAATGTACATCAAGTTCATCACTTTTTCCAAAACGCCGCTTTCCGATAAATACTCGTCATTGACCGTTTCAACGTTTAAAGTGACAATATGCTCGTTTCCTCTTTTTGTGGAATCCATATACAACGAAGTTCCATACAGGTCATCCAGCACCATCCGCAAAGCGGTGTGGGAAGGATATACTTCATTGCTGTGCTGAAGGACGTTCGCCAAAACCGATCGTGCAGACGCTTTTTCTTTCGTCAATTTATCCTTGAACCGGATTGAAAAATTTATCGTCTTGAATTGTGTAGTTTGATTAACGTGCACATTCACGCCTTTAGCCACATTTATCGTCTGAAACATGCAAAATCCCCTCTCATCGTTCATCTTCTAACTATACCGAACCTTTTCCGCTAATTGCAAATAAAGAAAAGCGGAAGCGTCTGTTCAGTTCCGACAAGTGCTGGAGTCGACAATCTGCAGATGCCGGATCAGATTCCGTACGCTGCCAGCTTCTCTTTTCGGGCATAAAAAAAAGCCGTCGCAACGACGGCTTTTTTGATAGATTAGCGTTCACCTTTAATATAGGGCTTCCCGCTCGCTTTTGGTGCATTGGCGCGGCCAATAAAACCGGCCAGTGCTAAAATCGTAAGCACGTAAGGAAGAATCAATAAAAACACACTTGGAATTTCCTGGACATAAGGGATGGATGGACCCGCAATACTTAATGATTGGGCAAATCCGAAAAAGATTGCTGCTCCCATCGCGCCAAGCGGATGCCACTTGCCGAAAATCATTGCCGCAAGCGCCATGAATCCTTGGCCGTTGATTGTTGCATGGCCGAAGTCGCCGGAAATCGTCTGGGCATAGATTGCCCCGCCAATACCGGCCAGTGCTCCTGAGATCATAACCGCAACATAACGCATTTTACTCACATTGATCCCCATCGTATCAGCAGCCATCGGATGTTCTCCGACTGAACGCAGACGCAAGCCGAATGGCGTTTTGTAAATGACGAACCAAGCGAGGATGGCAACGACAATCGCTAAAATGGACGTATTATAAACGGATTTGAAGAACATAGGGCCAATAAGCGGGATATCCTGCAAGAATGGCACATTATAACGCCCAAAGCGTTCTGTGATGAAATCCGTCTGGCCTTTGCCAAAAATTTTCTGGACCAAATACAACGCTAAGGCGATGGCCAACAAGTTGATGGCTACCCCTGATACTACTTGATCCGCACGGAAAGATATAGAAGCGACCGCGTGCAGGAGTGATAACAAGAGCGCGGCGACCATAGCAGCAACCAAGGCAAGCCAAGGCGTTGCCCCTCCGAACATATCCGCGAAAAACAAGTTGAACAAGATTCCGATAAAGGCCCCGATAACCATAAGACCTTCAAGTCCGATATTGACGACTCCAGATCTTTCCGAGAAGACCCCGCCTATTGCTACAAAAATAAGTGGAGCTGCGTAAAATATCGCCGAAGGAACGATGAAATACAAAACTTCCAAGAAACTCATATTACTTCGCCTCCTTCTTAATAGCTGCCCGCTGCAGAAGCCAGCGGATTACGTAGCCAGAAGCTACGAAGAAAATAATGACCGCGATGACGATTTCCACAATTTCTATTGGTATCCCGGCGGCATTCGGCATGTTCAGTGCGCCATATTTCAGGGAACCGAATAAAGTGGCGCCGAAAATTACGCCAAGCGGTGTATTCATGCCCAACAAGGCGACCGCGATGCCGTCAAAGCCGATACCGGTGAAACCGCCCTTGGACGAAACATACTCGAATGTTCCAAGGGCTTCCATCGCACCGCCAAGGCCGGCGAAAGCGCCTGAGATGACCATTGCCAGGATGATGTTTTTGTTGACATTCATTCCTGCATATTGAGAAGCATTCTGGTTAAAGCCTACTGCTTTTAATTCAAAGCCGAGCGTGGTCTTATCCAAGATGAACCACATTACCAAAACCATTGCGAGCGCCACAAAAATTCCATAATGAAGGCGGGAGAAATCAGTCAGATTCTCGAAAAACTCGGAACGCAATGATGCGCTTGCGAAAACCGGCTCTGTGCTGTCGCCGCCGTCTGATACAGTTTTAATCAATGCATTCGTTGTATGCAATGCGATGTAATTCATCATAATCGTTACGATAACTTCATGTACATGAAACTTTGCCTTAAGCAATCCCGGTATAAATCCCCAAAGCCCGCCTGCCACTGCCGCAGCCAGAATAGCCAGGGGCAAGTGGATGACTTTTGGCAATTCTACTGCCATTCCTACGTATGCAGCTGCAAACCAGCCAACAATCAATTGCCCTTCAACACCGATATTAAACAATCCCGAACGGAAAGCGAATGCTACTGCAAGGCCCGCTAATATATAAGGGGTGATTTGCCGGATTGTTTCTCCAATTGTATACAGGTCACCAAAAATCCCATTCCAAAGCGCCAAATATCCGGCTAGCGGATCAAAGCCGCTGATAAGCATGATAATCGCGCCGACTACTAGCCCTAATATAACGGAAACAATCGGGACCAGTAGATTTATTGCTCTATTCGACATGCTGATCCCCACCTCTCTTCGTCAAACCATCTGCTTTGTTATTTTCGCGGATGTGATGGCCCGCCATCAACAACCCAAGCTGCTGCTCGGTCGTTTCTTCCGGAAGAACGACGTCCACGATTTCCCCATCGTGGATTACTGCTATGCGATCGGAAACATTCATAACTTCATCCAGCTCGAACGATATTAGTAGAACAGCTTTGCCGTTGTCGCGCTGTTCAATCAAGCGGCTATGGATAAATTCGATCGCGCCTACATCAAGTCCGCGCGTAGGAAGTGCCGCGATCAATAGCTCCGGATTGCGGTCGACTTCGCGCCCGATGATCGCTTTTTGCTGGTTCCCTCCTGATAATGCCCGTGCCGGAGTATGTGGCCCTTGTGTCCGGACATCATAAGCCTCAATAATTTCCAGCGCTTTTTTCTCGATTTTATCGTAATCGATGATTCCTGATTTTGAAATCGGCCCTTTATAATAGGTCTGCAAGGAAATGTTGTGCCCGATCGGGAAATCCAATACCAATCCGTGCTTGTGCCGGTCTTGTGGAATATGTCCCACTCCAGCTTCTGTAACTCGGCGTGGTTTTAAGTTTGTAATGTCTTTCCCATGGATTGAAACGGTCCCGCTCTTCACTTTCCGGAGGCCGGTAATCGCTTCGATCAATTCCGTCTGTCCGTTGCCATCAATTCCTGCAATCCCGACAATTTCGCCTTGGCGGACGTTCAAGCTCAAGTTCTTCACTTTTTCCACGCCGCGGTAATCTTCCACCGTCAAACCTTTCACATCTAAAATATTTTCTTTCGGGGAAGCTTTTCCTTTGTTCGTCTTGAATTCCACTTGGCGGCCGACCATAAGCGCTGCCAGTTCATCCGGATTTGTCTCGGATGTGATCACCGTACCGATGCCTTGTCCTTTGCGGATGACCGTAACGCGGTCGGAAACGTCCATGATTTCTTTTAGTTTGTGGGTGATCAAAATAATCGATTTGCCTTCTGCAATCAGCCGCTTCATGATCTGAATCAATTCGACAATTTCTTGCGGCGTCAGGGATGCTGTCGGCTCATCGAAAATCAGAATGTCAGCTCCTCGGTATAATGTTTTTAAAATTTCAACACGCTGCTGCATACCGACGGATATATCCTCGATGATGGCATTAGGATCCACATTCAAGCCATACTGCTCGGAAAGTGCCTGCACTTTTTTTGCTGCATCTTTTTTATTGGTGATGCCGTATTTGGTCGGTTCGCTTCCTAAGATAATGTTTTCTGTTACCGAAAAATTTTCGACCAGCATAAAATGCTGGTGAACCATTCCAATCCCTAAATCGTTCGCGACATTCGGATCTGTGATGTTCACTTTCTCACCGCGTACACGGATCTCCCCGCCTTCTGGCTGATATAAGCCGAAAAGAACGTTCATCAACGTTGACTTTCCTGCACCATTTTCACCTAACAAGGCATGGATTTCGCCTTTTTTCAATTGCAACGTAATGTTGTCATTGGCAACGAACGTTCCGAATTCTTTTCGGATATTGAGCATTTCGATTACATATTCCACTGTTTTCACTCCCTCGAAAACTGGTACCTTTTTATATTAATTAATACAGGAAAGGCTTCCATTGCTAGAAGCCTTTCATCTATTAATTTCCCTGAAATTAGACGAAAAAAAATCATAAAGACCGGCTGAACCGGTCTTTATGATGACCGCAAGTAAATGTGGCTTATTCTACTGTTTCTGGAACTTTAATTTCTCCACTTGCAATTTTTTCTTTGTATTCTTCAATTTGAGCCATTTTGTCTTCTGGAATAGCACCGCGTGGATCAGCAAGGCCGACTCCGTCTTCTGCTAAACCATAAACCACTGTTTCACCGCCCGGGAATTCTCCGGCTTTCGCTTTGTTGGCAATATCGACTACCGCTTGGTCAACTTCTTTCAAAGCTGAAGTCAATGTTACGTTCGCATCGCCCACTTGGCCTTCTTCGTACTGGTCAGCATCAACACCGATAACCCAGATATTTGCATCTGGATCTTGTTCTTTGCGTTCTTTTGCTTCAGTGAAAACACCGTTGCCTGTAGCGCCGGCAGCGTGGAACACGATATCCGCTCCGCCAGAATACATGCGGTTCGCAGTTGTTTTGCCTAATTCCGCTTTATCAAAAGCACCTGTGTATTGAACATCGACTTCAATCGTATCGTCTACAGCTTTAACACCTTCAAGGAAACCTGCTTCAAAACGTTCGATTACCGGAATTTCCATACCGCCGACAAATCCAACTTTATTCGTTTCAGTCATCAATGCTGCAGCTACACCTGCAAGGTAAGCAGCTTCCTGCTCTTTGAACAATACGCTGGCTACGTTCGGAGCATCAACCACTGCATCAATGATTGCAAGTTGAGCTTCCGGCTGCTGTTCAGCAATTTCCTTTATAGCGCCTTCCATCAAGAAGCCGATGCCGAAAACAACATCAAAGTCACGGCGGATCAAGTTGTTCAAGTTGGTGTTATAATCCGCATCTGAAGCAGATTGGAGGTAGTCAAAACCGCCATTCCCTTTTTTAAGCCCGTTTTCTTCCCCAAACTGCTGAAGCCCTTCCCAAGCAGACTGGTTGAATGATTTATCATCTACGCCGCCGACATCAGTAACCATCGCTACAGAAAAGTCACTTGCTTCTCCGCCGCCGCTTTCTGAAGAACCACCAGTAGAAGAACCTTCATCGCTGCTGCCGCATGCAGCAAGCATTGTTCCTGCAGCAAGCATTAATGATAGGCCCAGACCAAATTTACGTTTTGTCAATGTAATAACCCCCAAGGTATTTTTTCATAGTAGCAGGAATTTTCTGTTTTACACACGTTTACGAACTACATGAAAACTGAATTTATCAGCTTTGAAATAGTTCTTTGAATAAAGCACCACTTGATCTTTTTCATCATAGTGGAGTTGTTTCAACACCAGCAATGCGGTTTCCGGATCACATTCCAGTATCGGGGACGCATCTTCATGGTACCCGATGGCATCAATAAACGTTACTGCATAGGCAATATGGGTATCTCCGGATTCCTCTAACGCAGAGAAAATAGAACTTTCTGTCCGCCCTAAAAAATCATCGGGCAAGTAGCCCGACGGAACTGTGTCGATGCAATAGACGACAGGTTCCCCATTTGCCGTACGGACCCGTTCGATTTTAATAACTGTATCATCGCCACTGCATTGAAAGCGTTTTATATCATCTTCCGAAGAAATGGACTCCGTGGTGCTCAGATAAATGGCTCCCGGTTCCATTCCCGCTTGGCGGATCATGTCGGACACACTGGTCAATTGCTCGATGCCTGATGAAAAAACAGGCTTCGGATTGACAAAAGTGCCTACTCCATGGCGCCGAATAATGATATTGTCTTCTTCCAGCAGCCTCAGCGCTTCTCTAAGCGTAGCGCGGCTGACTCCGAGTGTTTTGGCCAATTCGAATTCTGACGGCAGTTTCTCTTTTTCTTTGTAGACGCCAGCAGCAATATCCTGCTTCATTCGATCGATCACTTGGAGATACAAAGCACGATGATCCGATTTGATTGTCATAAGATTCACCACCAATGACAGAGATCAGACATCTGATGTAAAACATTCCTACTAACCAAAAATACTATAACACTAAAGTTAGTGGAAATAAATAGACTTTTGTCGAAATTTGCGAATTAATATAACATACTAATTATTCAATGTGATATTCTGCCACAAAAAAATCATTATATGTGCTACTATAACTCGCCTTATCGGTTTAATAGTCCTCTTGTTTAGGCACTAATACCGTTCTTGGCTTGCTGCCTTCATAAGGCCCGACCACACCGCGCTGTTCCATCTGGTCAATGATTCTTGCCGCACGGGAATATCCGACACGGAATCGCCGCTGCAGCATCGAGACTGAAGCTGTCTGCATTTCGGATACCAATTGTACAGCTTCATCGTAAATTTCATCTGTTTCTTCTTCCATTTTCGTTTCATCAACTTCGGTCGGTATCATGTCTTCCTGGTATTGCGCTTTTTGCTGCTCGATACAAAAATCCACAATCTTTTCCACTTCAGAATCCGACAGGAACGCACCCTGCACACGGACCGGCTTTGATTGGCCCGCCCCAAGGAACAACATATCGCCGCGTCCAAGCAGTTTCTCCGCTCCGCCCATATCCAGAATGGTGCGGGAATCGATAGAAGAGGAAACCGCAAAAGCGATGCGCGAAGGAATGTTCGCTTTGATCACTCCCGTGATTACATTGACGCTTGGGCGCTGTGTGGCGATGATCAAATGAATACCTGCCGCCCGCGCCATTTGGGCTATACGGGTGATGGCATCTTCGACTTCGTTTGATGCAACCATCATCAAATCCGCCAATTCATCGACAATGACTACAATATATGGCAACTTCGGATGTTTTTCTTCATTTTCATCATTGAACGTTTGGACATAATGGTTATACCCTTCGATGTTGCGTGTTCCGGTATGGGAAAACAGTTCATAGCGCCGCTCCATTTCCGAAACGATTTTTTTCAGCGCCTGGGCCGCTTTCCGGGGATCGGTGACTACAGGCGCAAGCAGATGCGGAATGCCGTTATAGACATTCAACTCCACCATTTTCGGATCGATCATCATCATTTTAACTTCATGCGGTTTTGCCCGCATGATGATGCTCGTAATGATGCCGTTGATGCAGACACTCTTCCCGCTTCCTGTGGAGCCCGCAACCAATAAATGCGGCATTTTGTTCAATTCTGTCATTACGGCCTGGCCGGATACATCCCTGCCCAAACCGAACAGCAGCTTTTTGTCCGGTTTGTCATTTTCTTCCGACTCCAGAACTTCCCTCAAAGAAACGACGGCAACTTCGCTGTTTGGCACTTCAATTCCGATTGCCGATTTCCCTGGAATGGGAGCTTCGATCCGTATGTCCCGCGCAGCCAACGCAAGGGCCAGATCATCGGATAAGCTGACAATTTTGCTGACTTTCACGCCCGTATCCGGCAATACTTCGTATTTTGTTACAGCCGGGCCGAGATGGACTTGCGTCACTTTCGCCCGTACACCAAAACTTTGGAACGTCTTCTCAAGTTTTTTCGCGTTCTTCTGGATGCCGGCATATTCCCCGCTTTGGTCGCTATGCGGCGGCAAGGCCAGCAAATTGATCGGAGGCAATTGGTATTCCTCGTTTTCCAATTCTTCCGCAGCCGTCATCAACGTGATGTCCCCATCTTCGCGCGGCGGCGCTTCACCGGTTATCACTTCTTCCGGTCCTTCCGGTTCTTCCATCACTTCGGCTTTTTTCGGCTTCACATTTTCAGTGAACGCTGAAATGATTGGTTCATCATGCTGCTCCACCGGCACAATCAACGGATCTTCTTCATAGTCATCCAGCTGTTCGTCCACTTCAAAGGGCTGGTCAAGAACCGGTTTGCTGCGTGCCGCTGATATTTTTTTCCGTTTCGGTTTTCTCTTTTGGAACCGGTCAAGTGCAGAGATCATCAACGGTTTCAGGCTTGGCACTTTTTCTGCAATGAACGGCGCCGCTGTTTTGCCTGTTAAAATGATGGCCCCTATGGACAATAAAATAAGCGCAATAATCCACGTGCCTGCAGTTGCGAACAATACATGGAATATCGAATACAAGACGGCCCCTAAAATTCCGCCGCCGCTTGCTGAATAACTTTCCCAAATGGTACCGGTCACTTTTGTAGCCCTGATCGTTTCAGCCAGTACGTTGGCTGACGTGATCGGCAGTATGGATCCTGCAGCCCAAATCAAATGGCATATCAGCAAAGTCCCTGTGAACAGGAAAAAGCCGCCTGTTGCCGTTTTCATCTTAGGGCGGGGCCAGCTGCGCTTGATCATGATATGGACAGCTGCAAATAGCAGTACGAGCGGCACCATGAAAGCCAAATACCCTACAAAAATTTCAGCTGTGTTATAAAGCATCTTCCCGACGATTCCAAGCTGAAAGGCCATGAAGGCGGATAGCCCGATCAATACAAGGCCGATCATTTCAAATGCAATCATTGGCATCGGCTGTTTCTTTTTCGCTTTTGTTTTCGCTTGTTGTTTTTTCTTTGGACGAGTCCGTGGCACTCTAATCCCTCATTTCTCAGATAATCGAAAAAGGATTTCCGCCGATCCTTCGGCCTGGAAATCCTTTTACTTTTTTCTTTCTTAATATTCCATGATAATCGGGATGATCATCGGACGGCGTTTTGTTTGTTGGAACAGATAAGAATTCAATGCATCACGAATTTCCTGTTTGATGTTATTCCATTCGAACGTTTCTTTCGCTACATACTTTTCTACGATTTTACGGACCAATTGAGCCGATTCATCCATCAGCTGCTCTGATTCGCGCACGTAGACAAATCCTCGCGAGATCATTTCAGGGCCGGAAGCGATTTTCTTTTCTTTGCGGTTCAATGTGACCACAACAATGAAAATACCATCTTGGGATAAAAGTTTGCGGTCGCGCAGAACGATGTTTCCGACGTCGCCGATCCCAATGCCGTCGATCAGTACGTTTCCAGCAGTAACACGCCCGCTCATGCGTACTTTACCGTTTTTGTATTCCACAATATCGCCTTTATCGGCAATGAAGATATCCGATTTTTGCAGACCGACTTGCTGGGCCAATTTCGAGTGGGCGATCAGCATTTTGTATTCGCCTTGGATCGGAATGAAATATTTCGGTTTCATCATATTCAACATCATTTTCAAGTCTTCTTGGCTGCCGTGGCCGGAAACGTGGACTTTCTTGCTTGATGTCAATACATTGGCGCCGGCTTTCGCCAGTTTGTTCATCGTCTGGAACATTGGAACTTCCATGCCGGGCGACGGCGTAAATGTGATCAATACGGTATCCGTATCCTTGATCTTCACGTCTTTGTGCTGTTTGCGCACCATCTTATCAAGCGCTTCTAGCGGTTCGCCTTGATTGCCTGTGACAATGATGACAACTTCATCATCACGGTATTGCTCCAGGTCTTTCAACGAAATGACAGTATCTTCACCAACCGTCAAATAGCCTAGACGCAATCCCACTTCATAGCTGCTTTCCAGACTTCTGCCGGCAACCGCCACTTTTTTCCCGGTCATTTTCGCAAGATCGAACACTTGCTGAATGCGGATAAAATTCGAAGAATAAAGGGAAACGAGAATTCTTCCCGGTGCAGCATGGAACGCTGTCAGCAAATGATCAGCGATAACGGTTTCCGATGTTGTATGGCCAGGACGTTCGGCTTCAGTGGAATCCGAAAGGAGCATAAGCACCCCGTCTTCTCCCAATTTCGCCATTTTGGCGATATCCGGTTTGTAGCTGCCTTTTGCCGACTGGTCGAATTTGAATTCTCCTGTATGCACAATTGCCCCTTCCGAAGTATGGAAGACAATTCCTAGAGCATCCGGAATGCTGTGTGTAGTATGGAAGAACGTCACATGGGTAGTGTCAAAGTTCATGCGGCTCTTGTTGGTAACTTCAAAAAACTTCACATGCTTTAATGATCCTTGTTCTTTAATGTGTTCTTTCGCTAACGCAATCGTCAATTTCGAACCGTATACAGGCGCCTGGATTTTTTTCAATAGGTAAGCAATCGATCCGATTGCATCTTCATGTCCGTGTGTTAAGAATATCCCTTTAACCCGGTCTTTGTTTTCTTCCAAATAACTCATATCCGGAATAACGATATCCACTCCGAACATTTCATCTTCCGGAAACATCAATCCGCTATCCACTACAAATAAATCTTCATCAATTTCGATGACGTACATCGCTTTGCCGATTTCGCCGACTCCGCCTAACGGTATTACTTTAATCAATTCATTTTTTATTTTAGCCACTTAATTTCCTCCTAAAATTTACCCGTACATATCCATAGATATTATTATACGGGAATCATAGGAAACAGTCCAAAGAAAAAACAAACCGGGGCTTGCCCCGGTTTGTCCACCAAGCTGTATCCAGTTGTTTTTGTACGATTATAAGATTTGTTCTTCCACTAAAGCTTCAGCTATTTGCACTGAATTTAGCGCCGCCCCTTTTACCAGGTTATCGGATACGACCCATAGGTGGAAGCCATTTGGATTGTCCAGATCTCGGCGGATGCGGCCGACAAAAACTTCATCCTGTCCTGCAGCCATAAGCGGCATCGGGTAAACCTGGTTGGCAGGGTCGTCCATCAATTCCACGCCGGGCGCTTTTGCGATCGACTGCTTCACTTCTTCCACCGTCGGAGCCTCTTCAAGCTCCACATACACGGATTCCGAATGCCCGGTCACGACCGGAAGGCGGACGCATGTGGCAGCTACTGACAGTGTGTCATCGTGCATAATTTTCTTCGTTTCGTTGATCATTTTCATTTCTTCAAATGTATAACCGTTATCTGTAAATTGATCGATTTGCGGAATTGCGTTAAAAGCGATCGGATAATGGCGGTCGGCCGATTTTACCGGCAATACATTCGCTTCTGCATTTTTGGCATTGTCAAAGTCGGCACTTTGGCTTTTCAATTCGTTGATAGCGTTAACGCCTGCACCGGATACTGCCTGGTAAGTCGAAACGACAATTTTTGATAGTCCATACTGCTCTTTTAGCGGCTGAAGGGCGCAAACCATCTGGATTGTCGAACAGTTAGGATTCGCGATAATGCCCTTGTGCGTTTGGATATCCTTTTTGTTCACTTCAGGCACGACTAGCGGCACTTCTTTGTCCATGCGAAAAGCGCTGGTATTATCGATGACAACCGCTCCGCGTTTTACAGCTTCTGGAGCAAATTTCTCAGAAATGCTGCCTCCAGCGCTGAATAAAGCGATGTCAATGCCTTCAAATGATTCCGGCACTGCTTCTTGTACGGTATAAGTTTCGCCTTTAAAATCGATTTCTTGGCCAGCAGAACGGCTGGATGCCAAAAAGACGATATTTTTTACCGGGAAGTTTCTTTTTTCAAGTTGATCTTTCATTTGTTGGCCCACTGCTCCTGTGGCCCCCATAATCGCAACATTATATGATTTCACAAGCTTCTCTCCTTCAATGATATTGGCGTTATTGTACCACAATTCAGCCTGCTGCAGTATTGAATCGATTAAAAAAGAAGCTTCCTCATAAAGAGGAAGCTTCTTTCGAGCGGATGATGGAGATTGCCGGCTGTCCGGCAATCAGGCTCATCAGCGATTCTACTTTTTCCTGTGACACCGCGTCAATCAGCGCCAATACTTCATCATAGTCCAAGTGCCTGCCAAGCATCAATTCCTGCTTGCCATTGCGGCTCATGCGGGAACTCGTGCTTTCAAGGCCAAGCATTAAATTGCCTTTTAGCTGTTCCTTGGAATCTGTCACTTCTTCCGCCCCCAAACCTTGGGTACGCATTTCTTCAAGCGACTGAAGAATCACTTCCTGCAGTTCCGGTACCTGTTCATCAGCGGTTCCTCCGTATATGGCTAAGGTTCCGTGATCGGAATAGGCCGAGTGGTACGAGTATACCGAATACGCCAACCCGCGCTCTTCGCGGATTTCCTGGAACAAGCGCGAAGACATTGAACCCCCTAATATGTTGTTCAATACCGATAAGCTATAAATATCCGGATTGTTCAACGAAAGTCCCGGATAACCCAGGCATAGATGGCCTTGTTCAGTGTCTTTGTTTTTATAGGAAAACCCAGAAGAAAAATCAGGCAGCATATGGATTTTTGGGCTTTCCTCTTTTTTGAAAGAACCAAAAAGAGTCTCGGCCACTTTTATCAATTGCGGCGTGATATTGCCCGCTATGGAGACGACTGTATTCTTCGGCGTATAGAAACGATCCATAAATTCCTTGATCTTTTCTTTGGTGAACCGCGGAAGTGTTTCGGTGGTCCCTAAAATGGGCGCGCCGATAGAATGGTGCGGATACATCACTTTCCAGAGCTGTTCATGAACATCGTCATCCGCCATGTCTTCGGTCATGCTGATCTCTTCCAAAACCACTTGCCTTTCCTTGTCGATTTCAGCCGGATCCATCACCGAGTTGAAAAACATGTCGGCAATTACACGCACCGCATGTTCTGCGTGATGGTCGAGAACTTTCGCATAATAGCATGTATATTCTTTGGAAGTATAAGCGTTGATGTCCCCGCCGATGCGGTCGAATTCGCGGGCTATCTGTTTTGCTGTACGCGTTTCGGTTCCTTTGAATAGCATATGCTCGATAAAATGTGTAATGCCGTTTTCTTCTGGCGATTCATCTCGTGATCCCGCTTTTACGAAAACACCGACGGCAACCGAGCGAAAATGCGGGATATGTTCTGATACGATGCGCAATCCATTTTCGCAAGTATGTGTTGTAACCACTCCAACCGTCCTCCTATACGAAAAAATTGCCAACAGAAGCTGGCAATTTCCGTGTTTCTTTATTTTATTGGCTGGCTTTTTCAGCCGCTTCTTTTTCTTCTTTCAAGACAATTTTCCGTGAAAGGTTGACGCGCCCTTGGCGGTCAATTTCAACCACTTTCACCTTCACTACATCATCCAGTTTCAATACATCTTCCACTTCTTTTGTCCGTTCTTCCTGGATTTCAGAAATGTGGAGAAGACCGTCTTTGCCAGGGAACAATTCAACAAACGCACCGAACTTTTCAATTCGTTTTACTTTGCCTTCATAATATTCGCCGACTTTTGCTTCACGCACGATGTTTTCGATCATTGCTTTCGCTTTTTCGTTCATATCCTGATTCACAGACGAGATGAAGATTGTTCCGTCTTGCTCCGTATCGATTTTGACGCCGGTTTCATCAATGATCTTGTTGATGACTTTACCGCCAGGTCCGATTACATCACGGATTTTATCCGGATTGATCTTCACCATGATAATCTTCGGCGCATATTGCGATAAACGTTCACGCGGTTCAGAAATGGTCGCCAACATCGATTCCAGGATGTGAATTCGCCCAATTTGAGCTTGCGTCAATGCTTCTTCCAGAATTTCGCGGGAAAGGCCTTCAATTTTGATGTCCATTTGAAGTGCCGTGATCCCCTCTGCAGTACCTGCCACTTTAAAGTCCATATCGCCAAGATGGTCTTCCATCCCTTGGATATCCGAAAGCACTGTATAGTTGTCGCCTTTTTTCACAAGTCCCATGGCAATGCCGGCAACCGGCGCTTTCAATGGCACGCCTGCATCCATCATCGCCAAAGTTGAAGCACAAATACTTGCCTGTGAAGTTGAACCGTTCGATTCAAGCACTTCAGCTACCAGACGAATTGTATACGGGAAATCTTTTTCGTTCGGAATAACAGCTTCCAGAGCGCGTTCCCCAAGAGCACCATGCCCGATTTCACGTCGGCCAGGGCCTCGAAGAAAACCGGTTTCCCCTACAGAGAACAACGGGAAGTTGTAATGGTGCATAAAGCGCTTGGATTCTTCAATTCCAAGGCCGTCAATAATTTGAACATCGCCAAGAGCGCCAAGCGTACAAATGCTCATTGCCTGGGTTTGCCCGCGAGTGAACAATCCAGAACCATGTGTACGGTTCAAAATGCCGACTTCCGAAGACAATGGACGGATTTCAGAAGGGGTACGGCCGTCCGGACGGATCTTTTCATCCGTGATCAAGCGGCGGACTTCTTCTTTGACCATCTTGTCCAAAATCTGGTTCACTTGTTTTTTCACGTCATCGTCAGCGTCTTCATACGTCACCAATACACGTTCTTTAACAACGTTGATCGCTTCAGAACGAGCTTGTTTTTCGCTTACTTGAACCGCTGTTTTCAAATCCGTTTCAGCAACAGCTCTGATTGTTTCGGAAAGTTCCGCATCTAGTTCATAAAGTTGGATTTCCGTTTTTTCTTTGCCTACTTCTGCTGCAATTTCTTCCTGGAAAGCGATCAATTTCTTGATTTCTTCATGGCCGAACATGATGGCTTCTAGAATCGTTTCCTCAGAAACTTCTTTTGCACCTGCTTCCACCATGTTGATAGCGTCTTTTGTTCCCGCAACCGTCAAGTTGATCGAGCTTTGCTCCAGTTGTTCGTTAGTCGGGTTGATGATAAACTCACCGTCGATCAATCCGACAATGACACCTGCAATCGGGCCATCAAACGGAATATCAGAAATCATCAAGGAAAGTGAAGAACCGAACATCGCTGCCATTTCAGAAGGGCAATCCTGGTCAACTGACATCACCATGGAAATGACTTGCACTTCATTGCGGAAGCCATCCGGGAATAAAGGACGGATCGGACGGTCGATCAGACGGCTGATCAATGTCGCTTTTTCTGATGGGCGCCCTTCACGTTTGATGAAACCGCCTGGAATTTTACCTACCGCATAAAGACGCTCTTCGTAATTTACTGTCAACGGGAAAAAATCCGTAGCTTTAGGGGTTTTTGAAGCTGTTGCTGTAGAAAGTACTGCCGTATCGCCATAACGGATCAAAGCCGCTCCGTTTGCCTGTTTTGCCAATTGACCGACTTCGACCTGCAATTCGCGGCCTGCCCAATCAAGTGTATAAACTTTTTTCGTTTGCTCCATAATCGAGCTCCTCTCTCTTACAATCTTTCAAAAACTACTTTATGTATCTTTTAGTAGTGTATCAAAAAAGCACCTTTAGTGCGATTGAATGTTAAAACTTTTATGCATAAAGAAAAAGCGGGACAAGTCCCGCTTTTGCTAATTGCTATTATCGGCGTAAGCCTAGTTTTGAGATTAACTCACGGTAGCGCTGTACATCGTTCTCGCGCAAGTATTTAAGCAAGTTACGACGGCGTCCTACCATTTTGAAAAGTCCACGACGTGAGTGGTGATCTTTCTTGTGAGTACGCAAGTGCTCGTTCAAGTTGTTGATGTCTTCTGTAAGAATGGCGATTTGAATTTCTGCAGATCCAGTATCTGTTTCGTGCACTTTAAATTCATTGATCAATTCATTTTTACGCTCTTGAGTGATTGCCATACTGTTTCCACCTCCTAATTTCGAATATCCCCAATTACCGAGCAAACGTTGGTGATTCGTATTGCCAAGCAATGGTTCGTACTTTAAGTACTTGTAAATCATAGCATATCACTTTTTCAAAATCAACTGCCCGGCTTAGTTTAAGCTGCCGAAAAACTGGATTGCAGTTTCTTTATCCTTCTGGATCTGCGCTTTCAATTCATCGATGCCAGAAAACCGCTTTTCATCCCGGATCCGCTGATGCCATTCGACCGTCACTTGTTCTCCATAAATGTCTTTGTTGAAATCGAGAATATACACTTCAATGCTCAGCTTTTTCACGTCTGGATTGTTGAATGTCGGTTTGTAGCCAACGTTGCAGACACCGTCATAGTAGTTTTCCTGTACACGGATCCGGACAGCGTAAACGCCGCGTCCGGGCACAAAAGTGCCGAGTTCGGGTTCGACGTTCGCAGTCGGAAAGCCGATGGTCCGTCCGCGTTTGTCCCCGTTGACGACTGTCCCGACAATCTGGAACGGACGGCCAAGAAGATGGCAAACTTCCCCGACAGCGCCTTCTTTCAACAATCCGCGGATGCGCGTCGAGCTGATTTTCTCTTGTCCGTCTTCTTGCTTCGGTATGACGGTGATAGTATATGTTCCATTGCTGCATTCTTTCATCGTTTCCATATTGCCTTTTCCGAAGTTTCCAAATGAAAAATCAAATCCGGCCGCTACGTGGACTACATTCAATTCTTTGATGAAATGCTGAATAAACTGCTCAGGTGTCAACTTGGCAAACTCGGACGTGAAACGCACGATAAAACAGACATCAACGCCGATTTCTTTCAGAATCTCCAGCTTTTGCTGGAGCGGAGTAATATAGAAGACTTCTTCTTTTCTTCCTCCAAGCACAAGCGACGGATGCGGATCAAATGTCATAACCGCTGATTTGATGCCCAATTCCTTCGCCCGTTCGATGGCTTCGCCGATGACGCGCTGATGGCCTTTATGTACACCGTCAAAAAAGCCCAGGGCCAAAGACAAGGCCCCTAATTCTTCAACGGTCTTCATTTGATTGGGATAGTTCAAGTAGAAGATTTTCATTTTACACCTCGCCAATTGCCGGTATGCCGAACATTTTTTCCGGCTTCATTTTATCCGCTTTTTCAGGATGCTTCTTATATAATGCCAAAGGCTGCCCTTTGACAGTAAACACTACAAATTCCTGTTCATCGAGGATGGAATGGCGCTTGAGCACCTGGCCATTTTGAAGCGCAAAAACATCCTTCTCTTCGATCTCAACGAACGGAAACGCACTCAATCCGTAACCAAGCGGCTTCAAGATACTGTCTACACTATCATTTTGCGCAAGTTCAGCCACTTCGGCAAGTGTTACGCAGTCTTCCCGGCTGAATTTCCCTGAACGGGTCCGCGTCAGCCTCGACATGTGCGCAGGGTAGCCAAGCGCCTGGCCGATTTGAACAGCCAATGTCCGGATATAAGTGCCTTTTCCGCAGCGGATCCGGATGTTGAATTTCACTGTTTTGCCGGTCCACTCCTGTCCGTCGTCCAAGAGTTCAATCCCGTCAATGCGGACAATCCGTGCAGGCCGCTCCACTTGAATGCCTTGGCGGGCATATTCGTACAATTTTTTCCCATTGACTTTGACCGCCGAATACATTGGCGGGATTTGAGTGATTTCTCCAGTCAACTCATCGAATACACGCAGCAACTGTTCTTTCGTAATATGCTTTTCGCTGTCGTCGGTTGTCACCACATTGCCCGTGGCATCTTCTGTTTCTGTTGAATAGCCGATTGTCACTTCCGCTTCATAGGCTTTTCCCTGGTCGGTAATGTACTCGGCCACTTTTGTTGTATTCCCGATGCAGATCGGCAAAACTCCGTCCACTTCAGGATCCAACGTACCTGTGTGACCCACTTTTTTCGTCTTTAAGATTTTGCGCAGTTTGAATACGCAGTCATGGGAAGTCATTCCCCGCTCTTTCCATAATGGCAGGATGCCGTTGATCGCCATTCTTTTCAACCCCTTGTCTCTATGTAAAAAAAGCCTGCTAATCTAAGAAACTAGACTGCAGGCTCAAGTTTTATTCTTCTTCTTTAAGTTCTTCTTTTGGCTCTTCTTTTATGTCGCGCAACAAAGAGTCAATGCGATTGCCATAAGCTACAGAAGTATCAAATTCAAAAGATAATTCCGGAGTTTTCCGAAGCCGGATCCGTTGTCCGATTTCCGAACGGATAAATCCTTTGGACTTTGATAACCCGAGCAAAGTCTGCTCTTTTGTCTTATCATCACCTAAAACGCTGATGTAAACCGTAGCCATTTGCAAGTCGCCTGTCACTTCAACATCCGTAACCGTTACAAAACCGATTCTTGGATCTTTCAGTTTGCGGCTGATGATTTCGCTCAACTCTTTTTTCATTTGTTCACCTACACGATTCGAACGCATCGTCATCGCTTTTTCACCTCGTTCTCACAAATATTCTTTCTGAATCTCTAAACATTCCCATTCCGGGTTGCTTTCCAAGTATTGCAGCACTTGCTCCATTTCTTTATCCGCCATTTCTTTTGAAGAAGAAACAGTGACAAAAGCGATACGCGTTCGCTGCCATACATTTTGGTGGTCGACTTCCGCCGCGGAAACGTTAAATCTTTGCTTTGAACGGGTTAACATGCTTTTCAAAACTGCCCGTTTTTCTTTCAAGGAATGTGCGGTTGGAATGATAAATTCGCATTCCATGTAAACGATCATTTCCGTTTGATTTCTTCCATTACGTAAGCTTCAATAATGTCCAGTTCTTTAACATCATTGAAGTTTTTGATGGTAATCCCGCACTCATATCCTTGAGCAACTTCTTTAGCGTCATCTTTAAAACGTTTCAACGTATCGATTTCACCTTCGAAAACAACAATGCCTTCACGGATAACGCGAACGCCGCTGTCTCTTGTGATTTTGCCTTCTATCACATAGCTGCCGGCAATCGTACCAACTTTCGATACCTTGAACGTACTGCGGACTTCTGCCTGGCCGATGATTTTTTCTTCAAATTCAGGATCAAGCAATCCTTTCATTGCAAATTCGATTTCTTCAATCACTTTGTAAATGATTCGGTGCAATCGAATATCAACGCCTTCAGCTTCTGCAGCACGCTTCGCGTTCACGTCCGGACGGACATTAAAGCCGATTACGATTGCATTGGACGCAGCGGCAAGGGCAATGTCCGATTCGGTAATCGCGCCGGCGCCGGTGTGGATGATTTTCACATTTACGCCTTCTACATCAATTTTCATAAGGGAAGCAGCCATGGCTTCTACTGAACCTTGAACGTCAGCTTTAACAATCAAGTTCAGTTCTTTCATTTCCCCTTGTTTCATCTGGTCAAACAAATTATCAAGCGTAACGCGCGTTTTCTCTGAACGCTGAACTTGAAGCGCTGAAGCTGCGCGGGTTTCGCCCACTTGGCGCGCTGTCTTTTCATCTTCAAAAACAACAAAACGGTCTCCTGCTTGAGGAACATCGTTCAATCCTGTGATTTCAACCGGTGTTGAAGGGCCAGCATCTTTAACGCGGCGCCCAAGGTCATTGACCATTGCGCGGACCCGGCCATAAGTGTTTCCGACAACAATCGGATCTCCAACATTCAGCGTACCATCTTGCACTAGCAATGTAGCTACCGAGCCGCGGCCTTTGTCAAGCTCCGCTTCAATTACGGTACCAATTGCACGCCGCGCAGGGTTCGCTTTGAGTTCGCCAACTTCTGAAACAAGCAAAATCATTTCAAGAAGCGAATCGATGCCTTCGCCTTTCAAAGCCGAGATCGGAACGAAAATTGTATCGCCGCCCCAAGCTTCCGGAACTAATCCGTGCTCAGTCAATTCTTGCATTACGCGGTCCGGATTTGCGCTTGGCTTATCCATTTTGTTGACCGCAATAATGATCGGAACTTCAGCCGCTTTTGCGTGGTTGATCGCCTCGACTGTTTGCGGCATAACGCCATCATCAGCTGCAACTACGATAATCGCAAGGTCAGTGACTTTTGCTCCGCGTGCACGCATTGTCGTAAACGCGGCGTGCCCTGGAGTATCCAGGAACGTGATTTTCTTGCCGGCTTCCATAACTTGATAAGCACCGATATGCTGCGTGATGCCGCCTGCTTCGCCTGCAGTTACTTTCGTATTGCGGATAGAGTCCAGCAATGTCGTTTTACCATGGTCAACGTGACCCATGATTGTCACAACAGGAGGACGTTCTTGTTGGAGCTTTTCATCTTCTGGCTCAAAGTATACTTCAAGATCGGTTTTATCGATCAAGATTTCTTCTTCAACTTCCACTTCGTATTCTGCACAAACCAATTCAATCGCATCTTTATCCAGCTCTTGGTTGATGGTCGCCATCACACCGAGCATGAACAGCTTTTTGATGATTTCTGAAGGTTCGCGCCCTAATTTTTTCGCCAGTTCCGCTACAGTCAAAGACTCGGAGAACGTGATTTTCGCTGGCAATTCTTTTTCTTTTCTTGGCATTGGCGGCATCGGATTCACCGGTGCCTGCTGTCTGTTTTTGTTGCGGTTTTGGTTGTTGCGGTTGCCGCCTGGGCGGTTGTTGGAGCGTTGGCCTGGACCAGCAGTCGGTTTTGCCGCTTTCGGCGTAAAGTTCGATCCCGTAGTCGGACGGTTCTGACCCTGTCCAGAGGGACGGTTTTGCCCTTGGCCTGAGCCGGCAGGGCGTGACTGCCCCTGTCCAGATGGGCGGCTGCCTTGTCCGGATCCAGCAGGACGGTTTTGCCCTTGTGATGGACGGTTCCCGCCGCCTGTAGGACGGTTCTGGCTTTGGTGCTGTTGGCGTGTCTGCGTTTGTAAACCTTGCCCATTGGCAGGCTTTTTGTAAATGCTGTCCAATTTTGAAATAGCAGCAGGCTCTAATGGAGCCATATGGTTTGCCGCTTCAATGTTCAGCTTGGATAACTCTTGAATGATCTCTTTGCTCGGCTTGTTTACTTTTTTGGCGTATTCGTGTACTCGAATATTGGTCATCTGCTCACCCCCGGTTATTTTCGTCGAATAAGCTAGTCAATTTTTTAGCAAATCCTGCATCTGTTATTGCGATAACGACTCGTTCATCTTTGCCGATTGCTTGGCCAAGTTCAAACCTTGTGCCAAAAACGTGCACTGCGACACCGTATGTTTTGCATTTATCATGCAATTTCTTGTTCGTATTGGCTGAAGCATCTTCTGCCAATATGACCATTTTTGCGTTTCCTCTGCGCACTTCATTGACTACCAGTTCTTCCCCGGTCACGGTCATTCTGGCGCGCGTAGCTAAACCCAAAAATTGAAGAATCTTTTGTTTGATCATTATTTCAGCTGCTCTCTAAGAACGACGCGAATCAATTCATCATATATTTCTTCCGGAATTTTCACTTCCAGTTGATTTTCAAGCACTTTCTTTTTGCGTGCAACCGCGATGGCTTCTTCTGTCTTGGAGACATACGCTCCGCGGCCTGATTTCTTTCCGGTCAAGTCGACAAACACTTCGCCTTCTTTGGAACGGACTACGCGGATCATTTCTTTTTTAGGATGCATCTCGCCTGTTGCTACGCATTTCCGAAGCGGAATTTTCTTTTGCAGAGCCACCGGACATCACCTTTTCTCTGTTATTCTTTTTCCCCGTAAAAATCAAAGTCGTCAAGTTCTTCTTCATCTGATTCCACTAGTTCAATGCTAGCGTTCGGATTCGGATAAATGCCCATTTCGCGGGCATCTGTCTCGCTCTTGATATCAATTTTCCAGCCAGTCAGCTTCGCAGCCAGACGCGCGTTTTGGCCGCGTTTACCGATTGCAAGCGATAATTGGTAGTCCGGAACGACCACTGTCGTCGATTTTTCTTCTTCATTGACCTGCACATCCAAAACTTTGGACGGGCTAAGTGCGTTAGCAACAAAAACAACCGGCTCTTCAGACCATTCAACAATATCGATCTTTTCGCCATGGAGTTCATTGACAATCGTTTGGACACGGGCGCCTTTAGCTCCTACACAAGATCCTACCGGGTCTATATCGTCACGGTGTGCAACAACCGAAATTTTAGAACGGTCTCCAGCTTCGCGTGCTATCGATTTGATTTCGACGATGCCATCATAGATTTCTGGCACTTCTGTTTCAAAAAGGCGGCGCAATAGGCCGGGATGGGTGCGAGACACGAATACCTGCGGCCCGCGTGTTGTGCGCTCCACTTTCGTGATATAAACTTTAATGCGGTCGTGCGGCTGGTAAGATTCGTTCGGCATCTGCTCAGTTTGGGGCAGAACCGCCTCCACTTTGCCTAAGCCAACATACAAGTTGCGCGCATCCAAACGCTCGACAATCCCGTTGACGATATCATCAGCGCGGTCGACGAATTCTTCAAAGATTAAACCGCGTTCAGCTTCTCTCACCCGTTGAGTGACCACTTGCTTGGCTGTTTGCGCAGCAATGCGGCCGAAGTTGCGAGGCGTCACTTCTTCTTCCACTACATCGCCGACTTCATAAGCAGGGTTGATCGCTTGTGCATCTTCCAGGGAAATTTGCAGGCGTTCATCTTCCACTTCTTCTACTACATCTTTACGGGAGTATACAAGCATTGTGCCCGTGTTCAAATTCAAATCGACCCGCACATTTTGCGCTTGATTGAAATTGCGTTTGTACGCAGTTACCAAAGCCGCTTCAATCGCTTCAATCAAAACATCGCGTGAAATCCCTTTTTGTTTCTCTAATGCATCTAAAGCATCTAATAACTCACTGCTCATCTTTTATTCACTCCCAAGTTCTTAAATCAGGTTTTGCAGAAAAATCAATGGCAAGCCGGATGACTGCTATTTTCTGTCTTTCAACCACGATCGTTTTTCTTCTTGTTTTAATCTTGATCTCGACTTCAACTTCTTTATCGGTGTAAGAAATCAAATAGCCTTCAAACTCTTTCAAACCTTCAATCGGCTCATAGGTTTTGATGTAAATGTAACGCCCAAGAGCTTTTGCGAAGTCTTTTTCTTTCTTCAATGGCCGTTCTGCACCAGGTGAAGAAACTTCCAAAAAGTAGTTCTGCTCAATCGGGTCTTGCTTGTCCAGCACTTCACTCAGCTTCTCACTGACCAATGCGCATTGGTCAATGTCGATGGGAGCTTCCGGGTTATCTACATATACACGCAAAAACCAATTGCGCCCTTCTTTCAAAAATTCTACGTCAACCAATTCCAAATTTAGTTCGTCGATGATCGGCTGAGCGATTTGTTCGACGGTTTCTGTAATTTTGCTCATACATGCCTCCTGCCAATTTTATCCCGCTTCGACGAACAGTAGCCCTCCAACTTTCATAAGCTGGCGGCCTGACCGTAAAAGCCCAATTTGTTCAACTGCCGCTCAGTGGGAAATAGGATAATTTCCACTGAAAAGAGTTTCACTTTATGCCATAACAACAGAAAAGAGCGGGAAATCCCACTCTTCTGCGACAGAGCTATCAATAAATGTTATTACAATAATACCATAAAGCCCGGCATAATGCAAACGGCTAGAACAGGGACAGCTGATTTGCATCCGGCATGCCTTCCAGGCAACCATGATCATCCATGTATTCAATAATCGTTTTCGAAACACGGCCGCGCTGCTGTAGATCTTCCTTCGACAGGAACGTCCCGTGTTCGCGTGCAGCAACGATCGACTTCGCTGCGTTTGTTCCAAGGCCAGGGATGGCATTGAACGGCGGAATCAAGGTTTTGCCTTCGATGATGAATTGATCGGCCGACGATTTATACAAATCGACTTTTTGGAATGTATAGCCGCGTTCAACCATTTCAAGCGCCAGCTCCATGACCGTCAGCAAGTTTTTCTCTTTCGTCGACGCTTCCAGGCCTTTGGCGTTGATTTCGTCGACTTTCGCTTTGATTGAATGCGAACCTTTCGCCATGGCGTTGACGTCAAAATCTTCCGCCCGGACTGTGAAATAAGCAGCATAGTACAGAATCGGAAAATGCACTTTAAAGTAAGCGATGCGCACTGCCATCAAAACGTAAGCGGCAGCGTGGGCTTTCGGGAACATGTACTTGATCTTTTTGCATGACTCGATATACCAATTCGGAACGCCTTCTTTTTTCATCGCTTCTTCCATTTCAGGTGTCAGCCCTTTACCTTTCCGCACCGACTCCATGATTTTGAAGGCCAGGGAAGACTCCAGCCCCTGATAGATCAAGTAAACCATGATGTCATCACGGCAGCCGATTACGTCGGACAGCTGGCATGTGCCATTTTGGATCAGTTCCTGCGCATTGCTGAGCCAAACGTCCGTCCCGTGGGACAAGCCTGAAATCTGGACAAGTTCGGAAAATGTTGTCGGTTTTGTTTCTTCAAGCATTTGGCGGACAAAGCGGGTACCAAATTCCGGGATGCCGAGCGTACCGGTTTTACAGCCGATCTGCTTTTCCGTCACGCCGAGTGATTCGGTGCCGGAGAAAATCTTCATGACTTCCGGATCGTCCGTCGGGATGGTTTTCGGGTCGATTCCTGACAAATCCTGCAGCATCCGGATGACCGTCGGATCATCGTGTCCGAGAATATCGAGCTTCAAGAGGTTGTCATGGATCGAATGGAAATCAAAATGCGTCGTTTTCCATTCGGAATCCTGCGCGTCTGCAGGAAACTGGATCGGCGAAAAATCATAGATGTCCATATAATCCGGAACAACGATAATTCCGCCCGGATGCTGCCCGGTGCTCCGTTTAACGCCGGAACAACCTTGCACCAGCCGGTCGACTTCCGCTCCGCGGATGGTCAAATTATGGTCATTCGCATAGCCGCGCACATAGCCATATGCGGTTTTTTCCGCTACTGTGCCGATTGTGCCCGCCCGGAAAACATTATCTTCTCCGAAAAGTTCCTTTGTGTAGTTATGGGCATGCGCCTGGTATTCACCGCTGAAGTTCAAGTCGATATCGGGAACTTTGTCCCCTTTAAAGCCAAGGAACGTTTCAAACGGAATGTCCTGCCCTTCTTTTTTATATGGGATGCCGCAATCCGGGCAATCTTTGTCTTTCAAATCAAATCCGGATCCGACAGAACCATCATCAAAGAACTCGGACTTCTTGCACTGCGGGCATATATAATGCGGCGGCAGCGGATTTACTTCTGTGATTTCAGTCAGTGTCGCAACAAGCGACGAGCCGACTGATCCCCGCGAACCAACCAAATAGCCGTCATCCAATGATTTTTTTACAAGTTTATGTGAAATCAAGTAAATCACCGCAAATCCGTGCCCGATAATCGATTTCAGCTCTTTTTCGATACGCGCTTCAACAATTTCCGGAAGCTGCGAACCGTAGATTCTATGGGCCATTTGGTAACTCAATTCACGCACTTCTTCATCCGCGCCTTCAATCTTCGGCGTATACAGATCGTCTTTGATCGGCTTGACGGTCTCAATCATATCCGCAATTTTGTTTGAATTTTTCACAACGATTTCGTGCGCTGTTTCCGCTCCTAAAAAGTCGAATGCTTCGAGCATTTCATCGGTCGTTCTGAAATGGACTTTCGGCAATTTGTGGCGGTTCAATGGATTGGCCCCGCCTTGGGAGCCGATAAGCACTTGGCGGAAAATGCCGTCGTTTTCATCCAAGTAATGGACGTTTCCGGTTGCGACAAGCGGCAGCTCCAATTTACGGCTTACTTTGACAAGTTTCCGGATGACGTCTTCCAAATTCCATTCATCGCGTATCAGCTCCCGTTCGATGAGATGCGAATACACTTCTTTTGGATGCACTTCAAGATAATCATAGAACTGGGCCGTCTTTTCGACTTCTTCCATCGACTTTTGCATGACCGCTTCAAAAACTTCCCCTTTGTCGCAGCCAGACCCGACCAGCAGCCCTTTGCGGTGGCGCTGCAAAAGCGACCGGGGGATGCGCGGTACCCGGTAGAAATAATCGATATGGGAAGCCGATACAAGCTTGAACAAATTTTTCAGGCCTTCATCATTTTGAGCCAGCAGCGTACAATGCGTAGGGCGCGCCCGTTTATAGGAATCTCCGCTTCCTACATGGTCGTTTATTTGGTCATGATACAGGATGCCTTTTTGGTACGCTTCTTTTAGCAGATGGGTCAGCAAATAAGAAGTTGCTTCCGTATCGTAAATTGCCCGGTGATGCTGAGTCAATTCAATGCCGAATTTTTTTGCAAGTGTATTCAACCGGTGATTTTTCAGTTCTGGGTGAAGCATACGGGCAAGCTCGAGTGTATCGATCGTTGCGTGCTTTTTATCAATCCCGTATTTCTTATAAGCAACATACAAGAACCCCATATCAAACGAAGCGTTGTGGGCAACCATGATATGGTCGCCTGCCCATTCATGGTAGTTGCGGATAACTTCTTCCACTTCCGGTGCATTTTTCACCATATCATCCGTAATGCCGGTAAGGTCGATTGTCGTTGCAGACAACGGATGATGCGGGTTCGCAAAACTTTCAAACTTATCGATGATTTGGCCGCCTTTGATCTTCACGGCCGCAAGTTCAATGATTGTGTCGTAAACTGCGGACAATCCGGTTGTTTCCAAGTCGAATACAACAAATGTTTCTTCTTCGAGCAGTACATGCCGTTCTTCATATGCAATAGGCACTCCATCATCCACAAGGTTGGCTTCCAAACCGAAAATCGCCTTGATGCCGTGCTTTTTGCTGGCGGAATAGGCATCCGGGAACGACTGCACACCTGAGTGATCTGTTATCGCAATTGCCGGATGGCCCCATTTAGCCGCCTGGGCTACGAGCGAATCCACTGATGAAACAGCGTCCATTGCGCTCATAGGTGTGTGAAGATGCAGCTCTACCCGTTTTTCTTCTGCCGTATCCCGGCGGAGTTCCGGTTTGATCTCAGCCATATCTTGCGCCATCATGACCAAATCACGGACGAACGTATCCATTTGAATGGAGCCTCGAGCCTTCAGCCACATGCCTTTTTTTACATTGGCCATCAATTCTGCATCCTCTTTGTCGCGGGAGAACATCTTCACCAGGATGGAATCGGTGTAATCCGTCATTTTCACAGTCAGCAGTGAACGCCCGCTCCGAAGTTCTTTTACTTCTACGTCAAACACATAACCCTCGATCGTCACACGGCGTTCTTCGTCCACAATCGACTGGATCTCGAATATTTTTTCATCCGGTTTGATGGCAATCCCCATCTGGAACGGGCCTACAGGTGCGCCATTTTCCTTGCGGTCTGTTTCTCTCTTTTTCATATCCGCAAGTGCTTTCTTCGCCATTTCTTCTTCCTGCAAGCGGCGTTCTTCCATAAAAGCGTTATGCGCTTCTTCTTGGTTTTCTGCGGAAAGCTGGAAGTCAATCGCAAGGGGCGGAAAGCCGAATTGCTGGTATACAGCCGCCAACTTTTCGCTGTATTTTGATTTCAGCGCCATCATTTCATGCTCATGTCCGCATTTCAGCAATAACTTGCTGCCGCTCCAGGAGGGGGCTTGTGTAAGCAAACGTTCGCGAAGCGGCGGCGCCATGTCTGACAATTCATCAACCACATGCTTCCAGTAATCCTGGATCAGCTGGCTGTCGGTGTTGGCCTCTTCACATTCAATGTTCAGTTGAATCGAAGCTATAGGTGAAAAAGTGGCATGAAGCCTCTCTTTAAGCAAAAGATACAATTGCAGCGGCAGCACCTGATTCAACTTTACGATAAATCGCCATGTCCGCTCTTTTTTATGGACGGTCATCCGTGTCAATTCAGCCTCTTCAAAAAAGGGCATATGTACATCGTCCGTTAAGTCGAGATGCTGAAGAAGGAGTTTGAATCGCATCTTAGAATCTTGCTGGTTGGTCATAATTATCCCCTTCGTAACAGTATTTAAAATAAAGGAATGGTGGAGATTCTTTGCAAAACAACCTTGTTGAAGCTTTTTGCTCAGTATTCCTTAAAGAAATATCAACATAGTCAATCTCAAAGCAGAAGAAAAAGAAAGGAAAGTACACGAGTACTTTCCTTTCTATCATATCAGATTTTGCGATTATTTTTTAAAGAATTGCTGCACTTGTTCAAGCAATTCATCTTGCTTCCACTCAAAAGTCTCGCCAGTCTTGCGGTTTTTCACTTCCAAAATTCCTTCGGCAGCTTTTTTTCCGACAGTGATGCGTAGCGGCAAGCCGATCAAATCAGCATCGGCAAATTTAACCCCGGCACGCTCTGTACGGTCGTCAAGAAGCACTTCATAGCGGTTGGATTGAAGCAGTTTATATAAATCCTGTCCAAGTTCACGCTGCGTTTCATCTTTCATATTGACAGGAACGATATGGACTTCATAAGGCGCAATCGCGTCCGGCCATGTGAATCCATTATCATCCTGGAATTGCTCAGCAACAGCGGCCATAACGCGGGAAACGCCGATGCCATAGCAACCCATAATGTAAGGCATCGCTCTGCCTTGGTCATTCAAGAAAGTCGCTTTCATGTCCTCGCTGTATCTTGTTCCGAGTTTGAAGATATGCCCTACTTCGATTCCTTTGGCAAAGCGGATTGTCCCTTCACCGTCAGGAGATGGATCTCCTTCTTGCACAAAACGGAGGTCTGCGTATGCTTCAACTGAAAAATCTTGGCCAGGAGTTACATTGACAAAATGGAATCCTTCTTCATTTGCTCCAGCCACACCGTTTGCAATGGTGTTGATGGCATGGTCTGCAAAGACCCGGATTGAAGGCGGCAAGTTCACCGGCCCGATTGAACCGATATCACAAGCCAGCAGTTCTTTCACTTCTTCCGGAGTCGCAAGTTCCACCATCTTGGCGCCTGTAGCATGCTTGACTTTCACTTCGTTGATGTCATGGTCGCCGCGCGACAAGACAACCACTAGTTCTTCATCTGCCTTGAAAACAAGAGTCTTGATGCACTGGTCAGCAGCAGTTCCTAAGAATTCAGCAACTTGGGCAATGGTCTTGTGGCCAGGGGTTTCAACTTTTTCCATTTCTTTCGGCGTTTCTGATGGTGCCGGATACTCTGTATTGACTGCCGCCATTTCGATATTGGCTGCATAAGGGGATGCATCCGAATAAGCGATGGTATCTTCCCCGATTTCCGACAACACCATGAATTCATGATTGTCTTTTCCGCCAATTGCGCCAGAATCCGCGATAACCGCCCGGAAATTCAAGCCAAGACGAGTGAAAATGTTGGTATAAGCCTGCATCATGTCGTTGTATGTTTCATCCAGGCTTTCCGGAGTTGCGTGGAAAGAATATGCGTCTTTCATCAAAAATTCCCGGCCGCGAAGCAATCCGAAACGCGGGCGTTTTTCATCTCTGAATTTCGATTGGATTTGAAATAAATTAAGCGGCAACTTTTTATAAGACTTGATTTCGTCACGCAACAAGCTTGTGATCACTTCTTCGTGCGTTGCGCCAAGAGCGAACTCGCGTCCATTCCGGTCTTTCAAGCGCATCAATTCATCGCCGTATGAATACCAACGGCCCGTTTCTTGCCATAGCTCCGCTTGCTGCATAGCTGGAAGAAAAACTTCCACGCTGTTTACGGCTTCCATTTCTTCGCGGATAACTGTCTCCACCTTTTGGAGGACACGTTTTCCAAGCGGCAGAAACGAATAAATGCCGCTCGTGTTTTGGCGGATAAATCCGGCCCGCAATAACAGCTGATGCGACTTAACTTCCGCATCGGCCGGCGTTTCTCTTAATGTCGGGATAAAAGTTGCTGATTGTTTCATTCCAAATACACCTCAACTGACTATTATTTTTTATTGCAGAAATGCCATAGTTCCCGCCGGAATATGGCAGGAATTGCAAAGGCGCCATCTTTTCAAGCCCGCAACATTCACGGGCAAAGAGAGGCGCCTAGCTTGCCGGGCTGTGATAGCCACCCGCGCTTTTCTTTTAGAAGAAGAATCGCTGGATATCATTCCAAGTGACTACGATCATCAATAGCATCAGAAGCATGATTCCAACAAAATGGACCATTCCTTCTTTCTGGCGGTCCACTGGCTTCCCGCGGACTGCTTCAAGTATGAAGAACATCAGGCGGCCGCCGTCCAGTGCTGGCAGCGGCAATAGATTCATGATGCCCAAGTTGATGCTGAGCATCCCTGCCCAGCTCATCAGCGTAAAGACGCCGTATTTCGCAACTTCTTCCGTTGTTTTATAGATGCCGACAGGGCCTGACAGTGCATCAATTGTGAATTGGCCTGTAACCAGCATGCCCAGCAATCGGAAGATTTCCTTGAACCAGAAAACGGTCTGTTCCGCCCCATAAACAAATGAGCCAAGGAAATCCTTTTCAAGAGGGCTTCTATAAAGTACACCGATGACCCCTACTTTTTCAGGAGACTCTTCCGAAACTTCCGGTGTAATGGTAAATTCGAGCGGTTCTCCTTCGCGTTCCACTTCGAACGCCAATGGACTTCCAGCATTGACTTGTACTGTATTAACCAGTTCATCCCAAGTGCTGATGGCTTTTCCATCAATTTCCTTGACCAAATCGCCATTTTGCATACCCGCTTCAGATGCCGGGCTGTCTGCGGTCACTTCTGTTACAACAGGTTCGTTTGTTGGAATTCCTTGCATCAAACCAAGAGCCGAGAAGATGAAAAACGCCAGGATGAAGTTGAACAGCGGTCCAGCAAGAATTGTCAAGAACCGGTGGCCGACACTTTTCGAACCAAACTGGCGGTCATATGGAGCCAGAATAGTATCTTTGCCGTTTTCTTCGATGACCGCATCACGCGCAACGCTGATGCGCACAAACTTTTCTTCTTCGTCATATCCCTTGATGTAAAGCTCTTTGTCAAGATCCGCTTCTTCCACTTCCAAAAGCAGAATTTCCGGATACATCGTTTTTTGGTTCATGATCACTTTTTCGGCAAGGCCGTCTTTGTTGAGCAGAATGCCGACCCGATGCCCTGGCTGAATCTGAACGGTATCCAAATCTTCACCGGCCATACGCACGTAACCGCCAATCGGCAATAAACGAAGCGTATAAATCGTCTCGCCCTTGGTGATGCCCAAAATTTTTGGCCCCATTCCTATTGCAAATTCCCGGACAAGAATGCCCGCACGCTTTGCAAAAATGAAATGGCCTAATTCATGAAAAAATACTAAAGCACCGAAAATTATTATAAACGCTATAACTGTTTCCATTCAAACCCATCCTTATAAACCAGTTTTCGGTTTTAATCTTTAGCTATTTTATCATGTTTTCGACAGTTTTTCTTGTTTCAGCATCCACGTGCAATATCGTCTCCAAATCAGGGGAAGAAATCACTGCATGCTTGTCCATTGCCCGTTCAATCAATTCCTCTATCTGCAGAAAGTTGATTTGTTCGCTCAAGAACATAGCAACCGCTTGTTCATTTGCTGCATTCAATACCGTCGTCATAGTGCCCCCTGCTTTTCCTGCTTCAAATGCCAGCTTCAATGCACGGAATCGTTCATAGTCCATTTCCTGGAAATGCAATTTTCCGATTTCCGCCAAGTTCAAGCGCTTCGCCTGTGAACGCGGCAACCGTTCCGGATAGGTAAGGGCATACTGGATCGGAACCCGCATATCCGGCGTTCCTAGCTGCGCCATGACACTCGTATCATGGAATTCCACCATGGAATGGATGATGCTCTCTCTGTGCAAGAGAACCCCTATATCTTTATAATCAAAATCAAATAAAATATGCGCTTCAATCACTTCCAGGCCTTTGTTGACCATTGTAGCTGAATCAATGGTGATTTTTGAACCCATCGACCAGTTTGGATGGTTCAGCGCATCCTGCACTGTAACATTTTGCAGCTCAGCGCGTGTCCGGTCCCGGAAACTGCCGCCGGATGCGGTCAAGATAAGGCGGCTTGCCTGCTCTCTTTTTTCGCCATTCAATGCCTGGAACAATGCTGAATGCTCACTGTCCACCGGCAAAATAGTGGCGCCATACTGTTTGGCGCTGTCCATGACCAGATGCCCTGCGGTGACCAATGTTTCTTTATTGGCGATAGCGATAATCCGGCCAAGTTTGATCGCTTCAAGAGTTGGTTCTAAGCCCACGCTGCCGATTACTGCATTGACCAAAACGTCTGCGTCGTATGTAGCGGCTTCGATCAACCCCTTGCTTCCGCAAACAACAGAAACATCGGGAAACTCCGCTTGCAGCATTTTTGCATCTTCTTCCAGCTGAACACAGACGATTTCCGGCGCAAACTCTTGAAGATATTGTTTTGTGATTTCCATGTTTTTTCCGGCCGAAAAGCCGATCAAAGTGAATTCGCCTTTATGTTCCCGGATAATGTCTGCAGTTTGGACACCGATTGAACCGGTTGCGCCAAGCAAAACAATTTTTTTAGTCATTTAACTGCTTCCTTTCTTAAATAAAGTGCAAAAAATGCAGAAGTGGCATGACAAATAAAATGCTGTCAAAGCGATCCAGAATACCGCCATGCCCCGGCAATAATTTACCGGAATCTTTCACGTTATAATGCCGTTTCAAAGCCGACTCCACCAAATCTCCCAGCTGCCCAAAAACAGAAGCGACAATAGCGACAACTATAATGATCAGCACATTTTTATCCAAGTCGATAAAAAAGTCGAATACCAATGCGATGCCGATCGCCCATATGATGCCACCAAAAAAGCCTTCCACTGTTTTGTTCGGCGATATTTCCGGCCAAAGCTTCCGTTTTCCGAATTTGCGCCCGGTAAAGTAAGCGCCGGAATCCGTAGCCCAAACAATAAGAAAGGCAAAAATCAAAAATGTCGCTTTCACTTCGACCGTTTCAATCAAGTAATAAAAGCCTATCCCAACATAAAGAGAACTCATGATTGCAAATGCCGCATCATCGAACGTAAAGTTGTTTTTTACGATTACCGTATGTATCAAAAGCAGAATTACCGCTAAAAACGCGAATTCCACTTTTATATATCCTGACCATTCAAATATAAAATCTGCCCATTCGTTAGGCAGCATAAAAGCGTAAAGTGCGAGCAAAGGGATTAATCCCGGCAGGCTCCAAATGCTGCGCCCTTTCATTTTCAACAGCTCTTGGAAACCGATTGTCGCTAGGACGTACATTAAAAGGATAAACGGAACACCGCCAATAAGGACGAATGGAATAAAAAGAGCTGCGGCAATAATTCCGGTTATGATTCTTTCTTTCAATTTGCCTCTTCTCCTTTCAACCCTCCATAGCGGCGATTGCGTTTTTTATAATTTTCAATCGCTTCCAGTAAAGAGTCTTCGTTGAAGTCTGGCCATAAGGTTTCTGTAAACCAGAATTCGGTGTACGCCAATTGCCAAAGCATGAAGTTGCTCAGGCGCACTTCGCCGCTCGTCCGGATCAACAAATCGGGTTCCGGCAAGCCTTTTGTCATCAGCCGCTCTGAAATATGATCTTCGGAAATGCTCGCTATGTCCAGGGTTCCAGCAGCCACTTGGGCAGCAATATCTTTAACGGCATCCACTATTTCGGAACGGCTGCCGTAATTCAAAGCGAAGTTCAAGACAAGACCAGTATTGTTCTTGGTCGCCTCTTTCGCTTTTCTAACAGCTTCAAGCGTATGAGAAGGCAAATTGTCGTGATAGCCCATCATTTCCACACGAACGTTTTCTTCGATCAATTCCGGCAAAAAAGTTGATAGAAACTCTTCCGGCAAGCGCATCAAAAAATCCACTTCCATTTTAGGACGCTTCCAGTTCTCAGTTGAAAAAGCGTAGAGTGTCAAGACGCTTACCCCAAGGTCACTGGCTAGCCTTGTGATCCTCCGGACAGTCTTCATTCCTTCGTGATGGCCTGCAATTCTTGGCAGTGAACGTTTTTTTGCCCATCTTCCATTGCCATCCATGATTATTGCGATATGTGCAGGGATTTCTTCACTCGAAACAGAAAGCAGAGGCTCTCTGTTTTCCGACGAGGAATCCGCCATTCGTTTTATTAGTTTATTGAACATATTTAATCCTCCACCTATTACAAATCGGCATGTCTATTGCTTATCATAACAAAAAAAATGATATTGTGCGGCTTTCTTTAACGATACCCATTTTTTTTGGCATGAAAAAGCGTCCTGTAAAACAGGACGCTTCACACTCACTGAAGTTCGTTTTATACTTCCATAATTTCTTTTTCTTTTGCTTTTGCAAGTTCGTCGATTTTCGCGATATTGGAATCCGTCAATTTTTGGACATCATCCGAATAGCTGCGCAGGTCATCAACTGTAATCTCGCTTTTTTTCTCAAGCTTTTTGAACTCATCATTGGCGTCACGGCGAATGTTGCGGATGCCCACTTTCGCTTCTTCCGCTTCCTTTTTCACCTGCTTGACCAAATCTTTGCGGCGTTCTTCTGTCAATGCCGGAACCGCAAGGCGGATTACAGAACCATCGTTCGACGGGCTCAACCCCAAATCAGATTTCAAGATCGCTTTTTCGATATCGCCCAAAACCGACTTGTCATACGGCTGGATCATGATCAACCGTGCTTCAGGAATCGAAATACCCGCTACTTGGTTGACTGGAGTAGGCGCTCCGTAATAATCGATTGTCAACTTATCCAAAATTGCCGGAGTTGCACGCCCTGCGCGAATTGATGAAAGCTCGCGTGAAAAAGCTTGGATTGCATTGGTCATTTTTTGTTCGGTTTCACTCATCACAGATTTCGGCATTATATCGTTCTCCTCACTACAGTCCCGATCTTCTCACCGAGGACAGCACGTTTTATGTTTCCATTTTCCATAATAGAGAATACTACGAGTGGAATGTCGTTGTCCATACATAATGTGGAAGCTGTAGAATCCATAACTTGAAGCCCTTGCTGGATCACTTCAAAATAAGAAAGCTCTTCGTATTTAACCGCAGTCGAATCAGTTTTAGGATCCGCTGAGTAAACACCGTCCACATTGTTTTTCGCCATCAAGATGACATCTGCTTCAATTTCCGCTGCCCGAAGTGCAGCTGTCGTATCTGTTGAAAAATAAGGGTTGCCTGTTCCTGCCGCGAAAATGACAACGCGTTTTTTCTCCAAATGGCGAATCGCTCTTCTCCGAATATACGGTTCAGCAACTTGGCGCATTTCAATAGAAGAAAGCACTCGGCTCTCGACGCCTTGCTTCTCCAATGAATCTTGCAGTGCAAGCGAGTTCATGACGGTTGCCAGCATTCCCATGTAATCAGCAGTGGCACGGTCCATTCCCATTTCTGAACCGATTTTGCCTCTCCAAATATTTCCGCCGCCGACAACTACAGCGACTTCAACGCCAAGTTCGACAACCTCTTTCACTTGGCTGGCTACTGTTTTGATGATTTCTGGAGATAAACCAAACCCTTTTTCTCCCGCCATCGCTTCTCCGCTCAGTTTTAATACAATGCGTTTATATTGTTGAACACTCATCGGTCTCCTCCGTTACACTTTTATTGAAAAATAGGGAACACATTTCAGTGTTCCCCAGGAAAATCATATGAAACTATTAGTTGCCTTTGTTAACTTGGCTCATTACTTCATCAGCAAAGTTATCAACGCGTTTTTCGATTCCTTCTCCAACTTCATAACGAGTGAAACCTTTTACAGTTCCGCCAGTTGATGCTGCGAAGTCACGAACTTTTTGGTCTGAGTTTTTAACGAAAGATTGATCCAATAAGCAAACGTCTTCGAAGAATTTGCCTAGGCGGCCTTCGACCATTTTCGCAACGATGTTTTCTGGTTTGCCTTCGTTCAAAGCCTGCTCAGTCAATACTTTGCGCTCACGGTCTACTTCTTCAGCAGAAACTTCATCACGTGAAACATATTTCGGGTTCAAAGCAGCTACGTGCATCGCGATATCACGTGCAGCATCTGAATCTGCAGAGTTTTCAAGTTCAACTAGAACCGCGATTCTTCCGCCCATGTGCAGGTAAGGACCGAAAGCGTCGTTATCTGTTTTTGTGCGGATTTCAAAACGGCGCAAAGAGATTTTTTCACCGATCTTAGCGATTGCATTTGAGATGTGGTCTGCAACCGTCAAACCGTTCGACATTGTTGAAGCAGTAGCTTCTTCAACTGTAGCTGGTTTTGTTGACAACAAGTGCTCGCCCAATTCTTTTACAAGCGTTTGGAAGCCTTCGTTTTTCGCAACAAAGTCCGTTTCAGCGTTAACTTCGTAAATAACAGCTTCATTGCCTTCAACTAGAACTGCAGTAGTTCCGTCTGCTGCGATGCGGTCTGCTTTTTTAGAAGCGCTTGAAAGACCTTTTTCACGCAAAAAGTCCATAGCCGCTTCGATATCCCCGTTAGTTTCCACTAGCGCTTTTTTGCAATCCATCATACCTGCGCCAGTTTTTTCACGCAATTCTTTTACCATTTGAGCTGTAACTGCCATGATTAAATTCCTCCTTAAGATATCTATAAGTTCTCAAAAAAAGGTGATAAGTGGGGTTGGCCGCTTATCACCTGTAATGCTTGTGAATTACTCAGCAGCTTCAGCTGGAGTTTCTTCGTCTTCTTCCGGTTTTGACTCAAGCAAAGCATCAGCCATTTTGCCAGTCAATAATTTAACCGCACGGATTGCATCATCGTTTGCAGGGATTACATAATCGATTTCATCCGGGTCGCAGTTTGTATCAACGATACCTACGATAGGAATGTTCAATTTCATAGCTTCCGCTACTGCAATGCGTTCTTTGCGTGGGTCAACTACGAACATAACGTCCGGAAGTGAACTCATGTCACGGATACCGCCAAGGAATTTAACAAGGCGTTCGTGTTCTTTTCTTAATTGAACAACTTCTTTCTTCGGAAGAACGTCAAACGTTCCATCTTCTTCCATACGCTCGATTTGCTTCAAACGATTAACGCGTTTTTGGATTGTACCGAAGTTAGTAAGTGTTCCACCCAACCAGCGCTGGTTGATGTAGTAGTTGCCAGAGCGTTCTGCTTCTTCTTTGATCGCATCTTGAGCTTGTTTTTTTGTTCCTACGAACAAAACTTTACCGCCTTCTTCGCCCACTTGCTTCATGAAGTTATAAGCTTCCTCAAGTTTACGGACAGTTTTTTGAAGGTCGATGATGTAGATACCGTTACGTTCTACGAAAATGTATTTTTTCATTTTCGGGTTCCAACGGCGAGTCTGGTGGCCAAAGTGTACACCAGCTTCAAGCAATTGTTTCATTGAAATTACTGACATTTGTGTTTCCTCCTGATAGGTTATTTTTCCTCCGCATTCTTCTTCTCTGAACCGTGACTATTAGATAAGCACCTACGAATCAAATCGAAATGCGTGTGTATTTAACACCATTTGAAATTATAGCACGGCCCATATACATACCGCAACATGTTTCTCTTATAAAAAGGTCTTTATAATATTTCAAATCTTTTTTCTTCGCCTTGTATTACCGCATCGGGTCCTTTCATCGGAACAGTAATGAAGAACTCAAGGAAAGCAAAATAAAAAAAGCGCCGGAAGAAATCCGGCACCCCATGGTTTTGATTAGTTCATTTTCAATTGTTCCAGTTCTGCTAGGAATTTCGTATTCAATACTTTGATGTATGTCCCTTTCATCCCTAGAGAGCGTGATTCGATAACGCCTGCACTTTCAAGTTTGCGAAGTGCATTGACGATCACTGAACGAGTGATGCCGACACGGTCTGCAATTTTTGAAGCAACAAGCAAGCCTTCGTTGCCGTCCAGCTCTTCAAAAATGTGTTCGATCGCTTCTAGCTCACTGTAAGACAAAGATGAAATCGCCATTTGTACGACAGCTTTGCTGCGTGCTTCTTCTTCGATGCGGTCGCCTTTTTCGCGAAGGATCTCCATGCCGACAACTGTTGCGCCGTATTCGCCCAAGATCAAATCATCATCTTGGAATTCTTCGTTCACGCGGCCAAGAAGAAGTGTCCCTAAACGCTCTCCTCCGCCGATGATCGGAACGATTGTAGTCAAACCTTTTTCGAACAGCTCACGTTCTTCCACCGGGAAAATCGTATGCTCGCTGTTTACATCCAAGTTAGCGGATGTTTCAGTGATAGCTGAAAGGTTTTGAGTGTATTCCAAAGGAAATTGGCGTTCTTCCAACATCCCTTTCATCCGATCATTTTCGATTTGCTGGTTGATTGCAAAACCGAGCAATTTCCCTTTGCGGCTTACTACGAATGCGTTGCACTCGATTACTTCGCTCAACGTTTCAGCCATATCTTTAAAGTTAACCGGCTTGCCTGCCGCTGCTTGTAGCATTGAGTTGATGCGTCTTGTTTTTTCCAATAAATTCATTCTAATGAACCTCCTACATATTCACGCCGTGTTTATTCAATATTCTAAAGGTTTTTAATCTTTAATGATACTATTCTGACTCGAATTACAAAATAAATTGTGACAAATCTTTGTTTTTTGCCACATTTTCAAGCTTTTCGTTCACATATTGGGGAGTAATGTCAATTTGTGCCGGTGATATCTCCGATGCTTCGAAAGACAAATCTTCAAGCAGCCGCTCCAATATGGTATGGAGCCGGCGCGCGCCGATATTGTCAGTGTCTTGGTTTACTTCATAAGCAATTTCAGCCAGTCTAGTTATTGCGGCATCAGTAAAGTTTACCATAACACCTTCTGTTTCGAGAAGTGCTTTATATTGATTAATCAAAGAATGTCTCGGCTCAGTCAATATTTTCACGAAATCGCCGACTTCAAGCTTCTGCAATTCCACCCGGATAGGGAACCGGCCTTGCAGCTCAGGGATCAAATCTGACGGCTTTGACATATGGAAAGCGCCAGCAGCTACAAAGAGCATATAGTCCGTTTTCACCGCTCCGTATTTGGTCCCTACTGTAGACCCTTCGACAATCGGCAATATATCCCGCTGAACGCCTTCTCTTGAAACATCCGCAGATGAGGAATTGTTCTTGCTTGCGATTTTGTCCATCTCGTCGATAAAAATGATGCCGTGCTGTTCAGAGCGCTCGATCGCTTCTGAAGCAACTTCTTCATCATCGACTAATTTTGCGGCTTCCTCCGCCGTTAAGATCCGTCGGGCTTCCTTCACTTGAAGGCGCCGCTTTTTCTTTTTCTTAGGCATAAGCGATGAAAGCGCATCTTGCATATTGGCTCCCATCTGTTCCATTCCCGATCCTTGGAGCGCATCAAACATAGACGGCATATTCTCAAGCACTTCGACAGTCACCCATTCATCCTCGAGTTTGCCGGCTTTCAAATCGGCCGCTATTTCCCTGCGTTTCACCCGCACTTCCACTTCCGCAGCCGCATCGTCGTCTTCTTGTTCCATCTTCTGCCCAAAAAGCATTTCCAACGGATTTTGGCTGTTTTGCTTTTTCTTGAGGGAAGGCGCGAGAAGTTTGACGATCCGCTCGTTCGCCGCAGCTTCTGCCTGAGTTTTAACCGCTTCAAACCTTTCTTCCTTGACGATTCTTACCGCCGCTTCCACTAGATCGCGCACCATCGACTCCACATCGCGTCCGACATAGCCCACTTCCGTGAATTTAGTCGCTTCGACCTTGATGAACGGCGCACCGGTGAGCTTCGCAATCCGGCGGGCGATTTCAGTTTTCCCTACACCCGTCGGCCCGATCATCAATATGTTCTTCGGTATCACTTCGTCGCGAAGCTCTTCTTCAAGGCGGCTTCTGCGGTAGCGGTTCCGCAGGGCGATCGCTATGGAGCGTTTCGCGTCTTTTTGGCCTACGATGTACCGGTCAAGATGATCTGTTATTTGTCTGGGAGTTAAATCTGTCTGAGTTTTCATTTAGGCAACTCCTCCAAAACTATTTGATGATTGGTATAAACACAAATGTCGGCCGCTGTTTCAAGCGCCGATTTTGCGATTTGGGCCGCAGTCATATTGTCTCCGGCATATTTTTTCAGTGCTCGCCCGGCTGCCAGCGCATAATTGCCGCCAGAGCCGATTGCCAGGATGCCATCGTCCGGCTCGATCACTTCTCCTGTGCCGGAAACAAGCAGCAGCTCATCTTTGTTCATGACGATGAGCATGGCTTCCAGTTGGCGGAGCATTTTATCTCCGCGCCATTGTTTTGCCAGTTCCACCGCAGCCCGCTGAAGATTGCCGTTATATTCGGTCAGTTTGCCTTCAAACATTTCGAAAAGCGTAAATGCGTCTGCGACTGAACCTGCAAATCCGGTCAATACTTGCCCGTTGAACAATTTCCGGACCTTTCTCGCAGTGTGCTTCATGACGACAGCATTGCCGAACGTCACTTGCCCGTCCCCCGCCATGGCGCATTCGCCATTATGTTGTACAGCGAATATCGTGGTTGCATGAAACTCGTGCATAAAAAATCCCCCTTTCTAAGCCCTTGGATGCGAATTCAAATACGTTTTTTTCAAGTGTTCTTTCGTTACATGCGTATATACTTGTGTCGAGCTTAAGTGCGAGTGCCCCAGCAACTCCTGCACTGTCCTCATATCCGCTCCATTGTTCAGCAGATGTGTGGCGAACGTATGCCTGATCATATGCGGATAGATGACGGAATTGACGGAAGCTTTTTTCATGCATTCGTTCAATATATGCCGAATGCCTCTATCCGTAAGCATTTCCCCGCGGTTATTCACGAATAAACTTTCATGCGTTTGATTTTTCATCAATTTGGGACGTGCTTCTTCAATATAATGTTCCAGTGCGTCATGGGCAAACTGGCCGTATGGTATGTAGCGCTCTTTCCGGCCTTTCCCCATCACCTTGACGATTTGTATGCGGCGGTCCAAGTCCTGCATCCGGATGTTGACGCATTCGCTCACCCGCATGCCGGTTGCATATAAAAGTTCCAGCAACGCCGTGTTCCGGATAGAGAGTTTATCTTCACCTTGCGCCGACTTGAAAAGCGCTTCTAGTTCTTCTTCGTAAAAAAACTGCGGAAGCCGTTCTTCCTTCTTAGGATGGTACAGCGATCGGAAAGCAGCTTCGCTCAATCCGAATTCGCGGCTTCCATACCGGAAGAAAGAACGGATTGCAGAGATCTTCCTCGATATAGTCGTTCTGGATAGCTTCGCATCATATAGCTTCGTCACATAATTCCTGGCATGGAGGTATTCAACTTCGCCCAAACTTTGAATGCCTTCTTCCTCTAAAAAAAGAAAAAAACCCGCCAGATCCTGTTCGTAATGGTGGACCGTGTGTTCGGAATAGTTTTTCTCGAGTTGAATGTATGTCATAAAAGATTGAAGCATTTCTTCTTTCCCCATAACAAGGCCACCTTTCTAACACATACAAAAGCCTCTAAATTATAACAACATTTAGAGGCTTTTATCAATCAAACAGTCACTGTATTCATATAATTTCGAATTGCGTCCAATGCACGTTCAGCATGCTTTTCTGCACGTTCCTGCTTGGATTTGATGCGTTCCCCTAAATCCGGGAACAAGCCGAAATTGACGTTCATCGGCTGGAAATTCTTGCTGTCGGCTTCTGTGATATAGCGGGCCATGCTGCCAAGCGCCGTTTCCGCCGGCATGACGATCTGTTCTTCGCCAAGCGCCAGTTTCGCCGCATTGATGCCGGCTAAGAGTCCGCTTCCTGCAGATTCCACATAACCTTCAACACCAGTCATCTGGCCGGCGAAGAAAATGTTCGAGTTGGCTTTTAGCTGATATGTCGGTTTCAATACACGCGGTGAGTTGATGAATGTGTTGCGGTGCATAACGCCGTAACGGACAATCTCAACGTTCTCAAGGCCAGGAATCAGCTTGAGCACTTCTTTTTGCGGCCCCCATTTAAGATGCGTCTGGAAGCCGACGATGTTATAGAGCGTACCCGCTGCGTCATCCTGACGAAGCTGGACGACCGCGTATGGCCGCTTGCCTGTTTTCGGGTCTTCCAATCCGACCGGTTTCATCGGACCGAACGTCAACGTTTTTTCACCCCGTGCAGCCATGACTTCGATCGGCATACAGCCTTCAAAGTAAATCTCTTTTTCGAATTCTTTCAATGGCACAACTTCCGCTTCAACGAGCGCCGTATGGAACCGTTTGAATTCCTCTTCTGTCATCGGACAATTCAAATAAGCTGCTTCGCCTTTGTCGTAGCGGGATTTCAAATAGACTTTGTCCATGTCGATGCTGTCTTTTTCCACAATCGGTGCAGCGGCATCGTAAAAATACAGATATTCCTCGCCGGTCAGCTCACGCACTTTCTCTGCAAGCGCCGGAGAAGTTAACGGTCCAGTAGCAATGATCGTGATGCCTTCCGGAATTTCCGTCACTTCTTCGTTAATCACTTCCACAAGCGGATGATTGCGCACTTTATCGGTCACTGCCTGTGAAAATTCGTGGCGGTCCACCGCCAATGCTCCGCCTGCCGGAACAGAAGCTTTGTCAGCCGCTTCAATGATAACCGAGTCCAAATGGCGCATTTCTTCTTTTATTACCCCTACTGCGTTTGTCAGTGAATTGGCTCGAAGCGAATTGCTGCAGACCAGCTCGGCAAACTTATCGGTATGGTGAGCTGGCGTCTGTTTGACCGGGCGCATTTCGTAAAGGCGAACTTTTACTCCCCGTTTAGCAATTTGCCATGCCGCTTCACTTCCGGCAAGGCCGGCTCCAATTACATTTACAATTTTATCCATCTTTTAACACCTCTATAAATTATTGAACTTCTTCTTCGTAATCACAATTCACACAGTTGATTTGAACGCCTTTTTTGACTTTCTTCTCAACAAGCAGCTGGCTGCATTTTGGACATGGCCGTTCGATCGGTTTATCCCACGAAACGAACTCGCATTCCGGATAACGTTCACATCCATAAAAAAGCCGCTTTTTCTTGCTTTTACGTTCGACGATCTCGCCTTCTTTACAAGTCGGGCAAGTCACGCCGATATGCTTGACGATCGCTTTCGTATTTCGGCAATCCGGAAAATTGCTGCAAGCCATGAACTTGCCGTAACGCCCCAGCTTGAATACCATAGGAGATCCGCAATGCTCGCAGTCTTCCCCAGCTGGTTCGTCTTTGATCTGGACTTTCTCCATTTCACTTTCAGCTACTTCAAGATCTTTTTCAAACTCCTGGAAGAACGCATCAATGATGGCCCTCCAGTCGATTTCCCCTTCTTCGATACTGTCAAGGTCATGCTCCATTTTTGCGGTAAACTCAATATTCAATATATCCGGGAAAAACTCCAGCACCAGCTGGTGGACAATTTCGCCAAGCTCTGTCGGTATAAAGCGCTTTGCATCCAGGGTCACATAGCCGCGTTTCTGGATTGTATCAAGCGTAGGCGCGTATGTTGAAGGACGCCCTATGCCCAATTCTTCCAGTGTCCGGACCAGCCTCGCTTCCGTATAACGCGGAGGCGGTTGGGTGAAATGCTGTTTCGGCACTATATCCACGGCTTCAACAGAATCACCTTCATTCATCTCGGGCAAAATATTGTCTTTTTCATCTGTTTGGTCGTCTGTTCCTTCCACGTAAAGCTTCATGAAACCAGGAAACTTTACTTGGGAGCCGTTCGCCCGGAAAACAGCTTCGCCGCTTTGCAGTTCGGCCATTACCGTGTCCATGACAGCCGGAGCCATTTGGCTGGCGACAAACCGTTCCCAGATCAATTTGTATAATCGATACAAATCACGCGATAAAATCTCTTTGACAGATTCCGGTGTGCGGTAAACGCTTGTTGGGCGGACTGCCTCGTGCGCATCCTGTGAAGAAGACGCCTGTTTCCCGGCCGCAGCTTTTGTTGCATACTCTTCACCATACTGGCCCAAAATGAATTCGAGTGCATCTTTTTTTGCGGTTTCCGATATACGTGTGGAATCGGTACGCATGTACGTGATCAATCCTGTAATGCCTTCTTTTCCGACCGAAATTCCTTCGTATAGCTGCTGCGCTAGCATCATCGTCTTTTTAGCACGGAAATTTAGTTTGCGGGCTGCTTCCTGTTGAAGGGATGAGGTTGTAAAAGAAGGGGAAGGATTTCTCTTTCTTTCTTTTTTCACCACGCGGTTCACTGTGAAGTCTTTGCCGTTCATTGATGACAACACGGCTTTAACGTCTGCTTCATTGGATAACTTTGTTTTTTCCTCTGAACTGCCATAGAATTGCGCTTCAAATTTCTTTTTCGCTTTTTCGAACTGTCCTGTGATTGACCAGTATTCTTCAGGCTCGAAGTTTTTGATTTCGTTTTCCCGGTCGATAATCAGGCGGAGCGCCACAGATTGCACGCGTCCTGCAGACAATCCTTTTTTAACTTTTTTCCATAACAGCGGACTGATGCTGTAGCCGACCAATCGGTCGAGTATCCGGCGCGCTTGTTGGGCATCCACTAGATCCATATCGATTTGGCGTGGATGTTTGAAAGATTCTTTGATCGCATCTTTCGTGATTTCGTTGAAGACAACACGGCAATCCGATTCCTGATCGATTCCCAGCGCTGTAGCCAAGTGCCATGCAATTGCTTCCCCTTCTCTGTCAGGGTCAGCCGCGAGAAAGACTTTTTTCGCCTTTTTCGCTTCTTTCTTCAAATCCTGCAAAATGGGGCCTTTTCCTCTGATTGTTATATATCGAGGTTCATAATTGTTCTCAACATCTACAGCCATTTGGCTTCGTGGAAGATCGCGAAGATGCCCGAGAGATGCACGGACTTTATATTTCTTGCCCAAATACCGCTCAATTGTCTTCGCCTTTGCTGGCGATTCAACAATAACTAAAAAATCCGACATGAATATTCCTCCTCATAGAGGTTTCTTAAAACTATAGACTAAATAAGAATTACCTGTGCAAAATGTATAACAGTTTTTCCCTTAATGCAAGGCTTTTAGTTTTAAGAGCTATTTTCCTGAAACCTTTTCCCGGTATTCTTCGAGCACTTGCCACCCGTTCCAGACAGGTTTTTCGCCTTCTGCAATCAGCTTATGCGGACCTTCTGACAGGGGAGAGAAAATATTTCCCGGCACTGCAAAAATATCTTTTCCATGCTCCATCGCATGGTCGACCGTGCTCCATGTACCACTCTTTGTTTGCGCTTCGGTCACTACAATCCCTCGGCATAAGCCGCTGATAATCCGGTTCCGCATCGGGAAATTCCACTTTTTCGGTTTCATATAAGGCGGATATTCGGTAATAATCAAATGATTTTCTTCTATTATATGGTGCAATTTCACGTTCTCTTTTGGATACGGATGCAAGAAGCCGCTGCCTGTTACAGCAATCGTCGACCCGCCTAAATTAATGGCAGTTTCATGCGCCATAGCATCCGCCCCTTTCGCCAACCCGCTTACGATAATGAAATTGTCATCAACAAGAGGCGGGATGATAAGCCCCATTGCATTCCGGGAATAGCTTGACGCTTTTCGGGAGCCGATGACCGCGATGCGATTCTGGTTTTGGAGTAGAGAAAGCTGCCCTTTTGCATAAAGGACGGCTGGCGGGTCAACCAGTTCCAGCAGGCTTTCGGGGTATAGAGGGTGAAGATAAGGTATGGGGGTTATCTTATATTTCTCATAGACGTTTGAAAAAGGGATGTTCAATGATTCCGTATAGGCTGTTTTCAACCGAGATGCAGAAGCCGGGGATATTGATAATTTTTTCGAAAGCTGCAGTACAGTCTGGTTATGCAGTCTTTCGAGCTGCAAGTCCTCTTTCAAAAGCGAATTCAGTTTGTCCAATGGCTTCGGGTAAACGTAGTGCAAAGCAAGCAGGCGGTGAAAAAAATCATTTTTCATTCGTTTCCTCCATTCCGTTATAGCAAGCTGCCGACAGCGGGCGCTCATATGCTTATATTAATCCGGCTTACAAGAATTGTAAACAGTACTCTTCCTTTTTGTTAGAAAGCCATCCTCGAACACTTTCATAAAAAAGAAAAACCCCGAATTGCCGGTACTTCAGCAATTCAGGGTTTGTTTTAGATATTAATGTGTTTTACAAGCGTCGTAAAGGCCTTTTTCTTTGATGACTTTGATCAAAGTTTCGCCGATAACGGATGGAGTGTCTGCCACTTCGATACCCGCTTCGTTCATCGCTTTGATCTTGTCTGCAGCTGTCCCTTTACCGCCAGAAATGATCGCACCGGCATGGCCCATACGTTTTCCTTCTGGAGCTGTTTGGCCGCCGATAAAGCCTACTACAGGCTTCGTCATGTTGGCTTTGACCCACGCAGCAGCTTCTTCTTCAGCTGTTCCGCCGATTTCACCGATCATAACCACAGCATACGTATCTTCGTCTTCGTTGAATTCTTTCAACACATCGATAAAGTTCGTGCCGTTGACTGGATCCCCGCCGATACCTACCGCTGTAGATTGGCCGATTCCTTCTTCAGACAATTGGTGAGTCGCTTCGTACGTTAATGTACCAGAGCGGGAAACAACGCCGACGTGTCCTTTTTTGTGGATGTATCCAGGCATGATGCCGATTTTGCATTCATCAGGCGTAATGACACCTGGGCAGTTCGGTCCAACTAAACGCGTTTTCTTGCCTTCCATGTAACGTTTCACTTTAACCATATCCAAAACTGGAATGTGTTCGGTGATACAGATTGCCATGTCAAGTTCAGCCTCAACAGCTTCAAGGATTGCGTCAGCGGCAAATGGAGCCGGTACATAAATTACAGAAACGTTTGCTCCTGTTGCTTTAACAGCATCTTCAACTGTGTTGAAGACAGGTACACCTTCAACTTCAGTGCCGCCTTTGCCCGGAGTTACCCCAGCAACGATTTTTGTTCCGTACTCAAGCATCTGCTTCGTGTGGAAAAGGGCAGTTGACCCTGTAATTCCCTGTACAAGCACTTTCGTGTCTTTATTAATATATACGCTCATTTTTGTCCCTGCCCTTCTTAGCCTACAAGTTCTACGATCTTTTTAGCGCCCTCTGCCATAGTGCCGGCAGCGACAATATCAAGACCTGATTCGTTCAGCAGTTTTTTGCCAAGTTCTACGTTTGTTCCTTCAAGACGAACCACTAAAGGCACGCTCAAGCTAACTTCTTTAGCTGCTTGGATAACGCCTTCTGCAATGATATCGCACTTCATGATACCGCCGAAAATGTTAACGAAGATTCCTTTTACATTCTGATCAGAAAGAATGATTTTGAAAGCTTCGGTTACTTTCTCAGCAGTGGCACCGCCCCCAACGTCAAGGAAGTTAGCGGGTGATCCGCCGTAGTAGTTGATCGTATCCATTGTTGCCATAGCAAGGCCGGCGCCGTTAACCATACAGCCGATGTTCCCATCCAAAGAAATGTAGCTCAAGTCATACTTGGAAGCTTCAATTTCTTTCGCATCTTCTTCATCGTAGTCGCGCATCTCCATTACATTCGGATGACGGTATAAAGAGTTTGCATCAAAATTGAATTTTGCATCCAACGCTACAACTTGTCCGTCTCCAGTAACAACTAGAGGATTGATTTCTACGATTGCTGCGTCAGTATCCACATATGCCTGATACAAGCCAAGCATTAGTTTTGCAGCTTTGTTTACCAGTTTTGCTGGGATGTTTATGTTGAATGCCATGCGGCGTGCTTGGAAACCAGTCAAACCGATAACCGGATCAATTTCTTCATAGAAAAGGCGTTCCGGGTTATTAGCTGCTACTTCCTCGATGTCCATTCCGCCTTCTTCTGAACCCATAAGAGTTACGCGTGAAGTTTCGCGGTCAAGAACCAATCCAAGGTAGTATTCCTTTTGGATGTCGCTTCCTGCTTCGATGTACAAACGTTTAACTTCTTTGCCTTCAGGACCAGTCTGGTGCGTAACGAGCACTTTGCCTAAAAGCTCTTTTGAATATGTACGCACTTCGTCCAAATTTTTAGCAAGCTTGACTCCGCCTGCTTTTCCTCGGCCACCTGCGTGGATTTGGGCTTTCACCACAACAACATCTGTACCAAGTTCTTTAGCCGCTTTAACAGCTTCTTCCGGAGAAAAAGCAACATGGCCTTCAGGAACTGCTACTCCATATTGTTTAAGGATCTGTTTCCCTTGATATTCATGGATATTCATCTGTCATCCTCCAATCAAACATCTGTATCGTAATTTTATTGCCTCTACCATTGTATTAAAGTTGTCTTTAAATGTCCACAGTTGTTGAGTATAGCGCAAAAAATTCCAATACTCAGATTGGTTGGCCATTATTATGCAGCAGCGACTTGACCGGTTCAAAAGTTTTTCGGTGTATCGGACATGGGCCATAAAGTTCCAGTGCAGCTACATGTTCTGATGTCCCATAACCGGCATGTTTAGCAAAACCATATACAGGATATTCTTCGGCGTATGCATCCATAATGGCGTCCCTTCCGGTCTTTGCCAGGACAGAGGCTGCGGCAATCGCCAAACTTTTGGCATCCCCTTTTATAATGGATTCACAAGGCATCGGTACGTCGAGTTTCATCGCATCGGCCAGTACGACAGATGGCTGAGGGTTGAGTGCCAGTGCAGCTTTGGTCATCGATCCTTTCGTCGCTTGGTAGATATTTTGGCGGTCAATTTCTTCCGGCGGCTGGACATGCACAGAATAGCTGACCGCCAATTTCCGGATCAAACTAGCGAACGCTTCTCGTTTGTCCTTGGACATTTTCTTGGAATCGTCGAGCCCGAGCAATAACGAGCAGTCTTCCGGCAATATGACCGCGGCTGTGACGACCGGACCTGCTAGCGGTCCTCTCCCGGCTTCGTCTATCCCTGCCACTAAGCTTCCAGGGCATTCCTTGAAAGACTGGTCAAACTCAATTTTCAATTTATGGTTATGTATTAATTTTTCGGCAAGCCGCTTTTTCTTTTCCCATTGCTTTAGCAATGTCTGCACGCTTTTCCGATCATCTTGCTTCAATTCCTCCATCCACGGTGTCCATTCACTCGCTTCTTTCAATGCAGCTCTTATTTCTGTGACGGTTTTCATTTGTTTTTCCCCGCTTTCGCTATTAACTGAAAAAGAGGCTGACCCTGTAAATGGGATCAACCTCTTTCACCTAGATCAGTTGGCTTCTTCATCCAAGATCATTTCATCTTTATAATCGAACGTCACCCGGCCGAGATGCTGGTTGCGAATATCGCGCACGATAATTTCGGCCACCATTTCGTAATCGACTTCCCCGTTTACATTGGCAATATGGCGCTTTTTGGCGATATGGTCAAATGCATGGACGATGTCTTCATCGATATGTTCCAAGCCGTACCTTTCCTTCAGGCGCTCTGGATATCTGCCTTCAAGAAACTTAAGGGCATAGACCGCCAGTTCCTGCATTTGAATAACCGAATCTTTGATGGCTCCTGTCACCGCCAGTTTCAACCCGGTTTCCGGATCTTCGAACTTCGGCCAAAGGATTCCCGGCGTATCCAGAAGCTCAATTTCTTTGCCGACTTTAATCCATTGCTGCGCCTTGGTGACACCAGGCATGTTGCCGGTCTTCGCCAGGCTTTTCTTTGACAGGCGGTTAATGAGCGTCGACTTTCCGACGTTCGGGATGCCAACAATCATGGCACGGATGGCGCGAGGCTTGATGCCTTTGGAAATCATCCGGTCCCATTTCTCCGCCAATATTTCTTTGGATGCATTTGTCACGAGCTGCAGGCCTTTCCCTTCAAGGGAATTGATGGCAACCGCCCGCGTTCCTTCGCTTTCAAAATAACGGATCCACTTTTTAGTTTCAACTTCATCCGCCATATCCATCTTGTTTAAAATAATGAGACGGGGTTTTTGCTGAATCACTTGGTCAATCATTGGATTCCGCGAAGATAACGGCAATCTCGCGTCCACTAGTTCGAAAATGATGTCGACCAGCTTCAGTTTTTCTGTAACTTCTCTTCGCGCTTTCGCCATGTGTCCCGGAAACCATTGTATCGTCATAAAAACACTCCTTAGTTCACGACTCCTGCTTCAGCCATCGGCCAAAACACAAGACTCGTGCTGCCAATCACTTCTTCCATCGGCACAGCACCGATCATCCGGCTATCTTTGCTTGCTCTGCGATTATCCCCCATCACAAACACGTGGCCTTCAGGAACCGTTTCTTCACCGATGACATCTTCTAATGCAAAATCTTCTGTTAATGTTCCGGTGATGCCTTCTTTGAATGTATCCAAATAAGGTTCATCCACAGGTTCGCCATTTATATACAGCTGGTCATCTTCATATGCCAAGTGGTCCCCCGGCAAGCCGATGATCCGTTTAATATAGTCCTTTTCTTCAGGCGCATGAAACACAACAATATCGAATCGATCAGGTTCCCCGACATTGTAGCCAATTTTATTGACGATCATCCGATCGCCGTGCTCTAGTGTCGGCATCATCGATTCCCCATCCACGACAATTGGTGTGAAAAAGAAAAAGCGGATGATTGCCGCAAGTCCGAAGGCAATCAGCAAAGCTTTGGACCATTCCCACACTTCGTTTTTTTTCTTTGGTTCTGTTTCCATGCACGTTCCTCCTTGAGCATTCTCGTTTAATTGTACAAGGATTTTGCCTATTTAGCAAAAAATAGCGAAGGTGCACAGACAGTCCCAAAAGACTTGCCCGGCACGTTCTTGTCCGGCAAATGAGGGAATGATCTTCCCATTGCATGCGGACGTTTTCCGCTGTTTTGCAGAATGGTCCCCAGGCACTTTTTATTTCCATGCCAAATGTGCTGGCCCGCAAAAAAAGAAAGAGGGCGCAAGCGCCCTCTTTCTTCAGTGCAATCTTATCTGATTTCTTTAATGCGAGCTGCTTTACCGCGAAGATCACGCAAGTAGTACAGTTTCGCACGACGTACTTTACCACGACGGACAACGTCAAGTTGTGCGATTTTTGGCGTGTGTACAGGGAATGTACGTTCAACACCAACACCGTAGGAAATTTTGCGGACAGTGAAAGTTTCGCTGATTCCGCCTCCACGGCGACCGATTACGACTCCTTCGTACATTTGGATACGTTCGCGCGTGCCCTCGACAACTTTCACGTGGACGCGGACAGTATCGCCAGGACGGAAGTCCGGAAGATCTGTACGAATTTGCTCTTTAGTGATTTCTGAAATAATGTTTTGCATCATTTTCTCTCCTTCTACAGATGTTCTTGCACCTTTTTGCCTGTTGCAGCGGAACACCGTGATCCTGTACTTCACATAAAAGTACAGACTCCATAGTATCATCAAACAACAGCATGTGCAAGAGAAAATCCGTTTATCTTTGTTGTTTTTTTAATTCGCTGATGATTTTCTTTTGCTGCGCCGTCAACTCGACTTGCTCAAGCAAATCCGGACGGCGCTCCAAAGTCCGTTTGAGCGCCTGTTCTTCACGCCAGTGATCCACACGGGCATGATTTCCTGACGTCAGCACCTCCGGCACCTTCCAGCCCCGGAAATCAGCCGGACGGGTATACTGGGGATGTTCCAGCAAGCCGGTAGAAAAGGAATCCCTTACTGATGAATCGGCGTTTCCCAGGACGCCTGGAAGCAGCCTGACGACACTGTCTATAATCGTCATGGCGGCCAGTTCCCCGCCAGTCAGCACAAAATCGCCGAGTGAGATTTCATCCGTCACCAAATGTTCGCGAATGCGTTCATCATACCCTTCATAATGTCCGCAAATGAAAACCAGTTCTTCTTCCCCGGCCAGTTCTTCCGCTTTCTTCTGCGTAAAACGCTCCCCCTGCGGGCACATCAAAATGACCCGGGGCTTTTTGTCTTTCGTCAGCGATTCAACAGCATTGAAAATCGGCTCAGGTTTTAAGACCATTCCTGCTCCGCCGCCAAACGGGTAGTCATCCACTTGCCGCTTGTTATCGGCAAATTCCCGGAAATCCACTACGTTCAGTGCAACCGCATTTTTTTCCTGGGCTTTTTTCATGATCGACTGCTGAAACACACCATCAAACATCATCGGAAACAAGGAAAGGACGTTTATTTTCATTCTGACAACAAACCTTCCAACACTTCGATGACCACTTTTTTCTCATCAATATCCACTTCTTTGACCACATCTTCGATATAAGGAATATAATGCATCTTCCCTTTTTCCGGCTTGACTTCCCATACATCGTTGGCGCCCGTTTCAAGAATTTCGCTGATAACACCGATTTCCTGTCCTTCGGTCGAAAAGACCGTACAGCCTAAAATTTCATGATGATAAAAAGCGCCTTCTTCAAGTTCGGTCAAATCATGTTCAGCAATCCTCAAATATGCTTCTTTGAATTCGACGACATCGTTGATTGTCGGATAGCCCTCGAACGTCAGCAATTCAAAGTTTTTATGCTGGCGGTGGCTAGCAATTTTCACCATGATCGGCTTTTTTGCATCTGGTTTGAACAAGCCCAGCTTCACGCCGACTGCGAAGCGTTCTTCCGGAAAATCAGTGCGCGACATCACACGGACCTCGCCGCGGATTCCGTGCGTATTGACGATTTTTCCCACATTAAACCATTCCACTTGCAAACATCCTTTCATTACCGTTCTGTTTTGGCTGACAAAAAAGGAAGGAACCGAGGCTCCTTCCTTTTTTAATCCATAATATCGAGAAACGTTTTTTTCTTATGATAATTGCCGGCTGCTGAATACACGATTGAACGGATGGCTTTCGCCACACGCCCTTGTTTACCGATGACTTTCCCTGTATCTTCTGAATGCACGGAAAGCTTGTAGACAATTCGGCTTGCATTTTCGTCTGTTTCAACTCGAACTTCTTCCGGATAATCGACCAGCGGTTTCACAATGGTTTCAATCAGCTGCTTCATAAGAAAGTCTCCCTTACTTGTTTAATTTGTCGTTATGGAATTTTTCCATAATGCCGTTTTGAGAAAACAAGTTACGTACAGTATCAGATGGTTTAGCGCCATCGTGAAGCCATTTCAACGCTAATTCTTCGTTGATTTTAACTTCAGCTGGAACTGTTAGCGGGTTGTAAGTACCCACTGTCTGGATCTGACGGCCGTCACGTGGAGCACGTGAATCAGCTACTACGATACGGTAAAAAGGAGATTTTTTAGCTCCCATACGTTTTAAACGAATTTTTACTGCCATTTCTTAAAGCACCTCCGAATAGTTTCACACAAGATATTATATTAGCAAGCTTCTAATAGTTTGTAAAGTATTTTTTCTTAACACCTAAAATTTTTTTCTGAGATAAAGATACTCCGTAAAACAGCTGCGCTTTCCGCGAACTCGCGCCAAACTAACTCGGGCATAATGCCCGAGTTAGTTTGGCGCTTCGCTTTCCCGCTGGAGTCTGCGCTGTTTTACTCCGTATCTTTAATTAGAATTTATAAAAATAGCCTCTTAAAATAGATTATTTAAATAGAGAATCCAGTCCTGGCATCGACATCTTTTTCTTGCCTTTTTTGCTGTTCGCCATGCCTGACATTTGCTTCATCATTTTCTTCATGTCCTCAAATTGCTTGAGCAGCCGGTTTACGTCTTGAATCGTTGTACCAGAGCCTTTGGCTATGCGCTTCCGGCGGTTGGAGCTGATGATTTCAGGAGTGGTTTTCTCCTGCGTAGTCATCGACTGGATAATCGCTTCAACGCGGCCCATTTGGCCTTCATCCACTTTGGCGTTTTCGATGCCTTTGATCTTATTCGCGCCCGGTAGCATTTTTAAGATTTCATCGAGCGGGCCCATCTGTTTGACTTGGTTCATCTGATCCAAAAAGTCATCAAATGTGAACGAAGAAGTCCGGAATTTTTCTTCCAGCTCTTTTGCTTTTGCTTCATCGACGTTCGTCTGCGCTTTTTCAATCAATGACAGCATATCGCCCATCCCGAGAATCCGGGATGCCATGCGTTCAGGATAGAACGCTTCAAGCGCGTCCATTTTTTCGCCCATCCCGACAAACTTGATCGGTTTATCGGTGACGGAACGGATAGAAAGCGCCGCCCCGCCTCGGGTGTCTCCGTCCAGCTTTGTCAGGACGACACCGGTAATGCCGATAGCTTCATTGAAGTTTTGGGCCACGTTGACAGCATCCTGCCCTGTCATGGCGTCAACCACAAGGAAAATCTCATCCGGCTCTTTCAAGGCGCGTATATCTTTCAGTTCCTGCATCAAATTCTCGTCCACATGCAGGCGACCGGCTGTATCGATAATGACCGTATCCATATGCTCGGCTTTAGCGTACTCGATCGCTTGCCGGGAAATTTCAACTGGGGACAGGTCCGTCCCTTTTGAAAAGACCGGAAGGGATAATTGCTTGCCGATTGTTTCCAGCTGCTGGACAGCAGCCGGACGGTAAACGTCAGCCGCTACTAACAGAGGCTTTCGATTGTGCTTTTTCCGGAGCATGCCTGCCAGTTTCCCGGAAGTTGTCGTTTTACCGGCACCTTGCAAGCCGACCATCATGATGACTGTTGGCTGTTTGGTGGAAAATTCGATTTTGCTTTGTTCTCCGCCCATCAAGTTCGTCAGTTCATCTTTAACGATTTTCACGACCTGCTGCCCAGGCGTCAAGCTATCCATGACGGCTTGGCCGACCGCCCGTTCACTTACTTTCTTTACAAATTCTTTTACCACTTTTAAATTGACGTCCGCTTCGATCAACGCAAAACGGACTTCGCGCATCATTTCTTTGACGTCTGCTTCAGACACTTTCCCTTTTCCTTTGATCCGTTGGATGGTGCCTTGCAGGCGTTCGGCTAATCCTTCAAATGCCACACTTTCCGCCCCCTAATCCCATTCTTTTAATTGGTCCAGAAACTTCAAGACCCGTTCTTCAGTAAACGGTTGATTTTCAAACGAGGAAACGAGCTGCTGCCGTTTTTGAAACTTCTCGAACAACTGAAGTTTTTCTTCGTACTCTTCAAGCATCGCTTCTGTCCGGCGGATATTATCATACACCGCTTGTCGCGTAATATTGTATTCATCGGCGATTTCACCCAACGAATGGTCGTCCAGGTAATAAAGCATCATATAACTGCGCTGTTTAGGCGTCAGCAATTCCTGATAGAAGTCGAACAAATAGTTCATTCGCGTCGTTTTTTCCAATCCCATCAAAGCTGCTCACCTCGCTTATTCTATTGACAACCATACAAAAAATAGACAAATGCGTCAAGTAATTTTACTTGTCTGCTTCCGCATTCTCCAGCTCTTCTTCTTTATCGAGTCCTTCTGCAAACAATCCGTACACATACTTTTGGGCGTCGAACGGCTGAAGGTCATCCATCTGTTCACCCAGGCCGACAAACTTCACAGGGATCTTCAATTTATTGCGGATCGCCAGTACGATGCCGCCTTTCGCTGTCCCGTCCAGTTTTGTCAGGACGATGCCGGTGACGTTGGTTACTTCTTTGAATGTCTGCGCTTGGATAAGCGCGTTTTGTCCGGTTGTCGCATCAAGCGCCAATAGCACTTCATGAGGCGCTCCAGGGATTTCGCGCGAAATCACGCGGTGGACTTTTTCCAATTCGTTCATCAAATTGACTTTGTTCTGCAAGCGACCGGCTGTATCGCAGATTAGAACATCCACTTTCCGGGATTTAGCAGCGCGCACCGCATCATACATGACCGCGGCAGGATCTGAACCTTCGCTTTGTTTGATGACGTCGACGCCTACGCGCTTGCCCCAAATATCAAGCTGCTCGATCGCTCCGGCACGGAACGTATCACCCGCTGCAAGCAGCACTGTTTTCCCTTCATTTTTCAAACGGTGCGCCAACTTGGCAATCGAGGTCGTCTTGCCGACGCCGTTGACGCCGACGAACAAAATCACTGTCAATTCATCGTTGAATTTCAATTCGTTCACTTCAGCATCGCCGGCTTCGTAGATTTCCACTAATTTTTCGGAAATGACCGATTGGACATTCGATGTGTCTTTGACGTTTTTGCGCTGTACTTCGAAACGCAGTTGGTCCATCAGTTCCATGACCGTCTCAAAACCAACGTCCGCCTGCAGCAGAACTTCTTCAAGCTCTTCAAAGAAATCCTCATCCACTTTGCGGTATCTTGCAACAAGATCATTGATCTTTGATGTGAAACCGGTACGGGTTTTCGTTAATCCTTCTTTGTATTTCTCAGTTGACTGTTCAGCTTCTTGGTTGCCTGAAAATTTATCTTTTAATTTTTTAAAGAAACTCATATGCCCACTCCTCTATTTACATTTCTTCTTGCAGCTTAACAGACACCAGTTTGGAAATGCCAGACTCCTGCATAGTGATTCCATAAAGGACATCAGCGCCTTCCATTGTCCCTTTGCGGTGTGTGATGACGATAAACTGGGTGTCTTCGCTGAATTTCTTCAAATACTGGCTGTAGCGCACAACATTCGACTCATCAAGCGCCGCTTCCACCTCATCCAGCACACAGAATGGAACCGGTCGGATATTCAAAATCGAAAACAGTAAAGCGATAGCCGTCAGCGCCCGTTCACCGCCGGACAGCAAGGTCAAATTCTGCAATTTTTTGCCCGGAGGCTGGGCTACGATTTCGACTCCAGTCGAAAGCAGGTCCGCCGGATTGGTCAAGATCAGGTCCGCGGCCCCCCCGCCGAACAGCTCTTTGAATACCCGTTGGAATTGTACACGGATGGCATGGAAAGTCGAATCAAAACGGCTGGTCATTTCTTCATCCATTTCCTCGATAACAGTCCGGAGCGTATCTTTCGCTTCGTTCAAATCATTTCGCTGTTCTGTCAAGAAACTGTGCCGCTCGGCTACATGGTCAAATTCCTCGATTGCCCCGATATTGACCGGTCCCAGCTCTTCAATCGATTGCTTCAGCAATTTCACTTTTTTCCGCACAGCCGCTTCTTCGTCCGCCAATTCCACTTGCTTGGCTTCTTCAAGCGTCAGCTGATAATCGTTTTCCAGCTGTTCGATAAAGCTTTGCATCTGCACATCGACACGGGTCGAACGGACTTCACATATACGGATGGCTTCCACAAACCCTCTGTAGAGGCGCTGTGTTTCTTTAAGCTGGTCTTCGAGTGCATCCAATTCCCCTTGCTTTTCGGAACGCTGCTGCCTCAAATCATGTATTTTCTGTTGTTCCAGCTGTTTCTTGTCCGTCCATCTGGCGATTTCCACCAGAATTTCTTCATCAGAATATACTTTCGAAGCTTCTTCTGACTGAATCCATTCCAGCTCTTTTTGGTTTTCAAGCAATTTGCGATCGCTCTTCCGTTTTCGTTCAGCAAGTTCGGCTTCGCTTTCAACAAGCTGCGCCACGCGCTCTTTCATAACCGCCAAAGCCGACTTTTGTTCCATCAGCTTTGAAAGGATCGCTTCACGTGCAGATTCGTTTTTCTGCTTGAAATCGGTCAGCTCATCAATTTGCGCAGAAATCGATAACAGCTCAGCACCGATTTCTCCCAAGCGGCCGGCCGCCGTTTTCTTCCGGTTTGTGACATCAGTCAAATCCAGCTCTTTGTTCCTCTGTTCAGCCATGAAAATCCGGTACCGCTCACGCGTCGTTTTTAATACCGCTTCGATCTCCCGCAGGATAATGGAACGTTCTGATTCCAAATCGCGGAATTTCTCGCCTTCTGAACGCAAATTATTCAACCGTTGCTCGGTTCCATGCACTTCTGCCTGTTCTTTTTTCACCGTTTTTTCTGCATGGCTGATCGTTTCAGCCATTTTCCCGGCTTGGACAATCAATTGATCCAGCTCCGCTTTCCGGGTGAAGAAAGACGCCTGGGTCTTATTGGCGCCGCCGGTCATCGATCCTCCGGCATTGACCACGTCCCCTTCAAGCGTAACCACGCGGTAGCGGTTCATCGTCAATTTCCCGATTGCAGTTGCTCCTTTAAGATCTTCAGCAATGATGACATTGCCAAGCAAGTTCTCAAAGATCATTTTGTAGGAAGCATCATATGCCACAAGTTCATAAGCCATTTTCACAAATGACGGGTGCTGTTGAATCGAGGCGAGCGTCTGTTCCGGAACCTTCCTGGATTTCATGACGGTCATCGGCAGGAAGGTAGAACGCCCCGCTTTCTTTTTCCGCAGAAATTCAATCGCTTCACGGGCATGTTGTTCGGTTTCAGTAATTATATGCTGGCTGGAACCGCCAAGAGCGGTTTCAATCGCTTTTGCATACTTCTGTTCCACTTGCGCCATTTCAGCAACCGCCCCGGCGATCCCTTGAAGCTGCCCTCTTTGCCGCGCTACCAGCACTTCCCGGACCCCTTGGAAAAAGCCCGAGAAATCCGCTTCCAGTTCCTGCAACGTCTCAATACGCGCCGCTAATTGTTTTTGTGATTGATACGCCTGAAACAGCATCGACTGCTTTTCGTCATATGCCGTCTTCAGTTTGGTATAGGCAATCTCTGTTGTCCGGTATTTGCTGCGTTTCTCTTCCAATAACCGCTGGATGTCTGCCAGCTTCGTTTCCGCCGCAGTTTTTTCAGCCTCCATCTTTGCCACTTCCGCGGCGAAATCCGTTTGCTGCACTGCGATCCGGCTGCTTGACTCGGACAATTGCCGTTCTTGCAGATCAATATTTTTCAACTCGTTTTTCACGCTTGCCTGTTCATTCATCAAATCGATGTAGACGGATTTGTGCGAATCGATTTCTTCGTCAATATCAGCAGGCGTCCGGTTCAGCTGGTCTTCAAGCTGCTTGATGGCGGAACGGAGCGATTGCTGCTCCTTTTTCCGCTCTTCCAGCAATGCCGCTTGCTCATTGTACTTTTTCTCCAAAAAATCGTTTTCTTGCTTTTCGGCTGCAACCAATTCCATTAATTGCTGGGCTTGTCGATGAGCATTGCTCTTTTTCTCCGACATGAGCAATTTGCGGCCTTCCCACTTCTCGCTTTCACTGCTTGCTTCGACCAAATGATTTTGGGCTTCGTCAATTTGACTGTCGAGCCCGGTCAAGTTTTTGCGGATTGCGCGGATCTTTTTTTCCTGGCCATCGATATCCGCGGCTAACCGCGTTTCTTTTTCCGCATGGCTGGCAGCTTCCGCAGTCAATTGGCTTAGTTCCTGTTCCAATTGTGCAATATCGAATGCCAGCAAACCGATATCCGCGTCCTTTAGCTGCCCGTTCATGTCCAGGTAATCCCGCGCCGCAGAAGCCTGAATTTGCAGCGGCTCCATCCGCCCATCAAGTTCATGCAAGATATCAAGCACGCGGTTTAGATTGTCATCTGTTTCGTTCAATTTCACTTCCGCTTTTTTCTTGCGCTGTTTGTATTTCAAAACGCCGGCCGCCTCTTCAAAAATAGAACGGCGGTCTTCGGCTTTGCTGTTCAAGATCTCATCAACACGGCCTTGTGAAATGATCGAGAACGCTTCTTTCCCTAACCCGGAATCCATGAACAAGTCCGTAATGTCTTTTAGCCTGCAATTTTGCTTGTTCAGCAAATAGGCGCTTTCGCCACTGCGAAAAACCCTCCTAGTTACACTGATTTCGCTGTAATCAAGAGGGATCCGGCCGTCTGTATTGTCCAATATTAACGTTACTTCCGCAAAATTGAGGGGTTTTCTGGAATCGCTGCCCCCGAAAATGACATCTTCCATTTTCGCGCCACGGAGCGATTTTGCCGACTGTTCGCCTAGAACCCAGCGGATAGCGTCTGTAACATTGCTTTTTCCGCTGCCATTTGGTCCGACTACCGCAGTTACACCCGGGACAAAATCGATGCCGATGCGGTCAGCGAACGACTTGAATCCCATTACTTCCAATCTCTTCAAAAACATCTTTTCAATCCTCCACAGCTTCCTGCAATTTACGGATCGCCAGCTGTGCAGCTTGCTGTTCCGCCTCTTTTTTTGAACGGCCGTTTCCGATGCCCAATTCCTTATCGGCAAGTGAGACGCGCGTCACAAACACCCGGCTGTGTGCAGGCCCTTTTTCATCAATAATTTCATACGTCAACGCACCGTTGTTTTTCTGTTGCACCAGTTCCTGCAACTGGCTCTTATAATCCATCACATGCGAAAAAGCACCGATTTCCACTTTTGGATACAATACCACTTCCAAAAACGCCACTACAGCTTCCAATCCTTGGTCCAGATACAAGGCCCCGACAAAAGATTCAAAAACATCCGCGAGCAACGCCGGCCGAGTTCTTCCGCCTGTCAGTTCTTCGCCTTTCCCAAGAAGGATATATTTGCCGAAACCTAATTCATTGGCAAAAGTGACGAGTGACGGCTCACAAACGATGGCCGCACGCAGTTTGGTCAATTCCCCTTCGCTCATTTCCGGATACTTCGTGTATAGATAGTGGGACACCGACAATTCCAAAACAGCGTCGCCCAAAAATTCCAAGCGTTCGTTGTCTGTGTAATGTCTTCTTCGATGCTCATTCACATAAGATGAATGGGTAAAAGCTTGATAAAGCAATGCAGGTTGCTTAAAGGCTATATTCAGTTCTTGCTGGAGCTTTCCAAAAGCCGCTCGTTCACTTTCTCTAAGGACTCCCGGTTTTTGATGATTTGCTTTTTTCTTCATGGCCATTTTTTATCTGCCTTCCTTTGCTGTTCTTCATCTAATTTTACCTTGTTTTCCTGCATTGTGCAAAAAGAGAATTGACGCACAACCGCTCGTATCGTGAGCGTTTGTGCGTCAATCGGATTGAATAGATTATATAAGTTGAATTAAACAATTATCCTGTTGCGCAGCGCTGCAGGGGCAAAGAGTCCCCGGAGCTGTTTTGCGTAATGCCGATAGTTTAAAAATATGTTCAACTTAAATGGATTAAATTATTGCTTGCTTTCGATATACTTAACCGCGTCGCCTACTGTAGACATGTTTTCAGCGTCTTCGTCGGAAATTTCCATATCGAATTCATCTTCAAGTTCCATAACCAATTCAACTACGTCTAATGAGTCTGCACCAAGGTCGCCTGTGAATGAAGATTCAAGCTTCACTTCGCTTTCTTCTACTCCAAGACGATCCACGATTACTTTTGTTACTCGCTCTAGTACTGTTGCCAATGTCGTCACCTCCCCTCAAATCAGTATACAGAATTTCTTGTCACATGACCATGCCGCCGTCCAGGTGAAGTGTTTGGCCTGTCATGTAAGAAGAATCTTCTGAAGCAAGGAAAAGGGTTGCTTTCGCCACTTCTTCCGGCTTGCCGAAACGGCCAAGCGGAATTTGTGAAAGCATTGCTTTTTGGATATCCTCACTCAGCTTGTCTGTCATATCTGTAGTGATGAATCCAGGAGCGACCGCATTCGCCGTAATATTTCGGCTTGCCAGTTCCCGTGCTGTCGTCTTAGTCAAACCGATGACGCCTGCTTTTGCAGCAACATAATTCGCTTGTCCGGCATTGCCCATAACGCCAACAATCGATGCAATATTGATGATGCGGCCTGAACGCTGCTTCATCATTTGCCGGGTCACCGCTTTCGTGCAAATGAAAACGCCTTTCAGGTTTGTGTTGATAACATCATCCCATTCATCATCTTTCATGCGCATCATCAAATTGTCCCGGGTGATTCCTGCGTTATTCACTAAGATGTCGACTGATCCAAAAGCTTTCAGCGTTTCGTCGACCATCGCTTTCACCGCATCAGCATCTGATACGTCCGCTTTCACCGCAAGGGCTTCTCCGCCGTTTGCCTGGATATCCGCAACGACCGACTCCGCTTTTTCCTGGCTGCCGCTATAGTTAACCACAACTTTCGCACCGGCATCTGCCAGTTTGCGGGCGATTTCAGCGCCGATACCGCGTGAAGCCCCTGTGATAATGGCTGTCTTTCCTGTCAAGTTGGTCATTTTTTCAGCTCCTCTACCGCTTTTTCAAAAGATTCCTGATCGAAAATCGGCAATGTAGTGACCGATCGGTCGATTTTCTTGACCAATCCGCTCAAGACTTTCCCAGGGCCAATTTCGACAAATACCGTTACGCCAAGCTCGATCATTTCTCTTACCGATTGTTCCCAAAGGACCGGGGAGTATAGCTGGCGGATAAGCAGGTCCTGCAATTGCACCGCATTCGTTTCACTTTTCGCCGTCACATTTGTCACAACAGGAACAGCCGCATCTTCAAGGAAAGCCTGGCTCAACACTTTGGATAAATCCTGCGAGGCGGGGCGCATCAATTCGGAATGGAAAGGCCCGCTTACATCAAGAGGAATCGCACGTTTCGCGCCGCGTTCTTTTGCCAGCCTGCATGCCTCCTCCACGCCCCCCTTTGTTCCGGAGATGACGATTTGCCCAGGACAATTCAGATTGGCAAGCTGCACAACGCCTGCTGCATCTGTCGCTTCGTCCGTCACTTTCTCAAGTTCTTCGCTGTCCATGCCAAGGATTGCCGCCATAGAACCCTGGCCTGCAGGCACTGCGCTGTTCATGAACAATCCGCGTTTATGGACGATGTTGACAGCCGCTTCGAATGGCAGTACACCTGAAGCGACAAGCGCACTGTATTCGCCTAAGCTGTGCCCAGCGGTATAATCGGGGACAATGCCCATACGGTTCAAACGTTCAGTGATCATGGCGCTTACGGTCAGAAGAGCCGGTTGCGCGTGGTATGTAAGGGTCAGTTCTTCTTGCGGGCCTTGCAGCATCAAGTCAGACAGCTTAAAGCCCAGCACTTGATCTGCCTCTTCAAAAAACTGGCGGCTCGTTTTGTCGTTCAGGAATGTTTCTCCCATTCCTACAGTTTGAGAACCTTGCCCAGGGTAGATAAAGGCGATTTTATTCATTTTGTTTCTCCTTTTCCAGTGTACTGTGGATTGTGCCGGTGACATTATTTTCAACCATCGTGCGCGTTTGGCGAATGGCGTTGAACAAGGCAGTGGCATTCGAAGAGCCGTGGGCTTTGATGACAGGCGCCTTCAAACCGAACAATCCAGCACCGCCATACTCGCTATAGTCGAGCATGCCCTTAAGCCCGCGCAAATTATCTTTCACAAGGAAAGCTGCGACTTTCGTCTTCGTTGAAGCCATAAAGACGTCTTTTATCATGGCAAAAACGTTCATGGCCGTTCCTTCGATCGTTTTCAAAACCATATTGCCGGTAAATCCATCCGTCACCACAACATCTGCCGCTCCGTTCAACAAATCGCGCGATTCAACATTGCCGATAAAATTGATCGGTGCTTGCTTCAACAATGGAAACGCGGCTTTCGTCAGTTCGTTCCCTTTTTTCTCTTCGGTCCCGATGTTCAATAATCCAACCGTCGGGTTCTTGATGCCGCGGACTTTCTCCGCGTAAATGCTGCCCATGACCGCATACTGCACAAGATGCTCCGGCCGGGCTTCCGCGTTTGCCCCCATATCAAGCATGACAAACCCTTTGCCGTCTATCGTCGGCAAGGTCGGCGCTAGCGCCGGCCGGTCGACCCCTTCAATGCGGCCGACTACAAACAGCCCGGCCGCCATCAAAGCGCCGGTATTGCCGGCGGATACACAAGCATCCGCCCGCCCGTCTTTCACTGCTTGCGCCATCTGTACCATCGAGGCATCTTTCTTGCGCCTGACAGCCCGCACAGGGTCATCTTCCGCTTCGATAATTTCCTCGCAATGGATTATGCTGAGGCGGTCCTGTGCCCGTAAATAAGGCTGCATTTTTTCTTCATGCCCATATAGCTGGATTTCCAAATCGTTGAATTCCGCCAGCGCTTTGTACACACCCTCCATTATTTCTTTAGGAGCGTTGTCGCCGCCCATTGCATCTACTGCTATTTTCACTGTCCATCACCTTCGCTTTGCTCCGTCATTCGGTACATTTCAAACGTACCGATAAAAACCGTTGCTTGGTCAACCGAAGATACCACTTTTACATGCGCCCGGTTTTTTTCCGGATTGCGTTCTACAACTTGCGCTTTCGCCACGATGCGCTGCCCAGCAGTCACCGGCCGCAGAAATTGCAGCTCCGATTTTACTGTAAGCGCCAATTCGTCGTTCATGACTGCAACGGCAAGCGAGTTTGCCTGCGCAAATAGATGGTGGCCTCTTGCGATTTTATTGCGCTGAAAAACGTGTTCCGGCTTCACATCAAAAATCGAGATTGCCCGTTCATCCAATTCAATATCGATAATCTCCCCGAAAACTTCATCGATCGGCAAAGATTTCACTTCATCTTCATATGTTTTCACAGCCACATGCTTGATGCGCTCCCGCAGCTCAGGAATCGCCAGCTCCATCCGGTCCAGGCGAATCGTTTGGACGCTGACATCAAACTCAGCCGACAATTCTTCATCCGTTACAAACGGATTGGCCTGAATCGACTCTTTGAGCGCTTGCTGCCGTTCTTTTTTCGGTCTTCTCACAATGTCACCGCCCGCTATTAGCACTTGGTACTAATACGAGTATATAAATAACAAAAAAAGAATGCAAGGATTATTCGCAATCCTCGCATCCTCAATCCAACCGGGAACTTGATAGAACTCCTGATTCCTCAAGATGCTCACGCAGACATTTTGTCTCATCACTGCTCCAAAATTCTTCGCTATTGACCAGTTTTTCAGCATCTTTTCTCGCGGTTTCAAGCGCTCGGTAATCATGCACCAAATCGGCCATCTTGAATTCAGGGACACCGCTTTGCTTCCGTCCGAAAAAGTCTCCCGGGCCGCGAAGCTGCAAATCTTTTTCAGCAAGCACGAAGCCATCGTTCGTTTCAGTCATTGAAGCCATGCGCTCTTTGCCCATCTCCGTTTTGGGATCGGCCAAAAGCACACAATACGATTGCTCGCTCCCGCGCCCGACGCGTCCGCGCAACTGGTGCAGCTGGGACAAGCCAAAGCGCTCGGCATCATAAATAAGCATGAATGATGCATTCGGCACGTTAACCCCCACTTCAACCACTGTGGTCGAAACCAACACGGAAATTTTGCCTTCTGTAAATTCACGCATTGTTTCCTCTTTTTCGTCGGAGTGCAGACGCCCGTGCATCAAACCGACCGTGAATTTCCCATGGAAATGGCTCGACAGCTGCTGGAACAGTTCAACCGCATTTTGAAAATCCAACTTATCCGATTCTTCAATAAGCGGGCAAATGACATATGCCTGCCGCCCTGCCGCCAATTCTTTTTCCATGCGCCCTAAAATTTTTCCAAACATGTCTTTCTTCATCCAGAATGTCTGGATTTCTTTCCGCCCTACCGGCATTTCATCGATAACGGACACATCCATTTCACCGAAAGCCGAGATGGCGAGGGTCCGCGGGATGGGGGTTGCTGTCATAAACAAGACATCCGGATTATAGCCTTTGTCTTTCAGCACGCGGCGCTGATCGACACCAAAGCGATGCTGTTCATCCGTAATGACAAGCCCAAGCTTCCTGAATTGCACATCAGGCTGGATCAGCGCATGGGTCCCGATCAGTATCTGGATCTCACCTGCAGCCAATTGATCCAGAATCAGCTGGCGCCGTTTACCTTTGACTCCTCCGGTCAACAACGCGATGTTTAGGCCGAGCGGTTCAAACCATTGCGCCAGCGTATTGGCATGCTGTTCCGCCAAAATTTCCGTCGGGGCCATCAAGGCTCCCTGCAGTCCAGCGGTAACTGCCGCATATAGCGAAATCGCAGCGACAACCGTTTTCCCTGAACCAACGTCACCTTGCAGCAAACGGTTCATGCGGAAAGGCTCCCGCATATCTTTGCATATCTCATTGACGACGCGTTTCTGGGCAGCAGTCAGATCGAAGGGCAGGGATTGGATGAAATTCTTAAGCTTCTCCAAATCGTAATTGATGAACGATCCGCCTTCTTCCTCGCGGTTCTTTTTCCGCAGCGACTGCATTTTCAGCTGGAACATCAGAAGCTCCTCGTAGACAAAACGGCGGCGCGCCTGTTTCAGCATATCTCCATCCGGCGGAAAGTGGACCCATTCCAAAGCATCTTGGATGGAAGGCAATTGATATCCATCCAAAAAACGGTGCGGCAAACAATCCTCCAAATCTTCTTTCGCCAAATCCAACGCTTGCCTCATAAGTTTCCGAAACGTCTTTTGATAGATTGAACCTTTCAAACTGTATACCGGCTCAAAATCCGCTCCGCCAGTTTTTGGGCCGATGGAATGGCTTTGCACCGTAATAACCTGGCGCCCCCGGTCCCATTTGCCTGACAAAGTCAGAACTTCCCCGATGCGCAATTTCGCTTTCACATAAGGCTGGTTAAAGAAGATGGCTTTGACCAAATGCCGTCCGACCAAAATTTGCACTTGCGTGCGTGATTTGTTTTTTCCTAAAAAAAGGACGGAAGGCTCGCTTTCGACCCTTCCCTCCACAGTGACCCGTTCATTATGTGGCGTATCAGCCAAGTCTTTCAACTGAAAATCTTCATGGCGGTATGGAAACGTCATGATAAGGTCATGGAGCGTTTCAATTTTCATTTCCTGCAAGGATTCAGCCGCTGTTTTGCCTACCCCTTTCAATGCGGTAACCGGCGTTTTAACGTCCACTGCCAACAACTGCCCCGCCAAAAATTTTCGCTTCCAGCCATTTGCCTGTCGGAGTAGCGGCTAGACCTCCTTTTGCCGTTTCGCGGAGTGCGCTCGGCATCGACTGGCCGATTTCGAACATCGCGCCGATCACCTCGTCACATGGTATCCGGCTCTTCACGCCTGCAAGCGCCATATCGGCCGCCACAACAGAGTTTGCCGCTCCCATTGCATTCCGTTTAACGCAAGGCACTTCCACCAATCCCGCCACCGGATCGCAGACAAGGCCCAACATGTTTTTCATCGTGATAGCAAACGCTTCTGAACTTTGCTGCGGCGTACCGCCCGCCATTTCTACAATCGCAGCTGCAGCCATTGCTGCCGCTGAGCCGACTTCCGCTTGGCACCCGCCCGCTGCGCCTGAGATTGAAGCATTGTTTGCTACAACAAACCCAAAGGCGCCGGATGTGAACAAGAAACGGATCATTTGTTCACGTGTAGGATTCAATTTGTTTTTAACAGCAAACAACGTGCCGGGAACAACACCGGCAGAACCTGCTGTAGGGGTCGCGCAGATAGTTCCCATTGCGGCATTCACTTCGTTGGTCGCCACCGCTTTGCTGACTGCGTCAAGAAGCAGGTCCCCGGACAATGAATTGCCTTTTGCCATGTATTCCTGCAATAAGACTGCATCTCCTCCTGTTAAACCGGATACCGACTGCACACCTTTCAAACCTTTTTCCACCGCCTCTTCCATCACTGTCAGATTGCGGTCCATTTGTTTCATGATTTCTTCGCGGGTCCGGTCGGTCACAAGTATTTCTTGTTCAATCATGATTTCGGAAATAAGCTTGTTTTCCTTTTCTGCGAGCTCCACTAGTTCCCGTACGTTGCGAAATAGATATTCCACGGTTTATTCCTCCATTTAATCTGCGATTCTCGTGACTTGCGTGATGTTCGGAAGCTCTCTCAGCTCATCCATCACTTCTTTATCAACATTTTGATCCACTTCGATGACCATTAACGCCATATGCCCTTTTTCTTTCCGGGAAACTTCCATATGGCCGATATTGATATCATATTTATACAAACAATTGGAAACGTTTGCAATACACCCCGACCGGTCTTCATGGACTACCAGGATAGCTGGATGGTTTCCGGAAAGCCTTAATGGAAAACCGTTGAGCTCTGTTATTTCAATTTTTCCGCCGCCGATGGAAATCCCCATCATCGACATTTCCGAGCGGTCATCCCCTACAACAATTCGCGCTGTGTTCGGATGGTCGACATTCCCGACTTCCGGTATGAATTCAAATGCCATACCTAGCTTTTCCGCTTCTTCAAAAGATGTTTTAATGCGTTCGTCGAATGTATCGTAATCAAGCAGGCCGCCAATGATGGCCACGTCCGTGCTATGCCCTTTGTAGGTTTCCGCAAACGAGCCGTATAAGTGGATTTTTGCCCATTTCGGCTGGCGTCCGAACAGGTCTCTCGCCACTCGCCCAATGCGGGCTGCTCCCGCTGTGTGGGAAGAAGATGGACCGATCATAACGGGCCCGATTATATCAAATACAGATTTGAACTTCATTGCTCAAACCCCTTTCCTTCTAGGTGCGTATAGTACTAGTTTACATGAATTTGCCACATTTAACAAAAATAAAAGACGCATGCCTGTTGCATGCGCCTTTCGTCTTTTTTTCCCTATTAATTAGGGTTTGGACATTTTAAAATCGCTTGAAAAAGGGTGATTTTTATTCTACTGCCAAAATATAAGGATAGAGAGGCTGTTTGCCGTTATGGACTTCCACTTCAACTTCTTCGTTGAGGGACTCGATAAATTCAGCGAGTTTCTCCGCGTCGCTTTCGTTGACGTCCTCCCCATAAAGGATTGTTACGATTTCAGCGTCTTCGTCAACCAGTTTTTTAGCCAGCTCTTCCGTGACCATTTGGAGACTGGAGTCCGAAACTACGATTTTGCCTTGCGATATCCCCATGAAATCGTCTTTTTTAATGTCAATTCCATCGATAGAGGTATCACGGACAGCATAAGTGACCGATCCGGATTTGACGTTTTTCGACGCGTTGGCCATCAGTTCCCGATTTTCTTCCACTGAAGCAGAAGGATTGAAAGCAAGCAAAGCCGTCATGCCTTCTGGCACGTCTTTGGTCGGAACCACTGCAGCTTCGATATCGAGCATCTTAGCCGCTTGTTCAGCTGCCATGATGATGTTCTTATTGTTCGGCAAGATCAACACGCGCTCCGCTTCAATCTCTTTGACCGCGTTGACGATATCTTCTGTCGACGGATTCATCGTCTGGCCGCCTTCTATCACAAATGAAGCCCCTATGGAACGGAGCAATTCCGCTATGCCTTCGCCCATTGCTACCGTGACCACTGCATATGGATGTTTGGTTTTCGCCTTAGGCGCATCTTTTTTGAAATCTTCTCCAACGATGTCGATATGCTGCTGGCGCATATTCTCGATTTTCATGCTGACCAAACTGCCGTATTGTTGGCCATATGTAAGAACTTTCCCCGGTTCTTCGGAATGGATATGGATTTTCGCCACCTCGTCATCAGCAATCACCAGCAAGGAATCTCCGTAAGCGCTTAAATCACTCCTGAAAGAAGCTTCGTTGAATTCTTGCTTGCCTTCTTCGAATTTCACCATAAATTCAGTGCAATAGCCATACTCGATGTCTGCCGTGTCCATAAATCCTGCAATGCTTTTATGATGCTCTGCACTGACAAGTTCCGTCATAGTGCCATGAGCGTGTTTTTCAGGCAGTTTTTCGCCTTTCAAGCATGCTAAAAAGCCTTCGTAGACATAAACGAGCCCTTGCCCGCCGCTGTCGACAACCCCGACTTCCTTAAGGACAGGAAGCAGGTCGGGCGTACGCTCAAGCGAGGCTTTCGCTTCAGCTACGACCCCTTCAAACAGCACAATCAAATCTTCTTCGGTTTTAGCCAATTCCATCCCTTTTGCGGCAGCATCTTTCGCGACTGTCAAAATGGTTCCTTCTACCGGCTTCATCACTGCTTTATAAGCGGTTTCAACACCGTGCTGCAAAGCATCGGCAAATTGGGCCGCCGATAATTCCGGCTTGTTCTCTATATGCTTGCTGAACCCCCTGAACAACTGGGATAAAATGACGCCCGAATTTCCGCGTGCTCCCATCAAGAGCCCTTTCGACAAGGCTCCGGCGGTTTTGCCGATATGCTCCTGAGCGTTTGCTTCCGTTTCTTTTGCTCCGGATGACATCGATAGGTTCATATTCGTCCCCGTATCGCCGTCAGGCACCGGAAACACATTTAATGCATCTACATAATCCGCGTTCTGGAACAAATGATGAGCTCCCATTTGCACCATTTCGGCGAATTGAATACCGTTCAATAGCTTCATAACCAATTTTTCCTCCTCTTACGGGTTCGTGACACGAACTCCCTGAACATAAATGTTTACGGCTTTGACAGGCATGCCGATGGTTTTTGTTAGCGTATATTTGACTTTAGATTGGACTTGATAAGCCACTTCAGAAATTTTTGTCCCATAACTGATGATGACGTACATATCAATCACCAGATCTGTGCCTTCTTGCCGGACGATGACCCCTTTTGCGAAATTTTCCTTGCGCAAAATATCGGTCAAGCCGTCACGGATCTGGTGCTGGGTAGCCATTCCCACAATGCCGTAGCATTCGATTGCCGCTCCGCCTGCCACTTGTGCGATCACGTCATTGGAAATATCGATTTGGCCATAGTCGTTTTTTAATTCAATCGACATTCAAAATTCCCCCTTGAGTCCTATTTCACTAGTTTCATTCTACATGAAACCAATCTATAAGAAAAGCAGGCGATAAGGGTGTAAAGGTTTTTTTCTTGAAAGGGCAGGAAAATTAGTTGCAAACCCCTTATGTCTATGTTAAATTATTAAAGTATGTGAAATGAAAAACGAACTGAAATTCTATTATAATTTTCAGCTTCACTTGTGAGGAGGGACTTACATGCCAAAAGTATGTGCAGTTAGTGGACGCAAAGCTCGTTCCGGAAATGCCCGTTCACACGCGATGAATTCGACAAAACGTACATGGGGAGCAAACCTTCAAAAAGTTCGCATCCTTGTAGACGGTAAACCGAAACGTGTATGGGTTTCTGCGAGAGCATTGAAATCAGGAAAAGTTGAGCGCGTATAATCGCTCATGAATAATGCCAGGTCTGACACTCGTCAGCCTGGCATTTTTCGTGGGTTCCGGATCATCTCTTTAGGTCGATTCCGGTTCATCTTCAAACATTCAAAAGCCCTTGCAGAAGTTTCCTGCAAGGGCTTTCGGGTTCAATCCGCACTTTCAATCATGATACAGCTTCCTTTTGTGAAAGAAACCGTCCCTTCTCCTTCAAGCTCGTTGCTGATAAAGCGTGTCGAGCCGAAAGCGATCGATTCGCTTTCCACTTCATACTTAAAGCTTTCGAGAGTCAATCCTTCCACTGTTTCAGCGAAAGGATAGAACGAGATGAAAGGATAGCGTTCATCCCGCTTCACCCCATGGCGGCCAGGCGTTAAAAAACGGATGCGGTTTTTATGGTTGATGAGAAAAAAACGGACCGCCGGAAAGTTTCGCTGGTAAGAATAGACAGCATGCAAAGCGCTCATATAATGATCAAGACGCCCTCCCGTAACTCCTGTGATGATGACTGTTTCCGGTTGGAATTCCATCGCTTTCTCAAGCGCCAGCTCTGTATCCGTCTCGTCTTTTTCTGAGGCTACCCGGGTTATGCCAGGGAAAAGCTTCTCAATCTCCCTGTACTCTTCTGGCGTGACCGAATCAAAATCCCCGACAGCCCAGTTTGGCGTAATGCCATTCTCGAGCAATCTGACAGTACCGGCGTCAACGCCTATATAAGCCGCATCCGGCCATGCCGACAAATCAGGCAATTCATCCGCCGGCCCGCCAGCCACAAGGACGACTTTCACAAAACCGCCTCTTCTCCGGCTCTTTTGATGGACTGAAGCGCTTTAGCGCGGTCTTCTTTGCCATAAATGGCCGATCCGGCAACAAAAACTGTTGCGCCGGCTTTTGCGCAAAGCACAATCGTTTCTTCGTTGATGCCGCCGTCAATCTGGATTTCGAGCGAAAGGCTTTTGTCCTTGACGATCTGGGCAAGCTGCTCGACTTTCGGTATGACGGAATGGATAAACTTCTGTCCGCCAAACCCGGGATTGACGGTCATGAACAGAACCATATCAATATCTTCCAAAATGTGTTGGATGGACTCGACCGGTGTGTGCGGATTCAGCACCACGCCCGGTTTGACGCCAAACGACCGGATCAGCTCGATCGTCCGGTGTAGATGCGTTGCCGCTTCTACATGGACGGTAATCCAATCGGCGCCGGCTTTCGCGAAGTCTTCAATATATCTGTCCGGATCTTCAATCATCAAGTGGACGTCAAGCGGCAGCTTCGTCAGCGGCCGCAGCGCTTCCACTGCGATCGGGCCCATCGTGATGTTCGGCACAAAATGGCCATCCATGACATCAATATGAATCCAGTCCGCTCCTGCTTTTTCAACTTCCAATACTTCTTCTCCCAGTTTGGAAAAATCCGCAGCTAAAATAGACGGTGCGATTTTAATCATTCGGATACCTCGGCTTTCGCGTCATAATTTCTTCTAAAAACTTCAAGTAATGCTTGTACCGGTAATCCGGAATTTCATCAGCTTCTACAGCTGCTTTTATAGCGCATTTCGGTTCGTTCAGATGCAGGCATTCCCTGAATTTGCACTTTCCTGAGCGCTCAGCCATTTCAGGAAAACAATCGGAAAGCTCTTCTTTTTCAACAGTTTCAAAATCGAAAGAACTGAATCCCGGCGTATCAGCCAACAACCCTTTATTCACTTCGATAAGTTCCACATGGCGCGTTGTATGTTTCCCTCGATTTAGCGCCTGTGAAATATCATCGGTTTTCAGCTCCAGCGAAGGCAGGATGGTATTCAAAAGCGTTGATTTTCCGACGCCTGACTGCCCAGCCAATACACTCGTTTTCCCTTCCAATACCGGCATCAGCCGTTCCGCCAATTCTGCATCCCCTTTGAAAGTGGGGATGACTTCATACCCGATTTTTTCGTAGTCCGCTATATACTTTTGCAGTTGCTTTTTTTCGTCTTCTGCCAGCAAGTCTATTTTGGTCAGGCAAATCACAGGCTTGATGAAATGCGATTCGATCGCTGTTAAGAACCGATCAAGCAAGAGCGGATGGAAATCCGGCTGTTTCGCTGAAAAAACGAGAATGGCTTGATCAATATTGGCGATCGGCGGCCGCACGAGTTCGTTTTTGCGTTCATGGACTACCGTGATCGTCCCTTCCAAATCGTTATCCGCTTCATAGTCCACAAAATCCCCGACCAGCGGAGAAATCTGCCGGTTCCGGAATACACCCCGTCCCCTGCATTGGATGTAGCGGTCTTCATCTTGGTCCTGGACATAATAAAATCCGCTCAACGCTTTTCTAATTTGACCTTTCGGCATGCTTTCACTCCTTTTATAATCACATTAATCGGCAGCTGTCATTCCACACTATCATAAGGAATGGTCTCTTCTAAAATCACGGTCGAATTCCGGAATATACGGTAAACTGCACTTTCGCCTTCCGCTATCTGCAGCTCAATTTCTCTTGTTTCGTTTTCCGTGATCGTGAATTCCTCGACAGGTTCCGCCATGCTGTCATCCTGGTCCTGAATATAGATTTGCACCGTCTGTTCTTCCCCATCTTCCTCTTCATATGGAATTTCCACAGATTTGATGTAAGTTTTCAAGGGCAATGCCGCCCGGCCGGAAGACATGGTCACTTCAATGGTACTGCCGGCTTCAAGCTGTTCACTTCCTGCAGGGCTCTGCGCAAGCACCATGCCTGCCTCTATGCTGTCTGAAGACTCTTCCCCGACAATCCGGATGTTGAAACCGGATGAACGCGCGTATTCATTGAGATCGGCTTCCGTATAGCCTGTCAGATCTTCAACTTCCCGCATGTCCTTGCCTTTGCTGACAGTGAACTCAATCTCGGTTTCACTGACGACAATCTCAGTTCCTGCCCTTGGCCTCTGTTCAAGTATTGTACCCGCAGGCTCATCAGAAAATTCCTCGGTTTGTTCAACCGATTGGAAATTCTGTTCTTCCAGCAGCTCTGTTGCCTCTTCAATCATTTCGCCTACATAATCATCCAATTCAACGGTTTCTTTCCCTCTGCTGACAAACAGCTGGATTTCGGATTCACGGTCCCGCATTTTTCCGGCTTCCGGAATTGTACGGATAACATCGCCTTCTTCAACTTCTTCCGAGAACGCCTCGGTTTCCTCTCCTAAAACGAAACCGGCCGCCCTCAGCTCTTCAATCGCTTCGGTCCGCTCCATCCCAGCCACTTCCGGAACAGCCGCTTGCCTTGGCCCGAACAACCCCGGGAATGCCAGTGCAGTTACGAGTCCGGCAATGAGCAAAAATCCAAGAATGGCCAATAGCCACGGCCACTTTTTCTTTTTTTCTTTGGCTTTTTTGGGCGGAGCCGGCTTTGATTTATTGCCGGGTTCGGCCGGGAAAGGAGTGATCGTTTTTGTATCCTCGGCATTTTCATAGGCTGCGACATTTTTGATGACGGGCATGGCACGAGTTTCATCCTGATCTTCAGGAACTTTGAATTTCGGTTCGTTCAATCGCTCGGGAGCTAATACGGTTGATAGATCCGCTTCCATTTCATCGGCGGATTGGTAGCGGTACTGCATTTTTTTCGCAGTTGCTTTCAGAACGACGTTCTCAACACTCTGCGGAAGGGTCGGTACAATCGACCGCAAGGACGGAGTTTCGGTTTGCAGATGCTTCAATGCAATGGAAACAGCCGATTCCCCGGAAAAAGGCAATTTCCCGGTCAACAATTCGTACATGACAATTCCAAGGGAATAAATATCCGATTTCTTGTTTGCTGTTCCTCCGCGCGCCTGTTCAGGAGACAAATAATGCACTGTTCCAAGCACGGAATTGGTTTGGGTATATGAAGTTGCGCTCAATGCCATGGCGATTCCAAAATCACTAATCTTCACATTGCCGTCTTCATCCATCAATATGTTCTGCGGTTTGATGTCGCGGTGGACGATTTGGTTATGATGAGCGTGTGCCAAGGCTGAAGTCAGTTGTTTCATAATCTCGACCGCCCGTTCAGGCGCTACCGGTGAGTGTTCGATTATGTATTCTTTCAATGTTTTTCCAGGTACATATTCCATCACCAAATAATGAATAGAGCCATCTTCCCCCACATCAAAAATATTCACGATATTCGGATGGGCAAGACTTGTTGTTGATAGCGCTTCCCGTTGAAAACGCCGGCGAAGCTCTTCTTCATTTGAAAAGTCGTAGCGCAAAACCTTGATTGCGATATCGCGGTCCAATATCATATCGTGCGCCAAATAGACGTTGGACATTCCTCCGCCGCCGATCAGTTCCATGACTTTATAGCGGCCGTTTATTCTTTTGCCGATCAACATGGCTACACCTCCTCAACCAGTGAGGATAAAAGAACAAATGAAATATTGTCCTCTCCTCCAAGGTGGTTTGCGAGCTTCACAAGCTCTTCACCTTTTTTGGAAAGCGGCATCGGCGAGCAGACAATCGCAGCAATGTCTTCTTTTGTCACCTTATTGCTTAATCCGTCGGAACAGATCAATAAATACAGCGGAGGAGCAAGTGGAAAGTGGAGAAACTCGCCTTCGATGCCCGGCTCCGTCCCAAGCGCTTTGACGATCCAGTTTTTCTTCGGGTGGTCTTCCGCTTCTTCTTCACTGATTTCACCGCTGTCGATCAGCACATTCACATATGAGTGGTCGCGTGTCAGCTGTTCAACCGTTCCATCAATCACGTAAGCTCGGCTGTCTCCGATATGGCACATTACGCACCCCGCATCATCGATCAGCGCGGCAATCAAAGTCGTGCCCATGCCTTTGCACGCTGGATTGTTCCCGGCATATTCGTAAACTTCCTTGTTTACATTTTGAATATGTTCGGAAAGCCATTCTTTTTTGCTTTCAATGGAAGAAAAAGCTTCCGCCCTTTCTTCCAAAAAAAGCGTGCTTAGCGAATTGACGGTCATCTCGCTCGCTACGTCTCCGGCATTATGCCCGCCCATTCCATCTGCAACCAAGACCAGCAGCAATCCTTCCGGCCTTTTCAGGACGGCCACGCGGTCTTCGTTGATTTCGCGTTTTTTCCCGGTATCAGTTTCTATAACATACTGAAACAAATCCTCACACCTCAATTCTGTTCTTTAGCTGCCGTTCGTGCTGCTTAGGCTTTTTTACGGAATGCGGCAATGAAAAAGCCGTCGCTTCCAAAATCCTGGGGAAAAATCTGGACAAATCCGCTATTTTTCTTGCCGAGCGCTTCCGGCAATGCAACTTGGATTTTTTCCATTTCAGGATGCTCCTTCAAAAAGCGTTCTGCAGTCCCTCTATTTTCCACTGCATCAACGGTGCAGGTGCTGTATACCACAATCCCGTCTTTTTTCAGCAATTGCGCAGCTTGGCCAAGCAGCGCATATTGAATTTCCTGAAGGCGGGCAAAATCTTCTTCTTTTTTTGTGTATTTGATATCCGGTTTGCGTTTGATGACCCCAAGGCCGCTGCACGGTGCATCAACCAAAATACGGTCAAACTGCTCTGTGCCGAAACGCCCGGCGCTTTCTTTGCTGTCGCCAACCGCCGTTTCAATGATGGTATGGCCGAGGCGGTCCGCTGTTTCGTCGATCAGTTTGACTTTGTGCTGGTGAAGGTCCATCGCAAGCAGCGACCCTTGATTGTTCATTTTCTCGGCAATATGCGTCGTTTTGCCGCCTGGTGCTGCACACATGTCCAGCACCTTCATGCCCGGTTTCAACTGGAGTCCGTAAACAGGAAGCATGGAGCTTTCGTCTTGTATGGTGATAAAGCCTTTTTCGAATGTGGTGCTCCGCGCCGGCTGGCCGTTTGTTATGACGAGGCATTCCGGAACCAGGCTGCTGCGCGCCGCTTCCAGCCCTTCCGATTCAAGCATTTCAATCACTTCCTCGACCGTCGCTTTTACAGTATTGACGCGTACGGTCTGAGCCGGAATTTTATTGTTTTCCAATGCCATTTCGCGGGCTTTTTCCATTCCGAACTGTTCGGACCAGCGTTTGATCATCCATGCCGGATGGCTCGTTTCAATAGAGATTTTTTCAATCGGGTCGCTGATTGTGTTGAACGAACGGACACCGTTCCGCTGGATGGAGCGGAGAACGCCATTGACGACAGATGCAACTCCTCCATGCCCTCGGCGTTTTGCGATTTCGACCGCTTCATGCACAACTGCATGGGATGGGATCCGGTCCAGATAGACAATCTGGTAAAGCGACAAGCGAAGCAACGTTTTCACCCACGGTTCGATTTTGCCCTTCAGATAGGGCTCCAAATAAAAATCGAGCGTCATTTGATGCTGGAGTGTGCCGTAAGTGATTTCTGTCAGCAAGCCTTTGTTCTTGTCCGCGATGCCGTAGCTTTGGATGGTTTGGTTCAAGAGCAGGTTGCTGTATGCCTGCTTGTTTTCAACAGCCCAAAGGATCGAAAATGCCGCATCCCGTACATTGCCTTGAAGTTTTTTGTTTTTCATTGGAAGTAATCTCCTGCCTGGATTTTAGGTCCTTTTAAATAATCTTTTGCCGCCATGCGTTTTTTGCCGGCCGGCTGCAATTCTGTGATGGCCAGAACCCCATCCCCCGTCTGAACCAAAATGGCGTCATCCGCCAATTCAAGCACTTCGCCAGGTTTCCCGGTTTTACCGGACGAACGTTCTTCCGCCCACCAGATTTTCACATTCGCTTCATTGTATGCGGTATAGGCGACGGGCCAAGGATGAAGGCCGCGCACTTGGTTGTATATGGCCAAAGCCGGCTTCGACCAGTCTATGCGTTCTTGCTCGCGTGAAATGTTGCGTGCATACGTCACTTGCTCTTCGTTTTGAGAAATCCGCTCGTTCGTGCCGGCGATGATGGAAGGCAGCGTAGCTTTGAGCAATTCGGTTCCTGCAGCGCTCAATTTATCGAACATGGTTCCGGTATGGTCCTGTTTTCCGATCGGGACAGCCGTTTGGGAAATGATGTCTCCGGCATCCAACCGGTCGACCATATACATGATCGTAACGCCGGTTTCTTTTTGTCCATCGATGATGGCTTGGTGGATTGGTGCACCTCCGCGGTATGCCGGAAGCAGTGAAGCGTGGACGTTGATGGCACCGAGCTTCGGCGCCTCCAGCAATGCCGTCGGCAAAATCTGGCCGAATGCTGCCGTAATGACAAGATCAGGCTCCATATCAAGCACCACTTGCAATTCTTCCGGATTTTTTAGCTTTTCAGGCTGATAAACCGGCAAGCCGAGGCGAATCGCCTCTTCTTTTACCGGTGTCTGCGTCAGCACTTTTTTGCGGCCGACCGGACGATCCGGTTGAGTGACGACTGAAATTACTTCATAGCCTTCTTCAACCAGCATGCGCAAAATCGGCGCTGAAAATGCTGGAGTCCCCATAAAGACGATTTTCGTCAAACCTGTTCCTCCTCTTCGGCGCGCGCTTGGGCCTCAGCTTCCGCGATCATTGCATCCAATTCTTCTTGTGTTACATATTTGGTTATTTTGCTAGTGAACAGAACTCCGTCCAAGTGGTCCATTTCATGCAGAATAGCCCGGGCTTCATAGCCTTCCGCTTCCAGCTCATACCAAGAACCGTCACGTTCTTGCGCTTTGATCTTCACATGGTCATGGCGTTCGACTTCCCCGAAAATCCCCGGGAAGCTCAAGCAGCCTTCAACATCTGTATCCATTCCTTCATATAGAACCAATTCCGGATTGACCATTTCAATCGGTTCTTGCCCTTCACCGAAATCGACGATAGCCACACGGATCGCTTTTCCGACTTGGGGAGCCGCAATGCCGACCCCGTCATTAGCTACCATGGTGTCGTGCATATCATCCAACAAGGCGCCAAGCTTTTTATCGAATTTGGTGACTGTTTCACATTTTTGCTCCAATACTGCGTTCGGATGTTTTACTATATCTAGAATTGCCATTATTAATCCCCATTTCTTTTACATCACTGAAGTTGGGTTCATATCGATCGACAAAGTGGCGCCTTTTTTGATCCACTCGGTCCGATAGATCTTGATCAGTTGTTGCATGACTTCAGCAAGTTTCGGTTCTTTTTTGTATTTTATCAGACATTGATAGCGATATCTATTGTTCACACGGGCTATGAGCGAGGCTGATGGCCCGATGATCAAGGTGTTCGGAGACAGCTGGCCCGACAAATAGCGCACTGTCTGTTCCGCGTAGCCGGCGACGGTCATCAAGTCCTCATGCGTGAACTGAATATTGACCACATAGTAATACGGCGGGTAGCCGCTTGCTCTGCGCATCGCCATTTCCTGCTCGTAAAATGGTTCATACAATTGGTCTTTCGCAAGCGTGATCGCGTAATGCTCCGGTGTATACGATTGGACATACACGCTGCCGGGCAGCTTGTCCCGCCCGGCGCGGCCGCTGACTTGCGTCAGCAGTTGGTAGGTCTTTTCAGCTGCCCGGAAATCCGGCAAATGCAGCGTGGTATCTGCCGACAATACGCCCACCAAAGTAATATTGGGGAAATCAAGGCCTTTGGCGATCATCTGGGTGCCTAAGAGAATATCGGCTTTCCCTTCGCCAAAAGCGCTCAGGATTTTTTCGTGCGCCCCTTTATTGCGTGTGGTATCGACATCCATGCGAAGCACTCGTGCGCCTGGGACAACTTTAGCCAGTTCTTCTTCGACTTTTTGCGTCCCAGTCCCGAAAAAGCGGATGTGTTCGCTCGTACATTCCGGACATGTGTGCGGAACCGGCTCATCATAGCCGCAATAATGGCATTTCATCAATTCGCTCGAGCGGTGATACGTAAGGGAGATGTCGCAATTCGGGCATTGCATGACGGTGCCGCAGTCACGGCATAAAACAAACGAAGAATAACCGCGTTTGTTCAAAAACAGCACAACTTGCTCTTTTCGTTCAAGGCGTTCGCGGATGGCATCTGCCAATTGCACGGAAAACATCGACCGGTTGCCTCTTCTGAGCTCTTCCCGCATATCGACAATCTCGACTGTCGGAAGCGGCTGGTTTTTCGCGCGGTGCTCCAGCACAAGCAGTTCATAAACGCCTTTCTGTGCACGGGCATACGATTCCAGCGACGGGGTCGCACTGCCTAAAATAACCGGGCAATTATGGTATTCGCTCCGCCAGATAGCCATATCCCGCGCATGGTAGCGCGGCGAGTCGTCCTGTTTATAGCTGGATTCGTGCTCTTCATCCAAAATGATCAATCCCAAGTTCTCAAAAGGCGCAAAGATGGCCGATCTGGCTCCAACCACCACTTTCACTTCATGGCGCTGGATTTTTCGCCATTCATCATACTTTTCTCCAGCGGACAAGCCGCTGTGGAGGACCGCCACCATATCCCCGAACCGTTCTTTAAAACGGACCGTCATTTGCGGCGTCAATGAAATTTCCGGCACAAGCATGATGGCTTCTTTTCCTTCTTTCAGCACTTGGTCGATCGTCTGCAAGTAAATTTCCGTTTTCCCGCTTCCTGTAATGCCATGAAGCAAGAACGTTTTTGCCCGGTTAAGAGACGCCTCGATCGCATCAAACGCCGTTTGCTGGGCGTCCGTCAGCTGCAAGGAACCTTTTTTCTCAATGGCAGATAAAAGGCTCGGGTCCCGGTAGGATTCCATATTAGAAATCTCCGCCAAGCCTCTTTCCACTAAGCTATAGACAGTAGGCAGCGTCACGCCGGCTTCTCTTTGAAGCTGGGATGCCTCGATTGACCGCCCAGGATTGTTTTTGAAAAACGCCAAAAGCTTTAATTGCTGTTTGGCATTGGCGCGAACAGCGACTCCTTCCAGCTTTTCAAGCGATTCCGTAATATGGACCATTTTCACTTTCTTAACGGCGGTTTGCTGGGAAATATCCGTGTCGGCCACAATCGTGCCGTTCGCCATCTCTTTTTTCAGCAAAGCGTACAGCTCGACCGCCTCCTGGTCCCGCAAAAATGGTTTGTTTTTAAAATGGGGCTGCAGCAGTTTCGGCAATTCTTCAAGAGGCGCATTCAGCACGAAACGTTTTTCGTATTTTGCGCGCAGAGCAGCCGGAATCATCACTTTCAAAGCGTCAATTTCAAAACAGACGGTTTGTTCTTTCATCCATTTAGCCATCTGGAGCATTTCCTTGTTCAATACCGGCACAACATCCATCAACTCATGGACCGGCTTCAGGCGGGCCGGATCAAATTCCGATGTTTCTTTTAAATGCGTAATAAACCCAAGCACTTTGCGGTTGCCAAATGGGACTTTGACGCGCATGCCGGGTTCTGCCAACACTTCCAGATGTTTCGGTATCGCATAATCAAATGGCCGGTCGATTGGGTGGGCTGCTACATCGACAATAACTTCAGCGATCATGCAAAACTTCCCTTTCCATTATCAATTCCAGCAAGCGGCGAGCCAATTCAGCCTTCGGCATCATATCGAAAGAATACTCAAAATCTGCTTTTCCGTAGACGGTAACACGGTTGGTGTCCGATTCAAAACCGGCTTGCGCTTCGCTCACATCATTGGCAATAATATAGTCCGCGTTTTTCCGCTGCAGCTTCTCTTTTGCGTAATGGGCGACATCATTGGTTTCTGCTGCGAAACCGATGAGCAATTGATGGGCTTTCTCCTGCCCCAAGGTCTGCAGGATATCAACCGTCCGCTCAAGTTCAATCGCCGCTCCGCCTTCTTTTTTCTTCATCTTCTGCGATTCGACAAAAATTGGCCGATAATCGGCTACTGCCGCGGTTTTTATGACTATATCCGCTGACGCGTACTCCGCTTTTACCGCATTCAGCATTTCTTCCGCGCTTTCCACTGAAATCCGCCGGACGCCGCTTGGCGCCGGCAGCGAAACCGGTCCGCTGATCAGAATTGTTTCAGCTCCCATTTCAGCTGCTGCCTGTGCCATGGCATACCCCATTTTACCGCTGGAAAAGTTCGTCAAAAAACGGACAGGGTCGATGCGCTCCCGGGTCGGGCCAGCAGTTACTACCACTTTTTTCCCTGTTAAACTTTTTGGCTTCGAGAAATAATCCGCAACTAGAGCGGTGATTTTTTCCGGCTCTTCCAAGCGCCCTTTCCCGACATAACCGCAAGCTAAAAACCCTTCGGACGGTTCGATAAACCGGATGCCGTCTTCATGCAGACGCTGGATGTTGCGCTTTACTGCCGGATGGTCGTACATATGGACGTTCATCGCCGGAGCGATCCAGATCGGGGCGGTAGCGGCAAGCAATGTCGTGGTCACCATATCGTCCCCGATGCCGTTTGCCAACTTGCCGATTACATTAGCCGTAGCCGGCGCTACGATTATGAGGTCCGCCCAGTCCGCCAAGTCGATATGGGCGATGACGGAAGAGTCTTTTTCATCGAATGTATCAAAATAGACGTCGTTTCTCGACATCACTTGAAAAGTCAGCGGCTGGACAAAATTTGTCGCTGACTGGGTCATGATCACTTTGACGGCAGCTCCTGCCTGAGACAGTTTGCTGACAAGCGCAACCGCTTTGTAAACGGCGATTCCTCCGCTTACACACAATAGAATTTTACGATTCGCCAACAACCTAAACACCCTTTCTAAACAACAAACTCCCAAAGAACAAGTTTGCTCTGGGAGTCGTCTGTTGCGATTAATGGTTAAATTTCGTCTTCGTAGATAGCAGATGCATCTTGGTCTTCTTTCTGCAAAACACCGGCTGCCACTTCTTCAAGCGCTTTGCCGACTGATTTTGTAGAAACATAGCGGTGAAGTCTTTCGTCGCCATGTTCGTGCAATTGGCGGGCGCGTTTTGAAGCTAGCGCCACCAGCGAGTATTTCGAATCAATCTGGCTTTTCAGTTTATCAACGGATGGGTATAACATTAGACATTCTCCTTTAGCATATCAAAATATCGTTTTTCAACACGTTCACGCTTGCAATGTTCCGCGATGATAATTGCGTTGATGCGTTCGCACGCATGTTCAACCAAATCGTTCTCCACTACATAATCGTATAAGTTCATCATTTCCAACTCTTGGCGTGCGGCTTGAAGCCGCGAAGCGATCACTTCATCTGTTTCAGTGCCGCGGCCGACCAGGCGCGCTTCCAGATCGGTCAAACTCGGAGGCGCCAAGAAAATGAACAAGCCATCGGGAACTTTCGCGCGGACTTGCGCTGCCCCTTGAACCTCGATCTCCAAAAACACATCACGGCCGGCATCCCGCATCTTATTGACGTATTCCAGCGGAGTCCCGTAATAATTGCCGACAAACTCAGCCCATTCCAGCAATTGATCCTGTTCGATCAGTTCCTCGAATTCGCTTCGCGTCTTGAAAAAATAATCGACTTCGTCGACTTCGCCTTCGCGCGGCAATCTTGTCGTCATCGAAATGGAATATTCATAATTTGTATTTGGCTGTGAAAACAGCTCTTTTCTTACTGTGCCTTTTCCAACACCCGAAGGCCCTGATAGAACTATCAGCAGTCCGCGTTGTTTTCTCATTTTATCCCTCATTCATCTCAGCATCATTTTTCTTCACCGCATGCAATTGCTGTCTCGGCAGACGCCGAGGAGATCACCGCATGGTCACTGTCCAAAATAAAAACGGACTTGGTGTTTTCCCGGCAGCGGCATCGACGAGCAGCCCTTTGTTGCGGGCTTCCTAGATCAGTCGCTTGGCCGGCGCGGAATCTGGAGTGACATTAGAGACGATCCGATTCGCGGAAACAGCACTGCTGCCGCCGATAGAAATGAACTTCACCGCTTTTTCCGCCTGAACCACCGCCATCTGCAACTGACCATTCTTCTTCGTTTTCTAACTAACTGTCTTATTATATCATAATACACCGGGAAAATGATAAGATGGAACAAAACGATTTGAAAGAGGGATTTTTTCATGGCATTTGATGGATTATTTACAAAAGCAATGACACGGGAACTCCAAAGTCTCGTGTCGGGCAGGATCTCAAAAGTTCATCAGCCCAACCAGCTAGAACTGCTGCTGCATATTCGTGCACAAGGCCACAATCATAAATTATTGATTTCAATCCATCCGTCCTATTCACGGGTCCACTTGACCGCGATGGCCAACATCAATCCGTCCGAACCGCCGATGTTTTGCATGCTGCTCCGCAAACATATCGAAGGCGGCGTCATTACAGAAGTGACCCAGCACGAAATGGACCGGCTCATCATCCTGAAAATAAGATCGAAAAACGAAATCGGAGACGATATTGAACGGGAACTCCATGTGGAAATCATGGGCCGCCATTCGAACGTGATATTGGTCGATTCACAGCGGATGATGATTCTGGACAGCTTGAAGCATTTGCCGCCAAGCGTCAATTCGTACCGTACGGTTCTTCCCGGGCAGCCGTATGTGTTTCCGCCTTCCCAGGGGAAGAAAGATCCTTTCCAGTCCATTGGCGGACTAGCCGGCCTGGATGAAAAAGAGCTTGTCGGGACGTTTGCAGGCTTCTCCCCGCTCAATGCCCGGGAACTTCATTTCCGCATGAAAGACGCCTCTGATAGGACTGCGGCCGCCCAGCAATTCCTTGATGATTTCCTTTCAGCAAATCCAGCAGGCCATTACGTTGAACAGGACGGCAAAAGTTATTTTTCCGCTACAGAGTTGTCTCATCTTGGCAGCGAAGAAATGACATTCCCGACACTTGGCGAACTGCTAGACCGCATGTACTTTGCCAAAGCAGAACGCGACCGAGTCAAACAGCAGGCCGGAGACTTGGAACGCTGGCTGCAAAATGAAATTGCAAAGCTGAAGCTGAAGCTGAAGAAATTGCAGAAGGAACAGGACCAGGCTGAAAAACGCGATCTGCTCCAATTGAACGGCGAACTGATCATGGCAAATCTGCATCGCATTACAAAAGGCATGAAAGAAATCGAAGTGGACAATTACTATACCGATGAAAAAGTGACGATTGCGCTCGACCCGCGGAAGACTCCGATCGAGAACTCCCAGCGTTATTATTCGCGCTACCAGAAAGCAAAAACGGCGCTTGTAAAAACACGGGAACAAATTGAAAAAACAATCGAAGACATCGAGTATTTCGAAACGCTCATGCAGCAAGTCCAGCAGGCCGGCATTTCCGATATTGAGGAAATCCGAGAAGAATTGGCGGAACAAGGTTTTATGAAAGCGCAAAAGTCGAAGAAAAAGAAAAAACCGGTAAAACCATCCGTTGAATCGTACGTTTCAAGCACCGGGATACCGATTTCCGTAGGCAAAAACAACAAACAAAACGATTATGTGACATTCAAAGTAGCCGCCAAATCAGATACATGGCTCCATACAAAAGATATTCCGGGCTCTCACGTCATTATCCATGACAATGAACCGGATGAAACGACGCTTCTCGAAGCCGCCTCTATCGCTGCTTACTTCAGCAAAGCGCGCGAGTCATCTTCTGTCCCCGTCGATTACACCGAAGCCCGTCAGGTGAAAAAGCCGAATGGCTCAAAACCTGGGTTTGTCATTTATTTTGAACAAAAAACCCTTTTTGTGACGCCGGATGAAGATTTGGTCATCAAATTAAAAAAGTAAGAGGTTTACAGCCGGAAAGCATCCATGCTTTCCGGCTGTTCTTTTTCTGCAGACCATCCTTCCGTCTGTGTAAGAATCATCCCTAAATCAATTTATTAACATAATATCTATATTATTTCTAAACCCTATTAATCCTATAACATTTTATTGCCCTATAGAGCCCAAGATGCTATCTTTTTAAAGGACTAACTAATTTGGAGGTTTATAATGAAAAAACTTTTTTCGAAACAAAAACTATTTATGGCATCAAGCGCCATTTCCGTTTTATTGCTTTCCGCTTGCGGCAACAGCGATTCATCAGAAACAGCCGAGGAGCCGAAGACTGCCTGGGACGAAATCCAGGAGCAAGGCTCAATGAAAGTCGCGACTTCAGGAACGCTGCTTGCCACTTCTTTTCATGATGCGGAAACGGATGAATTGACCGGCTTTGAAGTTGAAGTTGTCCGTGAAATCGGCAAACGTTTGGATTTGGAAATCGAATTCACAGAACTCGGATTTGACGAGATGCTTACAAGCGTTTCCACCGGCCAAATCGATATGGCCGCAAACGACATAGAAATCACGGAAGACCGGAAAGACAACTTCGCCTTCTCAACACCAATCAAATATTCTTATGGCACTGCAGTTGTACGCAAAGACGACTTGTCCGGCATTAAAACATTAGAAGACATCAAAGGCAAAAAAGCTGCCGGCGTTTCCACATCGATTTATATGGAAATTGCCCGCAGCTACGGGGCAGAAGAAGTGACATATGACAACGCATCAAACGAAGTATATTTGCGCGACGTCTCTATCGGGCGGACGGATGTTATTTTGAATGACTATTACTTGTCCACTTTTGGTGTTGCAGCCTTCCCGGAATTGAACATCACCATTCATCCGGACATCAAATACAGCCCCTCGGAAGTCGGGCTTGTCATGAACAAAGACAACAAAGAACTTGCGGAAAATGTCGATCGGGTCCTGAAGGAAATGCTCGCGGATGGCACCATCTCTGAAATTTCCGCTGAATTTTTTGCGGGTGCCGATGTTTCCGAAAAACCGGATATGGAATAAAACAGAATTGGAGGGTCGTCCATGAATGACATAGAATGGGGTTTGCTGTTTGACCCCGCATTAGCTATCGAATCATTTTGGTATGTCATGGAAGGAATTTGGTATACATTGCTGATTTCCATCGTCAGCATGGCCGTCGGCATCGTGATCGGGTTTTTCCTCGCACTGGCGCGCACCGCACCTTATAAAGCGCTTGAATGGCCAGCCCGTTTGTACATTTCGTTTATGCGCGGCGTTCCGATTTTGGTCATTTTGTTTTTGCTGTATTTTGCGCTGCCGGTCATCGGCATAGAATTCACAGCTGTGCAAGCGGCTCTGATCGGCTTTTCAATCAACAGCGCAGCGTATATTGCGGAAGTATTCCGTTCATCCTTGGCATCGGTCGATAAAGGCCAATGGGAATCGTCGAAAGCTCTTGGCATGACTTATTGGCAAACGATGCGCCGCATCATCCTGCCGCAGTCAATCCGCATTGCCGTGCCGCCCTTGTCGAATGTTTATTTGGATTTGATCAAAGCTTCATCACTGGCCGCGATGATCACTGTCCCGGAAATTTTCCAAAAAGCCCGCATTGTCGGGGCGCGTGAATATGATTTGCTGACATTGCTGATTTTGGTGGCGCTCATCTACTGGGCGATCTGCTCGGTTATGACCCTGCTGCAGAATTATCTTGAAAAGCGTTATGCCGATTATCTATAAGAAAAAGCTTGAGGAATTTCTCCTCAAGCTTTTTTTCTTTCAAGTGCTGCTTTTATCCAAATCGTCATTTTCCGGCATCGCCATGACTTCCCATAAATGCCCGTCAAGATCCTGGAAGCTCCAGGCGTACATATACTCGTTGTCCATCGGATCGTTCATTGCCGATCCGCCGGCCTCCAGCGCTTTGTTGACGATATCGTTGACGCTTTGCCGGCTGTCTGCGGAAATTGCCACAATGACTTCTGCGTTTTTTGTCGCATCCGTGAGCTCTTTTTTGGTGAAGGTTTGGAAGAACGGTTCAGTCAACAGCATGACGAAGATGTTTTCGCCGACAATCATGCATGACGCATTTTCATCTGTCATTTCGGGGTGAAAATCAAATCCCAACTTCCTGAAAAATCCGACTGATTTGTCCAAGTCTTTTACCGGCAAGTTGACATACATCTCTTTTGCTTGCAGGGCCATGGGTTCTCCTCCATTCCAGTTTTGTATGACCCTCTACTAATTCGCTTTACTTATAGAGAGTCCTGCAAACAGCCAAGTTATTTTTCACATTTCACTTGGCGCTTTCATCCCAAGCAGCCTTAAGCCTTCCGAAAGAACAATCGTTACGGCTTTGACAAGCGCGAGCCTGCTTTCCTGCTCCGCATCGTCCGCTAATATCTTGACCTGGCTGTAATACTTATTGAATTCCTGGGACAGCTCCAGCACGTATTTGGCAATGGCTGATGGTTCATTTTGATGGAAGCTTTTTTCGGTGATGGACGGGAATTCCATGAGCAGTTTTGCCACGGCCCAGCTTGCTTCATCCGCCAGACCTTTTGAAGCCCCTGCATCTATTTCGATAGAAGACTTTCTCAGAACCGAACAAGCCCGTGCATGGGTGTACTGGACGTAAGGACCGGTTGTCCCTTCAAATTTCAGCATATCCTCCAGTGAGAATTCCACATTGGTCTGCCTGTCGTTTTTTAAATCATGGAAAATTACCGCCCCTACACCGACCATTCGGGCCACTTGTTGTTTGTCTGCCAAAAAAGAATTTTTCTCTTCAATGTTCCTCTCGGCCAGCCGAATTGCTTCTGACAGTACTTCTTCAAGCAAGACGACCTCCCCTTTCCGGGTAGACATTTTTTTCCCGCCCTTCAGGACAAATCCGAATGGGATATGGATCATCTCCTGTGCCCAATCGAAGCCCATTTTCTGGAGCACTAAGAACAATTGTTTGAAATGGAGCGTTTGCTCAAAACCGACCACATACCAGGCTTTTGAAAATCCGTATTGCTCCTGCCGGTAAAGAGCAGCTGCAAGATCCCGCGTAGCGTACAATGTGGCTCCGTCGCTTTTCTTTGCCAGCATCGGAGGCAATCCGGATTCCTCCAAGTCTACAACTTCCGCCCCTTGTGAAGAAGCCAGCAAGTTCCGTTCATCCAGCAGTTCGAGTGCCCGTTCCATTTTGTCGTTGTAGAATGCTTCGCCGGCGGTCGAATCAAACTCCACACCTAATAATCCGTATATTTTCGAGAATTCTTGAAGCGATTCATCACGGAACCACTTCCATAACCTCTTCGCCTCTTCGTTTCCTTCTTCAAGTTTTTTGAACCAGAGGCGACCTGCCTCGTTCAAGCTTGGATCCTTTTCCGCTTCTTTATGGAATTTGACATATAGGGCAAGCAATTCTTTGATTGGAGCTTTCCGCACATCTTCTTCATTGCCCCAAAGCCGATAAGCGGCTATCAATTTGCCGAACTGCGTTCCCCAATCGCCCAAATGATTGATGCGGACCGCTGTATAGCCGCATTTTTCCGCAATGTGGGCGAGTGAATTGCCGATGACGGTCGAACGCAGGTGACCCATCGAAAACGGTTTGGCAATGTTCGGGGAAGAAAAATCGATGGCGATGCTTTTCCCTTTCCCAAAAGAATGGGATCCATATGAGGAGCCTTTGGCCAAGACAGCCTCAACGATCTTTTTGCTGACAGTTTCTTTTTGCAGGAAGCAGTTGATATAAGGGCCGTCCGCTACAACTTTCTCAAACAATGGATGCTCTATTTTGACGGCAATTTCTTCAGCAATTTTTTGCGGCGCTTTGTGCATCGTTTTGGCTAAAGCAAAGCAAGGGAAAGCCATATCCCCTTGTCCTTTGAATTTCGGTTTTTCGATGAGGCCGATAACCGTGTCCATCGTTAAAAATCCACGGGACTGTTCTTTGATCGCTTCTGCATAAATCGTCTTCTCCATGTTTTCCCCTCCATTTGTTGAACCAAAAAAATCCCGTCTCTATATATTAGAGACGGGATTTCCCGCGGTACCACTCTGATTGTCCATTGCTGGACCAGCTTAAAAAAGATAACGGATTTCTCCGGCAAAGCCCTACTGAACCGTTCAGGCCGCTTCTCAGAAGTGCGTTTCACAAAGAGCGGGCCACCGGGCTCACACCATCCCCGGCTCGCTTATGCCGTCCTCTTTCCTACTTTCTTCTTCACTGAATTTTGTGTATTTTCGCTAGTTTATCCCAATGGAAATAAAATGTCAAAATATTTTTTTGAAAATCGGTTACGGTACTGGTATTGCGTTGTTCGCTTCGATAGGAAATTATTCTTTTGACAGTTGCAGAAACCAATTGGTTGGTTTGGCAGCCAATTGGTTGGAGACAAATCGGTAATTTTTCTTTATCCTAATACAAGTGGATGTCAGGAGGAAAAATTGTGGAACCATTACTTCATGGAATCGTATTAGCGTTCGGCCTTATCCTGCCATTAGGAGTCCAGAACGTATTCATATTCAATCAAGGCGCGGCGCATAGGAAATTCTCCCACGCATGGCCTGCCATTATGACAGCTGCCATTTGCGATACTATGCTCATTTACTTGGCCGTCACTGGCGTATCAGTTGTCGTCCTTAATTTCGAATGGTTGAGGACATCATTGTTTCTGGTGGGCTTTTTATTTTTAGCCTATATGGGATGGGTGATGTGGAGGACAACTCCTGAAAAGGGCGCCCATCAGCGGAGCAGCCGGTTGTCTGCCAAACGGCAAATCACATTTGCGGCATCCGTCTCTTTGCTGAATCCGCATGCCATCATGGATACCATCGGGGTGATCGGCACAAGTTCACTCGTTTATACCGGGGAGGAGAAATGGTTTTTTACATCGGCGGTTATTGGCGTCTCTTGGATCTGGTTTTTTTCACTGGCGATTGCAGGAAGGAAAGTCGGCCAGTTTGATACAAGCGGCAGGCTTTTGAAAAGGATAAACCAACTATCGGCGCTGATCGTCTGGGCAATGGCCCTTTTCGTCCTCTCTCAATTGTTTTCGCACTGACCAAAGAGAAAGACGGCAATTCCAAGAATAGGCTTCCCTTTGCAAAACCGGCTTCTTCAAAAAGAATGGAAGAAATCAGGTGGAATACTTGTTTATCATTATTCAAACAGTATATACCGTTTAAAAGAGTAACTTGATCATTAATGATGACCTTATATCATCAACAGTAAAGGCTCTATTCTTCAAGAAAAAGAATCTTCTTATGCAGAAAGTAATCTAATCTGCCTTTTCCTGCGTTCTATAGGAAAGAATACAAAAGAGGAGGAGAAGATATGGGCAGCAAAAAATTCGGGTTGATCATAGCTGCAGGGATTTTGTCACTGGCAGCTTGCGGCCAAGAAGAACAGCCGACGGCCGACGGAGGATCTGAAGCAGCAGTTGCAGAAAAAGAAAAGACTGAGAAGGAAAAAACAAGTGCTGAAGCAGCGGAAGAAAAAACTGAAGAGGAAGCTGTGGAGGAAAGTCCGCCTGAAGCTGAAAGCGGTGCTGCATCTGAACTTTTGTCAAATGGCGACGAAACCAGCTATGTTTTCAACACGGCGGGCGAGTTTTCAATCTTTTGCGAACCGCATCCCGTAATGCAGATGACAGTCCTTGTTGAAGAAGGTTCAGAGCAAACCGGGAAAGTTGCAGTCGACATTGCCGACTATGCATTTGGCGAAAAAACGATTACCGTTGCACCAGGTACGACGGTCACATGGACCAACCAAGACCAGGCACAGCATAACGTAGCCATCAAATAAGTGCCATAGCCCAAACATCCAAAAAGCAGCACCGGCATTGGTTCCACATTGCCGGTGCTGCTTTGCTGAGTAAGTGGTTCTGCAGAAGCATCGAGTCCTCATAAGGCTGTAAAGTCCCCGGGGCGCCAATCCTGTAAATAACACTGTTTTGAGTAATCTCCCCTCTTATCCCAAAAGCGCCTTTCCTTTTTTATAGAACCCCTCCATATCCTCTTTTGGCACAAGTGCCCCGCCTGTTGCCCAGACGATATGAACAGCATTCTTCGCATCAATTCCATTTGCTCTGCAATAATCAGATTGCAAAACTTTGGCCGGTCCGCACAAGCCTGCCGCCGCCGAAGGCTCGACGAAAATACCTTCACTGTCTGCTAGCAGTGCCAACAGTTTGAACAGCTCCTCGTCTTCAATTGTGTAAACACCGCTGATCAGCTGTTCGCTGATGCCCGATGCAAAACTTGAAGGCCTGCCGACTGCAAGACCGTCGCCTTCAGTGCAATTGTCGATGCCCAGATCCTGGACGCAGATCTTTTCTTTCATTCCTGTCATCAATCCGAGCAAAACAGCCGGCGAATGGGTCGGCTCAACAAAAAAGCAATGGACATGGTCGCCGAAAAGCTGCTTTAATCCGAACGTGATTCCGCCCGGAGCGCCGCCGACGCCGCATGGCAAGTAAACGAACAGCGGATGGTCCTGTCCAACTGCCACCTTTTGTTCTTCCAACTGCTTCTGAAGCCGAAAAGCAGCTGTGCTATAGCCGAGAAACAGCTCTTTCGACTTTTCGTCATCGATAAAATAAGCGTTCGGATTTCCTTGGGTCTGATTGCGGCCTTTCTTGATGGCTTCCCCAAAATCACCTGCGATTTCGTGGACCGTCGCCCCCCTTTCGCGCAGCAGCTCCTTTTTCCAAGGTTTGGCGTCTGCCGACATGTAAACCGATACGTCAAACCCCAGCTTTGCGCTGATTATGCCGATGCTCAATCCCAGATTCCCTGTCGAGCCGACACCGATGGCATACTGGCTAAAGAACGACTTGAACGCGTCACTTGCAAAAAGCTCGTAATTTCCTCCCTTTGAAATCAGCCCTGCCTGCAGCGCCAATTGCTCCGCGTGGTACAGCACTTCGTAAACGCCTCCGCGCGCTTTGATGGAGCCCGCTATCGCCAGCTCATTGTCGCATTTCAAAAAAAGATCCCCTTGGATATCCGACTGGCAATAACCGTTCAGAGCTTTTTTCATTTCCCGGATAGGGCGAAAAGGCGATTCGACGATTCCGCCTGTTTGCTGTGTCGCTGGGAACTCATTTGCCAAAAAAGGTGCAAAACGCAGCCATAATGCCTCAGCTTCTTCCATATCTGTCCTTGAAATTGGCAAGTTTATGCCGTCCATGAGCTTCCGTTTCGGGTTCAGCCAGACCACCGGTTCCAAATCTGCGACTTTTTTCAGCAGCGGCTCGTGCTTTAGCCATTCTGCCATTTCTTGTTTTCCGAATAACATGGAGTTCATCCTTTCAATTGATATCGTCTTTTTCTTCATCATACACGAACATTGGATGAACTTATTCAATCTATAATAAAAATTTCAACTTCCTGAATCATCGGAAAGCTTTTATTGCCCGGTTGTTAGTTCAACCGGATTGCGCTTTAAGATAGTATAATAAGATTACTCGATATTTTATTCAAAGAGGTGCTTAAAGTGATCGTCATCATCGATAACCACGACTCGTTTACTTATAATTTAGTCCAATATTTTTCGCAAATAGATCCAGACGTTTTGGTTTTTCAGGAAGGTGAACTACCAGCTCCAGCCATCGAACAGCTGGACCCTGACTTGCTCGTCCTGTCTCCGGGACCCGGCAAGCCGCGGCAGTCGGAAATATTACGGGCATTTGGCGGCCTTGTCCCAATTTTGGGCGTCTGCCTTGGCCATCAAACAATTGTGGAGCATTTCGGCGGTACAGTAGTCAAAGGGCTCCAGCCGGTCCACGGCAAGATTTCACTTGTCGATCATGGCGAATCCGGCATTTTTTCCGGCATTCCGAATCCGACGCCTGTCGTCCGTTATCATTCGCTTGCCGCCAGTGACGAAGCGTTGCCAGCGGCGCTTGCCGTCATTGCGCGTTCCGAAGACGGCGTTATCATGGCAGTGCAGCATAAAACACTGCCGGTAACGGGCATTCAATTCCATCCGGAATCCATTTTGACGCGTGATGGGTTTGAAATGCTGAAAAATGCATACGCCCAAGCAGTTGTTTGGAAACAGAAATTCGCTGGAGGTCCGAACCATGGAAAACCCTTATCTGTTGTTTGAGTTCCCGGATGAGAATGGGACAGTGAATCCGCTCGCATTTTCGAAACCGGTCAAAGTTTTATCCGCTTCCCAACTGGAGGACATTCCTGATGTTATGGACGCTCTTGAAGAAGCGGTAAAGGACGGCTTTTACGCCGCTGGCTATATCTCCTATGAAGCCGCTCCCGCTTTCAATCCAAAGATGAAAGTGCATCCGAAGCCCGATCTTCCTTTACTGTGGTTCGGCATATTTGATGAACCGCACCTTCCTGGACAAGAGTTTGATGCAGCCGGGGACTATTCGGTTTCCGATTGGATGATGGCGGGTTCTATCCCGCAGTATAAAAAGGGCATTCAGCAAATCAAACAAGCCATTGAAGAAGGACACACCTACCAGGTCAATTACACCGAACGCCTGCATGCCGATTTCCAAGGAAGCGACCGGGCATTTTACAGGCAGCTCACAAGGAACCAGCAATCCGGCTACAGCGCATATTTGGGTCTCGGGAAACACCGGATTCTCTCCGCATCGCCGGAGCTGTTTTTCCGGATCGACGGCGAGAAAATCACCGCTAAACCGATGAAAGGAACCGCCGCACGCGGGCGCACAACACTAGAAGATGGCGAAAATGTGGAACGGCTGCTTGCTTCCGAGAAAGAACAGGCGGAAAATTTGATGATCGTCGACCTGCTCCGCAATGATATCGGCCGCTTGGCAAAATCCGGAACCGTCACCGTCCCGCGCATGTTCGAAGCGGAGCAATATCCGACGGTCCATCAATTAACATCAACCGTCCAAGCGGAAATAAACGGTGATATGCCTGTTTTTGAATGGTTCCGGGCTTTGTTTCCTTGCGGCTCAATCACCGGCGCCCCCAAAATCAGCACGATGGAGTTTATTTCCGAATTGGAGCAAACTCCCCGTGAAGTATACTGCGGTGCCATCGGCTTTATCACGCCGGAGAAAAATGCGGTTTTCAGCGTGCCGATCCGCACAGTCATCGTCAACAGCGAAAAACATGCCGCAAGCTATGGCGTTGGCGGCGGTGTTACATGGGACTCGACATCAGAAGGCGAATACGAAGAACTGCTGACCAAGGCTCAAGTGTTGTCAGCGAAACGCCCAGCATTCGAATTGCTGGAATCGCTGAAATTGGAAGACGGGAAATACCCGTTGCTTTCTTATCATATGGAGCGCCTTCGCGACTCTGCCGAGTTTTTCAACTTCACCTTCAACAAAGAAGCTGTAGAAAATCTGCTGCTGAAAACAGCCAATGGCTACCCGTCCGGCTCTTTCAAAGTGCGGCTGCTGATGGAACAATCAGGCCGGCCAACTGCCGAAGCACAAGCGGTCTTTCCTCTCGAGGAACCGGTGCTTTGTTCACTTGCAACTAGCCCTGTAGACAGCACCGATCCGTTCCTGTTCCACAAAACGACGCACCGGCTTGTTTACGAAACCCATCAAAAAACCGCTCCTCCGGAAGCTTTTTCCGTTTTGTTATGGAATGAAAACGAAGAGCTGACCGAATTCACCATAGGCAACCTGGTGGCGGAAAAAGACGGCGAGTTCCATACCCCTCCCCTCCCTTGCGGATTATTGGCCGGCACGTTCCGCCAGCACTTGCTTGATGCAGGAAAAATTGAAGAAAGGCGGATCCTTAAACAAGAGCTTGCTGATTTTGATGCCATCTGGCTGGTCAACGGCGTCCGCGGATGGCTGAAAGTGGAGTTGCTGAAATAATAGAAAAAGCACATGGCCTATGATGGCCATGTGCTTTTGGACTGCAGGCAAAGTCTAGAATTGTTGAATAAGCGTGCATAAAACCAACCGGCCACTCCGCTTTCCGTGGGCACGGCTTCAGCCGCTTCCTTCACGGCGCTCAGTCCAGGGTCTTCAGCTCGTGCGGGTCCCACAGGAGTCTGCGTGACCGGCCCGGTTGGGGTTCTTGCTTGAATTTAAAAGACGATTTCGAAACGTTGCTCCCACCACAGAAGCAGCTGATACAAGATGCACTGTCTTCCCACTTTGCTTTAGGCTTCGGAGCGTAAGGCGGCGATCAAGTTGGACGTAGGGAGTTCGGCCAACTGTTTGCAAGGAAGCATCGAAGCGATCTCGGACGCCAGTCCCGAGTCCGTTCGGCGCGAGACCGCGGAAAGCGTCCGCCTGAAGCGATGGTGCCGAGACGGCTTCAACAAGGTCTGTATGTTTATTCCTTTTAAAAGAGAACTGTTCTTTTGTCTACAAGCTCAAAACACATGGCCTATGATGGCCATGTGTTTTTTCTATACAAGCTGAACTTTTTTACGATTCGTTTTTCAACGTACCCGCCTTCAAACCCTCATGCCAATCAGCAAGCATTGGCATGTCTTCTTCGCGGATGGCTCCTGTACTGATTGCTTCTTCGACAAGCGACGGGAAATCCGTCAACGTGTGGAACATGAAGCCCGCTTCCGTAATGGCTTCGACCGATTGCGGCAAATCGTATGTGAAAATGGCAACGATGCCAAGCACGTCAAATCCGGCAGCTTTCAGCGCTTGGGCTGCCTGCAAAACCGACCCGCCTTTCGAAATCAAATCTTCAACGACGACCACTTTCTGCCCTGCAACCACTTTGCCTTCGATCATATTGCCCTGCCCGTGCTCTTTCGCTTTTGAACGCACATAGACCATCGGCAAATCCAGAAGATCGCTCACCCATGCAGCATGGGGAATGCCGGCTGTGGCGGTTCCTGCAACCACTTCGCACTCTCCGTAATACTGCTTGATCAATTGGGCCAAGCCTTTGGCGATTTCTTGGCGCACTGCCGGGTATGACATTGTCAAGCGGTTGTCGCAGTAGATTGGCGACTTGATGCCAGATGCCCAAGTGAATGGCTCTTGCGGCCGGAGTTCCACCGCTCCAATGCTCAGTAAGTGCTTCGCTATTTCTCTTTTCATTCGGCATCGCTCCATTCGTTTTTGATTTGCTTATAGCTTTCTGCTGGATCTTCACTTTTCGTGATTGCCCGCCCCACAACAATATGGGTCGAGCCTTTTTGCCGTGCTTGCTCCGGTGTGGCGACGCGTTTTTGGTCGTCGGCTGACACGTTTGCCGGCCGGATGCCCGGCGTGACCCGCAGGAAATCTTCTCCGCATTCCACCCCGATGGCTTCCGCCTCGAGCACTGAACATACAACCCCATCGAGCCCTGCTTGTTTTGCCATTTTCGCATAGTGAAGCACCGATTCCTCTAAGCTTACCGGAATCAGCTGGTCGCTGTGCATTTGTTCTTCGCTCGTCGACGTTAACTGTGTGACTGCAATCAGTTTCGTTTCGCTGCCTGCAAGGCCTCGCTTGGCGGCTTTCATCATCTCCAGGCCTCCCGCCGCATGGACGTTGACCAAGTCCACACCCAGTTTCGCCAGTCCACGCATTGCTGATTCCACCGTATTCGGGATATCATGCAGTTTCAAATCCAAAAACACACTGTGGCCCAGCGATTTTATGTATCGGACCAATTCAGGCCCTTCTTGAAAATAAAGTTCCATGCCGACTTTCAAGAACAACGGCTCTTCGTAATGGGCCAGGAATTGTTCCACTTCTGTTTTTGAGGGGAAATCCAAAGCAATGATGGGTTTACTCACAGGCGGTGGCTCCTTCCGACCAATTCTTCTACTGATTCGAATCCTAGTTCATGCAATTTCTCCGGCAGCTGCGCGATGATTTCCGGGCAGACAAACGGATTGACGAAATTCGCAGTCCCGACCGCTACAGCGTTTGCGCCTGCCGATAAGAAGTCGATAGCATCCTCGACTGTTGCAACTCCGCCCATGCCGATGATCGGCAAATCGGTTTGTTTGCGAACTTCATATACCATGCGAAGTGCAACCGGCTTGATGGCGGGACCGGACAATCCTCCGGTGATGTTCGCGATGATCGGACGGCCGGTTTTTGGATCCAGACGCATGCCAAGCAACGTGTTGATCATCGTAATGCCATCTGCTCCGCCTTCTTCCACCGCTTTTGCGATTGAGACGATATCCGTAACGTTCGGTGACAACTTGATATATACCGGTACCGATGATACGTCTTTTACTGCGCGCGTCAATTCCTGAGCGACCAAAGGATCTGTGCCGAATGTAATTCCGCCTTGTTTGACATTCGGGCATGAAATATTGATTTCCAGCGCGTGGACGTTCGGCGCTTTGGAAATTTCCTTTGCCACTTCCACGTAATCTTCGGTCGTTGTGCCCGCAACGTTTGCAATAATCGGCACATCAAACCTTTCTAGCCATGGCAATTCCTCGCCGGCTACTTTTGCAAGCCCCGGGTTTTGGAGGCCGATGGCATTCAGCATGCCGGCTGCCGTTTCCGCTACCCGCGGCGTCGGATTGCCGAGGCGCATTTCGACAGTCGCCGCTTTGATCATGATGGCACCAAGCTCGGACAAATCGTATAATTGCGCATATTCTTTGCCGAATCCGAAACAGCCGGATGCCGGCATGATTGGATTTTTTAGGTTTAGCCCTGGTAAATTCACTGTTAAATTGGTCATGCAATCACCACTCCCGCTGGAAATACCGGTCCGTCGGAACAAACTTTGATATAATCCGTTTCACTTTTCGTCGTGCGGCAGACGCAGGCAAAACATGCACCGATGCCGCAGCCCATCCGCTGTTCATAAGACAAGAAACCGCGCTTTTCAGGAAATGCCCACTGGACCGCTTCTAGCATCGGCGTCGGCCCACAGCTGAAATACGTATCGAAGTCCTTCGGCAGCTCGTTCAAGATATGCGTCACAAACCCTTGAGTGCCGTGGCTGCCATCGACTGTCGCAATATGCGTATCGCCGAGTTCTTTGAATTTCTCTTCATAGAAAACCGCCTGCTTGCTTTCAAACCCTAAAATATGGACTGTTTGGATGCCTTTTTCATTCAGCTGCTTGGCCAGTTCGTACAGGGGCGGAACTCCAATGCCTCCGCCGATCAGGTATGCTTTTTCCTCCGCTTGCCCGACCGGAAATCCATTGCCGAGCGGACCAAGGACATCGAGCGTGTCTCCGGGTTTCTTTTCAGAAAGCAGACTTGTGCCCCGCCCTTCAGCACGGTAGATCATCGTGAACCGCTGGAGTTCCGGATTGATGGCCGCGACTGAAATCGGACGGCGCAGCAGCGGCTCATAACTATCCGCCACCCGCACGTGCACAAATTGCCCCGGCGCTGTCATCTCGGCGGTCAACCCGCCTTGAACTGTCAGTTCAAAAATATGGCGGGCGATTTGCTTCTGCTCTACAACTTGCATGCGCTCTTGGCGGATCATACGCCAGCACCCATTTCTTCTGCCGAGAATGTCATCGATTCGATAACGCGCAGCATCGCCTGGGCCGTGTCAAGTGATGTCATGCATGGAATGCCGTTTTCAACCGACTCGCGGCGTATGCGGAAACCATCTCTTTCCGGCTGTTTCCCTTTTGTTAATGTGTTGATGATGATTTGGGCCTCGCCGTTTTGGATAACATCAAGCAAGGTTTTGCCTTCCGCCCCGATTTTGCCGATTTGCGTCACCCTGATTCCTGCTTGTTTCAGCGTTTTCGCCGTGCCCTCTGTTGCCATGATGTGATAGCCGATCGCTTTGAAGCGCTTCGCCAAGCCAACCGCTTCTTCTTTATCTTTGTCTGAAATGGTCATCAGCACGCAGCCGTGGTCTTTCACTTCCATGCCTGCAGCAGCCAAACCTTTATACAATGCTTTTTCGAGCGTGATGTCTTTCCCCATGACTTCACCGGTCGATTTCATTTCCGGCCCAAGCGTGATGTCCACTCTTCTTAATTTTGCAAAAGAGAACACCGGAACCTTCACATAGACGCCTTTTGACAGCGGCGCAAGACCAGGCGTGAATCCTTGCTCGATAATGCTTTTCCCGAGAATCGCTTTTGTCGCGATATTGGCCATCGGAATGTTGGTGATCTTGCTCATGAACGGAACCGTCCGGCTCGACCGTGGATTCACTTCGATAACAAAAACTTCGCCTTTGGAAATGACATATTGGATATTCAGAAGACCGATAACATTCAATCCTTTAGCAAGGCGTGTCGTGTAATCAACAAGCGTATCCAGCTGCTCCTGCGAAATGTTCTGTGTCGGATAAACCGCGATGGAGTCGCCCGAATGGACGCCTGCGCGCTCGATGTGCTCCATGATTCCGGGAATGAGGACATTTTCCCCGTCAGAGATGGCATCCACTTCCAGCTCGATCCCTGTCAAATACCGGTCTACGAGCACCGGATGTTCCGGGCTTGCTTCCACTGCGTGTTCCATGTAATAGCGCAGATCTTTTTCTTTGTAGACAATCTCCATTGCACGCCCGCCTAGGACATATGAAGGGCGGACAAGTACCGGATAACCGATTTCTTCAGCGATTGCTGCCGCTTCTTCCGCATTGGTCGCTGTTTTTCCAAGCGGCTGCGGAATGCCGATTTCATGCAGGGCTGCTTCGAATTTGTTGCGGTTTTCCGCGCGGTCGATATCTTCCAGTGATGTACCTAGAATCTTCACGCCGTTTTGCTCTAATTTTTCTGCCAAGTTGATCGCTGTCTGCCCGCCGAACTGGACCACTACGCCTTTCGGCTGTTCCAAGTCCACGATGTGCATGACGTCTTCGATCGTCAATGGCTCGAAGTACAATTTGTCGGAAATCGAGAAGTCCGTAGATACGGTTTCCGGGTTGTTGTTGATGATGATGGCTTCATAGCCCGCTTCTTTGATGGCCCATACTGAATGCACTGTGGCATAGTCGAATTCCACCCCTTGCCCGATACGGATAGGGCCGGATCCCAAGACGATGACACTTTCTTTGTCCGTGCGGATTGATTCGTTTTCTTCTTCGTACGTACCGTAGAAGTATGGCGTTTCCGATTCAAATTCAGCTGCGCACGTATCCACCATTTTGTAAACCGGCATCAGTTTCTGCTCTTTGCGCCAGTTGTATATTTCCTGTTCCGACACATTCCATAGCCTCGCGATAGTGCGGTCCGCAAAGCCGATGCGCTTCGCTTTTTTCGCAGTTGCAAAATCGAATGGATTTGCTGCTAGCACCGCTTCGTATTGTACGATGTTCTGGAACTTCATCAAGAAGAACAAGTCGATCTGGCTCCAGTCATGGATGGTTTCAATCGTTACACCGCGGCGCAGCGCTTCGCCGATAAAGAACAGCCGCTCATCGCCAGCGCGGCGGATGCGTTTTTCAATCCATTCGTCGCTCATTGCGTCTGCATTTTTCAGCTCCAGATGATACTGGCCAGTTTCCAAAGAACGGACCGCTTTCAAGATCGCCTCTTCGAAGTTGCGGCCCATCGCCATAACTTCGCCAGTCGCCTTCATTTGCGTGCCCAAATTGCGTTTCGCCGATTCGAACTTGTCAAATGGCCAACGCGGTATTTTCGCTACTACATAATCAAGCGCAGGTTCGAAAGCAGCGTAAGTGCGCCCGGTTACCGGGTTGATCATTTCATCGAGCGTCAGCCCTACTGCGATTTTTGCAGCAAGCTTGGCGATCGGATAGCCTGTCGCTTTTGACGCAAGCGCTGACGAACGGCTGACACGCGGATTCACTTCAATAATGAAGTAGTTGAAGCTGTTCGGGTCAAGAGCCAATTGGACGTTGCAGCCGCCTTCGATTTTCAATGCGCGGATAATTTTCAACGAAACATTGCGCAGCATTTGGTATTCCCGGTCTGACAAGGTCTGGCTTGGCGCTACGACTATTGAATCCCCTGTATGGATGCCCACCGGGTCGATGTTCTCCATGTTGCAGACAACAATTGCCGTATCGTTGGCGTCGCGCATCACTTCATATTCAATCTCCTTGAAGCCGGCGATCGATTTTTCCAACAAGCACTGTGTTACCGGGCTGTATTTCAAGCCGCTTGTTACGATTTCCTGAAGGTCAGTATCATTATGGCAAATGCCTCCGCCTGTTCCGCCAAGCGTAAACGCTGGGCGCACAATTACCGGGTAGCCGATGCGGGCAACAAATGCTTTCGCTTCTTCCATGTTGTGGATGATGTCTGACGGCGGCACCGGTTCACCAAGCTCGTTCATCAAAGTCCGGAACAAGTCCCGGTCTTCCGCTTTGTGGATCGCTTCCAGCTTCGTCCCAAGAATTTCGATTCCCAGTTCATCCAGGATGCCCGATTCGTGCAGCTCAATCGCCATGTTCAAACCTGTTTGACCGCCTAGCGTCGGCAGCAAGGCATCCGGGCGTTCTTTGCGGAGGATACGGCTGACAAATTCCAATGTGATCGGCTCGATGTATACTTTATCGGCAATTTCCGTATCGGTCATGATCGTCGCAGGATTCGAGTTGATCAATACGACTCGGTAGCCTTCCTCTTTCAACGCCAAGCATGCTTGCGTCCCTGCATAGTCAAATTCGGCAGCTTGCCCGATGATGATCGGTCCTGAACCGATAACGAGTATAGTTTGGATGTCTTGTCTTTTAGGCATATTGCTGCTCCTTTCGGTTTGCGCTCATCATTTCGATAAAGCGGTCAAATAGGTAGTTTGAATCTTCCGGTCCAGGCGAGGATTCCGGATGGTACTGGACTGTGAAAGCCGGGTAATCGATATGCTTCAATCCTTCGATGGTGCTATCATTCAATGCTGTATGTGTAACTTCCAAGCGTGTTCCTTGCAGTGTGTTTTCGTCCACCGAGTAGCCGTGGTTTTGCGAAGTGATTTCCACGCGGCCTGTCGTCAAATCTGTCACCGGATGGTTTCCGCCGCGGTGGCCGAACTTCAATTTGTAAGTTTCCGCACCGCATGCGCGTGCGAACAATTGATGCCCTAAGCAAATACCGAAAACCGGCACTTCTCCAAGAAGTTCCCGAACAACTTGAACGCATTCTTCTACGTCTTTCGGATCTCCAGGACCGTTCGACAGCATGACGCCGTCCGGCCCCCACGCCAAAATCTCTTTTGAAGTTGTGTTATAAGGCACCACAATCACGTCGCAGTCGCGGTTGTTCAGTTCGCGCAAGATGCCATGCTTCATGCCGTAGTCGATCAAGACAACGCGTTTCCCGCGGCCCGGGCTCGGATAAGGGCGTGCGGTGGAAACTTGTGCCACTTGGTCTCTCGGCATTTCGACCTCCGCCAGTTTCTGCACCACTTCTTGAACATCCACTTCTTCCCCCGCTGCCGTCAAAATTCCTTTGATGGCGCCTTTTGAACGGATCAAGCGGGTCAACTTCCGTGTATCGATATCTGAAATCCCCGGAATTTTTTTCGTTTTAAAAAGCTCATCAAGCGTCGAGTTGCTTCTGAAATTGGAAGGGAACTCGGCCAGTTCACGCACAACCAGCCCTTTCACTGCAGGAGAGATGGATTCGAAATCGTCGCTATTGATGCCGTAATTGCCGATCAACGGATAAGTCATCGTAACGATCTGTCCGCAGTAGGAAGGATCGGATAAGATTTCCTGGTATCCGGTCATGCTCGTGTTGAAGACGATTTCACCTACTGATGCTTGTTCGCTGCCGAATGCCGTTCCTTCAAATACCGTTCCGTCTTCTAAGATCAAATAACGTTTCATTAGTTTGTCTCCTCCTGCCATACTATTTGTCCACCAAATATCGTCATCACCGGCCAGCCTTTGCAATTCCAGCCGCCGAATGGCGTGTTCTTCCCTTTTGATAGGAAGTCTTCCACTTTGATTTCCTGCTCCTTTTCCAGATCAAGCAATACCAGGTCCGCTGTCTGCCCTTTTTCGATTTTCCCATAAGGCAAGTTGAATGTTTCGCTCGGCTTGACCGTCATCCAGTCGATCACTTGCTGAAGTGTCCATTTTCCGGTTTCCACATAATGTGTGTAAAGCAGTGGGAATGCTGTTTCCAATCCGACAATTCCAAATGGTGCTTTGTTCATGCCGTTCGATTTTTCTTCCAGCGTGTGCGGCGCATGGTCGGTGACGATAAAGTCAATCGTGCCGTCAAGCAAGCCTTCATGAAGCGCTTCAACGTCTTCTTTTGAACGGAGCGGCGGGTTCATTTTCCAATTTGCGTCATCTCCGGGAATGTCGTCTTCGCTTAGCAAAAGATGGTGCGGGCAAACTTCCGTCGTTACCCGTATGCCTGCGCGCTTTGCATCCCGGACCACCCGGACCGATTCTTTTGTGCTGATATGGCAGACATGGTAATGGGCGCCTGCAGCTTCTGCCAGCAAAATGTCGCGCGCAATATGTACCGATTCTGCGATGGAAGGAATCCCTTTCAGCCCCAGTTCCGCACTGCGTTTGCCTTCGTGCATGACGCCGTCGTAGATCAACGAGTTGTCTTCACAATGTGCCACGACTGTCATATCAAGTTTTGCTGCATCCTGCATTGTTTCATACATCATGCCGGCTTGCTGGATGCCGACTCCGTCATCCGTAAATGCGAATGCGCCATGTTCTTTCAACTCGGTCAAGTTTGTCCGTTCTTTTCCTGCTTCCCGGATAGTAATGGAAGCGTACGGCAATACCCGGATAAGCGCATTTTTTTCAATCAGAGCGTTGACGCGTCCCAGATTCTCAATAGTATCCGGCACCGGCCGTGTGTTCGGCATCGCGCATATTGTGGTGTAGCCGCCTTTCGCCGCCGACCTTGTTCCGCTTTCGATTGTTTCTTTTTGCTCGCCGCCTGGCTCACGCAAATGCACGTGAACGTCTACAAACCCCGGTGCGATCATCCGGCCGTTGCCGTCAATTTCTTGTTCTCCTTGCGGGGAGAGCCCAATGCCGATACCTTCGATTTGGCCGTTTGCGATCCGTATGTTCGTCGGAGCCAATTCTCCGTTTTTCAGCATGTTTACATTTTTGATAAATAAGTTCATTCTTATTCTCTCCCTTTCAATGCATATTCAAGTACTGCCATCCGGACAAACACGCCGTTTTCCATTTGTTTGAAAATCCGTGAACGTTCACATTCCACCAGGCTGTCGGCGATTTCCACTCCACGGTTGATTGGTGCCGGGTGCATGATGATAGCTGATGGTTTCATTTTACGCTCGCGCTTTTCCGTCAAACCGAATTGCTCATGGTACCGTTCTTTTGAAAATAGTGCAGACACTGCATGGCGTTCGTGCTGAACACGCAGAAGCATGACAACATCCGTATGTTCGATAAAATCGTCTATGTTTTCCGAAGTCTCATAGTCGCCGCTCCATACTTCCGGGCAGACAAACGAAACTTGTGCGCCCAGATTTTTCAGCGCTGCTGCATTGGATTTTGCAACGCGGCTATGTGCGATATCACCGACGATGGTGATGTGTAGGCCTTCGATTCTTCCGAACTCCTCATAGATGGTGAACAAATCGAGCAGCGATTGGGTCGGATGCTGGCCTGATCCATCTCCGCCGTTGATGACGGAGAGCTTGCAGTTTTCCAGTTCCTTGTAGTATTCCTCTTCCTCGTGGCGGATGACCACACCGCTTACTCCGATGGCTTCGAGCGTTTTCACGGTATCATACAATGTTTCTCCTTTTAATACGCTTGAAAAGGCGGTGTCGAACTGAAGGACCGTAAGCCCCATTTTATGCTCTGCCATTTCAAAACTCATCTTTGTTCGCGTACTTGGTTCAAAAAACAAATTGACGACCGTTCCGGCCACAGGTGTTCGTTCACCGCGCTGATATTCTGCCGCCCGTTCGAGCAGATGCATGATTGTCTTGTTGTCTAAGTCGTTCATCGCCACTAAGTTTGGCATGTTGATCCACCCTTTCCATAAAAAAACACCTTCCCCGAGGCAGGAAGGTGTAAGGAAATAAGGGCAGGTTGCGCCCTCATCCATCCCTTTCCATGCCTCTCTGGACAATTCATTAAAAGGTGTATTATTTAGTTCCGTCGTCTAATTCATTTTTGTTGCGCCCCGGCAATACCAGGTTAAGAAGGACTCCGATAATGGCTGCGAGAGCCATGCCTTCGATTTGGAACGTTTCGCTGAATTCGATTTTTGCTCCGCCGATCCCGATGACCAGGATGACCGATGCAATGACCAGATTGCGTTTGTCGCCGAAGTTGATGTTGTTGTCAACCAGCATCCGCAAGCCCGATGAAGCGATGATTCCGAAAAGCAGGATTGAGATCCCGCCAAGGACAGCGGTTGGAATTGTGGCGATTACCGCCATCAGCTTGCCTAAGAAAGAAAACAAGATGGCGAAGATGGCAGCGCCGATGATTACGTAAATGCTGTAGACCCGTGTAATGGCAAGCACTCCGATATTCTCGCCGTATGTTGTTTTCGGCGGCCCTCCGACTAAAGAGGATATGAAAGTCCCAAGGCCGTCGCCAAGAATCGAGCGGTGAAGCCCGGGATCTTTTATGTAATTGCGCTCTACTACTTTTCCAAGTACAAGCTGGTGGCCGATATGTTCTGAAATAGTGACGATTGCAATCGGCACCATGACGAAGAGCAAGGTTGGCGTGACCTGGAATGAATAATCGACGCCAGGTATCAAGAAGTCCGGAGCTGCGATCCATTTTGCTGCTGTGATCGGCGCAAAGTCGATGATGCCGACCAGCGCTGAGTAGATGTATCCGACGATAATACCGATCAGGACCGGCATCAAGCTGATAATGTTTTTGAAATAGATGGTGCAGATGATGGCTGTCAGCAGTGTAACAAGCGCCGCGGAAAAGTGCATCAAGCTGTACTGTTTCGCTCCATCCACCGTAATGTTCATCGCCATGTCCACCGCTGTTCCCGACAATGCCAACCCGATCACGATGATGACAGGGCCGACCACAATCGGCGGCAGCAAGCGCATCAGCCACTGATAGCCTGTTTTCCAGATGACCAGCGAGACGATTGCGTATACAAGCGAGACGAACATGGCACCGATCATGGCAGATCCGATTCCCCCCGTCTCGGTTGCGATAGTGATCGGCACGATAAAGGCGAATGATGATCCGAGATATGCCGGCACTTTAAACTGGGTGATTAAGATGAAGATCAAAGTTGCAATGCCGCTTGTCAATAAAGCGATTGCAGGGCTCAAGCCTACAAGCTGCGGCACAAGGATCGTCGCGCCGAACATGGCGAACATGTGCTGCAGGCTTAACGAAATCCATTGCCCCGCTTTTGGTTTGTCTTGTACGTCCAATACTGTTTCATTCACTGGGTGTTCGCTCCATTCTCTCTCTCTATTCGTGTATAGCTACCTGGTCTCTTCCATCGCTTTCCTGCATTTTGACGACGATGCGCTCATCGCTTGATGTCGGTATGTTTTTTCCGACATAATCAGCGCGGATCGGCAATTCCCGATGCCCCCGGTCAATGAGGACAGCCAGCTGGATTTGCGCTGGCCGGCCAAGATCCATGACCGCATCCATCGCAGCTCGGACGGTTCTGCCTGTGTACAACACATCATCGACCAGAACCACTTTCTTGTTTTTGATGTTATGCGCAATGTCCACTTGTTGGACAAGAGGTTCCTCGTTTTTGTTTTTGACGCTTAAATCATCCCTGTATAGGGTGATGTCAAGCTCCCCGGTCATGATCGGCTTGCCTTCGATTTTCTCTATTTTTTCAGCAAGGCGTTTTGCGATGAACGCGCCTCTTGTTTTAATTCCGACCAGGATGCAATCGTCGATTCCTTTATTGCGTTCGATAATTTCGTGGGCGATTCGGGTGATGGCCCTTGCTACAGCCTTGTCATCCAGAATGTCTGCTTTTTCAACCATGGGTTCCACTCCTTCTGCAAAATAAAAAACCTCTTGCCAGAGGGCAAGAGGTTTTATGCGCAGAAAATAAGGCTCGGAAGACAGACTTCCGGCTTGCGTAAATACCTTCTCAGCCTCTCTGGACTGTCTTAAAGGTGTTGATGTATTCGTTTAGTTGTTCTTAGTATATCTATGGGTCCAGCCGTTTGTCAATCTTTTTTCCGAACAGATTCCAGAAGCTCCGAAAACTCTTCCGGCGGCTCCGCCGAAAATTCCATATATTCGCCGGTGCGCGGGTGATTGAAGCCGATCACTTCCGCATGCAACGCCTGCCCGCCGATATCCATCGTTTTCTTCGGTCCATACTTCGGATCGCCGACAAGCGGAAAACCGATATACTTCATATGGACACGGATTTGATGCGTGCGGCCCGTTTCAAGACGGCATTCCACAAGCGTGAAATTGCCGAAACGTTCCAAGACGCGGAAATGCGTAACTGCGTGCTTGCCTTTATCGACAACAGACATGTTTTGGCGTTCTTTCGGATCGCGCGCAATTGGTGCGTCAATTGTGCCTTTGTCATGCGGAATATGTCCATGTACCAAAGCGACATATTTACGGGTAACGGTCTTTTTCACCAATTGGTCAACAAGCGATGTGTGCGCGGCATCATTTTTGGCAACCATCAAAAGGCCGGAAGTATCTTTATCGATACGATGGACAATTCCTGGGCGCACAATGCCATTGATGCCAGAAAGATCAGTGCAATGATGCATCAAGCCATTCACCAGCGTACCGGTAGAATGTCCGGGCGCCGGATGGACAACCATCCCTTTCGGTTTGTTGACGACCAAAACATCCTGGTCTTCATAAACTACATCCAAATATAAATTCTCAGCTACAACATCCAATTCTTCTAGAACAGGAGGCGTAACGATAATGACATCCTCCAACCGCACCTTATAATTCGGTTTCACGGTCTCGCCATTCACTTTCACTGCGCCTTCTCTGACCCAGTTTTGGATCTGCGAGCGCGACCAGTCTTCATCAATCGAAGAAACTGCTTTGTCGATCCGTTCTCCAGCCATTTCTTCTGTAATTTCTATTGTTAAATCTTCCATTAAGACACCTTTTTCTTTTCTTGTTTTTCGTCATAAATGATAAAAATGATCATGAGAACCACTCCGACAGTCAAAGCAGCATCCGCCACGTTGAAAATCGGGAATTCATAATTGATGACCGGTATAAGCACGTCTACAAAGTCCACCACTTCTCCGCGCAACATGCGATCGATGAAATTTCCGATCGCCCCGCCGAGAATCACCATTAAACTCAGCTGAAACAAAGGCTTTCCTTGTGCATGCTTGTGGAAATAATACAGGATGCCGATAATCACCGCAACGGTAATGATTCCAAACAGCCACATCTGCCCTTCAAGCATTCCCCATGCTGCCCCGCGGTTCCGGTGCGACAGCCAGGCCAAGTAAGGGTCCGCCAAAATAATGCGCTCACCCAACTCCATATTTTTCATAACCAACCATTTCGTCCACTGATCAATCGCCACGATCAGCAAAGCAATCCCATAATAAATAAACATGTGTATCCTCCGTCAATTCATCAGTCACTCCATTTTAACACATACCGGGTGAAAGAGTAAGCACCTCGAAGAGCTCCCTATACTAAGTTGAATCGACAAGTGGATAAGTTGGACTACATATCATTGAACTGAAGAGTTTGTTCCAGGGGGGTTTCACTTTCCAGGCCGGCAAGGCTAGTTTGCAAAAATCAGTTGCGAAAGATGGCATTTCCTTTTTAAAAAAAAGAAACCCGAAGAACTGGCTTTCAGTTCTTCGGGGCAATAGAAAATCACGCGTATTGAGTTTCAACAACTGATGCGCATCGAGGGCAAAGAGTCGGATGTGCATCGCTCTGGCCGATTTCTTCGGAAATGGTCCAGCAGCGTTCACATTTTTCGCCTTCTGCTTTTTCGACAACTACAGCTACTTGGCTCAACTGAAGTGCATGTTCAGGAGCCGCTTCCTTGGCTCCGCCAAATTGGTATTGAGATACGATGAACAACTGGCCGACGTTGCTGTCGACAGACGCCAGCAAGTTGGCCGCTTCTTCGCTTCCGTAGACCGTCACTTTCGCTTCAAGCGACTTGCCGATCGTTTTCGCTGCACGCGCTTCTTCCAAAGCTTTCAGTACATCATCACGGATGCTCATGAACTGCGTCCATTTAGAGTCCAGATCTGCAAACAGCTGATTTTCCTGAACTTCAGGGAAGTCGGTCAACTGCACACTAGCTTCGTCCACAAAATCCAAATAGCCCCACATTTCATCAGCTGTATGCGGAATGATTGGTGCTGCCAATTTCAGCAGCGCCATCAGCGAATCGAACATGACTGTCTGCATAGCGCGGCGGTGCGGATGATTCGGCGCTTCGATGTAGACTACATCTTTTGCTACGTCCAAATAGAACGAGCTCAGATCGTTTGCGCAGAATCCGTTCAACGCATGGTAGATGGACGAAAATTCATATGTTTCATAGCCTTTACGAACAGTTTCCACCATTTTTTGAAGCTTCATCGCCATGTATTGATCCATTTCGCGCATATCTTCGAATGCAACGCGATGTTCTTGCTCATTGAAATCTGCCAAGTTGCCGTGAAGGAATTTCAGTGTGTTGCGGATTTTACGGTATACTTCCGATACTTGCTTGAAGTTATCGTCCGATACCCGTACATCAGCCGTATAATCCACTGAGGCTACCCATAGGCGCAAGATGTCCGCTCCCATTTGGTTCATCACTTTTGCAGGAACAATGACGTTTCCAAGCGACTTGCTCATTTTGCGGCCATTGCCATCCAGCGTGAAGCCATGGCTCAAAATGCTCTTATATGGTGCGATTCCGTTGATGGCTACACTTGTCGTAAGAGAAGAGTTGAACCAGCCGCGGTATTGGTCAGATCCTTCCAGGTACAAATCAGCCGGATAGGACAAATCTTCGCGTTCAACCAAAACACCTTGGTGAGACGAACCGGAGTCAAACCAGACGTCCATGATATCCGTTTCTTTTGTAAAAATTCCGTTCGGGCTGCTTGGATGTGTAAACCCTGGCGGCAGCAATTCCGCAGCAGTGCGCTCAAACCAGACGTTCGAACCGTTTTCGCGGAACAAGGTCGCGATATGATCAATTGTTTCATTTGTGATGATGGCATCGCCATTTTCCGCGTAAAATACCGGAATCGGAACACCCCAGACGCGCTGGCGGGAAATATTCCAATCGCCGCGGTCGCGCAGCATATTGAACAAACGCGTTTCTCCCCAGGCGGGAGTAAACGTTGTTTCGTTGATTGCTTTTAGAATCTGGTCACGGAAAGCTTCGATAGAAACAAACCATTGAGCCGTCGCACGGTAGATGACCGGTTTTTTCGTCCGCCAGTCATGCGGATAAGAGTGTGTGATGAACTCTAAATGCACAAGAGCCCCAACTTCTTTCAAAGCTTCAGTGATAGATTTATTAGCCTTATCATAGAACTGCCCTTCAAAACCTGGTGCTTCGTCTGTCATCACACCTTTTTCGTCAACAGGGCAAAGAACTTCTAAGCCGTATTTCTTGCCGACCAAAAAATCATCTTCCCCGTGGCCTGGAGCCGTATGGACAAATCCAGTACCGGAATCAGTCGTTACGTGCTCCCCAAGCATCATTAATGACGTACGGTCATACAGCGGGTGTTTTGTTAAAATATGTTCGAATGCTGCCCCTTTGAATTCGCGTACAACTTCGTAATCCGTCCACTCTACTTCTTTTGCCACTTCTTCCAACAAATCTTGCGCAACTACATACAGCGAACCATTTACGGAAACTTCAACATAGTTGAAATCTGCATGTGCAGTGATTCCAAGATTAGCAGGAATTGTCCAAGGAGTTGTTGTCCAGATCAGCACTTTCGTCCCTTCAGCCAAAACCCCTTTTCCATCTGTTACTTGGAACGAAACATAGATGGAAGGAGATTTTTTGTCTTGATATTCGATTTCTGCTTCAGCTAAAGAAGATTCACTTGAAGGAGACCAATATACCGGTTTTAACCCTTTATAGATATAGCCTTTGTTGGCCATCGATCCAAACACTTCGATTTGGCGGGCTTCATATGACGGTTTCAATGTAACATAAGGGTTTTCCCAATCGCCGCGCACTCCAATGCGCTTGAACTGCGTGCGCTGGTTATCGATTTGCTCATAAGCATATTCCTCACACAATTTACGGAATTCAGCAAGCGACAATTCTTTGCGGTTGACGCCTTTATTGGTCAAAGCCTGCTCGATCGGCAAACCGTGTGTATCCCAGCCTGGCACGTATGGAGCATGAAAGCCCATCATCGAACGTGAACGGACGATCATGTCCTTCAATACCTTATTCAATGCATGGCCCATATGAAGATCGCCATTGGCATATGGAGGTCCGTCATGAAGGATAAAATGAGGGCGGTCTTTTGTCCGGTCCAGAACTTGGCGATAGATATCCATTTCTTCCCATTTCTTTTGCATTTCTGGTTCCCGGTTCGGCAAATTTCCACGCATCGGGAAATCTGTTTTTGGCATTAATAACGTATCTTTATAATCCATTGCAATTCCTCCTGTAGGCATAATAAAAAGCTCCCCATCCCTGGTAAAGGGACGAGGAGCTTAAACTCGCGGTACCACCCTTGTTGCAGCTTGAACGCTGCCACTCGATCACCGTAACGTGGTGTAGACGGGATTGGATACTTAGTTTCACCAATCCAGCTCGAGAGTGATTTTCCTTTAACGATTTTTCACCAGGCTCCCACTATCCCTGGATCGCTTTGTCGAATCATCTAAAGTACTGTCTCTGTCCTTGCTTTTGCTATCGATAGTCCAGGCTCTCGCCTTCGCTGCCCTGAATATTAAATAATTATAGAAGTTGAATCCGTTTGCGTCAAGAACGGGAGTCGCTTTTCTCGTCTTCCAGCTTGTCCAGATTCGTCGTATCCACATCATATTCCATTAATGTATCCCAATCGTCTGTGTCGATCAAATCCAATTGCGCTTCAACAATCATCTTGAAACGGTTGCGGAATACTTTGGACTGTTTTTTCAATTCTTCAATTTCCATTGCGATGCGGCGCGCTTTTGTCAATGATTCGTTGACAATGCGGTCAGCGTTCTTTTCTGCTTCACGCACAATAAGTTTTGCTTCTTTCTGTGCATTGCGGCGCACTTCTTCGGCCGCTTCCTGTGCCACGAGAATGGACTTTTGAAGAGTCGTTTCAATCGTAGTGAAATGGCCGACCCGTTCGTCCGTCTGTTTCAGCCGTTCTTCAAGTTCCCGTTTCTCTTTCAGCAGCAACTCATAATCTTTGATGATTTGATCCAGGAATTCGTTTACCTCATCTTCTTGGTAACCGCGAAACCCTCGGCCAAATTCCTTGTTATGTATATCCAGCGGGGATAATGGCATTACGTGCACCTCTCCTTAACTTATCGTCGTTTCTATACATTATACAGTTCAATAGAACAAATTTCAGTATTATTTTGCATTTTTTCAAAGTCGCTTACTTGTTCGTGTCCAAACGTCCAATCTGCAGGCGGATTTTATCTTTTTTCGTTCGCCCTTCGATCATGCCGACTTTGATCCGGCCATACCCTCTAGAAGAGATCAAATCGGATTCGTGCAATTCGAACGATGGATGTTCCTGGACTGTCCAATTGACGCGCACTCTTCCTGCATGGATCAAAGACGCCGCTTTTTGACGGGAGATATTGTATACCGAACTGATGACCGTATCCAGCCGCAGCGAGCTGACTGTAAACGACTCTTCTGTCCATTCATCGACTGACGTTAAAAATTCCGCAGGATCTTCTACCGGGTTCAGCTGGACTTTCACTTTCGCCGCTGATACAAAGTTCGTCTGCAAATAAGCACTCACTTCTTCTGCTGCTGCAAATTGGATCCGTTCTCCTTCAATCCGGATATCGCCGAATTTTCCGCGTCCTAAACCGATGGACATCAAAGACCCTAAAATATCCGGATGCTTGAGCGTGACAAAACGCACCGGATATTTCAACTCGAACATTGTAACTTGAAAATCTTCCTGCTGCGGTTCGTAATATGACGGATAAAGCAAAACCCGTTGGCGCTCTGCTCCTTCAAACATGCCGGATGCAGCCATCCGGACATCGCTCGATCCAATAACCGCTTGGACGATAAAGCGTTCGCGCGGATCGAGAAAATCCGTCAGCTTTGGAGAATAACGGTCTTCCACATCGATGATCCATCCTGAAACTTGTTCAATAAACTGCTGTTCATCTTTTCTGAAATGCTGCAGCAAAGATTCCAAAGTGCCTGCCTCCTTTATATGAAATAGCTTTCAAGAAAAAAACCCCACGCAAAGTGAGGTTATTAATAAAAGTAGCTAAATAAAACTACAAGGCCGTTTCTGGCTAGATTCAATGCAAAAATAGCAATGATTGGAGAAAAATCAATCATGCCAAGCGGTGGAATAATTTTTCTGAAGATATCCAAATAAGGGTCTGTAACTTTTGCAAGCATCTGGCCAATGCTCGACTCCCTGGCATTTGGCAGCCAGCTCATTAAAATGCTGGCAATAAGCAAATACGAATAAATTTGAATAGCTGTTAGTAGTATTCCCAATAGTTCGCCCATTTATTCTTTAGCCACCTCTTTTATTGTTGATCATCGTAATAAAAATCCGATATGGCGCCGTCCACTTCTACAGTGTCAGGTACGCAAAGGAAGATGTCGGTTCCGATGCGCTGAATATCTCCACCGAGTGCATAGACCGTTCCGCTCAAAAAGTCGATGATGCGGAGGCCTTGGTCTTTCTCGATCCGCTGCAGATTGACAACGACCGCCCGTTTGCTTTTCAAATGTTCAGCTATGTCTTGCGCTTCAGCGTAAACCCGTGGTTCGACAAGATTGACTTTTGAAGACTTCATGGCGCTTTGCAGGCTGACAATGTTTGATACGGGCGTTTCAACCGCTTTTTGCCGGCGCTCTTTCGGCGTCTCTCTCACCTTCTGCACCGATGCCGGTTTTTCATAGCGTGGAGTTTGCTGAGGTTGTGGCTGTTGCTGCGGTTGTTCATCTTCGTACTCTTCTAAATAAAAGAAGTTTTTGAACTTGTTTTTTATGCTCATTTTCATCCCTCACTTTCCGTTCCTACTAATGCAGTTCCTATACGGACAAACGTTGCCCCTTCTTGAGCCGCAATCAAGTAGTCATTGGACATGCCCATGGAACATTCCGTACACGGCGCATGCTCCCAATTTTCAGCAGCAACTTCCAATTGAAGGGCTTTCAAGCCCTTGAAAACCTTCCGGATGGTTTCTTCATCCGCTGTATTGGGGGCCATCGTCATCAAGCCTACAACGCGGATTTTATCAAAAGCTTCCAAGGACTTGATAAATTCCAAAGTTTCTTCTGGAGCAAGTCCGCTTTTTGACTCTTCCTGCGAAACATTCACTTGAACAAAGCATTTTATTGGTTGGTTTGCCCGCTTCTGTATTTCCTTTGCCAAGCTTAACCGGTCAAGCGAATGCAAAAAATCGATTTGATTGATGACTTCTTTCACTTTCCGGGTTTGCAGCGTTCCAATAAAATGCCATTGGACATCGTCGGCAATAGCAGCGCGTTTTGCAGCCAAGCCTTCAGGGCGGTTTTCTCCAAGATGCCGGATGCCTGCATCGATCGCTTCTTTGGTGCGCTCGACTCCCACTTGTTTGGTAACTGCTATTACCTGGACTTCTTTTCGTATGTTTTGGATTTCATTATTCATCTGTTCAAAAACAGGTTTTATCGGTTTCATAAATTCACAACTTTTCTTTGCATGTTCAACTTATTGTATCAAGGAAAGCCTAATATATCAATTATCCCTTTCAGTTTAGGCTTCGGCGCCCCATAAAAAGCAACGATTTCTTGAACATCGGAATTTTAAAAAAACAGCTGCCTTAAAGGCAGCTGTTTGGATTAACGTCTTCTTTGGCGATTGCGCAAGAACGTAGGGATGTCTAACGCATCATCCTGTTGTTTTTCTTGGCGCACCGGCTCTTGTTGATAAGAAGGGACTTGCTCTTCACGGCGCTGTTCCTCGCGGCGTGATTCGCGGTAAGATGGCGGAGGCGTCTGCTGCTGAATCGATTGCACACGGCTGGAGTTCAAGCCAGACCCTCGCGGTGTTCTCGGCTGCAACTGCTCTTCGTTGAAGCCTGTGGCGATAACAGTTACAACAATTTCATCTTTTAAATTGTCATTGATGACAGAACCGAAAATCATGTTTACTTCTTCATCTGAGGCTGAAGCAACAATATCAGCTGCTTCCTGCACTTCATACAAGCTTAGGTTTGATCCGCCTGTAATGTTCATCAATACGCCTTTGGCACCATCAACGGAAACTTCAAGCAATGGGCTTGATACCGCTTTTTTGGCTGCTTCAGACGCACGGTTTTCTCCTGAAGAAACACCGATGCCCATCAAAGCAGAACCTTTGTTGGACATGATCGTTTTAACATCGGCGAAGTCCAGGTTGATCAATCCAGGAACGGCGATCAAGTCAGAGATGCCTTGGACACCTTGGCGCAAAACATTATCCGCTTCACGGAAAGCTTCAAGCATTGGTGTGCTCTTGTCAACGATTTCCAACAATCGGTCATTCGGGATGACAATCAGCGTATCGACTGATTCCTTCATCGTACCGATTCCGCCAATCGCTTGTGTCGAACGCTTGCGTCCTTCAAATGTGAACGGACGGGTTACTACACCAACTGTCAAAGCGCCTAATTCTTTTGCAATGCCTGCGATTACCGGCGCTGCTCCAGTACCGGTACCGCCGCCCATGCCCGCAGTGACGAATACCATGTCCGCTCCGCGCAATGCTTCTTCGATTTGTTCTTTGCTTTCTTCTGCTGCTTTTTTGCCGACTTCAGGGTTTGCCCCTGCGCCTAAACCGCGCGTCAACTTGCCGCCGATTTGCAGGCGGACTTCCGCTTTAGATAAGTTCAAAGCTTGAGCATCCGTATTTACAGCGATAAACTCAACGCCTTGGACACCATGTTCGATCATTCGGTTTACCGCATTGTTTCCGCCACCGCCAACGCCAATCACTTTTATTACTGCCAACGAATCTATTGAAGTATCAAATTCCAACATTCTTTTTCCTCCTAGATTGCAGGGCTTTCAGTAAACGCTCTGCAACGTTCATTTTATTCAAAGAATCTATCAAACATTTTCTTGGCCTTTGTAACTACACCTTCACCGTTTTGCTTTGGTTGTTTCGGCTGTTTTTGCACTTTCTGCGGCTGTGGTTCTTGTTCGACCTTTGCCGATTCGGATAATGCCACTCCGCTTCCGATGCGTCCGTAGAATACATCTTCCATATAAGCGTATTGGATCAAACCAACAGCCGTTGTATATTGCGGTTCCCGGACACCGATAAATTCCGGGGTGAACAACCGGACGCGAGTTTGCAGGATATTTCTTGCAAGTTCCGGCAGCCCTTCTAGCTTAGCCATGCCTCCAGTCAAAACGACACCTCCTGGAAGGTCCTGGACACCAAGACGGTAAAGCTCATCTAAAATCAATTCGAAAAGTTCTTCCAGGCGAACTCCGATTATTTCAGATATGTATTTTTGGCTGTATTGTTCCCTTGTATCCGATCCGATGACAGGCACTTCGAACAATTCGTCTTCTGAAGCATTATCATAGAAAGCATGGCCATACTCGACTTTAATTCTTTCTGCTTGATCCGTAGGAGTCTTCAAAACGATGGACAGATCTTTTGTAACATGGTCTCCCCCGACCGGAATAACCGATGAGGCAGACAAATGGCCGTTTTGGAATATGGCGATGGAGGTTGAACCGCCGCCAATATCGATGCACGCTGTGCCATGGTTTTTCTCGTCTTCTGTCAACGCATAATATCCTGCAGCTAATGGCTGCACATAAATATCCCGAATTTGAAGTCCGGCCTTTTCTACACATCTTAAAACATTATGCAGCATTGTTTTGGATGTCGTCACCATTGTACCATCCATTTCGAGGCGAATCCCAATCATACCCCGCGGATCTTTTATTTCATCCAGATGGTCCACAATATATTGTTCTGGAATGATATTCACCAATTCCCGTTCTGGCGGAATCGACATGACTTGGGCGGATTCCAGCACACGGTCCAAATCTTCATCCGTTATTTCACGATTCTCGCTGTTGACTGCTACGACGCCCTTAACTGGATGAAGAGCCACTTTACTGGCTGGAATTCCTAGAACCACTTCCTGTATCGATCTCCCGATCATACGTTCCGCCTGGTCGACAGCTTTTTTAATGGATTGTACTGTCGCATCTATATCAACAATCGCACCTTTTTTTATTCCATGGGATTTTACATTTCCGACGCCGATGACATGCAACGACTTATTGGCCATTTCCCCGATTAAGACTTTAACCGATGATGATCCAATATCTAAACTTACGTATAACTCTGATTGACTCAATTCGTAGCACCTCCTTATTAAACTGCAATTACTTACATTCTATTGTAAATTTTACACCTTGTCTAAGTATAATAGTGTAACTTTATAAATTTTCCTTCAATTTATCCAAGTGTTTCTCCAGCTTCTTTTTTATTGGCCCATTTTGCCAGTAAAAGCCTGCGAATAACGGCAATATTTTGAAATAACCTTACTCCGAAGGCAAAAATTGCCGCTAAATACAGATCGACTCCTAAATGCACTCCAAGGAATGCAAGGCCAGCTGCTAAAACAATATTAAAGAAAAATCCTGAAACAAACACTTTGTCGTCATACATATGCTGCAAATGAGCTCTTATTCCTCCAAATAAAGTATCCAAAGAGGCAAGAACAGCAATAGATAAATAGTCGGCATATTCCGGAGGGATTTGCATATCTGTCAAAAGCCCGAGCGAAATGCCTAATAGCAAGCCTAACACAGACAACCACATTGTTATTCCCCCTCTGCTTCTTTCAAATGCTGATAACTGATTTCGCCATCGTACGCTTCCACCACCATATCGTCTTTCGGTTCCGATACTGTGACAACCAGGTCGTCGATATAAAAATCATCCAGCAGCGGAGAAGATAACAGGTAATTATAAAGCTTTTCGGCATCTTCCGTGGAGCCCGCAACAATCTTAGCCGTAAAAGGCGGTGTTTGTATCGGATTGGCATTCACTGTTGTTTTGCCGTTAATGTCTCGTATGGCTGATGTGTTGACGAGCCGGTTTCCGTCAATCGATACTTCCAGATTGTTGAATGAGTTGACCGAATTGACAAACCGAATCAATAGGTCAGGTGAAATGCCTTCAATATTCTGCCCTAGGGCTACTGCTTCAGGCGAGGGCTCGATGGAGACTTCGATTCCCGGCCCGGCGGCTTCTGTCAAGCCCGCCAAGCTCCTCAACTCTTCTACCGTTTCTTTTAAGGCCTGTTCCGGGCTTGCTTCAGAAGCTGCTTCGTATTTTTCCAGCGTGCTGTCCATCTGGCTGATTTCCGATAACAATTCAGAGTGAAGCTGCTTTTCAACAGAAAGCTCTTGCCTAATCTCCCATACATCCCGTGTATCTCGGGAGTCAGGTTCATTGATCGTATTATATTGCACTGCCATCATCAAACCGATAACAAATAGTATGATTGAAAACCGGGAAAAGATTTTTTTTCTCATGCAATCCCTCCCTCACTTACGATTCCGTCAAAAAAGCCGGCATGAATATGGTCTGCCCCTCATCCAAAGTGACCACTACATTATCATTGACCAGCTGATCCATGACGCCCCCCGGCAGTTTTATGGATGAAGCCAGAACATCCGGCTTTCCGATGGCTGCAATAGTAAATGGAGCTGGATATTTCACTCCATCCACCGTTATGACAGGCCCTGTGCATACAATATGTGAATTGGCGTGGATGCGTTGGCCATTGATCGAAACGGCCTCTGCTCCAGAAATGTACAGCTCGTTAATGACTTGGAAGATATGGCTCTCATGAACAATATAATCATTTGGATCCACAGAACTCGGATTGTATTCGCCATCTTGGAGAGTTACGGTCAAGCCGCTCCCTTCCACCGGCAGCAAGCCAAGAACCCGGCGAAGCTCTTCGGCCTCTTCCGCATAATCGGTGTTGCGGCTCTCCCCTTCCGAGAAGGATTGTTCAAATTCCTGGACTGCCGCTTGTTTTTTCTCTAATTCTTCACGCAGTGCTTTGTTGCGCTCCTGCTGTTCAATCAATTCTTTTCGATACTGCTCTTCTTGCTCAAAAAATGCCCCGCCAGTAAATTCACTTGATCTTTCCTGAGATTTAGAAAGGCTATACGAATAGGAAAACATAAAGCCAAGGACTAAAAATACGAGTGAAAAGATAATCGATTTACTGAACTTGGACCGGTTATTCCGGGGTGATTTCTTCATCTTCGACTCCTTCCTTCGGAGGACCGTATACGTCATCATAGGAACGGAAGTAGATTCCAACTTCCATGTCGATTACACCTTTTTGGCTCTCTTTGAGCTGCGCGATTACTGATGGATAGTAATTCAAATTTTCGGCAAGCGTGCTTAAAATGGTGCGGACTTCATTTCCGTCATTCATGTACAACGTAACATAAGATGTCTCTGTTTCTTCTGACGCGAGTATGACTTGGGAGATCAAGTTATACACTTCGGCATCAATTTCAGACAATTGAGAGACCAGTTTTTTCCGGGCCTCGTCATTTTCGAAATTGGAGAAAATAGGCCCATCAATACTGGAAACCGGTTTTTCGACCGTGTAGCCATTGGACAGGACCATTTGAAAATTGTTTTCCCTTTCCAGATATCCGATCTTTTCAAATTCATCGACGTTAATATCTACGCCGGTCAGCCACCTTTTCTCTACTGTCGCATCTTTGACCCATTCCAAATCGTTCAAGCGCTTTTCAACCGCCGATTCTTTAAAAGACCACATCGACTGGCCGACTGCCAATCCGCTGGCTTCCAAGTAATCGTCTTTTTCATACACAGCAGCGCCAGCAACTGCGATATTTTGAATTTCACTGTGTTTTGACTGGCTGTAATAAAGAATAGCAAGAAAAACGAGAAAAATAACAAGCAGAGCCACGAACTTGCGATTGGTTCTTTTTTTCCGCCGCTCACGGAGCGTCGGGATGCGTTCTTCGATATCAATCACTTTGTCCATAATTGCTGCTCCTTATCTATTAATCGTTCGTTTCGGTCAATTGTTTTACTGCGTCGATAAAAGCATCGCCACGGATTTCGAAACTGTCATATTGATCCCAGCTTGCGCAAGCCGGAGAAAGCAAAATGGTATCGCCGCTCGCTGAATGGCGAATCGCTTTTTCAACTGCATCATGCATCATGCCCGCCTTTTCGACTTCCGGCACTCCGCACTCTTTTGCAAATGCCGCAAATCGGTCTGCTGTTTCCCCGAAAGTGATCAGCACTTTTACCCGATCCATGTATGGACGCAATTCTTCAAGTGAATGATTGCGTTCCAACCCTCCGGCCAGCAAAACAATCTGTCCCGGAAAAGCTTCAAGCGCGCTTTTTGTCGCCAATGCGTTGGTCGCTTTGGAATCGTTGTAGAACTTACGTCCTTTCCAGTTAACGATAAACTGCGACCGGTGCTTCACTCCTGTAAAAGACGTCAACACGCGGTGGATGGTTTCTTTCGTGCTTCCCCATAAAAGGGCGGCGGCTGTAGCAGCCAGTATATTTTCTAAATTGTGCTGGCCGCCCAGCATGATTTTGGACCGCTCGATCAATTTTTTGCCTTGCCAATAAACAAATTTATCATCAGCGCTGATACTGTGTTCAGTTCTGCCCTTTAGTGTGAACGGAATCCCTTGGGCTGTGCAAGTTGCCGCATGGGCCGCCAGCACCGGCTGATCAGCATTGTAGATGAAATAATCTTCCGCGGTTTGATTTTGCGTGATTTTCATCTTGGAAGCCGCATAATCTTCAACCGTACCATGATAATCAAGGTGGGCTTCGTATAAATTAGTGATGATGGCAATATGAGGACGGAAGGTTGATGTCCCTTTTAATTGGAAAGAAGACAGTTCCGTCACAACAACATTTTCCGGAGTCGCTTTTTCCGCAACTCCGCTTGCCACCGTTCCAATGTTCCCGGCAATCAACGGTTTTTTGCCATCTTGGTTCAACATATGGAAAAGCAAGGTAGTCGTTGTCGTTTTGCCGTTTGATCCGGTAATGCCGATAAATGGCGCCTCACTGATCAGATAAGCAAGTTCGATTTCTGTCCATACCGGTATTTCTTTTTCCAATGCCGAACGGATCAAGATGTTCGTGTAAGGAATTCCAGGGTTTTTCACGACGATTTCAAAACCTTCTTCGAGAAGCCCTTCAGGATGCCTTCCGCAAATCACGGTTACGCCCATGTTCAATAATTCCTGGGCTTCCGGATTTTCTTCAAACGGCTTAGAATCATTGACCGTAACAAATGCCCCTAGTTTATGAAGCAGGCGCGCCGCTGTAAAGCCGCTTTTTGCAAGTCCCAGAACCAATACTTTTTTTTGATATACATCTTTTATATTTTTCATTTACACTACCTCCAACGAAACAACGATAACTGCTGCCACTAGTCCGACCAGCCAGAATACTGTAACGACTTTCCATTCTGACCAACCGCTTAATTCGAAATGATGATGGATTGGGCTCATTTTGAAAATGCGTTTTTTTCTAAGTTTGAAACTGCCGACTTGCAGGATAACCGATAAAGTCTCCAGCACAAAAACCAACCCGATGATCAATAGCAGAAATTCTTGTTTAAGCAAAATGGAAACGACAGCCAATGCCCCGCCCAATGCAAGAGATCCAGTATCTCCCATGAAGACTTTTGCCGGATATTTGTTGAAAACCAAAAATCCGATCAATGCTCCCGCTACGGTAAAAGTGAAAAGAGCAATTCCCATTTTGTCTTGGTAAATGGCCAATACGCCAAACGCTGCAAACGCGATTGATGCCGTACCAGCCACCAACCCGTCAAGGCCGTCCGTTAGATTGACTGCATTCGAGAATCCGACCAGCCAAAAAATAAGGAACAATACATACAAACCTGACAGTTCAATAGAAACTGAAGTAAATGGAATTGTTAACGCAGTATCAAAATCGATGCTATTCAGCAAAAAGAACGATACAACCGCAATAACAATTTGTGCAGCCAATTTTTGGATGGATGTCAATCCAAGATTGCGCTTCAATACAACCTTGATAAAGTCGTCCAAAAATCCGATCAAGCCGAAACCGAACAGGACCAGCAACAAAATCATAATTTCCGATGTCAACAAATCTGCGATCAATGCCACGATCAGTGTAGTGGCAATAATGGCAATCAGGAATACAAGGCCGCCCATTGTCGGTGTACCCGTCTTCTTCATATGGGATTGCGGGCCTTCTTCCCGTATGCTTTGGCCGAATTTCATTCTTTTCAGCAAAGGAATGAAAATCGGCATTAAAATTACAGTCATAACTAAGGCAAAGCCAAAACCAAGCAACATATCAGCGTTCATTTGAGAGCTCCTTTAAACACGGTATCAACCAGATGTGTCTTCTATTATTTATATTTTTGTTGTTTACTCTTCTGTTATATCTTCTTCAACTTCTTGTTCTACAGTTGCCTCTTCAGCAGGAGATTCTGCTGTTTCTGCATTTGTGCCGTCTGCTGCAGGAATCCCTTCAGGTCCATCCGCCATCTTCACTTTGTAAGAATCTTCAGGTGTCTGCAATTGAATGACGAGCGGATCTTCCGGTGAAACTTTAGCGCCTTTTGATAAGCTTTGGCTTACCGCAAACCCTTGGCCCACAATTTCGAGCGATAATCCGCTAAGCGATTGGTAAGCCAATAGTTCACGTTTGGACCAGCCAGTGAAGTTCGGCACCACGGCTGTTCCCCCTGTCTTCAGGATCACTGTCCCGTTTTCGAGCACCGTTTCTCCCGCAGCCGGGTATTGCGCTTCGACTTCAGACGACGATCCGGTTTTCACAACTTTAAGGCCTTTGTCCTTCAATTCTTTTGCAGCTTCTTTTGAGGACTTTCCGCTATAATCGGCTAATTCAACCGACCTTGCTGTCTTCATATCTTCCGGTTCGATGTTCATATGCTTCAGCCCATTTTCCATTACAGAAGTGAAGATTTTTGACACAGGCACAGAGCCATATTCATTTGCCGGCAAATCGGGCTGCTGAACACCGATGTAGATAAGCAGTTCCGGATCTTCCGCCGGCGCCATGCCGAGGAAAGAGAAAAGATAATTGTTTCGGCCCGTCATATAGCGGCCGTCTTTTCCTGGGATTTGTGCAGTTCCGGTTTTACCGGCAATTGTGTAATCCTGCAGTGCAAAGCCTGCGGCTGAACCATGTTCTGAAGTAACAGTTGATGCAAGGATTTCGCGGACTTCTTTTGCCGTTTCTGCGGATATCGGCTGTCCTGCTTCTTCCGGTTCGCCTTTCATGGTTACTTCCCCTGTATCCGGATTCTTTATTTGATCGATAATATAGGGTTTCATCATGACGCCATCATTAGCAATGGCAGATGCGGCCTGAATCAATTGAATTGGTGTGACAGTCGATCCTTGACCGTACGTTAGAGTAAGCACATTGCTCGCATACTCATCAAGGATTTTCCCTGATGCCTCGTGAGGCAAATCAATTCCTGTTTTTTCCCCAAAGCCGAATGCATCTATATATCTCAGGAAGTTCTCTTTTCCGATTCGTTCCAGCAAATATGCCATGGAAACGTTGGAGGAGCGTTGGATTCCTTCCAAGAAGGTGATTGTCCCCCATCCTTCACCATAATTATGGTCTCCAATCACATCAGGGCCCAATTTATATGTGCCTGATTTGTATGTGGCATCCGGATCCCATTTCCCTTCCTCAATCGCCGAAGCTATTGTAAACATTTTCATCGGAGAACCTGGTTCGATTGTCAGCTCGATGCTTTCATTCAACCAGTTGTCAGACAATCCTTCACGTGTATTCGGATTGAAAGTCGGCCGTTGGGACATGGCCAGGATTTCACCTGTTTTCGGATCCGCGATAACCGCAATCATCCGTGTTGGGTCATATTCTTTTTGTACAGTCGACATGGCATCCTCAAGGAAATTCTCCAATGTCTTATCGAGGGTCAATTGCACGTCTGATCCATCGACTGCCGGTGTCACTGCCGACTCGCTATTAGGAAGCAAATAACCCCACTTATCGGTATCAAACTCCATTTTTCCGTTCTTCCCAGTTAACACCTCATCATGGATCGCTTCAAGACCCATTTTCCCTTTTGTAACAATTTGCCCATCGTCAAGCTCTTCTTTCATGGCAAAGCCGATCAAATGGGAAGCAAATGCGCCGTTCGGGTAAAGGCGTTTCAAATCTTTGACGAATAATATACCTGGGAGCTCTTCTTTTTCCATTTCTTTCATTTTGGTATGGCTAATCTCCCGGCCGGCAGACCCAAATTCAACTTGATACAAGTCTTTTTCCACACCGTTCTCCAGTATCGCCAAAATGCTTTCACGCTCTGCACCCAGATGTTCCGACAGCACATCAGCCGTTTTTTCGACATCCACGACATGCCGCGGGTCACTTGCTTTTTGTGTAGCCGACTCGTCCAATACGGCTACTAACCGATATGTCAACGTATCTTCTGCGATGACTTCTCCGTTCCGGTCAAGAATCTTCCCGCGTTCAGCTTTCAGCACTTGTTCCTGGCTGTATTTTGCTGCCGCTTTGGCCGCCAACTCCTGGCCTTCCACTTGTCCCGTTGCCTGAATAGTTACAATTCTAGCGAATAAAAGGAAAAAGAGCCCTGCAAATAACAAAAATAGCAGAAAGGCTCCCCATTGAAATCGAAACTTTTTTTTCATTGTCCTGGCACTACCTTTACATTTTGCTCATTTGATTTTAGGCCCCGCTCTTTAGCTATACCCATAATGCGCTCATATGTAGAGTTTTCTTTCATTTGTACAGACAAATCTTTGTTTTGTTTCGTTATTTCGTCGATTGAATGTTCGATTGTTTGGATTTCTTGAGTAGACGATTGGATGGCGGATTGGTTTTGAAGAACCAATAACGCACACATTACGAGTGCGGCCAGAAATGAAAAATACAAAACTTTCTCGCCTGTTGTAATGGGACTCTTTTTCCGTACCGGTTGCCGCTCCGGGTTTTGAGGAACGGCCGGCTGTTGTATGTAGGTTTCTTTAGTAGCATTCAACGCCATTTGAACACGTCCTTACTCTCTTATTTTTTCTGCAATTCGCAGCTTTGCTGACCGTGACCGGTTGTTTTGCGCAAGTTCTTCTTCTGATGGAAGAATGGGTTTTCTTGTGACCAATTTCAGAATCGGTTCCATTCCTGCTGGAATCATAGGCATGTTTGGCGGCAATTCAGGCAATGAGGACGCTTCCTTGAAAATCGTTTTGCAAAGCCTGTCTTCTAGCGAGTGGAACGTAATTACACTGATTCTCCCGTTTACTGCCAACAATCCGATAGCATCTTGCAGCGATGTTTCAGCTGCTCCCAGTTCATCATTGACCGCAATTCGGATAGCTTGAAACACCCTTTTCGCCGGATGTCCGCCAGTCCGTCTCGCAAAAGCGGGAATACCGTCTTTGATGCATTCAACCAATTGTCCGGTCGTTTCGATCGGCTGTTTTTCTCTTGCTGCTTCTATTTTTCGTGCAATCTGTTTTGAAAACTTTTCTTCGCCGTAACGGTAAAATATTCTTACTAGGTCTTCATACGGCCAATCATTGACAACATGATAAGCGCTCAATTCAGCTGACTGGTCCATTCGCATATCTAAAGGGGCATCATTATGGTAACTGAATCCCCTTTCAGGAGTATCGAGTTGGGGAGAAGAAACGCCGAGGTCATATAAAATGCCGTCAACTTTCTCTACACCCCGCATGGCAAGCTCTTCTTTAATGAATTTAAAGTTCGCGTGAATAAACGTGATCCTATGTAAGTAGTTTTGCAGTCTCTCTTTTGCGTGTGTAATCGCTGTTGTGTCTTGGTCAAAACAATAAAGATGACCCTCATCTGAAAGTTGCTGTACCAAATATTCACTGTGCCCCGCTCCGCCAAGCGTGCAGTCCACATAAATACCGTTAGGGCGAATGTTCAGTCCATCAACAGTTTCTCGAAGTAAAACCGTAGTGTGGTCGAACAATCCAATCCCTCCGTTCAATTTTTAAAAATCAAAATCCGCCAAATTCTCCGCAATGTCATTAAACGAATCCTCAGATTCAGCGAAATAGTCTTCCCATGAATCTTTTGCCCAAATTTCAAAACGATTGGACACTCCTAGGACGATGCATTCTTTTTTAAGTTGCGCATATGAAAGCAATGTTGAAGGAATATTGACGCGCCCTTGTTTGTCGAGCTCCACTTCCGTAGCTCCAGAAAAAAAGAATCGGGTGAAAGCACGGGCGTCTTTCTTAGTGACCGGCAGCTCTCTCAGCTTTTCTTCGATCTTCTTCCATTCATCCATTGTGTAGCCAAATAAGCATTGATCAAGGCCTCGGGTAATGACAAAATTTTCTCCGAGCTGTTCACGGAACTTAGCCGGTATGATTAATCGACCCTTTGCATCAACGCTATGTTGATATTCGCCCATGAACATTCCCTTCACCCCACTTATTGTAATTAATGTACCACAATCCCCCACTTGTCACCACTTGTTTTTGAAATATTTCATGAATGTTACATAATTTCATCTCATTATGTCTTCTTGAGACGCAAAAAAGCCTGCCGAGGCAGACTTTAGCTAGTTACAGATAGATTATTTTGTGATTTTTGTCATATGGAATTCGCAATTTCAATATATCTTTTACCAGTTCCTCCCCATACAGATTCATATAGGGAAACGGGTTGTAGATCCGTTCTTGGAATCCGTTATTCGGGAGCAGTTCATTTTCAATAAATGCATAGTGGTTGAACTGGGTGCTATGCTTCAGCATCACTTCATCCTGGAGTTTATTCTTAAGGAATGTCAGCTGCTTCAAATGAATCTGCAAATTCTTCTCAACAATCGGCTCCAGCCCTTTACTGACTTGCATGAACTGCTCTTTGACTTCCTCGTATTCGGCTTCTATTTTTTCTTTCAGACTGTCAACCAATGATTCCGCCTTTTTCTCACGAATTGCATCTTCCAACTCAGCCTTCAAAGCCGTTATTTTCCGATCATTGACCACGTCCATGAAAGTGAGATTGTATCTTTTCAGCAGCGTTTCAGTTTGCCGAGTGATCAATGTCATATTCAAGCGAGGCATCACAACAGGCATTTCCATTCCCAACAAGTTGAATGCTCCTTTGAACGCCGCCCAGTAAGCAATTTCACCTGGTCCGCCGACGAACGCCAAGACTGGAAAAACCATTTCCTGCATGATCGGCCGGGTCACGACATTGTTGCTCAACCGTTCAGGAGATGTTTTCGCGATATCCATCAGCTCCTCATAAGTGAACGACACTGCACCATTGTTGCCAAAGAACCTGCTTCCTTCACGCTGAAGCAAAATCCGCTCTCCTTTTACTGTAATGAAAAGATTGGCGGCGTCTTTTTCAGCACCGATAACGGCGCTATATCCGTCCTTCGCCAGAGCTTGCTCTGTCTCATAGACAGTCGCAGCGATTTCTTCCGATTTCTCGATCAGCTTCTCGAAATAAACGGATTCATACTGCCGAAGTTCGGGAAAAGCCGCATCGATATAAAGCAGCCCTTCTTCGCTGAAAAAATAATTCAAGATTGCTGCAAAGAAATCCGTGAATGTTTCCGCTTTTTCCAAGTAAGAGAACACTAGCTGGTGAAGGCTTTTTGAATGTTCCGTCTCTGGCAGGCTGCGGAAATATTCTTCCAAGAAAGTCCGGACTTTATCATGATTCAAGACAGCGGTGGAGGCGGAATTTTTTCCGTATTCCGCATGCGGAAAATTCAACTTATCCACACGATGGTTCACTTCCCGGTACAAATGGCTGATTTCTGCCAAGTCATGGTCTTCGCCAGCTATCCAGAAAACCGGAACAACCTTCGTCTGCAGCTGCTCAGAAGCTTGTTTTGCTAATACAATCACGGAAATCGCCTTATGTACGGTATAGAGCGGACCAGTCAAAAGCCCCGCCTGCTGGCCAGTAACTATTACAGGCGCCCCGTTTCTAAAATCGTCCAAATGAGCCGATGCCGCTTCGGAAATCCCATTCGGTTCCATGAAATTGCGCATAATCCTGCTGAGTTTTTCTCTGTCTGCAGCATGGGTGCGAAGTTTCTCCAACCTGGCACTGAATTCCGACTGGAGCGGTTCGTACGAAAAATATCGGCGAATCGTATGCTCGCCATGTATGTAATCCCTCATCAATTTGCTCGGTGGAGCTGTATAGTGTTGTTCTAACCTCATGAAAAAAAGTCCCCTTTTCCCTTTACATTAACTTTTACTATAGCAGACCAAAACAAACTTGAAAAAATATTTGGCTTGCAAAGAAAAGCGCAGGCGCCTGTGCAGCCCCGACAAGCGCTGGAGGGCTTGCCGAACATGGCGGTTTCTGCCATGGACGGAGAGACCGAAGCGGCCTCGAGGGGCTAGGCGACGGAACTGGACAAAAAAAAACCGCCCTGGATTTCTAACCATAAAAAATCGGCAGAGCGCTATTGAAGTGCGCCAGGCCGACCTTAAGCTCCGTAATTGTCCAAAAGAAAACCGCTGACTGTATAAAAGAAACCCGCCATCCAAATAACAAAGTAAGCGAAAGTCAAAACCAGAAAATACATTCGCCATGTTTTGCGCAAAAAGGCCGGAATGTTGATTTCTTTTGTACTCTTCCATTCGACGACCAAAAAGCCGATGGCAAGCAAAATTGCGATAAAAACAATAAGAACCGACGCTTTATAATTCCATACCGCATAAATCATCACTGGTATAGCAAAAAATAGCAGCAGTGTCGTGAAATCTGCGGCTACTGCAAAAGCTTTACGGTGCAAAGCTTTGCGTGCAGCTAAAAAGATTAGAATGAAGGCGATAAATGGAGCAAAGATAAAAACGGCTCCAATAGTTTGTATGATAATCATCACTTATACCTCGTAGGATTTTAATAACTGATATACCGATTGCAGTATCGGCAGCTCTTTTTTTGAACGGTTTAATGTGTACAATAAGATTGTGTCCAGCTCCATTTTTTTGCCTGCTAATTTATCGGCAAGCATCGAGGAAGTGTTTTCGGATGTTGAATTGCAAAGTGCAGCCACTTCTTCAAACGGCAGCAATGAAACCATTTCAGGAAAAGCATCGGCCAACTCCTCATACATCCTTTCCAGCAATGCAAAAGCATAGGGGTTAGACAACAATTGTCCGTTTTTCAACTCCATCAGCGCTGTCAGCGGATTGATCAAAGCATTCAACAACACCTTTCGGAACAGCAATCGGTCAGCATCGTCATGCCATTCCGCCCGGACTCCGGGCATTGCTGTCAGCGGCCGGAAGATGTTCCCCTCGCCTTTTAACAAAGCGAATTTATAGACTCCGTTCCCAGTGTGGCGGATTTCATGGTCGCTTACCTTAACTACGCCATGCTCGACACTGGCCGCTGCAATATTCGTTTGTGGAAGCTTTGTGATAGTTTCAATATGAAGCATTCCATTTTGCAGAAAAACAACCGGGTTGGTCAATGCTCGAGTTTGCAAGAAAGGGAGTACGTTTTTCAAACCGTCATATTTTACAGCTACAACGACATATTCTTCAGGTGCAATGGCCTGCCAGCCGGTGTTAGCTGTTATATTGTAACGGACGCCCCCTTTTAATACGCCTTGCCCGTTGATCAGTTTCGCCTGCTCTTCTCTCCGCACAATAAGCTGTACTTCGTTGCCTGCGTCTTTCAGCAGACAAGCTGTCAGCAAACCGACCGCCCCTGCTCCAACAATGGCGAATTTCATCCCCTCCGCCTCCCGACGCGTCAGTATTTTCGCTTATAAAAAAGCCTGCCTGTAAAAGGCAGACTTTACAATTGATTTTATTATACCGGAAAAACTCCATGTTTTCGATATGGCATCGGCAAATCTTTTGTTTCATAGTATGCGAAGCGTTGCACAAGAACTTTCCTCAATTCATGGGGTGCTACAATTTCATCAATGATCAGTTCTGAAGCCAATTTATATATATCGATTTCCTCTTTATACTCCTGATGTTTTTGCTGCACATATTTCAAGCGTTCTTTCGGATCTTCAATCGCTTCAATTTTGTTTGAGTAAACAGCATTCACAGCCGCTTCTGGCCCCATGACGGCAATTTGCGCGGTCGGCAGCGCAATACATACATCAGGTTCAAATGCCGGGCCTGCCATGGCGTATAGGCCAGCACCGTATGCTTTACGGACAATGACTGAGATTTTGGGCACCGTCGCAGAACTCATGGCTGCAATAAACTTCGCACCGTGGCGGATAATTCCCGCCCGCTCCACTTTCGTCCCGATCATGAAGCCTGGCACATCAGCCAAGAACAGGAGTGGAATCGAAAATGCATCGCATAGATTTATGAACTTTGCCCCTTTGTCGGCAGAATCACCAAACAATACCCCGCCTTTCACTTTCGGCTGATTGGCCAATATCCCGACCACTTGGCCGTCAATCCTGGCGAGGCCGGTTATCAATTCACCTGCAAAGAGTTTTTTGATATCGAAGAAACTGCCTTCATCAACCAATTGGCCAATCAATTCATACATATCAAAAGGAGCATTTTGATTTTCCGGTATGATTGCTTCAAGCGGCCGTCCCTCTTTCACTGCTATTCCCGCGATTTTTTCCGGTTTGGATGCAAAGTTTGCCGGAAAATACGCCAAGTAGCGGCGGGCTTCAGCGATAGCCTCTTCTTCGGTGGCAACAAGCACATCACCTACACCGCTGACTGTGCAATGCATACGTGCTCCGCCCATTTCTTCGAGGGACACTTTTTCGCCGATGACTTTCTCGGCCATCCGCGGCGAGCCCAAATACATTGATGCGTTTCCTTCGACCATGATGACGATATCGCAAAAGGCCGGTATGTATGCCCCGCCCGCTGCTGAAGGACCAAACAACAAACAAATTTGAGGAACCATCCCTGACATTCTCACCTGATTATGGAAAATCCGTCCCGCACCCCTACGGTTTGGAAACATATCCAATTGGTCCGTGATGCGTGCTCCTGCGGAATCAACAAGGTAAAGCATCGGCACTTGCATCTTTTCAGCGGTTTCTTGGATGCGGATGATTTTTTCCACAGTCCGTGATCCCCATGAACCGGCTTTGACAGTCGAGTCATTGGCCATGACACAAACCGTCTCGCCTTTTACTTTGCCGATTGCTGTTACTACACCATCCGCCGGAAGGTCTCCCGCTTCTACATTGGCGAAACGGCCATCTTCAATGTATTCCCCGCTGTCAAACAAAAGATTCAAGCGGTCACGGACAAAAAGCTTATTGCTCTCTTTCATTTTTTCATGGTATTTGGGATGTCCCCCAGCGAAAATTGTTGCCAGTTTCTGTTCCAGCCGTTCGTTGTATCCTGTCGTCTCGCTTGTTTTTGTCATAATACGCTTCCCCTTTGCTTAAGCTTCAGACTTATTCTCCCAATGTCAGCAATATGTCTTCTTCGTTGACAAAACTTCCGGCTTCCACATGGATTTTCTCGACTTTGCCTCCGGATTCCGCCTCAATCGGAATTTCCATTTTCATGGACTCGATTGTCACTACCGCCTGCCCGGCTGTTACTGCGTCGCCTTCTGCCACTAATACATTCAATACCGTCCCTGCCATTGATGCTTTAAGTTCTGTCATAGTCTTTTTTCCTCCTTTGTTTTATCCATCCATCCCGGCAATACCGATGTTGCATAGTCTCCGGATACGAATTCCTGTGATTCAATAAACTCTTTAAATAACGGAATGTTCGTTTTTACTCCGGTAATTGCGGCATGACCGAAAAATTTTTGTGACTTTGCCAGAGCCTCCACCCGGTCGCCGCCTTTAATGATGATTTTTGAAATCATCGGGTCATAGAATGGCGTCACGCTATTCCCTTCTTCATATCCCGATTCGATTCGGGCCTCTTTCCCCCACTCGATCTTCTCCAGCACTCCCGGCGATGGAAAAAATGTTTTCGGGTCTTCGGCATAAATACGGTATTCAATGGCGTGGCCTTTAGCCTGGATGGTTTCTTGTCCAGGCAAAGCTTCGCCTGCTGCCACTTTCAGCTGCCATTCCACCAAATCCAGTCCTGTTACTTCTTCCGTCACAGGATGCTCGACTTGAAGGCGCGTATTCATCTCCAAAAAGTAAAAATCGTTGTTCCCATCGACAATAAATTCCACCGTGCCAGCATTGGTGTAATTGACAGCTTTGGCTGCCTGCACAGCTGCGGCGCATAAGCGCTCCCTGGAATCCTGCGGCAAGTGCGGCGACGGCGATTCTTCGATCACTTTCTGGTTGCGCCGCTGCACAGAGCAATTGCGCTCGAACAAGTGGACGATATTGCCATGGTGGTCGCCAAAAATTTGGACTTCAATATGCCGTGCATCCGGGATGAACTTTTCCAAAAAGACGACATCATCCCCGAAATACGCTTTCGCACGGTTTTTGACTCCTTCAAACTGCTGACTGAGCGCTTGCTCATTTTCACAGCGGACCATGCCTATTCCGCCGCCGCCGCTGCTCGCTTTCAACATAACGGGATAACCGAGGCCTTCAGCTGCTTCTGCCGCCTCTTCGAGAGTCCTTGTGCCTTCTTCGGTCCCTGGAACAACCGGCACGCCCGCTTTGATCATGGTTTTGCGCGATTCAATCTTATCGCCCATTTTTTCGATAATCCCGCTTTCAGGACCGATAAACACCATTCCCGCTTCTTTCACTTTGCGGGCAAATCGGGCATTTTCTGATAATAGGCCATAGCCCGGATGAATCGCTTCTGCATTGCGTTTTTTCGCTTCTTCGATGATTTTGTCCATTTGCAAGTATGACTGTACGACTGGATTAGGCCCGATCAATACAGCTTCAGTCGCTTCACTGACATAAGGCAGATCCCCATCAGCCTCGGAGTGTATCGCAACCGTATCGATTCCTAGGCGATTACACGTACGGATAATGCGCCGTGCAATTTCGCCGCGGTTCGCAATCAGGATTTTTTTCATATAAGAAATACCCCCTGTGATTTTCTCCCCCTTCTAGCATATACGACTTTTGTAAGCGATTTCAACTATTGTTCAAACTTTTTTGCAATTAGCTGTATCGCTCTTTTAGTTCCAAATTCTTTATCCTATAAAAAAAGGATGAAGAGTTTACTCTTCATCCTTTCAGGCTGTCGAGAAACTCTCGGTAGCCTGTAAAAACCACGACTGAGAAGTTGTGGCTTTTTATCAATTCTTGTTTTTGTTCAAAAAAGATTCAACTGCTTCATGATGGGCATCTTCCGCCCATAATTCGGCGCACTTCCGAACTTCAGCATCCACTCTTCCTTTTAAATCGGTTTCCTGCCATTTGCGTAAAGCAATTGATTTATAAGCTCGGTGCACTTCTGGACGGATATTGTTCATTGAAGCAAAAAAATTATGTATATCTTCTTCTTTATAGACTACTTTCGTTGCCCAGCCATTCTCCTCAAGTTCATCGGAAGTATACACGCGTGCTTCTGTCAGCATGCGAAGCGCTTTGTCGTGCGGCAAAGCCTCGAACAAGTAGGTTCCTCCGCCCCATCCGCTTGTAATGGCAAGTGTCCCTTGAATAAATCCACACTTAGCATGCGCTGTAACAAGCCGATAATCGCAGGCTGTGGCAATTTCGCAGCCACCTCCGACCGCGGCACCGTTCAAAATTGCAATGACTGGAACATGCAAAGTTTTGATGCGGTACAGCACGTCACTCATTCTTTTCAGCATCGGATAAGCTTCCGCTTCCGTTTTCAACTCATGGAAAACGGAAAGGTCGCCGCCCGAGCAAAAAGCTTTTGTTCCAGAAGCGGTTATCACGACATAGCGGATATCTCCCTCTTCCGCTTTTTGAACCAGTTCTTCGAATCCAGCCATTACTTCATCGTTTATGGCGTTTCGAATATCGGGGCGATCGATGGTAAAAGTTAAGATTTGCTCGGATATTTCTATTTTATAGGACACCCAACCACTCCTTTTGGATAGAGAAAAAGGCTATCGAGAGCCATGGCCTCTCAATAGCCTTTAGAAGCAAATACTGTTTTATTTGCTTACTACTTCTTTCCCTTTGTATGATCCGCATGCTTTGCAGACGCGGTGAGCCAATTTCGATTCGCCACAGCTTGGGCAAGTTACCATGCCCGGCACTGACAATTTGAAATGTGTACGGCGTTTTCTTTTAACGGTTTTGGACGTTCTTCTAGCTGGTACAGCCATTGGTGACACCTCCTTACAATGATTCTATTCATCTGACTGATCAAAATACTTGGCTAAATCAGCAAGTCTTGGATCCGGTTTTTTTTGTGCTTCTTCTTTCTCGGCTTCCACTTGTTCGTCTGTTAAATATGACCAGTCAGTACCGCCTTTGATAACGGCTTGATCGGCGTCCTCTTTGTACACTTGCATCGGAATTTCAAGCAAAATAAGTTCTTCCAGCACCGGCTGCAAATCAATTGTTTCAGCCTCTACAAAATGAACATTATCATCCTTGCTCCCTTTGTCTTTTTCAGACCAAGAGAAGATTTCAACCGAGTCAATGTCAATAGGGAACTCAACATCTTCCCAAGTTCGTGCGCAAGGCAATATGAGCATGCCTTCAAGATGAATATTGCACGTGATTTGTTGCGAACCAATCGTACAGTGTCCTGTGACGTGCATTGGTGAAACATCCCGAATATCGCTATTCCGTTTTTTCACCGCATCCAACCGGACAGTTTCGTCAATTGGCATTCCGTCTTTGCGATGCTTTTGAAGCTGTTGAATCGCCATTTTCATAAGTAATCACCTCAAGACAACAAAGTTGATTATATAATGTACGGAAAAAGATGTCAAGATAAAATCTTGTCAGACGATTCCCGGCAACTATATACTTAAAGATAAGTTTAGCAAAGGAGAGGTTCAATTGAAAGCTACAGGCATTATTGTCGAATACAATCCATTCCACAACGGCCATCTCCATCATGCGGAATCGTCAAAAGAAAAAGCGGGGGCAGATGTGCTTGTGGCGGTAATGAGCGGCCAATTTTTGCAGCGTGGAGAACCGGCTTTTGCCGACAAATGGACCCGGACGGAAATGGCGCTAAGAGCCGGCATCGACCTGGTCATTGAACTGCCTTATGCTTATGCCACAGCCCAAGCTTCCGATTTCGCAAAAGGCGGCATTGCGCTGCTGGATGCAATCGGCTGTGAATCTTTTTGCTTTGGCAGCGAGCAGGGGGAAATCGAGCCGTTTCTTCGCTCTCATAGGCTTCTGGACAACCGAAGAGAAGATTATGAGCGCCTTATCCACGAAACCATTCAAACAGGTGTCAGCTATCCTATGGCGCTAAATAAAGCCTACACGGAACTTACCGGCAGTTCGAACGGCTTTGCAGATTTGACACAGCCCAACAATATTCTCGGTTTTCATTATTTGGAGGCTGCCAGAAAGCTGAATTCTCCTATCAAACCATTGACCATACAGCGGATCGGCGCCAATTATCATGATCCGATCCACAGTGGAACAGAGATTGCCAGCGCCACCGGGATACGGAAAGCCTTTTTTGGGAATTCATCCATTGAAGAACTTTCTGCCTTCATGCCTGAAACATCCATCCTCGCTTTGAAAAACTTTCAAAAAGAAGTGGGTTCTTTCGGAAGCTGGGACCGCTTTTATCCGCTCCTCCGCTATACTATTTTAAGGGAACGGCCCGAAGGCATCCATAGGTTTGCGGAAGTGACGGAAGGAATCGAAAACTTGATTTATGAAGCTGCAAAAAAAGAAGAAGCATTCGAAAAATTCATCGGCCGCGTCAAATCCAAACGCTTTACCCGGACACGCGTGCAGAGGATGCTGACACATATCTATACCGGCTTTACCTGGGAAAAGCTGCACTCTTTTGAATCCCCAGGTTATTTGCGGCTTCTTGGCATGTCGGCAACAGGCAGAAGCTATTTGAATCAACAAAAAAAGAATATCGGGCTTCCCATTATCAGCCGAGCAGCAAGCTTGGATGATTCCATGGGAAAACTCGATATTCATGCCACCAGCATGTACCTCCTCGGCCTTGGCCAGACGGCTTTGAAAAAGGAGTATACGACGCCGCCGCTTTATTTTGGCTGAAGCCCATCCAAATATTCCAAGGCGTCTTGGAGCGTTTTTACCGGCACGACTTCCATGTCCGTGCCGATTTTTTCTGCCGTTTCTTTTGCCAGTGCATAGTTGCTTTCCACACCTTCGTGCACTTCATCATCGGGTGCAAAGAAAATCTCGATTCCATCATTATCGGCGGCAATGACTTTCTGGTCGATGCCGCCGATCCTGCCGACGGCCCCGTCACTTTCCATCGTGCCGGTTCCTGCCACGTTATAGCCTTTGGTGATATCTTCATCGAGCAGCTGGTTCAGGATTTCAAGAGTGAACATCAATCCCGCAGAAGGTCCGCCGATCTGATCGGAATTGATTTTCACCTCAGGGTCGGTCGTGATTTTTTTATCTTCAACAAATGAAATACCGAGTCCGACACGCTCCGGTTCTGTCGGCAAAGGCGCCAGTTCTATCGTCTCTGTAATCTCCCGGTCTTCCCGTTCAAAGGCCACCTCGACCCCATCGCCTTCCTTTTTGCCGGATATATAGCCAACAAACTCTTCCATGGTTTCAAAGGCATGGCCGTCAATCGACAATACCCGGTCTCCCGGAGCAAGAATTTTGTCGGCCGCGCCCCCTTGAATGACATTCAACACAAAAACGCCATTGCTGCTCATTTCATGCGGCAGATCCGCTTCTTCAAAAGCCACTTGCAATGCGTTGATTTGAGAATCCGACATCAATTTCAATTGGCGGACGTTGTACTCGTCATCGCTTTCATGGGGGCTCCGCACTTGTTCTGGCTGCAATATTTTATAGCCGTCTTGGAATTTAGAATAGAGATATAATGTAGGAGTTGCCGTCATCATGGACACCGTCATTAAACTCAAACTTCCTTGGTCGTCTTCATCTCCGCCTTCCACTTCTACTAGTGGCGAGAGTTCATAGGCACCGCCTGGTTTTGAGATGTAGAGGTCCAATCGATAAGTGGAGAGAAAAACAGACAAGGCCAAAACTACAACCAGAAAGACCGCTTTTTTGTTTTTCATCCAATTCGCCTCTTTTCCTTTTCAGCACAATAACAAAAAGCCACGATGCCGTGACTTATTGGAATTTCAACTTTAATGCGTTTTCTACCGCTTCCGGCACCAAACCGGAGATATTCCCTCTGTATTTAGCCACTTCTTTGACGATGCTGGAACTCAAAAAAGAGTAGTGGTTGTTCGATACCATGAACAAAGTTTCAATGTCTTCATTTAAAAACCGGTTCATCGACGTAATCTGCATTTCATATTCAAAATCGGACACCGCACGCAAGCCCCGGATGATGGCATTCGCTTTCACATTTACCGAATAATCGATCAGCAATCCTGAAAACGAATCCACTTCCACATTCGGTATATCGCTTGTCACTTCTGAGATAAGCGCTTTTCTTTCCTCCACGCTAAACAGCGGGTTTTTTGACGAATTGTTCATGACAACCACTTTCACTTCGTCAAAAATATTTGATGCTCTTTTGATGATGTCGAGATGACCCATTGTAATGGGATCAAAACTCCCTGGCACTACAGCAATTTTACTCAAATTCTGCTCCCTCTTCCCCGCGATAGCGGTAAATTGAAATGATGGTGCTGCCATATGATTCCTTTTTAAAACGTTCATAAAAGCGTGTACTATCTTTTAATTCCACTTCTTTCGCATGCTCACAAACCACTATGGAATCCTCAGTCATGATGCCGAGCTCCGCTGCCTTATCCATCAAATCATATGCTTTTTCCATATGATACGGCGGATCAAGAAACAAAAGCCTGGCCTGCACTTCTTTTTTCTTTAGGACTTTCAAAGCCCGATCAGCGTCTGCGCAATAGACTTCAGCCTGATCCTTCAATCGTGTTTTTTCCAAATTCAACCGAATGGTCTCAATCGCTTTTCGGTCTTTGTCCGTAAAAATCACCCGGTCAATTCCCCGGCTTATCGCTTCGATGCCGAGGCCTCCGCTGCCTGCGAACAAATCCAACGCGTTGCCCCCATCAAAAAAAGGGCCGATCATGTTGAATACCGATTCTTTCACTTTGTCTGTTGTGGGCCTTGTCGTCATGCCCGGGACTGCTTTCAACTGCAGCCCTTTTGCTGTTCCTGCTACAACCCGCAATTTTATCGCCTCTTATTTACTATTTTCTTATGAAAAAAATCCTCATATGCTAAAATAAAACATGGAAAGGACGTGTACATAATGATACAGCGTTTTATTGAACTAGGAGAAGGTTACGGAGACATTTACGAACTCCGGGAGCTCATCTCGACAAATTCACACCGTTTCCTCCATGGCTTCGTATTTGTCTCGAAAGATCCAAAAGGCAATTCCGTGCTTTCGATAGCCGCGGCATTCAAGCCGACGGATGAAGGCAATTTCATGCCGATTTACTTGTGCCGAGAAGGAATTCCAGAAAACTCCAAACGATTGGAGATATTTGAACAAGCGGTCAAAGAGCTTGGCCATCAGCCGATCAAAATGGAAGTAAAACATTCCTCTGTCTATACGGAGAAACAATTTTTCTTTAGCCACTTAATTGCGATTCTGCGCTTGAATCACTTTATTCCGCCTATGCAATAATCACAAACCAATTTTATAATCGTATTCTTTCGCTTTGTCCGGCTTGGCATTCTCATATTCAGTTTTCAGGAATGGGCGTTGGGATTCCAGAATCTGTTTGACATACGGCAACTTTATAAGTTTTTCTTTCGTGTTCTCGATAACTTCCTGGTCCATGTAAAGAACGACGTACTTTAACTTTCTTGAAATAAAGTGTACGTGTCCGTATTTGCGCAGCGACTTCGCTTGCTTCAAATGATGCACGTAGACGATAAGGCCTTGGCGATCACGCATATCTATCCCTCTTTTCTTAGTTTCTAGAATACCATAGGAGAGAAAAATGCCGCAACCTGGGAAAACAGCAGCCAGCACGGCACCCTGTTCCCAGTAATTTTAGTGCAGCTTGTAATTTGCGCTTTCTTGGGCCTTGCTATGGATGCACCTTCAATTTTTTCAAGGGGGAAAATCTCTTGCTTTATCTCAATAATTTAAGCTAACAAAACAGAAGACAATTCGCTATAATGGCTTTAGTTCTATATTCAAGGAGGTACTCTATAGCATGGGCAAAAAAACAAAACTAGGGATTGCTGCGGTGGCCGTAAGTGCAGCTGCTTGGGCAGGCTCCAAGGCCCTTTCTACTCCGCAAATCCGGCCCGCAAAAAAGGTTTTAAGCTACGACTCTCCACTCATCCTGGCGCATCGCGGCGGACTGGCGATCGCTCCCGAGAATTCGATGGCCGCCTTCTCTAAATCCGCAGAGTTGGGTGTGCAAGGTTTTGAAATCGATATTCGATTGACAAGCGACGAAGAAATCCTCGTGTTCCACGATGAATATATCGACCGGACTACTGACGGCGCTGGCCGAGTAGCCGATATGTCGCTCAGCAAGCTACGGACATTTGATCTTGGCTACCATTTTGCCGACGCTAAAGGAGAACGCTCTTTCCGCGGTATGGGAGAAAGAGTGGTGTTGTTGAAGGAGCTTCTTGAAGCGTTTCCCGAAATGTATGTCAATATTGATATAAAAGATTCTCCGGAGACATATGAAGGAAGCCTTATTCCTTCTAAACTTTGGCGGTTGATTGAAGCGTTGGGCGTTGAAGACCGTGTAGTTGTTACAAGTTTTTATGACGAACAAATCGATCGCTTCAATTTATATGCGCAAAATCGTGTAGCGATCGGGGCTGGCGAAAATGAAGTGAAAAAAGCGTTTGCCGCTTTTAACAGCCAGCTAGGCCATTTGTACAAACCTCGCGCCGATGTTTTTCAAATTCCCGTCAGGCATTCCGTATTCCGCCTGGATTCGCCCCGCTTCATTTCGTTCCTTGGCAATCTGAACGTGCCGGTCCATTATTGGACGGTGAACGAACCTGAACAAATGAAAGCATTAATCGCGGCTGGGGCGAAAGGCATCGTCACCGACCGGCCGGACCTGGCTGTCGCCGCTATCGATAAAACTGAAGACAAATAAAAAATGTGCAAGGAAATCCTTGCACATTTTTTTATATCTGAAACTAGGTTTGCCGCGCTCGTCGTGGCTCTATGGATGCCTGCACTTTTCTTATGCCGAGCAAGAGCAGCCGCCACCTGTCCCGCAGCTGCCTCCGCAAGAAGAATCTGATGCAAAAAACGGATTGCTGGACGGAATCTTGACAGCTTCAGAAACGGATCGGCCAATGATGAAGCTCACTTGGTCGATCAAATCCTGCAATTCATTTTCAGCAAGGCGCAGCGCTGCTATGTGTTCATTCAAATCCAGTTTCCGTTTATCGATGCGGATTTGCTTCATCACTTTTTGATAGTCCGGATGGTATTTCCCGAACCGCTGGACTTCTTCGTACCGCTCTTTCAGCCTTGCAAAATCATGGATTTGATTTGCGAGGTCCTTATTATTGTAAACGGTGCTATAAGCTTCTTGGTACTGCTTAGCTTGCTCCGATTGGATGATCATTTCACTCAGCTCATCAGCAGAGTCAGTAATTAGGGACCATTCATAGGTCATAAACATATCGTTTTCCTCCTCTACGATATCCATCTTAGCAGAAAATTATTCATTTTAATACCATATAGAAAGGATTCACCCTATGAAACTACTAGCTGAAAAATTTCAGCATATCCTTAGCAATGGCTCTGAATAAGATTTAACTGTTTTATCTGATTTTATCGCTAACTTCGGAAAGAAACAACAAGGCGAATTTACTACTTATTAAAGTGCCGGCCTTGGCATGGAGCGTGTAACTTCAGGAGATGCCAGCACTCTCACCATTCCGAATAGCGCTCTGGGCACCTTAGCGAACAGCCTATGCCCTGTCGGTTTTGGTGCGGTCCCCACTAACTTGAACATCCACTATATGGCTGTGGCGGATGAACCAACAATCCTTGCAGAAGCCCGAATCATACGCCAAGGCAGGCATACGATGGCAATAGAAGGCAACATTGTACAACAGGACGGTAGACCTGTGGCGACTGCAGCCGGTTCTTTTTTATCATACCTAAACCAAGTTAAGATGCAAGTTACTGGCTTTTTGCGTCTGTCGGCTCTTGATGGAGGAAGATCTGGGTATAAAATTTACCGAAAACACCGACGCCGGTTTGATTGAAGCGATCAGACAATAGTGTGTCTCTGTGATCAGAAGAATTGCTCCAGCCATGAACGGTCTCTGCCGCGTCAAAATACTGGGTTGCAGTGTTTTCCCCTGCTTCCTTATAAACAACCTGGGCATCGGTCAGCCGCTTTTCCAAATTGGGCAGTTCAATCTCTTCAGAGGAAAACTGCTGTTTTGCAATCGCTTGGCTATGCGTCTTTGCAATCATAGTAGCAGCCCGGTTTTCCACCAATGGCTTCCTTTGTTTATGGAGCCGGTATACATTTGTCAAATCGATAACTTGCTTGGCATTCGCCTCGTCAATAGACTTTTGCAAACTCGATGAAGGGTTTACCTCAGGCAATAGGTCCCCAGAATACATCAAATCGTATGGACGATGCCTTATTAAAGTCTCCGCATCCGTAAATCTGACGGCCTGCAGAGTTTTAGTCTCTTCATCCAAATATAACTGGGCATAAACCCCATCAAAACTAACGAGCAATTGTTTGTTTATGTCTTCTGCCCGTAAACTGAAGGTGTAAATACTGGATCCGTACTTTACCGTCACTTCATTTTCTATAATAGTAAATCGGTATATCTGATCCAGTGACTGGCCGATTTGGAAAGGCGAAGCGTCTGTTGCTGTGCCGGCAGTATAAACTTGGATAATTTCGCCTTTTTTCACACCCGCCATAACGTATCGGGAATAAGAACTATTGTAAACCCACCATTCGTAGCCAAAGGCCGAAGGTTCTATCCGGTCCGGTTGTCCGTAATCGGCAATCCAAATTTTTGCCGGTTTTCCTATATAAGTAGAAATCCCTTCAGCTGGGCGCTCCACATCAAGGGATTTCTCTATAAGATCCTGAGCGGGCAAAGGATCTACAGTTTCTGGGGCCTCCAGAGTTTCGTTTTCACTGATCGGTGAGTCAAAATAGAAAAAGACCAAAAGAATAATCGATAGAAAAATCATTATGCGCAGCAAGTCTTTCAATCGATCAGCTCCTTAATTGGTGTCATTATATAATTATAACAGCCGTATGCATTCTGACACAATCTTGCCATTGCAACAACCGTAAAATTGCTCTATTATTAAAGGAGCATTTAGCCAGTTATGATATAGAGGAGGAGATCCGATGTATTTTGAAAATACAGGACTCGAAAACATTCGTGTAGACTTTACATTACTCGATCACATCATGAGCAAGCACGGTTTGACTAAGGAAGGTCAATGGGATTACGAACGGGTTACATACGACCGTAAATTCATTATTCGCGAAGGCACTTACTTTTTGCGCGTATTTGCATATGCCGTAGAAGGCGATATCGATTCAAACGATGCCATCCTTCATGTCATGAAGCCTGTTCTTGGCAAATACTACTACCCGCATGGCGTAGAGTATGGAGAAGATGAACATTTCCCGGAACACTTAGTTAAAACTTGCGCTGAAATTTTGAAAACAATCAAATCAGAAGTGCAAGCTTTTGAAGTAAAGGCATAAAAAAACTGCAGTTCAATTATGAACTGCAGTTTTTTTATTTCTATAAACCAAAAGAGAACCATAGAGGTTCTCTTTTTCAATTGCCTAATATCGCTTTGAAAACGGATGTTGTATGGCCGCCTTCATAAATTACATAAAGAAGCAAGTAAACCATTACACCGGTAATTGCGGTGAAAAACCATATGACGCTGGCAGGCGGCCCCAGTTTGCGGTGTCTGGCCATCTGATTTTTCAGTCCAAGCCAGATATTATAGCCTCCCAAAATCCCCCCTACAGTCGCAAGGATGATATGGAAAATCAAAAATACCGTATAGAAAATTTTGATATTGTCAGGCCCTCCGAATGCGGTATTTCCGACAAATACCGTCCGGGACGCATAAATAATGAAAAAGATCAATGCGGAAACCCCGGCTGCCAGCATGGCCTTCTTATGTGCCTCTATTTTGCGGCGGCGGATCAAGTTCCATCCAATTGCTACAAATATAGCGCTTAAAACGATAAAAAACGTACTGATTGTTGGTAATAGCGGCAAATTCATCTCATTAAATCCCCTTTAAATTCATTAAGCGTTATGTCTGTGATAAGCCATCGCTTCACGGTCACGCAAAGCCTTTGCAGTAATTTCATCTGCATTATCGTTCTCGTTGCGCAGCCATTCATAGAAAACAAGCCATAGAAATACAGTGAATACAAGTTCCTGCAATACTTTCATAACAATCCCGCCAGTCCGCTGATCTTCAAGTGGCGTCATGCTTGAAAACATTTCTGGACCGGATAATCCCAATTGCGATAGCGTCCCTGTCGGCACACATAATGCCATAGCCTGCAGCCATGCTTCGCCGTCAGTATAAGTAGCATAAAAAGGATTGCCGCCAAAAATGATCAACGCACATGCAGGTGTTAAAGTGACACTTAAACCAAAAAGATAGCCCAGCTTTTTCAATCCATGGAACTTATGTGTCCCTTCCAAGGTATTAACAATTGGCCACCAGTAAAACATCGCGGAAGTGAACAAAATGACGTTAACGATTCCATGGATGAGCGCTCCCTGTTTCACAAAATCAAAAATCAAGGGAATATGGTAAAAGGAAAATACCATGGAAAATAGAATAATCGCCATCATTGGTTTGCTGAAAAAATTGAAAATCGGCTTGATCACCGGCAATTCAATAAACGCTCTCCATGCCCATGCAGGAATTCCCATTATAAAGAGCGGCGGGATAAGCAATAGCAGAATTGCCATTTGAGCCATATGGAAACTGAAAAGAATATGGCCAAGCAAATCAGTCGGAGCACCTTTGACCGCATACAACAAAACCATGCCCGACACAAACAAGCCAGCCTCCTTCACTTTTAAGGGTTCACTTTTTTCGAACTTGCTTCTCCATTTTACTAATACTAAAAAATATAACATCGTAATTAGAACGAGAACTCCCAAATATACCGGACTCCACAATGCCTGGAACCCGAAGATGCTGATTGGCATGCTAACGTGCCTCCTTTTTCTTAGGTATCCTCATTATATAGTCGCAACCTTGCTATATCAATGAACGAACTATGACAATTGCTTAGAAAAGCGGAAACAGCCAACCAACACCGCCAAACGGAAGACTGTTTCCCGGAGCGGCTTACGGCCCAAGGGCCGGAAACTGCTGGTTCCATAAGAAAGGCATAGGAGCCGATTTTGCTGACAGACAAGCGGAATCGTTGTTTAACTCTTATTCCGCAAAAGAAAATAAAAACCCTTCACCTCGAAAGATGAAGGGTTTTTGCTTACCACCAAATGATGGTTACAAAAGTAAGAATTACAATAAAAGCAACAAACATTCCGCTAAACATAAAGAATGCGATTGTGCCAGAACCTTTATTGCTTAAGTGCATGAAGTGATAAAGCTGAAGCACTACTTGAATAGCTGCCAACAACAAAATGATCGGCACGATCAAGTATGTAGAAAAGCCGGCTGCTACCGCTGTGAATGCGATCAAAGTCAAAAAGATCATCATTGCAAACGATGTCAGCATGTGGCGCATTTCTTGAGCTCTTTGGCGCCGGACATATTCATACTCTTCTTTTGTTCTTACGTGTTCGTGAACGTCGTGTGCCATATTATCCGATCACTCCCATCAAATAGACTACAGTAAAGATAAATACCCATACTACGTCAATAAAATGCCAGTATAACGAAACCAGGAAAAACTTTGGAGCATTGTAAGTGTTCAATCCGCGTTTCGCATTTCGGACCATTAAAGCGATAAACCAGCCTAGACCAAACAATACGTGCGCCCCGTGTGTTCCGACAAGCGTATAGAATGCTGAACTGAAAGCACTGTTTGTGTAGCCGAAGCCTAAGTGTACGTAATGGTTAAACTCGTAAATCTCTAATCCAAGGAAAGTGGCTCCAAGCAAAACTGTAACAGCGAGCCATGCTTGCATTGATTTGAAGTTATGGTTTTTCATATGGTACATAGCATACACACTTGTCAGCGATGAAGTTAAAAGAATCATCGTCATCGCGAACACAAGAGGAAGTTCGAAAAGTCCAGCGGCTGTAAATTCCATGCCGCTTGGCCCTTTGTCTTTCAATGCAAGATAAGTTGCAAACAAAGAAGCGAATGTTACCGATTCAGCAGCTAGAAGCAGCCAGAAACCGACAAACTTATTTTTCCCTTCCATTGTAGCAGTTTCAGGATGATCCGGCCACGAATGAGGGGTATATTTTTTATTGATGTCCATCGGTTTTCACCCCTTCTCGATCCTTGATCAAATCTTCTTTATGAACATGGAATCCTAGATCATCTTTCAATGAGCGAAGCAACATCGAGCCGAAAGTTATTAACAAACCTAGAACAATTACAGGAACTGTCCAAGGCAGATCATCCGGATGGTAAAGCGCCCCGAAAGAAGCGACGAACAAACCAAATGACATAACCACTGGAATAAACGAGTTGTTTGGCATGTGGATATCGCCAAGCGGTTCTGCGTAAATCATGCCTTCCTTGTTGCCTTCCATCTTCTCGATCCAGTACGTATCAAGTCCACGCACTAGAGGAGTTTGTGCAAAGTTATAGAATGGCGGCGGCGACGGGATTGCCCATTCAAGAGTACGTCCGTCTCCCCATGGGTCATTTCCTACGCGCTCATTTTTAACTGTGGTCATAATGACGTTCACAAGCAAAATGATGACACCTAATGCCATGAATATTGCCCCAGCCGAACTGATGGCGTTGAACAAATCCCAGCCTTGGTCAGCTCCGAACGTATACACGCGGCGAGGCATACCCATAAGCCCAAGGAAATGCTGGATGAAGAAAGTCAAGTGGAATCCGATGAAGAACAACCAGAAAGTCACTTTACCTAGTTTTTCGCTAAGCATAGTTCCGAACATTTTCGGCCAGTAAAGATGAGTGGCCGCGAAAATTGCGAGTACTACCCCACCAACGATTACGTAGTGGAAATGCGCTACGATAAAGTAAGAATCGTGCAATTGATAATCAAGAGGAGCCATTGCTTGCATAACCCCTGTTACCCCGCCTGCTACGAACGAAGGGATAAATCCGACAGCATAAAGCATCGGAGTAGCGAAGGAAACACTTCCTCCCCAGATGGTCAATAACCAGTTGAAGATCTTTACCCCGGTCGGTACAGCGATAATCATAGTAGCTAATGCGAAAATCGCGTTAGCAGTAGGCCCAAGACCGACTGTAAACATGTGGTGAGCCCAAACCATGAATCCGTAGAAACCGATCAGGATTGTCGCAAACACAAGTGCCGTATAACCGAACAGGCGCTTACGAGAGAAAATCGCGAAAATCTCAGAGAAAATACCGAAAGCCGGCAAGATCAAGATGTAAACTTCAGGGTGACCGAAAATCCAGAATAAATGCTCCCAGATAATCGTGTTTCCGCCAGCCGCTACATCGAAGAAGTGGGAACCGAAAAGACGGTCAAACACCATAAAGAAGATAGCGATTGTAAGTGGCGGGAAAGCCAATAGGATCAATGCCGAAGCAACAAATGTTGTCCATGTGAATAGAGGCATTCTCATGTAAGTCATCCCTGGTGCGCGCATGTTGATGATGGTAACAAGGAAGTTAATCCCGGAAATCAACGTACCGAAACCAGAAATAGTCAATCCAAGCGAGTAAAAATCAATACCGTGGCTTTCAGAAGCAAGCGCAAGTGAAGCATAGTTTGTCCACCCTGCATCTGGAGCTCCGCCCAAGAACCAAGAAAGGTTTAAGAATACTCCTCCGAAGAAGAAGAGCCAGAAACCAAGAGAGTTCAAAAACGGGAAAGCTACGTCGCGCGCGCCAATCTGCAAAGGCATAATGGCGTTCATAAATCCTAATAATAACGGCATCGCCGCCAAGAAAATCATTGTTGTTCCGTGCATGGTCAAAACTTCGTTATATGTTCCGGCACTAAGGAAATCATTTCCGGCTTTCATCAACTGGATTCGGATCATCATCGCTTCGATTCCCCCGATCAGGAAGAACAGACCACCTGACATGAGGTAAAGGATAGCGATTTTTTTATGGTCTACAGAAGTCATGTAATCCCATATGGTAGCACCGAAGCCACTTTTTTGAGCGTTAGAACTCACAATGTATACCTCCTTTTTTTAGCTTCGATTCTTTACTGTTCAACAGATAAGCTCATTAAATATGCAGCAAGTGCGTCAAGGTCCTGCTCGGATACATCCTGCCCGCCATTCAATGATTTAACATCCGGCATCTGGTTGCCCGGCTTGTATTGTTGTGGATCTCTGATCCAAGCTTTCAGGTTTTCTTCGTTGTGTTCCAAGATGCCGGCAACGCGGTTGCGGTCACCGAAAGTAGCTAAGTTTGGACCAGCCATAATATTGCCTTCGCCTACACCAGATGTAGCGTGGCAAGCAATACAGCCTAATCCATCTTGGCCGAACAATTCTTCGCCCGTTTGAGCAAGTTCTTCACTCGGTGCAGGCTGTTCTTCCTGCATAGCTGTTACCCACTGGTCGAAGTCGCCAGAGTTCATGGTTTTAACTTTGAAATCCATCAACGCGTGTGATGGGCCGCAAAGCTCAGCACATTTTCCGTAGAACACGCCATCTTCCAATTCAGAAGATTCCTGGTCAAATGTTAAATAGAACGTATTGGTGTTTTCGGGGTTGGCATCAATTTTCCCGCCGATAGAAGGAATCCAGAAGGAGTGTTTCACGTCAGCAGAAACTACGTTAAAGTAAACTCGCTGATCGGTCGGAACAACCAATTCTTGTGCAGTGACAATTCCTTGCTCAGGATATTCAAATTCCCACCAGTAAAGTTTTGCAATAACGTTGACCGTCAAGTTGGTCATAGAACCGTCTTCCGCTTCAACATCCATTGTGCGAGTATCCGCTAAATCGAAAGTTTGATAAACAGTCGGGATTGCAATGATGATGATCAGGACAATCGGGATTGCTGTCCATAGAAATTCAAGTTTTGCGCTTCCTTCCACTTGTTCAGGAATAAATTCATCCCCAAGCTTTGAGCGGCGAAACTTTGTTATTGCCAATACGTAGACAATAGTAACGACAATAATAACAAATAGCATGACCACAGAAGACAAGATCAGCAAGTTGAACTGGTCTTGAGCTACTCCGCCGGCCGGTATCAATGTGGAGATCTCTTCTCGCCCACACCCCGCAAGAAAGAAGATCAAGGCGGCCATCAATGTAAAAAGACGCCACTTTTTAAGCCCATTTATCATAGCTTTTCATACCCCTCTCTCAAGTAAAAAATTTGTACTAACAACGGTAGAAATTAAACGAAGACTGCGAAGATGATCATTGAAACAAAAAGGATGGTCATATAATTCAATGAATAGATGAACATTGTCTTCGCCCATTTCAAATCATCCTGCGCTTTGAATCCGCGTACAGCAAGCACTAGCCAGCCAAGATTCAATAATGAAGCAAGAATGATAAAGCCCATTCCCAGGTTCATTAACAGGAATGGCAGAGGGAACAGCAGCAAAACCCATGCAAGCATCGATTTCTTAGTCCGGTGGAAGCCTTTCACCACTGGAAGCATCGGGATGCCTGCGGCACGATACTCTTCTGTTCGTTTCATCGCTAATGCATAGAAATGAGGCGGCTGCCATACGAACATAATTAAAAACAATGCCCATGCGCCCATGCCGAGTGTCGGCTCAACTGCAGCCCAGCCAATAAGCGGCGGGATTGCTCCCGAGATGCTCCCTACAATCGTATTGCCGACATGTCTTCTTTTCGACCACATGGTATACAGGACTACATATGCAAAGATTCCTGCTATTCCATAGAAGCCGGCTGATACTGATGCTGAGAACAGAAATAATTCGCCTAAAACAATGAAAGATAAAGCGAGTGCCAATACAGCAGATGGCTTAAATCTTCCCGTCACTGTCGGACGCGACTTTTTGCTCGCCATCAACGGATCGATATCTGTGTCAATGTAGTTATTCATCGCAGCAGAACCTGCTATGATTAATGCTGAACCGACCAAGGTGTAGGCGAGGATGTCCAGCTCTTGCAGGAAATGCCTGTCGGAAAACTGAAACGCCAACCACATTCCTGTAAACACGGTTATTAAATTTGAATTGACGATTCCAATTTTAATAAGTGCGAGAAAATCATTCAGGAACGTTGTTGTTTCCGGCGTCTGATGAACTTCCGCAGACAATGACCGGCCGTTTGACATATTATCCCCTCCTTTCAAAGTTGTAAGCATATTCCGCTAACCATAACTATATCTAAATTCCAGTTTTATTTCTACCGCTAACTGAAATTTCCTGATAAAAGCAATGATATTCAAGTGAACGAACTCTGAAATACGCTCTTCCTATCATACCTTAGTGTCCGCATTTTTTTAATATAGAAAAATAATTGTTTTTGAACAGTTTGTGAAGCAGCTCCTTATTATGTCTAAATCTTGAAAGTTTCCGGTATTCGGGATTTTCCGTTGTGTTTTAAAGGAACTTTCGCTATTATCGAGTATGCAGGTTACGGACGTTTCAAGAGTTTCATTTAGAAAAAGTAGGTGGCATACTTGCAGCAAAGTAAATATATTAAATGGTTTGCAGTAGCAGCGACCATCGGGATGCTCTTAATCCTTCTTGGAGGGGCTCTGGTAACAAAGACAGACAGCGGAATGGGCTGCGGCCGACATTGGCCTGGCTGCAACGGGCAGCTGATACCGGATGAAATCACAGCCGAAGTCTTGATCGAGTTTTCTCATCGACTCGTTACAGGGACTGTCGGCATTTTAATTGTCGTGCTGGCGGTATGGGCTTGGCGAAAATATGGCCATATACGTGAAACAAAATTTTTAGCCGTCATGGCGATTTTCTTTTTAGTTCTTCAGGCGTTGATCGGTGCTGCCCAAGTCAAATGGGGACAAGGCGACTTTATACTCGCGCTTCATTTCGGCATTTCACTGATTTCTTTTGCCTCGGTTTTATTGTTGACCCTGTTGGTGTTTGAAGTGGATCAGAAGTTTGACGCGGAGCGTGTGAAAATCGGCGGCAAATTGAAATTCCATACGATCGGAGTTACTTTGTATTCCTATATCGTCGTTTACACTGGCGCGCTTGTGCGGCATACAGAATCCAGCTTGATTTGCTCGGACTGGCCGCTATGCCGCAATGACCAATTTGCCCTTCCAAACAATATGTACGAGTGGGTGCAGATGGGCCACCGGGCGGCAGCCGGATTGATCGTCCTCTGGCTCGGCTATATTGCCTGGCATGCTTTCAAAGAGTATAAGGACCAGAAAGTCATATACATGGGCTGGCTGACTGCGTTCATTATTGTATTGCTTCAAGCGACAACCGGCATGCTGGTTGTCCTGACCAGATTGAATCTAGCGGTCGCGCTTCTCCACTCACTGCTGATTTCTATGCTATTCGGATTGCTGTGCTACATGGTGCTGCTCGTTTCTCGAAGCAGAACGGCTAAAACAAAATAAAAAGCAGATGCCTCTGGGCATCTGCTTTTTTTAATGTCTTTCCATTTCGATCAACAAATCTCCGGTAGAGATGCCTTCGCCTGGGTTGACGTATATTTCTTTTACAGTGCCGTCAAACGGCGCCTGTACAGTCGTCTCCATCTTCATGGCCTCTGTAACGAGCAAATGGTCCCCGCGGTCCACTTTCATTCCTTTTTCAGCAACCACCTTCAAAACTGTTCCCGGCATGGTCGCTGCAATATGGGATTCATCGGTCGGATTCGCTTTCTGTTTCGCTGTTACGTCTGTTTCAACCGTTATGTCTTGAATGTCCACTTCCCGCGACTGGCCATTCAGTTCAAAATAGATTGTCCGTTTGCCATTTTTTTGCGGCTCGCCGATGGAAACCAGTTTGATCATCAAGGTCTTCCCTTTTTCGATTTCCACTTCAATTTCTTCCCCGAGCCTCATGCCGTAAAGGAAAGTCAATGTATCCAGAACCGACACATTGCCAAACTGCTTGAATGTTGCCGTGTACTCCTCAAATACTTTCGGATAAAGGGCATATGCCAAAACCTCATGGCGCGTAACCGGACGTTCGAGCATGCCATACAACGTTCTCTCGATCGCTTCGAAATCGGCCGGCTCCAGCAATTCGCCCGGACGGACCGTAATCGGCTGGCGCCCTTTCAGCACAACTTCCTGCAATTCTTTCGGGAATCCGCCATACGGCTGTCCGATATAGCCTTCAAAAAACTCGATTACGGATTCCGGGAAATCCATGGATCTTCCTTTTGTTAAAACTGTATATTCATCCAAGTCGTTCTGTACCATGAACAACGCCATATCCCCAACAATTTTTGACGAAGGGGTCACTTTGACCACATCACCGAACAGCAAGTTGACCCGTGAATACATCGCCTTCACTTCATCCCAGCGCATCCCTAGCCCGACGCCTTTTGCTTGCTGCTGCAGGTTGCTGTATTGGCCGCCCGGCATTTCATGGACATAAATTTCAGAATGAGGACTGTTCATGCCGCTTTCGAAGTCGGAATAATACTTGCGGACATCTTCCCAGTAATGCGAAATCTGCTCAAGCGGCTGAATATCGGTCCTTACTTCACGCCCGCTTCCGCTCATTGCATAGTACAATGAGTTGGCGCTTGGCTGAGAAGTCAAACCGGACATTGAGCCAAGGGCCGTATCTACAATATCGACTCCCGCTTCAATCGCTTTTGAATACAGATAAATGCCATTGCCGCTTGTGTCATGCGTATGAAGATGGATTGGCAAGGAAGTCGTGTCTTTCAGTTCGGATATCAACCGATAAGCCGCTTCAGGCTTCAGTAAGCCCGCCATGTCTTTGATCGCGAGAATATGGGCGCCTGACGCTTCCAATTCTTTCGCCATTTTTTTGTAATACTCCACAGTATACTTGTCGCGGCTCGGATCCAGGATATCTCCTGCATAGCAAATAGCTGCTTCTGCCACTTTCCCGGATTGGCGCACTTCATCAATTGCCACTTCCATGCCTTTGATCCAGTTCAAACTGTCGAATATCCGGAAAACATCGATCCCTGCTTCGGCTGATTTACGGACGAATTCACGAATCACGTTGTCAGGGTAGTTTTTGTAGCCCACTGCATTGGCGCCGCGGAAAAGCATTTGGAACAACACGTTCGGAATTTCCTGGCGAAGTTTGATCAACCGCTGCCATGGATCTTCTTTCAAGAAGCGGTATGACACATCGAAAGTTGCGCCTCCCCACATTTCAAGCGAGAATAGGTCGCTTTGCAGGCGCGCCGTTTCCTTCGCGATTTCGAACATATCGTACGAACGCAAACGAGTTGCCAAAAGTGATTGATGGGCATCACGGAAAGTGGTATCCGTCAAAAGCACATCTTTCTGGTCATGAATCCATTGGGCTAGCCCTTCCGCTCCATGCGCATCCAAGATTTGCTTGGTGCCGCTCGGTGGAGGCGAAGCCAAATCCACTTCAGGTTTTCTCGGATGGGAGTAAATAGGCTTCTTTTTCTTTTCGATGCCCGGAAAACCATTGACTGTGACGTTGCCGATATAACTCAGCAGCTTGGTTCCGCGGTCTTGCCGCACCGGAAAAATGAACAGCTCTGGTGTTGTGTCGATAAAGCTTGTATCAAATTCGCCTTTCAAGAAGTTGGAGTGCCTTACAACATTCGCAAGGAAAGGAATATTGGTTTTAATGCCCCGGATCCGGAACTCCTGGAGATTGCGGTCCATTTTTGCGGCCGCTTCTTTGAACGTAACTCCCCAAGTCGAGCACTTTACAAGCAAAGAGTCATAGTATGGCGTAATAACGGCTCCCTGGAAACCGTTGCCGGCATCCAAACGGACGCCGAATCCGCCGCCTGAACGGTAAACCATCAACCTGCCCGCATCAGGCATAAAATCGTTCAATGGATCTTCAGTAGTAACGCGAGATTGAATCGCAAAACCGAACAATGGAATATCCGCTTGAAACGGAATATTGATTTCCTCGCTGTGCAATGTATGGCCTCTGGCGATGTTGATCTGTGCATGGACAATATCAATTCCGGTTACCATCTCCGTAATCGTGTGCTCAACTTGGATCCGGGGATTCACTTCAATAAAATAAAATTCTTCGTTAGCAACCAAGAATTCTACGGTCCCTGCATTTATGTAATCGATATTTTTCATTAATTTTACTGCCGCATCACAAATCTCGTTCCGCAGCTTGTTGCTGATTGAATTGGATGGCGCGATTTCCACTACTTTTTGATGGCGGCGCTGAATGGAACAATCCCGTTCATAAAGGTGGACGACATTGCCATCTTTGTCCCCTAGAATCTGCACTTCGATATGTTTCGGTTTTTCAACGAACTTTTCAACATACATTTCATCAGAGCCGAATGCTGCTTTGGCTTCAGATTTTGCACGTTCGTACGACTGTGCCAGTTCTTCTGGCGTTCTGACGATGCGCATGCCGCGCCCACCACCGCCAAGAGAAGCTTTGATCATTAATGGGAATCCGGCTTTTCGGCTGAAATCCACCACTTCTTCAAGGGATTCCACAGGTCCGTCTGTGCCTGGAATAACGGGTATTCCAGCTGCTATCGCTTGTGTACGCGCTTTTACTTTATCGCCGAACATATCCAGATGGCGGGAAGTCGGACCGATAAAGACGATTCCCTCTTCTTCGCATCGGCGGGCAAAATGAACATTTTCCGATAAAAAGCCGTATCCAGGATGGATTGCGTCAACATCCGAATCTTTGGCAATCCGGATGATGTCTTCTATATCCAAATACGCGTCGATCGGTTTTTTCCCTTTGCCGACCAAATAAGATTCATCCGCTTTGAAACGATGATAAGATCCGCTGTCCTCTTGTGAATAAATTGCAACTGTCCGAAGATTCAGTTCTGTACAAGCGCGGAAAACCCGGATAGCGATTTCCCCGCGATTTGCTACTAAGATTTTGTTGATTGTCTTCACTCCGCAGCACATCCTTTACTTTTTCAATTTTTCAACTTTGTGGAACATGGAAACATTCATCAATACTCCCATAGCTAAAGATAACAAAATTATAGATGTTCCGCCATAGCTTATAAATGGCAGTGTTACGCCTGTCAAAGGGATAAGGCCCGTCAAACCGCCCAAATTGACAAATGTCTGGATCCCTATCATGCTTGCTACACCAGCCGCCAGCATTCTGGCCAACGGATCTTTTGTCGTCATGGCAATTGTCAGCCCCCGAAGGACGATGAAAGCTAAGCCGACTAAGACAAAAGCCACTCCGAAGACGCCCAATTCCTCAGCGATAACAGACATGATAAAATCCGTATGCGGTTCTGGCAAATAGCCCAGCTTCTGGACAGACTGCCCAAGTCCAAGCCCGCTTAAGCCCCCGGAGCCGATAGCCAGATATCCATTGACGATTTGCATCCCAAAATTCAATTCATCTTCAAATGGATTGAAAAAAGCATCCAATCGGCCAAGCCGTTTTTCCGTGAAGATCTGGTCTTGCGCAAAAATCACCATCGGCAAGATAAACAGCGCAGCTCCAGCAACTACAATCGAGGCTAATTTGAGATAAAGCTTGAACCGGATGCCGCTCGCCAGCATCACGCACAAACCGACTGCCCCGATGATCAGCATTGAACCCAAATCCGGTTCCAGGAATACAAAAAACAGGACAAACGTCAAAACAATGACCGGCGGCGCAATCGATTCATTGAAATTGTTGATCATGCCTTTTTTGTTTTTGTTGGAAAAGACCCCCGCCAGATAAAGGATAATCCCCACTTTCGCCACTTCTGAAGGCTGTATGCTCGCAAACCCCAGATTGATCCAGCTTTGCGCACCGCCGCCTGCGTAGCCGATCAAGTGAACCAAGATCAAACCGATAAAAATGACAGCCAAAACCAGTTTCATCATGCCTTTTCTGCTGAAATGCTTGTACGGAAAAAGGGCTGCAATCGCAAAAACAGGAAAAGCCAAAGACAAGTTGACCAGTTGCTGTTTATAGAAGTGATTTGCTTCCCAACCGTACACATTCACCGCCCATGCCATACTTGCACTGTAAATCATCACCAGACCGAATATCGACAACGCTATGTATGTAAATAAAAGCGGGTAATCCAAATGTTTTGCATATCTTTTGATGTATTGTTTCATTGCCTATTACCTCGTTTGTTTTATGGGATTAGTAAAAAAACTCAAACAAAGTTCGTTTGAGTTTCAAATCATTTATTGGTATACGCTTCCAACAAAATAGAGAGTTTCTTTTCAAGCGTATCTATCAAATTCTTGCCGGTTTCGCGTTCGATCAGGCCCAGTTTAACGGCAAAATCAATTTCACGCGACAAGCCGAACATTTGTGTATCAAGAACTTCTTCGTACAATGGGCAGGAAGGCAATGTCAAATTGTCCATTTGGACTTTGATCAATTGTTCAATTTTCTCTGCATCTGCTCTGAGGAGTTCTAAAGCTTTTAGTTGGTAAGTTTGTTCTTCTGTATGTTCCATGAGGACTCCCCCATTTATATGATATTTCAGGTCTGTGACTTGTTTAAAGTGTATATGCTAGACAGTAAAATTGCAAGCCTCTATCCTCTCGAGAATTAATCCCTTTGGGAATTTTCAAGGAAACGGTATACTGATTAAAGATAGATAATTTAATGGAGGGTTTGAAATGGAATTTATTATACCGTTTAAAGGTGAGGTAAAGTATAAAATTACAATCGATCCGACAGTCTGGATTTTTGACGACCGTAAACTCGATCTGAATACGTATTTCGTTGAAACAAGAGTAGAGCGCGATGAGCTTGAAGAATACAAGCGCGGCATGGGTGAGCACTGGTCGAGAGAAATCATGGAAGGCGCGACTGTCCCTCCGACTTTAAACTCCGAGAAGACATATAATAGAAAAGAAAAAAATGAAATGATGGCCGGCACATTCGGCATGGCCTTCAAACCGTTTCTTGAAAATGCAGAACCGAGTGAACAGGCAAGCACCGTTGTGATTGAAACTGCAAACGGCGAACAATCCTTTTCCATCGAAGAAGCAAAGAAACTGATTTTCAAATTCAGCCAGGATGGCAAGCCGTTGAAAGAAGACGGACCTGTCCATGTGCTGCTGCCGGATGGTTCGAATCAGCAAAATCCGATAACGGATGTTACAGCGATCCGGGTCGAATAGGGGAGATCAATGATGCGTGTACAATGTGTAATCTGTGACAAAATTGAAGAGCTGAATGACGACACTCTCCAAGCAAAGCGCTTGCGGAACCGGCCCATCCATACACATATGTGTGATGAATGCTATGAACGGATTGCGGAACGGACGAAAGAACGCATTGCTACCGGCTCTTTCCGGTTCTACCGCAGCTCCCGCAGAATAGAGGATGACTTTTGATGAAGCTGCTTAAAGGCATATGGATCGGTCTCTGGAGCGGACTCATGCTCGGCTTTTTACTAAAATGGATTCAATCGATTACGGGGGTCGAAGTTTACTCCTTGCTTTTAAATGTCGATTTTATGCCGATCATCGGCTCAGTTGATTGGTCGGAGCCTGTAGAGTTTTCTTTCCATGTTGCCGTATCGCTGATCATAGGCATCATCTATGTTTACCTTGCCAAACGGCAGCCATATCCTTTCGGGCAACTGGCGCTTCTCAGTTTGATTCTGTGCGCGCCGACATATGTGCTTTATTTCCCATTGGCGGTTCTTGCAAAAAATCCGGAAATTCCCGGAGCGCTTGATGCGGAAGCAATCTTATACTGGATTTTTGCCCATTTGGCCTATGCATTGGCTTTGCCCATTCTTTATAAGGCCTTTGAACGAAAAAACGCTGCTTCTCAATGAGAAGCAGCGTTTTCGCGTTTTTCGCGCCATAATCGAATTTTATACAAAATCAAAATCAGCGCTGCAATGACCAGCCCTTCGACAACCGGCAAGAAAAGGGCCAAGAATGTCAGCCCTAGTCCACCGACTAGAAGAAACAGAGCGATAACAGCATTTTTACCGATTGATAATTTTTTGGCAAAACCTAATTTATAGACAAACGCAGACAACAGGAAGATCACAGCAAAAAGGGCGTAGCCTGCAACTTCGTAGTTTGGCATTGTCTCATATAAAAACCGGGCTAACGGATACATCCTTTCATAGACAAAAGCTTGATCGCCCATGGGTTATACATCCTTCCCATTCATTTATTCTTCAATAGCAACTTTCTTCTTCTTCGCCATGCGCTCGCGCTCGTTTTTATCAAGAATCTTCTTGCGCAGACGGATGGTCTGTGGAGTGATTTCGCAATACTCGTCATCAGCCAAATACTCAAGCGCTTCTTCAAGGCTCATTAAACGGGCTTTTTTCAATGTAGTTGTCTGGTCTTTGTTAGCTGAACGGATGTTAGTCGCAGCTTTGATTTTGACGATGTTAACTGTCAAATCGCTGTCGCGGTTGTGTTCGCCGACGATCATGCCTTCATAAATTTCAGCGCCGACTTCTACGAATGCCGTTCCACGGTCTTCGATGCCCATCAGGCCGTAAGTGGAAACTTTACCGCGTTCCATGGAAACCAATACACCCTGACGGCGTCCACCGACGCGTCCTGAAGCAACCGGCTGGTAGCTGTCGAACGTATGGTTGATGATTCCGTATCCACGAGTTTGCGTCAGGAATTCAGTAGTATAACCGATCAAGCCACGTGCCGGCACATTGAATACCAAACGGACTTGGCCGCTTCCGTTATTGACCATATCAAGCATTTCACCTTTTCGTTCTCCAAGTGATTCAATGATAGCTCCTGTATATTCTTCAGGAACATCAACTTGTACACGTTCTACAGGTTCACAACGGACACCGTCAACCATTTTGACGATAACTTCCGGTTTTGATACCTGAAGTTCAAATCCTTCACGGCGCATGTTCTCGATCAAGATCGACAAATGCAATTCTCCGCGTCCAGATACAATCCATGCATCCGGTGAATCTGTCGGGTCTACACGCAATGATACGTCAGTTTGCAACTGGGCATCCAAACGCTCCTGGATTTTTCTAGAAGTGATCCATTTTCCTTCTTTACCAGCAAACGGGCTGTTGTTGACAAGGAATGTCATTTGCAGTGTCGGCTCGTCAATGCGAAGAACCGGCAAAGCTTCTGGATGGTCTGCAGGACAAACCGTTTCCCCGACGTTGATATCTTCCATCCCCGAAATAGCAATCAAATCACCAGCTTCGGCTTTTTCGATTTCTACGCGTTTAAGGCCCATAAATCCATGCATTTTTGTAACCCGGAAATTCTTGACAGAACCGTCCAGTTTCATCAAAGCAACAGACTGCCCCACTTCGATAGTTCCGCGGAACACACGGCCAATCCCGATACGTCCAACGTAGTCACTGTAATCAAGAAGCGCTACTTGGAATTGAAGTGGCTCATCTCTGTTATCGACTGGCGCTGGCACATGATCCATGATTGCATCGTAAATAACCTGCATGTTTTCTTCTTGGTCAGCAGGGTCAGATGAAAGGCTGGCAGTTCCGTTCATGCCTGAGGCAAAAATAACCGGGAATTCCAATTGCTCGTCATTCGCTTCAAGTTCGATAAACAATTCGATGACTTCGTCAACCACTTCTTCAGGGCGTGCGAAATCGCGGTCAATCTTGTTAACAACAACAATCGGCTTCAAGTTTTGCTCTAAAGCCTTTTTCAGAACGAAACGGGTTTGCGGCATACAGCCTTCATAAGCATCGACAACAAGTAAAACACCATCAACCATTTTCATGATCCGCTCTACTTCTCCACCGAAATCGGCGTGTCCTGGAGTATCCAAAATATTGATTTTAGCGTCTTTATATTGAATCGCAGTGTTTTTCGCAAGAATTGTAATTCCGCGTTCTCTTTCGATGTCATTCGAGTCCATTGCGCGCTCTTCTACATGTTCGTTTGAACGGAAAATCCCTGACTGCTGAAGAAGCTGATCCACTAGAGTTGTTTTACCATGGTCAACGTGGGCAATAATAGCAATGTTTCTTAAGTCATTACGTAAGTTCGTCATACTTTCACTCCAATATTCTTTTTTCATGTCTATAACTGTGTTAGTATAGCACATATAGGGGCAAAACCCTAAGATTTTATTTCAAGCAAAGCGGCGGGAGGCAAATCGATTGAAAAATATAAAATGGATCTTCATGTTATATTCGCTCGCAGCCATATTGTCAATGGTCGGAATCGGCGCAGCAGTAGGGCTTCGGAGCATTCCAGGAATTTTGTTTGCTGTTTTGGCCTTGTGCGCGGTTATGGGACTAGGCTTTAAGAAAAAGAAAGAAATGATGGATGCCGGATTATTATAAAACAAGAAAAAGGCGCAGACAGTTCTGCGCCTTTTTCTTATTTTAAATTGATGTAGCCGTTTAAGATTTGCGAATGCACCGAAGGGTTGGCGGCGATAAACGAATCCTGCCCCAGCAAGTTGGCAGGTTCGCCTTTGAAGTTGGTGGCGACCGCCCCCACTTCCCGCGCAATAACCATGCCTCCCGCAATATCCCAAGGAGATAGCCTCATGGATACATAGGCATCCAACCGGCCTGATGCGACAAAAGCCAATTCCAAAGCGGCAGAGCCATAGGAGCGGGTCCCTCTCACATCCTGGATCAAGCGGATGCTGTCCTCATGCCTAATATATTTGTTTGGCGTAACCCAAGTCGCATTGATGCCCACGATTGACTTGTCCAAAGAAGTTTCTTCTAAAGGCATCAGCCTTTCATCATTGCAATAGGCGCCTTCTCCATGGACTGCATGATAAAAGTTGTCATTGACCACATCATATATGTATCCAAGCTTTCCGACTCCATCTTCATAAACTCCCAGCGATATGGCAAAATTGCTTTTTTGATGGACAAAATTCATCGTTCCATCTATCGGATCCAACATCCAGATTGTGCCTGCCAAATCTTCAATAACGTCCCCAAAACCTTCTTCCCCAAATACCCGGTGTCCCGGAAAATCACGACGGATTCGGGAGATAAAAAACTTTTCAATTTCCTTGTCCATATTCGTCACCAAATCATTGACATTCGATTTTGCTTCGACAACCAATTCAGTTACAAACGAATTGCGGATCAAGTGGCCTGCCTCTTTGATCAAGGATTTTATGTACAGGTCCATTGCATGCAATTCCATCCTTTCGCCTCCTTTCTGTTTTCTCCATTATAACGAGAAAGGCACTTACTGTCTTGAACCAGTAGGTGCCTTTATGTGATGAATAAATTAGAACGCATGAAGTGCCTCCAGTTCCGCATGAATCTCATGAAGCCGTTTTTTGCTTTTTTCTATCTGCCGGCTTTCGTTTACTTTCAACGCGTCGAATAAAGAAGCTAATTCATAATCTAGTTCTAGTTTCAGTACGGATATATATTCTTTTTCGACGTCCGCCTTTCGGATAATCTGAATCATCTGTTTCATAACGAGCACCCCTTTCCGTCCTATTTTTCAATAATTCTGAAATATTATTAGAGCAAGAGAAACGGTTGTCCAGCGGCTTATGGGAGAAAAGTATATTTATATTCTTTCTTCCCAAAGTCGGGTAAGATGAAACATGTATTGTGAAATTAAGGAGGAAAAATAACCGTGACAACTTTTTGGAATGAGCACGACTTTGAAGTTTTTGAAACACCAGGGTTAGAGGGACGAATGGCAGCACTGATCGAACGCGTGCGCCCTAAATTTGAAGAGCTTGGACGAGAGTATTCATCATTCTTCTCCGGGAAAACCGGCGATGAATTTTTTCCTCACGTCGCAAAACACTTACGCAGAACAGTACATCCGCCAAAAGACAGCTGGGTGGCATTTGCTCCATATAAAAGAGGCTATAAAGCGGTTCCCCATTTCCAGATCGGCTTATGGGAAAGCCATGTGTTCATCATTTTAGCCGTCATTTACGAAGCACCGGGCAAAAGCAAAATGGCTGAACAACTTTTGAAGACCGAAATCATCCATTCATTGCCGGATGATTTTGTCATCGCCGGGGACCATATGAAACCGGAGGCGACTTCTTTGGATCAATTGAGCCAAGAAGAAATTGAAAAACTGGTCATCCGGCTCCGAGATGTAAAAAAAGGGGAGTTTGTCATCGGCCGGCACCTTCCACGAGAGCAAGCTGTTTCAATGCCAGAAAAAGACTTTGAAAAGCTTGTCGACCAAACATTCGAAGAATTGCTTCCTTTATATACTATTTTGACACAAAAGTAAAGGGAAATGTACGACTTATCTGAAAATTGGTTCACCGTTCCTTTTTTTGCGCTAAATATGACTCATTATATCCGATAGTCTTCAACCGCAGGAGTGAAATCCTATCGGCCAAAAAAGCGGTGAGCAATCCACCAGCCAGGTTGGATCATGCAAGAAAATTCCCAAACCTTGGATTCTATAGATTATCATCCAAAAAACCCGCAGCTTTCCGCTGCGGGGTTTTTTATTTTTTTTGGAGCCTTATCAAGTCGCCATCGCCTTTTGATTTCATGTCTTTGATGACAGGAAAACTTGCATATCCGCTTTCCTCTTCAAATTCACGGAAGTATGTTTTTTCTTCCGACATCGAAGGAACCACTTCCTTGAATTTTTTGTAGCGCGCAAACATGTCTTGCCGGTTGATTCCTTTTTCGTATGCCATTTCGATTCCTTCAAAAAAAGATACAACGTCTATAATTTCATCCGTTGACCAGTCTATTGAGAATGGATAAGAATATTCCATCTGCCTTCCCTGCTTTCATAAAATAGTCGCCCATTTTTTGCGGATAGCAATGGCTTCCTGCTCCATCCTATCCAACAATTCCTGAACGCTCGGCACATCTTTGATCAGGCCGGTCACCTGGCCTGCCCAACCAAATCCTTCTTCTGCATTTCCTTCATAAATAAACCTTTTATTGGCTTCCCCGCTAATAAGCTCCTTCAGCGCTTCATAGCTGGGATTTTCCCGCTCAACTTCCAGAATGCGGTCCGTCCAGCTGTTATGAAGCGTTCTGGCGGGTGCGCCGATGCTTCGCTTGATGACGACGGTTTCGCTCTCTGAGCTGCTGACCAACGCCTTTTTATACGCTTCAGATGCATGCACACATTCTTTGGTTGCAATAAAGCGCGTACCCATTTCAATGCCTTCAGCCCCTAGGGCATGGGCGGCCATCCAACCTCGTCCGTCACCGATTCCCCCAGAAGCGATCACCGGTATCGAGACAGCATCTGCAACTTGGGGGATGAGCACCATTGTGCCGACATCATCACGCCCCAAGTGCCCCCCTCCTTCTTGGCCGACCACCATCACAGCATCTGCACCAAGATTTTCAGCTTTCTCCGCTTGCCGCCTGGCGGCTACCAAGACCAATTTTTTAACCGAAGTTCCTGCCAGCTGTTCAAAAATTGGTGCAGGATTGCCGCCGGTCATGGATATGACCGGAACATTTTCCCCAATTGCCGCATCAAGCATAGGAGCAAACGCGCGCCCATGTTCCCCTATTGCAAAATTAACGCCGAATGGCCGATCCGTCAATCTGCGTACCGTCCGGATTTCTTCACGCAACTGCTCAGGCGTACCCAAACTCATCGCTGTGATCTGGCCGAGGCCGCCGGCATTAGAAACAGCTGCCGCAAGTTCTGCGTAGGCCAAATAAGCAAGCCCGCCTTGGACAATCGGCAAACGGGTACCGAGCAACTCGGTAACTCTTGTATCAAAGCGCATACTACCCTCTCCTTTTCCCTATATTTCCTGTATTCGATGGAGGGAGGCAAAATCCTTTTATTTTTATAGTATAGCGTGTAGCATCATGCTATAATTCTTTTTGTTTTCATTTTTATAAAGCGAGGTGTGCTACCCATTGTCTCAATTAGAAACTCCGTTATTCGATGCGTTACTGAAGCACCGAAACCGGCACCCGATCCAATTTCACATTCCCGGCCATAAAAAAGGCCAAGGCGTCGATCCCGCGTTCCGGGAATTTGTCGGCGATAATATATTATCCATCGACTTGATCAATATAGCCCCTTTGGATGATCTCCACTCTCCCAAAGGAGCCATCAAACAAGCGCAAGAACTGGCTGCCGAAGCGTTTGGCGCAGATTACACCTTCTTTTCTGTACAGGGCACGAGCGGCGCCATCATGACGATGATTTTAAGCGTCGTCGGTCCAAACGACAAAATCCTGGTGCCGAGAAATGTACATAAATCCATTATGTCGGCCATTGTTTTTGCAGGAGCCATTCCAATTTTCATCCATCCGGAAGTCGATCCGGACCTTGGCATCTCACACGGCATTTCTGCCGAAGCTGTAGAAAAAGCATTGAATGAATATCCGGATGCCAAAGCGGTACTCGTGATCAACCCGACTTATTTCGGTGTAGCTGCCGATTTGAAGCGTATAGTGGATATCGCGCATACCCGTGACATCCCAGTGCTGGTGGATGAAGCCCACGGCGTCCATATCCATTTCCATGAAGCATTGCCGGTATCCGCAATGGCGGCTGGCGCCGATATGGCCGCAACTTCCGTCCATAAATTGGGCGGATCAATGACACAAAGTTCCGTATTGAACGTGCGCGAAGGCCTTGTTTCGCCGAAACGCGTTCAATCGACTCTTTCAATGTTAACCACGACTTCAACATCCTATCCAATTCTGGCATCTCTTGATACTGCCCGCAGACAGCTTGCAGTCCATGGCTATGACTTGATTGACCAAACAATCCGCCTGGCTCAGGACGGCCGCAAACGCATCAACAAAATTCCGCACTTGCGCTGTGTAGGCAAAGAATTGCTGAAAACTTCGGCGACATTTGATATGGATCCGACAAAATTATTGATCAGTGTCAAAGATCTTGGCATTACCGGCCATCAGGCAGAGGAATGGCTAAGGGAAAAAGCCAATATCGAAGTGGAATTGTCCGACCTCTATAATATCTTATGCTTGATAACGATCGGCGACTCGCGCAAAGAGCTAAACCTGCTGATTAACGCACTTCAAAGAATGAGCGCCACGTTCGATTCTGAAGCTGCAATTGTTGAGCCTACTGTTCTTATTCCAGACATTCCGCGGCTTGCCATGACGCCTCGTGACGCGTTTTACGCAACAACGGAAGTGATTCCGATCGCTGAAGCTGTCGGGCGCATTTCTGCGGAATTTATCATGGTTTACCCCCCAGGCATCCCGATTTTTATCCCGGGGGAAATCATCACCCAGGAAAATATTGAATATATCCGCATGAACATTGAAGCCGGCCTGCCGGTTCAAGGACCTGAAGACGATAGTTTAAAAATGCTCCGTGTTATCAAGGAGCAGCAAGCCATCAGATAAAATCAGCAGAACGGCCCGGAAGCAGCAAGCTTCCGGGCCGTTCTTTCATTTCACGCCTTCGATTTCGGCCGGGTCGATAAAGCTATAGCCTTTTTCATTCAGGCCATCTATTATGTCCGATAATGCTTCAGCGGTCCATTCGCGGTCATGCATCAAAAGATTGGCGCCATTGGTCAAAAACTCTGTATTGACCATGATATCAGCCAATGCAGAGGCATCCATATACTCCTGGTTCCAGTCATAGCCATATGTCCAGTTCATAAGCAACATGCCTTCTTTTTCAACAAGCTCCTTGCTGAAATCTGTATTGAGCCCTTGAGGTGCACGGAAAAATTCCGGTTTTTCACCAGTCACTTCTTCAACTGTCTTGCTTAGGGCCAAAATTTCCTCCCTTTGCTGTTCTTTAGAAATTCCTTGTAGATTTGCATGCGTTTCCGTATGGTTTCCAATTGCAAAGCCCATATCATGGATTTTTTTCAAGGTTTCTTTTTCCTCATCCGTATCCAGGAAATGCCCATTGACAAAGAAAATTGCCGGCACATCCTTTTCTTTCAGCGTTTCTGCCATTTCCAGTGAATGCTTGTCAGGAGCATCATCTATAGTGACAAGGACAGCTTCGGCTTCAGCGCCTTCAAGGGGTTCGAATCCCCAGAATGCCGGATTGAGTTTGTACTTCGGTTTTTCTGCTTCAGCCTTCGCTTCCGCTTCGGCTCTTTCTTTTTCGGCTTTTTCTTTTTCCGCTTTTTCCGCTGCTTCTTTTTCAGCATCAGCGGTTTCTTCTGTTTCGGCAGCAGTCTCTTCGACTGTTCCTTGCTGCTCTGTAGATTCTGTTGCTTCTTCGGCAGACTCTCCACCGTTGCCGCATGCTGTCAATAAAGCCAAGCTTGCGGCCATAAAAAAGAATTTCGCATATATCATCGTTTTATCACCTGTAATCCTTTCGACCTCAATTTTAGCATAAATCAATCATTCATTACATAAAATTACAGAAGCCCACAAGGCGGAACTTACCAACGACCGGTTTTCCTCGCGTTTATTTATATGATAAGGGATAAACCGCCCTTTTTATTCCAATTTTAATATGCAAGCGATATTTCCTGCAAATTCCCAGGGACCTTTTGAACAAAAAAAGAAGCCGCAAAGATTTGCGGCTTCTTTCAACTTATTTAAGGATGTGGATTGGTGCTCCCATTGCTACTTCGGCAGCTTCCATAGTAACTTCAGCTAACGTTGGGTGAGCGTGGATTGTCATTGCGATATCTTCAACAGTCATTCCTGCTTCGATTGCAAGGCCAAGTTCAGCGATCATGTCTGATGCGCCAGCTCCAACAATTTGTGCTCCAAGAAGCAAACCGTCTGATTTACGCGAAACCAATTTCACGAACCCTTCAGTTGCATTCAATGAAAGCGCGCGGCCGTTTACGCCAAATGGGAATTTAGCAGCGCTTGCTTCAAATCCTTCTGCTTTTGCTTGCTCTTCAGTCAAACCGACGCTAGCAAGTTCAGGATCCGTGAAGCAAACCGCAGGGATTGCCAAGTAATCGACTACTGATGACTCGCCGGCAATCGCTTCCGCAGCAACTTTCCCTTCGTATGATGCCTTGTGAGCCAATTGCAGGCCTGCGACAACATCACCGATTGCATAGATGTTCGGAACGTTTGTGCGGCACTGCTTGTCAACGTTGATCAAGCCACGCTCGCCAAATTCGACTCCGACTTCTTCAAGTCCCATCTCATCCGTGTTCGGACGGCGGCCAACTGTCACCAATACGTAATCGGCATCAACCGTTTTTTCTTCTCCGCCTGCAGCGTAAGTGACTGTAACACCAGTTTCAGTTTCTTCAACGCCTTTTGCAGAAGCATTAGTGATAACTTCAACGCCTTTTTTCTTCAAGCCTTTTTTAACGATAGCTGTCATTTGTTTTTCAAATCCAGCCAAGATATCCGGAGCACCTTCAAGGATTGTCACTTCAGAACCCATATTTGCATATGCTGTCCCAAGTTCCGTTCCGATGTAGCCGCCGCCGATAACTACTAGTTTGCCCGGCACTTCATCAAGATTCAAAGCACCCGTTGAGTTGATGACGCGTTTCGAGAATTTGAATGTCGGGATTTCTACAGGGCGTGAGCCGGTAGCAATAATGGCATTTTTGAATTTATACGTTTGAGCAGCGTTTTCAGTGATGACACGAATTGTATTCGTATCAACAAAGTAAGCTTCCCCGCGTACGATTTCTACTTTGTTGCCTTTCAACAGCGATTCAACACCGCCAGTCAATTTCTTAACTACGCCATTTTTGAAAGCTTGGGCTTTTTCAAAGTTAAGGGTAACTTCGTTTGCAATGACACCCATATCATCCGAATGCTTCGCTTCTTCAAAACGGTGCCCTACTGAAATCAACGCTTTTGATGGGATACAGCCGACGTTAAGGCACACGCCGCCGATATATTCTTTTTCAACGATTGTTACTTTTTGGCCTGTTTGAGCAGCACGGATCGCTGCAACATATCCGCCAGGGCCGGAGCCGATGACGAGCGTATCTGTTTCGATTGGGAAATCTCCTACTACCATAAGTTTACGCCTCCATTAATAATAGTTCTGGTTCGCTCAATAAGCGTTTAATGTGGTTCAATGCATGCTGCGCAGTCGCTCCATCAATCATGCGGTGGTCAAAGCTCAATGACAATGCTAACACAGGAGCTGCCACGATTTCACCATTTTTAATTACAGGCTTTTCTGCAATGCGTCCGATTCCAAGAATTGCAACTTCCGGATGGTTGATAACTGGCGTGAACCACTGGCCGCCCGCAGAACCGATATTCGTGATCGAGCAAGACGCACCTCTCATTTCATTTGGAGACAATTTTCCAGAACGGGCTTTTTCAGCTAGTTCGTTGATCTCTGATGAAATCGAGAAAACAGATTTACGGTCAGCGTTCTTAACGACCGGCACTAACAAGCCTTTGTCAGTATCCGCCGCGATGCCGATGTTGAAGTAATGTTTTTGGACGATTTCGCTTGTTGCATCATCAAGAGATGTATTTAAAGCCGGGAATTCGCGCAATGTGCTGACTAGCGCTTTTACCACATATGGCAAATACGTCAACTTGATTTGTTTTTCAGCAGCGATGTCTTTGAACTTTTTGCGGTGCGCGACAAGTTCTGTAACATCCACTTCATCCATAAGCGTTACGTGAGGTGCTGTATGTTTCGAATGGACCATCGCCTTAGCGATTGCTTTGCGGATTCCAGACATTTTCTCACGAGTTTCCGGGAATTCGCCTTCAGGCACAGAAACAGTTGATGGCGCTTTTGGCGTTTCTTCTTTTGCTGCAGCTGGAGCTTCCGCTTTCGCTTCTTCAGGAGCAGGAGCAGCTGATGATTGCTGGCCGCCGCTCAAGAACGACTCAACATCTTCTTTTAGAACTCGGCCATTGTTGCCGGAACCGTTCACTTGCTTGATATCGACGTTTTGGTCGCGGGCAAATTTGCGGACAGATGGCATTGCGATAACTCGCGCTGTCGGATCTGCTTCGGTTTCAACTTGAGGCTGAGCGCCAGCTCCAGTGTTCCCTACATTCGGAACTTCTTCTTTGACAGGAGCTTTGTCGACTTTTTGGCTGGACTCAGAAGTGCCGGATTGAACCAATTCTTCTGTGCTTTCTTCAACTTCTTGGACATTGCCGTCTTGGCCGGCATGGCTGCCTTTGAATTGGATGTCATCTGCGCCTTCTGCGTCGATGCGAACCAATACGTCGCCCACTACTGCTACAGTTCCTTCTTCAACTAGGATTTCTAAAATCTTCCCTGTCACTGGTGAAGGCATTTCAACGACCGATTTGTCATTTTGCACTTCAAACAGAATGTCGTCCTCTTCGATTGTGTCTCCAACTGTGACGAACCATTTTACGATTTCACCTTCGTGGATACCTTCTCCGATATCCGGTAAACGAAATTCAAAAGCCATTAGTTTCACCCTTTCTTTTACGCAACTATTAGAACGTAAGAACTTTTTTCGCTGTTTCTACTATATCCTTCGAGTTCGGCAGCCAAACTTGTTCAGCTTGCGAGAATGGGAAGATTGAATCCGGTGCCGTAACACGCAATACCGGCGCTTCCAAGCTCAAAATCGCACGGTCTGTGATTTCAGCTACAACTCCAGCTGCAATGCCGCCTTGTTTTTGTGCTTCCTGCACTACCATTGCCCGGCCAGTTTTCTCGACAGAAGCAATGATTGTTTCGATGTCTAGAGGCTGGATCGTACGCAAGTCGACCACTTCCACTGAATAGCCTTCTTTTTCAAGTTCTTCAGCCGCTTTCAGGCTTTCTTGGACCATTGCGCCGTAAGTGATGATTGAAAGGTCTTTTCCTTCACGTTTCACATCGGCTTTGCCTAAAGGAATCGTATAAGATTCTTCCGGCACCTCCTGGCGGCCAGAGCGGTAAAGTTTCAAATGCTCAAGGAAAACTACCGGATCATTGTCGCGGATAGAAGAGATAAGCAAACCTTTTGCATCATATGGTGTTGATGGTACAACCACTTTTAAGCCTGGCTGTGAAGTCATCAAGCTTTCCAATGAATCAGCGTGCATTTCCGGTGTATGAACACCGCCGCCAAATGGGGAGCGGATCGTTACAGGCGCATTCAAGCTGCCGCCGCTGCGGAAACGCATACGAGCCATTTGTCCATTGATGGAATCCATCACTTCATAAACGAATCCGAAAAATTGGATTTCTGGAATCGGGCGGAAACCTTGCAAAGCCAAGCCGATCGCAAGGCCGCCAATACCAGATTCCGCAAGAGGTGTATCAAACACGCGGTCTTCGCCAAACTCTTTTTGCAAACCTTCAGTTGCACGGAAAACTCCGCCGTTATTTCCGACGTCTTCACCGAAAACAAGAACATTTTCGTCGTTTTTCAATTCTGTTCTCAGAGCGTCCGTAATCGCTTGAATCATCGTCATTTGTGCCATTGCTTACTTCGACTCCTTCGCTTTGTAGATTTCCAGCTGTTCTTTCACATTGAATGGAACCTCTTCGTACATGATTTCCAGCATGTTTGTAACAGTCTGTTTCGGCGCGCTGTCCGCTTTTTTGATAGCTGCCTTGATTTCATCTTTAGCTCTTTCAATTACTTCGTTTTCTTTCTCTTCGCTCCATAAGCCTTTCGCTTCCAGGTATTTGCGGAAACGAACAAGAGGGTCTTTCTTTTCCCATTCGCTGTCGATATCCGAAGTACGGTAGCGAGTCGGGTCATCCCCTGCCATTGTATGAGGGCCATAGCGGTAGCACATTGTCTCGATCAAAGTCGGGCCGCCGCCGCTGATTGCGCGTTCGCGGGCGTCGCGTGTCACTGCATAAACTGCTAATGGATCCATGCCGTCCACCAATACTCCAGGAATCCCTGCAGCTACTGCTTTTTGAGCGATGGTTTTTGCAGATGTCTGCAATTCACGCGGCGTAGAAATCGCGTATTGGTTGTTTTGCACGATGAAGATTGCCGGCGCGCGGTAAGATCCAGCAAAGTTGATGCCTTCATAGAAATCGCCTTGCGAAGAACCGCCGTCTCCTGTGTACGTAATGGCAACCGCTTCTTTCTTGCGTTTTTGCATGCCAAGTGCAACTCCTGCAGCTTGAATGTATTGCGCCCCGATGATGATTTGCGGCGGCAAAATGTTCAGGCCTTCAGGCATCTGGTTGCCCATGAAATGGCCTCGCGAGAATAAGAATGCTTGGTGCAGCGGCCAACCGTGCCAAATCAATTGAGGCACATCACGATATCCCGGTAAAATGAAATCTTCTTTTTTAAGTGCAAATTGCGAAGCCAATTGCGAAGCTTCCTGCCCGGCAGTTGGAGCATAGAAACCCAAACGGCCTTGGCGGTTCAACGAAATAGAACGCTGATCCAGAATTCTTGTGTATACCATACGGCTCATTAATTCCTGAAGATCTTCATCCGATAGCTTCGGATCTGCCTCTTCATTGACAATTTCGCCTTCTTCGTTCAAAATTTGGACCATTTCAAACTTTTCTTCGATTGAGTGAAGCGTTTCCACTGGATCGAACAACAGTGATTTTTTCTCAGCCATAAAAGCAACTCTCCTTTTTATCTGTATTAACATTACTCTATTTATTTAGTAATACAATTGCATTTCCTTACTCAGTATACGTTAGTAGATTTACGTGGTCAATCATTGCGAACCTAATATTATCAAGCATTGTTTAATACCACCCCATTCGGCTTTCAAAAAACTGTATCAGTACATTATCGAACACTGTATTATAAAACAGTATTTTTTTACAGCATCTTTTATAGGACAGAAAAAAGCAGCCAAAAGGCTGCTATATCGTCATTCTTGCGTTAAGTTGTCAATCACGCTATTTTTCAATTCATTAAACTGTTCTGTATGTTCGTTGAACACTGTAACAGCTTTTTGGACAATCTCATTCTGCTCGTTCACTTCTGCAGTTTTTTCTTGAAGCATCTGAATATCCGTTTCTTCGTTAAGGAGCATTTCATATAATTCTTTTTGCAGGTTTGTAAGCTTTCCGTAGGCATCCGCGAATTCGGCGTGCGCATTAAAACGTTCTTGCATTTTTTCTTTCAATGCCGCCAGATCCGCTTTGACCCCCTCTTCCGCTTCCTCGATCACTGTATCAATTTCACTGAAGCTTTCCTCAGCAGTTCCCATGGATTCTTTTTCCTGTTCAAGAAGAGCCAGCCTCTCGTCTGCCGAAGCCAGTGCTTCTTCTGCCTGGGCCTTTACTTCTTCCTGCTGCTCTTGGGTAAGAGCCATGATTGATTCGAAGAGTTGCTGTTCATTTTTCTCCAGCTTTTCCATTTCACCTTGGGTGCTTCGGTAGTCCTGTTCTGCTTCAAACGTATCTTTCAGCACGTTGTCCAATTGCTCACCAGGAGATGGTCCTGAACAGGCGCTTAAAAGCAATGCACTTGAAAATAATGTAGCCATCATAGTCCTTTTCACTCAAAACCCTCCTTACATACATGAGTTAACTATAGACTTTCGCCAAAAAAAACACAACTGACTCTCTGGGTTTTTTTCTTTCTCCCCGGCTTTTATTGCGCTATACTTATGGGAATGGTACGACCAATGAAAGGATGAAACAACTTGATACTTATGAAAGACATTGTCCGCGAAGGACATCCGACTCTTCGCATGCGTTCAAAAGAAGTTGCATTTCCGCTATCCGAAGAAGACCGCAAACTCAGCGAGGATTTGCTGGAATATGTAGTTAACAGCCAGAATGATGAAATGATCGAGAAATATGACTTGCGGCCCGGGGTCGGCATTGCTGCGCCTCAAGTCAATGTGCCAAAGCGCATTTTTGCTCTGCACTTTGATGAAAACTCCGGCGAGAATTTAAGCTTGATTGCCATAAACCCGAAAATTGTCAGCCATTCGGTCGAAAAAGCTTATTTGTCAGCGGGCGAAGGTTGTTTGAGCGTTGACCGGGCCGTTCCCGGCTATGTGCCGAGATATGCCCGCGTTACGGTCAAAGCGTTTGATATTGAAGGCAAGGAATACAAGATGCGCCTGAAAGGATTGCCGGCTATCGCTTTTCAACATGAACTGGATCATTTGAACGGTGTCATGTTCTTCGATCATATCAACCCTAAAAATCCATTTGCAGAAATCGAAAATGCCATTCCAATAGATAGAGCTTCGGGAGAATAATTCCCGAAGCTCTTTTTCAAATCAATCCGATATGGCGGAATGCTTTTGCCAGGCCATCGTTGTCGACGTGGTCTGTCACATAAGATGCCTGTTGTTTTGTCTCTTCTGTTCCATTCCCCATAGAAACACTGTATCCTGCGGTAGCCATCATTTGAACATCATTCAAACCGTCTCCGAACGCGATGGTGTCTTCGATCGAGTGGCCTGTTATTTTGATCAGCCGTTCAATGCCGCGCGCTTTTGTGCCGCCTTTTGGCACGACATCGCAAGAAACGCGGTGCCAGCGGATAAAATCCATATTCGCGAACGCCTCTTTGTATTGCGGTTCTTCTTCCTGCTCGCAGAACAGCAGCGCTTGATAAATATCGTTTTCCAAGTGGAAATTCTCGATCATTTTCGGATGGGAAAATTTGAGTGTTTTAATGCTTTCATCAATATCCGGATGGTAGTCGATGCTTGAGACCATCTTCTCATCCGTCAAAAAGACCAGCGGATGATCCCGTTTCTCAGCAAACTCAACTATATCGGAAAGCGTGTCCGGATCCAGTGCCTCTTTATGCACTGGCACGCCTTGGTGGACTATGTACTGTCCGTTGAAGGTGATAAATGTATCGATCTTCAGTTCATCTAATACTTTCTTCGCCATGAAAGGCCCGCGCCCGGTGGCGACCGCCAGCTCATGGCCGTTCGCACGGGCTGCCAGAAGCGCCTCTTTCGCAGATGCCGGCAGCTCTTTTTTTGTATTCAGTAAAGTCCCATCAATGTCCAAAAGCAATAACTTTCCCACCTTGCATTCTCCATTCTTTCCCAGTTCGCAGCAACAGCAGCTCTGGTTTACTTTTTTCTGAAAATATAGTATACTATGCATAAGGAGTGATTAGCCATGTTAAAGCGTTTAAAAAGAAAACTTGTTAGACAGCTTAATGGCATCATGAACAAAAAGAAAATTGCATAATTTGGTAGCCCTCCTTGATAAAAAGGAGGGCTATTCTTTATTTTAAAACAATGACATGATAATATAAAGAAAGTGAATTTATTTTGAACGTGGAAAAAGGAGAGCAAATTATGATTTTTAAAGTTTATTATCAAGAAAACCGTTTTGAGGTACCAGTTCGCGAAAACACTAAAAGCCTCTATGTTGAAGCATCTACCGAGCGTGAAGTGCGCCAACACTTAAAAGACCGCAACTACAACATCGAGTTTGTTCAGCTGCTTGAAGGCAGCCATTTGGAATATGAACAAGCGAGCCAAAATTACGAAGTCGAGAGCCTTAAATAAGTATGAAATTTGTAAAAAATGATCAAACAGCTGTTTTCGCACTTGGCGGACTGGGCGAAATCGGCAAAAATACGTATGGCGTTCAATTTCAGGATGAAATCATCCTTATTGATGCAGGCATCAAATTTCCGGAAGACGATTTGCTCGGAATCGATTATGTAATTCCGGATTACACGTATTTAGTTAAAAATATTGATAAGATCAAAGGCCTTTTCATCACACATGGCCACGAAGACCATATCGGCGGTATTCCTTACTTGCTGAAGAAAATCAACATTCCTGTATACGGAGGCAAATTGGCCCTTGGATTGCTTCGCAAGAAACTTGAAGAACACGGTCTTTTGCGCCAAACAAAAATGACGGAAATCGAAGAAGATGATGTCATCAAGTTCCGTAAAACAGCAGTTAGCTTTTTCCGTACCACCCATAGTATTCCGGATGCATTCGGTGTTGTCGTTAAAACGCCGCCCGGCAATATTGTGCATACAGGAGACTTCAAATTCGACTTCACTCCGGTAGGCGAGCCAGCAAACTTGCTGAAAATGGCGCAAATCGGCAGCGAAGGCGTCTTATGCCTGCTCTCTGACAGCACTAATGCTGAGGTTCCAAACTTCACCATGTCAGAACGCAAAGTCGGGGACACGATCCGGGATATCATGAGAAAAGTGGATGGCCGCTTGATTTTTGCGACATTTGCTTCAAATATTTACCGGTTGCAGCAAGTGACGGACGAAGCGGTAGCCCAAGGCCGCAAAATCGCAGTTTTTGGCCGTAGCATGGATAACGCCATTACAATCGGCCGTGAGCTTGGCTATATCAATGCACCAGAAGATGCATTTGTCGACACCCAGACATTGAACCGCCTCCCTGCAAACGAAGTTTTGATTCTTTGCACAGGTTCTCAAGGTGAACCGATGGCCGCACTTTCACGCATCGCCAATGGTACTCATCGCCAAATTCAAATTCAGCCGAACGATACAGTTGTGTTCTCATCTTCTCCGATTCCGGGGAACACGAGCAGCGTGAATCGTACCATCAACTTGCTGTTCCGCGCCGGAGCGGATGTCATTCATGGATCGCTCAACAATATCCATACATCCGGACATGGTTCACAAGAAGAACAGAAACTGATGCTTCGTTTGATCAAACCGAAATTCTTCATGCCAATACACGGCGAATTCCGGATGTTGAAAATGCATTCGCAGCTTGCCATCGATTGCGACGTTCCAGAAGAAAATACGTTTATCATGGAAAACGGTGAAGTTCTTGCTTTGGGGCAAGATGAAGCTTCAATCGCTGGCCGCGTCCCTTCCGGCGATGTTTACATCGACGGCAGCGGCATTGGCGATATCGGCAATATTGTACTTCGCGATCGCCGCATCCTTTCGGAAGAAGGCTTGGTTATCGTTGTCGTATCCGTCGATATGCAGAAAAACAAAATGGTATCAGGGCCGGATATCATTTCCCGCGGTTTTGTGTACATGCGTGAATCCGGTACAATGATCTATGAAGCGCAGCAAATGCTGAACCGCCACTTGAACAAGAAAATCAACGGCAAAAACACCGAATGGGCTGAGCTGAAAAGCGAAATCTCTGACGTGCTCGGACCATACTTGTATGAAAAAACAAAACGCCGTCCGATGGTATTGCCAATCATCATGGAAGTTTAAGCAACCAAAAAGGAAGCCCCGATATCGGGGCTTCCTTTTTTAGTTGAGAACTTTTTTCTCAAAACGGTTGATGTCGGCATCTGAACCGATAATGATCAAGATATCTCCTAATTGAATTTCCATATCAGCTTGCGGCGATACAATAATATCCCCGCCCCGCTTGATAGCCACTATGTTGATGCCATATTTTGCGCGGATATCGAGCTGGATCAATGTAAAGCCGGCCAATTTTTCATTTGCACGGATTTCCATGATGGAATGCTCATCTGAAAGCTCCAAGTAATCCAGCACGTTATTCGATAACATATTGTGGGCAATCCGGATTCCCATATCGCGTTCAGGATGGACCACATGGTCAGCGCCGATTTTACTCAATACTTTTGCATGGTAATCATTTTGCGCTTTTACCGTGATTTCTTTCACACCAATATCTTTAAGCATCAATGTCGTCAAGATGCTCGCTTGGATATTTTCTCCGATTGCCACAATAACGTGTTCAAAATTTCGGATGCCAAGAGATTTAAGCACAGCTTCATCGGTCGTATCCGCAACAATGGCTTGGGTGGCGATTGTCGCAAACTCATCTACGCGCTCAGAATCTTTATCGATCGCCATCACATCTGCGTCTTGTTCAATCAGTTCTCTGACAATGCTTCCTCCAAAACGCCCTAATCCAATAACTACAAATTCCTTTTTCATTGTGCTTCCTCCATATCCTTTGCTACTTCCATATTACCTTACTTTTCCCATCCTCATAAAGAAAAAGCTTCAATCCATTCTAAAGATCTGTTCTCATCAATCTGGGGTAAAACAAAGAAAACCCGCCTCATCGGCGGGGATCTAACGGCCGCGTCGGCCGATTCTCACAATATTCGCAGCTGCTGTCGCTGCATTGTTCTTCACGCCACTCGTTGCATGTCGCACAGTAGCTTGCATCGAACTCGTCATCGAATGTAAGAGCGGATAAGCACGTATGGCAATACGTATGGACTTCCATCCAATTGATAAATTTTTTATTTGCAACCAAATAAAGTCCTTGTTGGTTTTGTTTGTAATTCATGATTGAAGATTTTCGGACCACCCTTTTTGCTGGGTCCAGAAAAAAATTCATTTTCCCGTTCAAGCGGATCACTCCCAAAGTAATGGCTAAGCTTCTTCTTTTTAAGCACCTTTACCATAATAGCATCAAATGCGTGTTTTGCGGCAAAATTCTTTCTGTCGTTCCTTTATAATAAAGACTTTTGAACAAGAATTGCAATAGATATGAATAAGTTTTTCAAAAATTTATACAACAGAATGAAAGCGTTCTCCAAAATGACAAATTTGCTGATGAGCAGATGGCGGACTTTGTTGCTTTCCAATTCTAAATATGCAGGAAGGAGCGGTATAGAGGTTTTCCGCTTGTTTTTTTCTTCCCAATTCGGGTATAGTTGTTCAGTCAGATATGCTAAACTTTAGGAACACGAAACAACGAAGAGAGAAGGATTGCCGATGGCAACAGAATCAAAAAATTATGCACTTTACGTACTGATGTTCAATATGTTTATTGCTATGAGCGGAATAGGGCTGATCCTTCCGATCATGCCTGCCTACCTTGAAACTTTCGGCGTTGCCGGACAGGCACTCGGAACATTGATTGCCACATTTGCTTTGGCGCAATTTCTGTTCTCCCCCATTTCCGGCCAATTATCGGACAAATATGGCCGGAAGAACTTGATTGTTTTTGGATTGATTGTTTTCGGACTTTCTCAACTGGTTTTCGGACTGGCCACGGATCTTTGGATTCTATATTTAGCACGTTTTTTCACCGGCCTTGGTTCTGCGTTTTTGATTCCGCCGATGATGGCTTTTGTAGCAGATATCACCACTTACGAAGAACGCGGCAGAGGCATGGGATTGCTTGGCGCTTCCATGTCGCTCGGATTTACAATCGGCCCCGGAGTCGGGGGATTTTTAGCTGGCGTCAGTTTGCAGTTCCCTTTTTATATCGCCGCATCCGTTGCATTGATTGCGGCAGCCGTATCATTTTTCGTCTTGCCGAATATCGTGCCTTCTGTTCCAAACAACAATGAGAAACAGGAAAATCTTTTCCGGCAGATGAAACGTTCTACTGCGACACCGTATTTTGTTATGCTGCTTGTCATGTTATTTTTCTCTTTTGGCCTCGCAAATTTCCAGTCGACCATTTCTCTTTACGTCGACCATAAATACAATTATACGCCGACAGATATTGCCGTATTGATGACAGTCGGCGGATTTGCAGGAGTCATAGTCCAAACTTTCATCATCGAAAGGCTGTTCAAGCGTTATGGTGAAATGAAGATTATCCTGGTGAATCTAATAGTTTTGTCGATTACCATGATTGCCATTTTGTTTGTCCATACTTATTGGACAATTTTGCTGGTATCCTCCGTCTTCTTTACCGGCGCTGCGCTTCTTCGGCCGGCAATCAACACTTTGATATCGAAACTTGCAGGCGACGAACAAGGCTTTGCTGCTGGTATGAACAATGCATACATGAGCTTAGGAACTATGATCGGCCCTACTTTGGCCGGGATTTTGTTTGATATCAATATCAGCTTCCCGTATATCGCCGGAACCGTCATATTGATTGGCTGCTTCTTCCTTGCCAATATTTGGTCATTGAAAAAGCAGCACTTATTGGAGCTGAGCAGAACTTAAATTTGCCGTCAAAATAAAAGCGAAAAAGAGATCAACTTCTCTTTTTCGCTTTTATCAATTGTTCAACTGTTCTTGGAGACTTTTCGGTTTCAGCGGCCCTTTTAAGTGGTTTTTTCGGCAGTTTCAGGCCAAACCGCCGCAATGTGATATCAATGAAAAATAGAATCATTGCAAACAGGAGCAGGTTATGCCGAATCGGCTGTTTTGTTCCGCTTTCATACGGAAGATTTCGGAATACCTCATCCAGCGAATCTGCCACTGTTCCCCCCGTTCTTTCTGCAATTGCCGTAAGCATTGCCATGTTCGGCTCATCTATACGGTATTCATCTCCGTAAGGAACTGCCAGTCCGGTTTTATAAGCTGCACCAGTTTCGTTGGAAATGCTGAAAAATACCAGGCCTGGTTCCGCATCCAATGCAACTTCCACTTTTCCTGGGGCAATCGGCTGGGTTTGAATCGGCACTTCGTCTCCCTTTTCATCCACTACGGTGATATCCAATATAGCGGATGAATGCGACGGATCTTCTACTGTATAAATGCCCTGTGCTTTTTTGGCTACCGAAAACGGCACTTCCTCAAATGCAGGAAGCAGCTCGGAAACATTGCGGTTCCAAAAAGCCGGCCAGTTTTTCCAAGTCTGGAATCCACCGCTCCATGCACCGCTGCCTGATGTATAGGCGACAGTTTTTCCAAGCCCGTAATTCCATGTTGCAAGTATGGGATCCTCTTCTTCGCTTTCAAGTGCGACTGAAGCAGTTCCTTTTGCGGTAGTAGCGATATACGCATTCATCTGCGGAATTCCGTCTGAGAAAAGAGGATTCCATTTACTGCTGTAAACTGTCGGGTAAAATGGTTTATCGACGATATAAGTGCGCGACATCATAATCGTTTCCCTGGATAAAATAGCTGGAATCGTTGTAGCATCTGTTACATCATAAAAGCGGCCGTTCCCTGACCCAGCCATTCCTTCAAGTAAACCTTTGTCCGCATCCTGCCCGATTGAAACGGTCGAAAGCGTAACGTTGTTTTCTATCCCCGCTTCAATCAAGGCATCATAATCATTGGAAGTGGCCGATTGCCCGTCAGTCAGCAAGATGATGTGCTTGCGCTGCAATTCCAGGTCTTCCAGCTGTTTGTAGGCTTCTTCGAGCGACTTGTATATTTCTGTCCCACCGCCTGGTGCAACCGACAAAATTTTGTCCGTCGCCGCTTTTGGATCCTTTAGTTTTTCTGTCGGGACAATTTCCCATGGCCGGTCATCAAAAGCGATTACGCCGACTGTATCATCACTCCGAAGCAACTCAACTGAACGCGCCGCTGCCTCTTTCGCCAGTTCCATTTTCCCTCCTGCCATACTGCCGGAACGGTCCATAACTATGACTAGTCCTAGCGACGGCAATTCATGCTTCCCTTTCACTTCCATCTCGACTGGCAGCAGCTGTTCAATCGGCGTCTTAAAATATCCGCCAAGGCCATAGCTTTGATCGCCGCCGACCATCATAAAGCCGAGTCCGAATTGCTTCACCGCCTGTTCAATCACTGCCATCTGCTGTTCTCCGATTGAAGTTGCGGGTACATTATCAAAAATGACGGCATCGTATCCAAGAATTGAGGATAAATTTTGAGGAAGCTGCGTTGCAGCCATTTCAGAAACATTGATTCTTTCCCTGTCGAGCACTGCCGGTATCGGACTCTTTTCCGCACCTTCGACAACCAGCACTTCAGGCGTTCCACCTATATCAGTAATGCTGGCCAACCTATTGTTTTCCAAGAAGGCGTCTTCAGCGACCTCAATCCTCGCTTCATATTTTGCAAGCCCTTCTTCTTCGGCAGGATAGGAATAGGAAAACACATTGCTGCCTGCTGACAAGGACACTTCTTTCTGGTCAAAATCCTGGTCATTCACTGAAAATATCAAACGCGCGGCAGCATCGGCTTCTGCATGGATGGAAACAGAAAACGCTTGGGCTTCTCCTAGAAAAGCACTTTCCGGAGTTTCAAACCGTGTGATGGCTGCATCGTTTTCCGCTTGCTGTTTTACCGGGAAAACGTCTACTTGCAGCCGCTCGGATTGCAGCCGCTCCAAACTTTCAATCGCCGAACCTTGGGTTTCATTGCCATCGGTCAGCAGCACAATCCGTGTTGCTAAATCCTTGTTTCCGCTATTTGCGGCAAGTTCAAGCGCCTGGGCAATATTGGTATGCTTGTTTTGGTTGATGCTGATATCTGCAGGCACCGTTTGCCGCTCTTTTGATATCGGAACCAAGCTTTGAAAATCTTCCGCAAACGTATAGACGCCTGCCAATTGATGATCTTCTTTTTCGGAAAGGGCAGCATTGATTGTTGTGGACATATCCGTTTCCAAGCCAGCCATTGAAGCGGAACGGTCCATCAAAAAAATGATCTGTTCCTGTTTTTCCGACCGGTAAAGGGAAGGATCTGTCAGCGCAAAGATCAATAAAGCAACAGCAGCTACGCGCAAGCAATAGACCGTTCGATAAAGCGCTGAGCTTTTCGGCCAAAATTGGATGGCAACCAATCCAAAATACAAAATCGCCGGCAAACAAAACCAAAGCCAAATGGGATTATCGATGCGCATTTCCACGGCGATACACCTCCCATTCCGCTACAAGAAGAAACAGCACCGCAAAAATCAGCCAAGGAACAATTGAAAATTCCACTGTTCCACCAGTCGCTTCCGCGCGACCTATTTTATAACTGGTTCCTTCGGCCATTGTTTTCTCTTCATTGCTTAATTGCACAATCATTTTCAACGTCCTGCCATCTCCCACTATTTCGTAGACTCCTGGCTGTCGCGGCGCTGTAAATGGCCCTTGCCCTTCCATATAGGACTGGAGATATTCCCCGTCTTTGTAAACTTCCCATTCTCCGCTTTTTGAAGCGAGCGCCACTGCACGCTGTTCGTTCGGCTGGAAAAACCCCAAGAGAGTGTCTGTTCCGGACAGTTCGCCGATCGTGCTCCATAAAAACAGCGGGAAAGACGGATGGAGTGGCCAATCTGTCAGTTGAATGTCCGTCAATACGGCAACATCCCCATCCGGAGAGATTTGAATCAGCGGCTCTTCGCCTATTGTAGCGATGGTTTCATAGCCTTCAAATGGCGGATAGATTTCCGAAACATACACATCTTCAAGAGAGGCATACGTGAAAAGCGCATGCGGAACCGTTTCGATTGGTCCCGCCACCGGATGGGTCTTCTCATCGGCCCGTCCGATAAGCAAAAGCGGCATATCGGCTTCCAGCAAATCGGTCTGATTAGTGACGAGCGGCACAGCGGCCGCCTGCGCCAATTGGCCAGGTTCCATCAGGTTAACTTCCACTTTCAGCGATTGGAAACCCGTACCGACCAATTCATGGAGCGATGAATCGACGACAACGCTGTTTGAGGTTTCATTGACAGCAGCCACCATGGAATTATCAGCGGAATAATCATCTCCGATTTGCAGTTCGGCTTGCCATATCGGTTGGTCCGGCAATTGTTCGAACGGCACCAAAAGTTCTTCCTTGGATGACAGTTGAATATCCGCTGTTTTCTCCATTCCTTCACCTGTAAGTATGAGTTTGCCGGAAACGGCTTCTGAAGTTTCGTTAACAATTTGAACGATTGCCCGCATGCCTTCCTCCGTTTCCGACAACCCGAATTGGCGAATAGAAACATTCCGCAAAGGCTGTCCGATAGCATGGACCTCATAAACCTGATCGATTTTATGGGCAAGAAGTGACCGGTCCAAAGAATCTGTAAACACATGAATTACGGTAGAGGCATCTTCAACAAGCGTTTCAGCAAAAAGCAGAGTCTGTTCTATCTCCGCATTTTCATAGGCGACTTCCAATTGGTCTATCGCTTTTTCCAGCCTATCGGAATCACGTTCTTTTCTCATTACCACTTCAGGCCTTGCCCCCGTCGTCACGATAGTGACCGGCTTTCCGCCAGTTTGAGTGATCAGGTTTTTCATCAGTTCCTGCTGCCTGCTAAAAGCCGCCGGTTCTCCTGCCAGCATTGTTGCAGAAGTGTCGACGACAAATATGAATTCATTGCCTTCCAATGTTTCCGAATCCAACCGCGGGCCGAGGAGCGCGAACAGACAAATCAAGAGCGCCGCCAGCTGCAAATAAAGCAGGATATGATGCTGCAGCTTTTTCAAATAAGGCGATGCATGAATTTCTTTCATGAGTTCGCGCCAATGCAAAGTGGATGAAACGTGCTGGTCTTTGTATTTTTTGCGGAAAAAGTAATATAGCAGTACGGCAAGAGGCATAACAGCAGCCCATAAATATCCCCATTCTGAAAAACTCATGCCGCTTCACCTCATTCAATCCATTTTTTTCGAGCCATTTGCTGAAACAACACATGCTGTATCCCTTCCTCGACGGAAACTTGCAAATAATGTATGCCATGCTTTCGGCACAGCGCTTCCAGCCCTTTTTCATGCATTTCGCGTTTCTCCTGATAACTGGCGGCGGCATCTGGCGTCAAGGTCACATTGACAGCTTCACCGGTTTCCTCATCGATAAATCGGACATCTCCGGTATACTCAGGCAAACGTTCTTCTTTCGACAGGATGTGCAGAAAACGAACATCATGCGAATATTTTGGCGCCTGTTTGAAAAACTGCCGCCAGTCTTCAAGCGGTTCCAAACCATCCGACAAAACGAACACCACAGTCGAGTCTTTAGCCGCATGGAAACTGGCAGTTCTGGCAAACGATAAAGCAGCCGGCTCCTGCAGGTTCGATACAAAGTGCTCGAACAGCTTCCTGGCTGATTTCCCTTTTTTACGGAAAGGCGCTCCTTCTTTTTGCCCCGCCGAAACCGTCAGCCGGTCATCGCCCGACAAAACCATCATTCCAAGCGAAAAAGCCAATTGCCTCGTAAAAAGCCATTTTTTCTCCATTGATTTTGAATTGTCCATTAGCAGATGGACACGCATCTCTTGCTCATCCAAAAAGCGCTTTATGTAAACTTTCTCGGTGCGCGCATAAACGTTCCAGTCGATATGGCGGACATCATCTCCAAGATGATATTCACGGAAATCCGAAAAATCCAATGAAGAGCCGAAGCGCATAGAACGATGCGACCCTTTATGGTGTCCGCGGATTTTCGCTTTTGTGCCTATCGAGTAGCGGCTCAGACGGTTTATCCAATCGCCCGGCAAGTGCAGCGAAGTCATTTTAATACGCCCTTCCCGGCAATTTCTGTGATTTGCCCGACCAGTTCGTCTGCACTTGCCCCGGACGCTTCTCCTTCATAGTTCAGCAGCAGCCGGTGCCTTAAAGCAGGCTTGGCCACATGCTTCAAATCGCTGATGGAAACATGGAATCGCCCTTCTACCAAAGCGCGCGCCTTCGCCAGCCGGATCAAGCTTTGCAAGCCGCGGGGGCCGCTGCCATATTGGACAAATTCCCGGATTTGGCCGATTTCGCTTTCAAGCGGGTTGGTATTTTGGATAATATCGACCGCCACCATTAAAATGTCTTCTGCAATCATGACAGATTTGACCAACTGCTGAGCTTCCAGCAATTCCAGCCCCGTCATTTTCTTTTCCAGCTCGATTGTCTGCGCACCTGTTGTCCGCCTGCTGATTTCCGCCAACTCTGCCCGATTCGGATAAGCCACTAGAATTTTGCAAAGGAAACGGTCCATTTGTGCTTCCGGCAAAGGATATGTCCCCTCCATTTCAATGGGATTTTGAGTTGCCAAAACAAAAAACGGACGGGCCATCGATTTCGTCTCGCCTAGAATGGTTACAGTCTTTTCACCCATTGCTTCTAAAAGGGCGCTCTGCGTTTTTGGCGTCGCCCGGTTGATCTCATCGGCTAAGACCATCTGGTGAAAAATCGGCCCTTCCTTAAAAGAAAAATGCTGCTTTCCATTTGCATCCCGCTCAATCAAACTCGTTCCTGTAATATCAGAAGGCATCAGATCGGGTGTAAACTGAATGCGCGAAAACGATAGATCCAAAACTTCGGAAATGGTCCGGATCAGCATCGTTTTCCCAAGGCCGGGCAAGCCTTCAAGAAGGGCATGGCCGTCAGCCAAAATGGCATAGAGGGAAAATTCGACCGCTTCCTCCTGTCCGACAATGAAGCGGCCAATTTCCTCCCTTACCTCTTGAAGCCGTTTGCTCATTTCTGTAAATTGATCTGGTGTCAATGTCATTTTCTCCCTGCTTTCTACTCTTCAGTTTCAATTGAAGTGAAATATTGTTCAACAACTTTCTGCAAATCCGGAGGCAGTTGCATACGCTCGGCGCTTGAAAAATATGATTCCGAATAATCGCCTACAGCTTCCGCATAAGGACGGGCCTCGCCTTTTTCAACCGGCACTCCCCCTTTTTGCTCGCTCACTGCTTGCCCTTCGCCAAGTTCTCCATTGTCCACTGCCATCTCGCCTGTCCCGCCGATTCTTGAAGGAACAGTCAACAGCTCCCGGTCGCCTTGCCCAAGACCTGCTCCCTGTCCTTGCCCCTGCCCCTGTCCTTGTCCCTGTCCTTGCCCCTGCCCCTGCCCCTGTCCCTGTCCTTGTCCTTGCCCCTGTCCCTGTCCCTGTCCTTGTCCCTGTCCTTGTCCTTGTCCCTGTTCTTGCCCCTGTTCTTGTCCTTGTCCCTGTCCTTGTCCCTGTCCTTGTCCTTGTCCCTGTTCTTGCCCCTGTTCTTGTCCCTGTTCTTGGCTCTGTTCGGTGCCGCTGCTAGTTGAAGAACTCTCAGAGCCGCTTGCAGCTGCATCGTCTGACGCTCCAGCACCAGAAGATTCAGAGCCTGCGGCGGCTGCCGATGGGCTGCTGTTGGCTATAGTCTGTTCAAGCGGGAATGGCACTGGTTTTCCCATATTGCTTAAAGCGGTCTGTGTTTTGCCCGCTTGTTCAGCCAATTCCCCGGAAGCATTTTCCAGTTCTTTTTTTAGCCCCTGTTGAGTCTCATCATTCGCCTGCTGTTTCTGTAAATTCAACTCTTTTTGCTTTTTGACCATTTCTTTTAAAGCCTCTTCGGCTGTTTCAGCCTTCTTGATGTCTTCTTGCAGTTCCTGCAATTCCTTTTTTACTTTTTCAAGCTTTGCCCTGTCTTCTGTTTCAGCCACTTTCTCAGCCATTTCCTCCACCAATTCCTGGTCGCGTTCAATTTCCTTCGCCTGCTGCTGCAGAGTACCTGGAAATACACTTAACAGCACAACCAAAACAGCACTGACTACGGCACCTGCCACCCAATTGCCAAGAAGCCAGTTTTTCGGCTCTTTCCGGAACAACCCATAGCTGAATGGCAAAATTTCTTCTGTTTTTCGGGTTAAAGCTTGTGTTAGCGCATTGTCTTCTTCAAACTGCCATACAGTTAAAAGCTGATTTTGCGGTGTGAATCGATCAAGTGCGCGTACCGCCTGTTCCCGTTTTGGGAGCTGGTAAAGCGCAGCAAGAATCCACGCCACAAAGAGCAGCCCCCCTGCTCCATATGCATAAAATCCATAATAAGGAAGGACGAACAGCCGGGATATGAAAAGCATTGCGGCGGCAGCAGCCAGTCCAAAGAGCAAAGCTCTTTGAAAAGCTTTCACTATATGCACTATTTTCAAATACCGGTTGGTTTTTGCTACGTACTTCTTAATTTCCCGGCTGTCCATAACTTTTCCTCCTTATTTGTATTTAGTCATATTCACGCGCAGCCGGTTGACTGCGATAAAGAGAGCACCTGCACCTAAGCCCGCATAAAACAACAAATACCCGACCCATAGCGGCAAAGGGACAAGAGTCATCGTTTGGAGTTCTTCGGCATACATCGGCTGCAGCAAGGTGAACATTACTACCGCAGGATTGATGCTGGCCCAAAAATGCGTGAATGGCGAAAAGCTTGCGGCGCTCATGCCCATTTGTGAAATTTGCATCGAAATAATCATGAAAAAGCCTGTAACCGCGACAAGAAAAATCATGGCACCATACGTGGCAATAATGGCGACAATCGTTTTCCGAATAAGGGTCGAAAACATCACCCCTATACTGCCAATCGTCAATAATGTCAAAAAGTAAAACAGGAAAATGACGAAAAGCTGGGTCGGCGACACCCCTCCATATAAGAACACCAAGCTGTAAATTGGAAGTCCGGAAACAATCATCAGTAATAGGAAGGCGACAGAAGACGTCATTTTCCCAAAAATGATCTGGAAGGAAGTTTGTGATGTTGTCAGCAAAATATTCAAAGTCTGTTTTTCCCTCTCTGTACTGATTGTTCCCGCCGTCAAAGCAGGCGTAATAAAGAGGATTAACCCCAATTGGATATAAGTCATCATGCTGAACAGCATAAAACTTTCATCCGGACGGAAATAACCGCTTCCGCTAAAGGAAGTGGTCAACAGAATAAAGCCAAACACAAAAATGCTCATTGCAATCAAATAAAACAAAATTCCCGTGAAACTCTTCAAATTGCGGAAACGCAATTTGATTTCTTTGATCAGCACCGGATTAGCCAGGAGCGTTCTCATTCCACATCTGCCCCTTTCGTGATCGCCATAAAGACATCTTCCAAATCGGTTTCTTCCTCCGAAAAAGATAAAATCGGCAATTGCATGGAAACAGCTTTTTGCAATAGTTTCAGCTGGTCTTCTTCTGATCCCCTATACAGAAACTGAACAAGCTGTTTTTCGGGCGATTCAATGATTCTCGAAACATACGGATCGTTTTCGAAAAACAGCACCGCCTCTTTTGACGATCCCGCTACCTTCACACGCATCACTTTCTCGCTTTGAAGCTGCGCCTGGATATCGGCAACCGAACCTTGGGCTATCAGTTCCCCTGAGTCGATCACGCCAATGCTGTCGCACATTTCCGCAAGTTCCGGCAAGATATGGGATGATATTAGGATGGTCTTGCCCATTGCTTTCAATTCTTTTAAAATATCCCTCATTTCCACCCTTGCCCTCGGATCCAACCCGGATGCCGGCTCATCCAAAATGAGGATTTTCGGATCATGTATCAACGATCGAGCAAGACAGAGCCGCTGTTTCATACCGCGCGACAGCAAATCAACATACTCATAGCGTTTATGCTCCAAGTTGACCAGTTCCAGCAATTTCGGAATGAGCGCTTCACGTTCTTTTGGCTTCAAGCCATAGCTGGCTCCGTAAAAATCCAGGTACTCATCCGCTTTCAGCTGATCGTACACCCCAAAAAAATCCGGCATATAGCCAATTTGCTTTCTTACTTCATGCGCATGTTTAGTGACGCTTAATCCATTGACAAAAGCATCGCCGGCAGTCGGCTGAAGAAGTGTAGCCAAAATGGAGAATGTAGTCGATTTTCCGGCACCGTTAGCTCCCACAAACCCGAAAACCGTTCCGTCTTCCACTGTCAGATTCAAGTCTTTTAACGCGTAGAAGGAGCCGTATTTTTTTGTCAATCCTACCGTTTCAATCATGGCGCTACCACTCCTTTCAGCTTCAGTTTCGGCAAGGTGGCTTCTGGCATCCCTGAAGCGCCGGCCCTCATTTCTAAAGAAAACTTGATGGTGCCTTCTGGTGAAATATATTGTTCCACTTGTTTATCGAATGTTTGGCGCGTTCCTGAAATTTCTTCATAGCCGTTTGTCTTTTCGTTATAAATGGAAATTTTAGGGCCTGGCGTTGACATGCTGATGCCAAGTTCTTCCCATCGCGCTTGCTTTAAATCAATCGCATCAATCACTTGATACGTGATTTCGTAGTCGCCATCATCAAAATAATAGTAGAAGGGATCATTTGAAACATTTTCGAAGTAAGCCTGCTGGTTCACACTTTTCACTTCCATATTGAACGTTTCCGGATCCAAGGTGATATTCCCGCTCAATGCCGTTTCAGGCTTGAAACTTTGCGCAATCAAGTGAAGTGAAGAAACCGAAGCCCGCTGCTCCTCCAGCGAAATTGGCACAATGGCGTCTTTTGTATAGCCGATGATGTAGGGAGATGTTCCGCTTTTTTCAAGTTCATCATATGAAATCGTCACGAGCGACTGGCGTCTTGCCTGGGCTAAGGCTTTCGCATCGGCAATCGGCTGATAACCAAAAGACTGGCCGATGGATGACGCAGGCGCCAAAATATCAGAGCTGATGGTTTCCTCGACTTGAAGTTCCTGTCCTGGATTCATGTTGCCCAGCGACAGTAAGCGGGTTCCTGTCCAAACTGAGACATCTTCTACTGTAAATGGAAAGTTATTCGTGATGGTCCCTGCTATTGTCCGATTGGCCACGTTCAGCCGGACATCAAAATTCCCAGTATTTTCAATATAAGATTCACCCATTATCGATGCTACAGACCAATATCGCATGTCACGCAATGTCATTGTGCTGCCGGCAGCCTGCCGTTCCAATATCGCAGCTTGATGTGGCTCTTCCTCCGTCATTTGCGACTTCAGACGGTAGCTCATTGTTGTAGAAGAAGGAGCCGTAAACTGATAATCACCGCCCGAGTTCGACAGCAAAGAATTGACGTAATAACCGCTTAAGCCTTTGTTCGCGTCCACTTCAAAAAAACCGGTCTGCTGTATTTGGGCATTTCCAATGCGGTCCTTCGCGCCAAGAGCAAAAAGCCCAATGGAGGTTAGAATGGCTGCTGCCGGAATGATGAACCAAGCGTATTCGCGCTTGTCCCTCCTTTTCAAAATCACGTAAAGAACCGGAATGATCAGGACAATATAAAGAATGATGATGCCCATGATCAACGTTTTAGATACGGCAAAACTCTCAAACAATTCGTTGACGTCCCCGACTTGGTAGGCCATCCTGTCCGTCAACGGCTCTCCTTGGATGTTTGGATTAGGACTGCTGTTATTTTGCAGAAAGCTGCTGATAAGTTTAGGATACCCTTTCTGGGATGAAACAACTTCATCCCCCAATGAAAAACTGGTTTGCGTCAAGGTTCCGGATCCGATTTTCCGGCTTGCAGCAAGCACCTGTCCATTGTCTTCCAGAAGAATTTCGGCTCCGTCTTTCGCTGTCGCTTCAAATGCCGGCACCTGCTGCTCCATTCCCGGGGCAGACACTTGTATGGACCCGCCTAAATCTAACGGCAAAAATTCACTCAAGTTGCCTAGTTCAGCGGCAAGGTTCCCTGTTGAACCAACGACTATATGGCCGCCTTGCTGCATCCACTGAACAACAGCCTGTTGGACGGCAGACGGCAAGTCGCTATACGCAAACTCATCAATTATTAAATAATCGATAACTTCCCACGCCATCGCTTCTGTAGGCAGTGTGAATTGGTTCATCTGGTTAAGATGAAAAACTTGTGTTCCTTCGCTATTGCCGGCAGACACTTCCTTAAGCTGCTGAAGGCGATCGGAATTGGAAGTCAGACTGGCTATAAACAATGAAGCAGGAGGAAAGTAGGCAGGTTTTAACGTTTTAGATCCATTGAACTTAATGGATTCCCCTTCCTCCCATCCGCCTTCAAACAAAAATATGTTCTGGGCGGATGTGCCGGCCATATAAGACATATCGGACAAACCGGATGAGGCAACCTGCACAGTTTTGGTTTCACCGCCAGCTAGTTCTATCGGCACAGCTACTCCAGTGCCCACAGAGTAGCTTTCTGAATAGCTGAAAACAAGGTCGCCGGAAAATGCCGTTCCATTGTTCGTCAACGTAAACTGGAGCGGCAACCCTTCCTCGTATTTCACTTTATTTTGAAGGCCGGCACTTGCATCGACGGTTATGTCCGGAGCTGCAAATGATGTTTGCGGCAACAAAAATAATCCAGTTAAAAAAGCGCTTGCCAGTATGGCCAACAAACGTTTCTGCATAATGAATCCCCCTTTTTCTGCTCTCTTCTAATTAGTACGTTGCACATGATAATTAGTTCCTTCTTCACAGAAAAAAATAGGCTGCCGGGAATGGGTTCTCGACAGCCTACTTGTTATAGAGATTTAAAAAATTGGTGGATGAGTGTCGGCATGATGCCAAGAATCGCTTCATCAGGGCTAAGCTTTGAATGGTGAAGGCCGAACTCGGAATCGACACCGGCCCAAAACATCAGGCCTGGGATCTCAGCTGTAAAATAGCCGAAATCTTCGCCAGTCATAGCTGCTTCGCTTCTTATTGCCGTGATGCCGCTAAACGTTCCTGCAAACTCCAAGAATCCTTCGGCAAGCTCTGGATCGTTATCGACCTCTAGATAGCTGGAGCCGTAATCGATGGATACTTTGCAGTTGTATGCCTCTTCAACCGCCCGGCAAATTGCCTCGATGCGCTTTTTAACCTTTGCCATTGACTCGTTGTTCAATGTCCGGATTGTTCCTTCCAGCCTTGCATGTTCAGCAATGATGTTCTGCACTGTACCGGCGCTTAGCTTGCCGACCGTCAATACCGCGCTGTCCATCGGATTGATATTCCGGCTGACGATTGTCTGCAGCTGCATCAGCAGGGAGGCGGCCGCAACTGCCATGTCTTCCGTTAAATGCGGATAAGCTGCGTGCCCGCCCTTGCCGTGCAAATCGATAAACAGCTCCGACGTATTGGCAAACAGCAAGCCCGGTTTTGTCGCAACCGTCCCGACCGGATATTCCGGCGCCACATGCAGTGCGCAAATCAGGTCCGGCATAAAATCTTGCTTTTCGGTTTTTAGCCATTCCAATAACGGCAATGCGCCGCCCGGGCCTTCTTCGGCTGGCTGAAACAGTACCACCGCGTCGTCTTCAAGGGGTTCTTCAATCAATTTTCCCAAAAGACCAAGCGCCGTCGCCATATGGATGTCATGTCCGCAGGCATGCATAAAGCCTGGATGCGCTGAACTGAACGGCAGACCCGTTTCTTCAGTAATCGGCAAGCCGTCTATATCCGTCCGCCATGCGATGGTTTTTGCCGGATTCGATCCTGCAACCTTCACCGCTATCCCCGTTCTCCACAGGGCAACTTCAAGCCGTTCTTGCGGCAGCGAAGAGATGCGCTCAAGCAGGTAGCTTTGGGTTTTGATTTCCTGGAAGCCGATTTCCGGAATTTCGTGCAAGTCTCTTCTGATTTTCACTAAATCCATGGCAGACACCTATTAAAGCTGTCTTAGTTCGTGTTTGATTTCTGTTTTCGAGCGAGTTTTTTCATCCATCAATTTTAAAACGCGTGCAGGAGTTCCACCGACTACCGAGTTTTCAGGAACATCTTCGATAACAACTGCTCCAGCTGCAACAACCGCGCCTTTACCAATGCGGATGCCTTCAAGGACTACCGCATTTGCGCCGATCATGACATCATCCTCAACAATAACTGGTGTGGCTGAAGCCGGTTCAATTACGCCAGCCAAGACAGCACCTGCTCCGATATGGCAGTTTTTCCCGACAGTTGCGCGGCCCCCAAGGACAACGCCCATGTCGATCATTGTGCCGTCTCCGATGACCGCTCCGATATTGATGACTGCACCCATCATGATAACGCAGTTGTTCCCGATTTCAACATTTTCACGGATAAAAGCGCCTGGTTCGATGCGGCTGTTAATATTTTTCATATCAAGCAGCGGAATTGCTGAGTTTCTGCGGTCGTTTTCCACAACATAATCTTCGATGGCCGATGAATTTGCTTCCAGGACTGGCTGGATTTCAGACCATTCACCAAATACTGTTGCACTGCTGCTCTCGCCGAAAACTTTTGCAGCAGCTCCGAAATCAAGTGAAGCCACATTTTCGCCTTTAATATAAACTTTTACAGGTGTCGTCTTTTTAGCATTTTGTATGTACGAGATAATTTCATTTGCATCCATTTGTTTCATCATCAAACCTCTTTCTATAAGTAATGAATCAATTATATCGGATTCTGAATAAAAATTCACCCACTTCACTCGAATAAAGCGGCGTGTTTTTTTACAACATCGACAAAAGCCTCTACTTGCCGCAATTGGAAGGCAGATTCATACCCGATCAACCACGTGTCCCGCGTCAATTCCAGGTCTTCTGCATTGTTGGAAAGCGGCACTGTGTGGACGTCTTCGGTTCCGTTCAACGTTATTGAAGGCAAGATGGCATATCCGATTCCGTTGACAGCCATCTGTTTGCACGTTTCAATCTGGTCGACCGTAATCTGGCGCTTCGGATTGGAGGCAAAATGTTTTTGCCACCATTGTTGGATTTCTTCGTAATAATTGGAGTCGCTTTTGAATTGGATGAATGGCCGCTCCGTTTCCATCACTTGGTCCAGAGAATCGATTTCCTTATCAACCAGATAAAGGATATCCCGGAACAGATGGATTTTCGGGCCTTTCCAATCCGTATGGCCACGGACAATGCCAATATGTGCTTCCCCTTCATAGAGCGCCCTCGCTATTTCTGAACTCCAGCCCGTTATAAGCTGGATTTTCGCTTCCGGATAAAGAGTTACAAAATCCTTTAGCACTTTAGGCAGCCAGTTTTGCCCGATAATCGTCGCACAGGCGATTTTCAGTGTCCCATGAACTTTTGAAGTCAAGGTATGGAGCACTTCGAACACTTCTTCTTTCCGCTGCAGCACTTCATTGGAATAGCCAATGACCAGTTCGCCTGCCGGCGTCGGTGTCAAACCTTTTTGTGAACGGATGAACAACTGTTCGCCCCACTCTTTTTCTATCGATTGAAGCCGTTGGGAAAGGGCCGGCTGTGAAAGGAAGAGGCGTTCAGCCGCTTTTCTCATATTCCCTTCTTCAGCAAGCACTTTGATGATTAGTTCTTCATTCGCCATTGCCTTTTACCCCTTTCTTTCTTGGCAAGCCGAAAATCAGCATGAAGCTGACCACCGCAAACAACGCGGTGACGCCATAGACATTGTGCAGCGACGAAGACAGCCCTTCCTGCAGAAAATTCAACATTTCAGCGGAAATACTGGACCGGCTTCTTTCTGTCAACAATCCATTGATGGCATCGACCGTCATGCTTTCGCCCCGCTCATTGAAATAGTTTAATAACGATGAATTCAAAATGCTTCCAAGGAGCGCTACCCCCATGGTGCTCCCTAAATTCCTCATGAACATGAAAGATGCCGTCGCCGCTCCGCGCTGCTCGTAGGAAACTGCGGCTTGGATCGATACGATGAACGCTGTGCTGGTAAGCCCCATGCCTACACCGACACAAAAGCTGGAGATTGCTGCCCAAAAAGGACCGAATTCCGGCCGCATAAAAACAAAGAGCAATGTTCCGATAACAAGAAAAATGCAGCCGGCGAGTGTCGTCTGGAAATAACCTATCCGGATAAGCAGCCTTCCTGAAAAAAAGGCGGCAACCGGCCAGCCGACCGACATAGCCGTCAATGTAAATCCGGCAATCGCCGCGGGCTGCTCCATCACTCCCGTGACATAAGCAGGCAAATAGCTCGTGACACCGATGACGATAATTCCAGTCGCCAAAGATACCAAATTGGCGTAAAGAATCGCATTGTTTTTCCAAATGTCAAAAGGCATCATCGGATCTGCCGCTTTCCGTTCAATGAGGACAAATAAGGCTGCGCTGACCAGAGTGCCGCCTAATAGCAGAAGCGTTTCCGCTGAAATCCAATTGAATCCGATTCCGCCTTCGACGAGCCAGTAAAGAAAGCAAGTCAGCGACACCGTCAACATCACAGCCCCAGCATAATCAATCGATGGCTTTTGATGTTTTGGAGGCTCAGCCAAAAATAGCAGGACCCCAAGCAGAGCCAGAATACCAAGCGGAATATTCACCCAAAACACGTATTCCCATCCGATAGTAGCGACCAGCACACCGCCGATTGCGGGGCCGGTCACCGCGGAAATGCCCCATACGCTCGACAAGTAGCCTTGGATTTTCGCCCGCTCTTCCGCCGAGTAAATGTCGCCGACAATAGTCGTAGCGATAGGCAGGACCGCCCCTGCCCCAATCCCTTGGACAAGCCGGCAGAAAATAAGTTCTTCTATGGATGTTGCAAAACCGCATATTAAAGAACCGGCCAAAAACAATAAAATGCCGACTGTGAAAATCGGTTTCCGGCCAAAAATGTCCGATAGTTTCCCATATAAAAGAACCGTCACTGTGCTCATCAAAAGATATGCGGAAAAAACCCAACTGTATTTGGAGAATCCTCCAAGATCCGCTGAAATGCTTGGCATAGCTGTGGATACGATAGTAGCTTCCACAGCCCCAATGAACATGGCAAGCATCACCGAAGCCAGCACAAGGGGGCGGTTCGTTTTTTTCATAAGCTATGTACCTTCTTCCTGGCGACAGAAAAAAGGCCTCTTTCAAGAGACCTTCCTTCTTCCTTTATTGATTGGTTCTTAACTGATAAATTTGCTTTTTCAATTGCTTTAAGATGACACGCCGCGTCAAAATCCCCATAAACATGCCTTCATCGTCAACTACACAAAGAAAGTTCTGGTTGATCAGCAAATCCAATGCCCTCTGGAAGCGGTCGTTTATTTTTATCAATGGAAAATCCGTCTGCATGATGTCTTCAACTCGTATTTCCGATAAACGCTCGTATTCGATGTGATTCATGCCTAAAATTGATTCCGTTATGCGCTGCGCATTGATCAACCCGCAAAACCGGTACTTCAAGTCCAGAACGGGAATTGCCGAATAGCCTGTTTTCGTTAATACAAGCAATGCATGTTCAGCACTATTGCCTAATTGAACATGAGCAACTTTTTCAGACGAAATGATGTAATCTTCAATTCGAGTTTCAAGAAAATCTCTGCTCGGTAATGAAATCATGTGCATTACTCCTTCTGCTGCCCGTGATAAAGAAATTAAATCGATTCGCCTTCATCATAACACAACATCTAAACTGAAACTATTTAATTGTTAGCGCTATCTTTCCCTAAAATGGAAATTTGTTGAGCCATTGCCCTCCGTCAAGCGTCACAATTTCTCCGTTCATATACGAAGCTTTGTCCGACATGATGAATGCAGCAAGCTCCGCAACTTCTTCCGGCTTGCCCAACCGTCCTAGCGGAATCGACTCCAGTGTGCGCTTGGCAGCTTTTTCGGATTCCCACAGCTTATCGGCTCCGCCAGTCCGTTCAATCGGACCAGGGGCAATGCCATTAACGCGAATGCCATATTGTGTTCCCCACTCGACAGCCAATGTCCGCGTCAATGACATGACACCGGCTTTTGCAGCAGCTGAATGGGCGACCCCCGCTCCGGCATTCCATGCATATGTAGCCAGCATATTAAGAATATTCCCCTTTATGCCATTTTCAATCCAATAATTCCCGGCGGCGTGCGAACAAAAAAATGTTCCGTTCAAGACAATGTCAATGACGGACTTCCAACCATTAGGGGATAACTTTTCTGCATGGACAATAAAATTGCCGGCTGCGTTATTGACCAAGCCATCAACTCTTCCGAATGTCTCATGCGCAAACTTCACCATCGCTTTCGCGTGCTCCGGCTCGCGAACGTCCATTTGGAATACTTCGACCGCTCCGCGTGTCCCCCTAATTTGGACGACTGCCTCGTTTAAACGTTCCATGTCACGGCCGGTGATTACAACGTTCGCACCTTCTGAAGCAAACTTTTTGGCCATATGCAATCCCATTCCGCTTGAACCGCCAGTGACAATAATCGTTTTATCCGTATACATCTGGAATCCCCCTTCGCGTGATCAGTTCGGTTAGGAATACTCGCTTTCCACATTCTTGTTCAGTATACACTTACAGAAAATTTTGATATGATAAAGGAGCAGAAAATTATTTTATTTTCCTAGAAAGGAATGAGTTCATGAAAGTCCGAAAATCGGATTCGGATATTGCGCAAGCAATTTTCACCGTCAACAGGCATGCAAAAACCGCGCCCGATAACCAATATTTGTACTCTTTGAAAAAAGAAGCGCTTATGAAAATGATCCTTCAGAACCGCGCTAAGAAAATCGGCCTACACTTCAGTAAAAATCCTCGGAAAAGTCAACAGCAATCTTCAGTCCTCGTCCAATGCGGTGAATATTACTTTCATATGCTGCCGAAAAAAGAAGACTTTGAGCAACTTGACCATTTGGGCCACCTGGATGAATCGTATCGCAATCCACCGAGCCGGATGAATTTGAAAGCAGCAAAAGAAATTTTAAGTGAACTGACAGGTTTGCAGCCGGAAAAGAAAACGCAGCCAGTGCCTACTGTCGCTAAATCCTATACCCCCCGGCAGACGGACCGTTTTTACACCCCCAAAAAGTCATATTTCGATTAAATTCAAAAGCTGAGGACTGCTGCAGTCTCTGGCTTTTTTATTTATCGAAATACTTGATCAGCGCCTGCGTTCCATTGTCTTCATAACCCTCGTCCGCCAAGCTTTCGTACATTTGAAGAGACAACCGCAGGCCTGGAAGTTCCAATCCCCATGCTTCCGCCTCATCCGCCGCTATTTTCATGTCTTTGATGAAATGCTTGATGTAGAAGCCCGGCTGAAAGTCCCCATTTATCATGCGCGGTGCCAAGTTGGACAGCGACCAGGAACCTGCTGCTCCTGTAGAAATGGATCTTAAAACCGTCTCTGGGTCGAGCCCTGCTTTTTTGGCATAGATAAGCGATTCACACACGCCGATCATATTGGACGCAATGTTGATCTGGTTGCACATTTTAGTATGCTGCCCTGCCCCTGCAGGCCCTTGATAGATGATATTCTCCCCAAAAAGTTCGAGCAGCGGCAATACGCTGATGAATGTCGGCTGCTCTCCGCCTACCATGATGGACAGCGATCCTTTTTGCGCGCCGATATCGCCGCCAGAGACAGGAGCATCAAGGGTATGTACGCCGTTTTCAGCTGCTGCTTGGAAAATCCGCTTCGCCAAATTCGGCTTTGACGTAGTCAGATCGATTAAAACCGCATTTTCTTTAGCATGCTTCAGCAGGCCATTTTCTCCAAAATACACCTCTTCCACATCCCGCGGATAGCCGACCATTGTGAAAACAACATCACACTCCTCTGCGACTTGCTTCGGCGATTCAACGAGGAGAGCTCCTGCCTCCACTAAATTTTCAGCCTTTTTGGCTGTACGTGTATAAATTGCAACTTCGTGATGGTTAGCCAGCAAATGCTTCACTAAACTATTTCCCATAACACCAGTTCCTACAAAACCTAATTTCATCTGCCATCCTCCTTTTCCGCTTATCTTCAGTTTATCAAAAATCTTCAGTTAATTCACCGTATGTTTTGAACAAAAAAAAAGAAGCCGATCCGTAAAACGGACCGACCACAAAAGGGGGAAATGAGAATGTTGCTGTGTTCAAATATACAATACCCCGAAGGCATGCATCTAAACATTTAATTTCAAATATTTTTCTTTTATTTTTTGTATTTCTTCCAAAAATGTCAGGGCTTCAGTTTTTGGAATCTGCCCGCTGCCGTACCGGACGAAATCATAGGTTTCAAAAAATTCGTCGCTTGTTGCCCATTCCATTCGTTTCAGCCATTCCCGTACCGTTTCATGGCTTTCCCGCCCTTTGGCCGCCTGTCTTGCAGATTGCTCAAAATCACGGAACGCTTCGCGGACAATGTCCAGCTCCACCATCGCATAACGGATTTCTTGGTCTGGCACCGCAGACTGAATCGGAGCCGCTGCAGATCGTTCTATTTCGATATTGTCAGCCGTCTTCTTCTCTTCTTTTTCGCTTTTTGTTTTTCTCAGCCAAAGAAAAAGTGAAAAAAGAAGAACAAGCAAAATCCCGATAAAAATCAGTTCGAAAGGAAAATCTGCTGCCGCCGGATCTGCTCTGTCTGCCGGCGGATCTGCCAGATCCTCCATATCCAGATTTTCAATGTTCTGCTGTTTGTGTTCTTCACCCGCCAAGCTGTTCAAGAAAGACACCAATTTGTCCATTACAAATGCAAGAGGCCACAAAACGATGCGGAGGAGGCCTCCCAGCAAAGCTCCAAAAGCATATCTGGCCTCATCCACTACTCCGTAAACAAATGCTCCGCCAGCTGCAGACAATCCTAAAACACTGCAGGCCATCAGCAGCAGCTGCTTGCATGAGGCGCCATCGTCCCTGCTCTTCAAAAAGCGATGCACCAACCGGGATGCGACATAGAAAGAAACAGTGCTGATGACGATTGAAAAGAGCATTCCGCTTTTCCCGGCTACTGGATCCATAAGAGATATGAACAGCACAGCCGTGAACAGCAAAACAAAGTTGAACAGAAACCGGTTATCTGCATCAAGCTCTTCTTCATTAGCTGAAAACCGAATATGCAGCCGATAGACAGCCGCTATTATGAAAATCAGCACGGCAATTATAGAAGCCCCGGCAAAAAAAGCGAAACCCATAGTTCCGGCACAGGCCAACACTGCAAAATCCGGCCTGTAAGGCACTTTACTGAATGCAAAAAACGAAACGGTCGCTGTCAGCGCGCTAAGCGCAAGCCAAACAAACAGAGGCTGGATTTCCATCTCGATATTGATAAAAACAAGCAATAATGAAAGGAGGAAAGCATCGAGCATAAAATTCGATGCTGCAAGAAAACGTTGAGTCATGCCGTTTCCCCTCCTTTACGGCTTTCTAAAACGCGCAAATTGGTCCTTGCATTCCATTTCGCGATAAAGCGGCTCGCCTCAGCCAGTTTATCGGTTAATAAATACGTGCTAAACGGCAAGTCGATATGGACATCCAGATGCGCCAGCATTGATTGCAGGGGGATTGTCGAATGATTTTTCGATATGATCGATAACAACTCGAGCGCTCGTTGCCGCTGGGTTGGCCCTGCATCAGCTGCCAAATAATAATAGGGGAATTTTCCAGCTGACCGCATATTGATGGCTATGGCATATGGAATATTTTCAGCATAGCAATTTTCGATATAGGCGGCCAGTTCTTCAATGCGCTCTTCCAGGTTGTGGATTGTCGCATAGCCGCTCGCAGCATCCAGAACAAATAACATCGATTCGTTTGTCACTTTAGCGTAGACTTTTGTTTGGAGTGTCTGCGCCCGAACACTGGCTTTCCAGTGGATTTGATTGAATTGATCGGCAGGCACGTAATCCCGTGTGCCGATTGGCTGGAAGACATCATCGAACAAAGAATGCTTCATGTTGAATTCTCCCGGTTTTTGGCGTACAGGAATGTTTTGCAACGAAAAATCCCCCAGCTTCGGATAAACGAGCAGTTCTTGCAGCACCATCGGCCGATATTCAAGGGTTGCGCTTCCTTCTGCAAAAAGGTGCGGAATGACGAGTTCCATTTTATGGATCCTCGACAAACCTCTTTTTCGGCCGACCAACGGAACGCGCACAACCATGTTCTGATGGAGTCCGATCGTAAACGGCACATCCATTTCAATCGTTTCTGTAAAATTGCTTCTATCCTCGCCTATGGGTGACACGGCATCGTAGAAAGAAATCTTCAACTTTCCTCCCCATATGGGAAGCCCTCTATTTTCAAATATAAGCTCCCAAAAAGTTTCACCGCCGTTCAAAGTGCGCCTTCGGCTTTTGGTGTTTTGAAATTCCAGCTTCTTGCCAACGTGCTCAAAATAAAGCAATTGCAAGCCAACGGCGATCAAAACAAACGCTATAACAGCAGCGGCAGCAAATTGAAGAAAAGCTGCTAGTAAGAAAAAAAAGACAGCCAGCAGTCCGAAAAGGTTTTTTATGCTTTTGGCATTATACTCGTGGCGGATCCAACCCATTCAAATCGCCTCAACCGGCGAAGCAATCGTGCGAACGATTTTACGCAGCACATCGGCGGGATCGTGGATAAGCATGCCTTCCGCACTCAACAAAATCCGGTGAAGTGCAACAGGTTCAAATATGTACTTGACATCATCCGGCGTCACAAAAGAACGGCCATCAATGAACGCTTTTCCTTGTGCGGCATTTACGAGCGCCAATGCCGCCCTAGAACTCAAGCCAAGTTCGATTATCGGATGGTTCCGGGTAGCTTGGACAAGTGCGACAATATATTTTTCTATGTCTTCATGCACCGCCACTTTTTTCGCCGATTCTGACCATTCCCGGACCTCCTCGACAGAAGCGACAGCACGGATTTCTTTTTTATGGGATACGTTTTGCCGGAAATTACGGACAATTGACATTTCCTCATCGAAATCCGGATAGCCGATCTGCAAGCGAAACAGAAAGCGGTCCAATTGTGCCGCCGGAAGCGGAAATGTGCCTTGCTGCGATTCCACTGGATTTTGCGTTGCAATAACAATAAACGGATTCGGCAATTGCACCGTTTCCCCATCGATTGTCGCTTGCTTTTCTTCCATCGCTTCAAGCAAACTGGATTGAGTTCGGGGCGTAGCCCGGTTGATTTCATCAGCTAGCAGCAAGTTGGTCAGAACTGCGCCAGGGCGAAGTTCAAACTCCTGGGATTTAGGATTAAAAAAACGGATGCCTGTGACATCGGAAGGCAGCACGTCCGGGGTGAATTGTATGCGCTGGAATGTGCCCTCGAAAGAATGGGCAAACGCTTTTGCCATCCATGTCTTCCCCGAGCCCGGGACACTTTCAAGCAAGACATGCCCTTCTTGAATCAGCGCAATCAACATAAAATCGATTTCTTTCTCTCTTCCCACAACCAATTCATTGAGATGTGTTTTCACTTCGGCTAAATTCCCCATAATGCATCTCCTTTGTATTTGCTAATATTCCATATGTTTATTTAGATGGTTCTTCGGTATACGTATAAACGGTCGTGCCATGATGGAATGCGGTTCCTTTGAAATGTTTGAAGTCAGGCCGGGAAATCAACACTTCGCGAAAGTCCAGAAAATCTTCTTTTTGGATAGTGATCGAGGAAATTTCCCCAGCTTTCAATTGGTCTAGCATGGTGTTGTAATCTGTCATTTCAATACTCCTTTTGCTTTCATATAATCCTTAAAGTTCTGTTATAATAATTCATGGACGAATAAAATTCGACTAAATTCAATAAAAATCACTTTCCAAAGTGATTTGCTGCATATCCAGCATTGGAAGACTCTCCATTATTATACAATAACCATGGATGAGCACCATCTTTGTTCTTGCCGTTCTTTCTCTGCGGAAGTCCGGCTTTTATTTTTTAGGAGGATTTTTATGCTTAAATTTTTAAAAAGCCACAAGCTGCTTTTTTTTATCCCGTTGGCTTTTGGGCTCTACAACTGGACGTTTGAAAACACAGCGATTTTTTGGTATATGTATCCCTTCGCCATACTTGTTTTAATGTCCGCTTCCATTGTTCTAAGCAAAATTTCCGATGAACTGCCCACATGGAAATCATTAATTTTCGGAATCGGCTATGGTACTCTCCTATACGGAATCATCTTCCTTGGTTACCAGCTGCTCCAATTCTTCCCTATACATATCGGCAATAGAGTATCCAACTTTCTGGAAGTTCTGGCGCCAGCGTCCATCTGGCATTTTTTGCTCCTGATGTTCATCATCGTGCCCGGGGAAGAAATTTTTTGGCGGGGTTTTGTCCAACAGCAACTAAAACGGTACTTGCCGACCTTTACAGCAATTCTTTTATCTTCCGTGCTTTTTGGACTTGCCCTAGGAATCGGCGGATTCTGGCCCGGGCAGGTTGCAGGCTTTGCAGCAGGACTGGTTTTGGGGGCGCTATATGAATGGAAGCGCAGTATGCCATTGATCATCATTGCCCACCTTGTCATGATTGTGCTGTTATTTTTGGTTCAACCATTGCCGCTTCCATAATTGCCCGGCGGCTCCATACAGTGATAGCAAATCATCCGTCACCACCAGCCTGCACATATTTGCCCATCAAAATGAAAAGACGTATTGGAATAATCCAATACGTCTTTTTTTGCATATCAATAAGACAAGTCTTTGATCGAAAGACCAAGTTTTTTCATCAATTCAATCGCTTGTTCTTTTTCCTCATGCGACAATGCACTTGTCAGTTCATGCAGCTTTTTTTCATGCTCCGGAAAGATTTTTGCCATAAACTCTTTGCCTTGCTCGGATATCTCTGCATAAGTGACCCGGCGGTCGGTCGGACAGTTCACCCGGGTGATAAATCCCCGTTTTTCAAGTTTATCGATAACATAAGTGATCGAACCGCTGGCCAGCAAAATTTTGCCTCCAATTTTTTGGAGCGGCTGCTTCCCTTTATGATATAAAAGTTCCAATACGGCAAATTCCGTCGGATTAACGCCACTAGCCTGAAAAAAATGATTAGTCTGTTCGGAAATCGCTTTATGCGCACGAGATAAAACGATAAATAGTTTCAAGGATTGTTTTACTTCTTCATTCACATTAACCACTCTTTTCCACTTGTTAACCTTCAATACTCTAATTATAGCTCTTTTTGGATGAAATGGCACGGCTTTACTCCCGGTTTAAATGGCTTAGCCGATAATGACCCGTTCTTTCGGATAATGGAAATTTGTCGCGTCTGTCTTTCCGCCAATCGTATAGAGGAAGGAAATCAAACCGACGCGGCCGATAAACATTAGGACCATAACAATCAGTTTCCCGACAACTGACAGTTCACTGGTCAGGCCGAGCGACATTCCACAAGTTCCGAAAGCAGAGGTGATCTCAAATATAATTTCCACCAAAGAAGCCTGCGGTTCAGTGATCAGTAAAGCCATTGTCGAGACCAGCACGATGAAAATAGCCAATATGATAACAGCAAAGGCACGAAAAACATCTATCAATTGGACTTCCCGTTTGAAAATTTGAATGGTGTTTTTTCCGCGCGCAAAGTTGATCAAAAATAAAATAGCAATTGCAAAGGTAGTCGTTCGTATGCCTCCCCCGACTGAACTTGGAGATGCCCCGATAAACATCATCGAGCTCAGGAATGTGCTTGTCGCATCACTGAATTGGGTGACATCAAAAGTGACTAAACCGCCTGAGCGGGCAGAAACAGAATGGAACATGGAAGCAAACAGCATTTCATGCCAGCTCATTCCTTTGAAAGCTTTGGTAGCCTCCAGGGCGAAAATTCCAATAGTACCAATCAACAGTAAAACAGCAAATGTTGAAGTGGTGATTTTAGTGAACAGGGAAAAACGGAAATTCTTGTTTTTGTTTGATAAGAACTCCTTCACTTCGATCAACACTGGAAATCCGATAGCTCCTAGAACGATCAATATCATATTCAAGATCTGGACAAAATAGTCATTGAAATAAGGGACCAATGATTGCCCGGTGATATCAAAGCCGCCATTAGTGGTTGCGGAAACAGAAGTGAAAATGCCGTGAAGCAAGGCTTCGCTGAACGTATCATAATACTGGGTAAAGTATAAAGTGAGAATGATAGCCCCTGTCGCTTCGATGAGCAGCAAGATACTGATAATATTGCGGATCAGCATAACAACCCCGGACATGTTCAACTGATTGTGGTCCACCATAATCAGCTGCCGTTCTCTCAGTCCTATTCGTTTTCCGATTATCAGCCAGAAGAACGTACCAATCGACATGATGCCAATTCCGCCCAGCTGCAAAATAAAGATGATGACTATAATTCCATACACCGAATAAGTTTCGGCAATATTCACCGCAGTCAAGCCGGTCACACTTACGGCGCTTACTGCTGTAAATAGCGTATCGATCAAAGGTACTTCTACACCTGGCCGGTGAACATTAGGCAGCCTAAGCAATAGAAAGGAAATAGCGGTCGCTATAAAATAGTACGCAACGATAGCCTGTGCAGGAGTTGCGCTGCGGATTCTTTGAAACGTTTTATTCATGATGATCATTTTTCCTTTCAGCTTTCGTCCTCTACCCATTTTAAGAAAAGAATCAACAAAAGGAAAGAGATTCCTGAAAATCTCTTTCCTTGGTCTTCCATCAGCTGGATATTGCTGATCGATTATTCTTTTTTTCCGGTCTTTTTCTGCTGCTTTCGGTGTTTCTCAGTTTTCTTGGCTGTATTTGCGGCTTTCTTTTTTGCAACACTTCTTTTCTTGGGCTGCTTTGTTTTTTCTTTTGTCTTTCCGCTAGTTTTCGGCGGGGAATTCTTCTGCTTCACTTTTGCTTTTTCGGAAGGATTCTTTTGGGCTTTTGTTTGTGGAGCCGCCTTTTCTTTCGCCTTGTTTTCCGCACTTTTTTGTTTTGTTCGAAGTGGGTTTTCCACTTTCTTTGACGGTTTGCCGATATCACTTTTTTCAGCTTTAGGTTTTTCTTCGGCCTTGTCTTTGGCCTTGTCTTTGATCTTCTCATTGGCCTTGTCTTCGATCTTCTCTTTGGCCTTTTCTTTGGTCTTCCCTTTGGCCTTTTCCTTAATTTTCCCTTCAACTTTTTCTTTGATTTTCTTTTCAGCTTTTTTCTCTTGATTGGTATTGGTGTCCAGATTTCCGGTTTTGTCTTTGACGGGTTTTGGTTTTTCCTTCTGAATCGGTATTGAATCAGGAACTAGCTTGCTCACTGGAACCTTTTCTTTTATTGATTTTCTCCATTGGGCTTTTGTAGCCTCTTTCAACTTGACTTCCACATCATCATTTGCGATTTTCAGGGATACCGCTTGGACTGCCTTCTCCAGCGGCAAGGGGCTGTCGTTCTCTTTGACAGTCGTAATGGTTATTTCCTTGGTGGCGTCTGTCATAGAAGCAGAAATCACCTTGCTCAGAACTTGAGCCAGCGGTTGGTTCTGCCAATCCTTCAGCTTGTCGGCAAGCTCTTCTCCGTCTTCGTTCAATCCTCGCAAAGAAACGATTTCCCCTTCTTCATCAACACCAAGTTCCACTCCTGGGTTGATCTGCACCTGGACATAAGCATATGCTTCCTGTGGTGGAGAAAAGAGCGAAAACATGATGGCAAAAACTGCAGCAATAACAAGTACCGGTACAAAAGTTTCTTTTAGGGCCTTCTTCCTTTTGGCTGCGAGGGGATAAAAATACCCTTCTTCGCCAACTGCCAAGTCTGTGGCTGGGCGACCTTCCATGAATTGCCCATTTGGCAAAATGAAGATGGAGCGGCTATCCTTCTGTTCTACACAAATCCCTTTTTGCATCTGCATCAGTTCAACCGCTCCTTCAAATAGTCTTTAAGATAGTACAAGTCGCTCATCAGCAATAATGCTATTGCGATTATGTATTTCCGGTTCCGCTCAATCGTTTTTCGCGAAACCTTTACAAGCTGCTCGATTTCCTTCACCGGCAGCTTCTTTTTTTCAAGCAAATACGTTTTATATTCCTCAGTTTCTACAACCAACTGGGAGATCTGAATCGCAGTCCTCCGCGCATCTTCATGTGCAGGAGAAGCGGCCGCCAATATTTGGAACGACAATCCATACCCACCAAGCAGTTTATCGAAAAGCAGAATTTCTTCGCGTCTTTTTTCAGCTTGCTGCTGCATATGGAACCGGTCCAGCGCTTCACTGTCCGTAACCCGGTTTCCCGCCCCTTCATCGCCATTGTGCCTGAAATCGTGGCTATATTCACTGCGAGCAGCTTCTTTGCGGACAAAATCGATTATTCTTCTGCGGATGACCATATGGGCAAATGTCAAAAAGGAAGCATTCTGCCCTTCTTCATATTTTTGTACAGCTTCATGAAATGCTGTTAAGGCAACGCTATATTCATCATCGTGGTCATCGATGAACCGTTTGCATACTTGTGCCGCCGTTTTTTTCATAAAAGGAGCATAAGAAGAAAGCAAATCCTGCATCGCTTCTTCATTGCCATTTTGTGCTTGAACAGCCAGCATTTCGGCATCCGATTTTCTTCCTTGGCCAAAAACTCCGGCTACTATTGACAGCAGCATCCTGTTCACCTCTTTTCAACCTGGCATTAATACTGATTGTAACGGCAGAAATTGGAATTGAAAAGAGCCTAGGCGTTCTATAAACACTGCTAAATAACTATTCGAACGCGCTAACCCTTTTTTGTCCGTCCATATAAAATTTTTCAATCAAAAAGGCCTCCTTTTGGAAGCCTTTTTCAGATCATGCATTTTCCTGCTTGTTTTGCCTGGCCCCTAAAATTCCGCCGATTGCTATAATTCCAACCAATACAGCCCAGAAAATGATGGTCCATGTTGTGGAATGCGGAAAGTCATGGGGAAGGACGCCCACGTTTTCATGGGACAATGTCATGACTAGAAGCTTGACTCCGACCCAACCCACAATGACAAAAGCAGCAGTTTCAAGCTGCGGATATTTCTCCAGAAGCTGTACGAACTTATGCGCGGCAAATCGCATAAGGATTACACCGATCAATCCTCCAGCCAGCATTACTGCAAACTGTCCAGCGTTGATTCCGCCGATATCGAACTCCCCTAAATGCGGCAAAGTGACCGCTAAAGCGACCGCCGCCAACATTGAGTCAATGGCGAAAGCAATGTCCGCCAATTCAACTTTCAAAACGGTCATCCAAAAGCCGGAACCCTTTTTTGGTTCTTTCACTTTTTCAAGGACATTATCTTTTTTGCCTTTTTTCTGCTCCCAGACATTTTTTACGGAGATGAACAGCAAATAAGCGGCGCCTAAAGCCTGGATCTGCCAAATATCCACGAGCAGTGTAATCATGAACAAGGCTGCAAACCGAAACACAAAAGCTCCGACTAGCCCATAAAATAACGCCTTTTTCTGTCTTTCTTTCGGCAAATGCTTTACCATCACCGCCATTACAACTGCATTATCCGCTGCTAAGAGGCCTTCTAAACCGACCAGGACCAGCAAAACCCAGGCATATTCCAATAATACGGCTTCCAAATATTTCCCCTCCTAAATTTTGCCGGTAAAAAAGACCTTTGCCCCCTAAGAGGCAAAGGTCTCGCTAAGCAATTGATATTGCTATCATAACCGATGGCAATCAAGCCATGTCTTGTCGACTATGAAATAGGTTTCCCTAAAGCTACTCCCCTTTGACTGGATGCCAAAGCTATTAATTTGTAATGAGAGTATACCACCGATTAAGGAGTTATAAACGTCATGCTGCCGACAGCAATGTGAAGCCCTATGCCCTGTCATTGAGGTGATGAAATTCGGCAATTCTGCCTGTCTTTCTCGTACGCAAGAAAAAGAGTTCCGGAATTTTCAGTTCCGGAACTCTTTTCAGGAGCGTTTATGGTTCATTTTTCTTGTTTGCCGGTCGAACAAACTATAGACGATCGGGACAATATACAATGATAAGAAGGTAGAGCTTATCAATCCGCCAATCACCGTAATCCCCATCGGCTGATTGATTTCAGTCCCTTCCCCGATTCCCAAAGCAAGAGGAAGCAGCCCCAGGATGGTGGTTAGGGCTGTCATTAGGATCGGCCGCAGCCGGTCCCGTACAGATGTCAGTATGGCCTCATAAGAATCCATTCCGGCAGCTTTTCTTTGATTGATGTAATCGACAAGGACGATTCCGTTATTGACTACGATACCTACTAGCACGAGTATGCCGATAACTGCCGTAATACTGATCGGCGTTTGGGTGGCAAACAAGGCGATCGACACTCCGATGACCATCAAAGGAACAGTGAACATGATGACGAATGGATACTTGAACGATTCAAACTGGGCAGCCATGACGATATAGACAAGGACAACCGCCAATGCGACAGCCAAGATCATATCATTCTTTGCATTATCCAGCAGCTCCCTGTCGCCGCCGAATTGAATCATGGTTTCTTTAGGCAGATCGAGTTCTTCAAGAGCTTTGTCCACTTCACTCGACATATCGCCCAGCGTCACATCCGAATTATGCTGCAAAGTAAAAGCTACGCTGTCCGCCTGGTTGGTGCGCTTTATATCTACAGGACCTTCCAAAACATCAATTTCCGCAAGCTCCTGAAGCTCAACAAATTGCCCTGCGGGAGCCCGCAGCTTAAGGTTCCGCAGTTTTTCCACGCTGTCTCTATCATTCGGATCCAGTTCCACATAGACATTCAGTATGTCATCCGTTTCCGTCAATACTTGAGTGGCCAAAACACCTCTCGTCAGATTATTGACAGTTTGGGAAATCTGGGCAGGAGCAATTCCATTTGCTGTGGCTTCATCTTTTCTGATCAGCATCTGGATTTCTTCGATGGTGTCTTCCCGGTCGTTGGCCAGTTCGGTCACCTCGGGCAATTCCCGAAGTGCCGTGCTGATTTTACCAACAGCTTCATCAAGACGCCCTTTATCTGTATCTGTCACTGTGAACGACAGAGTATTTGGCGATGATCCGGCAGCCGTCTGCAGATTGAAGCTCACTTCTGCGCGCTCGCCTACTTTTTCCAGCACCCGCGGCTGAACATCATCCACAAACTCAAAGACCGAACGTTCGCGTTCTTCGAGCGGAATCATTTTAATGTAGAGTTCGGCTATATTGGCCTGCGAAGTTCCTTGCGCCTGCCCTTGCTGGGTATTTCCAATCAAGCTGACAAACACTTCAACGTCTTCTTCTTTTTCCAGTTCTTCTTCGATTATATTTACAACTTCATCGGTAGCATTTCGGGAAGAGCCGTTTTCCAACTCGACCGCAACACTGACGAACCCTTCATCGGTTGCTGGAAGGAATTCCGTCCCAACTTGGTAAGCGCCTATGCTGCCTAGGGCTAAAAACAACAATGCAGCAATCAACAGTACTAGTCGATGGGCAAGCGCCCATTTGATGGACCGCTGGAAATTTTTCAGCCCTTTTGAGCGCCGCTGCCTTGCCTCTATGTTGCCTTTCGGCTTTTTCAGCAGTTGAGAGGCAAGCATTGGAATGACAGTCAAAGCGACAGCAAGGCTGGCGAACAAACTAAAAGATATCGTCACGGCAAATTCAAAGAAAATTTCCCCGATCAATCCGGTGATGAACATCACCGGCACGAAAACAGCAACTGTCGTCAGCGTGGAAGCCGTAATGGCGCCTGCCACTTCTTTCGTTCCTTCTGATGCCGCCTGTTTCGGGCTTTTCCCCATGGAAAGATGCCGCTCGATATTTTCAATCACGACAATCGCATTATCGACAAGCATTCCAATACCAAGAGCGAGCGCCCCAAGTGTCATAATGTTCAGGGCAAAATCAGCAAAGTACATCAGTACAAATGTCACGATGACTGAATATGGAATGGCGACGCCAATAATGATCGGGCTCTTGATGCCACGCAAGAAGAAGAAAAGCACGAGCATGGCGAAGATTCCGCCATAAATCAGTGTTTGGCCGATATTGCCGACCGCCAGCTGCACATAATCTCCTTGGTCGAACAAAATATCCGCTTCTACTCCTTCAAAACGGTCTTCCTGCAGCAGTTCATCCAGTTTCTCCTGAAAAGCCTGAGAAACATCAGCGGTATTGGCTCCTGATTCCTGCAGGGCGGAAAGCAGCACCGCCGGCTCTTCATTAGCACGCGTCTCACTGCTGGCTTCCTGTTCCGCTACGGTGACTTCCGCTACATCCCCGATTGTAATGTTCTCTCCATCCAGTGGATTCACCGTCACCACCAAATCGCGGATATCGTCTGCGCTTGTCAATGAGCTGAGAACACGTGTTGTCAACTGGCGGCCGTCTTCGGTTTCGATGGTTTCTCCCGGCATGGAAATATTATTCGATTGAATCAACTGGACGATATCCGATTGCTGCAATCCCCGCTCTTCAAGCTTGGCCTGATCCAATGACACTTGAATTTCTTCAATCAAGGAACCTGAAATGTTGACATTCGCAACTCCCTCTGTCTGGAGTAGTTCCGTCTCCAATTCCTCTGCTAATACACGGACATCTTCTCCACTTTCCGAAGCGCGTATAGCCAGCTGGATGATAGGAAACTGGGCAGGATCAAACTTGAAGAATTGAGGTTTGTTGGAGTCCTCCGGAATGATTGTTTGATCTATGCGCTGCATGATATCCGCCTGAACATCGTCAATATTCGTCGACCAATCAAACTCAAGCAAAATGAAATTCGATCCTTCCTCCGAAGAAGACTGCAGAGAGTCGATTCCCGGAAGTGTGGACAGGTTTGCTTCCAATGGCTTGGTCACTTTTTCATTCACTTCGGTCGGGCTTGCTCCCGGATAATTGGTTACCACTACACCAATTGGCGGATTCAATTCCGGGATTAGGGTAATTGGTATTTTGAAGAATGAAACGGCACCTAGAATAATAACTAAAAACATGATGACAATGGTGAAAACCGGCCTTTTTATTGAAAAATCACTAATATGCATCTGCCCCAAACCTCTCTTTGTCTCGTTCTTTAATCATAAAAAAAAATAAATAGAACCGCAAATTTAAATCTGCTCAGCACGTAAGAACCAGAAGAAAACAGCAGGCATTTTTCTTAATTTGGACAAATAAAAAACCTGCATCAGCAGGTTTTTCCATTAAAGCAAGCTATACAAGCGGATTTCCGGGTTTTTATCCTGGAACCAGCGAGTGGCGAATTCATTTTCAAACAAGAACACCAGGTTGTCGAACCGGTCTTTCACAAGCATCGAACGGCCGCTCGACATCGATTCTTTAACATCTTCTTCGTTCTCGATCCAACGCGCGATTTTAGAGCCGATTGGTTCCATGCGCACTTCAACATTGTACTCGTTCTTCATCCGGTGCTCGAACACTTCAAATTGAAGTTGGCCGACTGCCCCTAGAATGACTTCTTCCAGATGCAATGTTTTATAGTATTGAATTGCGCCTTCTTGCACCAGCTGCAAAATCCCTTTATGGAAATGTTTTTGTTTCATGACGTTTTTCGCTGTCACTTTGACAAAAAGTTCCGGCGTGAATTGCGGAAGGTTTTCAAACTGGAATTTCTTCCCGCTGGTTATCGTATCCCCGATCTGGTAGTTGCCGACATCGTGCAAGCCGATAATATCTCCGGCCACTGCCTCACTGACAGTTTCACGGTCATCCGCCAAAAATTGGGTGGTCTGTGTCAATTTGAACGACTTGCCGGTACGGGAAAGCGTCACATTCATGCCGCGTTCGAACTTGCCGGACACGATGCGCACGAATGCGATGCGGTCGCGGTGCGCCGGATTCATATTGGCTTGGATTTTGAAAATGAATCCGGAAAAAGGCATATCCACTGGATTGATCTCTTCCTGTTCTTTCGTTTCGCGCGGCTGTGGAGAAGGCGCAAATTGGAGGTAAGTTTCCAAGAAGGTCTCAACGCCGAAATTGGCAAGGGCACTGCCGAAAAATACTGGCGTAAGTTCGCCTTTTTTGACGCGCTCAATAGAAAAATCATTCCCAGCTTCGTCAAGCAGCGCGATGTCTTCCATGGCTTGCGTATAATACGATGTTTTTTTCATCTCGTGGTCTTCGATCAATTGGCCTTCTTCATCCAGCGCCAGAAAACGGTCGCCTTCTGTCCGGAAAGGTTCCACCCGCTTGTTATAGCGGTCGTAAATGCCTAAAAACTCTTTCCCCATGCCGATTGGCCAGTTCATCGCGTACGATTCGATGCCAAGAACTTCTTCAAGTTCCTCCATCAATTCAAGCGGCTCTTTTCCTTGTCGGTCCATTTTGTTGATAAAAGTAAAAATCGGAATGCCGCGCATTTTACAAACCTTGAACAGTTTGACAGTTTGCGCTTCAATTCCTTTTGCAACGTCAATAATCATGACCGCACTGTCCACCGCCATAAGCGTGCGGTACGTATCTTCACTGAAGTCCTGGTGTCCAGGTGTATCCAGGATATTGACGCGGTGGCCGCTGTAGTCGAATTGCATAACCGAAGAAGTTACGGAAATTCCGCGCTGCTTCTCGATTTCCATCCAGTCAGATGTGGCAAATTTTCCGGTCTTTTTGCCTTTTACTGTACCGGCATCGCGAATCGCGCCGCCAAACAACAGCAATTTTTCGGTTAATGTCGTTTTCCCTGCATCCGGGTGGGAAATGATAGCGAAAGTTCTTCTATTTTGAATTTCAGTTTTTAATTGGTCTGACATTGTTTACGCTCCTTTAATCTACTCTCTTCATATTAGAGAACACGGTCGAAAAAAACAAGGAATATAAGCTTCCGCACAAAAAAAGAAGCCGTTTAGGCCTCTTTTTCCTGGAATTTTTTCTTCGCTTCTTCAATGGCGATCTCTTTGTCGCTGTGGGGGTATTTGGTCGATTCGATAATCTGGTAATCTTCATGCCCTTTTCCGGCTAGAATGATAATATCTCCTCGCTCCGCTTGTTGTACAGCATGCCGCACCGCTTCCGCTCGGTCGCCGATGCACGCGAAGTTCTTATGCGCCATCCCGACTTTCAGATCGCCTAAGATACTATCATATTCTTCATAGCGGGGATCATCCGTTGTCAAAACAACATAGTCGGCAATCGACGCTTTTTCCGCCATGCTTGGGCGCTTCGATTTGTCGCGGTTGCCGCCTGTCCCCACCAAGAAAATGACTTTATTTTTCTTGAAATCTTCCACTGCGTTCAATGCTTTTTCGATTGCGTCCGGTGTGTGGGCGTAATCGATAAAGATGGTGATTGGCGCATCCACTTCAACTTTTTGCATGCGCCCTTCCACCGGCGGGATAACCGATAAGGCCGCCAAAATATCATCCAGCGCAAACCCTTCTGCATAGAGGGCCGTAATGGCCGCAAGCGCGTTGGACACATTGAAATGTCCCAATAACCGCATGGCTGCTGGAAATTCCCCTTCGCTGCACGTTAAAGTGAAAGTGGTTCCCCTATGGTCCATATCGATATTGCTGGCCTTGAATTGGGCATCATTGTGGACACCGTACGTATAAACCGGATGCGGCGTCATTTTAGCGAACTGTTCAGACCAAGGATCATCTGCATTCAGGACCGCTTGTTTTTTTTCAGCCATGTTCTGGCCAAGCTGCGAGAACAGCAGACCTTTTGCATGGCCGTATTCCTCCATCGTTCCATGGAAATCCAAGTGATCATGCGTCAGGTTGGTGAATATCGCTGTATTGAATTCAACGCCCGCCAAGCGGCCGAGCACCAATCCATGCGAAGAGACTTCCATCGACATATGAGTGCAGCCTTCCTCTTTGGCTCGGAAAATCATCTGTTGTGTGGTTAGCGCATCGCTTGTGGTGTTTGCCGATGGATACAGCTCCCCATTCAAATTGAATCCGATAGTTCCAGTCAATGCCGATTTTTCCCCCAATTCCATCAACATGGCATGAAGCATGCCGGCTACGCTCGTTTTGCCGTTAGTTCCTGTAACTCCGATCATCTGCATTTCTTTTGAAGGATAGCTGTAAAATTTCGCAGCCAAACTGCCAATCGCACGAGTTGTATCTTCAACGATGACCACCGCCGCTTTCTGGACTTCGGGAAGCGGCTTTTCAGACAAAATAACCGTAGCCCCGTTCTTTGCGGCTTGTTCTGCAAAATTATGGCCATCCACCGTATAGCCTTTGATGCAAACAAACAGAGAATCTTCCTTGACGTCTCTGGAATCCATCGTGATGTGCGTAATGCTTTCAGGCAAAATGCCGTCTATTTTTTTGTAAGGGATATTTTCAAGTAAGTGCGTGATGTTCATATTAATCCTCCTAATTAAGAAACCAGCGGCGACAATACATATGCATGGAGCAATGCTGACGCAGCCTTTAAAGAATCCGTATGTGTCCGTTCGTAAGAGTGCGAAGCTTCTATGCCCGGACCGAATAAAGCGTGTTTGACATCATATCCCGCATTGACAGCAGCCGAAGCGTCAGAACTATAATACGGATAAATGTCCACTTTGAAAGGTATTTCATTTGTTTTAGCTAAATTGACCAAATGGCGCGTCAGTCCGTAATGGTACGGGCCGCTGGAATCTTTGGCGCAGATGGAAACCGTGTATTCATCGGAGGCTTGTCCGTCTCCAATCGCTCCCATGTCGACCGCAATGTATTCTTCTGTCTGTTCCGGAATATTCGAATTTCCGCCATAACCGATTTCTTCATTGTTCGATATGTAAAAATGGGTGGTATGCGGCAACATTATATCCGTTGAACTTAAGTTCTTTACCAGCTGAAGCAATAATGCCGTACTGGCCTTATCATCCAAGTGGCGTGATTTGATGTAACCCGAATCTGTCGCGGTAAAACGGGGCGAGAAAGAAACGAAATCACCGACTTCTATGCCGAGAGCATGGACATCCGATTGAGTGAAAGCTTTTTCATCCAGCCGGACTTCCATATTGTTCTCGTTGCGTTCCGCAGAGCCCGCGTCTTTATATACATGCACCGTTGTTTGATGCAGCAAAATTGTCCCTGAAATTTCTTTGCCATCTGCAGTGTGGATCAGACAATTCTCGCCCTCAACTGCATTGAATTTAAACCCGCCGACTAGCGACAATTTTAAACGTCCATTCGGCTTGATTTCCTTTACCATCGCCCCAAGGGTATCGACATGCGCCGTCAATAGCCGATGGCGTTCTTGGTCCTGCCCCTTGATTGTCGCGATAATGCCGCCTTTTCTGGTTGTCGTGTGCCCCACATTCCATTCCTTCAACAGTTCCCCGATGAGTTCCATGATCGAATGCGTATAGCCTGATGGACTCGGAATATCGACCAATCTATTTAAAAGTTCAATTGTTTCATTTTGTTTCCATTCGTACGTCATCTCGGAACGCCCCCCTGATTTTATAATCATATCAAAACAGAACGGTTTCCGACAGCCAAATGTATAGACCTATCGATGGAAATCAACTGCGGCATAGCAGCTTTTGGGAACGTTTTACTGAAAAGGGGATTGTTTGTCGATAGCATGAATTTTTAGAACACTTTATTTGTCATCCTTATCCTCTGATATACAGAAAATTCCCGCCTTCAGAGAAACGAAAAAAGAAGCCCCCCGGCTCCTTTTTCCATCTTCAGATTCAATCATTGTCATCATCATCATCATCATCATCATCATCGTCATCATTATCATTATCGTCTGAATCATGTTCTAGAATTGAACCATCTGCCGCATTCACCCTTACTTCATGATCCGTCTTGCCGTCTTTCAGTTCGACTTCATAACTTGCCACTCCATCATCATCATCCATACTTACATCTTCCACCGTTCCTTTTGCTACAGTACGAGCGGCTTCAATTGCTTCGTTTGAACTGATAAAATCCTTACTTCCTAAAGCTTTTCCGGAAAGGTCATCTCCATCGTCTTTTTCACGCTTTTGCTGCAAGACTTCACCGCTGGAGGCATCTAATTTCAAATCATACTCATAGCCATCATAGTTTATTTCCACTTCATAATACGGATTGTTCTCAGCGTCTTCAAGTTCGATATCCGTAATTGATCCATTAGCGATTTCCAATGCTTTTTGCGACGCTTCTTCAAATGTCAGCAAGGTCTCCCTGGAAGTTGCTGCACTTTGGCTTTCAGTGGAATCCACCTGTTTGGAGCTGGCGTCCTTTTCGCTTCCTGTTGCATCCGTATTGGCAAAAACGATTCCTCCAAAAGCCAGCACTCCAACAGTTGTTGCAGCATAAATAGTTTTCTTCATCATTTGATCTCCTCCTCATTCGGTATGCCTTTACTATAGCCCCCTCTTCTGAGCAGAGCGTTAAGGCTTTATGAGAAGTTGATGAGAAAAACATGAAAAGTCTCTCAGAGTTTTTTCTTCCTGCTACCAGGATACGATTCTAGTCATCCCACTCCACTGTCATAGTTTCGCCGCGGATGGCATGAATCTGCACAAGCACTTCTTGTTCGGTTTCTTCATTTTCTATATCGATCAAATAGTAGCCACCGTCTTCAGAATCCACAAAGTCCACTTCCCCAACTTCACCGTCCAGCGTTTTTTTCGCAATCCCGATTGCTTCTTCTTGCGTAATGACAGGCTCAGAAACCGGATCTGTTTCCACTGCCTCATTTGTTATCTTTCGGACTTCTCCAGTATCGGCGGCTATAATAACAGTGGATATCTTTTCCGCCCCTATAACTTCCACATTGAACTCGTTGTTTTCCTTGGAATAAACCACTTTCCCGGCTTCTCCTTCGACTTCCTGCAATGCAATAGCGGAGGCTTCTTCTTCATTCAGTTTTTGGGATTTTTTTGTTTTTTCGTTTAGTTCCATGGATCCTATCCGTCCTGTCTGCCTGTCGACTTGGGCCGTATATCGGCCATCTTCGCGCACAATTCGTATTTCATAGGATTCACTAGAAGTGAGGGTTTCTTCCACCTCCCCCCCGTACAACTCCATGACTTTTGTTTCGGCATCTTCTGCACTGATTTCCTCTTCACCTGAATGGCTGTTCAGAAGCAGAACCAAAACAAGTGCTCCAAGAAAAACTGTAGCCAAAACCACAAGCAGCCGATTACGCATGATCATCCCTCCTCGCTCGAGTGTAGCTCTTCAACATTAAAATCCGATGAGAAAATGATTGAAACAGTCGTACCCAACTGTTCTATGCTTTCGATTTCCAGCTTGGCCCCAAGACGGTCAGCGAGTTGCTTAGCCAATGAAAGGCCGAGGCCGAAACCGCCAGTTTCACGGCTTCGCGCTTTGTCCACACGGTAAAAGCGCTCAAAAACATAGGGCAGGGATTCTTTCGGGATGCCGATGCCATGATCACGAATTTGGATGATCAGATCCTTCTCATTTCGAACCACAACTTCCACTCCGGCTGAACTGTATTTCAAAGCGTTATCCAGGAGAATGTATAACAATTGCTTCAGCTTTGAAACATCCGTTTTGACTTTGATATGGGACTCATAAGCCAACAACGAGAAGTCCCTATTATAGGAAGTTCTCATCGCTGCCGTGGTTTGTCCAAGGACTTCGATCAAGTTAACTTCCGTTAATTCCAGCTGGGCTTCACTGCGCCTCGCAATATGAAGCAATTGCTCCATCAGTATCTTCATGCGGTCGCTTTCTGCTGCAATTGCACTCAAACCTTCTTTCGCGATTTTTTCATCGCCCATTCCTTGCCGCTGCAATAATTTTGCGTAGCTTCCGATGACTGTCAGCGGTGTTCTCAATTCATGGGATGCATTTGAAACAAATTCCTCCTGTTTTCGATAATTCTCTTCAAGAAGCTCTATCATTTCATTGAATGTCTTTCCCATTTGCCCTACTTCATCATCCGCTTCGTTCTCAATAGGAAGTTTTTCAAACTGCCCGCTTTTTTGGATGCGCGTCATTGTAGTTGTCAGGTTGGTGACCGGTTTTGTTACAAGCCTGCCAAGGGCGGCATTGGAGAGAACAATCGGAATCATCGCCAATAACGCAACCGCAACAAGTACGAGCTTCAATGTTTGCAGATTTCCGCTTACATCCTGCAGTTCTTGTGCAACAATGAGTGAAGCTATTTCTCCGTCAGTCCATATGACAGGTGCTTTAACATATGCAAACAGCTTATTGTCCAATCGAAGTGTCCCGGAGTTTTCTTCCACCTCGGCAGGGAATTCGCCTGTAACTTGCGGATCACGGATTTCCCGAATCAGTTCCACATTGCCATCGGCCACTTTGATCAAGCCATTTGGCGGCACATAGGCCCGCAAGACCGCGCTCGGATCGTCTGCCGGATTGGCATGAATGGCCGTAACGATGGTTTCAGCTTCTGTTTCCAGCTGGCTGACTTCTGTTGAATGGGCAAGCCTGCTGAATGTAAAATAAACAACTATCATCAATACAAACAAAATGACCAACATCAAAAGCGTCGACCATAAATGGATTTTATTTTTCAGTTTCATTCGGATGCTCCTTCAGCACATACCCTATCCCTCGGACAGTCTGAATATAAGTTGAAGGTTCTCCGGCATCGATTTTTTTCCGTAAGTAGCGGATATAAACGTCAATCACATTCGTGTCTCCGTAATAGTCATAGCCCCAAACAGCGTTCAGCACTTGTTCCCGGCTAAGCACTTGCTTTGGATGCTGCATCAAGTATAAGAGCAAATCAAACTCCCTGGGGGTCAGTTCAATGGCGCGGCCATTTCTTGATACGCCCCGTGTGCTTTCATTCAGTTCCAGTTCTTCGAAACGATGCCCATCCTTACTGTCATTGGTATTGTTCAGGCGCAAGCATGCACGGATCCGGGCCAGCAATTCCTCAATTTCAAACGGCTTTGTGACATAATCATTTGCGCCTAAATCGAGTCCCGCCACTTTGTCTTTGACGTCGCTTTTAGCAGTCAGCAAAATAACCGGCGTATCCATATTCGACGACCGGATGCGTTTTAATACGTCCAATCCATGTATTTCGGGAAGCATCAAATCGAGAAGGATCAAATTCCATTCATTTTCCCGAAACTTGATCAGCCCTTCTGCCCCTGTATAGGCTACTGCTGTTTCATAGCCTTCATATGCTAGTTCAAGCTCCAATACACGGGCAATGCTTTTTTCATCTTCCACAATGAGTATGCGCTCTGCCATTCCGATCACCTCTTGTCCTTATCATAGCAGGAGTAAAAAGAAAAAAGCGACCAAAGGCCGCTTATTTCAATACCGTTCTCACAAGCTTCGCTTTCCGTTTATACGGCGGAAACATCATGTCGGTCGAGAACTTCGTCGATTTTTTCAATATGGCTTTGCCATGTGTAAACACTTCGAAACTTGCTTTGCCGTGATAAGAGTTGACGCCTGAAGAGCCGATCCCTCCAAAAGGCAAGTACGAACTGGCTACATGGGATACCGTATCATTGATGCAGCCTCCGCCAAACGGCAGCCTGTCCAAGAAAAACTGTATGGCGCGTTCGTTCTCAGAAAACAAGTAAGCAGCCAGCGGTTTGGGCAATTTACGGATTTGGCCCAATAGGCGGGGCAAATCCGTATACGGAACAATCGGCAATATAGGACCGAACAATTCGTCTTCCATCGATGGGCTGTTCCAGTCAACACCGTCCAAAACAACCGGCTCGATGTATAAATCCTCGCGGTCCAAATCCCCTCCGTAGACGATATTCGCGGATTCTTTCCGGAGGATGTCAGCTAGCCGGTCAAAGTGGCGCTCATTGACGATCCGGCCATAGTCCGGACTCTGCTGGGCATCTTTTCCGTAAAAATTCACAATCGTTTTTTTGAGTTTCTTAACGAACTCCTCTTTTACGGATTCATGGACGCAAACATAATCTGGCGCTACACACGTCTGGCCGGTATTCATCAGCTTGCCCCAAGCAATCCGTTTAGCTGCCAGATCCAAATTGGCTGTTTGGTCGACGATAGCCGGGCTTTTCCCGCCAAGCTCAAGTGTGACCGGCGTCAATTTTTCAGCGGCCGCTTTCATGATGATTTTGCCGACGTTCACACTGCCTGTGAAAAATATATAGTCGAACGAAGCATGGATTAATGCGGTCACTTCTTCTTTTTCGCCTTCAACCACACGGATGTAATAAGAAGGAAATGCATCTTCAATAATCTCCCTGACAACAGCTGCAACATTCGGCGTCGATTCCGAAGGTTTGACGACAGCACAATTGCCTCCGATGATTGCGCCGATCAGCGGTTCCATGACCAGTTGAAAAGGATAGTTGAATGGGCCGATGATCAGTACTGAGCCATAAGGTTCCCGTATGACAAAGCTTTTGGCGGGCTGAAGATGGATCGGTGTTTTCACTTTCTCCGGTTCCATCCATTCTTTAAGATTTTTTGACATGCTGCCGATGCTATCAAGCACAAAACCGACTTCTGTCGCATAAGCTTCAAACTCGCCTTTGCCCAAGTCTTTCTTCAATGCCTCCATAATGCGGTCTTCGCGAGCGGTAATGGCCTCTTTCAGCCGGTTCAATTGATCGATCCGGAAATCCGCCGACTTTGTTGCGCCGGTATAAAAATAATCATGTTGTTCTTCAATCATCTGTTCAACATCAATTGCTGTGAAATTCATTGTTCCACCTCGGTTCAACTTTTTTCTGTCAATAAATGATCGATATAGCGCTGAATGATCAGCCCCTCTTCAAAAGGCACAAGCGATGCGGACTGTTTTTTCATTTCTTCGAACAGCGAGGGCACCGGTTTCAGTTCTGTAAGCTGTTTCCGCTCTTGGTGTTTTTCTGAAACATAAAGCGTCGACCAATTTTCTAAAGTCAATACCCCTTCTTCCCCGTACACTTTGAACTCCAGCAATTCTTTTTGGCCGATCCCGCTGAGTCCGGTAAGCAAAACCGGGATTTCTGATTGCAAGGCAACCGCTTGGGCGATGATGCCCGTTTCGCATTTGTCCTGTTGTGCCGGATAAGTGATGAGGTGCGATTCTAAAGAAAGCTCCCCAAACAAGCGATGGATCAGCTGCAAATAATGCGGGAACACTTCCCGGACAAATCCGCCTTGGCTCCGCGACGCAATCCACGGATTTTGCTGCCAAGCACGCGGCCAGTCCGGGAAAAACGTCTGCAGTTCTACTCGCACGATTTTTCCAATGCTTCCGTTCCGGATCCTATCGGTCATTTCGTGGACAGCCGGGCTGTACATCAGCGGGAAATGCATGGCAGTCTGCACGCCTGAATCCTTTGCCGCTTTCACCATCGCTTCTCCATCTTCTGCATCATGTGCAAGCGGTTTTTCGCTCAATACATGAATGCCCGAGTTTGCCGCCAGTTTTGCAATAGCAGCATGGGACGACGGCGGTGTGCCGATATACAGCCAGTCGATTGGTGAATGCAGCACCTCTTCCATCGTTTCAGCAATCGGTACTCCATACATTTCGTGAAGAGTTTCCAATCGTTCTTGCTGTTCGTCGTAAACCACCGAAATTTCCACTCCATCTTCCTGCTGGATCTGTTTGATGATCCGTTCGCCTACAATTCCTGCTCCAATAATGCCGATCGATATCATGGAATCCCTCTTCCCCTTGAGGCCAAATGGCTCAAAATATGTTTCTCTGTTTAATAGTGTAACCTTTGGGGGTATAGAACAGTCAAACAATTAAGATCACAAATTCGAGGAGGAATGCAAGATGAACAATCAGCCAAACTGGTGGGAACCTATTTTCTCAGGAGAACTTGAAATCGGCTTGAACAAAGAAAAATTGGAAGATATTGAACAGGAATCTTTTTTGTATTACAGTGAAGCACATTTCGACTTGGAGTCAAACGCATAATTGGGCCCGCTATTCGTCTCCAATTGCATAGGTACATAAAAACGCCTTTTCGCTTGTTTGGGGAAAAAGGCGTTTTATATTGATTTTTATTCCAGACTGCGCCATAAATACAGTGCTGCATACGACAAATACGGCGACCAGCCGGGCAAATGCTTGAGAATTTCTTCCGCTTTCGGTTTTTCCGCCAGCTTCCATTGGATCTTCAGGGCGTTCTGAAGACCGATATCCGCTAACGGAAACAAATTGGGGCGGCCCAATCCGAACAATAAAAAGTTTTGGGCTGTCCATGGGCCAATTCCACGGTAAGAAATCAGTTCAGCTGTAATCTCCTCGTCAGCTTTCTCTTCCATTCCTGCAATATCCAGCCGGCCTTCCGCAATCGCTTGCGACAGCCCGATAACGTACTCCGCTTTTCGGGTGCTGAACTGCAGCTCCCTTAGCTCTTTCACATCTATGCCGGCAATAATGTCCGGTTCGGGATAAAACCATACGCCATCCTTTTCCTCCCCGTACTTCTGCACAAAACGGCTTGTCAGCGTATGGGCGAACGACAAGTTCAGCTGCTGATGGATAATGCTCTTCATCAAAGAGCCATAAAGGGAAAATTCACGGACGAGCGGCGTGCCCCTATGCTCTTCGAAAAGATGGGCAAGGCTGGTCCCTTTAAAATGCTCGTTGATCGGTTCCAGGGATTGATGGAAGTGGAAAAGTTCCTTGACCCTCCCTTCCTGTCCGCTGGTGGCCCCTTCGATGGCAAATACCGGCTTTTCGGTTGTGCCAAGTGCCTTTACCATGATGCTATTGCCCTCAGGCATCGGGACTTGGACACTTTTCCCGGACAAATCGACAGCGTGCAGCGGATCTAAAGACAAACGGTCCAACGCCCGGTCAAAATCATACATAAATGGCAGTGAAATTTGCATAAGCTCCCTCCTTATACCAAAACTAACCGAACGTGCATTCGATTGCAAGCGGCACCCCAACAAAATATAATGAACACAGAAAGCAGGGATGTGGAATGAAACAAGTTGCTTGGATGCTCTGCCTTTTGCTGATGGCTGGCTGCGGGCTGATTGATTCGACTGACACCAGCGGCTCTACGGATCAAATTGATGTGGAAGTAACTTCTGTCATTGACGGGGATACTATTAAAATCATGTACGAAGGAAAAGAAGAGACTGTTCGTTACCTGTTGATCGATACACCGGAAACCAATCACCCAACACTCGGGGAACAGCCGCTTGGCAAAGAAGCCACCAAGGAAAACAAGCGAATTATTGAATCGGGCGATGTGTCGATCGAGTTTGACGTTGGCGCCCGCTTTGACGATTACGGCAGGCTGCTCGCCTATATTTACGTTGACGGCGAAAGTGTGCAGGAACAAATGCTCCAGTCCGGCCTTGCGCGCGTCGCGTATGTTTATCCGCCAAACACCCGCTATGTCGACGAGTTTGAAAAAGCGGAACAACGAGCGCGCGTCGCAGCAACCGGAATATGGGAATTCGAGGATTATTCAACAGCCAGAGGGTTTAACGCCGATGCTTATGGAGCCTCAACCGCTCCCAAAGAAAAAGCAGGCGATGGATGCGACATCAAAGGCAACATCAATCGAAACGGAAATAAAATCTATCATATGCCGGGAAGCGGATCTTATGAACAAACCAATCCGGAAAAATGGTTCTGTTCCGAACAAGAAGCGCGCGATGCCGGATTTAGAAGCGCTGGCCAGTAAAGAGGAGGATTTTGATGCAAGTTATCGTATTGCGGTTCGATTACGCTTCGTCCAGTAGAATTGAAACTATGCAAGAACAAGGGAAAGTGGCAAGTCTAAAAAACGAAACTTCCTTGCCTCCCCATATTACATTGCAATCTTTCTCGCAAACCAAACCGCTTGACCTGAAAAAAGCGATAGAACCTTGGGCTGAACTGTTCAAGCAGCTGCCAATAGCCTTTGCCTCCCTCGGCTTTTTCAAGCAAAAAGGCACTTTTTATTTGTCGCCGGTCATTACGCATGATCTGGCTGACTTGCATCGTTCCCTCAACTTGTCGACCCGTGAGTTTACAGGTCAAGACAGTTTATATCTACCGGACAGCTGGGTGCCGCACGTTACCGTCATGAACAATGTCGCAGCGCCTTTTTGGGGGCCCTTGTTCGCGCGGCTGGCTCTTGAATTTGAGCCATTCAACGGAACCGCTACGGCTATTGAATGCTGGTCAATTTCGGAAGGGCGCGCCCAAACGGAATGGAGCGTATTTCTCTCGGAATAAAGGACGTAAACTTATACTATGAATTCATCAGAAATATTGGTTTGCCAGTCGCTGCAGGCGGACGCTTTCCGCGGACGTGGCCTCAGCCGCTTCCTTCGCTTGCGCTCAGTCCGGTGTCTTCGGCTCACGCTTTGCCCGATGGAGTCGCCGCCTTTTGCTCTTAATCAACATTCAATCCGTACTAATTATCTAATAAAACGTTGTTGACTTCTTTCCGGGACACGATATATAATAATACTTGTCCTGGAAATGAGATTCCTTAGCTCAGCTGGGAGAGCGCTACCTTGACAGGGTAGAGGTCGCTGGTTCGAGCCCAGTAGGAATCATACTTGCACACGCTATGCGTTGCTATTATTAAGTTTCAAAAGAACGTGCGTAGGACTGCACTCAACTTTTGAGCGGAACACTTCGTTATTCTGTAAACCACAGAATAACGAAGTGTTTTTTTATGTCCATTAACTTTTTTGAAGAGAAATCACGTATTGCTAAAAGGCAGCCGCATAAACGGAAGCCTGAAAACATCATCAAAAGTGAAAATATTAATTCCGTATTTGAAAAGTTCCTTGATGCTGAAGTAGAGCCAAATCTCAAATAGATAGATGCAAGACCTGTAAGAAAGATACGAATGCCTTACCAGCCAAGCAACGGAATGCCTCTTATCACCAACAGGATCTGCTTATGATTAGGAAAAATCAGGAAAGAAAAAAACTACTGAAAACGACGTACGGTGGTCGCTCCTGATGTGGGGGCTGCTTTTATTTTGGTTTTTGCATATAAAAAAGCCGAAGGATTGGTTCATCCTTTCAGCTCTTCTCGCTCTATCGGCACGTCAATGGATTGGTTTTCCTCCACCACGCGCTTTCCTATACTTACTTCTCCTTTTGAGTACGGTCTTTGTTCACGTTTAAGCGCTCTTCGGGAAGTTTGGTCTGTTGTTCCTCCGTTTGGTTTTCAGGTGAGGTGGTTTGGGTGTAATCATTCACATCTACGTGCCCTACATCTTCTTCACTTATGTGACTCCCTGGATCCCAGGTTGCGCTGTTTATTACGTTTCCGCGTTCTCCCGTTGTAAAGGTTCCCGCTGGTTCCCGAATGGTGTCATCCCAATCATTGCTTTTTTGCCAACCGGTTTCTCTACTCGGATTTGGTGTTTCCGATTCCCGCCAGTCCGCTGGATTATCCGGGTCTTTTTTTCTGAGTGTGGTGTCCCCATCTGAAAGGTAAGGCTCGTTCGAACTATCGTTGTTAGTGTTCGAACTGCCTCTTTCTCGAAGTTCGTTATCCCCTTGTTCTCCTTTTTCGATATTCCTGTCTGTACCTGGATCTGCCGCCTGGAATTGCTGAGTATCTTGCCGATCTTTTCGGACAGAATCATCACGATTATTTTTTTCCATATTAACCCCCCTAATTTGAAAAGTCTACTTACAACCAGTTACCCGCTACGTGAATATTCAAACTTTTATCGCGCAAAAGCCCCCTGAAGGATGTTTTTTATATAAACTATTATTTTGCCATCCGTTCCAAAATACTTTTCTGCAATGCTGAGCAGTCTAGGCTTATGACCATCTCCGTTAAGCTTGTTCATCCATCAAAATCGGGCACTTCTACTTTATGGGAAGTCAAGTCACTCCTTGACAGGGTAGAGGCCGCTGGTTCGAGCCCATTAGGAATCATACCAAAAACCGACTGAACTTTTGTTCAGTCGGTTTTTTCTTTGTGTCCAATAGTCTTTCTGGCCAAATATTAAAATAGTAGTTTTCGAAAGAGGCAGGAGCAGCAGCTCCCGCCTTTCCCTTTTTAAGCTTCCGAAGTTTGCGGTGCTTTCTTTTCGCGTGAAATCCATTGAATGATGAAAAGAATTACAAAGACAATTGCTCCGATTGCATCAGAGGTGCCTTCCGGATAAATCAAAGCCAAACCGGTCGCAAAAGCGATAATCCGTTCAAGCCAATTGAGTTTCCGGTACCAGAATCCGATCAAACCGGCACCGATTGCAATCATTCCGGTAAATGCGGTAATCAGCACCCATATCAGCTCCGGCCAAGTAGTATCGATCATCAGGAGCGCAGGGCTTAATACAAACATGTACGGAATGATGAACGCGGCTGCTGCAAGTTTTGCGGCGATAAACCCGGTCTTTATCGGTTCCCCACCGGATATTCCCGATGCGGCAAAAGCTGCAAGGGCCACGGGAGGTGTAATATCCGCAATGATCCCGAAGTAGAAAACAAATAAATGGGCGGACAAAGCTACAACCAGTGGCACTGCGGCTCCAAAAGGCTGATCGATCATTAAAAGCGCAATGATTGCAGGAGCGGCAATTGTCGACGTGATGACATAGTTTGCTGTTGTCGGAGAACCCATTCCAAGAACGATAGATGCCAGCATCGTGAAGAACAGCGTTAATAGGATGTTCCCGCCAGATGCGGAAACCAAGCCGTTCGCTAAACCTAATCCAAGGCCTGTTTTAACGACGACTCCGACAATGATCCCTGCCGCCGCCGTTGCTGCAGCAACAGCCAATGCTGTTCTTGCACCGTCGACAAGCGCATGGATAATATCTTTAAAGCCGAGGCGCGTCTCTTTGTTGAACGCACTGACCAAAACCGTCAATACTATTCCGTACAGAGCGGCATGCATTGTGGGAATACCGATAAACAAGAAGAAAATGATGGCGATGATCGGAAGAAGCAAATACAATTTTTTCAAAACTTCTTTCCGATCTGGCATCTCCTCTTTCGATAAACCTTTCAGACCCGTCCTCTTTGCCTCCAAGTGGGTCATGATCCAAACTCCTGAGAAATACAAAATGGCTGGAATCGCAGCGGCTTTTGCGATTTCCCAATACGTTACCCCGCCGATGAATTCGACCATCAAGAAAGCTGCAGCACCCATAATCGGCGGCATGATCTGCCCCCCGGTCGATGCTGCGGCTTCCACACCTCCGGCAAATTCTTTTTTATACCCCAACTTTTTCATCATTGGAATCGTATAAGAACCTGACGTTACCACATTGGCAACAGAACTGCCGGAAATCGTCCCTTGAAGCGCGCTTGAAAAGATTGCGACTTTTGCCGGTCCCCCAGTCAAATGTCCTGCCAATGACACCGCCAAGTCATTGAAGTATTGTCCGACACCTGTTTTCACTAAAAACGCCCCGAACAATAGGAAGACGAATATGAATGTTGCCGACACACTGATCGGCGTCCCTAGAATTCCGTCTGTCGTGTAGAACATCAATTGGATGACGGAATCGAGGTCTTGCCCGCGGTGCCGCAAGAAACCAGGAAAATAAGGCCCGTAAAAAGCATAAGCCAAAAATAAAGAAGAAATGATCGTGATGGGAAGCCCTACAGCTCGGCGCGTCGCTTCAAGCGTCAATACAACGGCCAATATCCCTACGGCCAGATCCAATTCGGTGACACGCCCGACACGGAATACCAGCTCTTCATACATTATCGGCCAATACAAGGCCACCGCAATAGCCAGCAAGGATAAAATATAATCATACCAAGCAACTTTGTGGCGCTCGCCTTTTCTCTTGCGGGCCGGGAACAATATGAAAATGAGTGACAGTGCAAACCCCAAGTGGATGGAACGCTGAATGTATGCTGTGTACTGTCCAAATATGGCCGTATACAATTGAAACAATGAAAAAGCCAATAACCCGTAGAACACCACATGTTTCGCGATTCCTGCCAAGTCGCGCGTGTTTGATTCGGGATCATACTTCTGTAAAATCTCTTTCTGCTTCTCTTCGGAAACAAACACATCCTCGTCATGAGGAAGTTTCATTTCTTCCCTTTCTTCCGGCGGCATTTTATTGCTCATAGATGTTCACTCCTTTTAATTGCTGAAAAAAAGACAGGCGCTGGACACGGAATGTATAAGAGGTGCCCCGTTCAAGCGCCGCTTTCAAATCAAGCTCCTTTTCCTTGATCAAAAAAGACAGACCCGCGTCCACATCCCCGACAAGCAGCCTGAATTCCGGCATTTCCCTCTGCATATTTTTGATAAAGTATTTCCCGTCCTTTTCGACAAATTCCTCTCCATCTCCTGCACCGGAAGGCATTCCGACATTAAAATCTTCATACTCCAGCTCTGTTGCCACTAATGTATTGTCAGGAAGGGTCTTGTAGCTTTCCAGAACATCAGAAAGATGGATGGAATGGGTGTACTTTATCTGAAAAGCAGTGTCTACCATTGGAACATAAGCTGCAACTTGATCGCTTTTGTTGTTTATGAATACGTAATTTTTCTGCATCGGAGCAAATGCCGCTGCAGAAAAGATCAGCACAAAAGCGAATATTGAAAGCAAAATCCAATAAGTCCGCTTCAAGTTCATCTTTTTTTCCCCTTTTTCAAAACATAAATAACGACGATAAAGCTTGCGCTTTATCGTCATTGTTTTTTACGCTTATTGATTTACTTCGTCAAAATATTTTTGTGCTCCCGGATGGACCGGAATGCCGATTCCTTCAAGGGCCGTTTCCGGTTTGATGAATGCAGCTTTAGCATGCTGGATTTTGTCTGTGTTTTCATAGATTGCTTTTGTGATGTCGTAAACAAGATCTTCTGAAAGATCGTTCTGCACCACTAGCATAGCCAAAACCGATACTGTAGGCACTTCTTCAGGAATGCCGTAAGTATCTGCAGGCACTGTATCATGGGCGTAATAAGGGTATTTTTCGATCAGTGCGTCCGCTTTGTCTTTCGCTACAGGCACGATTGCGACATCAGCAGTAGCGCTCAAGCTTTCAACCGCCCCGGTAGGTGTTCCGGCTGTAATGAACGCCGCTTCGATTTGGCCTGCTTGCAAACTTTCCTGTGATTCCGCAAAGTCCAAGTTCTGGGCTTTGATATCGTCCATTGTCATGCCATGGATTTCCAATAATTGTTCGGCATTGATATATGTTCCTGATCCTGGTGCACCAACCGAGACGCTTTTGCCGGCAAGGTCTTCAAATGAAGTGATGCCAGTTCCTTCAGTTGTCACCAGTTGGATCGTTTCAGGATAAAGAGCGCCGATTGCAGAAACCGTATCGATGACTTCCCCTTCGAACATATTTGTTCCTTCAGCCGCATAAAAAGCTGTGTCTGTTTGAACAAACGCAATTTGCCCGCCGCCGTCAGCAAGTGCTGTCATATTGGCTGCAGAAGCCTGGGATGATTCGGCCGTCGTGTCGATGCCAGTTTCTGTTTCGATGATTTGCGCCATAGCTCCGCCTAGCGGATAATAGGTTCCTGTCGTACCGCCAGTCAAAACGCTGAGGAATTCCGGATTAGCCGCTTCTCCGCCGCCTTCGCTTCCGCCGCTGGATGTCGATTCTCCGCCACCGCCTCCACAGCCTGCAAGAAGCAAAGATCCAGCCAGTGCAACAGCACCAAATAAACTTGATTTCTTTTTAACCATTAATAGCTCCCCCTTTTCTGACAATTTCATTTTTTCTCTTTTTTATCATAACATTACTTTCTGTCTATTGAAACACGAATTTTTCTGATTATAATTATATGCTTTGAAAAGAGGCGGCCTGCGAACCTTGGATTTTTCGAACTGCATAGGCCTTGAAACAAAAATCCCGGCAGCAGGTGGTTCTCCTGCCGCCGGGAATCATCCGGACATTGCCTGGATTATGAAATCAAGTATCCGTTCCTTCTATTCCAGCTTCTGGAACAGTTTCTTCAGGAGCCAAGTCTTCGAAGGTTTTGCCCTGCTCTTCCAGATCGCGTGTGCGATGGGCAATTCTTGCTGACGCACAAGCAGCTACACTCGCAACAAGATCATCCAAGAATGTATGGACAGCGCCTCCCGCTTTTGTATCCAACTTGCGGATGACGCCGATTTTGTTTTTATCCAGATGGCCGAAAGTGGTGACTGCAATGCTGCCATAGGTCAGCACCGCCCCAAGGCCGATCATTTCATCCACGCCAAACAGCCCTTCGTCCGTGCCGACAATCGATTGGAGCGGACGGGAGAGCTTTCCTTGCTCTGCCAGTTCATCAAGTTCCACTCCCACTAAAAGGGCGTGCTGCATTTCACGTTTGCGCAAAACGCTTTCCACTGATTCGATGCAATGCTCGATCGTCAGCCCCTCGTTATACGGCAATTGCATCTCCAAAACGATTTTGGCAATATCTTCGTTAGTAACGCCTCGCCGGATCAAGGCGTCGTGTGTAGCTTTTGTCACATCATCTGAATGAACGCGGAATTTTCCTCCATCCATAGATAAAACCCCTCTCTCTATTGGTTTACTTTCTTCCTTCATTATACGCCTCTTCAATGAATATGTTACAATTTTCATACAAAGACCATATAGGAGGATTTTTTCATGAACAGAGGAACGGTGCAAGACTTAACCATTTTCAGCAACGAATTGCAGGAAGATATGCAGTTGCTTGTTTATCTTCCGGCCAATTTTTCCCCTTTATATAAGTATACAGTGGTCATCGCATCAGATGGCAAAGATTATTTCCAGCTTGGCCGCGTACCGCGTGTGGCAGATGAACTGCTCGAAAACAAGGAAATCGAAAATATCATTTTTGTTGGGGTTCCATATAAGAGCGTCAAGGACCGCAGCCAAAAATACGAGCCGACGGGTGAGCAGCACGAAGCGTATTTGCGCTTTTTAGCCCATGAACTTGTGCCTTTCCTTGATGAGAAATATCCGACTTACCAGGTCGGTATGGGGCGCGCACTGATCGGTGATTCGCTCGCTGCCACAGTTTCCCTCATGGCCGCTTTGAAATATCCGAATATTTTCGGACGTGTCATTTTGCAATCGCCGAAAGTGAGCAGCGAAATGCTTGGGAAAGTAGCCGATTTTCCATCAGCCAATGCATTCACTGTCTATCATGTGATTGGAAAGGGAGAAACCGCCGTTAAATTGACAAGTGGCGGAACTGCCGATTTCCTGGAACCGAACCGGGAACTGAACAAGTTAATGCAGCAAAAAGGTTTTGCCGTTTTTTACGATGAATTCGACGGCGACCATACATGGAAGCATTGGCAGCCCGATTTGAAACGGGCCCTCATCCAAAACTTCGCCCTTTGATTGTGCTTTTCCAATCTTTCGACACTTTGCTATAATGAAAACAGTAAATTATTTCAATCGACTAGGAGGCTATTTTATGAAATATGGCGTTGTTGCATTTCCATCAAAAAAGTTACAGGATTTAGCCAATTCGTATCGAAAACGCTATGATCCGCATTATGAGCTGATCACCCCTCACATGACATTGAAAGATGCATTTGAAGCGGATGATGACCAAATCAAAGAGATATCTGATGAAATTGCAAAAATTGCAAAACGCCATCGACCGTTCAAACTGCGTGCTTCTCGTGTCAGCTCTTTTTCGCCATTGACCAACACGTTGTTTTTCAAGGTGGATGCAACCCCTGAAATTTTGGCGATACACAAAAATCTGCACACAGAACCTTTCAGCAAAGAGACAAAGTATACGTATGTGCCGCATATCACCATTGCCCAAAAAATGTCTGATGCAGAACACGCCGATGTTCTCGGACAATTGAAAATGGCGGGAGTCGACCACGAAGAGATTATCGACCGGATCCACCTCCTGTACCAATTGGAAGATGGTTCGTGGACTGTTTTCGATACATTCCGTTTAACTGGAGATGAGCAATAATTGCAGAAAGTCAAAGTAGCCGCCACCCCTTTAGAAAAAGAACAAGCTATGGAAATCCGGAGAACAGTGTTTATCGAAGAACAAGGCGTTCCGGCAAGTATTGAAATGGATGCCAACGACGCAACAGCGGTTCATTTTGTCGGCTATCAGCTTGAAGAGCCGATAGCCGCCGGCCGCATCCGGGAGCTTGAACCTGGAACCGGCAAGGTCGAACGCGTCTGCGTCTTGCCGGAATACCGCGGACAGCATATCGGTGTTCTCGTCATGCAAGCAATGGAAGAACATGCCCGCACTATCGGAATGAACAGATTAAAACTGAATGCGCAATCATACGCTATTCCTTTTTACGAAAAGCTGGGCTATGCCATCACTTCGCCGGAATTTTTCGAAGCAGGCATCTCCCATCATTCAATGGAAAAAAATATACTGTAGAAACATGAAAAAGCAGCTCTGCCTTATCGGCAGAGCTGCTTTTTGCTGATTCTTAAAGAACGTGGTACCCGCTATCGACGTGAATGGTTTCCCCTGTAATGCCGCGGGACATTTCGCTGAATAGGAACACTGCTGTATCGCCGACTTCTTCAGGCGTCGTGTTGCGGTGCAGCGGCGCTTTTTCTTCGATTTCATGAAGGATCGTGTTAAAGTCGCTGATTCCTTTTGCAGACAATGTCCGGATCGGGCCAGAAGAAATAGCGTTGACGCGGATGTTGTGTTTTCCAAGATCCGCTGCCAAGTAGCGCACTGACATCTCAAGAGAAGCTTTAGCGACACCCATGACGTTGTAGTTCGGCATCACGCGCTCGCCTCCAATATAAGTCAATGCCACAATGCTTCCGCCTTCTGACATAAGCGGCTTCGCATATTTCGAAATAATTGTCAGGGAATAAGAAGAAATGTTTTGCGCAAGCAAAAATCCGTCTCTTGATGTATCTGAGAAGTTGCCAGCCAGTTCTTCCGTTTTTGCAAACGCGATACAGTGAGCCAGGCCATGGATCGTCCCGACTTTTTCTTTGATCGTCTCGAAGCATTTCTCAACATCTTCATCACTTGTTACATCACATGGCAAGACAAGTTCGTGGTTGCCATCAAGCGTTGCAACCAAATCCCGGACTGATTTTTCAAAACGCTCCCCAGCGTATGTGAAAATGAGGTTGGCTCCTGATTGATCCAATGACCGGGCAATTCCCCATGCGATGCTACGTTTGTTAGCAACACCCATAATAACGAAAGTTTTTCCTGCTAATGATATCGACATTCCAATTCCTCCTGCATCTATTATTATCTCGATTTATTACCTGGTACTAATATTACCTTATAAAAAAGAAAAGTGCAATTCGCACTTTTCTAAAGCTGGCTTAAAAAGGTAGTGGCTAAACCAAGATATATCAAGATTGAAATGATATCGTTCAATGTTGTGATGAATGGCCCAGAAGCGACAGCTGGATCGATTTTCATTCGATGGATCAACAACGGGATAAAAGAACCCGCAAGTGTCGCCACGAAAATCGAACCCATGACAGCTGTGCCGACCAACATGCCGATCAGCAACTCGCCTTTCCAGAAGTATACGAGCCCAATGACCACTATTCCGCATACAACACCCGTGATCAGCCCTGTCCCGGCTTCTCTTAACAGCAGCTTCACCTTGCTTTCTTCTTCAATATCCCCGGTGGCAATACCACGGACTGCCACAGCAAGCGCCTGTGTCCCGCTATTTCCGGCCATTCCTGCAATTAGCGGGATAAAAACCGCAAGCAGCGCCACTTGGTCTAGCGTCGCTTCAAAAAGGCCCATCAAGTTGGCCGTAAGCATGCCGAGGAACGTCAATAAAATAAGCCAAGGCAGCCGTTTTTTCGCAGCTGTGAAAGGACCCTTGTCGAAGTTGTCCATATCGGTAACCCCTGCAAGCTTGGAGTAGTCATCAGAAGCTTCTTCGTCCAAAACATCGATAATATCATCGACCGTAATGATGCCAAGCAAATGATTTTGGAAATCCACTACCGGCATTGCCAGAAAATCATAGTCTTTGATCATCCGCGCCACTTCTTCTTGGTCTTCCCCAACGGAAACGCTGACAACCCGTTCGCTCATGATGGAAGAAATCAGCGTGTCTTCATCGGCAATGATCAAATCCCGCAAGGTCACGATTCCTGTCAGTTTGCGTTCGCTGTCGATAACGAAAACATAATAAATAGTTTCCGCGTTCGGAGCCGCGTTTCTCAGGATATTCATAGCTGACCGGACAGTGGAATTTTGTGGTATAGCCACAAATTCCGTCGTCATGATAGAGCCGGCCGTATATTCTTCATAATGGAGCAAGTCTTTTATTTGTCTGGCGGATTCTTTATCCATGATCGACAAATAGGTAGCCACTTGTTCTTTGTTCAAGTTATTGAGAACATCGACCGCGTCATCTGTTGACATATTTGAAAGCATATCCGCGGCATATATCGAATTCAATTCTTTGAAGAATTCTTCGTACTCTTCGTCGTCCAGATCAATGGCCGCAAAAATAAGGGCCATTTCCTTCGGAGAGAGATACTGATACAGCAGCTCGCGCATTTCGGGTTCCGCTTTTTCATAAAATACAGCTTGATCGTATGGATGATATGACAAAAACTCTTCCCTGAAAGTTTCAACTTCCCCGCGTTCCAACAACTCCATCAACAGCTCTTCGTTCAATTCTTCATCGCGAACTGTTTTTTCTTCAATCATGTATGCTCCCTCCTTTCAAGTGTTTAGCTTCCTGCTTTTGTATTCTATACGTTACACTATGTCTATGTACAGAGGCAATTCTGGTAAATGAGGTGATCCGATTGAAATACGATATTATCGGCGATATCCACGGGTGCTACGCCGAACTGCTCGAGCTTTTCAGCATGCTGGGCTATGAAAAACGGCAAGGCAGATACGTCCACCCAAAAGGGCGCCAGCTCGTTTTTGTCGGCGATGCCATGGACCGCGGACCGGACTCGCTCGCAGTGCTGCGCTTGCTATTTGAAATGCAAGAAGACCGCACCCTCTATTATTGCCCGGGCAACCACTGCAATAAACTTTATCGCTTTTTCAAAGGCAACCGCGTCCAATTGACCCATGGATTGGAAACTACAGTCAACGAATGGCACCGGCTGCCCAAAAAAGAGCAGCAGCAATTCCGCTCCCGCTATTTGCGGTTTTATGAAGATCTGCCGCTCTACCTGGAGCTTGAGGGCGGTCTGGTTGTCGCCCATGCCGGCATCAAAGCTGACATGCTGGGCAAACCCCTTAGCAAAAGTATTGCCGCATTCGTCTTATATGGCGATACAACCGGCAAAATCGACGCCTATGGCCGGCCGGTCAGAAGGGACTGGGCAAAATCCTATAAAGCGGAGAAATGGGTTGTTTATGGACATACTCCCACTGAAGAGCCATATATCATCAATAATACGGCAAATATAGACACCGGCTGTGTTTTCGGAGGCTGCCTTACGGCGTTTCGCTATCCTGAAAAAACCACTGTCTCCGTCCCTTCTTTTCAGCCATACCAGCCCGAACGCTTTCACAAATTCATTTGAAGCAGGCTTGCCATATCATCGTTCAGCGGAGAAGTGAAGTTCAACCGTTTTCCTGTCGTAGGATGGACGAGTTCAAGTTCACCGCAATGAAGTGCTTGGCGGGAGATCAAGTCCCGCTTGCCGCCGTACAGGTCATCGCCGAGCAGCGGATGGCCGATATGGGAAAGATGGACCCTGATTTGGTGGGTTCTGCCGGTATTAAGCTGCAGCTGCACATGTGAATAGCTGCCAAAATGGCTGCGCACCTGAACTTGCGTTTCTGCAAATTGGCCGTCTTGGCGCACTTCCCTTTCAATGATGCTGGTGCTTTTTCGGCCGATCGGTTCCGTGATGATGAATTCCGAGTCCTCCACCAAGCCATGGACAAGCGCCTGATACCGCCTTTTCATCTTTTTTTCCTGCTGCTGCATGGAAAGCATATGATGAATGTGGCGGTTTTTTGCGATGCACACAAGCCCGGATGTATCACGGTCAAGGCGAGTCGCAATATGAAGCGTTGCAGGGATGCCTTGTTCTTCAAAATACTTTGCCACAATATTGGCCAGGCTGCCTGTCGGATGTTCACGCGACGGAATCGTATTTTGGACCGGCGGCTTATTGATGATCAGCAATGCTTCATCCTCGTACACAACTTCCAGCGGCCCTTCCTCTGCGATCAATCCTTCCCCTCGTTCTTCATTCGGAAAAATAACGGTCACGGCATCATCTTTTTCCAAGACATGCCGGACCGTTACTTCCTTGCCATTCACTAGAATTCGGCCGCCGCTGTATTTGACAGATGCCAGCGTCCGTTTGGAAATGCCCCAGCCGCTTAATGCTTCGCGAAGAAGTACTGAATCCGTGGCGACATAAGTTAATTGAAATGGTTTCATTTGTTCCACCTTTATTTTTCGCTGTCAATGAAAGAATCATGGACCCGTTTCCAAAACGGGAACGCACGGAAACGCGCGAATCGAACTTTTTCATCAGCTACTCTATATTCAATCGATTTAACATCTTTATGAAGCAATTGGATATGGTCGATTGTCACCATGAAATCCGGTGCTTTGACCGGTCGCAGTACACACCGGTGATGCGCAGGCAGCACGAGCGGCGAACCCACCGTCCGGAAGACCCGGTTGTTGATGGAGGCCATTTCGGTCAGCTGCATGGCCTGGAGCGATGGATGGATGATGGCTCCTCCCAAAGCTTTGTTATAGGCGGTGCTTCCTGAAGGGGTCGACATGCACAAGCCATCGCCTCTGAAACGCTCAAAATGGCTTTCATTCAAAAAGACATCCATAACCAGCGTCACTTCGGGAGACTTGACGGTAGACTCATTCAAGGCAAGATAAACGGCCGGCTTTTCGGAATTCTGGTAATGGACACTGACTTCCACCAGCGGATACTCGATAACTTCGTATTCTTTTTTCGCAATGGACAATACCAATTTTTCAATCTCGATGGGTTTCCAGTCCGCATAAAATCCGAGATGTCCCGTATGTATGCCGACAAAAGCTACGGTATCCAACTGATCTTTGTATTTATGGAAGGCATGGAGCAATGTTCCGTCCCCGCCGATTGAAAGGACGACATCCGGAGATTCTTCATCCCAAGCCATATCAAAATCTTCCAAATATGCCCGTGCTTTTGCCATTAAGTCGTTGGAGAGGTCATCGGTTCTGGATATGATAAAAAATTTCATCTGTTTGTTTGCTCCCCTTTCCTGTCAGTTGGAAAATGCGTGTTCGGCGATTCTTTGAATTCGCTGAAATATACTTGAGCTTCCTGAATTTCATCCCTTATTTTCGACATCTCTTCATCCAGCTGAAATGCCGCCTCGGCTGCACGCTGCAGCCGGAGCTTGATTTCGTCGGGAAAAATCCCTTTGTATTTATAATTGAGCGAATGTTCGATTGATGCCCAAAAATTCATTGCTAACGTCCGAATCTGGATTTCAGCCAGAATCAGCTGTTCCCCATTGATTGTTTGGACAGGATATTCAACGATGACATGGTAAGACCGGTATCCGCTTTGCTTCTCCTGGGAAATATAATCCTTCTCTTCCACAATCCGCAAATCATTCCGTTGGCGCAGCAAGCCTACAACGGTTTCAATATCGCTGACAAACTGGCACATCATCCGCAGCCCAGCAATATCTTGAAGTTCATGGGCAAGTTTTTCTGATGGCTCAAAGGGAATGCCTTTTTCGAGTGTTTTATCGTAAATACTTGCCAGCGGCTTCACACGGCCTGTGACAAATTCAATGGGTGAATTTGCACTTTCTGTTTCAAACTGTCCGCGCATGCCTTTGAATTTAATTTTCAATTCATCTACTGCTTGTTTATATGGTGCTAAAAAACGATCCCATTGACCCATAGGTGATCCTCCCCGCTTCTTTTTGCGCTCGTGAAGCAAGTGCCTCATGAAAATTACCGTTACTGCGTATTTGCCGTTCCTTACAGGATTCCCCAGCCAAATCCATTTCACACGCCGGAGTCCGATGCCGTTCTTCTTGCCGCAGTCCTGGATCTAGTGCCTGTACTGGCTCCTTTTTCCAACTTCAACTGGCTTCAGCAAGCAAGTCTTTTTTTACGCTTAACGCTATTAATATTTTAACACAGCTCCTGCATCGTTGCAGTTTGCTGAAAACTATCAGATAATAAAATTATTGGAGAGGTGTTAAAGATGACGAAAGAACTTGAAATTGAATTCAAAAATATGCTGACGCAGGAAAAATACGAAGAGCTGCTTTCTTTTTTCAAGTTTCAGCCAAGTGACGCTGTAACTCAAGAAAACCAGTATTTCGACACATCTGATTTTCAATTGAAAGAAAAGGGCTGCGCTCTCAGGATCCGGAAGAAATCGGACCGGTTCGAGTGCACAATGAAAATTCCTGCCCCGGAAGGAAATCTTGAAATCACAGATCTGCTGACCACCCAAGAAGCCCGACACATCCGCCAAGCTGTTTCATTCGCTGCCACAGAAGTGCTGCACGCACTCAACGAAAAAGGCATTGACTGGAAGGCGCTTCGCCCAATCGGCACATTGACCACCCGCCGAATTGAATTTGAATACCATGGCGGTTTGCTGGTACTGGACCATTCACTTTACAATGGCCAAGAAGATTTTGAGGTCGAATACGAAGTGACAGACGCCGCTTCCGGCCAACAAATATTCAATCGGTTTCTAACGGAACACAGCGTTCCTGTTCATCCTGCAGATAAAAAAATCGCCCGTTTTATGAAAGCCGCCAGATCGTTGCCTTGACTCTTATGCTGGCTGAAAATTTTATGATATTTGCTGTTCCGAAAACTATAGGTCAGTCGATTTGTTTGAGAAATTTTCTCTCCGTTGTTAGAATGAATTTACAGCTAAAGCAAAGGAGACACAATGATGACTGGAAAACCGATTATTCCGTACGAAGAAATTGGTGCGGAACGCCTGTCACAGTTAATCGACGCATTTTATGCTCGTGTGGCACAGCATCCAAAGCTGCAGCCGATCTTTCCTGACGATTTAACTGAAACCGCACGAAAACAAAAACAGTTTATGACCCAATATTTAGGCGGACCTAATATATATTCCGAAGAACACGGACATCCACGATTAAAAATGCGCCATCATCCATTCCCAATCACTCCCGACCGTGCTCAAGCATGGCTGGAGTGTATGAGTGAAGCTATGGATGAAGTGGGCTTGTCAGGCAAATTACGTGAAACCTTCTATAATCGCCTTGTTCTGACTGCGCATCATATGGTCAACGAGCAAGATAGTGAGGAGGAAATGGAGTGAGCAATACAGAGCTTTTCCCGGAGACCCCTGAAAAATCGAGCGCGCTCAAACCCTTGGAATTGTATATTTTCATGGATCCGCTCAACTCTCAGTGCTGGGAACTTCAAGCAATCATCCGTAAATTGCAAATTGAATATGGCCATTATTTCTCAATGCAGATTGTATTGAGCACTAAACTTACTAATTTGAATTCAATCGGCAAAACGTCAATTATTGATGTTGATAATCTCTCCCATCCCGTGCTGGCTTCTGTAGCGGTGAAAGCTGCCGAACTTCAAGGCAAGCGGGCAGGAAACCGCTTCTTGCATAAAATGCAGGAATACTTGTTGCTAAAGACAAAAGACGTGTCTTGTTATTCTATTTTATTGGAAATAGCTGGGGAAGCTGAATTGGACCAGGAAGAATTCAAGCGTGACTTCCACTCGGTGCATACAGCGAAAGCTTTTCAATGCGATCTGCAGATCACCCGTGAAATGGAAGTCAACGAGGTCCCAAGCATCGTTTTCTTCAACGAATGCATCGAAGACGAAGGCGTGAAAGTATCCGGCCTTTATCCTTACAACGTCTATCAAACCATCTTGCAGGAAATGCTGGGAACTAAAAGCTTGAACAAGCAGAATCCTCCTTCTATGGATGAACTTTTTTCCAGATATTCCACTTTGGCAACAAGAGAAATTGCTTCAATCTACAATATTTCCGAACAGACAGCCGAACGTGAGCTGAAAAAGCAGATGCTCCAGCAAAAATTAGAGCGAATCAGTTTAGCTGAAGATACATTATGGAAACTAAAATAACCTATCCGCCAACTGGCGGATAGGTTATCTTAGTTTCCATAGAACTGCCGCTGTTTATAAGCCATATTTCTTTTTTGCTTAAAACTGGGATCTCCACCCACGAGAAAAGGCCCCTTCCACGTCCGGAAGAGGCCTTTTCCATTACACAAAGGGGATGGGAGAAATGTTCACGCTCAAACAAAGGGGTGTATGTTTGTATGTGATTTATTTCACACCTTAACCTTATCATGAAATAATAGTTAACACAATCTTTCACATGCAATTTCACAAATTTGTCAAAAACCATCACTCATGAATCAATCCCCTATATCTCCAAAGTTATTTTAAGAAAATAAAAAGGAGAAGTGAAAAAAATCTTTTCCCTTCTCCTTTTCCTTTATTTTTTCAAAAGCAACTTTTCCAGCTCATTCAGTTTTTGCTCAAAAACTTGGCATGCTTCTTCTATCGGTTGGGAAGAAGTCATGTCGACCCCTGCTTTTTTCAAGACTTCAATCGGATAGTCGGAACTTCCTGCCTTCAAGAATTCATTGATATAGCGATCGACTGCCGGCTGCCCTTCTTCTAAAATTCCCTTGCTCAGAGCAGTTGCCGCACTAAATCCAGTTGCATATTGATATACGTAATAATTATAGTAGAAATGCGGAATGCGCGCCCATTCCAACCCGATTTCTTCATCTACTGCCACATCTTCGCCAAAATACTTTTTGTTCAGCTCATAATAGACTTCCGTTAAACGGTCGGCCGTCAACGCTTCGCCATTCTGGTCCATCTGATGGATCAAATGCTCAAATTCAGCGAACATTGTCTGGCGGAATACTGTGCCCCTAAAACCGTCCAGCCAGTAATTTAGGAGGTATATGCGCTCCTGGTCATCTTCGGTCGTCTTTACCATATATTCGTTCAATAGGGCTTCGTTGCAAGTAGAAGCCACTTCTGCCACAAAAATCGAATAGTTTCCATAAACGAAAGGCTGGGAACTGCGTGTATAGTGGCTATGGACACTATGGCCGAATTCATGCGCCAGTGTAAACAAATTGTTCACATTATCCTGCCAATTCATCAAAATGTATGGATTGGTTCCGTACGCTCCTGAAGAATATGCGCCGCTGCGCTTCCCTTTGTTTTCTTTGACATCCACCCAACGATTGTTTATGCCCGTTTCGACAATGCTTGTATATTCTTCTCCGAGAGCATCCAAGCCTTTAAGCACTAAATCAGTCGCTTTTTCATAAGGAATTTCCATCTCCACTTCTTGCACAAGCGGCGTATACATATCGTACATATGAACTTGATCGACTCCCAGCACTTCTTTTCGAAGCGCTGCATAGCGATGGAGCAAGTGCAAATTGTTATGAACGGTTTCAATCAGGTTATCGTATACAGTTTCCGGGATATGATTGTCTGCCAAAGCAGCTTGGCGGGCAGATTCAAATTTCCGGATGCGCGCATTGACGTTGTCACGTTTTACGTTTCCTGAAAGTGTGGATGCAAACGTATTGCGGAATTTCCCATATGTCTCGTAAACAGCTTTGAAAGCGGCTTCCCGGACACGACGGTCTTTGCTTTCCAGCAGCTTGCTATAATTTCCGTGCGTGATTTGCACTTGTTCGCCTTTTTCGTTTTCAATGGCCGGGAATTCCAAGTCTGCATTGTTCAGCATGCCGAACGTTTCCGAAGATGCACCTGAAACCTCTGCAAGCTGGGCCAGCAAGGATTCCTGTTCTGCGGGCAGTACATGCGGCCGCATGGAGTTCAGTTCATCCAATGCCTGTTTGTATAAACCTAAGCCCTCGTGGCCTTCTACATAGCTGTTAAGGACAGATTCATCCATTTCCAGGATTTCCGGGGTCAGAAACGACATGCCTGCCGATATTTTGGCGTACAACGACTTCATGCGGCTGTCCATCGCTTGGTATTTAGAATTCGTGGTATCCTGGTCATAGCGCATATGTGAATATGTATAAAGTTTCTGGACGCGTTCGTATAATTCGTCTCTGTAAACCAAAACCTCATACAAAGCTTCAGCACCGTCTTTTAATTTTCCTTGGTATGAACCAGACTTCTCCGCAAGCGCCGCCACTTCCCTGAACTCTGCTTCCCATGCTTCATCAGTTTCAAAAATATCTTCGAGCTTCCAAGTCAGTTCAGTAGGTATCTCATTTCGCGTCAATGTTTTATTTGCCATTCTATTTCCTCCTTTTTCCCTTTCTTTAGGGAATCGAACTACTTAATATTTTCTCAATTTTCATAAGGTTTTGCAATGAAAATCATATAGAAGATTCAAAAAGCCAATTTCTCCCACCCGCTGCTCTTTCAACATATCATAGACAGACAAATAAGACTTTATAAGCGTCTCCGCTTCTGCCCGAAAAGATGGATGAACCGGAAGTTTTCCCGACTGGACCAAAGATGCTGCTGACATTCCTTTCCGGGCTCCTTCAACCGCTTGCAATTGCCATAATACCGCATTGCAAAGGATAAATTCAGCATTTTTCATCGGGACCCCAATCGCATCCGGCAAATCTCGGACATCCAGCCTCAACTCATAGCAGCTTCTCCAAAACGGATTTTGCACTCTGTTTTTCGCATAAACTTGGGAAGACACAAACTTTTTCCGGGACTGATAAAATAAACAATACATAATTTCAAATTCTTTCAATGTCATTCGCTTGGGAACCGCAAAAGGATATTGCTGCTTTGAGGCAGCGAGCGACTTTACTTTTCCAATCCATTGGCTGCCGCTGATATAAATCAAGTTGGACAAATAATAAAAGCGGTTTTCCTCCGGCATAAATAATAGGAGATAGGGATTCTTCTGTTTTTGGCGAAACATCTCCTTTTTCCCTCCTGTCAGCTTTAGCTTTTGAATGCCTTCTATTATAGGTTCTGCCAGCCCTCCAATCCAAATTGCGGACATGCCTAACCTGGAGTATCCATTGGATCTGCCGGCAATTTGAGAGGCGGGGATCGAACTGCACTGAAATTCAACTGCAATGTGACCATCGACAAGCAAGTCGGCCCTTTGGCGAATAGCCGGAAGATATTTTTCGAGTTCTACTGGGAGGTTTTGAGATTTGAAGAATTGAAAAAGCAGATTTTTTCCTTGAAGATGCAGCGAGGACTCTGGCTCACTATAGGAATCACAGCGAGAAAGGGATTTATGGGAAAAATGCGGAAGTTTAACTTCACCAATTTTCATGATGACCGAAGAGCCACATACGGGACAATAAAATTGCGAGCTTTTTTTGATGATTGCCAGCTCTTCTTTAGCATATGGCCGAATCAGATAAAACAACCCACCATCTTTTGTAGCTGCCACTAAAATACAAATCACTCTCCTTTTGTCCATTGTAAGAAAACTTCCATAAAAAGACAATAAAAAAAGACCTCCAAAAGGAGGCCTTATCCGAAATAATGCAGCACATTGGATAGTGCATCTTCTTTAAAAATTTCTTTCCCATACTCTTCTAAACGATGGATAGTGACAGGCGATGTTTGCAGGTATTCGGTAAACACGCTTATATTATTTTTAACGTCATCATCTGAATGTAAGATTTCATCAAAGCTGGCGTACAGATAATATTTGTTTTCAAAATGATAGAGAGCAGTTTCAATCGGCACATACATCAACCTGCGGGCGATCGGCAGCAATTCATCTACTTCTGAAAATACAAATGTGTATTCCAGTTTCTTAAAGTCCGGCTCATCAAATACAGGTTCAAACTCGTCAAATTCCGGTGCTGCTGCATCATCACTCGAAAACATTTTACGACGGTCATCTATATCATCAGGCAAATCTAGTTTTTGCCCATCTTTCGTAAGTTGAGCTTTTGTAACTGTTACTTCAAGTCCCTTATCCATTGCTTGGACTTGTATCCAGAGAGGACCTTCCATGACAAAGTCAGCTTCCTCGTTGACTTCATCCATCATTTCCCAGAAAAGCTCTTCACTCTTGTCTCTGTTAAACCAGATTTCATCACGACTAAACCCACGCTCTTCTACGTCTAGATAGGAAATGTAAAATTTCACTGTATTATCATTAATGCGTTCTATTTCCATTTTACACCTCTCCTTTCCTTTCGAATTGGACTAAGAGGACTTCCTCATAAGTCGTGCAGTGTTGCTGTCTTAATTATATCTTTTTTAAAGCCTAAAATAAAAGTTTCTGCCTGAAAGCATTTTGGGCTTCAAGTAAATAGTAGTCTAGTTGAATTAACAAACAATTGCAACAGTATAGAATACAGAAAAGCTGCCCTAGGATCCATTATGAGGTGTCATAAAGACCGGACAGCTTTTTAGCTTATGTCAGTTTACCAAACGCTGTGCTTCAAGCAACTGGTATGCTCTAACTTTGCGTGGTAGGAAACGGCGAATTTCGTCTTCGTTGTATCCGACCTGCAAACGCTTTTCATCCATGATAATCGGACGGCGAAGCAATCCAGGATGCTCTTGAATCAATTCATATAAACGTTGAAGCGGTAAACTTTCAACATCTACATTCAATTTTTGGAAAATCTTCGAACGAGTCGAAATAATTTCATCCGTTCCATCTTCAGTCATACGCAAAATTTCTTTGATTTCACTGATTGTTAATGGCTCAGAAAAAATATTGCGTTCTGTATATGGAATTTCATGTTCTTCTAACCAGGCTTTTGCTTTACGACACGAAGTACAGCTTGGAGAAGTAAATAAAGTTACCATCATAATTGAACACTTCCTTTCGAATATCAAGAGAATACAAAATAATCTATTATCAAATAAGAATCAGTATAATCTAGAGGCTTTACATTCATTATACAATACTTAGCGAAAAATGAATATACTATTGACAAAAAACTTAAAATAGATATAAGGATTGTCACATTATCGTTAAATATTTTTGGCTTCTTCTAGTATACCTTTTTGTACCCGCGGCCATCTGCGTTTAAACATGTTTCTGTATTTTTTTATTCTCAATTACATTTTCTTCTTGAAAATTATCCTTATACTTATAGTACGTTTTTAAAGCTATTAAGTTTCATAAAAAAAGAACCGATCCTGTAGGATTGGCTCTTTTTTCTCGATTGTTGAATCAAGGGGTATAATCTACACCTTCAGAATAGGTATTGCCGGCATTCCACAGCAGGTACTCATCAATGCCATTGTCTTTCAGCGCTTTTATTTGCGCTTCCACTTCCGCTTTCCCATAATTCTTATAGTTCCCACTGCCGAGATACGAAGCGGTGAAATCTTGCAGCCATGGCCGCGAAACAGGAGGATCTTTTAGCTCCCCCAATTTTTTGTTCTCGACCTTTGCGTATTCAGCCACTAATTTATACGGCTCCAAGTCGGGCTTTGCAATCCCGAAATACGAGGTCCAATGGCTCGGATAAATCATGGATGAAATCACATCCACATTTTCGGATATTTTTGAGAAGTTCTGTCCGATGCCTGGCGCTTCGGGCAATGTAGCGGAGTAACCGAAAATATCCACTGAAACTTCCACATCGTAAGGTTTCAATTGTTCACGGGCATAGGCTACAAAATCCGTTACGGCTTCAACCCGGCGCTGAACCGGATCAAGTTTGGAGTCTTCATATTCACCCATTGAATACTTGAGCGTATCCGCACGGTTTTCGAACCCTTCCGGAAAACGCACGTAATCGAACTGGATTTCTTTGAATCCAAGCTTAGCTGCTTCGATGGCGATTTGGACATTATAATCCCATACTTCTTTCAAAAAAGGATTTACGAAAGACTCTCCCCTGCCATTTTTCCAAACTGAATCTCCATCCACAAATGACAGTTCCGGCTTTTCTTTGGCAAGCACCGAGTCTTTGAATACTACTACGCGGGCAATGGGATAAATTTCTTTTTCTTCCAATACTTCAAGCATTTTTCGCGGGTCTTTGATAAATGGCTGGCCAATATCCAACTTTGCTAATTCGGAATCTTCTTTTGGAATGTACGTCAGATAGCCAAGATCTTCTTTGATATCAATGACCATCGCATTCAAATCAGTGGAATCCACCAAGTCCACTAATTTATTGAATCGCTCACCGCCTGCAGAATGTGCAGTAACGAAAATGCCGCGGACAGCATCGGGATATTCGAAAGTAAGGCCGGAATCATATTTATAAAGTTGTGAAGCAGCCAATAATTTCGTGTCGATGCTAATTGCATCGTATGTACGTGTTGTAAACTCTGCCGCTTCCCCTTCTGCCGCTAAAACAGACGGTGTGCTGAGCATACTCAAAGCCAACGCGCTGGCGGCAGTCCACTTGATCCATTTCATGATGCCATTCATCCTCTCTTCTATTCTCCTTCCATTTTAGCACTATTTGGATAAAATAAAACATTAAAAAAAGCAGCGCCAACTTATTGGCGCTGCTTTTTCTTTATATATGGGCTGCAGCAGTTTTCAATGATTCAAATTCCCGTTCTGAACATTGGACAAAATGGCCCGGGGTAATTTCCCGCATGCGGACATCTTCACCTTCAGTATAGTTGTGGGATGCTGGATCATAAGACTTCCGTACCCGGTTGCGCTCATAGTCCGGATCCGGCAGCGGAATTGCAGATAGCAATGACTGTGTGTAAGGATGCATCGGATTTCTGTACAATTCGTCCGCCGGCGCCAGTTCGACTAATTTTCCGAAGTACATTACCCCGATACGGTCGGAAATGTATTTGACCATCGACAAGTCATGGGCAATAAACAAATAAGTCAATCCTTTTTCTTCTTGCAGTTCTTTTAGCAAGTTGACTACTTGCGCTTGGATTGAAACGTCGAGAGCGGAAATCGGCTCATCGGCAATGATGAACTCCGGGTCTACTGCAAGAGCGCGTGCAATTCCAAGACGCTGGCGCTGTCCACCGGAAAATTCGTGCGGATAGCGGTTGGCATGTTCTTTGTTCAATCCGACAGTTTCCAGCAAATCAAAGACCATTTTCTTGCGTTCCGCCTGATTTTTTGCCAAGCCGTGGATATCGATGCCTTCAGCTACAATATCCATTACCTTCATCCGCGGGTTCAGCGATGCATATGGATCTTGGAAGATCATCTGCATTCTGCGGTTGAATTTTTTCAAGTCTTTTTTCGACTTTTTGCCATGGACATTTTCGCCTTCGAAGAAAACATCTCCTGATGTAGCGTCGTACAACCGGATGATCGAGCGCCCAGTCGTGGATTTTCCACAGCCTGATTCACCAACCAATCCCAATGTCTCGCCTCTGTAAATATCAAAACTGATATCGTCAACTGCACGGACTTCATTCGCTTTTCCAACGTTGAAATGCTGTTTCAAGTTTTTGATTTCCAGTAATTTCTCAGCCATCATACTCTGCTCCCTTCATAGTATCTGCTTCCCGGGAACTTTTTCATGCGCTCAATAACAGTGGCCGGCGGCTCTACTCGAGGAGCATCCGGATGCAAAAGCCACGTAGCTGCATAATGAGTTTCGCTGACTTTGAAGAATGGAGGGTTCTGCTCCATATCAATCTGCAGAGCATATTCGCTCCGAAGCGCAAATGCATCTCCTTTTGGCGGAGAAAGCAAGTCTGGCGGCGTACCTGGGATTGCATACAACTTCTCATCAGCCGCATCCAAAGAAGGCATTGAACTTAACAAACCCCATGTGTAAGGATGTTGCGGATTATAGAATATTTCATCAACCGTGCCTATTTCCACAATTTTCCCGCCGTACATTACCGCTACACGGTCAGCTACGTTTGCAACCACACCAAGGTCATGAGTGATGAAAATGATGGATGTATCAATTTTCTTTTGCAGGTCTTTCATAAGCTCTAGAATCTGGGCCTGAATTGTTACATCCAGGGCGGTTGTCGGTTCATCGGCAATCAATATTTGAGGATTGCATGCCAGCGAAATCGCAATAACAATCCGCTGGCGCTGCCCGCCTGAAAATTGGTGCGGATACTGTTTCATGCGCAACTCAGGTTTTGGCATACCAACTAGGCGGAGCAAATCGATAGCGACTTTTTTCGCTTCAGCTTTGCTGATTTTCTGGTGCTTCAAAAGCGGTTCTGTAAGCTGGCGGCCGATAGGCATCGTCGGATTCAAAGAAGTCATTGGATCCTGGAAAATCATCGCAATTTCTTTTCCGCGGATTTTCTGCATTTCTTTGTCCGATAACTTAGTCAGGTCACGCCCGCCAAACAGGATTTCCCCGTTTTTAAACTCAGCCGAGTGCTCCGGCAATAAGCGCATAATGGATTTGGTTGTAACTGATTTACCGGAACCCGACTCTCCTACGATTGCCAAAGTTTCGCCTTTATATAAATCAAAGTTAACACCGCGTATAGCTTTTACTTCACCAGCAAAAGTGTTGAAGGAAAGCTCTAAATCCTTAACTTGTAGAATTTTCTCCATTTCAGTCTTTCCTCCTTAATCTTTCATCTTAGGATCAAGAGCATCACGAAGACCGTCACCAATCAAATTGAAGGCAATCATGATCAAGCTCAAGACAATAGCCGGAATCGCAAGTATATGCGGTTGGTATTGAATCAATTTGTAACCATCATTGATCAATGTGCCAAGCGATGCGTCCGGTGCCTGCAATCCTAATCCAATGAAGCTCAGGAATGCTTCAAAGAAAATGGCGCTAGGAATCGTGAACATTGTGTTGATGATAATGATCCCGAGAACGTTAGGCATCAAGTGCTTCCAAATAATACGGCTGTCGCTCGCGCCTAATGTTCTAGCCGCCAATACGAATTCTTGGCTCTTATACTTTAATACTTGTCCGCGCACTACACGGGACATCCCTGTCCATCCTGTTATCGTCAAAGCGATAATGATCGCTAAAATACCAGGATCCATTATAAGAATAAAAAGAATTACAACCACAAGATTCGGAATACCGGTAAGAATTTCAACAATACGCTGCATAATATCGTCAACGCGGCCGCCGAAATAGCCGGAAATCCCGCCATAGATTACGCCGATTATCATATCGATCGCTGCTGCCACAAAGGCGATGAACAATGAAACTTGAGTTCCTTTCCATACGCGTGAAAACATATCGCGCCCAAGGCCATCCGTGCCGAACCAGTAATTGACTTCGACTTTTTTCAATTCATATAAATCGACTTCTTTGCCGCCGAGCGTTCCTACTCCGTCAAAAACACCTAAGTTTTCAATGACCGGAATTTTAGGCGGCAAGTTCGCGTGTGTAATTGTTTGAGCATTCGGCTCATAGGGGCTGATGGCAGGCCCTAAAAAGGACATAATCACAATCAAAGCAAAAAGCACTAAACTGACAATAGCCCCTTTGTTTTTGCGAAGCCGGTACCAGGCATCTTGCCAGAAGCTCACGCTCGGCTTTGAAATGCGTTCGGCTTGTTCCGGGCTGACAGTAATGCGTTCAAAAGAGCCCTTTGGTAGTTTCTCCAGATTTTGAGTCATTAACTTTTACCTCCTGAAAGACGGATCCGAGGATCGATGATGCCATATAAAATGTCGACAATTAATATCACGACAATCAAGAATACCGAGAAGAAAATAGTAGTACCCATGATAATTGAGAAGTCGTTGACCATAATGGATTTAACGAACTGTTCCCCGATTCCCGGGATGGCAAAAATCTGTTCGACCACAAGAGATCCGGTTAAAATCCCTACTGCCATTGGGCCAAGAACTGTAATGAGAGGAATCAGCGCGTTGCGGAAGGCGTGCTTGAACGCGATTTCCGTTCCGCTGGCCCCTTTAGCACGGGCAAGCGTAATATAGTCTGAACCAAGAACTTCGATCATTTCCGTACGAATAAAGCGTGCTGCTGTTGCAAGCGGGAACATGGCAAGTGCGATGGATGGCAAAACGCTCGACATAAAGCCGTCTTTCCATAAAGCCACCGGGAACCATTCTAATTTCAAAGCAAAGAAATATTGAAGCATGGAAGCAAAGACAAAGGATGGAATTGATATTCCTATGATTGCCACCAAGGTGCTTGAATAATCAACCCATGTGTTTTGGCGCAATGCCGCGATCATTCCAAGCAAAATCCCTAAAAAAGTGCCCAGTAACATGCCTTGAAAACCAATTTGTGCTGAAGGGCCCATGCGGCTTTGGATGACATCTGTAACATTGGCACCTTTGAACTGGTTGATGGAAATTCCAAGATCGCCTTGTGCAAGACCAAACATATAATCGAAATATTGGACTGGTAGGGGCTTATCAAGACCGTACCTTGCTTCGACAATTGCCCTTTGTTCAGGAGATAATTTATCTGCGGAAGCGACTGGGGAACCTGGTAAAATTTTCATTAGGAAAAAAGTGAATGTTGCAATCAACGCTAAAGTGATCAACATATATATTAAGCGCTTACCAATATATCGTGCCATAATAGCACCTCCAAAAATGATTAGTTCTATTATACAAGCATTCTGATTATTAAAACAGTTATGCATGTTCTTTTCTCTATTTAGCAGAAAATCTTTAATTTTCCGTGAATTTCCACACATTATAAAAGAGAGTATATGCACTTTAACAGCGATATACTCTCTCCATATTTTGTTGCAGTGACTAAGTTAAATTATTGTTTTCCAGAAACGTAAGCCCATTTGTAGCTGTAATCTCCACCGAATGGGTGAGTAACAATTCCTTGTACATATGGCTTTTGAAGTGACATTAGACCGCGTTGGTAAATCGGTGCGATTGCAGCTTCTTCAAGCAGGAGTTTTTCTGCTTGAGCCATTGCATCCCAGCGTGCAGCTGTATCTTGTGCAAGCTCGCCTTTAGCAGATTCAACCAATGCATCGTATTCTGCATTAGAATAAGACATTCTGTTTTGTGAAGAATCTGTTACAAACAAATCGATGAATGTCATTGGATCTTGATAGTCAGGACCCCATCCAGCTGTTTGGATTTCATAGTCTTGTTTTTGGTCAAGCTCAAGACGCACTTGGAAAGGAACAGCCTTAAGTTTTACTGTCAAACCTTCAAGATTTTCTTCCAATTGTGATTTCAGGTACTCATCCATGCTCTTGGCAGTTTCAGTATCGCCGCCAAGAAGTTCAAGCGTCACTTCTGTTACGCCCTCTTCTTCCAAGCCTTGAGCCCAAAGTTTTTTCGCTTCTTCAGCATTGAAAGAAATCAAGTCGCCATTTACTTCGCGGAAATCCGCTTTGTTTTCATCGAAAGTGAATTCAGTCGGCACCAAGTAGTTAGCAGGAAGTGATCCGTTTGCAAGAACCACATCTACCAAATCTTGTTTGTTGAACGCCATAGCAATGGCTTTGCGGATATTAACGTTAGCAAGCGGAGTTTTTTCTCCATTGCGTTCTTGGTTGAATTTCAAGTAGAAAATTGTCGGTTCCAATTCTTTTACAACTTCTTCGTTGTCAGCGTATTGCAATGCAAATTCGCCAGTTAACAAAGCACGGTCTTTTTCGCCGGAGTTGTAAAGGTTAACTGCAGTAGCAGGCTCTTTTACAACATCGACATTGATTGTTTCAAGTTGAACTGTTTCTGCATCCCAGTACTCAGGGTTTTTCTCCATTGACCAAGTAAGGCCAGTGCCATCCCAGTTTGTAAGTTTAAATGGTCCGTTGGAAAGCAAGTTCTCAGAGTTCGAAGCATAGTCGTCGCCTTTTTCAGTAACGAATTTTTCGTTTTGCGGCAAGAAAGTGCCGAATGACATTAATGAAAGGAAGTATGGAGTTGGACGCTCAAGAGTTACCTCAAGAGTTTTTTCGTCTACCGCTTTAACACCCAATTCTTCTTTGTCCATTTCGTCAGCTGCGATTTTTGCAGCGTTTTTGATAGTGCCGCCCATCATGTATGGACCGTAAGGAGACCCAGTAGCCGGGTCGATTGCGCGCTGCCAAGCGAATACGAAATCTTGAGCTGTTACAGGCTCGCCATTATCCCATTTGGCATCGCGTAATTTAAATGTATAAGTCAATCCATCTTCGCTGATTGTTGGTTCACCTTCAGCAATTGCAGGCTCAGCTACGTTTTCTTGATTCAAACGGTAAAGGCCTTCATTGACATTGTTCAAGATATTAAATGCTACAGCATCTTCAGCGATTGCCGAATCCATAGTTGGAATTTCAGCGCTTTCCATCAAGTTCAACACTTGTTCTGCATCTGGTTCGCCTGAAGCACCGCTTTCTGATGTTCCTTCTTCTGTTTCAGTGGTTGTTTCAGAGCTAGAATCTCCTCCGCCGCCGCAGGCAGCTAAGAAGGCACTAAGAACTAAAACTAGGCTAAGAAGCCAAAATAGCTTGCTGTTCTTCACTTGATTGTCCCCCTTAAATTTTCTGAAAACTTGGTACACTGTTAATTATACATATTCTAATTTTATTGTACAGTACTTTTTTGAAATCATAATTGCTATTGTAACAATAGTATGACATTAATATTAATGAAAAACGGCGTAATTATGGGATTTATAGGCACTTGACTTTTCAAAAAAAATATAATTTTTTTTTGATTTTTCGCTTGAATTCTTCTAAACTTAAAAAGAACTGAGGTGTATAAGAAGTGAAGAAAACAGTAATTGGAATAGCTGCCGTTCAAATCCTTATTTTCTTAACAATTCTATTTAGAGCTGAAAATTTATCATTATTGTCCTATATTAATAATTCGTTTATTTATGGTGGTGTTATAGTATTTGTCGGATTGTGGATATTCGTAATCCGAACAGGGGTTTTTGATATTTTCACTATCAGCATGAGAAAAGTCTTTAAAGCCAAAAGCACTATGGAAGATGACGAAATGCGCCCGCCTTCAGAGCTTATTGATTTTTCGAGTGCCCCGCTTTTGATTATCGGCTTTATCACTTTGCTTTTGATGGGCTTGATGCTTGTAATTTACGAATTATAAACGTTGCGAAAAAAAACTGCTGTGTATTATAATAGCAAATATAATCAAGCGATGATAAAGAAGAGTAAATGCAGTGGCTTCTATAAGAGAGTCTGTGGTTGGTGGGAACAGATGGAGTGCTGCGTTGAATGGACTTTTGAGCTGAATCGGTGAACTGCAGTAGCCGATTCCGTGATCTTCACGTTATGAAGAAGAGTGGCCATGGATTGGCAACTAGGGTGGTACCGCGGAAAACACATCATTCGTCCCTTTCTGGGATGTGTGCTGTGTTTTTTATTTTGAGGAGGAATATGAATGAAAAAAATCTTTTCAGGCGTCCAGCCTACCGGTACCGTTACACTTGGAAACTATATCGGCGCGTTCAAACAATTCACGGAACTTCAAGATGAGTACGAATGCATTTTTTGCATAGTGGATCTGCATGCAATCACAATGCCGCAAGATCGGCTGGAATTAAGAAAGACCATCAAGTCGCTCGCCGCCCTTTATCTGGCGGTCGGCATCGATCCAGAAAAAGCCACCTTATTCATTCAATCCGAAGTTCCAGCCCATGCCCAAGCCGGATGGATGATGCAATGCATATCATCAATCGGCGAACTTGAACGGATGACCCAGTATAAGGACAAATCCGCTAAAAACGCTACTGTTTCATCTGGTTTGCTGACTTATCCCCCTTTGATGGCCGCGGATATACTGTTGTATCAAACTGATGTGGTTCCAGTCGGAGACGATCAAAAGCAGCATATCGAGTTAACCCGCGATTTAGCAGAACGATTCAACAAGAAATTCAATGATGTTTTGACTATCCCGGAAATACGTATAGCAAAAAATGGCGCACGCATTATGTCGCTGCAAGATCCGACTAAAAAGATGAGCAAATCGGATTCCAACAAAAAAGGCGTCATTTCATTGTTGGATGACTTAAAGACAATTGAAAAGAAAATCAAAAGCGCGGTCACGGACTCAGAAGGCGTCGTGAAATTCGATACGGAAAACAAGCCAGGAGTCTCAAACCTTTTGACAATCGAAGCAGCTCTTACAAATACAACGATCAAAGAACTTGAGAAAAAATACGAAGGTTCCGGCTACGGAGATTTCAAAGCCGCTGTCGCTTTTGCCGTAACCGAACATCTTGCTCCGATCCAGGCACGTTATAAGGAGCTTCTGGATTCCGAAGAACTGGATCTTATTCTCGATAGAGGCGCTGAAAAAGCCAACGCACTGGCCAACAAAACGCTAAAAAAAATGGAGAATGCGATGGGCCTCGGCCGCAAGCGCAAATGAAACGGAAAGAGGCTGCATTTTGCAGCCTCTTTTCTTTAGGTTTGGCAATTCTTTCTCGTACAGAAGCCAGAAAATCATTGCATGTGCCCCCGAACAAGATAAAGCTCACTGCAACTTTCACTCCTTCCCTGAAATGTATGCCCACTTATATCCGAACTGTCCGCCAAAAGGATGCTTGACAACTCCTTTTACGTACGGCTTTTGAAGAACTGTAAAACCGAACTGATAAACCGGTGCCACAGCAGCGTCTTCTTCAATCAGTATTCTTTCAGCTTGCGCCATCGCCTCCCATCGGACTTTCGGATCCAATGCCAGTTCCCCTTTCGCCGAATCAATCAACGCATCAAACTCGCTGTTTGAATAAGACATCCGATTTTGCAGGGAATCCGTCACAAACAAATCCAAGTATGTCATCGGGTCTTGGTAATCCGGCCCCCAAGCAGCGCTTTGCAGCTCATAGTCTTGTGCCTCATCCAATTCGAGGCGCACATTGAATGGCACGGTCTTTAAGTTGATGGTCAAACCTTCTAGGTTCTGTTCCAATTGATTTTTTAAATATTCATCCACCATTTTTGCTGCTGCAATGTCATCTCCAAGCAGTTCAAGCGTCAATTCGCTTATCCCCTCTTCTTCCAAGCCTTGGGCCCAAAGTTTTTTCGCTTCTTCGGCATCAAATGCCAGCATCTCATCTCCATTCACTTTACGGAAATCTTCCCCTAGTTCATCAAATGTAAAATCAGACGGTACGATATAATTGGCAGGAAGTGAACCGTCCGATAATATGTTTTCAGTCAGCTCTTGTTTATCGAATGCTTTTGCAATGGCTTTACGGATGTTTTCATTAGCCAACGGAGTTTTTTCTCCGTCTCGTTCTTGATTGAATTTAATATATGCGATTGCGGCTTCCTTTTCGTTGATCAAGTCTGGACTATCACTGTATTGCCGAGCAAATTCCCCCGTCAGTATAGCCCGGTCTTTTTTGCCGGAATTGTAGAGGTTCACTTCTGTATTGACATCTTTCACAACGTCGAAATTGATTTTCTCAAGATTGACCGCCTTGCTGTCCCAATACTCGGGGTTTTTTTCTAATGCCCAAGACAGGCCCGTACCATCCCAATTCTTCAGCAGGAACGGTCCATTATATAGGATATTGTCTGAAGTTGATGCGTATTCTTCGCCTTTTCCAGTTACAAACTCTTCTTGTTGAGGGAAAAAGCTAGGAAATGCCATCAATGACATGAAGTAAGGAACCGGACGTTCTAAAGTTACAATCAGGGTTTTGTCATCTTCCGCTTTAACGCCAAGTTCTGCCTTGTCCATCTCTCCCGCTGCAATAGCTTCAGCATTTTCAATAGTGCCCGCCATCATGTAAGGGCCATATGGCGACCCAGTGGCCGGATCGATTGCCCGTTGCCAAGCAAAAACAAAATCTTGCGCAGTTACCGGAGTTCCATCACTCCAATTGGCATCACGCAATTTAAATGTATAAACTAAACCATCCTCACTCACATCAGGTTCCCCTTGGGCAATAGCAGGTTCAGCTGTGTTTTCCTGATTCAGCCGGTAGAGCCCTTCATTCACATTTATCAAGAGATTGAACGCCGCAACATCTCCGGCAACAGCGGAATCCATCGTCGGAATTTCCGAATAATCCACCAAGTTCAGTTCCTGTACACTATCCGGTTCGCTCGGGACATCACCGCTGGGGTTGGTCTCCCTTTCCTGCGAAGCGATGCTTTGTTCTTCCGTACCGCTGCATGCCGCTGCTGATACGCCGACTGCGAACATTAAAAACAACGCTAATATTAGCTTGTGATTCTTCACCGGAAAAGCCTCCTCTTTAGTTTGAAATTTTATGTATGATTTTTTTTGCTAGGTTTCCTTTTAAGGATTGAAATTAATATGTTGGATCTTTTGCAAATAGGACAGGATAAGGATAAAAAAGAACCTGCGGATGCAGGTTCTTTTTTATTGCTTTCCGGAAATATATGCCCACTTGTATCCGTAATTGCCGCCGAATGGGTGAGAGACAATTCCCTGCACATATGGTTTTTGCAATGACATAGTGCCTCGCTGATAGGTCGGTGCAATGGCGGCGTCTTCTTCAAGCAATATCCTCTCTGCTTGTGCCATCGCATCCCAACGTGCCTCTGGATCTTGGGCGAGCTCCCCTTTTGCGGATTCAATCAGTGCGTCGAACTCCTCATTGGAGTAGGACATTTTGTTTTGTGGAGAGTCGGTTGCAAACAAATCAAGAAATGTCATCGGGTCTTGATAGTCCGGCCCCCACCCCGCACTTTGGATATCATAATCCTGGGCTTCGTCCAGTTCCAGACGGACTGAGAAAGGAACCGCTTTAAGTTCGACAGTCAATCCTTCCAAATTCCCTTCCATCTGGGATTTCATGTATTCATCGACGCTTTTCGCTGTTTCAGTATCTCCACCAAGCAGTTCAAGAGTCAATTCTGTTAGGCCTTCTTCTTCCAGTCCCTGTTCCCAAAACGTTTTTGCTTCTTCGGCGTTAAAAGCCAGCATATCTCCATTGACTTCCCGGAAATCCGTTTTGTTTTCATCAAAAGCAAACTCCACCGGAACCAAGTAATTTGCAGGAAGGGAGCCATCCGCTAAAACGATGTCCGTCAAGTCTTGTTTGTTAAAAGCCATGGCAAGAGCTTTTCGGATATTGGCGTTTGCTAATGCGGTTCTTTCACCGTTGCGCTCCTGGTTGAATTTCAAGTAAAACGTACTTGGATCAAGTTCTCTGACCACTTCTGGGTCTTGTGCATACTGCATCGCGAATTCACCGGTCAAACCAGCGCGGTCCTTTTCGCCTGATGTATAAAGGTTGACTGCCGTGCTCGGTTCTTTTACTACGTCATAATTGATTTTATCAAGCTGCACAGTTTCAGCATCCCAATATTCCGGATTTTTCTCCAATGTCCAGTTGAGGCCTGTACCATCCCAATTCGTCATGATGAAAGGGCCATTATAAAGAACATTATCTGAGTTTGAAGCATAGTCGTCGCCTTTCTCTGCAACAAATCCCTCTTTTTGCGGCAAGAACGTACCAAACGACATTAGAGAGATAAAGTAAGGGACGGGGCGTTCCAAAGTGACAACCAGTGTTTTATCATCTGTTGCCTCTACACCCAGTTCCGCTTTGTCCAATTCCCCCGCCGCAACTTCTGCAGCGTTCTTGATGGTTCCTCCCATCATGTAAGGGCCATAAGGCGATCCCGTTTCCGGATCCACTGCTTTTTGCCAAGCGAAAACGAAATCATGCGCTGTTACCGGACTGCCATCTGACCATTTCGCATCACGCAAAGTAAAAGTGTAAGTCAGTCCATCTTCGCTGACTTCCGGTTCACTTTCAGCAATTGCCGGTTCTGCTATGTTCTCTTGGTTCAAACGAAATAACCCTTCATTAACATTGTTTAAAATGTTGAACGTCACTTCATCCTCCGCGATAGCCGAATCCATCGTCGGGATTTCCGCACGTTCCATCAAATTCAATTCCTGCACTGCATCCGGTTCGCCTGTAGCCCCTCCTCCGTCTTCTCCTCCGCTTTCTGCCGGTTCAGTACCGCCGCCGCTGCAGGCCGCTAAAAAAGTTCCTAACACTAAAACGAGGACAAGCAAAAGCAGAATTTTGCCTTTCTTCACTTGAATAACCTCCCGTTTTTCTGAAAATTTCATCTTATTCAATTTTAACTCTTAGACTCAATAAATAATAGTATATTTTAATTATTTTCTAATGTTTTTAACAACATTTTGATAAATTCTTTTTCTCTGTTCCTCTAGCCAAATAAAGTTCCTTCTATAATATATGTATAAAAAAGAACCGAAAAAAGAAGATGCAGCAAATCCTGCATCTTCTTTTTTCATATGTTTTTTTTCGGCTTTGTTTACGAATTGATAAAAAGGAAACAGCTTTTCTTCCTTGGGATTTTCCATTTGATATCAAACAATGTTCTTACCTTAATGATTTCGGGTTCAAGGCATCCTTCAGCCCTTCCCCAATAAAATTGATCGACAGTATTGTAAAAATAATGACTAAGGCCGGCGGCATCCAAATCCATTGCTTGCCTTGAAGAACATCCGGCTCGTTGGCGGAAGACAGCATATTCCCCCAGCTTGGCGTGGACTGTGGAACTCCAAAACCTAAATAACTCAAAGCCGACTCGACAACGATCATACTCGCAAAAATCAATGTTGCTTGGACGATTATTGTCGACATGACATTTGGCAAAAGATGTTTCACGATGACTTTGAACGGCGAGCAACCGATAGACAAAGCGGCCATGATGTATTCATTTTCTTTTTCGGCCAATACTTTACTGCGTACAAGCCGCGCAACCCCGCCCCAGCTCAGCAGCCCGATCACAATGATCAAAACCCATAATCCATCAACGATTCCCATCAAAATCGTGTTCAGCACAATAACAAAAACGAGAAAAGGAAAGTTCAATACGAAATCTGTAAATCTCATCAATACACTATCGACGACTCCGCCGAAAAATCCTGCGATAGAACCAACAAGCGTCCCGATTGAAATGACCAGCACCGTCGCGCTAAAGCCTACCAATAATGAAATTCTTCCGCCATACAGCAGTCTTGTCAAGACATCCCTGCCGCTTTTATCGGTTCCAAGCCAGTGTTCACTGTTGGGTGTGATGTTCATGGAACTGATGTTTACTTTGGAAACATCCGGAATCGACGATAGGTAAGGCGCTAAAAATGGTGCAGCCAATGATAGAAGCGTCACTAAAATGATAAAAACGGAACTGATCATTGCTAATTTATTTTTCAAGAATTTTTTCCTGGCTATTTGCCAAGGAGATAAGCTTCTTTCCGGCTTCTTTTGCTGTGTTAAAGTTGATGTTGTTGCCATATTCATGCTTCCTCCTTAATCCAATCGAATCCGCGGATCCACAATTCCATATAGTAAATCTGCCAACAAGTTGCCTGCCAGCGTCAAGAATGACAACAGCATGGTCAACGCCATCAATGTTGGATAATCTCTCGAGCTAACTGAATCCAAGAACAATTGGCCGATGCCCGGATAAGTGAAGATTGTTTCTGTGATAATCGCCCCGCCAATCAAGGCGGCAAAATCAAAACCTAAAAACGTAACAAGCGGGATAATCGAGTTTCGCAAAATATGGACATTATAAATTTTGCTGATTGCCGTACCTTTTGCCCGGGCTGTCCGGACATAGTCTTTCCGGGAATTCTCGATGATGTCGTTCCGCAGAAACTGAGTATAGGAAGCCGTACTCATGGCACCAAGAACAATGGCTGGCAATAATACATGATGCAATCTGCTCAACCAGTATTCGGGCGTACCTTCTTCAACGACAATATCAACCGAGCCGCCGAAAGGGAACCAGTTCAACTGGAAGGCAAAAAAGTAGATGGCGAAAACTGCAGCGACAAAAGAAGGAATGGCAAGCATGATGTAGTTGATGCCTGCTATTGCATTGTCCCCTATGGTATACGGTTTTCTGCCCGAATACATTCCCATTAGAAAAGCTAATATATAGGTGATTACCAACGCCATGATACCCAAGAAAAGGGTATTCGGAATTTTTTCCATGATTACTTCTGCAACAGGGGTTTTATACTTTGTGGATTTGCCAAAATCCCCTTGCATAAAACCTGTAATCCAGTTGAAATACTGGACAGGGAGAGGATCGTTGTATCCTAATTTCTCCCGCATCTCTTCAATATATTCCGGATTTGTATTAAGAGGATCGATTTCGCCGCTTAAAGAATCTCCAGGCATCAATTTGGCTAAAGAAAAAACCACTATGGATATCAGGATGAGCATAGGAATCATTCCAAGCAATCGTCTTATTGAATATTTCAGCATGTATACTCTCCTTGTCTGTATCGTTCTTAGCTGGGCTCTCCGGCACGGCAAGAGTTATTTGATGTTGCTGTCAAACACTCCTTACCGTGCATAAGAGCTTTAAAATCATTTTCAACGATGGGTTTGAAAACCCATCGTTGAAAATTTTTCTTATTATTCTGTTACATACCATTCAGCTGGGTTATTCTGTCCGGAAACATCATAAGTAGCCCCGCCTACACGTTTGTTCAATGCAACAATTTCTTCAAGTTCTGCAATATAAAGCATCGGAAGATCTTCGTTGACAATCTTCTGCCATTCAACGTACAACTCTTTGCGTTTTTCTTGATCATCACCAACGATATCAATGTTCAATGCATCATCGAGCAACTTATCAGATTCTGGGTTGTTATAGCGTGGGTAGTTCCACAATTGATCCGCTTTCCATAAACCAGATGGATCTGGATCTACACCAGTTCCCCAGCCGCCAAAGAATGTTTCGATAGCAGGATCATCTTTTTCAACCATTTCGTAGTACAAGTTAACTTCTACCATTTCAAGTTCAGATTTAAGGCCTACAGCTTCCCAATATTGCGTGATTGCTTGGGCGCGGGATTCAAATGTCGGGTTGCCCGTAGCGTAGTGAGAGAATTTAACAACAAACTCGTCACCATTCGGGTCTTCGCGGAAGCCATCGCCATTTGTATCTACATAGCCGGCATCATCCAAAATCTGCTTCGCTTTTTCTGGATCGTATTCGTATGTGTTCAACTCACTGTCATCAGCAGCGTTCCAGTGTGCAGATGGAACCGGCTTGTTGACAACGTTCGCGTAACCGAAGAAGAAGGCATCCACCCATTCTTGGCGGTTCATCGCGTACATCATTGCTTGACGCAATTCTTTGCTTTGGTATTTTGGAAGTTCTTCTGTAATTGTCTGTTTTTCACTATCAAACTTGCCCAGCTTGAATCCTACATAATAGTAAGTAAGCCCCGGATAAGTTGTGATATTGATGTTTTCAAGCGGTTTTACTTCAGGAGCAGTGACCGGTTGAAGGGAAATCATGTCAACATCGCCATTCTGCAAAGCCCCTACAACAGAAGTGTTGTCGATGACGCGCAAAATGATTTTGTCAAGATTTACATCGCCATTCCAATATTCTTCATTTTTTGAGAATTCCACTGACTCGCCAGGAACAATTTTATCGACTTTGAATGGCCCGATTCCGATCGGAGTCGTACGCACCCATTCTGATGCCGACATTTCAGCTACCGGCACATCCCCAAGAACTGATTCTGGAAGCGGGTATGCCCAAAGGTTAGTCAAGTTGTTGACGCGTGCCTCATCAAATGTGATTTTGATTTCGTAATCGCTGATTACTTCAATTCCAGAGATTGAATCTGCTTCTCCGTTGCGGAAAGCTTCAGCCCCTTCAATTGTTTGGACATTTGTGTAACGAGGGCCGTCATAGTCTTTGTTTGCAATAGTTTCAAGCGCGAAAACCCAGTCATTGACTGTAAGTTCTTCGCCGTTATGCCATTTTACGCCTTCTTTAAATGTGAATGTGAATTCTTTGTTATCCTCGGTTTCCCAAGACGCGACGTTCGGGATCGGCTCTAATTTTTCGTTATATTCGATCAGAGCTTCATCATAGAGAGCAATAACTTCTGCATCTGTTGCAATTCCGTAGAATGCTGCATTGAACAGTCCTTCTGGCGGTGCATCAATCCCATAGACCAATGTTCCGCCTTTTTGCGGCTCGCCTTCTGCTGCATTTTCCTTAGTGTTTGATTCATTGGACGCTTCATTACTGCCGCCACCGCCGCATGCTGCCAAGAACGCAGATACGACTAGAAGCATAGCAAAAAGCACAAGCAAGGATTTGTTCTTCATGTTGTTCCCCCTAAAAATTTTTTTTGATCAATACAAATGGCATGCTACGTGATGGCCTGGCCGCACTTCTGTTAATAGAGGCTTGTCTTTGGAACAAACTTCCATCGCCATAGGGCAGCGCGTATGGAACGGACAGCCGGTCGGCGGATTTTGCGGGCTTGGCACATCCCCTTTCAACACAATCCGTTCTTTCTTGATCGCCGTATTTGGTTCCGGAATCGCAGAAATCAGGGCTTGGGTGTAAGGGTGAAGCGGCTCTCTGTATAAATCTCTATTTGAAGCAAGCTCAACGAGATTGCCCAAATACATCACTCCGATTCGATCGCTCATATGCTTTACTACGCTAAGATCGTGCGCAATAAACAGATAAGTCAAATCAAATTCGATTTGCAGCTCTTTCAGCAAGTTCAAAACTTGGGATTGCACAGATACATCTAGTGCAGAAACAGGTTCATCCGCTACTATCAATTTCGGATTCAGAGCCAAGGCGCGGGCAATCCCTATCCGCTGCCGTTGTCCACCGGAAAATTCGTGCGCATATTTATAATAAGCTTCTTCTGGCAGGCCGACGCGAGTCAATAACTTCTTGATCTCCGGTTCCAATTCCTTTCTGCTTCGCTTTTCATAATTAAGGATCGGCTCGGCTACAATATCGCCTACCATCTGCATCGGGTTGAGCGACGCATAAGGATCTTGGAAAACCATTTGAAAATCGCGCCGCGCTTTTTGAAGCCTAGAACCTGAGATTTTGGTGATGTCCTTGCCTTCAAACAAAATTTTCCCATCAGTCGGTTTCAGAAGCCTCAAGATGGTGCGGCCGGTAGTCGATTTTCCACATCCGGATTCGCCTACCAAGCCAAGCGTTTCTCCTTTTCGGACGGAGAACGAGACATCATCCACCGCCTTCACATTCCCGACAACCCTCTTGAAGAAGCCTCCTGTAACGGGGTAATAGGTCTTTAAGTTCTGCACCTCTAACAGCACATCACGGTTCTGGAGGCTGTCTATTCGTTCCTGTATAAAGTCTCTTGTTGTCATACAGCGGATGCACCCTCCCTTTCTTTTTGGCGCTTTTCTCCAGAAGGCCAACTTGAATCGTATAACAGGCAAGCCGCTTCATGCCCCGCGGCAACTTCCCCAAGCTGCGGGGTTATTGTCATGCATTCCGGCATCGCTTTCGGGCAGCGGTTGGAAAAGCGGCAGCCGACTTGCGGCATGTTGGTGATAGAAGGAACCAGGCCGTCAATTGTAGCCAGCTTTTCAACATCTTCATCCATTTTCGGTATGGCTTTCATCAGAAGGTCGGTATATGGGTGCTTCGGATTATTGAAAAGCTCTTCCACGTTTGCACGTTCAACGATTTTCCCCGCATACATCACCAGAACTTCATCACAAATTTCCGCCACAACGCCTAAATCATGTGTGATCAGAATGATTGACATATCATTAGCTTCTTGGATGCTTTTTAACAGTTCCAGAATTTGCGCCTGTACAGTCACATCCAATGCAGTAGTCGGCTCATCTGCAATAAGCAATTTCGGCTGGCACGCGATCGCCATCGCAATCATCACCCGTTGCCTCATTCCCCCGGACAATTGATGGGGATATTCGTCAACAATTTTGTCTGCCCGCGGAATTCCTACACTTTTCAGAAGGGATATCGAGCGGTTGCGCGCTTCTTTTTTAGAGATTTTCTCATGATTCAAGATGACTTCTTGTATCTGATAACCGATGGTAAATACAGGGTTCAATGATGTCATCGGCTCCTGGAAAATCATTGAGATATCCTTCCCTCTAATGTTGTTCATCTTTTTGTCGGACAGCTTAGATATGGCTTCGCCTTCAAATTCAATTTCTCCGCCCCGTATTTTTCCTATTCCTGCCGGCAAAAGCTGCATGATAGATAAGGACATTACACTTTTTCCGCAGCCGGACTCACCTACGACGCCTACAATTTGCTTGCGTTGAATATTAAATGAAACACCTTCTACTGCATTAAAGTAATCCCCATCAATCTTGAAACCCGTCTGGAGATTTTTCACTTGAAGAAGGGGTGTCTGGTGATTTGATGCATAGTTAGCAGACATTTGAACACCTCTTAAATTATTTTCTGGCAATTCTTACTAATTCAAATTTTATTACAAAAGTATTACAAGTTCAATATGTTTTTATAAAGTTTTATAAATTTTCTTTCTATTCATCGGTTTATCCCTTTCTTTTTTGTATAAAAGCACAAAAAACACCTTGCCGTAACGGCAAGGTGTTCATAAATTATTCTTCAAATTTTTTCATGACTATTGACGCGTTATGGCCGCCAAAACCAAGTGAATTGCTCATTGCATAAGCAAGATCGGCTTTGCGTGCTTCGTTTGCCACATAATCCAAATCACATTCTTCATCCGGTGTACCGTAGTTTGTAGTTGGAGGCATGATGCCTTCTTTCAGCGCTAAAGCCGTGAAAATCGCTTCAATTCCTCCAGCTGCTCCAAGCAAATGGCCCGTCATTGATTTGGTTGAGCTCATGCCAAGTTTGTATGCATGTTCTTCAAACACTGATTTGACCGCCATCGTTTCAAACAAATCGTTGTAAGGTGTGCTTGTGCCATGGGCGTTGATATAACCGATATCTGTTCTATCGATGCCAGCGTCTTCAATGGCCTGGACCATTGCACGCGCTGCGCCTTCTCCGCCTGGCGCCGGTGCAGTGATGTGGTGTGCATCTCCGGTCGAGCCATAGCCAATCATTTCGGCATAAATTTTGGCGCCACGCGCTTTTGCGTGTTCATACTCTTCTAAAATAACAATGCCGGCACCTTCCCCAATAACAAATCCATCACGGTTTTTGTCAAATGGCCGTGAAGCGGTAGCCACATCTTCATTCGTGGTTAAAGCTGTGTTTGCGGTAAAGCCTGCAACCGAAAGTCTTGTAATCGGAGCTTCTGCACCGCCAGAAATCATGACATCAGCGTCTCCTCGCTGAATGACTTTGAACGCATCACCGATGGAATTCGTTCCAGAAGCACATGCAGTTACCGAACAAGAATTGATCCCTTTGGCCCCGAAGTAAATCGATACTTGGCCAGACGCCATATCCGGAATGATCATCGGAATCAAAAATGGGCTGATGCGGCGAACGCCACGATCATTCAGCACATCCATCTGGTTTTCAATGGTTTCCATACCGCCGATTCCAGATCCAATCCACACTCCCGTACGGAGCGCTGTTTTTTCGTCTAATTCCAAACCTGCATCTTTCATCGCCATTATTGAAGAAGCAAGCGCGTAATGTGTAAAACGATCCATTTTGCGTGCTTCTTTCTTCTCAATGTAATCTTCAATAGAAAAATCTCTCACTTCAGCGGCAATTTTTGCCGGGAATTTCTCTGTATCAAGCCTTGTCAAAGGACCGATTCCCGATTTACCCGCCTTAATGCCTTCCCATGTGGATTCCACATTATTCCCTAGCGGCGTTACAGCGCCCATACCTGTAATGACTACACGACGATTCGACATTCTATTTTCTTCCTTTCGCATATCTTATTATTTGCCCCATCTCATGGCAATTGCGCCCCATGTCAATCCGCCGCCGAACCCGACCATGACAACTAGATCGTCATCTTTGATCCGGCCTTCTTCCACATCTTCTACGAGTGAAATCGGAATTGACGCAGCCGATGTATTGCCGTATTTATGAATCGTTTTCGACATTTTTTCAATTGGAAGATCCAGACGAGTACGGGATGCTTCCATAATGCGGATATTGGCCTGATGAGGAATCAGGAAGTCGACATCTTCTTTTGTCAGCCCGGCTTTTTCAATCACCGCTTCAGCTGATTCGCCCATTTGGCGTACTGCGAATTTAAACACTTCCCGGCCGTTCATCTGCAGGTATTTATCTTCCTGAATCAAATGTTTTCCGCCGCTGCCGTCTGCTCCGAGTTCAAACGACAAAATTCCTCTGCCGTCCGAGACTTTCCCCAAAACAGCCGCTCCAGCTCCATCACCGAACAGGACCGCAGTATTCCGGTCTTCCCAATTTGTAATCTTTGATAGTTTTTCGACGCCGACAACCAATACATATTTATATACATCAGATTCGATAAACTGTTTTGCTGTGACCGCCCCGTACATAAAGCCCGCACAAGCGGCCGAAAGATCCATTGCCGCTGCGTGGACGGCACCGATCTCTTGCTGGATCATGCAGGCCATAGATGGAAATGGCTGATCTCCGGTAACTGTAGCAACCAAGATCAAGCCGATTTCAGCAGGGTCAATTCCCGCATCTTCTATCGCCTTTTGGGCAGCTTCTCTCGCCATATGCGATGTGTCTTGCTCATCCCTGGCAATCCGGCGTTCTTCTATGCCTGTCATTGTGCGGATCCACTCATCCGATGTATCCATACGTTTTTCCAAGTCGAAGTTCGTTAATCTATCTTCCGGCAGACATCTGCCAATACCGATTATTCCTGCATTCATCGATAGCCCCTCTTTTCACTTATCATCACTTATTAGTACCTGGTATTAATAATACGTTAACGACTGCATTTTTTCAACTGATTGACATACTTCCGACAAAATATCGCTAAAAAAGCGAAACATTCTTTCTGTCAGTTGGCGCGTATGATATGATGATTAAAGATATTTTATGTAGAGGTGAAATTAGATGAAATTTATTGGAACTTTCTTATGGTCATTTTTATTAATTTCGTTGCTTAACTATGTAGTAAGCGCTGTACAAAACGTTCACTTCGACTTTATGAATGGCGTTTACATTTCTTTGGTTGTTTCAGTGTTGATCTTTATCCTTTCTTCAATCATTCCGGACAGCCCGGCACCAGAAAAACATTAATAAAAAGAAGCGCAATCCGTCATTCGGATTGCGCTTCTTTTTTGCTGATTTTCAATTGCTTGTTGTCCATGCCCAAATGCAGCCCCGTGTTCGGCTCTACATCCCCTTTTATCAATTCCCGGGCGATGTTAGTTTCTATTTCCCGTTGGATAAAGCGTTTCAATGGGCGAGCCCCAAACACTGCATCGGTGCCCGCTTCCACAATGTACTCCACTACTGCATCATCGACAGACAGGCTGATTTGCTGTTGGCGCATACGGCCAGCCAGTTCAGCCAGCATTTTTTTCGCAATGCCGTAAAAATGCGAATTGTTCAATGCATGGAAGATGACTATGTCATCGATGCGGTTCAACAGCTCTGGTTTGAAATGCCGGCGAAGTTCTGCCATGACGATATCCTCGATATTGTGTTCGTCGCTTTCATCACCGATAAAAGCGGAACCGATATTGGAAGTCATAATGACAACTGTGTTCGAAAAGTTGACGAGGCGCCCTTGGCTGTCTGTGATGCGCCCATCATCCAGAATTTGCAGGAGAATGTTGGCGACATCCGGATGCGCCTTCTCTATTTCGTCCAGCAGAACAACAGAATACGGATTGCGCCGCACCGCTTCTGTCAGTTGGCCTCCCTCTTCATAACCGATATATCCTGGAGGCGCTCCGACGAGACGCGATACACTATGCTTTTCCATGTACTCCGACATATCAATACGGATAAAATGATCTTCAGAATCGAACAGGTTTGCAGCCAGCGATTTTGCAAGCTCGGTTTTCCCTACTCCGGTCGGCCCCAGGAAGATAAATGATCCGATCGGTTTCCGTTCGTCCTTTATGCCTGCTCGCGCACGCCATACAGCTTCAGTCACTAAACGCACTGCATTGTCTTGGCCGATGACCCGCTCTTTCAGCGTTTCGTCAAGGCGCAGCAATTTTTCACGTTCGCCTTCCACGAGCTTCGTAACAGGTATACCAGTCCAGCGTGCCACAATGCCCGCAATCTCCTCTTCGGTCACTTCTTCGCGGAGAAGGCGCTCAGCCCCTCCATGTTCCAGATTTTTTTCTAATCCCGCCAGCTCTTTCTCCAACGCCGGAATCTTGCCGTGCCGAAGTTCAGCCGCTACGTTCAAGTCATACTTGTTCTCTGCGTCTTCAAGCTGTCTGCGGTATTGGTCCAGCTGTTCCCGCATGGCCTGAATTTTCTTTAAAGACTCTTTTTCTTCCGACCATTGCTTTTGCATGTCAGCAGACGCCGCTTTCAGTTCCGCAATTTCCTTGCGCAATGTCTCAAGCCGCAACTTGCTTGCCGAGTCCTTTTCTTTCATCAATGCCTGCTCTTCAATTTCCAGCTGCATGAGCCGTCTTGTTGCTTCATCAAGTTCTTGCGGCATCGAATCGATTTCAGTGCGGATCATAGCGCATGCTTCGTCTATCAAATCAATCGCTTTGTCCGGCAGGAAACGTTCTGTGATATAGCGGTCGGACATGGCCGCTGCCGCCACGATGGCACGGTCATGGATGCGCACAGCATGATGCAGTTCAAACCGTTCTTTCAAACCGCGCAAAATCGAAACCGTATCTTCGACAGAAGGTTCACGCACCATCACTTGCTGGAAGCGCCGTTCAAGTGCCGGATCTTTTTCAATGTGCATCCGGTATTCATCAAGCGTCGTTGCGCCTATGCAGAACAATTCCCCACGCGCAAGCATCGGTTTCAACATGTTCCCTGCATCCATTGCACCCTCGGTTTTGCCGGCTCCGACAATGGTATGGATTTCATCGATGAACAAAATGATTTGGCCTTCGCTGTCTTTCACCTGCTTCAATACGCTTTTAAGCCGCTCCTCAAACTCGCCTCGGTATTTTGCCCCCGCGATCAATGCGCTCATGTCCAGCTCATAAATCACCTTTTCCTTGAGGCCTTCAGGCACGTCATTGCGGACAATGCGCTGGGCCAACCCTTCAACGATCGCCGTTTTACCGACACCTGGCTCGCCGATCAACACGGGGTTGTTTTTCGTTTTCCGGGATAGAATACGGATAACATTGCGTATTTCCTGATCACGGCCAATAACCGGATCCATTTTTCCGGATTTGGCTTCTTCCACCATATTGCGCCCGTACTGCTCGAGCGGTTTCTTTTGTTCTTCAGTATTCATTCGGACCATAAAAATCACTCCTTAACGAGTTTGACCTTATTTGACTAATTTAATTATAGGTGACTTTACGCAGGATGGCAAACGATACACACAAAAAAACCTGCCCGAAATAGCCGGACAGGTTCGTTGAAGAATCGATCATTTTCACTTTTATCGAATGCCAAGCGCCATTTTCGCATAACGGGACATGTTGTCTTTGCTCCATGCCGGCTGCCAGACAATTTTCACATCCACTTCGGATACTTCCGGCAATTCGTATAAGGCCTGTTTCACATCATTTACGATTTGCGGGCCCATAGGGCATCCCATTGAAGTTAACGTCATGGTTACGACCGTAAATCCTTCTTCTGACATATCAACGTCGTAAACGAGGCCCAAGTTGACAATATCAACGCCAAGCTCCGGGTCAACGACTCCTTCTAAAGCACCCATGATGCTATCGCGCATATCTTGATCCATAAGATTCCCTCCCTTTTCTGTCTTTTAATCTTAGCAAACTTTCTGCGGAAATGAAATTTACTTGCTTAAGCCTTCACATGCTTGGCGAGCCAGTCTGTTGCAGCGAGCATCCCTTGGCGGCTGACCGCATGCCCTGCCTCTCTTTCCCGCATGAAATAAAGAAGTTCCGGCTTTTCCCGATAGTAATCTTTCAAATGGCTGTATAAGTTGAATGTCGGTTCAAATGCCACTACCGTATCCTGTTCCCCATGCCAAAAGAAGACAGGGCGCTGCTTGAATGCATGCAGATTTTTCGTGCTGTCGAATCTTCCCAATGCCTCAAACAACTCTTCCCGCTGCTGTTCAGTGAAAGGCAGCTGAAATCCGCGTGATTCAAATTGGACGATTTGCCCTTTTGAAAGTTCGACATAGTTGCCCGCGCCCATCATGACTGATGCCGCTTTGATCCATGGATAGGCGGCCAAAGCGCCAAGCGTCGTAATCCCGCCCATTGATGTGCCGCCAATCGCCATTTCCCCTTTGACCAGCTGTTTGTTATGTGCGATTTGGTTTATGTAATCCAGTTCTTTGATGGAGTTCAGTATGATTTCCCAAAAGCGGACAATCAGCTGCATTTCCGGTAAATTCTCTGTCCGTTCACCGTGCAAAAGCGCGTCCGGCAAAAGCACGCGCACGCCTTTTTCGGCCAATTGGTAGGCATAGTGCAGATTATGCTCTTTCGCGCTTGTAATGCCATGAAAAAAAACCACTGTTGGCAGCGGCTTGCTCCATCCCTCTTCCGGTGCAACATGGAGCAAGGGAATCCCTTTCCATACTTCACGTTCTACTTTCACTCTACTCCACATCCTTTTACTTTTTTTGACTTTACTCCATATCATCAATCGTACCAATGTTCCAAGCGGCCCGCAAACAATCCATCTGCAACAATTTTGCAAACCTGCAAGCTTTCGGCACACCTGCTTCGTTTTTCATGCCGCATCCCCTTTTCTTGATATTTTTTGACGGAATGCGCCACTTATCGCTACACTATACATGTAGAGAAAGGAGACGGCTATTTATGAAACAACATTTAATCGTCCTGGATTTGGACGGCACTTTACTGACTGACCAAAAAGTCATCTCAGAAAAAACAAAAACAACGTTAGGAAAAGCTTTGGATGCTGGACATCAAGTTATGATTGCTACAGGGCGCCCTTTCCGTTCGAGCGAAGTTTATTATAAAGAACTGGGATTGAACACACCAATCGTTAACTTTAACGGCGCTTTTGTACACCATCCGACCGACTCCGATTGGGGAACCCACCATACGCCAATTTCCCTTGATGTTGTCCATGAAGTGGTCGAGTCGATGCACGAATTTGACTTTTACAACATCGTGGCGGAGGTGCTGGATGATGTGTATGTGCACTACCATGACGAAAAACTGATGGACATTTTCCGGTTCGGAGATCCAAGCATCACTACCGGGGATCTGCGCAATTACTTAAAAGTGGATCCTACATCGATGCTTATCCATGCGCCGGTCGAAAAAGTGCAGTTGATCCATGAGCATTTGTCCTCGGTCCACGCCGAAGTGATTGACCATAGAAGATGGGGCGCCCCTTGGCATGTTATCGAAATAGTCAAAAGCGGTTTGAGCAAGGCGGTCGGCATTGACCGGGTATCCAAATCGCTTGGCATACCGAAAGAAAACATCATCGCTTTCGGAGATGAAGACAATGATTTGGAAATGTTGGAATATGCGGGCCTGGGAGTTGCCATGGGCAACGCCATTGAACCGCTTAAAAACATTGCCAATGAGATCACATTAACGAACAATGAAGATGGAATTGCTGAATTGCTGATTGATCGTTTAAAACTGTAAGCAGAAATCGGGGGATTCGAATGAGATTATTTGCAGATAGCGCTTCAGACCTGCCGAAAGAGTTTTTCGAAAAAGAACAAGTGGTTTTATTTCCGCTGCGCGTCCACATCGGTGATGAGGAATACGAGGACATCCGAACGATCCATTCCCAAAAGGTGTATGATGCTATTCGTTCAGGCATCCAGCCGAAAACTTCCCAGGTTTCGCCTGAAGAAATGTTGACGGCGTTCGAACAATTGGCGAAAGACAAGGATGAAGGATTTTATATCGCTTTTTCTTCGGAACTGTCCGGCACATATAACACAGCAGTCATGGTGGCCGAACAAGTGCGGGAGGATTATCCTGATTTGAACCTGACCATACTGGATTCAAAAGCTGCTTCTCTTGGCCATGGCCTCCTTGTGAAAGAGGCGGCAAAGCTTCGGGATGCAGGCCAGCCGCTCAGTGAAATTATCGAGCGCGTTCGCACAATGGCAGATCATATGGAAAGTTTGTTCACGGTAGAAGATCTCGATTACATGGCTCGGGGAGGTCGAATCTCAAGAGGCAGCGCCTTTGTCGGAGGTTTGTTGAATATCAAACCCCTGCTTCACGTAGAGGAAGGCAAACTTGTGCCGATTGAGAAGTTGCGCGGGCGCAAAAAAGTAGTCAAACGGATGATCGAGCTGATGGAAACACGCGGCGAACAGCTTAGAAATCAAACGATTGCCATTAGCCATGGAGATGATGAAGAGTTCGCCGCCTTCGTCAAAAATGAAATTGAAGAACATTTCCATCCAAGAAATGTGGAAATCTATTTGATCGGTTCAGTAATTGCCTCCCATACCGGCCCAGGCACACTGGCTGTTTTCTTTTTGAACCGGGCGCTGTAAAAAATCAAGAAGCAAAAAGCACCTATCGTTTTAAGACAGGTGCTTTTTCTTATGCGTTCGCTTTTGCAGCTTCATCAGCTTTGCGTTGCTTGCCTTTCTTCCAGACAATCCGCAAAAATATCATAAAGACAACATACAAGACAATCAAAGCCGCGATATACGCCTTGTTGAATCCGCGCTCTTCTATGATGTTGAACGTCTCTGCCACTTCCCTGTCCAGCGTGATCATATATTCTCCATTCGCTTCTTGGCGAACGATATCACTTTCAAACAATCCGCGCATTTCTTTATCGCTTCCGACAATGTCAGCCGGCAATGAGATGCTTTTAGTTTCTGAAGAGTTATTGATGGCGATAATCCATGTTTCTTCGTCATTGGATCGCTTGTAAACGAGCCAGCCGCCTTCTTCATGCAAAATTTCCAAATCGCCTGTACGAAGCGCTTCAGATGTGTTGCGCAATGAATTGAGATTGGTGATATGTTCCGCCATTTCCGGATCTACACCTAAATCCATTATTTGATGCGTTTCAGGGGCCTCTTCACCGTTCATAGCAATTTCAGAACCGTATTGCATAACAGGGATTCCCGGCATCGTGAACAATTGTGTAAACAGCAAATTCCAGCGCGTAGGAGGATATCCTTTTTCCGCTATCATATCCGCTGTAAATCGGGAATTTGCCAAGGAATCGACCTGGATCAAATTTCCTTCGGTGGTTTTCATCAACTCGGCCAAATCGGATGTTTCATGGTCGAAGTTTTTATACGCGTTGCGAAGCGCCCCTTCAATACCGGGCACCACTGCAGCATCAAGGCCGCTAACCAGTTCCATCTCTTGATCGCTTAACAAGTAAATATCCCGGACGCTTTTTATCGCTTCAGAAAAGGATTGGATGAAATTCGGGTGAATAGCGCTTGTTTGCTGCAGCCGCATCCCATCTATTTCGTAGTCAGAGACAAAACCAACCGCAAAGTCTGTCAAAGCCGTTTGCGCTTCCGGATTCTCAAGGTCCAGAGCCATGGTTCCATCTTCATTTTCCGTGAACCATTGTGAATTCTCTTTCACCCACACATGATTTGCGCTTACTTGCTGCGTCGGTACATCCACCATTATTTTCATGCCCACTTCGTGGGTTTTATCAATCAATGCCTTCAATTCTTCTTCTGTTCCAAAATGGCGCTCCACTTTGTTGTAGTCGAGCACTTTTTTGCCGTCATAAGTCTCTGAAGAAAAAACCGGCCCAATTGACAGTACAGTAAAGCCCATTTCATCGATATGGTTGATTTCCCCGGTCAACCCGGCAAAATCGCCTCCGTTGAATGCAGCGGGGTCTGCCCCGTTCACTTCATAATCGTTTTGAATTTGTTTGTTGAAAAAACGGTCAACCAAAACATCATATATGCTTTCATCTTGCAGTTCGCGCGAATCTTCTGCCGCTGTTGCAGGAGTTGCCATGCTTATGATCAGCATTCCGGTAAAAATGCTTAAGAGCCACTTTGCTTTCAATATAAATCCTCCTTCAAATGAGGCAACTAGATTCTGTTACACCCGATTCATTTTAACAAAATCCCGGTTTTGCCGCCACGCTAAGTTGAAGAAAGGGCTGTTTCTTTCGTCAGGTTTCGTCTAAACTGTGAATTCAGCGAAATTTTCGAGAAGACAATAAAAAAACAAGCGCAGATGCGCTTGTTTTTAAAGGTTTGCTAAAAAACTGCTGCCAACCGGCAATTTGAATCCGAAGAACATCGTCACAAATAAGAACACTGCGAACAATATCCAGAAAAGCGTTGTCGGTTTTTGTTTTTTCGAACGGACCAAGACCATTTCCATCATGCCGATTGTCAATAAACCGAATAAGAATTTCAATCCGTATTGCATCGCGTCAGATGAAGACCATTCGATAAACAATGTCAGACCTGTAATAATGACCAGGATATAGAACAAGCGAAGGATCATATGCGTGATTTTGCGCCCTTTGCTGTTCCGGTCCATAAACGCCGCCACTAAGAAAAGCACAAGCGCTATGACCCAAGTCGTAATGTGTAAATGAGTCGAATCAGTTAGAATTCCCAAAACGTCACCTCTTTATAATTAGTCTTTCTCAGTTTAGCATAACCAAGGGACTAAAAGACAAACTTGCCGTTATGACAAATGTGTGACGAGTGTTCCGATCGACTCGATGGAAACTTTCACCGTATCGCCCGCTTTCAAGAACTTTGGCGGATTGAAGCCTTTGCCGACACCGGCAGGAGTGCCAGTCAGAATCACATCGCCTGGTTCTAGCGCCACGTATTTTGATACTTCTGCGATGATGTCATCAACGCGGCGGATCATATTTTCCGTATTGCCGTTTTGGCGCACTTCATCGTTGACTTTCGTGACAATAGATAAGTTCTGCGCTTCCGGAATTTCATCTTTTGTCACCAGATAAGGTCCCATCGGGCAAGACCCTTCCAGGCTTTTTCCAAGGAAGAACTGCTGATGCTTGCTTTGGATGTCCCGCGCAGTCAAATCATTGGCAATGGTATAGCCGAATACATAATCATAAGCCAATTGCTTCGGAATCGACTTGCCCGCTTTTCCGATGACTACCGCTAACTCACCTTCATAGTCGTATGAATCCGTTAATTCGCTATGGGCTGGCACTGTCGCCTCATCCGGCACAATGCAAGTTGGCGCTTTAGTGAAAACCACTAAATCTTCAGGAGCTTCAGCCCCCATTTCTTTAGCGTGGTCCGCATAGTTTTTTCCAATCGCAATGATATTTTTTGGAGTTCTTGAAATTGGCGCCAGCCATTCGATTTCCGAGTAAGAGTGTTTGAAATCTTCAGGGCGTTCTGATTGGGAAGCAGCTTCTACCAACTTACGGATTTGTTCCACAAATTCCATTCCCTGGGAGATCCCTACAATCAGCTGTGCCGGAAAAGATGGTAAAACCTCCAATTGCTGCTGTATTTCAAGTACATCCCATACGGCTTCTTCTTTTTTCACTTTCGGCCCAAAACGTTCTTTTCCTCCATAGCGAAACGATAACAGCTTCATTCGTTAAACACTCCTTTTCTTTGATTCCATTCATTATACACATTCAGGGTTTTGAATTGCTATTATTTTCGAAACTTTTCCGGTAAGTCAATCTTCTCCACAATTTCTCAAGCGGGCCTTGGTTGAACTTGGACAGCCATGCTTCCGCAAACAGCAGCTGGATGGCGAAGATGCCAAGAGCGATCAGTGTTCCTGTAAGCAGGTCTACTTGGCCATACAAGCCGAATCCATATGAATAAAAAATCAATGTGGCAATCAACGACTGCATAATATAGATAGTCAACGACATCCGTCCTACTTGCCCAAACGGACGCAGCAGCTTTCGGAGAGCTGCGTTTTGAGCGAGCAAAGCAATCATCGCCGCATAGCCGACCGCCACCAGCGGACCGCCGAAAATATCCTGCAAATAAACAAATGCGTAATTTTTATCGAACAGTTGGGGAGTTGCTTTCAGCAGCAATCCGGCAAGCAGCGGGACGACGGCAAGAAAAATCCACACCTTTCGGTATTGTTTAGCCCGTTCAATCAACCGCCATTTAGCAGCAGCCGCCCCGGCCATCATAAACGGCAGGATGGTCGCAATCTGAATGATAAAATTAAACGGGTTATTGCTGTATACCCAATCTGACAGGCGTTGACCAAAAATATCGACAAAAGTTCCATTCGCATATGCGTCAATTGAACTTTGTACAGCTTGAATACCTGTATAAAAATTAGGATTAGCCGATACTGCTATAAACATCAAAGCCAGAAGCAAAGCATGCGGCACTGCATAGATCAGCACCGCCAGCCATGCCAGAAGCCTGGATGGAAGATTGAGCATGCCGATCAACAAAAATCCAATCACTGCATAAGTGATTAAAATATCGCCATACCATAGGAGAAATGCATGCAAAATGCCGATGCCGAGCAAAACCAGCAGTCTCCGTGCCGCCAGCGGAATAAATAGCTGTGTTTTTTCTTCAGCCTTTAAAAATTGCATTGCTAATCCATACCCGAAGAGCATGGAAAATAACGGGTAGAAGCTGGCTTGGATGAAAATATCAATAAATCCGTAAATTTCGGCATCATACGGACGAGTATAATACGTATACGGATTTACATATGATAAGGGCGAGTGGAAGGTCAGCATATTGATAATCAATATGCCAAGAAGCGCGAAGCCTCTCATCATATCAATCGCTTCCACCCGCTCATTTGATGCAACGGGTTGTATTTTCACATAAATCCTCCTATATTCTCACTTCATGGCCCGCGGCGAACAAATAAAGCGAACGCTCTTTGATCTGAATGCGCAAAATCGCTTCAACAGCTTCCTGGTAAACTGCCAGCTGGACAGTATACCTTGCTGCCATTTCATGCGGCACATCCGAAAGCTGGCGGATGCGGTCCGTTTTATAATCGAGCAGCACCCAGCCGTCCGGTTCCTCAAACAAACAATCGACTATCCCTTGGATGATTTGGCGGTCGCCATCAGCATCTTCCCTAGCATACGTGAACGGAACTTCCCGTTTGATGTTTGTCGCCTTCATCAACCGCCCCGCAATATCGCTTTCATAGAAACGCTCAATTTCCCGGACATTGATAGCCTTTCCTTCATCCGGCGATAAAATCTCCATGCCGACCAGGGCATCGACAAACTCCCTGATTTCTGCGGCTGCCAATTTCCGGTCAAGCGGAATATGCTGCATGACCGCATGGACCGCCGTCCCGACATCAGCAGCGGACAGCCGCTTTTCCTGCATAAAATCAGGTCGATTGAAAACGGTGCGGCGTTCAGCCGTCGCGGTTTGGACAAATGATTCAGGCTCATCCATGCGCTGCAGCATCTGCAGCCGTTTCATCTCAGAAACCGATTGCTTCGACCGCTTTTCTACCGTGTGCTGATATGGATAACGGAAATCAAAGCGGTCTGTTATCTTTTCAGTGAAATCTTCTTCTCCAGCTTTAGATTGCAGCAGTTCATCGATATTCGCCGCAGACGAGAGAAGATCGCGCGTTTCCACTACAGAAATCCGGAAGCGCGAATGGTGGTCCAGGATGCTGCCATTCAATTTGAAGATATCCGCCGCATCAGGATGGCGTGACAATGCCGGACCGACCCAATCCAAATAGCCTTTTGCCCTCGATCGTACAAATTCAGGAAGTCGCACTTCTGTTGACGCCACTTTCCATTTTTCAATCTGCTTATCAATTTCTTTGACAGATGCGGTTAGAAACAATCGTTCTTTTGCACGCGTCATCGCCACATACAAGACCCGCATCTCTTCTGCCTTCATTTGTAATTCCTTCACTTCCTTGACCGCTAAAAACGGCAAAGACGTATATTCAATGCGAGTATCCGGATTCACGGCTTTCACAGCAAGGCCGTAGTCTTGATCCAGCAAATAGGATTTCCGGAAGTCCATTTCGTTGAAGGATCTGCCGAGCCCCGCGAAAAAGACGACAGGAAATTCAAGGCCTTTCGATTTATGGACCGTCATCAGCCGCACAACATTTTCTTTTTCGCTCAAGGACTTCGCCGCCCCTAAATCATTGCCTCTCTCCCGCATCCGGTCGATAAAGCGCAAAAAGCGGAACAGTCCTCGGAACGATGTCTTCTCATATTCCAGCGCACGGTCATGCAAAGCACGCAGATTCGCTTGGCGCTGTTTGCCATTCGACATGGCGCCGACCATTTCGTAATAATTTGTATCAAGATAAACCTGCCAGATCAATTCAGCCAGAGAACCACGGCGTGCCAGATTGCGCCAGTCTTCCAACTGGAAAACAAAACGCCGCAGCTTCTCCGCTGCTGCTGGATCGATGCCAGAACCCCCGCGGATAAAAACTTTCACCGCTTCATAAAAAGAAGCTTGCGGCGCGGCTAGCCGGATTTCCGCCAATTCATTTTCCGCCAGCCCTATAAAAGGCGCCCTCAGCACCGAGACAAGCGGAATATCCTGGTAAGGATTATCAATCACCCGCAAGGCATTCATCATGATCATGACTTCCAGCGCGTCAAAGTAACCGCCTGTCAGTTCTGCGTAAAGTGGAATGCCGGCTTTTTTGAATTCGTCGACAAAATCGCCTGACCAGGTCATGGAACGCATCAGCACAACAATATCGCTGTACTCTAATTGCCGCTGCTCTTTTTTCCATGGATCGTAAACAAGCGTCTCTTTCTCCATCAACTCACGGATTTTGCCGGCGATGTAGCGGGCTTCCCATTGCGATTTTTCAAAATCGTCGTCAACCGAAGATTCTTCTTCGCTTTCCGGTTCGTGAATCAGCGCCAACTCAATCGGCATCTCTTGATCGGGATAGGGTGCCAACGCCTTCAAGGCCGCCGCTTCATCATAATCGATTTCCCCTACCCGTTCCCCCATGATTTGAGAGAAAATGTAATTGGTCCCATCCAGCACTTCTTTGCGGCTCCTGAAATTGGCATTCAGGTCGATGCGCAGGCCTGCTTGCCCCGCTTCTTTTGTGAATCGGGAATATTTCCCTAAAAAAAGCATGGGTTCTGCCAAGCGGAAGCGGTAAATGGATTGTTTGACGTCTCCCACCATGAAGAGGTTGCCTGTTTTTTCATCGCCCGACTTTACAAGATTCAAAATGGTTTCCTGAAGCATGTTCGTATCCTGGTATTCGTCCACCAAAACTTCTTTGAAGAGGTTCCGGTACTCAAACGCAATGGCGGAAGGATTTCCCTCATCCGATAAAATCCGCAAAGCGTAATGCTCCAAATCAGAAAAATCGACAAGGGCCCGCTCAATCTTCAGCGCTTTATATTGGTTTGCGAAAGTTTGCGTCAGATGGACCAAAGTTTTCATTAAAGGCGCCATTTCCCGCATCTCATCCAACAAGCGTTTCGGCGTACGCACAAAATAGGCGTCGAACACATCATTGACAATTTTTTTAGCTTGGTTCCGTTTGGCTTTGGCTTCATCAGCCAGCTCCGGATCACAGGAGTCTTTCCGGACGGAGGCAGCTTTGGCCCAAGAGAACGTTTTAGCCAGTGAATAAACAGTTTCCCATGATTCCTCAAGTGCTTCGATTGCAGTCTTTATGACTGCGGCGTCCAGTTCAAAGGTATCGGACAACAAAGCAGGACCATCAGGGGCAGCGGCAATGCGGAGGCCTTCATGCGTCACTTGCAGCGCTTCCTCCAGCGCATGGCGGATCGTCATTTTCAGGTCGCCGATAAACGGCAAGCTGTCGATTGACGCCCCAAGCGGCACATCGTAGAGCGCCGGAACTTGTTCAAGCCATTGCTCGGGTTGTGGATGAACGCGCGAATAATCGTATAATTTACTGATCAGCACTTCCATTGCCTGGTCGCTGCGGTCGGAAGTGAAGCTGTCAGCCAAACGATAGACTTCATCCGCCCCTTCCCCTTCATATGCCGCTTCAAGAATCGCTTCCATTACGTCATCGCGCAATAAGGCGGCTTCCGTCTCGTTAGCAATGCGGAAACCTGGATCGATTTCCAGCAGGTAAGCGTACTGCTTCACCACTTGCAGGCAAAATGAATGCAGCGTCGAAATTTGGGCTTTGTTGATCAAGCGCAGCTGCTTGCGCAAATGCTTGGATTCCGGATTCCCGGCCACCGCTTTTTCCAGTGCATTCGACATGCGGTGCCGCATTTCAGCCGCTGATGCGTTGGTGAATGTCACAACCAGCAGCTCATCAACCGAAATCGGATTTTCCTCGTCCAGTACTTTTTCGATCATCCGGTTGATCAAGACAGCAGTCTTTCCGGAACCGGCGGCAGCGGAAACGAGCATGTCTTGTCCCTTCGCCCATATCGCCCGCCATTGTTCATCTGTCCACGTGGCATCAGCTGGTTTTATCGGAATCATTCTCTGTCGTCTCCTTTCGTATCAATTCCACCGCTTTGTCGGCTGGCAGTGCCGGCAGCTTCCGGTACGACTGATCAGGATCTGCCGGATCAAATTGGCAGATTGAACGGTACGAGCAAAACTGGCACGGCGTATCTTCTTTGACTTTGTACGGAATGATGCGCGTGTCCCCTTCCAAGATGCCATTGCCTGCACTCTGGTGCTTGTTGCGGACGAATTTGCGGATCATCTCCATGTCTTCTTTCATCACCGTCTTGGATTGCGACTTCGAAATTTCCCCTTTTTTGTTCATCCGGACTGGAATGATGTTCGAGAATCCTTCTATCTCCTCATCCATTGCATAAATGACAGCGGGGTCTTCCACGACGAGGCCGTTCATCTTGAACGATTTGGCCACTTCCTCTTCAAGCTCTTCCGAAGTCATCAGTTTGGTCAATTTCAGCATCGGATTATGCATATGAAAGTAAAGGACGCCTGCCGGTTCAGCAGGTTCGCCAAGCCAGCGTTCTGAATGGGTCAACGCAACATCAAGATAGGTGAATGTCTGAAGCGCAAGTCCATGATATACATCGCTCAAATCAAGCCCTTGTTTGGACGATTTATAGTCCACAACCCGAATGTACGGTTTGCCATTGATTTCCGTCGAATCAATGCGGTCGATCCGCCCTCGCACATTCATCTTGCGGCCTTTTTTCAAATCAATATCCAGCGGCGGAATGGTCTCTTTCGGCCCAAATCCGACCTCCAGTGCGACCGGCGCAAATCCTGTCACTTTTGCGTGCTTGCTCAGCATGAAGGCAGTTTGGCGGATAATGCCCTCCAACTTGTGCTGAATATAGCGGTAGCGATGTGAACTGATTAAGATATGATTGACAAAATAAGGCGCCAGCTGTTCCATCGCTTGTTTCGCCAGCTCTTGGCACTGTTTCCGGGTCAATGATGACCATGAAACGTCCAGCCTGTTCACTTCATCGGAAATCCATTTGATGGCCGCATGGAACAGATCCCCCATTGCCGGCGGCGCCAGCTTGTACTGGCTGCGTTCTTCCAACCGCAATCCGTATTGCACATAATGGGCAAACGGGCAGCTGAAATAAGTCTCGACGCGCGGTACACTTGCGGAAATAGGTGTGCCGTATAAAGGTTCCGCAACATCTTCACGCAACTCATCCGCTTTGTTCGGTTTGACCGGTTCCAAAATTCGGTTTACCACGGATGACCATAACGGGTCTTTATGGTAATAGGCGAGCACCGCCCGCCACTCAGGCGTCAAATCCCCTTCGCGTATTTGGGAAGTCAGATATGCCAGCGTCGCCCGTGGATGCGAAATATATTCCAGATGCGAAACTTCTCCCAATTCCGCCGGATCAATGACTGCCGGCCAAATGGCTACGCCGAGCATGTCGACCAATTTTTGAATATAGACCGACGGCAAAAGCGCCTTGCCTTCTTCGTCTGCAATCGGATAAGATACTGTCAGCAAATCGGATGCTGATGTGAACGCCCGGTAAACCATATAGGTTTCATCCATGAGCCGCATTTTGGAAGAAGGTGCCAATTCAATGCCGACTTGGGAAAACCAATCCCGGTCAGCATCCGTCAACAGGCCTTCCTGCTCGATTCTTCTTGGCAAGACTCCGTCATTGGCTCCGATAACGAACACCGATTTGATGTCCATCAAACGCGCCAAATCGATTTTTGACACCGTCACTTGATCCAGGGATGTCGGAATGCGTGAAAATTCCAGCGTCTCGAATCCTTCATCCAGAATCTTCACTGCCGTAGCAAGCTCCAGCTCCTTATCGCCGAACATCAGCACAAATTGGTCCAATACACCGATCCATTCGTTCCAAGCCTGTTCATGTTCTGTCGCGGCGAGCAGCCGGTGCTCCCTTTCCTCCCGCTCCTTAAGGTGCTGGATTTTTGCATAGACATCCATTTCTTCTATAAAAGAATATAGCGCTTGTGCGATTTCCCTTCCAGTCGCACAATCATCCAAACCGGTTTTCAAACGGGCAAGAGGCTCCCGGATCAAATCGCGGACTGCATGCAATTCCATCTGCATGGCCAATTCCTCATCGGTTTGGATGCCTGTGTGAAATTCGAGTCCCCGATATTTCTTATAAAACCAGCGATTTTCTTCAAACCAACGCTCACCGTAAATTCCGTTCGCGATGATGAAATTCTCTAAAACGTCGCTTCTTTCCCGCCATTTTGAAACGCTTCCTTCAGGAAAGAACAAATCGGTCTTTACAGCCCGGAAAACCGGTTCATATGAATAGTTAGACAGCACAGCTTCCAGAACCGACCGGTTGAATTCAATCAGCGGATGGTGAAGCATCGATTTTTTCCGGCTTATAAAATAAGGAATATCGTACTGCGGAAAAATCGTATTGATCAATTCGTCATAGACTTCCGGATCGCGGTACAGCAAGGCGATTTCGCTATACCTTAAACCGCCCCTCACTTGATCGCGGATCTTTCTTGCTATGGCATGCATTTCCGCTCTTCTGCTCGAAGATTCAATGATAGCTACATTTCCATCCGAAGCTGTTTTTTTCGCCGGGTAATCGTCAAAATGCCGCTCAAGATGGGAAAGCTCCGGATTATTGTACCGGCGCGGAGAATGCATATGGACAGATGGATCGATCGCTACTCCTTCTTTTCGGGCCTGCTCAACCAATCGCTGCACAGTGATCGCCGACTGATAAAACAATGCCTGTTCGTCTTGGGGATCTGTCTGGTCGTCCAGCGGCAATGCGATGGTCACCGATTTCGCATATTTCATCAGTTCACCGATGATTTCAAATTCGCGGGCTGTGAATGTTACAAACCCATCCATATAGATTTCCGCGTGCTTTACAATTTCGGAATGCTTTATTTTCTCCGACAGCAAAGCTAAATGCCCTTCAGAATCGACAAACACTTTTCCGAGGCGGCTTTCGATTTCTGTAAGAATCAGTTCAAGGTCTGCCGCTTTATCAAGCAATGTCCGCGGAGCTCCTGCTTCAGACAGGGAAGAGCGGATGTTCGTCAATTCGTCGCATGCCACGCAATACCTTGAAAACTCTTTGACCAGCTGCTCGATCTGATCGGTGAACCCTCTTTTTCCGGCAGCCCTCCGGAACAGGTGGAAATCTTCACGGTGCTCCTCCAGCAAACTGCGGATGAGCATCCGATAGCCGAATGTATCCACTTCTTTTCGGCTAATGCCTCCGACTTCCTGCAATACCCGCCACGCCAACCGTTTGAAGGTCATTGCTTGTGCCCGGATCGTTCCCCTCATGCCATCTGTCGTTGACAACCGATACTCGGTCGAGAAAGACATTTGGTCAGGTACGATCAAAAAAATCGGATCGCCATCCGCCCGCTGTTTTAATTCCTCTATAATTTCATTTTGCATGAACCGGGTTTTTCCGGAACCTGCACGTCCATATACGATTCGTAATGGCACAAAATCACCTCTCTAACTAGGAACGTTTGTTCTTATTTTATAGGAAATCTGCTATAAAATCCACTGCAGCCGTTTCATTGCTGTCCTCTTCTTTGTTCTTCTCTTATTCTGCGAAACTCAGCTTCCGCTTTTTTGTTCATCCGGTTTTCGAGAACTTTTCCGCCGACATACAGCAGCGCAATAAGCAAGACAACGATAGCTGTCCGGATTGGCTGGGTAAACAGGGCACGGATGTCGTGCCCGACAAAGGTGACGATAAAGACCATTACAAATTTCCCGGCCATCAGCGTCACCAGGTAATAATACCGGCGTATATTCGCAAGGCCGGCCACCACATTCACGAGCGCTGAAGGTGTGAATGGAAAGCAAATGATCAAGAAAAGAGGGCCGAACCCATGCTGCTCTACCCAATGGATGAGCTTTTGAACTCTTTTATGCCGTGTCATGAAATGCAAGAAACGGGCTTGGCCAAATTTGCGGACTATCAAAAATACCGCATAAGAGCCTGCCACAGTCCCTGCCCATGACAAAAGAAAACCGACCCAAAATCCATATGCTGTTGCGTTGGCTATGACAAAAGCGAACAACGGTAAAAAAGGAAGAAATGCTTCAAGAAACGGAAGCAAAACCCCTATAATCGGCCCTAACGCCCGATATGACTGAGTCAACTCATATATATTTTCCCAAGAAACGATATCCATCATATTGTCCATCCTTCAATCTTTATATTTATCTATCTTATCAAAAAACAGCCTTCGCCTTTATGCATTGAAGATTTTTCGACGCGCAGAAATCAAAGGGGGACTGCCATAACAAAACGGGGGTCAGTGGTATGCTTATTTCCATTGGTTCCTTTTTTAAATGGAAACCAAATGATAAACTGGCAATATAAGCTGACTATCTGATGCGGCGAACAACGGGGGTAAAAGCGAGTGCTTTATGAAATTCTGCTCTTGGCTCGATTCCCCAGTCCAACAAACCGGCACAAGATATACGTTTATCATTACTTTACACTCTTTCCCCTGATTTGGAAAAGAGAAATACTCGTACATAAGGAGAGAGGCAATTTGGATGCACGTGGGTTCACCGCCGGACTGAAAGCCGGCACCAGTATAGCAATCGGCTATTTTCCGATAGCCCTGACTTTCGGGCTGCTCGCAAAAACAACCGGGCTTTCCATTATTGAAGCGACTGCCATGAGCATTTTCGTTTTCGCAGGAGCTGCGCAATACATATCACTTTCATTGATTGCTGCTGGCGTCGCTCCAGCAGTCATAGTATTGAACACATTTATCGTCAATATCCGCCACTTTCTAATGACGGCAGCGCTTAACGAAAAGATGCAGCCGGAAGCCAGGTGGAAAAAAGCGATATATGCTTTTGGCGTTACCGATGAATCGTTTTCGGTATTGGCTACCCAAAAAGGTGGCAGATTACGCACGGCGTTTGCAGCTGGCGTCATACTCATTTCATACGGTAGCTGGGTCATTTTTACGGCAATCGGCCATTTGATCGGCGCTAATTTACCGCAATTTCTTCAGGCATCGATGTCGATTGCGCTATATGCCATGTTTGTCGGATTGCTTGTCCCATCGATGCGTGGCAACCGCAAAGTAGTGAGCCTCGCAGTTATCGCTGCTCTTACTAATTCATTCTTTTATTTTACAGAGTGGCTTTCAACCGGCTGGGCCATCATGGTTTCAACTTTGGTCTCCGCGGTTTTCGTTGAACTTATTTCTCCAAAAGAGGTGAAATCTTAATGGGCGGATGGTTTTGGTGGATGATTTTCGGGATGGCGGCAGTGACCTATCTTCCGCGCGCAATCCCATTGACATTCTTGGAAGGACGCGAACTCCCCCTTCCTGTGCAGCATGTGCTTCGTAATATCCCTTATGCAGTTCTGGGCGCTTTGATCTTTCCTGCCATCTTTTTTGTCCAGGAAAATGTCTGGTTCGGCGTAATCGGTGCAGCTGCCGCATTCGGCATAGCCTTTGCCGGAGCCGATGTCATGGTTGTTGTATTAGGTTCGATTGCAATTTTAGCAGTTTATAGCTTGATTTTTTAATTTCCGGTTGCCGATGAAAAGACAAAATAAAAAAGCCGTCACTCATTCTCATGAGTTTCGGCTTTTTTGCGCTTGGCATACATGTTCGTGGCATACCAGAATCCTAGGGTCAAGGAGGCGGCGTTGACAACGTACAGGAACCAGGTATTTGTATAACCGGCATAGACAGCTGCTGCAATCAGCGCAACCGTTAAAATCAATCCGACGATATGGTGAAATGTCACTCGCGTGAACAGAACCACAAGCAGGCCAGGCACTAACAAAGACAATAAAAATTTTGTAACCATCGATTCCATTTTCTTGTCTCCTTATTTCACTACGATTAATCCAAGGCGGTGATGATCATGACGGAAAATGACGTGCTGGCGAAGCCTGACTTCCCTGTTATGGTCCAGCACTTCCAAGCGGCAATGCGCCGCATTGACTTGGATTGCCTCATACAGTTCCGACTCGTTTGAAACCGTCAAGCCATTCACTTTGCGGATCACTTCACCACGGATCAAGCCCATCTTATCGGCAGGCGAGTCCGGAAGCACATCGACGATCATGACGCCAAGTGCCTGTGGTGTGACTGCGTGATTTCCCTGGCGCTCTTTGACGGCGTAGAAAATGGAGATTCCCAGGCGCGCCAGCAAACCGGCCATCAAAGCCACTAAAGCCATCGGCGGCCATAGGAACGCTCCTAGAGACAATACTACAATCATTCCGCCAGCAATCATCAGGGATTTTCCGATGACCGGAAACAGATAGATTGGCAAGGTTTTGCGCGCACGGTTCTGAAATCCGAAAACAACCGGAAATAATATAAAGGAAAAGACACTTTCCCCAATCGGCAGCTGCGGCCAGTAAGGGGCATACGATTCCACTGCTGATCCAGGTACGACCAACAGTACAGGAATCAGCCATAACCGTTTCGAATTGTAGAAGGCGGCCATCAGACCCCGAGAGGATTTTTCCAGTCTTGGCGATGCAGAGACTGCACCGTGTTTTTTGACAAGCCACCCTTCAAGCAACACAATTGCTCCTGTGATCAAGGCAACTGGAAGCAGCCAGTTCCATGAAAGGAAAAGGCCATTGTAACGGAAAAAGCCGAAATCAAGGGACCAGCCATTGGTACGCATCAGCCAGCCAAGAAACACAGCGGCTGCCGATAAATAAACAAATGATCCCAATTGGTAAAAGGCGGAGAGCAGCATCACTATACTGACGATGCTCAGCGCAATCAGCCATTCCATCGGAACCACTAAACCGATTCCTGCAAACAGAACGGACAATACAACAGCAAACAGAAAGCCGTCTTTCAGCAAACCGACGAACTCTGTCCAGCCCCAGACAATTCGTGTCCTAAATGCTTTCCGCTCTTTTTTCACCCTAAAATACCCTAGAAGAACTGCGGCTATTAGCGATATGTAAAAAACGGGATTAATAAAAAACCTACCTATGTCGAGCACAACATCCATTAACACGTTCTAAACACCTTCCCATCACCGGCAACACACGTTTCTTATCATTGTACCAAAGAACATCCGTATTCTGCACTTCTTTTTCGGTTAATTGAACGCAGCGCGAAGCTGATCCAAAATATCTTGGGTTCCTTCTATTCCTGCTGACAGCCGGACTGTCTGTTTAGTCACGCCGATTTTCTGTTTCTCTTCTTCTGACAGTTCACGGTGCGATGTACTATATGGATACGAGACTGATGTCTCGACTCCCGCGAGCGTCGGCACAATTTTAATCCAGCCAAGAGCAGCAAAAAATTGATGTACGTCCACATGCTCAGGAAGTTCAAATGTTACAATTGCACCTTTTCCTGGGTACCATACACGTACCTTCCCTTCCAAAAAAGAGGCAATTTCCTTGGCATTTTCAGTTTGCGCTTTCATGCGGAGCGCCAATGTTTTAATGCCCCGTACCGTCAGCCAAGCTTCAAACGGGCTTAAGTTCATGCCAAGGCTGACAATGCGCGCCTCCGCCTGTTGAAGCAAGTCCGCATGTCCTGTAAGAACTCCCGCTGTAGCGTCTCCATGCCCGCCTAAATACTTTGTCGCGCTATGGACGACCAAATCAGCGCCAGCCGCATATGGCTTTTCGGTATACGGCGTGGCAAACGTATTGTCAATCATCACTTTAACACCATATCGCTTTGCCAACCCGCAAAGCCCTGCGATATCTTCCACGCGCAAGAAGGGATTCGTGATCGATTCACTGACCGCCAGCTTCACTTCCGGATAGTCGATGAGATACTGTTCAACGGAGGCTTTATCCGAAAAATCGGTGAAATGGACAATTATGCCCATTCGTACAAGCTCTTCTTTCAATAGAAAAAAAGTGCCCCCGTAAACATCTTCAGCAGCAAGCACGTGGTCCCCTGTCTGGACGACCGATAAAATACCAGCGAGTATTGCCGCCATCCCTGATGCTGCTGCTACCCCTTTCGGCGCGCCCTCTAACTCGGCAACCGTCTGCCCGAGAGCATCGGTATTTGGATTGGCAGTTCTGGAGTACAGATAAGTTCCGTTTCCTTCATAATAGCCTTCCATTTCCTCCAAAGAAGAAAATGAAAAAGCGGATGTCTGGAATATCGGCATGACTTGCGGTTGGATAATCCGGTCTTCTGCTCTGGCCGTGTGCACTGACATCGTTTCTAGCGACTTCATAAACTCATCCCCTTACTCCAAATTGGCAATATAATCCCTCATAGTTTCCTCATCCATCGGGCCGATGTGCTTGTTTTGAACACGGCCTTCTGTATCAATCATATAAGAAGTCGGTATGGTAACGGCCTGATAGACAGATCCGATATCTCCTTCTTTATCCAGTGGAATAGGGAAGGTCAGATTGTTCGCTTCAACGAACTCCTTGACTTTATCCACCCCCCGGTCTTGCGTGGTCAAATTCACTGCTAAGACTTCCACATTTTCCCCTTGTGCTTCATCATAGTAGTTCTGCATGAGCGGCATTTCCGCTTTGCAAGGAGGACACCATGTGGCCCAAAAATTCAAAATCACTTTTTTTCCTTTATAATCCGATAACTTGGCGGTTTCACCGGACAGAGTCGTTAACTCGAAATCAGGCGCCACTTCCCCTGGAGCCAGCCCATCTTTCGTAGCCAAAAATTCCACATCGGTACCGACAGACAAGGTCTCAAGAGATTTGTTTTCTTCGATGTTATTTTTTACAGCACCGGCGACAGCGATTCCGATCATAACGGCAATCAGCAACAATCCAATTAGTTTTTTCGGCATTCCTTTTTCACTCCGTTCCTCTTCATCATACGATAGAATGCACTCAATATTCCACTAATGATGCAATGAATTTCCTTCAAAAAAGCTTCCTGAACAGCAAAACAGCCGGCATCTTTCCAGATGCCGGCTGTCCAAACTTATAACGATACAAACGATGCAGGGTTGACTGCGTTGGTCCGAGCACCATTCCATGGACCTACATGAATTTCAAAATGCAGATGGGATCCGGTTGAACGGCCTGTGTTGCCCATTCCCCCTATCCGCTGGCCTTGGCTTACTTGTTGTCCAGCGGAGACGTCAATCGAATTCAAATGCGCGTATACAGTCGCATGTGTTTGCCCGTTGATCGAGTGGGTGAGGATGACAACATTGCCGTATCCGCCCATGCTTCCCGAGAATGATACATAACCGTTTGCTGCTGCTTTAATATTCGTGCCTACACTATTTGCAATGTCTACTCCTTGATGGAATTCAGGTCCATCGCCAATATTTCGCCATCCAAATGTAGATGTATAACGGCCGGAAGCAGGTGTGACGAAACCCGAACTTGAAACTTTCGCCGGAGCTGTATAGGAAGAAGCAGAAGAATTTGAAGCCCGGACTTTTTCAGCCGCCGCTTTGCGTTCTGCAGCAAGCTTGCGCTGGCGTTCTGCTTCCACTTTGCGGGCTAGCTCAGCTAAGCGGTTTTGTTCTTCTTCGATCTGTTTTTCTAATTTCGAGCTGACATCGATAGCTTCGTTGCGCTGCTGCACCAATTCGGATTTTTCTTTAGCAAGGAGCTTTTGTTCAGCCTTCAGTTCTTCTGCAAAGCCTGCCTGCTCTTCCTTTTGGCCATTCAATTTGTCATTAAGCCCAACAAGTTCTGCGCGGCGTTGTTCTTGTTCGGCCAATTTCGTCTCCACTTGCGCTTGGTGTACAGCCAATAGTTTTTCATCGGCTGCTTGTTCACGCATAATTTCACGATCCGCTTCGATTAGTGTATTAACCGCCGAAAAACGGTCGATAAAATCGACAAAGTTGTTTGCTCCAAGAAGCACATCCACATAATCCACAGAACCTCCGCTCTTTTGGATTGCACGGGCGCGTTCTTCAAGCAACGCTTCACGTTCCTCTATTTTGAGTTCGAGCTCTTCAATCGATTTTTTCAACCCATCGATTTCCGTTTTCGTATAGTCGATATCCGCCTGTACGCTGTCGATTTTTGCTGTTGTCTCATCCATCTTCCGGTTCAAATCCTCGATTTTCGCTATAAGCTTTTCCAGCTTTGAAGCATTCTCGCTCATTTTCTCCGTTTTTTTGCTGATATCAGAAGCCAACTCGTTTTTCTGCTGCTGAGCTTCTTGCTGCTTTTGTTCCAATTCACTTAATTTGTCCGCATTCGCAGCTGATGGCATCAAGATGGCTAAAGCCAACACAGTTGAAATACCTGACAACATCCATTTCGATCTCACGTTCGAGGTCCCCTTTCGGCTTTACGTTCTTTGCCTGCCTGTCTCTATCTGTATTTTTCTATTAAAAAACTCCGTTAAACGAATTTATTGATTTTGAAGGGAACCGCGCTCTTTTTGACAAGAGCGCATCCTTTGTTCCTTCTGAAGAAAATCAACAATAACCTTTAACAGAGCACTTTTCTTTCTTTATACGCGCAAGAATTTGCGGATGGACATGAAGCTGCCCCAGATTCCGATAAATACGCCCATCACAAGGATCAACGCGCTCACTTGGTAAATGAACGGTGTCAAATCAAGCAATTGAATCATTTCACCGCTTAATTTCGGCTGCGCGAAGTCGGTTACTTGATAGTAAAGCGTAGATACAAGTGCAATCGGAATAATCGATCCTAACAAACCTAGCCACATGCCTTCCAAGATGAAAGGAATTCGGACAAACCAATTGGTCGCGCCTACTAGTTTCATAATCTCGATTTCATGGCGTCTCGCAACTATAGTAATGCGAATCGTATTGGAAATCAAGAACATTGCGGTAAATAATAATGCCAAAATCAGCACTAAACCGACATTTCGTCCCATATTCAGGAATTTGAACAGCTTCTCAATTTTGCCTTCGCCGTATTTCACATCTTCAATATTGTCTAATTTCGCGATTTCAGTCGCCACTTGCTCTGTTTGCTGAGGTTCCGACGCTTTCACGTAAAACACATCAAACAGCGGGTTGCTTTGCTGGAACAAACTCAACTCGTCGCCAAAATCTAGAACCAAATCAGTCAACTCTTCTTCTTTTGTCGAAAATTCTACAGATTCAACGCCTGGCATGGATCGGATTGTTGCTTCTATTGCTTCTATTCTAGCATCATCCGCTTCCAAAGAAACGAAAGTTTTAATTTCTACGTCATTTTCTAAATCATCTGCAACTTTGTTCAAATTCATCATGATTAAAACGAACACACCGACTAGCAGCAAGGTCACAGTAACAGCACTGACAGAAGCAAATGTCATCCAGCTGTTGCGCCCCAAACTTTTCAAACTTTCCCTGAAATGGCGAGTTAATGTTCTAGCCTTCATAGCCGTAGTCACCTCCAGCTACATCGCGAACAATCAAGCCGCCTTCAATTGCAATGACACGATGCCTTCTTTTGTTTACTACTTCACGGTTGTGGGTAGCCATTAAAATAGTTGTTCCTGTTGCATTGATCCGTTCAAACAGATCCATAATATCCCAAGAAGTCTCGGGATCAAGATTACCCGTCGGCTCATCGGCGATCACGATTTTGGGTTTGTTGACGATTGAACGCGCAATAGAAACCCGCTGTTGTTCCCCACCAGACAATTCTGTCGGAAACATCCGAGCCTTATGTTTCAATCCCACTAAATCCAGCACTTCCATTACCCTTTTCCGGATCATTTCAGGTGTTTCTTCAATTACTTCCAGGGCAAATGCGACATTTTCGTAGACATTCAATCTTGGAAGCAGCTTGAAATCCTGGAACACTACGCCGATCTGACGGCGAAGCATTGGCACTCTTTTGTTTTTTAATGTAGCGATATCCACGTTATTGATCAACATCTGGCCTGAAGTCGGACGTTCTTCCCGATACATCATTTTAATGAATGTTGACTTTCCGGCACCACTTGGCCCTACTACATAAACGAATTCACCTTGCCCAATTTCAACGGTCAATCCGTTGAGGGCAACAATGCCATTCGGATACTTCTTATAAACGTTCTTCATTTGAATCATTTACTTAACCACCTATATATACTGGATTTATCTCCAATTTGCATTTCCGCTAAAATTTCCGACTGACTCATTATATCACCTCAAACCTTTTTTTGTATTACAATTGTGTTTCAATTGTTTTTGAACCTCTTCATTTCTTGCATCTAAAGACCCTAAATCCGAGTTTAATCCGCGTCGATTTTCGCATATTTTTATTAAAAAAATCGAATTGTGTCCATCAATTGAAATTTTTGCACACAAAAAAACCGGCTTGTAAGCCGGTTTACTTTTTGTTTGCCAACCATTCCGCTACTGCATCTGCTTCTTCGCCTTCAATAATGTCCGCTGGCATACCGCCTTGTCCATTGTCGATAATGCTGCGGATTTCGTCTTGGGACAAACGCGATCCCACATTATTCAATGCCGGAAAATTCCCCGCACCCTCCAGATTCTCACCATGGCAGGAAATACAGTTTTGCTGGACAACTTGTTCCGGGTCTACCGAGGATGAACCGGAACCGCCGTCTTCTGCTGGCGGTGTTTCAGTTGTAGTTTCCCCGCCGCCGCCGCAAGCCCCTAGTGCGAGTGCAGAGCCCAGCATCATTGTTAACAATCCCTTTTTCATGTATGTTGCCTCCTCCAAGTTGTTTTTCACGTTATGTAAAGTATACCTAGTTTAAGAACGTTTAAAACCTTCGCCAAGAACTTCAGAAGCATCTGATACAATAACAAAGGCAGAAGGATCGGCCAATTTCACCACTTGTTTCAAACGGGTAAATTCCGTTTGATGGACCACGACCATAAGAAGCGGCTTTTCTGTATCTGTGTAACCGCCGGTTGCATTAAGCTTCGTCACTCCCCGGTCAACTTCTTCGTAGATAGCATCCCGGACTTCCACTTGTTTGTTGGTAATGATATAAACCAGCTTCGAACGCCCAAACCCGATTTGAACAAAATCGATGGTTTTTGTTGTGACGAACAGACCCACTAACGCATACAGCCCGCTTTCGATATCGAACACCAATGCTGCTGCCAAAACAATAAAGCCATCAATCAAAGCAATACTGGTTCCAAGCGAAAGGCCGGTGTATTTTGCAATGATCTGAGCTGCCAAATCCGTTCCGCCGGTCGAAGCTTTCGCCCTGAAAACAATGCCCAGCCCAAGGCCTATCATAATGCCGCCGAACAAAGAACCGAGCAAAGGATTTAGCGTCCATGGCTCCCACGCTTCTGTCAGGAAAACGACAAATGGCAAAAAAATTGTTCCGACCGCTGTCTTGATGCCAAAGTGCTTGCCTAACAGCACGATTCCTGCGATAAACAAAGGGATATTGAATGTCCATTGGACAAAAGCCGGCTTCCATTCAAATAGCCCGTACAAAATAGTGCTGATTCCACTGACGCCCCCAGATGCCACTTCATTTGGCAGCAAAAAAACGTTAAAGGAAATGGCCACAATAGCAGATCCGATAAGGACACCGATATAATCCCTAACAGCGGATAATGTTGGATGCGGCTCATTGTAGGATCGCTGCTGTTTTTTCTTCATCCCTATGATGCCTCTTTCTGTAAAGATTCTTGTAAAGTTCGTATGAGTCCTGTCAGAGTATAGCAAATGGCAGGCTTCTTGTGAACTTCATCCAGCTAAAGTACAGTTTCATTCCAGCATAAAAAGCAAAAAGGCCCGGAGCAATATTTGCTCCGGGCCTTTAAAATTATTGCATCTTAGACCGCAGTAGAGAATTGATAAATCCATCAATGTCCCCGTCCATGACAGCTTGGAGATTTCCTGTCTCGAAATTGGTGCGGTGGTCTTTTACCATCGAATATGGATGGAACACATAAGACCGGATTTGGCTTCCCCATCCGATTTCTTTTTGCTCGCCGCGGATTTCAAGCAACTCGGCTTCCTGCTCTTCAATCTTAAGTGCATAAAGTTTCGCTTTCAGCATTTGCATGGCCTTTTCACGGTTTTTGATCTGTGAGCGTTCTTGCTGGCATGTTACAACGGCGCCTGTAGGCAAATGCGTAATCCGCACCGCGGAGTCGGTCGTATTGATATGCTGTCCGCCAGCACCGCTTGCCCTGTATGTGTCGATTTTCAAATCTTCCGTACGGATATCGATTTCAATTTCTCCTGTAAACTCCGGCATAACTTCGCAAGACACGAATGATGTATGGCGGCGGCCAGATGAATCAAATGGTGAAATCCGGACAAGGCGGTGGACACCTTTTTCCGCTTTCAAATAGCCATATGCATTATGCCCTTTAATGCCTAATGTTACTGATTTGACTCCGGCTTCATCGCCTGCCAAGTAATCAAGCGTTTCCACTTTAAATCCGCGCTTTTCAGCCCAGCGAGTATACATGCGCAGCAGCATCGAACACCAATCTTGCGACTCGGTCCCACCTGCTCCTGGATGCAGCTCCAAAATAGCGTTGTTTTTATCGTATGGTTCGCTTAACAGCATCTGCAATTCATAATCGCTAAGTTCCGATAGGAATGTTTTCAGTTCCGAACTCAGCTCCTCGTGCAAGTCTTCATCCGCTTCTTCCCGAAGCAGCTCGAGTGTCATTTCCAGGTTTTCCTGGGTGTCGACAAACCCGTGATACGTATTAACAATATCTTTCAAACCGTTCAATTCGGAAATGACCACTTGGGCCTTTTCTTGGTTGTTCCAAAAATCGGGGTCAATCATCATTTCATCCAGTTCTTGAATCCGCGCCTCTTTGTTCTCTAAGTCAAAGAGACCCCCTAAAGTCCGCCAATTTCTTGGCTGATTTGTCGAGCTCATTGCGGATGTCTGCTAAATCCATCATCTATATGTTCCTCCTCAAAATAACACCGAAGAGCTTTAGCTCTTCGGTCTTGTTCATGCTTCCTATAGCGCTGCTGCCCCGTGGCAGTTTTTGTATTTCTTGCCGCTGCCGCAAGGGCAAGCGTCATTTCGGCCGATTTCAACGTTTTTGCGTGCCGGCTCTTTTTTCTTTTTGACTGGCGGCCCATCCTCTTTCGGGTTGACCGCTTGCCCCTTCGCCACTTCCTGGCGTTCCAGGTTATTGCGGATTTCCGCTTTCATGGCATACTTGGATACATCTTCTTCAATGGCTTCAACCATTGCTTCGAACATATTGAACCCTTCGTTCTGGTATTCGCGAAGCGGATCATTTTGACCATAGGCGCGCAAATGGATTCCTTGGCGCAATTGGTCCATTGCATCGATATGGTCAATCCATTTGGAATCGATTGAACGCAGCAGAACCACTTTTTCAAATTCACGCATGCGTTCCGGCGTCATTTCCGCTTCTTTCTCATCATAATGCTTTGTAACTTCCGATTTGATTAGATCGGTGATCTCTTCTTGAGATTTATCACGCAAATCCGCTTCAGTGATTGTATTTTCCGGAAGCAGATTAGCAGCAATTGTATCAGCGAGTGATTTTAAATGCCATTCTTCCGGCTTTTCATTGGATGTATGCACTGCAACCATCCGGTCAATTGTGCTGTCGATCATTTTCTCGACCAACGCGCGCATATCATCCGTTTCGATGACTTCCATACGCTCTTTATAGATGATTTCACGCTGCTGGCGCAATACATCATCATACTGCAGCAAGCGTTTCCGTGCATCAAAGTTGTTCCCTTCCACACGTTTCTGTGCAGATTCCACAGAGCGCGTAACCATTCGCGACTGCAGCGGCTGGGAATCGTCCATTCCAAGTTTCCCCATCATATTCCGCATCGCATCAGATCCAAAACGGCGCATCAAATCATCTTCAAGAGAAAGGTAGAATTGTGTAACGCCCGGGTCTCCTTGACGTCCTGAACGCCCTCGCAGCTGATTATCGATCCGGCGCGACTCATGGCGTTCCGTGCCAAGGACGGCCAAGCCGCCGACTTCTCTAACACCTTCGCCAAGTTTGATATCCGTACCTCGTCCTGCCATATTTGTCGCGATTGTCACAGCGCCTTTTTGTCCAGCCCCTAAAATGATTTCCGCTTCGAAGGCATGGTTCTTGGCATTCAGCACAGAGTGTTTGATGCCTTTTTTCGTCAGATAGTCCGAAATGATTTCAGACGTTTCAATGGCGACTGTGCCTACCAATACCGGCTGGCCTTTTTTATGGCGCTCCGCAATATCATCGCCTACCGCTTTGTACTTCCCGGCAATCGTTGCATAGATCAAATCGACCCGGTCGTCCCGGATGATCGGTTTGTTCGTTGGAATCGCAATAACGTTCATATTATATATGTTGCGGAACTCTTCTTCCTCTGTCTTCGCTGTCCCTGTCATGCCAGAGAGTTTGCTGTACATGCGGAAATAGTTCTGGAAAGTGACTGTTGCCATGGTCATCGATTCGTTTTGGACCTCTAAACCTTCTTTGGCTTCGATCGCTTGGTGCAAGCCGTCCGAATAGCGGCGGCCTTTCATCAAACGCCCTGTAAACTGATCGACAATGATGACTTCGCCGTCTTGGACCACATAATCGACATCTTTGTGCATCGTAACATGCGCTTTCAAAGCCTGGTTGATAGCATGGTTCAGCCGCACATGGTTCATGTCGAATAGGTTTTCGATCCCGAAAGCTTTTTCCACTTTTTCGATGCCGTCTTCCGTCAGCATAACGCCTTTGGTCGTTTCGTCATACGTATAATCGGTATCTTTAGTCAATACACGGATAAATGCATTCGCCTGCATATATAGCTGCGCGGCTTTTGCGGCTTGTCCGGAAATGATCAGCGGCGTACGCGCTTCATCGATCAAAATTGAATCGACTTCATCAATTACTGCGTAGTTCAATTCACGCTGAACCATTTCTTCTTTATAAAGCACCATATTATCACGCAAATAATCGAAGCCAAGCTCGTTATTTGTGCTATAGGTGATATCGGAAGCGTAAGCTTCACGTTTTTCTTCTTTCGTCAAGCTGTTCAAATTCAAGCCGATAGACAGGCCAAGCCATTGGAATAGCTTGCCCATTTCCTCAGCGTCGCGGCTTGCCAAGTATTCGTTGACAGTTACAACATGTACGCCTTTTTTCGATAAAGCGTTCAAATATACCGCCATAGTGGAAGTCAACGTTTTGCCTTCCCCGGTTTTCATCTCGGAAATATTGCCTTCATGAAGGGAAATGGCCCCCATGATTTGGACGCGGAACGGGAACATGCCCAGAACCCGCTTCGAGGCTTCACGAACCGTCGCAAACGCTTCTACCAATAAAGAATCCAAGGTTTCGCCTTTCTGGTAGCGCTCCATCAAATCCGGTGTTTTCCCTTGAAGTTCTTCATCAGAAAGAGCAGCAAACTCTGAAGCCAGGGCTTCTATTTCATCTGCTATTTTTTCAAATCTTTTTAATTCCCGTTTGTTTGGGTCGAATACTTTGTTCAATACTCCAAGCATTTATAACCGCTCCCTGCATAGTGTCCAGCCAGATAAAAAGACCGGATCGCCTTTGCTATAATAGTATAATTTTTAACGCAACGCTTTTGAAATTCCATAAATCCCTTGTGCGTTTCAGGCCTTTTCGAAAAATCTCACTTCTTATTTTAACACTGCATATACATCGGTGCAAATATCCGGACAGGTTTAGTTTGCGTTGATTCGCAGGAATCCAAGACAAACAAAAAAGCCTCTCGTCACGAGAGGCTTTCCCATTATCGCTTATGAAGGACTTGTTTCGATCAAACCGTAACTGCCGTCTTTGCGTTTATAGACAATATTCGTACCATTCGACTCTGCATCGGTAAATACAAAGAAATCATGTCCCAGCATATTCATCTGTAAAACCGCTTCTTCTTCATCCATCGGTTTCAAATCGAATTGTTTGGTGCGGACAATCGTTAAATCGTCTTCTTCTTCCGCTTCTTCGTTCTGGCTTCTCAGCTCATTCTCGGCTGCTGCAAATGCAACGCCGATTCCATCACGGTCACGGAATTTGCGGTTAACCTTTGTTTTATATTTTCGGATTTGGCGTTCCAATTTGCTTACAATCAAATCTACCGCCGCATATAACTCTATATGGCTTTCTTCGCCTCGCAGGGTTAAGTTCTTCATCGGTATCGTAACTTCCACTTTTGTTTGGCTGTGGTTGATTGATTTTAAATAAACCATCGCTGTAGCGTTCGTTCCCTCTGGGAAGTAACGCTCAATCTTGCTTATTTTTTTCTCAATATAGTCACGAACCGCTGGAGTTGCTTCTACGTTGTCTGCTTTAATATTAAATTGTAGCATCTTAACTCCTCCTTCTTGTATCTAGCTATACATTTCTATATCTTCCCTTTCCGTTCCTCCTTAAAACGTAAAAAAGTTTTGCCGTATGATAAAACAGGTAAACTAATTGGAAGGAGATGATAGGATGTTCATTGATAAAACTATTGTAGTGACAGGTGCTGCAAACGGCATCGGGAAAAGTATCGCCGAGCTCTTTGTATCTGAAAAGGCCCGCGTTATTGGATTGGACCTGGAAAACTTCACCCTAGAAGGCGTGGATTCCAGGCAATGTGATGTAGGAAACTTCCAGCAGGTAATAGACGTATTTGCGCAAATCCATCAAGATTACGGAGAAGTCCACGCGTTGATCAACAATGCGGGAGTCTCGGAATTCAAATCCATATGGGAGATTGAAGAGACTGACTGGAACCGCGTTCTTGACACCAATTTAAAAAGCGTATTCATCTGCAGCCGTGAAGCGGCGCGCTATATGACTGGAGATATCCGGTCAATTGTCAATATGGCTTCGACCCGGGCTTTTATGTCGGAACCCAACACTGAAACATACTCTGCTTCAAAAGGCGGCATATACGCATTGACCCATTCGCTGGCCGCAACTTTGAGCGAAAAAGAAATACGGGTGAATTCCATTGCACCAGGCTGGATTCATACAGGCGACACGGAAGAATTGCGGGAAGTCGACCATACCCAGCATTGGAGCGGACGCGTCGGCAAAGTGGAGGACATTGCACGCGCTTGCCTTTTCTTGAGCGACCCCCGCAATTCGTTCATTACCGGCGAGTGTTTGATCATAGATGGCGGCATGACACGAAAAATGATATATGAACATTAAAAAAAGCTTTCCGGCATTCCGGAAGGCTTTTTCTAACTGCGTATGAGGGCCAGAAAAGATATTTCCTCAGCCCCCGCTTTTTTCAATTCTTTTGCGGCGTGGCGCAATGTTGTTCCGGTAGTATACAAATCGTCCACCAGCAGTATTTTCCGAGGCACGTTTTTGCCGTTCCAATGGAAAAGATCGGGTGCAGACATCCGCTCTTTCTTTGTTTTTTTGCCTTGTACTTGTTCACTTTTTGTTAAATACTGTGAATATCGCAGACCCGCCGCTTCCAGCATGCAGTCAATTTGCGAAAATGTCCTTTCCTCTAATTTATCCGGATGCATAGGAATGGGAACTATAGCAGCTTTCGTTTTGCCCAGTTCATCGCGCAGCTGACGAGCGAATACTTCAGAAAGTACGATGTCTTGCAGAAATTTATACTGATGCAAAAAATCTTTCATAGCCTCATTATAATAGTACAAACTTGTGCCGCTTTGAAGAAGGCCTGCATATTCGGTCGTTTCCCAGTATCGGCAGTCTCTGCATAAGCCTTCATTCGGCAATCCGCAGATCGGGCAAACCGTGCCGCTTATTTTCATAAACCCGTTTTTGCACCTTCCACATATCACTTCTTGAATATCATTCAAAAAAAGCCCTCGCCAAGACGGCAATTGCGGCAGCTCACGCTCGCACAAATAACAATTCACCGGAACCCCTCCTTGTTATAAAAAAGGATTTGGCGTTTCGCTTTGTCCATTTGCCGGACGATGCCGTTATGAAAAAACACGATCTCTCCAGCCGGAAAATCAGAGGACCTGCCGACTCTCCCTGCAATCTGGATCAATGCAGCGGAATCGAAGACAGCTTCATCTGCTCCTACAACCGCAGCCTGCACATTTGGAATTGTAATTCCCCGTTCCAATATTGTAGAGGTAAGAACACCAGAAATTTTTCCTTCCCGAAGCTTTAGAACCTTTTCCTTTCTCTCGGGATCGGATGCATGGACCTTTTCAATGCGCGCATCCAGCTTTTTAAAAAGCGGAATCGCTTGTTCGATCAATTCAACCGTCGGCAAGAACACCAGGAACGGCTCTTTCTTGGCAAGCCGGTCATTTACCCAACGCGTTAATGATTTGGGTATTTTGTTTTTTGAAAAGATTTTTCTGTAGTTCCATAGCGGACGAAATTGCGGGACCGGCAATGGATGGCCGTGAAATCTTCCGAAAATCTTTGATTGGTTTGGAATCTCTTTCAGTAACCGATCAGAAGGGGTAGCCGAAACGTATACAATAGGCGACTCCCTTTTTTTCGCTTTTATGACGGCGCCTTCAAGAGATGGATCGAAGGAGTAAGGGAAAGCATCCGCTTCATCAACGATGATGGCATCAAAAGCATTTTCGAAGCGATACAGCTGATGGGTTGTCGCAATTACAATTTGGGCAAAACCGGTTTCTGCAGGAGAACCGCCGTATAACGTATGGATAACGGAATCAGGAAAAACCGCTTTGATGCGCGGCGATAATTCCAAAACAACATCAGTCCGAGGAGCGGCAATGCAGATACGCTGCCCTTTCTCCAACGCCTTAGCAAGCGGCGGAAACAGCAATTCAGTCTTCCCTGCTCCGCAGACGGCATAAACAAGATGGGATTGATTGCAGGAGAGGCTTTCTAGCACTTCATCAGAAGCGCGCTGCTGAGCATTTGTCAGCAAACCATTCCATATGAATGAATGGGGTGTTTTTGGTTTCGGGGATGGGTCCGCCCAATATATCAGTTCAGTACAGGAACTGACTCGGCCCATTTTCAAGCAATGCCGGCAATAATAACAAACGGACTGGCATTTCGCGCAGTTAAACGAGATGATTTTCTGAGGGGATCTTTCCAAACAACGGGTACATTCCTTATTTTCCGTAATTCCTTTTTTCACACCTATTTTTCCAGCGGCAATTGCAGAATCCACTTCTTCTTGCGCAAAAGGCATAAATTCCCTGAGCCAAATACGGCCTGTCAAAAATTGCTCAAGTTCTGTCAATGGCATCTTCCTTTCATGGTTTCTAATTCTCTTTTTCATTTTACCAGAATCCTTCCAATGAAAAACCAAAAACTTCTCGCTTTTATAGCGAGAAGTTTTTATGAGTTGCCTATAAAATGGAGGCTGGTGACTTTCCAATTCCCATCCTCTTTTATGAATACCACAACTTGCCTGCCGGATTGTTTGGTGCTTTTTTCCGAATTGGGATCTTCCACCAAGACATCAACTTCTGCAAAAACTTCTGCCCGGTTTTCCTCGTATCCAACAATGGTTTCATTGCCCGTTGAATAAGTGGTGTTGTAGACCTTGAATGCTTCTTCCAAAGCCGCTTCGTCTTCCGCACGGTCAAAGCCATCAGGATTTGAAGCGATTACGTTCATATAGCGCTGCAAGTCTTCCTCATTGAAAGCATCGATATATTCTTTGTATGCAGCCAGCACTTCGTCCGCCTCTTCTTCCGGAACATCGGCTTCAACCACTTTACCGTCATCACCTAACGTAAAACCGACCGACTCATCTTCTATTCCATGGTCGACTGCGTTGTTTTCATTTGCCGAATTGCCGTCTTCGACCGTGTTCCCATTTACTGAAGGCTCTTCTGAATCTGAACAAGCAGCCAGCGCCAGTGCCAAGCCTGCCATTACCATCATTTTTTTCATCCATCATTCCTCCTGCGTTTCATTTTGCCATAGCAGGTACCGTAATTCAAATGAAGAAACTGTGACCAAAAGAAAACAAAAGACCTTGCAGCTAAAGCTGCAAGGTCTTTTCTGATCAGCGTACTTCTACCCAGCCATTTTTGATGGCTGTTACCACTGCCTGGGTCCGGTCATTCACTTGCATTTTTTGCAAAATACTGGAAACATGGTTTTTTACCGTTTTTTCCGAGATGAACAATGTCTCGCCGATCACCCGGTTGCTTTGGCCATCCGTCAATAGTTGAAGAACTTCACTTTCACGTTTGGTAAGCAAATGATATGGGCGGCGGATTTCCGTTTGATGGAACGATCCTTTGTTTTCACGTTCACTTAAACGGCGGAATTCCATAACCAAATTGCGTGTCACTTTCGGATGCAAGTACGAACCGCCTTTTGCTACCACTTTGATCGCCTGAATGATTGCTTCAGCATCCATTTCTTTTAGCATATAACCAAGGGCACCTGTTTTTAATGCATGTGTCACATATGATTCATCGTCATGAATTGACAGCATAATGACTTTAGCATCCGGGTATTTGTCCATCAATTCCCCGGTCGCTTCCACTCCGTTTTTCTGCGGCATGTTGATATCCATCAATACCACATCCGGCTTGTATTCTTCGTATAATTTCAAGACTTCATTTCCGTCTCCGCCTTCTGCGACGACTTCAAAAGAATCTTCGAAATCCAATATTCGTTTTACTCCCTCACGGAACAGTTGGTGATCGTCTACAATTATTATTTTCGTCATTATGTTGTCCTCCTCGAATACCGTATCTTATATACCCAATTTAAAAGGAATTTGAAACATCAACACTGTCCCATTGCCGGGAGAAGAATTGATGAAAAAATCGCCTTCTATCAGATCGATTCTTTCTTTCATGCCAATCAACCCAAAAGATTGATTTTTTACGATGCTCTGGTCAAATCCAGAGCCATTATCTTTCACAACTATGGTTGCTTGATTTTTTAGCCACTCGACTTTAACGTCAATGCTCGTTGCTTTGCCATGCCGAATCGCATTTGAAGTAGCTTCTTGCACCAGCCGAAATACTGATGTTTCGTGATTGGCAGGCAAACGGACTTCCATGCCGTTCGATTGAAACATGATTCGTACGCCTTGGTTATAATCTTCAATAGTTTCAAGGTATTTTTTCAATGTCGGCACAAGGCCCAAATCGTCTAACGCCATCGGCCGCAAATCATAAATGATTCTTCGGACTTCGGTAAGAGCATCGCGCACCATTTCTTTTAAAGAAGAAATTTCTCGAAAAGCGGCCTCAGATCCTTTTTCCCGATACGTCCGTTCGATAAGGTCAGAACGAAGAAGAACGTTTGCCATCATTTGGGCGGGACCATCGTGGATTTCCCGTGACAGCCGTTTTCGCTCATCCTCTTGCGCTTCAATAATACGCAAGCTATAATCTTGCTTTAGCTTTGTATTATCAATGGCATCTCCAACATCTTCCAAATCGGAAGTCAGGTAATTTGTTGTTATATTAACCTGATTGACTAAGCGTTCAGCCCGTTCAATCGTTTGCAGCAAAGTCTGCAATCGGCGTTGCAAACCATCCCTCTTTTTTCGATACTGTTTTTCTTCAGAACGGTTCAACGCCAATTGAATCTGCAATTCGTTTGCCTGCTCATATGCTTTCTTGATTTGGCTTTCACTATACGATCCAAATGAACGCGACACTTCCGCTAAACGCCTGCGGGCAGTACGGGTTTTTTCTTCTAGTAAGTCGCCAGCTTTTATGACGGAGGAAATATTGGTTCGCACTTCTTCAAGCTCATCTTTCATTTCCTCATAACTTTGCCGACTTTGTTCACTAATTAAAAAAATTTCCTGTTTCGACTGCTCCATAGTCGCAATCAAATGATCAAAAATGGAATCAAGACCTTTTCCATTCATTTTATTAGCCATTTTATAACCGCCTTAGCTGCACTCCACTATGCTAAAGTGAATAAACTTTATTTCTTTATGCCTGCTATAATATTAACAAGTATATCACTATATAAGGAAAGTCGTATAAATAAACATATTACTAATTATCTGATTACATTCTACTACAGGGGGAATTAAAATGCGAGAGAATTACAAAACCGTGGGCGAAATAGCCGATGCGGAAATTATTATTCAAAAATCGAGGTTTATAGGCTATGCCGCCAGGGCGGAAACAGAGAAAGGCGCAATTGAATTTATCGACTCCATCAAAGCCATCCACCGCTCTGCCACTCATAATTGCTCCGCTTATCTGATCGGCGAACATGATTCTATCCAAAAAGCGAATGACGACGGGGAACCTAGCGGAACAGCCGGCGTTCCTATTTTAGAAGTATTGAAAAAACAGGGGCTAAAAGATACGGTAGTTGTCATAACACGCTATTATGGCGGAATCAAATTAGGCGGGGGCGGTTTGATCCGGGCCTATGGTAAAGCAACTACAGAAGCTTTGAACGCTGCCGGTATCGTCGAACGGAGATTGCATCATCTTATGAAAATCTCCGTTGACTATAGTTGGCTTGGGAAAGTAGAAAACGAAATACGCCAGTCCGAATACCTACTCAAAGAAATTCAGTATACAGACGGAGTTGACCTTTTTGTCCATATTCCTGCAGAAAAGGAAACGGTTTTTACCAATTGGATGAACGAAATTACCAATGGCCAAGCGAAAGTTCGCTGTAATCAGAAAGAATTTCTGGAATTTAAAATAACATGAGACTTTTCGTTTACGGCATGGGAAATTCGCTGTATAATAGATTTTAAAAGTTTAAGGACAAATTGGAAAAATCGAATTGAATACTCGGTTAGCCATCCCTAAAAAAGGAGCTTTAACCATGAACCGTAAAAATTTCCGGAAGAATAAGTCGAGCAAAAAACGCACGGCTATCAAGATTCTTTTGACACTGGCTGTTTCACTTCTGATTTGCGGATCTGCCTATGGAATATATCTAGTTAAAAAAGCGGAAAATGCGGCAAATCTAGCATTTCAACAACTTGAAGACCGGGAGATGTCTGAACTTCGCGAGGAACAAGTTGAACCGCTGCATGATGACATTTCCATCTTATTCATCGGCGTCGACAATAGTGCAAAACGCGGAGCTGCCGACAGCAATACGCGCTCTGATGCTTTAGTGCTTGCTACTTTGAATAACGCTGATAAATCAGTTAAGCTTGTCAGCATCCCCCGTGACACCTACACGCTTATACCTGATGCAGGTTATGAGGATAAAATCACTCATGCATATGGATATAGTGGCCCTTCTTCTACTATTGAAGCTGTTGAAGAATTATTGGATGTTCCAGTCGATTATTACGTTAATATGAATTTTGATGCATTTATTGACGTAGTGGATGCTCTTGGCGGAATCACTGCTGAAGTGCCGTATGATTTGAAAGAACAAGATGAAAACGATAAAAAAGACGCAATCGTTCTACAAAAGGGAATTCAAAACCTTAACGGCAGTCAGGCTCTCGCACTTGCCAGAACACGCCATTACGATAATGATATCGAACGTGGAAAGCGCCAGCAAATGATTTTACAGGCAATTATGGATAAAGCATTATCCGCTGGTTCGATTACCAAGTATGGCGATGTTATCGAAGCGGTTGGCGATAATATGAAAACTAACTTGTCATTCCAAGATATGCAGGCATTTTTTGAATATGCTAAAGGCGGCAAGCCCGATGTTGAAACATTGACTGTCGATGGTTATGATGATATGTCGACTGGCATCTATTACTGGAAGCTGGATGAAGAATCCCTTATGGAAGTTCAAGACATATTACGAAGCCACTTAGGGCTACAACCAGATACTTCAAGTATATCCGACAATGGAGACACTGAACTTGCAGAAACCCCGGCAAGCACTGAAACCTCACAGTAAACTGTGAGGTTTTTTGCTGGCCAATATAAAAAAACAAACGGATTGGACAAAGGCTTTGTCCAATCCGTTATTTTCCAATCATTTTAACTAGATTTATAAGTGGCCGATAATTCTTTCCGGCCAATCCTACAACTTCCACAAACAACTCGATTGCGATTAAAATGAGGCTGATAAGCAGAAGTCCTCCCCACAATGTCGCTTGAGAGAACAACAATGCTGCCAGGCCAAATAGAATGGCCACTCCATAAATGATCAATACGGTCTGGCTATGCGAAAAACCGATATTTAACAAACAATGGTGCAAATGGGATTTGTCAGCAGCTGACAACGGCTGCTTTTCACGCAAGCGACGGACAATCGCGAAAAAGGTATCGGAAATCGGTACACCTAACATGATGATTGGGATTATGAGTGCAACAATCGTAACATTCTTGAAGCCCATCAAGGCAAATACAGAAATCATGAACCCTAAAAACAAAGCTCCAGTATCTCCAAGAAAAATCTTTGCCGGATAGAAGTTGTAAAATAAGAAACCAAGCGAGCTGGCGGCAAGCAAAGCCGTGAGTGTCATGACAAAAATGTCTCCCATGATAAAGGCCATTACAGAAAGGGTCAGCAGCGCAATTGAAGAAACGCCGGTAGCCAACCCATCAAGCCCATCAATCAAATTAATGGCGTTTGTGATGCCGATAATCCATATAAGGGTTAACGGAGCACTGAAATAACCGAAATCCAATTCACCGCCAAAAGGCAAGTTGATGAATGAAATTTCCAATCCACCGCCAATAACGATAATACTGGCGGCTAGAAATTGGCCTACCAATTTTGCTTTGGCTGTTATTTCATATATATCATCTAAAACACCCGTTATGATAATCAGAAAAGCACCAATCAATATCGCTGAATCAAGTGGAATAAATCCCGCTTCTGCCGGACCGAAAGCCGGTTCACTGGGATGCAAGATGAAATACCCGATCAAAAACGATCCAAATATAGCTAGTCCGCCTAATCGCGGCATGATTTTCGCATGTACTTTCCGGTAATTGGGACGGTCGACTGCTCCTAAGCGAAAAGCAAGCCGCTTGACAATTGGAGTCAGAACAATCGAAGCGATGAATGCCACAACCATAGTTAGGTATAGCATATTTATCCTCCTTAGAACTCAACAATATACATAAGAATCCATTATTTGATTATACCACCTCGCAGTATAAAATAAAACCTTATCTATATCCATTTTGTTCAATCTTTTGAGTACTTAGACGTGCTTTGCCGCAGAAGGTTTCGTTAGTTTTACCCTGTATTGAAAAAAAATTCTACCGATGCAAAGCCTAGCCGTGTGATTAAATTCTTGTATTTTTATGCCCATATCCATTTTCCCCTTTTCTTCTCTCAGCATTTCCCCTTCTCATTCATTTGAATTTCAATTTACGGAAACCAAAAGATTCGCTTTTCCATGTTGAAAAGCGAACGAATTCACTCTGGTTCAACTGTTAAATTCAAATTTCCTTTCAAACCATTTCTTCCACCGGCTTTCGCCATCTGGCATTTCCCCTACAATATGATATAATATTATTAGTTGGAATATTACAATAAATTCGACTAGAGGTGCTAACCGGAATGAATGGCGATCTGCAATTTTATGCAGTGAAGACCGAGTGGTCTCCTTGGGACGAAGCAGCCGTGCTTAAAATGGGCTACGAAATGCGCGCCGAATTGGCCAAAGCAATCACTTGCGCAGGATTATTAGTCGACTTGTCCATGGACCAGCATGAAGCAGTGCGAAAAGGGGTTGCACAAAACCCGCATACCCCCATTACCACACTTCGAAGATTAGCCGAGCAAGACCTTTGCAGCAGTGTGCAAGACGCCGCACAAAATACCTTACGCATCCTGGCTTCTTAGTGCAGCAACTGATATAAGAGCTCAACGTTTGAAAACGCGGAAAAAAGGCTAAACAAGTTATAAGACAACGAGAAGGAGGAATTTCTAATGAGCAACAGTGGAGGATTTTCTGACAAACTTAAGAGTGCTGTGAGCAAAGGCAAAGGTGAAATAAAAGACCAAGTCGGCAATGCGACTGGCGACCATCAAAAGCAAAATGAAGGCAAGATGGATAAAGCCAAAGGCGAGTTTCAAAAAACTGTCGGTGATTTCAAAGACGCAACTAAACCTAAACATTAAAAAACCGGTCTCTTGACCGGTTTTTTGTTATCAAATATTCTCTTCATTTCCGAGTGAATCTCCAAGTTGCATTGATATTTCTTTAAAATATAATTTTGACCTGGCTTTGCTAATATCCCTTCTCCAACATATCGCTGTACCCTGCCAGTAGAATCACATAAAAAAGCAGCCTCATCTTAGAGGCCGCTTTTGGTTAAAATATTCTTGGAGTCGGAGGCGTCCCTCTCTTTTTCTCAGCATCTTCATGCAAAGGGCGCGCATCTCTAGGATTTTTTTCTTGATCAAAACTATCTCCCTGATCATTCAACAAGTGTTCTTCCTCTGAGTCGCGGCCAAAAGGAGCTGGCCCTAAATTGGGGTCTACCCCAGGCGACTGCTCATCCTGCCGGCGGTTGACGCCATCTTCCCGGTTCAGGTTATCTTGGCCTTCTTTGGACAGCAGACCTGGCTCATGGTCCATAACTTTCTCTTCCGGAGCGCCTTCATCTTTAGGGGTAGCTCCTCCTGTAGGATGGATGTTTTCCCCTTTCAAGCGGGAATCTTTCAGCTTATCTCCATCGCCGGCATCGCCGTGCTGTTCTTCCCTTGGCACTTCGCTTGTGTACATTTCATCAGAATAACGGTCCTTTGAAACAGTTGAGGTAACGTCTTTATCTACTATCTTTTCATCGTTATGCTGTAAATCATCACGTTCAAGATCTCTTCCAAGCGGCGATATAGCCGTATTCCGTCCGACTTCATCACTCCGGATCACTCGGGTATCTTCAGCATATGCCGCTGAAGTACGAGATTCCCTTCCTTCAATGCGGCGATCCGTATAAAGAAGAATCGCACCGCTTTCAAGATCCCTTTGGTATGAGTCCTTCGTGGAGTCATCCAGTTCCAGTTTCCCCAATTCCGTACGCACTGCGTCTTCCCCGCTGAACATCGATTTGAATTTGCTGCCCATCGTATTCGCTTCATGTGTATGAAGGCCGCTATCATCATCGACCAAATTGATAACAGAAGAATCGTTCACAAGAACATGCAAATCATTCTCGTTGTAGCCGCGTGCCTTTAGTTCTTTAACTTTGTTGATCAATTCCTCTTGGCTGTAAAGCATTTGAAATTCATAGTTTGATTGATTCATCCATTTAACCTCCTGTGAATTGTCTTATTCTTTCTTTACCCGAACAAATGGATCGATAAAACATAATGGATGGATTAAGAAATGACGCGGCTAGGTTGCCTTGCATCTCAATAAAGGTGGTATGAAAACAGAAAACCTTTTCAGCTGCTGAAAAGGTTTTTGAACGGGAATTAATGGTTTTTAGCATTCCCCGACCTAGTTATAGCCGTATCCGGCTTTTCTATTGAAGAAAAAGTCAAGTGCTCTTCGTCTTTAACAAGCTTCGGGTCTTCCTGGAAACTCTCTCCTCTTCGGAAACGGTCTTCTTGTTCATCGTACTTGTTATCAACTGAATTAACGAACTCGTTGGTAGACGGTTCCACGCGTTGTCCTTCCCGATTGCGGAATCCGCCTTCCTCTAAAACATCCAACGGCCTTTTGCTTTCATTTTCCACGTAAATCAAGATTCCGCCTTCAGAGACATTTTCCGAATAACGTTCTGTTTCGGATTTGCTCAATCCTAGCGATTTGACCCCTTCCAGAGCTTTGCTTCCTCCTGAAAAGATGCCTTTGAACGAATCTTTGATTGCTCCGGCTTTTTCAACCTCAATATCCGATTTTTGTCCTATCACATCGAAATGGCTTTGATCCTTGGCCATTACATGAATTTTTTTTTCATCATATCCTTGTAATTTTAATTCGTTAATTTTAGATATAGCTTCCTGTTCTGAATATACAACAGCAATTACTTGTTTCTCTTTTTCCATAAGTAAAACCTCCAATTAGGAATCGGTATGTTCCATTTAATACCCGTAATTGAAGTTTACTTAAACGTAAGTCAGAGTCCCTTCAATTTCATACGAACAATTAGTACATTGGAAATAATAAAAACCTCTTGTTAAATTTACCATTACGTACATATAATATAAAAAAGAGCATTTGCAACAGCGGACGATATTCTTCTCTTTGAATGCTTTTATGATTTCATCTTTCATCAGATTTTCAAAGTCTTACCTATAAACAATCTTTAAACGTTTAAACTAGGTAAATTTTACTTTTTTTCTAAGTTTGAAAATTTAACCATATAAAAGGCAGTATATTTCGAAAATTGATGATATTATGAATGAAAGATTCCCATTAAAAGCATACTATGAAAAACGGGGGCGAAGAAAATCGTACTCAATAAACCTACTTTTTCTTATCTTTCAGAAAAAAAAATATCCTCAGACAGTAACTCTCCTACATGGATGATTGACGTACTGCCCATGCAAATGGAAAGGAGAGAATCAATGGAAATAGGATCAAGGCTTAAATATCATCGGTTGAAAAAGAGAATGAGCGTAGAAGAACTGTCATCAAATATCCTTCCTGTGCGAGAGTTGAAAAAAATAGAGGCTGGAGCAAAAGCCCCTTCTTTAAAGGACTTGGAAGCTTTATGTAAAAAGTTGGAAATCTCGTTAGCTCCGAAAGACAATCCTATCGGGAAAGTATTAGTGAAGAATTTCAAGTCTTCATTATTGCATCCGCAAAACAAAGGTAAAATTATGGAACAGTATGCTGATATCCACGACCATCCTCTTCTTCATGTGGATGAAGATATCGAGCTAGAGTACTCCATTCAACAAATTCGTTATTTTATTATTACTGGTGATTTAGATAGCGCTGATGAAAAGATAAAAGAGATGGAACGATTTAAAGAATTCATGAATCAAGAACAATTCTATTTGTTCCATAAGTACAATGGAAATTACAACTATATCTTAAATGATTATGAACAAGCTTTAAAAACCTATTTATTGGCTGAAAAAATTGCTCCTCCTTCCCTTGCCTCTTCCGAATCAGGAGATTTATATTATTCTATTGGCCTTACAGCTACACAATGCTGGGAGTTTAGCTTAGCTTACAAATACTCAGAATTGGCATTAAAAATCTATCAGCAAGAGTTTATACCAAAGCGAATTGCCGAATGCCACTTGAATATAGCAATTAATGAAAGAAGAGTTGGTAACTTTAAAACTGCAAAAGAACATTATAAACATGCACTTACAATTGGACAAAAGTTAGATAATGACGTTTTAAAATTTAGTACCGAATATAATTATGGTTATTTTTATTTTCAGTTTCAAAACTTCGAGTTAGCAATTGAACATCTTGAAAATGCATTACAATTTATACCAAAAGAATATACTGCAGATGTTTTGTTAGACTATTGCATTTTAATAAAATGTTACATTGAATTAAATAATTATGATGCCGCTAATACAATGCTAATAAAAGGACAAGAGATTATTAAAGAGAAAAACCTTACTTTAGACACTCCTTCAAATAGTCTATTTAAAGAAGTCTACATTGAATTTATGTGCCTGTACTACTTTGTTCAAGAAAATTTTGCCGATTTCGAAGATTTTCTACTAGGAAAATTGATTCCCATACTTGAGAACCATAATAAATATTTTGAAATAGGTTTTTATTATGGACATTTAGGTAATACTTACATTAAACTTGGTGAGTATGAGAAATCTGCACTAATTTTAAAAGAAGCTACAAAGGCCTACAAAAAGTTAATGACATTTAATGAGGAGTGAAAGAAATGAAAAAGTTTTTAATTTTATCATTAGCTAGCTTGGTTACCGCCTCTGGTTTAGTTGGAGCGGGTTATTCCCAAAGCACGGAAGTTGCTGAACGCCTTCCTGATCCTTGGGCTTCAAAATACGAAGTTGCTGAACGCCTTCCTGATCCTTGGGCTTCAAAATACGAAGTTGCTGAACGCCTTCCTGATCCTTGGGCTTCAAAATACGAAGTTGCTGAACGCCTTCCCGATCCTTGGGCTTCAAAATACGAAGTTGCTGAACGCCTTCCTGATCCTTGGGCTTCAAAATACGAAGTTGCTGAACGCCTTCCCGATCCTTGGGCTTCAAAATACGAAGTTGCTGAACGCCTTCCCGATCCTTGGTCCTCTAAAAACTTCACAGTTTAATGCAGAATTCAAAAACCAGTCGCTCCTTAAAAGGAGCGACTGGTTTTTTAGTCTTTCTTCTCGTATCCCGGTTTCCCAAGCAGTTCGAACATGTTTTGTTTGTACAGTTCTACTCCTGGCTGGTCAAATGGATTTACGCCAGACAAATATGCGCTCATTGCACATGATTTCATGAAGAAATAAATCAAGTAGCCTACATGATGGGCATCAATTTTCCCTACGTCCAAAGTGATAACTGGAACGCCGCCTTCAACATGAGCTAACGCTGTTGCTTCTAACGCTTGCATATTAACTTCATGCAATGTTTTATCAGTTAGATAATTTAAACCGTCTTCATCATTCTCATCGAAAGGAATTTGGGTCTGTTGTTGGTCTTCCGTAAAACGGATCATCGTTTCAAATAACATCCGACGTCCATTTTGCATGTATTGCCCCATTGAATGCAAATCGGTCGAGTAAACTACCGATGCAGGGAAAACCCCTTTGCCTTGCTTGCCTTCGCTTTCGCCGAACAATTGCTTCCACCATTCATGGAAAGCGCTCATTGAAGGCTCAAAGCTCGCAAGAACTTCGACAGAGAATCCGCGGCTGTTTAAAATTTGACGGTAAGCAGCATATGTATATGCCGCATTTGAAGACAACTCAACTGTCTGCATCTCTTGCTCCGCTTGTTCCGCGCCTTTCAGCAGCGCTCTGATATCAACTCCTGCCACCGCTAATGGCAACAAGCCTACTGCAGTTAACACAGAATACCTTCCGCCGACATCGCCAGGTATGACAAAAGAGGTATAACCGTTAGCATCAACGTTTTTGCGAAGCGCCCCGCCTGTCTTATCCGTTGTGGCAAAGATTCGCTCTTTTGCCTCTTCGCCATATGTTTCATACATCCACGTGCGCAGCATTCTAAAAGCAATTGCCGGCTCCGTAGTCGTGCCGGACTTGGAAATAACATTCAAAGCAACGTTTTTGCCCTTAATATAAGTTAAAAGGTCTTCCATATACTTTCCGCTTATGTTCTGTCCGGCATAAATAATTTCAGTTTCGCCAAAACCGAACGAGGAACTAAGCAATTCGTTGACAGCTTTTGTCCCTAAATACGAACCGCCGATGCCGATCACTACTAAAACATCTGCCTTTTCCCGTATTTTTTGAGCTGCCTCTTCAATTCTCGTTAGCTCCGCTTCATCCATTTGAGATGGCCAATCCAACCATCCAAGATAATCCGACCCTAAAGCTGTTTTGTTATGCATTCTTTCATGCGCAACTTCGACAAACGCTTGCAATGCTGTCAGCTCTTCTTTTTCCACAAATCCTTTTACGTACTTATCATTCAAATCTACCGTTTTTATGTGGACCACCGCCTTTTTTTTAGTCACTTTATTTTACCATGAGTTGCCATAAGCAATGAAAGTTATTTACTCCACTTATAAAAAATAAAAACCGATTCCCGCAATGAGATATGCAACTGCTAAGGGTAAGCCCTTAAACCAGCAGCAAGTTTCCAAAACCTAAACCGGCAAGAGAAGCTAGCACAACTTTGGCCACCCCGCTTTTGACGCAAAAATAAATAATCAACTCTAAAAATGCCAATAATCTTATTTCTCAACCCCCTTCTAAAAAGCCATAGTACTTCATCCCCAGCTTGAAAGTTCATTAATAAAAAAAAGCCCATAAATCTGTGGACTTTGTAAATTTACGATTCAATTGGCGAAAAAATTCATATTAACATTTTGCTATAAAATGTTTCCAGCTGGTTCGTGCCTATAAACCCCTAAATCAACTTGGCCATGCAGATTGACCTTTACCCCTTCTTCTTCAAGAAGGGCACGCTGGGCATAGCGGGCCTCTTCATCAGCGAGCACTATTGTTCCTTGTGCATTGACTATCCGGTGCCAAGGAAGTCCATGTTTCTCACTCATACTGTGCAATAGCCTCGCAATTTGCCTAGCCCCTCGTGGGCTTCCTGCATATTTTGCAACTTGGCCGTAAGTCATGACTTTTCCAACTGGCACATTTTGTATAATTTGTATCGCTTTTTCTGTAAACGGCTGCATATTATTCCAATCCTTACTTTTTAAAATGCTTTAAATCCTTAAGACTCAGCTGATGGTTTCAATTCATCTATCAATGCGCCATCACGATAGTTGATTACAACATTCTTACTGAATTCGTATAATGGCAATTTGGCTGTTTCAAGTGCCAACCCTTCACTTTTATAATGAAGATATTTATAATAATCGACTGCCTGGTCAATCGCTTCTTCTAAACCTTGAAGCGTTTTTTCGCCTTGACGAGGATGTCGGTCCGACTCATTTTTTTTTGCTTCCTCGGCATAAAGAGACTTGTAATTCCCTATATTTTCAACTGTTCGATCAAATAACATCTGTCTTCTTTCGAACCGGTAATGTTTACGCCAATAAACAAAAATTTCTTTGGCAATCCCTAATTTTTTGGCTCCTGAAGAAGCATCCAATCCCTCGATTACACAAGTTTCATACATGATTTTCCTTAACGATTTTTTATTTTCCCTCTCTAGTAATCCTTTATATTGCAAGTATCTCATATATGTACCTCCCAGGCATTATATTAGAATTTTCTATTGAATTTTCTGAATTCATCCATATTTATATCGCTTGGCCAAATCTGTTTCTTTTGAAGAAGACAGCCTGTTGTAAACTGGGATGTTATGGATGCATTGCCCGATATAGAATAGGCTTGGTTCCATATTGCTTAATTCTCGTTTGATTTGCTTTTTGAATTCATCGTCTTCTTGAAAATCGCTGCCTAAGTGAAAGGAAGAGAAGCAATTATCCCCCCCCATTCTGCAATTGTTGAGAGCAGGAGCTTCCATGCTCCTTCAGCTTCTTGGTTAGCATTATCGCCTTCACAATGCTGATATATCGTATCGCCCAAAGCTAGTACATAACATGCAGAAACCAGCTTTTCATTATGATAAGCTCCGAACAAGTGTAAATTAGGTCCTATTGAACTCACAAGCGCTTCAAAATAATCATTGGTAAAAAAATAATAGCTGTCAGCTTCTTCCCTTTTTCTTGCTGTTGAATAATACAGGACAAGAAAGTCAAACATGTGCCTGACGGTTCCAAGTTTTTTTATGACTATCGGGCTGCTGTTTAAAGCATTAGAAGAATCGTTTTTGTTTACAACCTTTTTGTCGGTCTTTTTTAGATTCATGGTATATGTAGTGTATATAGGATATAAAGTTAAATAGTCTTTAAAAAAGGAAGCATTATTGTTCAGAGGATGAAATCGGATAAGTTCTGCAATAATTTTTTCCTCCAAACAAAATTTTGTGAAAGCCTTTCTGAAATTTCCTATTAGGTTGACAGCTTCTCCTTTAACATCCAGCAAAGGTCCGCCATAACCATATGGAGTAGTGATATCAAAGTAAGTAGTATCTTCTTCATCTATTGATCTTTTGATAAACGGATAAGCAACTTTCCCATCCTTATCTTCATAATAAAAAAGCAGAGGTTCACCAGGATCCAGTTTGATGGCACTCAAAAAATACTGGGCTGTATAATAAATGTCGGAAAAATTGAACAAATCCAATATTTTTTGCCACCGTACGTGCTCACGTACGGACACTAGCTCGTACATACTCTTCACCCCTGATTTCAGCTGCGTTATCATTTAAAGACGGTTTGCAAATTTGCTTCTTCGCCTTTCTTTTTTCTTTTTCTTTTTAGCCCATACTTATTGTTTTTCAATGTCGTATTCAACATCTCGATGATGAAGGCAATCAATATTCCGACGATAAGTCCGAAGGCCCCTGCTAATCCAAGGCCAAAAATCAGATTTTCGTCCAGTGAGGAATCAACAGTTTCCTCGGATGCTTTAGCAATAATCATTAAATTGTTTACTCCCAACCATTCTATTAACTTTTCCTGTAATATGCTGGTCAATGAATTGGCGATTTCCACCGCTTCTTTGCCATCACTACTGCTAACTATAATATTCAATACCTGTGAATCTGATGCTTGCGTAATAGTAATCAGATCCTTCAGCTCATGCATGGTATAACCGAGACCCAACTTTTCGATGGTTGGCAAAAGAACTTCTTCGCTTTTTAAAAGGTCTCCATAAGCGTTTATGATTTGGGGATTTGCCTGATCAATTATCACATCTCTTTCTGCTAGTTCTGCGGCCGGATCTTCCATCAAAATTTGAGTAGTAGCTTGAAAATCAGGCGTTATGACAAAAACTAGGAGAAGCCAAACCGTCATTATTGAAAGAACAGTAACGGAAAGAATCAAATCCAATCTCTTTTTCAAGTTTTTCAAGATATTCAAAATGCCTACTTCTTCATTCATCTGGGATGCCTCCTTCTGAAAAGCTTTCAGTTTGTTATCATTTCTAAAAATTCAGATAATTGTAGTTCCTTTATATCATATATTTTTAGTTCGTTCTACTCTTTTCCCAAAAAAAACTAATGTTTTTTCATTTTTAATAAGCATATAGTCTGCTAATATACTTTCTTTTTCAAGTCATATAGCTAAGGTAAGTACTTATAACTATTTTTTTCTTTTTATTATTTTTTTTCGCTGTAATCGCAGTTGGCTATCTGCTTGGTTTTTCTGTAGCCATTTCACAGAAAAAGCTATTTAATTCTTTATAATTAATACTTTTTTACTATTTTCTAAATATTCTGTATTCATAATGGAATTCTTTCATTTTTATTTTTCAATAGTTAACAAAAAAAGACCCCTTTCTCAAATGAGAAAGGGGTCTTTTTTATTCTTTCCATAATCCTATAATGCCGTTTCGCCGATAGATAATTTTATGGTCTTCCAATGTTTTTAAAATTTTTGATAAGGTCTGGTGAGGCATGTTAAGATCACTTGTTATTTCTTTAATGGTTTTGAACAACACGCCTTCTCTTGTGGCATTTTTCATGAAATATCGCATAAACTTTTCACCTAAATCTGCTATTCGTTCCGATTCTGCAGAAAAGCACTCTCTACATATATCTATGGTTTTCGTCTCTGAAAAAGGCAAATAGCTGTAATCGTTCTGCCGCTTAGTTGATATCATTCAAATACCTCCTATTTTTTTACTTTAAAAGAAATTCTTATTTACATATATACCCACAGATACTATGAATATACGTAAAAAGTGAAACTAATCTAATATTTCTAATAATCTTTCATTACTGCTTTTTATTTTAGACACTAAAAAACCGCCCCTTTCAAGGGACGGCTAAACTTTATTGTTCCATTGCTTTTTCGATGAAGTCTTTTAACACGTGAACCCCAGCTACACAATCATTCAAAGATGACCATTCTTTCGGATTATGGCTGATGCCGTCTTTGCTTCTTACAAAGAGCATAGCCACTGGTATGTGCCGGCCCAGAATCATGGCATCATGTCCGGCTCCGCTCGGGATATAAGTCGGCACAATATCAAATTTCTTCAAAGAATCAGCAAGTCCTGCTTGCAGCTCTTTGTCGATAGGGACCGGTTGGATTTTCGTATTTTGCTTGATGTTCAATTGGACTTCATGCTTAGCAGCTGTCGCCTGTGCTTCCTTTTCAATCATTTCCAGCAATTGGTCCCTGGGCTCCTCATATATATCGCGGATATCTACATGCAGTGTCACTTTTTCAGGAATGACATTGATGCCATTCGGTGACACTTCAAGTTTACCGACAGTAGCTACTGCCGTTTCGCTTACTTGTTTAGGGAAATCCGGAATTTTTGATATGAAATCTGCCGCCGCTACTAGAGGGTCTCTCCTGCCGATCATCGGAGTATTCCCGGCATGCCCGGCTTCTCCAATAAATTCCGCTTCCAGCCAAGCCGGCCCTGCAATCCCACTGACAATTCCAACAGGCTGATCTGCTTTTTCCAACTTCTTGCCTTGTTCTATATGGACTTCCACAAACAGCTCCAGCTCGTTGATATCTCGCTTCGCGTCTTTAAACGCTTGCAGAGAACTGCCGTAATGCAAAAGCACCTGTTCCAATGTGTCTCCATTGTAATCACGCAACTGGGCCATTTCTTCTTCGCTGACCGCACCAGTCATTGCACGGCTTCCACTCAATCCGCTATTGAACCGGGAGCCTTCTTCATCAGTAAAAACAATGACTTCGTACGGTTTTGGCGGCACATACCCTGTCTCTTTCCATGCCTCGGCCACTTCCAACGCCGAAAGCACACCGAGCGGCCCGTCAAAATTTCCGCCGTTAGGGACGCTGTCTACATGCGAACCAGAAGCGATCGCCTTTTTGCTGCCACTTTTTCCGGCAAGCCTTCCTTTGACATTTCCCGCTCCATCTTCCGTGACCGATAAACCTGCTTCAGCCATCCATGTCTTCACAAGTTCTTTCGCCATTTTTTCTTCATCTGATAAACCGGGCCGCCTTACTCCGCCCACTTGTGTATAGCCGATAAACGACAATTCGTAAAGGCGTTTTGCTAAGCGTTCTCCGTTGACTCCTGAATGGCTCAACCCGCTGTTGTATTCTTTCATCAAATCTTCATATACCGGATTTGTTTCGTTAGAAGCCATCATGTCCCTCCTGTTTGGTCAAGTAAGCCCAAGCATACTGGGCATAAAGTTCAGCACCGGTTTCCAGTGCTTCCTCGTCAACGTTGAATTTGCCATGGTGGTGCGCCCATTCCGTATCTTTTTCCGGATTGCCGCTGCCTACAAGAGCAAAACTGCCCGGCACTTCATCCAAGTAAAAGGAAAAATCTTCCCCGCCCATTGTTGGCTTTTCATCATACAAACGGTCTTCGCCAAATGCTTCAACTGCGACTTGCTGTACAAGTTCAGCGCTTTCGGTTCCATTGATGACTGCCTGCGTCCCTCGCATATATTCCAATTCGGCCGTTCCCCCGTAAACTGAAGCTGTATGGTCAGCATAAATTTGCAGCTGTTTTTCAATATGGTCGCGGACCTCTGGATCGAAACATCGCACAGTGCCTTCAATTTCCGCATTTTCAGCAATCACATTAAAACGTGTGCCGACAACCATCTTTCCAACTGTTATTACTGCCGGTTGTGCCGGGTCGATTGTCCGGGAAACTACAGACTGTATATTCATGACGAACGATGAAGCGATGACTGCTGCATCAATGCACGCTTGGGGCATCGCTCCGTGCCCGCCTCTGCCTTTAAAGTTCACTTTGAAAATATCAGCTGATGCAAAAGACGGACCAGGTGAGCAAGATACGCTATGGGTTGGTGATTGGGACCAAATATGGATGCCGAAAACATTATCGGCGCCTTCTACAGCTCCCTGCTCCACCATCGCTTTGGCTCCTGTTGCGACTTCTTCCGCCGGCTGGAATATGAAACGTACAGTACCTGGCAGATCTTCTTTCACTTCCGCCAAAGCTTTGGCAGCAGCCAGAAGCATGGCTGTATGTGCATCATGCCCGCACGCATGCATTTTTCCTTTTTCTCCGGATTTGTATGGCAAGTCTTCATTCAACTCTTCCACTGACAAAGCATCCATATCTGCACGGAGCGCTACAGTTTTGCCAGGCTTCCCGCCTGCCAGTTCCCCGATGACACCTGTAGGTTCTGTTTTACGGCATTCAATGCCGAGCTTCTGCAAATACTCATACACATACTGCGAAGTTTTGTATTCTTCCCATGATAATTCAGGCTCACTGTGGAGTTTTTGGCGGATGCTGATCATTTCTTCGCTATTCTCTTTTACCACTTTTTTTATTGTTTCATTTATCAAGTTATATTCCCTCCCGTTTTATAAGAAACCGACAAAGATACCTGCAAGAACGACAGATACGATAGTAACGGTGATGAATCCGGCAACTAGCATTGGAGGCAGCATATGGCTCATCAATACTTCGCGCTCTCTTGCGTCTTTTGTTAAGGAATTAATGACTTCTACGGTAATGATATAGTCAGCCGGAAAACCGTACAAGGCCGTCAAAGATACCGCAAATGCCATCTCTTTGCTTACTTTCAGAATCTTCCCCATGATAAAGGAAAAAACATACATGCCTGCAACGCCGATAACGATACAAGCAATAAGCGGATAGACGATATCAAGCATCATGCTCGGTGTAGCATTTTTCAAACCATCGAAGATGAACAGCAATAACCCCATAATCGCGAATCCAAAAGCATTCGCCTTTTGCAGTGGATGACGCTCCAAAAATCCGATGCTGCGCCCGATTACCCCAAAGAACAAACAAAGGACGAACGGGCTGATTTCAACCACAGGCGCTAATAGCGTAGAAACTAGATAGGCTAAATAACCGACAAATGCTAAGCGGGTAAATTTGAAAAAGTCTGTGTTGTACTTTTCTGGCATCCTTGCGAACATTTTCGGCTCCCGCACTTCCTGCTCAGGGGTTGCGGGCTGTTCTTCAACCAACTTCCGCTCCGTCAGTTCATTGTTGCGGTATTTTTTCAGCAAGCTTTTGCCTTCTTTTTTCAGCATGATAGAAGTCAGCGGATATCCGGCGAAACCTTGCATAACGTAGATGACAATTGCAAAGACCGCCAAAGTCGGCAATCCGGCAGCTTCCGCTCCTTCCGACATGATCAAAGCCGAAACTACACCGCCAACCAATGGCGGAATCGCAACTACAACCGTTTGGAAGTCGAACAGCAGTGTACCGATACTGAATAATGCTGCTACAATACCAGCAATCCCTGCCAGTGCAATTAGAATGGTTCTCCACTGAGCTTTTAGCTCGTTAAGCGATAATAACGTACCCATATTAGTGATCAATAAATAAATTAGGAGCGTTGCTACCGCAGGCGGAACTCCCGCCAATGAAACGATGTCTGCCGGAAAGAATGTCCAATATCCTATCAAGAACAAAATAGCACTTATGAACATGGATGGAATCCATGCCCGCGTTCGGACAGAGACAAGTTCCCCAATAAATAAAATTAAGACCAAAATCGAAAAAGCTAGCATCGGAGCCATTTTTTCTTCCTCCTCTTTCCCATGACTGTTTTCTATTTTCTTCACTTTTTTCTATTGTGGTAAAGTGATTGAATAATAATATCACAGTTAAGTTTCTTTATAAATAGAATAAAATGACAATTTAGAAATCATGGTATATTATGAATCCTATACTAACTTATGAAACCGTTAACAAACGCTATATATTGCATATTTATGAGATGAGGATTTTTTTTGAAACCGTGAAATATTTTTAAAAATATTCGTCTTTTCTTTATTCGGCTCTTTCAGCGTTTACGGATTCTATCTTAGAGGTACGTGAATTAGGATAATAATTTATTTGAAGGAGGAGTTGCAAGGTGGAAGGAAAACACTATATTAACGGGGAATGGTCAACTTCAGGAAACGGGGTCATTGATGTCACGAATCCGGCAACCGGGGAAAAATTCGGCACGATTCCGAATGGCGGCGAGGAAGAAGCGACCGCTGCCGTTGAAGCAGCCTCAACCGCTTTTACCGCCTGGTCGAAAACTACAGTCTATGAACGCGCGTCCCTTTTGATGAAATGGCATGATCTTTTGATAGAGCACAAACAAGAAGTGGCCGAAATCATGACCAAGGAAATGGGGAAACCTTTGGCCGAATCGATTGGTGAAATCGAATACTCCGCTTCTTTTATATCCTGGTTTGCGGAAGAAGCAAAACGTTCTTACGGGCGTCTTGTTCCAGCAACAAAAGAAGGTAAACGGATTCAAGTCTTGAAGCAGCCGGTCGGTGTTGTCGTATCCATCACACCATGGAACTTCCCTGCAGCCATGATGGCGAGAAAAATGGCGCCTGCTTTAGCTGCTGGCTGCACATTTGTTGCAAAACCTGCAAAACTGACCCCTTTGACTGCAGTTCGCATGTATGAACTTGCAGAAGAAGCCGGTTTTCCAAAAGGCGTCATCAATCTTGTGACTGGCAGTGCCAGCAAAATCGGCAAAGTTTTCACAAGCCACCCCGCTGTCCGCAAACTGACTTTTACAGGTTCTACTGAAATCGGCAAAGAACTGATGAAACAAAGTGCAGATTCCATGCTTAATCTCTCTTTGGAACTTGGCGGCCATGCACCAATCATTGTTTGCGATGACGCCAACATGGATCTGGCGGTTGAAGGTGTCATGGCGTCGAAATTCCGGAACGCCGGCCAAACCTGTGTCTGCGGCAACCGGATTTATGTCCAAAAGAGTATTGTGGAAGAGTTTTCGAAACGGCTGCAAGAAGCGGCTGCCAAATTGAAAGTCGGCAATGGCATGGACGAAGGCGTTCAGATTGGTCCGCTTGTTGACCAGGATGGATATGAAAAATCGGAACGCCATGTTCAGGATGCGGTCCAAAAAGGCGCAAAAGTTCTAGTGGGCGGAGACGGCAAAGCTGAAAATGGCGCTTTTTTCTACAATCCGACTGTACTTGTCAACGCCACTCAGGATATGCTCGTCATGAATGAGGAGACATTCGGGCCGGTTGCACCGATCATGGCATTTGATACCGATGAAGAAGCGATACGATTAGCGAATGACACGCGCTTTGGACTCGCAGCTTATTTCTTTACGGACAGCCTGTCCCGCGGAACTTATATCGCCGAGAATCTGGAATACGGCATTGTCGGCTGGAACGACGGCGCCCCTTCCACTGCACAGGCTCCTTTTGGCGGGATGAAAGAAAGCGGCATCGGCCGCGAAGGCGGACAGGAAGGATTGGAAGCTTTCCTGGAAACCAAATATGTTTCCATCAAATTATAAAAACTGCACAAAAAAGGTACAGGAAATCTATTCCTGTACCTTTTTCTATGGCTTTACATAACTTTTTCGCTGATTTGTATACCTGAAGAAGCCGGCTGGGTTACAAGGCATTCGTAGTTAGGAAATTCCTCTTTCAATTTATCCCCTATTTCTTTTTCCTGCCCTTTTGGAACAGCAATGAACAACGAAGGGCCGGCTCCGCTGATGGCCGATCCATATGCCCCGTTTGCCTGGCATGCGTTTTGGATTTTGTCAAAATCGATGAACCTGCCTTTGCGGTATGGCTCATGAAACTCATCTCTTTGCATCATTTTGCCTGCCTTCTCCCAGTCTCCTTTTGCAAGTGCAGCTGATAGCACATTGCTCGCTGCACTGCCGCGAACCGCCGCCGGATATTCCAGCGAAAGCGGGAGCAGGCTGCGTGCCTCAGCCGTCAGGAACTGCTCTGGCGGCACAAGGATAATCACACCGATTTCCGTTTCCGGGATGTGCACTATTTCCAGTTCTTCCCCTTCAAAATAAGAAATCGTCAGGCCACCAAGAAAAGATGCGGATATATTATCCGGATGCCCTTCCATTTTACTGCCGATCTTCACCTTTTCCTGCATCGGCATACCAAGGTCCAATAAGCGGTCTGCTATTTCTATTCCAGCCGCAATAGCTGACGCGCTGCTTCCAAGCCCCCGGCCGAGCGGAATGTCTGTATCGACCAGAAGTCTGGCAGCCGGCAGCTGACGGCCGGCTTGCCGGGCTGTCATTTTTGCAGCTTGCAGGATCAAATTATCCGAAATGCCGGATAGCGTCTGATAGTCTTTTTGCTTATATTCGATGGACCATTCATCGGCATTCAAAACATCAACCGTCAAATGCAAATCAAGCGCAAGGCCGATAGAGTCAAACCCTGGCCCGAGGTTAGCGGTCGAAGCTGGGACCGTTACTGAAAACTCTTTCCAGCTCATAGCTTGACGCCTTCTTTTAAGGATTGCCAAAAACGCTCCATGTCTTCAGGGACCAGCTGCGCTTTGTGTTCATTTACCGAAATGGCGGTTTCAGGGTCTTTCAAACCATTGCCTGTAAGTATGGCGACTACGGAAGCCCCTTTTTTCACCTTGCCGCTTTCCACTTGCTTTTTCAACCCCGCAATCGAAGCGCATGATGCAGGCTCCGCGAAGACCCCTTCGTGAGAAGCAAGCAATTGATAGGCCTCCAAGATTTCTTCGTCTGTAACAGCCAGAATCGAACCGTCCGACTGATCCAATGCATCAAGCGCCAGCTGCCAGCTCGCTGGGTTTCCGATCCGTATGGCTGTAGCCACTGTTTCCGGATTTTCCACAACCGCATTGTTGACGATCGGAGCTGCTCCAGCGGCTTGGACACCCAGCAATGATGGGCGTTTCCCGCCGTATTTATCGGCGTATTCAGTAAAGCCTTTCCAGTTGGCAGATATATTGCCGGCGTTGCCGACCGGAAGCGCAAGAACATCCGGTACGCTTCCGAGCTGGTCAATGATTTCAAAGGCGATTGTTTTCTGACCTTCCAAACGGTAAGGATTAACAGAATTGACTAAGGCGATGCCTGCTTCTTGTCCAACTTCACGGACCATTTTCAATGCTTCGTCAAAATTGCCTTTGATCGCTAAGATTTCCGCTCCGTACATTTTTGCCTGTGCCAATTTCCCGAGGGCGATGCGCCCTTCCGGAATGACGACAATTGTCCGCATCCCCGCTCTGGCCCCGTAAGCTGCCGCGGAAGCGGAAGTATTGCCAGTTGACGCACAAACCAGAATCGTTTTCCCTTCTTCTTTCGCTTTTGCGACCGCCATGACCATGCCCCGATCCTTGAAAGATCCGGTAGGATTGGCGCCCTCTAACTTCACATGGAGATTGATGCCCCATTTTTCGGATAGTTTTTCCAGATGCACCAGCGGCGTATTGCCTTCCTGCAAAGTCAATGCAGGCGTTTTTTCCGTTACCGGAAGCCATTCTTTATACTGTTCAATCAATCCCGGCCAATTCATATAGAACTCTCCCCTTCGATTCGGTAATGGCTGATTACGCTTGCCAAGCCTTTGATATCGTTAATAACGTTTAGATGCTGCTCACGCGAAATCTTGTGAGTCAGCAACACAATCTCTGCCTGACCATCTTTTTCCACAGGATGCTGCATGACCGATTGAAGGCTTGCTCCGTGCTTGCTGTATATCGCCGTCAGCTGTGTTAACACGCCGACTTCATCGTTGACGAGCAAACGATGCAAGTATTTGGCGAAACGGAACTTCTCTTCTTTTATGATAAGGGCATGCTGGGCCGCATGCAATCGTTTGCCATTCACTTCAAGCAGAAGATTCCGGCAAGCCGCAATGATATCGGAAACAACAGAAGTAGCTGTAGGAAGCGAGCCGGCGCCTGGTCCATATAGCATCGTCTCCCCTACCGCTTCACCGTATATGTATACAGCATTAAACTCATTATTGACAGAAGCGAGCGGGTGCAAATTCGGCAGGAGAATCGGCTCGACAGCCACTTCAATGCCATCTTCGTCTTTTTTCGAGGATCCGACCATCTTGATCGTATAGCCGAATCCTTCAGCGATTTGAAGGTCGCCCGCCTGAATTTCCTTCATGCTCCGGACCAGCACATCTTCTAAACCGACTTCTGTTGAAAAAGCAAGAGAAGATAAAATGACCATTTTGCGGGCTGCGTCCCATCCGTCTACGTCGGAGGAAGGGTCTGCTTCTGCAAAACCAAGTTCGGTAGCTTTCGCCAGCGCTTCTTCATAGCTCATATTTTCCTGTTTCATTTTTGTTAAGATGAAATTTGTGGTGCCGTTGACGATGCCCATCAATCCGGCAATCCGATCTGATGCCAAGCCATCCTCTAAAGTCCGGATGATCGGTATGCCGCCTGCCACACTGGCTTCGTAGAACAAATCGCATTTTTGTTCATCAGCTAATTTCAGCAACTCGTGGCCGTGTTCAGCCATGACGTCCTTATTAGCTGTGACTACTTGCTTGCCTGCACGCAACGCACTTTCAATCGCTTGTTTTGCTCCATCCATGCCTCCCATCACTTCCACAATAATATCCAAAGAAGGATCATTTAGCACTTCTTCAATATTATCGGTGAAAATGCTTGAATCCAAGGGGGAAACCCGCTCTTTCGTGGTATCCTTAACTAGAACTTTTTTGATGGTGACTTGGGTCCCTAGTTTATGGCGCAGATCTTCCTGATGCTGTTGCAGAATTGTAGCCACTCCGCTGCCGACCGTTCCCAAACCTAATAATCCGATTGAAATCTCATTGTGCATTGACGACTCCTCCTAAACTTTGTACACTGTGTAAATACAGTTGTTTGTTGCATAGAGACATTATAGTATTGTCTTCCAATTAAAACAACCCTTAAAGAATTTACATGATGGGATTTGATATGATGAAAGTGTGCAAATTTGGCGGAACTTCTCTTGCAAGTGCTCAACAGCTCGAAAAAGTCGCAAACATCATCCGTAAAGACAAATCCAGAAAAATTGTTGTCGTATCCGCTCCGGGAAAACGGTACGATGGCGACACAAAAGTCACTGATTTGTTGATCACTCTTTCTTCTGCTGCCCTTGCAGGCGCAGATATTGACGGACCGCTTGCCAAGGTTCTGGAAAGATACAAGCAGATTACAGATGAATTGGGACTTGAAGATGGCGTCATGGCTACGGTCAAACAAGATTTTCTCGAACGCCTTTCTTCAGACACGTCCAATCCTGTGCTGTTTTCCGACCGTTTGAAAGCGGGCGGAGAAGATAATTCAGCAAGAGTGCTCGCAGCTTATCTTAATGATATGGGAATGGGCTCGGAGTACATAAATCCACAGGAAGCCGGGCTTCTGCTTTCCGATTTTCCTGAACGGGCACGGGTGTTGCCTCAATCTTACGGCCGTCTGGCTTCTTTGCGACAGAAAGAAAGCATCTGCGTTTTCCCGGGATTTTTCGGTTTCACAGAAACTGGAGCCTTGCGGACATTCGAACGCGGCGGTTCCGACATTACTGGGTCGATTCTAGCTGCAGCTGTGAAAGCCGAATTATATGAAAACTTTACAGATGTCGATTGCGTCTTTGCGGCAAATCCGAAAATCGTTGAAAATCCAATCGAGATCCAGCAAATGACATACCGGGAAATGAGGGAACTTTCCTATGCCGGTTTTTCTGTTTTTCATGACGAAGCACTGATGCCGGCTTTCAAAGAAGCCATACCGGTATGCATCAAAAACACAAACAATCCTGATGCTCCTGGCACAATGATTGTTGCCGAAAGAAGCCATTCCCAAAATCCTGTTACTGGCATATCGGCCGCCGACGGATTTTCGACTCTTTATGTCAGTAAATATTTGATGAACCGTGAAATCGGATTCGGGCGAAAGCTGCTGCAGATCCTTGAAGACGAAGAAATCTCTTACGAACACATCCCTTCAGGAATTGACAATCTTTCAGTCATTTTGCGCAACCATCAGCTGGCTGCCGATAAAGAAGAACGGATCATAAACCGGGTGAAAACCGAATTGGAAGCAGACGATGTCCATATCCGCGGAGGATTCTCCATGGTGGTGCTTGTCGGAGAAGGCATGAATCATACAGTCGGGCTTGCTGCCCGTGCCACTGATGCCATAGCCCGGACTGGCGCCAACATTGAAATGATCAATCAGGGATCGTCCGAAGTCAGCCTTGTATTTGGTGTTTTAAAGCACGATGAAGAGAAAATTCTTAAAGAATTATATAAGGAATTCTTCTCTCCCGCTTATATCCATTGATAGCCGTTTGAGTTTTTTCTCAAACGGTTTTTTTCTGCCTTTTAACCTTTCTGGTTATCAGAAAATTATGATATCATGAAATCATTCTGAAAGGAGGAGAAAGAATGACAGGAATACTGAAGGCGAATCCAAAATTGTATGTTATGGACAATGGCACACTGAGCATGGACAAGAACTATTTGATTTCCATGCATAATCCGGCAAGCGTCGAAAACCCTAATCCGCCTAGCGAAATGGTGACTTTTCCAGTCTATACGGTACTGATCGATCATCCCGAAGGCAAAATACTGTTTGATACAGCATGCAATCCAGAAGCAATGGGCCCCAACGGCCGCTGGGGAAAGGCTACTCAATCCCTGTTTCCAATAGACATGCCGGAAGAATGCTATTTGCACCACCGTTTGGAAGAATTGAATGTCCGGCCGGAAGACATCAAATATGTCGTAGCTTCCCACCTCCACCTAGACCACGCAGGTTGTCTCGAACTTTTCACCAACGCAACAATCATTGTTCATGAAGATGAACTGAATGGAGCTCTGCAGACTTACGCCCGCAACCAGAAGGAAGGCGCTTACATATGGGGCGATATCGATGCCTGGATTAAAAACAATCTCCAATGGAAAACCGTCAAACGGACTGAAGACGGGCTGAAGCTGGCAGAAGGCATCCATCTGTTGAATTTTGGAAGCGGCCATGCTTGGGGCATGCTCGGCCTTCAGATCAATATGCCTGAAACTGGCGGTATAATCCTGGCATCCGATGCCATTTATACGGCTGAAAGCTATGGTCCTCCAATCCGGCCGCCAGGAATTTTATACGATTCTGTCGGTTACAGTTCCACCGTGGAGAAAATCCGCCGAATCGCCAATGAAACAAACTCGGATGTCTGGTTTGGCCACGATGCCGAACAGTTCAAGGGGTTCCGGAAATCGACAGAAGGCTATTACGAATAACGGAGGTAGGAATAGATGAGTTTCTCTAAACTGGTTTTTGCCCCGTTAAGTTATACGGGATGGGGAGCCCTTGAACAGCTCTTGCCGGAAGTTGGAAAATACGCCCCAAAGAAAATTCTAGTGGTAACAGATCCCATGCTTGCCAAGATCGGTTTGACCGACCGGGTGACTGGCCCTTTAAAGACCGGGGGCTACGAAGTGACGGTCTATACCGAAGTGGTTCCCGAACCGCCGCTTGAAACAGGAGAAAATTTAGTGACGTTCACCCGCAATAACGGATTTGATATGGTCATCGGAGTTGGCGGGGGCAGTGCGCTCGATTTGGCGAAACTTGCCGCCGTATTGGCGACGCATGAAGGTAAAGTCGCTGATTATTTGAATTTGACTGGCAGCCGCAGCGTCGAAAAAAAAGGGTTGCCGCTAGTTTTAATACCAACCACTTCCGGCACCGGTTCAGAAGTGACCAACATCGCAGTGCTTTCTTTGGAAACGACAAAAGATGTCGTGACGCATGATTTTTTGTTGACTGATGTTGCCATCGTAGATCCCGAGTTGACTGTTTCGGTGCCGCCTAAAGTTACGGCAGCCACCGGCATTGATGCTTTGACCCATGCAGTTGAAGCATATATTTCCGTCAATGCAAACCCTGCTACTGATGCATTGGCGCTGCAGGCAATCCGCTTGATTGCACGGTCGCTCCGAAAAGCGGTTGAAAATGGCGAAGATAAGCAAGCCCGGACCGACATGAGCCATGGCAGTTTTCTTGCCGGCCTTTCATTTTTCAACGCTGGAGTTGCGGGAGTCCATGCGCTCGCCTACCCGCTCGGCGGGCAATTTCATATAGCGCATGGCGATTCAAATGCCGTTCTTTTGCCATATGTTATGAGCTATATTCGCAGAAGCTGCGAAACGCGTATGGCGGACATACTGGATGCTTTGGGAGGCAATTCCAGTTTTCTCTCTGATGCAGAAGCATCATACAAATGCGTCGATGAATTGAAACGCATCGTCCAAGATGTTGGCATCCCTTCAACTTTAGCGGGTTTCAAAATCCCGGAAACCGCTTTGGACAGCTTGACTGCTGATGGCGTCAAACAAAAACGGATTCTGGCCAGAAGCCCTCTTCCTTTGCTTGAAGCCGATATCCGCAAAATTTATCAATCCGCTTTTGACGGAGTCCCTACTGAACCTGATTGAACTGGAAAAACCCCGGATTTCTAAGAAATCCGGGGTTTTTTACGTCCAATTGTTTACAACTGGGCCTTCTTTTCCGAAAACCGGATCATTTCCAGGCAATGGTGCATCTAAAATGGATTCCAATACATCGGGACGGTCCTCCCGATCTCCTGTCTTAAGATCCGGCTCAGCGCCGTTTGGATATGCACCGACTACTTGGAAATCATCGCTGCCTGAGAGCTTTTTATGTCCAGTGCCGGCGGGCAGCACGACAACATCCCCTACAGAAAGATGGAAAATCTGGCCAGACTCCCCGCCTAATTGAATTTCGGCAGTCCCCGATTTCACCCCTAGCACTTCATGCGTATTGCTGTGGTAATGGTGGTAATCAAAAACACCGTTAGTCCAGCTGTTTGTCCAATTATTTTGATTGAATACCGATTCGATTCCTTCAGGATTTCCTTCAAAAGCTTTCGGATAAAGAATCACTGGAAGGGTCGGGTTGTTTGGAATGTTTCCGTCGTCTTCAAAATGATGAAACTTGGCATTTTCCATTTTCAACTCACTCCTTTTCATATAGAAGGTTTACCCGGGTTATGCCTGATAAAACAAGAATATCTTAGCGGCATCCCTACAAACCTGTAAGCTTTGCAAAATCTCAATGACTTGGAAATTCCATTAAGAAAGAGGTATTACCGGATGAAAAGTAGAAGAGTCCTTTTGAATGATTCATACACGGAGGTGCTGAGCTTGGAACCATATGTACTGGACTTCAATGAAATTGATAAAAGGCATCTGTCTTCCGTCGGGGGCAAAGGGGCGAATTTAGGAGAAATGGCAAAAGCAGGTTTTCCGGTGCCCAGGGGATTTTGTGTGTCGACCTCAGCTTACCGCAGCTTCCTTCAGGCCAGCAATGAGATGGAAGGATTTTTCGATCAACTTGAGCGGCTTCAATATGACGACCTGCAGCAAATCAGTCAAGTGGCCCGGCAAATCCGCGAACACCTTTCTTCGTTAACCATGCCCGATCTTATCGAAGACGCCATTTTGGCTGCTTGGCGCTCAATCGGAGAGCATAAATATTATGCAGTCCGTTCCAGCGCGACCGCGGAAGATTTGCCGTCCGCTTCGTTCGCCGGCCAGCAAGATACATTCTTGAATGTTATAGGGCAAGAACCGCTTTTAAAAGCGGTTCAAAATTGCTGGGCTTCCTTGTTCACCGACCGAGCCGTTTCTTACCGGACAAAAAACGGATTTGGACACCGCACCGTCTTTCTTTCGGTTGTTGTACAGGAAATGGTGTTTCCTGACGTGTCCGGTATCCTGTTTACCGCAGATCCTGTTACTGGCCATCGCCACACCTTTTCCATTGACGCGAGCTACGGCCTTGGTGAAGCGCTCGTTTCAGGGCTTGTCACCGCTGATTTTTATCAGGTACACAACGGACGGATCACCAACAAACAGATTTCAAAAAAAGAATTGGCGATTTACTCATTGCCGGGAGGCGGGACAATCACACAGCCTCTCAACTCTGAACAACAGGAAGCACAAGCATTAACTGATGGACAAATTTTGGAACTCGCTGCTATCGGCAAGCAAATCGAAAATCACTATGGGTCTGAACAGGATATTGAATGGGCTTTTGCAAACAATCAATTTTTCATTCTTCAGAGCCGCCCTATTACGTCGTTGTTTCCTTTGCCAGCAGTCTCGGATTCGGATTTTCATGTTTTCATCAATTTTGGCTATATCCAGATGATGACGGCGCCAATGAAACCTTTGGCGATTTCGCTGCTCAGCAATGTAACAGATTTCTTGGTGCCTACTCCCGCAAACGCTGCTGAACGGATATTACGCGAAGCGGGAGGCAGAGCTTTTGCTGATTTCAGCAAAGCCTTATCCCTCCCCCCTATGCGCCGGCGAATTTTGAAGCTCCTGCGCGGCATGGACACGGCCATGGCATCCGCGTTGGCTGAAACTGCCAGCCGGATGGAATTCCAGCAGATAACTGTGCCAAAAAAAGCTATTGTCCGAACGGTATTTAGAACAGCCCCATATGTTGTTCCAGTAATTTTTAAAGCGGCCAATAATCTCGCAGCCACAGATCCAACAAAAGCGGATAAGAAAGCTACTGCCTTCATCAATCGAAAAGTGAAAGAACACGAAAACATGTTGGCCATGCTGTCAGGAACCGAGCGCATCCGTTTTATCCGGCGCAGTATGCGCAACATGTTCCCGGATGTCCTTACTAAGATCGTGCCCTATATTATCGCTGGAATGCTTGCGTCTGCTAGACTTGAAAAAAAACTGAAACAGAAATTCGGAGATGTTGAAGCTGCAGCCCTTCTCAGTGAACTGTATAAATCGCTGCCTGCCAATGTAACTACTGAAATGGGGATTGAACTTGGCGACTTGGCCGACGAAGCAAGAACCCACCCCGAACTGCTTTACTTCCTTGAAAACATTGATAAAGGAAATTTTTACAGGTCGCTGAAAGATGTTCCGGGCGGATATGAATTCCAATCCAAGCTGGCTCGTTTTATAGCCAAATACGGGTCACGCTGTGCAGGTGAGATTGATGTCACGAAACCGCGATGGGCAGAAGAACCCGCCCAGCTCGTCCCTTTCATCATCAGCCATATCCATACCACCGCTCCCGGTGAACACCGCAATAAGTTTTATCAAGGAGAACTGGCCGCAGAAGAAACTGGCCGGTACATTCTTTCGAAATACAGCTCTATAGAAAAAAGATGGATGGCGAGGCTGCTGAAGGTTTATCGAAATTTGATGGGCATGCGCGAGCATCATAAATTTGCGCTTGTCCGGCTCATGTATCTGTACAAACGCGCCATGCTGGCAGATGCCGGTGTTCTTGCAGAAAAAGGCGTTCTTCAAAAGCCGGAGGATGTTTTTTATTTGAGTTTGGAAGAATTTATCTTACTGCTTGAAAACAGCAAAGCCATGCTGAAAAAAGGCACAATCGAAGCTCGGGAAAAAAAGCATCAGTTAGACCAGAACTTGCACTCCCCCCGCATCTTGACAAGCGATGGGGAAATGCTTAATGGCAGGCCGGCTCAGTTGGAGGGGCAAAAAGGGGCTTTGATCGGCTCGGGTGTTTCCGCCGGCCTTGTCGAAGGGCCAGCGAGAGTTGTTTTGCATCCGGAAGACGCCAATCTTAACCCCGGAGAAATCCTGGTAGCCCCTTTCACCGATCCCGGGTGGACCCCGTTATTCACATCAGCAGTCGGATTGGTCACTGAAGTTGGCGGCATGATGACGCACGGCTCTGTTGTAGCGCGGGAGTATGGCATTCCGGCTGTGGTCGGCGTTGATGGGGCGACCCAGTCCATAAAGGACGGCGACCGGATTCGCGTGGATGGAACTCACGGTTTTGTGGAGATTCTTAATACGGACTCTCCCCAATAGCCTCCGCCGCCCGCTCCCCTTCAGGAAACAGAAGCGCATTTTTCAATGCAAAAAAGGCTGCTGATCCCAATTCTTCTCAGGGTCAGCAGCCTTTTTCTATGCCATTTGTTCAATAATGCTGTATTTCTAGACCCCGGAATAGGCGAGAAATCCTCCGTCAACCGGCACTGTTACACCGGTTACAAATCGGGAATAGTTTTCATCCAATAACCAGAGCATAGTGCCCACTAAATCCACTGGTTCACCAAACCGTTTCATAGGTGTGCTTGCCATGATTTTTTCAGATCTTGGCGTCAATGACCCGTCCGGTCTGGTCAGCAAGTCTTTGTTTTGGGAAGTCAAGAAAAATCCAGGTGCAATTGCATTCACACGCAAGTTTTGCTCAGCAAAATGAACTGCCATCCACATTGTAAAATTATTGATGGCCGATTTGGCTGCACTGTAAGCCGGCACTTTCGTCATTGGCGAATAAGCGCTCATGGAAGAGATATTAAGAATCACAGGAGCTTCCCGCTTCAGCAATTCTTTGCCAAACACTTGGCTTGCAAGGAATGATCCAGTGAAATTGCTTGCAAACACTCTGGAAAAGCCATCTTCTTGCAAATCGAAAAATGATTTGCCGGCAGCTTCATCATCATGGATCTCGGTATCCGTAATGGCATCAGGATGATTTCCTCCTGCCCCATTGATCAAGATGTCGATTCGGCCATAAGCATCCAGTATTTGCGCTTTTGCGCGTTCTAAAGACGTTCGGTCCAACACATCAGCGGCGACCGCTAAAGCTTCCCCGCCCTGTTTTTGAATTTCTTCCGCTACAACCTGGCCTTTTTCTTCTGTCCTGTTTAATATTGCAACTTTTACGCCTTGAGCTGCAAGCTGCCTCGCCATTTCCGAGCACAAAACACCGCTTCCGCCCGTAATGACAGCCACTCGCCCGGCGAGATTTTCATGAGAAGAAAACATAAGATCCCCCTTTATTTTGTTTGATGTGCATCCCATAGACCCAGCAGATACATAATGCCAAGTGCACGGTCATATAATCCGTATCCCGGTCTGCATTCCTCGTTCCAAATATGGCGTCCATGATCTGGGCGCGCATAGCCGGTGTAATTCTGCTGTGAAAGTTCTTTGACTACTCCATTCAAATCAATCGATCCGTCTTGAGTGTAATGGGATGTCTCGATGAAGTCCCCATTATCAAAAATTTTCACATTGCGGAGATGCGCAAATGGCGAGTGCTTGGCATATTTCGAGGCAAGATCCACCATATCGTTTTCCGGATTGGCTCCCATCGAACCGGTACAGAACGTAATCCCGTTTGAAGGGGAATCAGAAATGGATATGAGTTTTTCCCAGCTTTTTTCACCTGTCATGATGCGCGGCAATCCAAAGATCGACCAGGGCGGATCATCCGGATGGATTGCCATTTTGATGCCGCTTGCTTCTGCTGTCGGCAAGATCGCTTTCAAGAAATAAGCTAGATTTCCCCATAACTGCTCTTCGTCCATGCCTTCATAGGCTGCAAACAATTCTTGGATACGGGCCATTTTTTCCGGCTCCCATCCCGGCAACGTCAAATCAGAAGAGGAAGCAACGGTTTCGATCAGTTCGGCAGGATCTAGGGATTCAATCTTCTGCTTTTCGAAAAACAGCGCTGTTGAGCCGTCTGGCAGCGGGTGATACAAAGAAGTACGAGTCCAGTCAAAAATTGGCATGAAGTTATAGCAAATTACTTTGACTCCCGCTTCTCCAAGATTGCGGATGGTTTCCTTGTAATTTTCAATATATTGGTCCCGTTCCGCATTCCCCAATTTTATCGATTCATGAACGTTGACGCTTTCTACGACGTCCGTATGGAATCCGAATGATTGAATATATTCCACTTCCGAGCGGATTTCTTCCTTAGACCAAACTTCTCCGGCCGGTTTATGGTGAAGCGCCCAAACAATTCCTTTTGTCCCTGGAATTTGTTTGACCTGTTCTAATTGGACGCTGTCATTTCCTCGTCCGTACCAACGAAACGTGATATTCATGTAACCGCTCCTTTTAAGATAATTTGCTTAGATAATCCTTCACTAATTGGCTCACTGCTTCCTCTCCAGATGCCCGGTATGTCTTCGTCAAGTCGCTGCCGATTCCGACCGCTACTGCACCGGCATCCAGCCATGCATTCATGTTGTTGATGTTGATGCCGCCTGTCGGCATAATGCGCACATTCGGAAGAGGCCCGTTGACCGAACCGATAAAGGAAGGCTCGAAGCCATTTGCAGGGAACAACTTCAAAATGTCGCAGCCCCATTCGGTTGCCTGAACCATTTCTTTGATCGTCATACAGCCTGGAAGATAAGGCGTGCTGTAGCGGTTGCACAAGGTTGCTATCGCTGGATCAAAGTGAGGGCTGACTATGAATTTTGCACCGTGCAATAAAGCATGGCGCGCCGTCTCTGCATCCAGGACCGTCCCGGCGCCGATCAACGCTTTTGAACCGGCCAGCTTTTCAAACACGCGCGCAACATTCGGTGTAGTGTAAGTCAGCTCGATCGCTTCAAGGCCGCCTGCAATGGCAGCTTCTGTAATCTCAAAAGCTTCTTCAGCATCTTTCCCGCGAATAACTGCAACGATTTTCGAACCGAGCAATCGCTGGTAAATCTCCATTTTAGGAATCATGTATTTGCCCCTTATTCAAAGACAACTAGTGCTTTACGCACTTTGTCCGGATTTTTTTCAACAAACGAGAAGGCTTCCTGAACATCAGCCAACGCAAACTTGTGAGTAGTGAGTCCGTCTGACTTTAGCTTTCCGCTATTCAGCAGTTCCACTACTTTGCCGAACTGATTGGTTTGGAGCCTTGACCCCACAACCGTAACTTCTTTTTTGGTAATCGGCAATTGCGGGATAGCCGACGGCCGTTCATCAAATCCTAAAACCACTACGTATCCGGCAGGCGATACCAGATCGATGCTCAATTCTACAGTTGCCGGCAAGCAGACTGCATCAATAACAACGTTCGGGCCTTCTCCATTCGTCAACTCGAGAATTCGTTCTTTTACAGATTCATTGCCGGCATTGATCACCACATCCGCGCCGCTTTCTTTCGCAAAAGCCATGCGCTCTTCGCTCAAATCAGTCATATAGACAGTTGCCCCGGCAATTTTTGCAAGCTTCAAAATACAAATGCCTATTGGTCCGCACCCCTGTATCAAAACTGTGTCTCCAGCTTCTACATTGCCGCGCCATACAGCCTGAGCGCCAATTGTATAAGGTTCCGCCAAAACTATTTCATCCCAGCTCAACTCTTTGTTCACTGCATGAAGCTGTTTTTCAGGCAGAACTGCGTATTCTCGCATGCCCCCATCTTCATGGACACCAAAAACAGACAGTTTTTCACAGACATTCGGACGGCCCTTGCGGCATGCATAGCATTCGCCGCAGTAGTTGATCGGTTCAACAACCACATGGTCTCCTACTTTCAAACCCTCCACCGAGCTTCCGACTTCCACAACTTCACCGGCTACTTCATGCCCGACAATTCTCGGATATGTAGCCAGCGGGTTAGTACCGTGGTAAATATGCATATCAGAACCACATATTCCTACACGCTTAATCTTTACCAGCACTTCATCATTTTTTTGGATTGTCGGGCGTTCCTGTTCAATAATTTGCAGTTCGTGCGCTGTGGGAACTTGGACAGCTTTCATAAAATGACCTCCTTATTCAAATAGACTCGGCAAGAACAATGTAATTTGCGGAATAAATGCAACCAGCATCAAAACGGCCAAACTTACACCTAAAAATGGCAGAAGCTCTTTCGCTGTTTTCCCAATAGAAACTTTGCCGATTTGAGAAGCGACAAAGAGACAAACCCCGACCGGCGGTGTAACCAGTCCGATAACTAGATTCAAAACCATCATGACTCCGAACTGGATCGGGTCCATTCCGATTGTAATTGCGACTGGCAGAAGAACCGGGAACAAAATAACCAGAGCCGCAATAGTTTCCATAAATGTTCCGACAAACAGCAGGAGCAAATTGATCAAAAGAATGACGATAATAGCATTTGTCGAAATACCTAAAATCGACTCTGCCACCAATTGGGGAATCTGTTCACGCACCATAATCCAGCCGAATAGGTTTGCAAAACCAACGAGCAGCATGATGGAAGCAGTGGCTGTCATAGATGACAACATAATCTCAGGTATTTTTTTGATGGGTAATTCTTTATATACAAAAATGCCGATAACAAAAGCGTAAAGAACGGAAACAACCGCTGCTTCAGTCGGTGTAAAGAATCCTCCTAAAATCCCATAAAGTATGATGACAGTCATCAATATTGCCCAGAAGGCACCCATGAAACTTTTCCAGATTGTCTTTAGCGATTGTCTCTCGCCTTTGGGGTAGTTTCGTTTTACTGAAATAAAATAGGTTGGAATCATCAATCCCAGCCCTAAAAGAATGCCAGGAACTGCACCCGCCAAAAACAAATCGCCAATCGATAACGAAGCAAGCGTCCCGACAATAATCATCGGCAAAGAAGGCGGGATAATCGGGCCGACTGTGGAAGAACTCGCCGTTACTGCTGCTGAGAACCCGGCTCCATAGCCTTCTTTTTTCATTGCAGGTATTAAAATTGATCCGATGCTCGCAGTATCGGCAAGAGCAGTTCCTGAAATTCCTGCAAACCCCATTGAAGCCCCTACGTTTGCGAGGCCAAGACCGCCACGAATATGGCCAAAAAGGTCATTCGCAAATTTGATGATGCGTTCTGTAATGCCGCCCGCATTCATCAAGTTTCCTGCCAGGATAAATCCTGGTATACATAGGAGTACAAATGAATTCAAGCCGCCGAACATGCGCTGCGGGATGATATTGAGTGGTATGTCAGCAAGGAAAAGATAAAGCAACGAGGCAAGCCCTAAGCTGAAAGCGACGGGAACACCTAAAAAGATTAGTACAATAAAAGATAAAAACAGCATAGTAGCCATTAGTAATCATCGCCTCCATAGTTCTGGCTGTAATCTTGCTTGTTTTTCAACAGGTCGATAATTTTTATCACTGCATAAAAAAGTATGAACACACTTAAAATCAGCAATGATGCATGGACCACCGACATCTGGAATGGCAATGTTGCGGATCTTTGGTTGCTGCCAAGCAACGTGAAGCCATAAGCTTCTCTTGCCATTACCAAGCTCAACAAAATAATTGTGGAATAAATAAGCACTTCATAGTATCTGCGGAAGTTATCAGGCATTTTATTGAGGAGCATGTCCACATTGATAAATTCATTTCGCATTAATGCTAAAGGGGCGCCAAAGCTTATTCCATAAAGAAATAAATAACGCGTCAATTCTTCCGTCCAGATAAATGAGAATGGAGCGAAACGGGAAATGATTTGAATTGTAACAACAATAATGACACCCGAGAAACTGGCAATCGTTAAGAAAGCGAGCGTCCGGTCTATCAATTTTCGGAACAGCGACATTCCTTTTCACCCTTTCCTAATGGAAAGGCACGATTGGCTAATCAGCCAAAGGTGCCTTACTCAAATATTATTCAACAGCTAAAATTTGTTTGTACAGTTCCAATTGTTCAGGTGTCAAAGCAGCTTCGACAGCAGGAGTCATCGCTTCACGGAATGCATCTTGGTCAACATCCACAAATTCCATTCCTTCATCCTGCAATTCCTGTTCAATCGTTGAAATTTCTGATTCATATAATTCTTCTCCGTATGTCTGAGCTTCGGCAGCAGCATCTTGGACAACTTGCTTTAATTCATCTGAAAGCGCATTGTATTGTTCGTTCCCTACCAAGATGTAAATCCATGAATATACGTGCTCTGTACGGTTTACGTAATCTTGGACTTCAGCCAATCCACCGCTTTGGATCAAGTCGACCGGGTTTTCCTGCCCATCAATAACCCCTTGCTGTAAACCAGTAAAGACTTCATTGAAATCCATTACTTGCGGGGATGCGCCAGCAGCTTGCCAAACATCCAAGAACAACGGCACGTTTGGTACACGCATGCTGAACCCATTTAAATCAGCTGGAGATGTGATCGGCTCATTCGATGTTAAGTTACGCGGTGCCCGCGTATGGTAGTAGAGTGCAGTCAATCCCGCTTCATCGCTGATTTCCTGTTTGATCTGCTCACCGATTTCCCCTTCAACTACCGATTTAACATGCTCTAAATCACGGAAAGCATAAGGAACTGCCATCAATGCGGCGTTTGGAGCCCAGTTTTGCAAAGTTTCTCCAGAGATTACCATATCTGCACTTCCAGCTTGGATTGAGTTGATGGTATCTGTTTCTCCACCTAGCGAATTGTTCGGGTAAATGGTGATTTCCATTTGTCCATCTGAGTTTGTTTCTACTAATTCCTCGAATTTTTGAGCTGTTTTATGCCAAATATGGTTTTCGTCAGCCAAATGGCCAAACTCCCATTTGATAGTTTCTCCAGACCCAGAACCGCCTTCACCTTCACTTGCATTATCAGAACCGCATGCCCCTAAAACTAGAACTGAAGCGAAAATTCCCGTCAACCATTTCTTCTTCATGTTATTCTCCCCTTTAAATATAGTGTATTGCTTTATCACCACTCGAAAGCTTATGCTTTCAAGTAATCATACGTTGCTGCTGCAATCTGAACACCAGTTTCCCTATTGTGTTCTTCGTTTCTTTGTTCGATTTCTCCGGGAACCAAGACGCTTGTGAAGCCTTCCGCCGGAGGAACTTTCCGTATTTCCTGGATCATTGCATCCATTTGCGTTAAAAAGCTTTCCAAATCCGTGAAGGCAGAGGGGTTTATGGCACAGAAGTAATGGCCCAATTTTCTTTTCTTATCCAGATCACCATACATTTTGTTGATGTGTGGTCCAAAGGCCATTCCTGCAAGCAATCCAGAAAAGATATCAACTATCATGGACAGCCCCGAGCCTTTAGGGCCTCCGAACGGTGATAAGGAAACCACCTTGGCTGGATCGGCAACGGGAGTTCCTTGTTCATCCACCCCCCAGCCTAAAGGAATTTCTTTGCCTTCTGCTTTATGCTGCAAAATCTTCCCTAATGCGACATTGGATGTTGCCATATCCAAAATGAATGGCTTTTCCGATTTTGCCGGCACCCCATAGGCAATCGGATTGGTACCCAGAAAAGCTTCTCTGCCTCCAAATGGTACAACGATTTTATCTGTATGGGTCATCGCGATACCGATCAAGTTGTGTTTGGTCGCCTCTTGGACAAAATAGCTGAGTGCACCGCAATGGCTGCTGTTCATGGCCGTCACCATTCCAACACCGTTCTCCTTTGCCATTTCAATAGCATGGCCCATTGCAGCATCCGCTATCACATGGCCAAAACCATCATTTCCATCAACAATACCGGTCACCGGCCCTGTTGATCTGAAAGAAATTTCCGGTTTAGGATTGATGCCTCCCGCCTCCAACCTGCTTATATAATGCTCTGTCCGCAAGGCACCATGAGAGTTAACACCGCGCAAATCGGCATGGATCAGAATTTGAGCTACTTTTGCAGCATGTTCGGATGCTACTCCTGATCTGATCAGTTTCGCTTCAATCAAACTTTCGACTTCCTCAAAAGGCACTTTGACCGTAGTCATGGCTTCTCTCCTATTCTAAGTTGATCTATTGCTTGTCAAGATTTCATAAAACACTTCCCTAGAGTATTGCTGCAGACAGCTACCGTTCCACTACTCTCTTGTTGCTTACAAAGTCCTTGACTTCTTCCAAGTATGGAAGGCCTTCATTATCGCCTGTCACAGTAGTTACTAGTGCTCCTACACCGTTGGCGAACTTGAGCAAATCGGCTTCGGTCAAATCATTCAATATTCCGTAAATATATCCTGCATCAAAGCCATCACCTGCACCAACCGTATCAATCGGTGTCACGGAAAAACCTGGTGATTCGGTCCAGTTTCCATTCCTGAACAATTTCGAACCTTTTTCGCCATCTTTGATTACAAGATCACGAATCCCAAATTTCTTCACGTACTCAACTAATTCTTCGATTGTTTGTTTTCCGGATATTAGCTGGATTTCATCAAGGCCGGTCAGTAAAATATCGACTTCCGGCAGAACGGTTTCATAAGCTTTTCTTGCTTTTTCGATACTCCACAGCTTAAGGCGGATATTCGGATCAAACGAGATAAGGATCCCTTTTCGCTTGGCAATTTCAATTATTTTTTGCGCAACCAGCAGGTTTGCTTCTCCGATGGCCAAGTAAACACCGGTCAAATGGACCACGTCGATGCCTTCGAACATTTCCTCGGATATATCATTTGCTCTAAGCTCCACAATAGGTGAAGGATTCCGGTAGTAGTATGTTTTTCCAGCCCCGTTTGCATGAATTTCCTTGAAATTCAGCGATGTTGGAATTCCTTCAACAAACTCGACCGCTGAAACATCAATCCCTTCTCCACGCGCGAAGTTGTAGATTACTTTTCCAAATTCATCTTTTCCAAGGCGGCTTATCCATCTGCTTTTCAAACCTAGACGCGCGCATCCGATTGCGAAGTTCATCTCAGCTCCGCCAACTTTCCGCTCGAATTGGTCCACATAGCGCAACGGCCCTGTCGTTTTAGGATTCATTGTAATCATGGCATCCCCAATTGTTAATACACCATAATCCTTAGGCAAGTCGTTTCCCTCCAGTGGCTTTATATTGACTCTCTTTCGATCAACACAGGCGAATACCTGCTTTCTGCATAAACTTTGTTGATTTTTTTACTTACAATCATTTGCAGCAGTAATTCAGCCGCGTCTTTCCCCATCTCAAAAGTTGGCTGCTTTATGACCGATATAGGCGTAGTCGCAATTTCCAAAAATGGCGAATCGTCTATTGTGATTATGCTAATGTCTTTTGGCACAGCAAGATTGTTTTTTTTAACGAATTTCAGCAGTTCAATCAACGCTAAATCGTTTGTAGCAAAAAAAGCATTCGGACGATTGTCTCTCTCCCATAGAACTTGCAGTTTCTCTTTGATCAAATGCCGTTCCTCTGCGACAATCCAATCTGCTTCATTGACAAGGCCATTCGTTGACAGCGCTTTCTTGTATCCACTTATGCGTTCGACACGGGGAGTGACTTTCTGGGCTATGGATGTTGATACAAGACCAATTTTCTTTCTTCCTTTTTCAACCAACTTTTCGACGGCTGTTTTCGAAGCGCTTACATTGTCGAGTAAAATCGTCGGATAAATCGGTTCATCTATCATTCGATCGACAAAAACGATAGGAAACTCTTCTCTTTTCAACTGCTTGTAATATTCTTGATTGCCGTTGGTAGGAAAAATTATGAGTCCATCAACTTGTTTTGCCAGCAGCATATTAATATAGAGGCGTTCTTTTTCAGGTTGGTCGTCTGCATTGCATACGAACAAATGGCAGCCGTTTCTTTCACAGACATCTTCAATCGCTCGAATAATTTCCGTCGAGAATGTGTGCAGGATATTCGCTACGATTACGCCAATTGTACCGGATCTCTTTTGCTTCAAACTTTTTGCGACGTGATTTGGTATATAGCCGAGTTCTTTAATCGCTTCTTCCACTCTCAGTTTGGTCGAAACACCCATAAACTCATACCGGTTATTGATATATTGTGAGACCGTACTTTTGGAAACACCTGCTTTTAACGCTACATCTTGCATAGTTGTTTTTTTCATGGGCTCTCCTCACAAAACCGGTTTAGTAAATCGATTTAGTAAAATCTTAAATGAAAGCCTTTTCAAAGTCAATGGGTTAATTATAAAAATTTAACTTTATAAAATATTGCGAGTTCTCTATTATTCCTACTTGCCATCTTTTTTATTCTGTTGGAGCCGGTTTTTTTCATTTTTTAAAAACAAAAACCGTTCAAGCGAAGGCTTGAACGGTTACCATTAATCTTGATTTGATGATTTGATGCGGTAACGGGAGTCGTTTTCAAGTTTATTGAATATCTCGATATAGCGTTCCGCCTGCCCGTCCACTTCTTCCGGCGCTTCTTCAGCCAGTACATCTGCCAACGGTTTAAACTCCGGTTCAACAATACGGGAATCAAAATCATCCATCAAAATCTGCAGGTCGCTATAGTTATCAATTTCCTTATCTTTTTTTACCTCCTGGAAAAGTCTGTCGCTTTCTTCTTCTGTCAACTCTACATATCCCACTGTAATTCGCTGCTTATGCATGTTTTGTCCTCCTAGTTCGAGTGCTCTCCAATTTTCTTTTCTATACCCGCAAGAAGAAGCTGGATAAACCTGGATTCAAGAACGGAATACACTAGATGGACTCTTCTTTTTTCGATATGATAGAAAGAAGAGAAATCTCATGAACCGGAGTGATAAGAATGCGTGTCGCCATATTTGATTTTGATGGAACGCTGTACTCAAAAGAAACTTTTCAATTGATGATGGCCCATCTGAAAGACCATCCCGAGCACAATGCCCGCTACCGCCAGTTTTTCCGGAACATTTTACCCCCATACATTGGAAGCAAGCTGAAAATCTATCCTGAGAAGAAAATGCGGGCCCGATCTGTCCAAGCATACTTGTCCGCTCTTGAATCGTTTTCCCAAAGAGATCTTGAAAACTTCTTTCGTGAAATTGCCGATAAAATGCATGGGGACATGAATCAACGTGTAGTAGAACGCCTTGGGCAGCATGTGGCAAACAACGATCATGTAATGCTGGTGTCAGGCGCTTTTGTACCTCTTTTGCATGCGGCCACGCAGCATATGCCGATCAAGACGATTATCGGCACTGAAATCCCATATAAAAATAATATATTGGATCATAAAGCATCGATATCCCATATTCAGGGAGCGTTAAAAACAGAAAAAATAAAAGAAGCCCTGCAAGGAAAGGATATCGATTGGAAGAATAGCGCCGCCTACGGCGACAGCCATTCCGACTTGCCTGTACTGGAACTAGTCGGCCGTCCTGTGGCTGTTCAGCCAGAGCCCCGCCTCCTTACTGTGGCAAAACAGCGAAATTGGGAAATCATATGAAAACAGAGCGCTGCAGCTGCAGCGCTCTATTTGTTTTCTTCACCCAATACTTCTATGCAAATCCTTATCCCATGGGCTAAATCCTCGTGCGACCAGCTTGGAATTTTCCCGTGCTGAATCGCCAGCTCATGGGAAGCCGGTATATGGATAAAACCAGATGGCATTTCCGGTTTTTGCGTTTTTGCGTAATGCAAGCCCTCATACATCACATTGTTACATAAATATGCACCAGCTGTATTGGAGATTTCTGCCGGCAAGTTGTCCGCTATCAACCGGTCCACCATTTTGCGGATAGGCAATGCCGACAAATAACCCGGTTCCCCTTCTTCCCTAATCGGTTCATCAATAGGCTTGTTGCCTTCGTTGTCTACAGGACCGTCTTTGAAGTTGATCGCAATGCGTTCTGGCGTCATTTTGAAACGGCCTGCGGCCAAGCCAAGCGAAATGACGGCTTCAGGCTTTATTTCCTCAATAAAACTTAAAAGCTTAGAACCCGAAGTCCCAAAATCCACCGGCATGATTCTGCCAATCACTGTATATCCCCCAATTTCCATTCCGTCCAATTCTTCTACAATGCGCATTGTCGGATTTACCGTAAAGTCCAAAAACGGCTCAAATCCAGTTAAAAGTAACTTTTTCACCTTATCCCCTCCATATAAACCTTATTATACGATAATTTTCCACTAGAAAGCCAGAATAATTGAAATAGATAAAATTCATTTTGCCGCTATATTAACCTTCACAAAAGAAATCTCATCTGTTAAAATTCATTTTAACGAATAAATATCCATAAATATCTTATTGGGGGAAAAACTAATGAAAATGAAAAATACTTTTATCGCAATGTCCGCTTCGTTCACTTTACTGTTAGGGGCTTGCGGCAGTACAGAAGAAAGCCAAACAGGTTCAGAGGGCGCATCAGAAGACAAAGTGTTGGAAATGGCGACTTCTGCGGATTTCGCACCTTTTGAATCACGCAATCCGGAAGGCGAATTTGTCGGTTTTGACATTGATCTTGCCAATCACATTGCTGATGAACTCGGCTATGAGTTGAAGATTACTGATATGAAATTCGACGGTTTGATCGGGGCACTGCAAAACAACCGTGTGGACATGGTACTTTCTGGAATGTCAGCTACTGATGAACGCAAAGAAAACGTTGATTTCTCTACAGAATACAACCGTTCAGGGGAAATTTTCATTACTACAAAAGATTCCTCTATCAAATCCCTGGAAGATTTGGAAGGCAAGACTCTTGGAGTCCAACTCGGCTCTATTCAAGAAGAAGGGGCCAACCAAATCAAAGCTGATGAAGGCATCAACTTCGAAATCAAAGCACTTGATGAATCGGGCGCTTTGATCCAGGAACTTTTGAGCAACCGCGTTGATGCAGTTTATATGGACAAAGCAGCCGGATTCGGCTATACCGAAGCCCAGGACCTGGCACATTTTGATGATCCAACAACAAGTTCACCGGGTATGGCTGTAGCTTTCCCTAAAGGAAGCGAGTTGGTGGATGATGTTAATAAGGTCCTGAAAGAAGCTGAAGAAAGCGGCAAACTCCAGGAATTGAAAGACAAGTGGCTGTCGGAAGAATTGACTGAATAACCATCATTATTATTTTGGAAAAGAGATGTAAACTATGAATCTGGATTTCTCGCAAATGGTGCCCTATATCCCCTTCATGCTGGAAGGGATATGGGTTACATTAAAATTTGTTTTCTTCGCCATTATTTTGGGAGCCATTTTCGGCACCCTTTTGGCGCTTTGCAAAATCAGCCATATCAAACCGTTAAGATGGGCTGCTGACGCGTATACTTCTGTATTCCGCGGAACGCCGCTCATCCTTCAGCTGATGATCATTTATTATGCTGTTCCGCAATTGACAGGTTATGATATCGATGCATTTTTAGCCGCCATTTTGGCATTCGGGCTAAACTCGTCAGCCTATATTTCTGAAATTATCCGTGCTGGAATCCAAGCGGTTGACAAAGGGCAAATGGAAGCCGCGCATGCTCTTGGGATTCCATACCGGGCAATGATGAAAGACATCATCTTGCCGCAAGCATTGAAAAATATACTGCCTGCATTGATGAACGAATTCATCACACTAACAAAAGAATCCGCCATCGTGTCGACCATCGGCTATTTGGACTTGATGCGCCGCGCGCAAGTGGTCGGAGCTGACTTGTTCCGAAACTTCGAACCGCTGCTCTTTGTCGGCGTCATCTACTGGTGTCTCGTCATGGGACTAACAGTGATTGGAAGAATGTTCGAACGGAGGCTGAAAAAAAGTGATTAAGGTAGAAAAACTGCATAAAAGTTTTGGCAATCACGAGGTTTTGAAAGATATCACGACTGAAATCAAAAAAGGCCAAGTGGTTTCGATTATCGGTCCTTCCGGATCCGGAAAATCTACGTTTCTTCGCTGCTTGAACTTGCTTGAAACACCGACATCCGGAACCATATGGATCGACGGGCAGAACTTGATGGAGTCAACTAAAGAAAACCAGAAAGTCCGTCAGCAAATCGGCATGGTGTTCCAGCATTTTCATTTGTTCCCACACATGACTGTGCTTGAAAACTTGACGTATGCGCCAATCAAAGTAAAAGGCGAAAAAAAAGCGGCTGCGGAAGAAAAAGCGCGGGCTTTGTTGAAGCGGGTGGGCTTGGCGCCTAAAGAAAAGGCTTATCCGAGCAGCTTGTCCGGCGGCCAGAAACAGCGTGTCGCCATTGCGCGGGCGCTTGCGATGGAACCGGAATTGATGCTGTTTGATGAACCGACTTCAGCACTCGATCCTGAAATGGTTAAAGAAGTGCTTGATGTTATGAAAGACTTGGCAAAATCCGGAATGACGATGGCAGTTGTCACCCATGAAATGGGCTTTGCGCGTGAAGTGGCAGACCGTGTCTTGTTCTTGGATCACGGTGTTTTGGTGGAGGAAGGCAACCCAGTTGAATTCTTCAACAATCCAAAAACAGACCGTGCCCGGGATTTTTTGGAGAAGGTATTATAAAAAGACCCGCTATAGCGAGAGCTTTAGCGGGTCTTTTCCATTTCATGCAAATATTCATGTATATACCAGCCGATATCTGCAATGATTTCCTGGCCTGTATGGTTGTCAGGCAGGTCACCTAGCAAAACCGCGACATATACTTTCTGGCCGCTCAACTCAATCATCCCAACGTCATTGACCACTCCGCTCAAGCTTCCTGATTTGCTGGCAATCGAAACCTCGCTGTCTTCATCAATGCGTCCATGCAAATTGGCGGTCAATTGCTGCTGCTTTAATGTATGGATCACTTGCTGCCTGCTCTTTTTTGCCAATGTTTTTCCCGTGTCAGCTTCTTTCAAGCAAAGGACCATGTCTCTTGCTGAAGTAAAGTTGTCCAGCCCTTTTTCAGCTGCTTCTAAATCCATGAACTGGCGCCCCAATACCGTATTAGTACAGCCAAGCATTGCAGTGAGTCCATTGATATTTTCCATGCCTAAGTGTTTGATCGCCAAGTTGGAAGCGGTATTATCCGATACAATGGTCATCAGCATTAGAATGTCGTGCACCGATAACTCGCGGACCGACTCTAAATGCGCAAGGATGCCGCTTCCTCCCACCAATTCTTTTTTGCTCAAGCTGATTCGGTCTGTCCCGCTGATTATGCCGCTGTCGATCTGTCGATAACCTTCAAGCAGAATAGGTAATTTTATAACGCTCGCGGCCTTCATTTTCCTGTCTGGATTGATAGTTATGGATTGCCCTTCCGTTTCGATAAAGAGACTGCCGATGCCATCAATTTTTAAAAGCCGCTCTTCGATTTTCTGTTTCAAGGTGTTGAACGCCATCTCCCCTTCTCCTTTCATAAATTGATTGATTCAACATTTTGCAGAGAAATCCTTCAAGCCTATCTCCTTTTAAACTTTCTAATAATTCAGTATAATGGAATCAGAAAGAGATTGCCTTCCTTCTCCACGGTCTTAAAGCAATTTGTACAGGAGGTTATCCATCATGGATCGTGCGCGTGCATTTCCTAAAGAAGTTGTCCGCCAATTGGATGAAGATTATATTGCTGCCCTTAACATGATCGGTGAAGGCGGCCCTGAATATGCCGCTTTCGAGGAAGACGATCTGCTGGAAGAAGTTAAACGTGAAGAAGCAAAGGCTAAAGACCTCCAATAATGATCTCTCGCTCACCTTCCAGAAATGGAAGGTGTTTTTCACGGCAAGAAAAAATCCCCTGTTCTTCTGAACGGGGATTTTACTGTCAGTCCATCAAATCTGCCACAATCTCATACGAGCGCAGCCGGTCTTTCTGATGGAATATTTGTGAATTGACGATCACTTCATTGGCTCTCGTTTTCAGGATGAAATTTCTCAGTTTATCACGAACGACATCCGGAGTTCCAACAATCATCGATTCTGTATCGAGTTTTTCACGGAATATTGAGATTTCCCGGTCTGACCAAGCGTCCTCTAACCGGTCGATTGGCGCTTTCAGCATCGTCGGCATGCCACGCATAAGCGCGAACATTTGCTGCTGCTGGGAAGTTGCCAGCCATTCAGCGCGTTCTTGCGTGTCTGCTGCAATGACATTGACCCCCACCATTGCATATGGTTCTTCTAGAACCGAAGACGGCTTGAAGTTTTGATGATAAAGCTGCAGCGCCTGCATGGTGTAATCCGGTGCAAAATGGCTGGCAAACGAAAACGGCAGTCCTTTGAAAGCGGCAAGTTGTGCACTAAATCCACTAGATCCCAGCAGCCAAAGCGGAATCTTCAAGCCGGCCCCCGGATAAGCTCTGACACGCGCTGACGCAGTGCCGGAAAAGTACTCTTCAAGTTCCGCCACTTGTTCCGGAAAATCATCACCGCTGCTCTGCAATGTTCTTCGCAGTGCATATGCTGTCGCCTGATCGCTCCCTGGAGCCCGTCCTAAACCTAAGTCAATTCTCCCAGGATAAAGGGTCTCAAGCGTACCGAATTGCTCGGCAATCACCAATGGCGCGTGATTTGGCAGCATGATGCCACCTGAACCGACACGTATGGTTTTTGTGGCGCCCGCTATATGTCCGATCAATACAGATGTCGCGGAGCTTCCTATTCCCGGCATATTGTGGTGTTCAGCGAGCCAATATCGAGTAAAGCCCCATTTCTCCACGTGCTGCGCAAGTGCTGCGCTGTTTTTGAACGATTGCGCCGCATCGCTTCCTTCATTTACCGGAGCCAAATCCAGGACCGATAAAGGTATATTTTCAAATTTCTTTGGTTGCATGCTCTTCACTCCCTATCTTTTTCATTGTAGCGATTTTTCCAATTTGATACATGTATTCTGCTTATACTTCATCATCTAACATATATATAGAAAAGTTTTATAAAATTTAGACAATTTTATATACTTTTTGATAAAAATCGATTAAGCTAGAGTTCAATGGAAACCATAGCGTTTCCGGCTGCAGTTGCCACAAAATTAAATTTCCAGTTTTTATAGACTCTTCATTAAAATTCCCGCCATATATCAATTGGTTGAATGTTACAGACAATAGCGCTGTTAGCAAAGCCGGAAAGAATCCAATATCATGGACATCTTTTCGGCTTTTTATGCTTTTGGTCCGTTATTCCGTTTTCCAGTATTTCAGATGATAAACGGTTTTATCGATTCCCTGAAACGAATCCTTAACGATTTTCCAATCCAGCTGATTTCTCAAAGAAAGGAAGCGATCTCGTTGAATTATTTCGTAGACCATAAAAAGAAGCGGATTCATAAGAAGCAGTACGCTGGGGATCGCTGCGGGTTTGTAGGAACTCCAGCGGATAAAAGAGAGTTTATTGATTGCGAGAAATATATCGAACAGCTGGAAAAACAGGAAGCATATGAAAAATGCCCTTACTGCCAGTCGCTTCAATTGACAGTGAATCGGCACTCTGAAGTTCAAGCATAATGGAAAGGGGAACAAAGGCATGTCCGAAAAAGAGCGGATTACTCAAACAGCCATTAAATTCGCTGGATTGATGCAGGCTAATTTCAAGCTACAAGCCCATAAATGCCAGATCATCAGAAATCGGAAATTCACTATTTTTGCGGACCAAATGTTCTTACCTTTTACGCTGGACTCGGCCATTTCTTTTGAGCAGCTGACTGACAACGGCTCTGCCTGCAACAAAGCAGAAATCCTTCTTTTGCCCGAAGAACTTCCGGCTTTCTCTTTCACTTTAAAAGAACATGCCATTCCATTGCCAACCGATTGCCATCAGCATTTGACGGTAAACCTCCGGCTTGTTTCCTATTACATTGAAACAAGGGAACCTCCTGAACATTTTGCCAGCCGCCTTTCCGCCGCTTTTGAAACCATCGAGCCGCTTCAAGGCCATGCTATATCACTTTACTAAAAAAATTTTCAATTCTATGTTTAGACCCCTGAAATTCGGGAATAATCTGTATTGGTTATAAAGGCAGCGGATGATACTTTTCGAGACGGAGATGAAAGTTCAATTATGTTAGTTCGATACAAGAAATCATGTGAAAAAATCGCTATGGGACTGTTGTCTTTTATGCCCAAAGAGCGTGAACTGAAGAAACTAAAAGAAACAATGAATATATATCAGACGAATCCAAACTGGCATCTGTTCCTTTGGAAAGAAGGAGAAGCTTTTGTCGGACTAGTCGGCATAGAAGTAGATGAAACGCACTTTACGCTTCATCATATTTCAGTGAATCCTTCTTTCCACGGCGAAGGAATCGGCCATGCCATGGTCGAAAAAATCCAGCAATTGATGCCGGATCGTGAAATGCGCGGTACGGATTTTACGGAAGCTTTCTTGAAAAAATGTTCTGAAGCAAAACTGGCGTTAATATGATCGGTTTCTCATAAAGGACTCCATTCAAACCGGAGCCCTTTTATTTCGAAAATTTATGGCTGGTTCAATAAATTAATTTTTTCTACTATTTCAATTTTTCTGTTGCACTTTTGCAAACTTTACTTTAAGCTTAGATATATTAAGTGCACAGACAATTTCATAGCTTATTTCTTATCAAGAGAGACGGAGGGATTTGGCCCGGTGAAGTCTCAGCAACCAGCCTGAATAGGCCACGGTGCTAATTCCAATAGGCATGCATATGCTTAGAAGATGAGAAGGATGCTTACCGTAACAGGGGCTTTCTTCTATTGGAGAAAGCCCCTGTTTTGTCTTTGTAAAAACCTAAAAAAGAAAGTAGGAATAGTTCATGACTGTCATTGCCACCCAAGCACCGTTTAAAGCAGATCACGTAGGAAGTTTGCTCCGCCCAGATTCAATACATAAAGCCCGGAAGGATTTCAAGGAAGGCAGCATTTCAGCCGAACAATTGCGTGAAGTGGAGACAAGAGAAATCAAGCGTATTGTGGACAAGCAAATCGAAGTAGGTCTTCAAGCCGTAACCGATGGCGAATTCCGCCGCACTTTCTGGCATACAGACTTCATGGCCCACATCAATGGTTTTGAAGGATATACGCCTGATCATGGATACAGATTCAAGCATGTTGAAACCGAAGCGTATGATGTCCGGAATATCGGAAAAATTTCTTTCTCTTCGGAGCATCCTTTTGTGAAAGATTTTATCGAGTTCAAGGAAATTGTTGGAGACCGCGCTGTTGCAAAACTGACGATTCCTAGCCCTAACCAATTCTTCAACGAAGGCATTCGGGATGTCAACTTGTATCCCGATATCGAAGTATACGCACAAGATGTAATCCAGGCTTACCGTGATGCTTTCCAGGCTTTCTATGATGCTGGCGCACGCTATATCCAGCTGGATGACGTTTACATTGCTGGGCTTTCATCGCCGGATATCCCTTTCAATGATAAACAGTATCCACGTGAGTATTTGATCGATTTGGCATTACGGGTAGCGAATGGGGTGTTGGAAGGCAAACCTGAAGACTTGAGCGTGACTACTCATCTTTGTCGCGGCAACTACCAGTCTGATTGGGCTTTTGAAGGAAGCTATGCCTTGATCGCACCGACGTTGTTTGCAAAAGAAAAAGTGGACGGCTTCTTCTTGGAGTATGACGATGAACGGTCAGGCAGTTTCCAACCGCTTGAACACATCCCTAAAGGTGGCGCTAAAGTGGTGCTTGGCGTTTTCACTTCCAAACATGGTGAATTAGAAGACAAGGAACTTATCAAATCCCGCATCGAAGAAGCAAGCCAATACGTGCCGCTTGACCAAATATGTTTATCGCCGCAATGCGGTTTTGCTTCTACCCATCACGGCAACATCTTGACTGAAGAACAGCAATGGAACAAATTGAAATACATCGTTGAACTTTCCAAAGAAATTTTGCCAGGCTAAAGAAAACTCCCTTTTCATATAATTGAAAAGGGAGTTTTTTCCTGCACAAAGAGACAAGCCCGAGCAGGTTTTTCTTTCATTCAATTACTTAATGGATTCCAGGCTTGAAGTGACTTTGTATGTGTTTTTTCCTTCTTTCAGGATAAACTCGCGTTTCACCTCACCAAAGCCTTTTACGAAGTATGTTCTGTAAACGGCACCGTCTTCACTTTTGCTTTCAAATACAACGGCTTTCTTGAACTTTTTATAAGGAGTCGACACAGTGGCTTGTGTGCTGACAATCTTGCGGCCATCTACTTTATCCCCTTTTTTCATTGGAAATTTCAAATAGACGGATATCGGTTTCAACGCCCGCAATTGCTTTACGGTCGGCTTGTATTCTTTGTAAAATTCCGCTTCTTGTTTCACCAGTTCAACCCGGTTTTTGCTTAAGCGGTAAACCCGCAGCACTACTGTCCCTCCATTATCTTCATACAGCGCCACGTGATTTTCTTTCAAATATTCCGTGCGGATTGTAAGATCGGCATATTCATTGCCTTTGCCTTCGAAATGAGCTGTTGTTCCATCTTTCATAAAATAATCATAGGCTTGGAGGCGGTGTGATTTTTTTGCTTGGATTCCTACGTCATTGCTCAATGGCTGAACTGCAGCTTTTGAAACATCCGTTTTCGCCGCTGCAGTACTTGGCGGCATACTGGCGAAAACACCCAAAATCAAGACGACAATAAAAATGCCTGACTTCATCAAATGCTTCATTTTTCTCCGCTCCTTTTTCGAATTAGACGTGCAGTAATAACGGTAGTTTCATCAACAGAACCAAATAACAAAATAAAAATATAGCGTCAAGGCGATCTTGCCTTGACGCTATATTTTTACATATGCAACGATTTGTCATAAATCGGTTTTACATGCAACTTATAATGTTTCTGCACTTCTTTGAAATCGTAGATGCGGCCTTCGCCCTCTGAGCGTTCAAGCTGTTCGATATGCTCTTCAGCTAAATCAGCCAAATATTTCCCGATTGCCACCTTGTTCGGGTACCTTTCATTTACTTTCGCAATTAATGATTCGTCCAGCATTTGATTGAATGCATAATAGACTGCAATATTGACTACTGTCAATTCCTCGCCAGTCGCATTGGAGATAATATAATAATTGCCGAACTTATCTTTCAACAAATCCCTTTTCGCCTGAATATCCACAGTAATCTCCTCCTTCTACTTCCATCTCTTCTCTTTTATACCCTTTTCCTTATAAAATTAGACCTTCTGCTTCATCTCTATTTTGAATGTTTTTTAAGCATTTTTCCTGTTTTTTTATTTTTCCCTTTCAATTTTGTTTTACCTTATGGAATTTCATACTTGAAAAAGCTTTCCTATAGTTTAGACGAACATAAAAAAGCCGGCTTTGAAAGCACGGCCATTCTATTCATTCGAAATCCACACGCATTCCTTCTGTTTTAAGGACACATTTGACGGTCCAAAAAAGAACTTTCATATCAAATTGAAAATCTCTGTTTCTGGCATAATATGAGTCAAAAACCACTTTCTCGAAATTAGAGATGAAATCGTGGCCTTTCACTTGAGCGACTCCTGTAAGGCCTGGCCTCAGTTTGTTCACACCCATTTCTTCCCGCATACGAATGAGTTCATATTGGTTATGGAGTGCGGGACGAGGCCCTACAAAAGACATCTCCCCACATAGTATATTCATAAGTTGAGGCAATTCGTCCAAATTCGTTTTGCGCAGCCACCTGCCAAACCGTGTAACGCAATCTTCAATATTTGAATGTTTCTCTATTGATTCTTCTGGCAAATGCAAGATCATGGTGCGGAACTTGTAAATCTCGAATATTTCCCCTTCTTTGCCAATACGTTTTTGCCGGAACAAAACAGGACCTTTGGAATCCACTTTGATGATAAGGGCAATGGCTATGAAAAGCGGAAAGAGAAGAACCAGTGCAATCAACGATATGCAGAAATCAAATATTCTCTTAGAGATTCCATACATTTTATCCTCCCCCAATATTCAAAATATATACACTTATCTTAGGAGAATAATTTTTTCAGACTATTTATTACTCGATTTTGATGTACTTCGCTTAAACTGGAACTTGAAGGAAGGCATAGTCCTTGCTCAAACAGCACATCACTTATCGGCTTTTCATCTTCAGCGGAGAAAAATAAACAGTCTTTGAAAATCGGCTGCTGATGCAATGGTTTCCAAACATGGCGCGTTTCAATATTTTCCGTACTTAATGCAGACATGATGTCGCTTGGAGTCAATGAAGAAAGGCGAGGATCTATTGTAAGAACGGACAACCACCTGTTGGAATAAGTTCCTTCAAGTTCAGGCTGGAACTTTATAGCGTCAATGCCGCTTAACCCTTCTTCGTATTTCCTATAGACGCTTCTTCTTGCAGCAACCCGGTCTTCTAAGACTTCCAACTGCGCCCTTCCAATCCCTGCAAGAATATTGCTCATCCGATAATTGAAGCCTATCTTACTATGCTGGTAATATGGGGCAGGATCTTTTGCTTGAGATGCCAAGAACCGAGTGTACTCAATTGCCTTTACATCATCCGAAACAAGCATGCCTCCGCCCGATGTTGTAATAATCTTGTTTCCATTGAAGGAAAACACTCCAAACTTTCCTAAGGTTCCACTTTTCTTTCCTTTATACGTCGATCCTAAAGATTCTGCAGCATCTTCAATGATCGGCACTTCATACTCATTACAAATCGCAAGCAATTCATCCATTTTGGCGCTCTGGCCGTATAAATTCACCACAATAACGGCTTTTGGAATTTTCCCTTTCTCAGCAACCTGTTCGAAAGCTTTTCGCAAAGCTGTCGGCGACATATTCCATGTTTCATCCTCCGAATCGATGAATACCGGCTCAGCTCCAACATAAAAGATCGGGTTGGCACTTGCTGCAAAAGTTAAACTCGAACAGAATACCAAATCCCCTTTGCCGATGCCAAGCAGCTGCAAAGAAAGGTGGATTGCTGCTGTACCGGAAGAAAGTGCCGCTCCGCTTTGCACTCCCACATATTCTGCAAGTTCCTGTTCAAAGCGATTGACATTCGGACCGATAGGAGCAATCCAATTTGTATCGAAAGCTTCGTTGATGTATTTCTTTTCTTTCCCTGTCATATGAGGAATCGATAGGGAGATATATTCCTTGTTCTTACTATTAGATATATACATTGTTTTTTGATCTATCGGCAATAGTGTCATAATATATCCCCCAAGTCATATTTCATCTTATTCTCTCCTTTATAGTCATTTGAATACCTTGCATCACTGAGCAAAAAATCCATTCGGTCAGGTTTTTTCAAATTTAAAATGTTAAATCCAATAGAGGAGAAAATTCATTTTGTCCTGCTTTTAATCTATAAAAATAAAGGATCAGTTTTAAAATTTCTTGAAGATATTGTTGGAACAGCAAAGGCCTATCACTAGAAAAGATACCTTCTCCCCGCCAAATTGTTTATAACCAAGTGAAAATCTTTTTCTGTGAGATTTGGAATTTTATCGACAATACGAATATTAAAAGTCATATCTCTTCCGAAAAGATATTCCATGGTATTATGTATCGATTCGGTGATGGCATTTGTGTAATTTTCCGTTCCTTCTATAAGGACATCAATTGATTCTTCCGTATTTTGTATAAACTGAATTTTGTTTATCTCTTCAGGGAAATCACTCCAAATTCCAGAAAAGTATATCGAAGTGAACTTTCCGTTACTTTTTGATTGAAGATATTCAGGGGCGGGGGCATTGAGGGATTCAATAACTGGATGTATTGATCCACACTTGCATTTTGTTCGATTTTTTGTAAGCTTTAATTCGTCACCGATATTGTAGCGGATGAGTGGTGTACCTTGAGTAGTGAAACAAGTAACAATCAATTCCCCTTCAACCGAAGACTCTAATACTCCTGAAAACAGATTGTAATGAAGTTTTCCTTTGACACATTCCGAGAAAAGAGGCATGCCTTCCGACGAAAAGTATTGATCACGAATGGGACATCCAAATGCTTCTTCAATTTCCCTCCTGTAATGTGAATACAGTTTTTCGTAAACAGTAAAAATAGCAATTGGCTTGAATGATAGAATGATTTTATTTTCGTTGATATATTTAGCGATTTTGAAAAGAGCCGACGGCAGCCCATCGATAAAGTCGGGCTTATACTCCTCCAGATCCGAAACAAACAATTCAGCATTTTGTTCTGAACAATAATGAGCTGAATACAGTCTTTGCTTCATGTAAAAATTATTTCTCCACAACATTTTTTTCTGTTGTTTCTTCGAAATCAGCCACTTGGAACTGAATGAAGCACGTTTCATTTCCAAATTGATAGCACCATGCTGTTTCCTGAAAAAATCCCGTAGTGCCATTCTTTTTTGTATATCCTCTTTTGTAAATAGGAACTTAAGTGGCTTGCCCGTTTTATTCGATGCCAAGGTTCTTATTATTGAATTTTTGTGATTCGTATGGATAAGGGTAATATTTTCCTCCAATGTTTCTTTATCAAGAACCGGCAACTTCTTCAGATCTTCAATTGTTTGTATTTCTGCTATATCTATCCCTTTATAGAAGTCTTTATAGAAAGGGCTGTTGTTTACAGCATGCTGAATAAGTTTGCGCAGTTCCTTCTCTTGATACTTGCGGACCTCTTCTTCTTCTAAATGTTTATTATTGGCCAGTTCAATCAAATGAGAATAATAAACATCTCCATACATATTTTTTGTCTTTCTATAACCCTCAAGACTAAGTAATATATTTTGCAAAAAAATAGGAGCGTTTTCATATACTCGTCTCTGCAAGGTATGCATCCACATATCCTCCTAATTGTATTTCTATTGCATCGAGCAAATATAAATAGGGGTATCCCTATTCTCTCTTTCAGTAGCACCTCGCATATTTTATATTCTGTGCAACTCCCCTTCTTGTTTCCAATTCTTCTTCCATCTTTCTTTTTCCATTTCAGTTCTTTGGGATTTTCTATTGGCTAAACTAAGAAGTTTATCTTTAATTTCCTTTTCTGACATGTATGGAAGATTTTTAAGAACAATATTCATTTCACCCATACTAATAGGAGTTGATTTTCCGATGTAAATCTTTGGAAATATTTTTTCGGATTGAATTTCGCTCGGGTCAAGAAGTTCTTCGTACATTTTTTCTCCAGGGCGCATACCGGTAAATTGAATTTTGATATCTTTTTCTTCATAACCGGAAAGTTTAATCATATTACGAGCCAAATCCACAATTTTGACTGGCTCACCCATATCCAATACAAATACTTCTCCTCCATTAGCAAGCAGCCCCGCTTGGATCACTAATCGAGAAGCCTCCGGAATTGTCATGAAATACCGGGTCATTTCCGGATCTGTTACTGTTACTGGACCGCCTTTTGCGATTTGTTCTTTAAATAGAGGCACTACACTTCCCCTGGAGCCAAGAACGTTGCCAAATCGAACGGCTGCAAATGTCGTTTTACTTGATATGGCTAGGTTTTGAATGATCATTTCAGCAAAGCGTTTCGAAGCACCCATAATATTTGGCGGATTTACCGCTTTATCAGTTGATATCATAACGAAATTTCCTACGCCATATTCATCTGCGGCTTCTGCAACATTTTTTGTTCCGAAAATATTGTTTTTAACAGCTTCTATCGGGTTAGCTTCCATAAGCGGAACATGTTTGTGTGCGGCTGCATGATAAATAATATCCGGTCTATGTTCTTCTATTATTTTAAAAATACGCTCCCTGTCCTGAATGTCAGCAATTATAGGGATAATCTCTGTCTCGCTCAAAAATTTGCCGCGCAACTCCTTATCAATGGTGTATATGGAATTTTCTCCATGCCCAAGCAATAGGATTCTCGCTGGTTTTAACACACATATTTGCCGACATAATTCTGAACCTATCGATCCTCCGGCACCAGTAACCATAATTGTTTTATTCGATAGTTTTTCTTCTATTTTTTCCATATCCAGTTTTACTTCTTCACGGCCCAGTAAATCCTCAATCTTGACGTCCCGAATATCATTAACGGTGATTTTCCCGGATATCAAATCTTCGAGGCGAGGTATGGTCTGCGTTTTAACGCCGGTATCAATACACGCTTTAGTTAGTTCCGCCATTTCTTTTCTGGATAAAGATGGAATTGCAATGACAATTTCTTCAATTTGATTCTGAATTACAAGGTCCGAAATATTTTCCGTCGTTCCCACTACTTCTATGCCATGGATTTCTAATTGCCATTTTCTCTTATCATCATCTACAAAAATTACCGGGTTCTTTCCCCAAAGAGGATTTTGCTTCATTTGTTGTGCAATCATTCTTCCTGCTTGCCCCGCTCCGATGATCATTGTTCTGCTAGACTGGATATTTCTTCGTTTGATCGAGCTTTCATTAAAGACTCTCAATGATAGTCTGGAGGCGCCGAGCAGCAAAATAAGCAGCATCCAAGTCAATAGCAAAGTTCTTAAATATAAAACCTCAGAGTAGAAATATTGCATAACAAGGGCCACAAACAATGTAAGAGTAACTGCTTTGGCAATCGACTTTACTTCATCAACTGAAGCATAGGACCAAACCTTGCGATACAAACCATAATGCCAAGCGAAAGAATGATGGGCAATGAAAAGAGTAATAGTACTTACTAAAAGCATTCGATCCCTTAACACATTTTCAAAGGGATACAAAAATAACGCACAAGCATAAATCGAAGAAAGAATGATCAGCGAATCGATGAAAAATAATGAAATAATCCTCTTTCTGATAGTCAATTGAATTACCCCTTCTCATTCTTCAATTTGGAAAATTTCAACTCTCATAACTTTGATAGTATTCACTATTTTTGTTTTTAGGGTAGTTGTTCAATACGACGCCCAGGATAAAGGCTTTTGCTGTAGCCAAAGCATCACGCGCTTTAGTGACGCTTTCTTTCTCTGTCTTTCCTGTATTAACGATTAAAACCGTTCCGTCGCATTTGTTTGCTAAGATTTTAGCGTCGGTTACCGCTAAGATTGGCGGGGAGTCAAATATAATAAGGTCATACTTCTCTTTGAGTTCATCAATCAGCCTAGTCATCACTACCGAATCAAGAAGCTCTGCTGGATTTGATGGGATTTGGCCACTCATCAAAAGGTCTAACCCGCGGATTCCGCTCTTCTTTATGGCGTCTTGAAGATTCCCTTTTTCCAGAAGCAGGTTGGACAAGCCCACTTTGTTGCTCATCCGGAACGTATGGTGCAAAGTCGGGCGTCTCATATCGGCATCAACAAGCAGCACTTTTTTCCCGGATTCCGCAAAAACAATTGCAATGTTCCCGGAAGTGGTTGACTTCCCTTCTTCTTTTGAGGCTGAAGTGAAAAGCAATGTTTTCATATCTACGCTCGGAAGTGAAAAATTGATATTGCTTCGAATTGTACGGTATTGTTCAGTTACGATCGAATTAGGATTAGTACGAGCCACCAATTTTCGAGTTGCTAATGGCTTGCTTTTTTTCGATTTCAACATGTTCCTTCATCCCCTTTTCATCATTTACAGTAGTTTTTTTCACAGCTTTTTCTGCTTTAGAAGAATTGACAATCCCAAGTACATGAAGGCCGATAATCTCTTCAATATCTTCCTCTGTGCGAACTGTCGTATTCATTTGATCCAGTAAAATAACAAGCCCTAAACTAAACATAAACCCGACAACTGCACCGATTGCCATATTCAATAAAGGATCTGGTCTGATTGGTTTTGAAATAGCAGGCATTTCTGCAGGAGACAGGATTCTAACATTATCAATGTTCATTAAATTTTTAATTTCTTCTTGAAAAACAGATGCTATAGTATTGGAAGTTAGAACTGCATTTTCCATAGAGCCGTCTTCAACATCAATTTGAAGAATCTGAGATTTTTCTGCACTGCTGACTGTAATCCGCTCGTTCAATGTGGCTACAGTATCATTAAGATTTAGTTCCTCAATAACTGCTGCAAGGATCACGGGACTTTTAATGATACCGTTGTACGTACTGATCAATTGAATATTGGACTCTATATCCAAAGCTTGGTCTCCTGTTGCTGAACCTGCAGTCTGATTCACAAGGATTTGAGTGGAAGCTTGATAAACGGGCTGAAGGAACTTGTAGCTTAAGACACCGCTTAATACTGTGAACAGCAAAGTTATAATTATTATTAGCGGAAGCCTTTTCTTTAACCTGTATAAAAATTCTTTAGTATTGAACGAACCTTCCATTTAATTCACCTCAAGTTTTTTTTTGTTTATTTTTCTTTGAAATTGTTTCTCAGCAAAATTTCCGACGTAAAGAACCTTTGAATATTTTCCTTCATAGGCATTCAACATCATGATAATCCAAAGCACTAAACCGATAGGCAAAAGGGTAACTTCCACTAACCAGCCCACAATCGGCACCATTCCTGAAACTGTAAACAATGCAAAAAAGATAAGCGATATGCAAATGGATTGTGTGGCATGGAATCTGACAAAGCGATTTTCCTTTTCGAAAAACAGAATGATGATGCCTGTAATGAACCCGAACAGATATGTTAGAGATCCAGTGATGTTTTCCGATAAACCTAATGACGTCCCAAGAGAATTTCCAGCATTCAGCTCTTCGGTTCTTTTGAATACAGTTTGTTTTTCTAAACTGCCAAGGTTTTTTTTCTCTGGTAATTTAATATGATTTCCAACCATTTTTCTTCCTCCTTTTCATAAATCATTTGACCTAATGCTATAGCCGTGAGGTTAAAATGAAGTTAAATAATTTAAATATTTAAATTATTTCTGAAGGCACAAAAAGGCTCTTTCATTTCTGCCAGGAATGACAGAAATGAAAGAGCCCTTTAGCTGTTAACCGAATGAGAATTTGTATCCAAAGCCGCGCACCGTTTGTATATAAACTGGATTTGATGGATCTTTTTCTACCTTGCGCCTTAAATTGCTTATATGCACTTTCACTGTTTGCATATCTCCTTCCGAGTAATACCCCCAAACCCGATCGTATAATTGTTCTGCTGTCCACACACGATTAGGGGTTTGGGCAAGAAGCAACAGCAATTGAAATTCTTTATGATACAACCTTACAGGCTTTCCAGCGATGTAAAGTTCTCTAGCGTCAATATGGATATGCATGTCTTTGAATTCCAGCACGGAAAGTTTCTCTTCCTCACCGTTCGACCAGCCATTCCGCCTAAGTATAGCTCTTATGCGAGCTTCCAATTCATTGAAATCGAAGGGCTTTGTAATGTAATCGTCTCCACCCACTTCAAGTCCTTGGATTTTATATGTCAGTTCTTTCCTATAGCTGACGAAAAGAATGGGCAGCTTTGTTTGCATGCGAATCTGCTCGCACACTTCAAGTCCGTTCATTCCCGGCATTTCGATATCAAGCAAAACTAGATCCGGTGTCTCTTTAGCCAATATTTCCAGCGCTTTATAACCATCTTCAGCTTCAATTGCCCGGTACCCCTTTTTGAGAAGGAACAATCGGATCAATTCGCGGATTCCATCTTCATCTTCAATAATCAAAACAGTAGCGGTTTTCATAAGCTTTCCTCCAATTCTCGCATTAAAAACTTAATGGCAAAGCAATGTAGAAAATGCTGCCTTTTCCTTTTTCACTTTCAGCCCAGATTTCCCCTTTGTGCGAAAGGATAATTTCTTTCGCTATCGCCAGACCAAGTCCACTGCCTTTATAGTCGGAAGAATCGCCTTTCTTGAAGAAGCGGTCAAAAATGTGAGGAAGTACATCTTCGTCGATGCCGCAGCCTGTATCAGCCACTTTTATAATTACTTCTGCATCGAACCCTTCATGTTCCAGCACAGCCCCATCTTTTCCTCGCGAGAAAATTTCAGCTGATATGGTGATCTTTCCGTCTTGGGAATCGGTATGTTTCACAGCATTCCAAAGAACATTCGAAAACACTTGGTCAATACGGTCAACATCTATTGACATCGTCAAATTATTTTCCCAATTTTTGCGTTCTTTCTCGACATTTTCGAAGAAACGCCCGCTTTGTTTCACATCCGACTCCATTCCCTTGATGATGCGGTCCAACCATTCTCCTAAGCGGACTTGCTGGAAACGCAGCGTCATATTTCCGGATTTGTATTTTCCAAGCTCTACAAGATCTTCTGTCAACCGCTCTAAAAGCAGCAGTTTATTATGGATCATATCCAAATAGCGCGGATTTTTTTCGTCAATTAAACTTTCTTTGACGGCTTGAATATAGCTATGGATCAAGGTGATCGGCGTTCCAAGTTCATGCGATATTGTGGAAAGCATTTCATTTCGGGCCTTTTCAATTTCCTGTATTTCGTCATTCACTGTCACCAGGTTCATATTGGTGATTTCAAGAGCCATTGTCCGCTCTTTTACATTTCGTTCAAGAAAATAATTTAGATTTGTGATTTCCTGCGTTAAACTCCTTAAATTTGCAAGAGTTTCGACACGCAGCAGAAACTCTTCTTTATCACAAGGTTTGATTAGATAGTCATTTGCTCCAGCCGTAAACGCATTGGTCTTTTCTTGGAGCCCCGTTTTATCCGACAACATGAGAATAGGCAGTTCCGTTAATGTGAATTTTGCACGTACTTGCCTGCAAAGTTCATCGCCAGCCATATCTTCCAAAGACCAATCCAGGATAAGCATATCCATCGGCTTGTCTTCCAATATCTGAATCGCTTCTTTTCCTTCTGCTATCCCTGTGACTTTATAGCCAGCTTGCAGCAGTTGGTAAGTCAGCATTTTCCTGTTTATTTCATTGTGTTCTACGACCAAAATACGGATATTCCTTTTCCCGATTTTCCGGTTCACCAACGTGCTGGCCAACTGGGAAGCTGTCATTTCCTCTATAAAAGGTGCTTCCGCAGTCTTTGCCTCTTCTTCATTTTGATCCATATATACTGGCAAGGTAAAACTAAAGGTTGAGCCGACTCCGACTTCCGATTCTACATCGAGCCATCCCCCCTGCAATTCGACAAGCCGTTTTGTAATGTTCAAGCCGATTCCGACTCCTTCAAATTCCCCCTCTTTTTCATTTAGTTCTTTATGGAAAGGTTCAAACAAATTCAGAAGCTGGTCTTCTTGAATCCCAGCACCCGTATCCTTTACCGATATTTCCACTTGTTTCCCGACCTTTTTTGCTGAAATGACTATTTCCCCTGTAGATGTGTGCTCGATTGAATTACCGACCAGATTGTAAAGAATCTGTTCAACCCGTTCCAAATCCGCCACAACTTTCGGCACATCAGCCGGAATAGTTTGATAAAGCTGGACTTCCTTATTTTTCACAAGAGGTGCACATATAGCCAGAACATTTTCAACGACTTTATTCAGTTCGACCGGTTGTACTTGGATATTCAAGGTGTTTTGTTTCAGTTTTGAAAAATCCAATATTTCATTGATCATATGAGCCAGTTTCTTGCCACTCGATACAATCATCCCAAGCTGGCTGTTGATTGCCGGAGGCAAACGCCCAGCTGTCACTTCCTGCAAAGATTCAGCAATGCCGATCATACCGTACAGAGGTGTGCGTAAACCGTGTGAAGTAAATGCCAGCAGCTCGTCTTTTCGTTCAATCGCACGTTCTAACGATTCCATAGCAAGGCGCTGCCGCTCAGTTGCTTTCCGTTCACGTTCCACTTTTTCCTTTTCCCTTACATAAGCTTTATCAGTAATCCCTAATGCAAAAAGAAACACGCCGCCAAGCATTGCTAAGTTTGACCCATACTGCATTCTGATTGTTAATGGCAAGACTCCATATGTCATTAAAATCGAAAGTCCGATGCCAATTGCAAACAAAACCGAAGCAACTGTGAAATACCGGGCAAAAAGTATGCTCCTTTTCCACAGCAAGGCAGATATAGCCAAAACCATAATCATCGACACGAATAATGCAAGCGGCAAAAGCAGCCGGACTGTTTCATATGAATAAAACAGAATTAAAATCAGGATGAAATTGGCAGAAACCAAGATATTGAAGATTTTGTTTGTTTTCGGCATTCTTCGGCGTGCATCTAAAAAACTTTTTGCCAAAAGCAAGGCGAAAATACTGCCCCATCCGGCAAAAAATAATGTAGAATACCGGCTCCACCAATCCCACTTCGGCCAAATATAGGAAAAATTCAACCCTGCCATGGAAGTGATGGCAAAAAACATTGATAGAACAAAAAATACAAAATAAAAATAGCTGCTTTCACGATGTTTTGTAAATTGATGAATGTAATAAAGGATGATGGCTGCGCCTATTCCGCTAAATATGCCGATCAATAGAGCCATATTGCGAGTATGCTTTTCAAAAGCTGTTTGCTCCCAGATTGTAATTGGGAGTTGAAGCGGTCCGGATGATTGGACGCGCAAGTAGTATATTTCGTTTGTACTTGGTTCTGAATTCAGGTCGAAGGCAAAATTATTGTAAAAAGGCTCACTATCATTTGCTGGATTTTGGCGCCCGACTTTTTCTTCGTTATATTCACCAGATTCATTTTGCGAGTAAAGGATGGCACTTTCGATAGACGGTTCACTCAATTCGAGCAGCCAGCTTTTGCCCGGAGCTTCATTTTGCACCTCAAGTTTTACCCAATAAGCAGCAGAAGCATTGTCCGCCTTGTGAACTTGATTTACTGTTGGCAAAAACTGCTTGTCTAAAGGAAAGTGGGTGACTTCTTCAATAGTGAATTCACCTTCGGGATCTTCAAGAAGATTCATTTCGCTGTTGATTTTTAATCGCTCTGTGGTTTCTTGCAGCCTCAGCAATTCTTTTCCCGCTTCGGTCTGGCTGGTTTGAACCCCTGTTCCCCCAAAAAATAATAAAACAAAAAAGATGAAGATGAATTTTATTATGGTCGGGAAATTTCGATAGACAACGGGCATATGCAAACACCTCTACTATTTAAAAATTCGGAAAAATACAAACATTTTAATAGTTTAATATTGTTTTAAATCAAATTGACTTTAAAATATTTGAATTCCAAAAACTATTAGGCACTAAAACCTACTTATTGTTTTATTACTGGGTTAATAGATTTATTGAAATCATATCATTTATCATAGAAAATTTAAACATTTTTATTTCTGAAAATTCAATTAAATATATTGACCTATATAAGCGAAGCATTTAGTATAAAGAAAATACATTTTTGGGTTCATACTACCCATTATTTCCTTCTGCATATCTTTTTGGACCCAGAAAGGACTGAAAATATTGGAAAAAAGAAAAGCACGTTCACCTAAAAAAAAATTGCTCCGCGGGACAGGTTGGGCTATAGCTTTCATTTTTGCTGTAGCTGGCGCCTATCTGTTCTTTTTGATTCCGGATGCCACAATCACACTCGATGAGATCTATGAACCCATCGCTAGGGAAGTTTCGGCCAAGCGTCCCGAAAAAGTTGTTTTAGAAAAGCAGGCTCCCATTTCCGTCTTGCTTCTGGGAGTCGATGAACGGGAAGATGATCGCGGACGATCTGATACCATGATCGTCTTAACTATTAATCCAACAGATAAATCTACTAAAATGGTCAGTATTCCAAGGGATACCTACACAGAAATAAAGGGGTACGGAATATTTGATAAAATCAATCATGCCTATGCTTTTGGCGGAATGATGATGTCGATGGAATCGGTAGAGAACCTGCTTGATATTCCGATCGATTACGCAATCCAAGTAAATATGGAGGGCTTCGAAGACATTGTTGACGCAGTGGGCGGGATAACGATTGAGAGCCCGCTTGCCTTTGAGGATTTTACATTGGGAGAACAAACTATTGATGGTGAACAGGCATTGCGCTATGTGAAAATGCGCAAACAAGATCCGAATGGTGATTTTGGACGGCAAGATCGGCAAAAACAAGTTATTGAAAGCATTTTGAACAAAACGGCTTCAGCAAAAAGCTTATACAATTATAAAAAAATATTTGATGCCTTAGGAGAAAACATCAAAACCAGCTTTAGCTTCAGCGAACTGATGGAGATTCAAAAAAATTACCGGGGGGCGATTCAGTCAATCGATCAAATCTATTTTGAAAAAGGCACAGACCTAACCATTGATAACATTTGGTACTATCAAATGAATCCTCAAGAATTGAAATACGTCCAGCAAACATTAAAAGAGCATCTGGAAATAAAATAGGGAGAACCAACACGTTTATGCAAAGAGAAGGCAACCCTCAATGGTCGCCTGCCCTGTTTGTAATTCTGCTCTCATTTTTTTCAGGAAAGCGAAAGTTGTTCTTAGCTGCCTTTTTTAATTCCTATCCACACCCCTTTTCTTCCTTTATAATTGAAGAAAAGGAGGCTCTCTTTATGTGTTTGATAAATTTCCAATTTCAGAACCATCCTAAATACAAATTGATTGTTGCGGCGAACCGGGATGAATTTTACGGGCGTCCGACAAAACCTGTGCATTTTTGGGAAGATGAGCCCTCCATATTGGCTGGCCGAGACTTGGAGCAAGGCGGTACATGGCTAGGGATTTCCAGCACCGGAAGGTTTGCGGCACTAACAAATTATCGCGACCCTTCTAAACCGGAAGCCGGTAAAATATCAAGAGGCGCTTTAGTGCAGGATTTTCTTGCCGGAAACCAATCACCGGCTGACTTTATAGAGGCGCTTGATCCATCTGATTATACAGGGTTCAATTTATTGCTTGGCAGTCCTGATCAATTATTTTATTATAATAATTTGCAGCAATCATTCCTTGAAATCCCACCGGGTACGTATGGCCTCAGCAATCATTTGCTTGATACTCCTTGGCCAAAAGTGGTCAAGGGCAAAAAACACTTGAGCGACTATCTTGCTTCTCATGAAGAAGTGGAACTCGAACCGCTTTTTGCCATTCTGGCGAATTCAGAACAAGCTTCCGATTCAGAGTTGCCTCAAACAGGAATCGGCCTAGAATTTGAACGGAAGCTGTCGGCAATGTTCATCAAAACGCCGGATTATGGAACCCGCTCCGCTTCTGTTGTATTGATTGACTATAACGGGAATGCCACATTTGCAGAACGGACATTCGAAAAGGGCGAGTTGAACGGCGAACAAATTTTCAATTTCCACATAAAATAAAATCCATCCCTTCGCTATGAAAGGATGGATTTTTTAATATAATTCAATCGAACTCAACACCCATGCTATCTATTAACCGCTTGTATTCTGGATATTGACGCTCCCATTCCTGTTCGCGCTCAATCGCTTTATCATCGAGCAATGCATGGATCACATCCAGACACATGTGCCAACCAGCCAAATCACGTGCAGTACGGGGAGTAAGCCTGCTAATAAATTCGATCAACCGCAATTTCGTGCCGCCGTTTTCCTCTTGAAGTTCAAAACGAACTTCGTCTTCCGCCCACTCGAACGCCACTACTTTGCCTTCTTGAAAGTCCGTGATTGCCATATTATCGAAGGTGCCATCGCCCATATGGAACGAAAGAAATCCCTCTTCTTCCAATTTCTCTACTCGCAGTTCCGGGAACCAGAGCTGCAATTTTTCATTGTCGGTCAACATTGCCCATATTTGTTCGGTACTCTGTTCAAATTTCCGCTCAAAAGTTGCCGTGTACCCATACTCTACTTGGATGATTTCCGCTCTCATCGCATCCATTCCTCCTTAATGTGTCGTACTTTTTCATATTATACAGGAAACATCTGCTGCGGAGGAATGCAGTCCGCCTGAGGTGGGTATAGCATAATGAAGGAGTTGAACTTTATGAGACTTGGCTATGCTTGCATGAATACAGAACTGAAAACTGTCTTTAAAACTTTGCGGCTTGCAACAGTGCAAGCCGAAGGAACAGGAAAAATAAAAGAGTTGACCTTGAAAAATATGGAGACCACATTTGAAGTCATCAAGTGGAACATAGAACATGACATATTATTTTACCGCGCTTCAAGCACGATTGTTCCACTGTCGACCCACCCGGTGAACGATTGGGTGTGGTGGAAAGATCCAGATTTTTTGGAGCTGGCAAGCAAAATCCGGACGCTGGTAGAAGCGCATCAAATGAGAGTTTCTGTCCATCCTGGCCAGTATACGGTGTTAAATGCCCAAAAGCCGGACGTTTTGGTAAAATCGATTGAAGATCTTGAGTACCATGATAAATTGATCGGCTTGCTCGGAGGAAGCGACATCATCGTGCATACTGGCGGCGCCTATGGTGACAAGGAGGCTGCTAAAAAGCGTTTTGCCGAAAATTATCTGAAGCTGTCCGATAGCTTACGAAGAAAGATCCGGCTTGAAAATGACGATAAAACATTCACTGTGCGGGATGTTCTTGATGTCAGCAAGATGTGCGGCGTGCCAATTTGCTTGGATATCCACCACCATAACGTCAAAAATGATGGAGAACCGATCGATTATGAAGAAATTTTAGCAACATGGAAAGGATTCGGTACACCCAAGATACACATTAGCACCGGTAAAGAAGGCTTTACCGATTTGCGTCACCATGATTTGGTTTCAGCAGAAGATTTCGAGCAGCTGCTCCTGGTATTGAAAGGGACAGATGCGGATATCATGTTCGAAGCAAAGCTTAAAGAACAAGCGGTCCTTCCTTTTGTCCGTAAATTACTGAATAAATAAAAGGGCTGCCAAATTAGGCGGCCCTTTTATTCAGCGGCATTACTGCCGGCGGCTGAAAAGTTTTAGAAAAATACTGTTTTCCTATGTCTGTTTACAGATCGGGCTTTCTTTTATGTCGGCTCTTATCATGAAAGTCAATACTATTTTAAAATATCCACTTTATCTTCCAGCAGCTGGCTTCTCACCTTTTTCAAAAGACGTTCCCGCCTTTTTTTCATGCCTGCCAGCGACAGCTGGTGGAGAACGGCAAGCTCAGCCAGACTCCTGCCCTCCACAAACAAATTCTCCAATAATCGGCGTTCTTCTTCAGTCAACTGGACTTGATCGAGCCATTCCGGCAATTCATCCGTAAAGCGTGAATCCACCAGCCCTTCAAAACTTTCGCTCTCAACCACAGTAACTTGAGAGGCGAAACGGGCTTCATGTTTTAATTCATCAAGTAAAGCCCCATGGATACTGCGATAAGCAAAAGGCGTGAAATTCCCTTTTGTTTTATCGTATCTTTTATAAGCTTGCCATAGAGCCACTTTCCCCGCTTGGCGGTACACTTCAAAATCTCGATAGATATGAAGTTTTCGAATAAGGGCTGAAATCATAGGTGTATACTGTTCAATTACCATTTCAAATCGTTCCACTTTTCCTTCCTTCTGAACGTTCGCTGTATTCCCGGGTCCATTTCAATATAAATTATCCTGAAGTAATAAGGTAATCGATTTTCATGTCATTTGATTCATTAAACGTATAGAATGGAAAGAATAAACAGGCATTAAAAACTATGTATTTGTAAATTAATATCCTTTTTTCGAAATAATTTATTGATTAAAAATAGTCTGAATGATACACTTTTCTAGAGCAAAGAAAGGGGCGTATATTATTGAAGCTAGCTGATGAGAAACTCATTGATCGGTCGGTCTTGTTTGTTGTATCTTCTTTTGAAAATGGCTGCAAGTCAAAAATCGTGACGAAAGACGGTGTGCATTACTCTCCTTATTCAGCACTGACGCTGATAAATAGGGCGTGCATGCTTTATGCGTCTACATATGAAGGGCGTGTTAAAGCTACCAGGCACAATCTTCATCAACATAAAAAAACCACCCTCCTGATTTCAGAAGATGGAGTGGCGGCATACCCTACAAAATCTCCGACCCACCCTGAATGCGTATGGATTTTCAATCAAGAATACCGAATGGAATCAATCACCCCCACCAGGACCCGTCTCATTTATGATCAATACCAAGTTTCAGCCGAGGTGAATGTCTCCATGCATACTTTACAAAAACAACGGACACGGATGTATGAAATGCTGTATTACTATATGAGAGTCCGTGGAAAGAATAATTCTTGAAAATAAAAGACACCTCTCTATAGACTGGGCCAAGCGCCAGCCTATAGAGAGGTGTCTTTGCTTTCATGCTGCATCATCACGCAGCAGAAGATAGGAGATCCGTATTTCCCATTTTTCCGGGTCGGGTTCTATTTCCGGGTCCGTCAAATAGCATTCAAACCGTCCGCTCCAAATCTCAATTTCATCTTCCCAACGCTTGTCAAATTCCAATCCCTCTTTTTTCGCCCAAATCTCCAATTCATTAAGCGATTTCGCCAAATGGTCTGGATGCCCTTGATGGACTGCCGTAGCATATGATCCGCCGGGAATCATGCTTGAAAGGACCTGTTCATCCCCTTTGACCATCTGGTCCAGCGGAACGCCGACTTCTACATGAAACGCCTCCACTTCACTGCCTATGACCCAATACCGGTAGAATAACGGCCCTGCCGGCTCAATTTTCTTTTTCTCAAGCCAGTCGACTAGTGCTTCGGCAAGTTCAATGACTTTTTCCCATTCCAGCCGTGTCGCCTTAACAGCAATGCCCACGTAAGGCGTTTCAGGCAAATGTTCTATAGCAGGCTCATTGATATACTTTATCGACAAGCTACATCATCCTTCCTCTGCTTATTGACGGACATAGTTGCTTTACAAAGGCAATACCCTGAAACAGTTGGCATTATGCCTGTCTGATAAATTCAGAAGAGGCGCATTAATAAATAAAAAACCGCTGCATTGAGCGGTTTTTTATTTTTAAACTATTATTTCTTTCTTAAAAACTCCAGTACCAATTTATCGACCTGAGGTTCTTCTGTCCAGCGATCATCAAAGTTTTCTCCAAGCACAAATGCTTTTAGCGCTTCTTTTACTTCTCCTTCATAGGAGGGCTGGTCCGCTGTTTTCAAAAAGCCAAGTTCCACAAGTTTGCGCTTGATTTCTTCAAACACCTCACCGTCAATGGGAATAAGCACTTCCGTGGGAGTATTGTAAATCTTGTGCAGTTCATATAACCGGTGAAGCTCTTCGATCGGCTCAGGGTGGTCATCAACGCGCAAGTCAACTTTAACATCGTTATAACCGCCGTAGCCCGCACCTTCCTGCAAAACGTATATTGCCGCCGATTGCTTGCCCCGGCTGTCGCCTCCAGCATTTTGGGCAGCCGATAGCGCAGCCAGCAAACGGTCTGTGAGCGCCCCTTCTGTTTGTTCGAACATTTCACTCATGGCTGTTACCGTCTCTTCGCTAACGAGGATATTCCCTTGGCTTGAATGGTGCTTGCCGACTTTATGGCCGGCCCAGTCGAAACATTCCTTACCGGTAAAGGCGCTCGCCTCCCCTTTATGGTTGATGATGGCCACTTGGCGCAAGTTCTTGCCGGGATCGTCACTGACAAGTTTTTCAATCACTTCTTCGGGTGACAGCCCTTTTTCCAGCAGTTCCAAACCTCGCGGGCCAAAGCTTGTATTTGCCCACGACTGAGTCGCTACTGCTCCTACATTCGCTTTTGCCCAAGGCACAACAGAACCGACTGCCAGGAATTTCGACTGGACAGCAACGCCTACTTCTCCTGTTTCCGGATCTGCACCGATTATGGAGAACGTCGCTACCAATTGATCTTGTTTTATTGGTTGTGTCATTCTGTTTCCTCCAGATTCAGTTTTACCCGGTAATCCGCTGCATGCTTCATTTCTTTGATGAATGCCACCAGTAATTGCCTAGTTGCTTCCACATCGTCCAAGTCCACTACTTCAATCGACGAGTGCGCATAGCGTGATGGAATCGATAAGACACCTGCCGGCACTCCGCTTCGGCCCACGCTCAATTCGCCCGCATCTGTCCCGATGCCCGGAAACACTTCCATTTGGTAAGGAATCCCTTGCTCTTGCGCCACATTCACCAAATGGTTTTTCACTTTTTTATTGGCAATCAAACTGAAATCGATCACTTTGATGCCGACTCCTGCGCCAAGTTCCAATGTCTGGTCCATCATTTCTTCAGGTGTATCGCTGACTGCAGTCGTATCCAGCGCAATCGCCACATCGGCATCAAATTGGTGGGCAGCTACCCGAGCTCCGCGCAAGCCCACTTCCTCTTGCACCGTGAAAACTCCGATAACTTCTCCAGCAAAATCAGCTGCATCCAAGTCTTCAAGGGCTTTCACCAAAATCGCGCAGCCTGCCCGGTCGTCAAAAGCTTTTCCGGCAACGCGCCTTTCTGTCAGGAAATCGAAATGCGGGAACCAAGAAACAGAGTCTCCGATTTCAATGCCCAAGTTCTTCACCTCTTCTTTGTTTTTAGCCCCTACATCTATGTATAAATTCCGGTGGATCCGCACTTTTGCCGGATCATCGAATTTAACCATATGGGCGGAAATCGTCCCAATCACTCCCGCCCGCAGCTCTGTCGCTGTTTTGATCTGCACGCGCTGAGACAATAAAATCCGGTCATCATGGCCTCCCAATTTCTCAAAACGGATCAATCCATTTTCCTCAATTTTTTTCACAATGAAACCGACCTCATCCATATGTGCAGCGACAATGATTTTCGGACCCGGTTTATGCCCTTTCTTAATAGCGATCAAGTTTCCCGCGTTGTCGATTTCAATTGCATCCACTTTCCCTTTCAGACGATTGGCGATGTAGATGGCCACTTCATCTTCGTATCCGCACGGCCCATGTATCGCCGTCAATTCTTTCAATAACTCTTCCACAAAACCACTCCTATTAAAGTAATAAAAAATACTGTATTTTATTTTTTAAAGTAGAAACTGAAAAACATTTTACTTTTTAAAGCACGCTTCTTTATAAACTATACCGAAAGAGTTTTCAGAAATCAATTCAGTTTTCAAAATATACAATCTATTATATGTATAAAGAAACGCGTTAATGACCATTAACGCGCAAAGAGTATGTATAGATTTTCAATCGCGGATAAAGTTGAATTTGTTTTTGAAGATTTTTAGCTCTACAATAGTATTCATCCGTAAAATTCCGTTTATATTGTTAAGCTTGCCTTCGATAAATTCGCCGAGTTCTTCTTGGGAGCCGACACAAACTTCCGACAAGATCTGGTAATCTCCAGTGGTCAATGATACAAAACGCACTTCATCCAGCTCCATTAAGTCGCTGATGCATTGCCGGATTCTTTGTTGTTCTGCTGCTATTTGAATGACCGCGACTGTCTTCAGCCCAACTTTCATAGGACTTACCACACCGACGATGGACAATACGCCATCTTCCTTCAGACTTGCCACACGCAGCCTGACAGTCCTTTCCGCAACACCGATCCTAGTGGCTATTTCTTTGAATGTCATCCGTCCATCATCTTGCAGGAACGATAATATTTTCAAATCCAATTCATCGATTCCTTCAACCCGTTCTCCCATCGTTCCATTCTCCCCCGTATCACTTTCTTTTTCCATATCCTAGAAAAATGATAGCATAAACAAAACCTAGTTACAAAATAACTTTTGGAAAATGAAAAACCGGAAAAGAAAATTTCCCGTCTCGGCTTTACGAGTCTTATTCGTCCTGAAAATTTTCCTGTATATCAATCTGCCCATCTTCATGGTGCAGAACTGCCCTCACTTGTCGGGTTCGTTTTTTTGCATTCTTCACTGCTTTGGATTTTGAGCCATGGTTAGATCTACAGAATACTGATGGCTCTGTTGCCTGCCATGAGAAAGCCTTCTCATCAGAGTATAGGTCCATCTTAGGGAACATCTTACAGTAATTTTTGCCCAAACCCTAAAAATAATGCAATGAGGACAAATGAAAAAACCGCTCCCAAAGAGCGGTTTTTCAAAATCACTGCTGGCCAAGCAATCTTCCCCATTTTTCTATGGTGCTGGATAGATAATATTCATCTGATAATTTTACGTCAGTGATTGGATTTTCAATCATTCTGATTATCGTATCCGCCAACAACTCAATATTGTCTTTTTCGATAATATAACCGTTTTCACCATCTGTCAAAAGATCTTTCGGACCATATTTGAAATTATAGGATATGACAGGACATCCATAGTGGAGGCTTTCCATAATGACCAGTCCAAATCCTTCGTAATGGCTTGATATCAAAGAAGCGATAGCATTCTGGAAAACGCTTCGGATATTATCGGTCCGCCCCATCATCTTCACATGTTCCTCGGCTTTCAGTTCCTGGATAAGCTGGGAAACATCTTCCGCCTCTTTTCCGTCTCCATAAATTTCAAGCCAGTAGTCCGGATACTTCTCAGCCACTTTGCTAAAGGCATGGACAATATGATGGACTTGTTTTTGCGGAACGATCCTGCCGATAAAAACAAACTTTTTTTCAAGTTTGCGGGAAGCGGAATCTATAGTTTCTACGGTATCCATACTATGCGGAATGACTGTCATTCTTGCGGAATCAATGCCTAAATCCAGCAAATCATTCAATTGTTCCTGCGTTAGAACGATGATTTTGTCCGCTTTGTTAGCGTGCTCAATCAAATAACGGTAAGTTTTCGAAATTTCGCCTGTAACATTATGAGAATTATGCAAGATGAAATATTTTTCAGTTTCTACATTGCAGGTCAATAAGGACTGATCCAAAATCCTTGCATCACAGAATGTCACTCCCCCAGCCTGTAAAATATGTTCAAAAGCATAGCGGAAAAAATCTTTTTCATCTTTTAAGGCAATAATTTTGTTGTTATGCAGAAGATCTCCATGCCAAATGGAATTTTCATCTTCCCCAGTATGGCTGAATGAAAGATAAATTTTTCCTTGGTCATCATAAAACACTTCTTCGAGTTTATTGGAAGTGTTTGGTTTATAGACAATTTTTCTATGGCATATCCCAAAATCGTTGTATTCGTATCGAATCTTGCGATGGTTTGTACCAGGGAACATGACGTCATCGAACTTCAATTTCCCTGTTGCTTGATCGTAAGTTCTCATGCGAACATATTGCCCATTCTTATAATATTTGTATGTATGGTTTTTTTCGTTCGGCTTGACTGTGTAGCCTGGAATTTCAATCGGATATTCTACAGTTTCACCATTTTTATAGTCCCTTCCAGAAAAATAATCATAGACGTTTTCAAATCCTATTTTTTCATTTGCATAACCTTTATCGTAATAATGTCTATAGACTTTATTGTAATTGGCATTGTAATTGGTGGTGACAAGAGTGAATTCCAAATTAAAATGTTCACTTAAATTTTTGGTCCGCTGAATCAACGCTTTAGTCCTTCCTCCAAATTCCAAACGCAAAATGGATGTAACTACATAATTCATCTTGTTTTCAGTAACCATTTTCACTTTCATCCCCTTCTTAAAATCCGCAATAGAAGCTACCAAATCATCTATTATTTGTCCCACCTTTTAGAAGGGACAGTTGGTTTATCTCAATTTTTTTATTGTTCCTTGATAAAGCAATGCCGGAAAGCTATAATTTTGGTTCATACCAGTCTTTAAGGAGGTGAGTTTTTTTTGGCTCACGAAAAATTGAACATTGTCGGCATACCGATCGATAATCTTGAAAGAGATATGTTCCTCAAACTTGTTTACCAAGAACTTGACCGGAAACAGAAGAATGTCTTCATCGTTACCGCAAATCCTGAAATCATTATGAATGCAAAAAACTCTCCTTCTTACAGGGAAGCCCTTTTGCAAGCAGATTATATTATCCCAGACGGTTTTGGAGTTATAAAAGCTTCTAACATATTAGGCAAACCGTTGCAGGAAAAAATTACGGGATATGACCTCGTCCATACGTTCTTGGCATATGCGAGCGAAAAACGGAAATCAGTTTATTTTTTTGGCGCGAAAGAAGGAATCGCTCTTGAAGCGATCAATCGAGCAAAAGAGCTTTATCCGAATTTAATAGTTGCTGGTTCAAAACACGGCTATTCAGGATTGACACAGGATATTGCTGAAGAAATTGCATCCGCAAAACCTGATTTTGTTTTTGTTGGCCTTGGAGCCCCGATGCAGGAAAAATGGATTGCTTCTTACCGCCATTTATTTCCGCATTCAGTGCTGATGGGTGTTGGAGGCAGTTTTGATGTATTATCCGGCAATGTGAAAAGAGCTCCACAATTTTGGCTTGACCGGAATTTAGAGTGGTTTCATCGCTTGATCACGCAGCCAACGCGTGGGAAACGAATGTTAAAATTACCTATTTTTGTAGCGGAAGTATACAAACAGAAATGGACATCCCGAAAGTAGGGATAAAACAAAGAACTCCACCAATGGATTCGTATTTTCCATCTTATCCTGGCCTTGTTAAGATCTGAATCAACAAGCAACTCCCTTTGATTGCAGTCTATAGCCAAAAAATCCTGAAAGCATAAGTCCAATGCTTCCGGGATTTTTTTCTACAGCAAACTTTAAGACCTTAAAAAGGCTTCGACGACCCGTTTCGTTGCATGGCCATCCTCAAGAGAAGAGAATTTTTCTTTGAATGCGTTGGATCGCGAAGGCGACTGAATCAATTGGCGAATTGCATGGAACAATTCCTCTTCCGTCTGCGCAATCGGCCCTGGCGCCTCATGTTCAATGTCTATATAAAATCCTCGAAGCGTATCACGGTACTTTTCCAGATCGTACATAAAGAATATTACTGGCCGATTCAAGATTGCATAATCGAAGAAAACAGAAGAATAATCTGTGATCATCAAATCTGATATCAGATAAAGGTCCCGAATGTCGGGATAGGCAGAAACATCGTAGACCATTCCTTCATAGGCTGAAAAGTCAAAGTTTTCGACAACCAAGTAATGCATACGCGATAACAATACCCACTCATCACCAAATTCTTTTTGCCATTTTTCCATATCGAATTGGAATTTGAATTTGTATTTTCCGCGTTGATAGAACTCATCATCCCGCCATGTTGGTGCATAAAGCATGACTTTCTTCTCTGCAGGAATACCCAATTTCCCTTTCAAACTGCGAATGAGGCTTTCAGAAGGAAGAGCCAACACGTCATTTCGCGGGTATCCCGATTCAATGACTTTTCCGCGAAAGGCAAACGCCCGGGTTAAAATTTCTGTGGCATACGGATTCGGTGACACAAGATAGTCCCATTTCCGGGTTTCAGCAATGAAATTCTTTTTGTAAGTATCGGTCTGCGTTCCCGGCATGTGGACTTCCTCAATATCGACGCCAAGCTTTTTCAAAGGAGTTCCATGCCAGGTCTGGACATAAACCGTATCTTTAGGTTTTGGCATCCAGCCTGGCAACCGAACATTATTTACCCAATACTTCGCCCGCGGAAATGTTTTGAACCAGTCCCATGTATACCGGATTACATACGGAACTTTCAAGTCGATAAACATCTGTTCAGCCGACGGATCAATGCTCCATAGCAATTCATAATCCTTGTGATTTTCTTTCATGTATTCATAAATAGCTCGAGGATTGTCACTATATTGCTTTGCATGGAAACTTTCAAACATCACCAATTTGGGTTTGCGCGGCAACTGCCCCATCACGGCAAATAACATTCTCCGTCTGTTTTGTTTGTTTACTTTTTCAATTAAATTCTTTATCACTGCGCGGCCTCATTTCTGCATCATAGCAAGTTCTTTTTAACAAAAGTATTTTTACAAAATGCATTCTAAAAAATCGTAACATAATATGAATCTGTTTACGGCATTACTCCAGAAAACTCTTGACCACACGTTCTGAAGCATTGCCATCTTCAAGAGAAGCAAACTTGTTTTTGAAAGAAACGAATTTTGGATTCAATTGGACATTTGTATGCATGAGTTCGCGCATTGCTCGAAATAACTCTTCTTCAGTTTGTACAATAGGCCCTGGTGCGTCTTCTTCAATATTAATATAAAATCCTCTCAGTTCGTTTCGGTATTTTTCCAAATCGTACATAAAGAAAACAATCGGCCGATCTAAAATAGCATAATCAAAGAAAACAGATGAATAATCCGTAATCATCATATCGGAAACAAGGTATAGATCCCGTATGTCCGGGTATGCCGAGACATCGTATACAGTTCCGGCATGAGCGGTAAAATTGAAATTCTCAGCCACCAGATAATGCATACGCGACAATAAGACCCATTCTTCTCCAAACTCTCTTTTCCAATTGTCCAAGTTGAACTGGAAATGGAATTTGTACTTTCCTTTTTGGTAAAACTCATTGTCCCGCCATGTCGGCGCATACAGCATGATTTTCTTTTTATCTGGAATCCCTAACTTTTTCTTGATCAGCTTGATGTTAGCTGCGGAAGGATTGGCTAACAAATCATTTCGAGGATATCCAGATTCAATCACCTTTCCTTTGAAATGGAAAGCCCTTCTGAAAATTTCCGTTGAATAAGCGTTTGGTGAAACAAGATAATTCCATTTGGAAGATTCGATTACAAAATTCTTTTTGTAAGTGCTTGTTTTAGTGCCCGGCATGTGGATTTCTTCAATATCAATTCCGAGCTTTTTGAGAGGAGTTCCGTGCCAAGTTTGGACGAAGATCGTTTCCAGTGGTTTTGGCATCCATGCAGGTAGCCGAACATTGTTTACCCAATATTTCGCTCGCGGAAACGTTAAAAACCACCGGAGCGTAAAACGCTTAACATAAGGAATCCCAAAACTTTTAAATAATGGCTCTGCTTGTTTATCAATACTCCAAAGCAAGCGATAATCCGGATAATATTCTTTCATGTATTCATAAATGGCACGCGGATTGTCGCTATATTGCTTGGCGTGGAAACTTTCAAACATGACCAATCTTTCTTTTCTCGGCATGCGTCCCATTGTCATAAAAAATACTCGAATCAGCCGCATCACCAGTTTGCCATTCTTGAAATTCCCGGCCTTTTTTTTCATTCTATTTACAAAGGAAAGTTCTTCTGTTTCCGAAGTAATTACAAAAGATATTGTATTGTAAGAACTTGTAGCTATAACCGCAGCTTGACCATCAAATTTCCTGAAAGCCACTAATTTCGCTTTTCTCCGTCCTTGAGCCATTTTTAAAGTATGCATCGGTGTAGTTTGATTGCCTAAAAAAAACCTTACTGGCTCCCCTAATTCTGTCTTCAACAAAGCAAGCGGAACTTTAAAATACCCATATCTTCTAAACAATCTGACTTTGAAGGGCCGATGAAATGTCGCAATCGGATCTTCCTCTTCCCCGATATAGAGAGACTCATATTTTTCACTCGCCTTATAAGCGTAATGTGTGCTTCTTCCAAAAATATAAAGATGCCGCCCCCAAAATTTCACTTTCATCTTTGAATGATATCCTGTAACTTTTGCCGCATTATCACGTGTCAGGTAAACGCCACTTTGTCTGTTATGCAAAAAGAATCTAGCTCCATTCACACGAAAAATACCAAGCAAGTGCTTATCTCGGTGAACTTCCATCTCGTAAAACTCAAAGAGTTTGCTTCCCTTTGTGGTTATCTTCCTAAAATCGAAAACTGCTTTTGCAGTTTCCGTAAAAATTTCCATCAGTTCGGGACTTAGCAATCGATACCCTAATGTTGCTTCATTTGACTCTACTTCAAATATAAGATTTTTAGTTGACAGCTCTTTTCTAAATAAATCATATACGATAAAAGTACGATACTTGTTGTATTCAACTTTCCCTACCAATAAATAGCGGTATTCTATTGTAGTTAATCCGAGGTCTACGGGATGTATGTATTCCGGAGCCTGTTGTGTTACAATATCGTGTATACTAAATAAATATACACCTTTTTGTGTGAACAGGGAAAAAGAAGTTTCACTTGTTTGCTTTAAGGAGACAACCTCAGAAAAATGTTCGAAAATCATTTCGAATGCATTTGAGCCCGGCTGAAAATCAAGGTCAGGTTCATGGTTGGCTCTTACTATGATGACCTTTCCATTTTTCATATAAACAATGAAATCATAGCGGTCGGCCTCCAACTTGATTAATACTTGATCTTCTAACGAATCCTCTCCTATGACCAAAGGTTTGTTGATTGTAATTTGATTCAAATCAATATTAAACACCTGAGTACTTCCTGACAGAAAAAAGTTTATTTCATCCGTGGAATGAGCAAGTAGTTGAACATGATCGGAATATACAATCATAAATTTCTCCTTTTCTGCTTATTATTTTAATTAGTTATAAAAGATGATACCATATAATAAACAATCGCAACATTTTAATAAGTTAAAGAAAATACCTTTTGTGGAGTGAAGGCATATATGAAAAAAGTGATTACTTACGGAACATTTGATTTGATCCATCATGGGCATATCAATATTTTAAGAAGAGCTAAAGAGCAAGGAGATTATCTGATTGTAGGACTATCTTCAGATGAGTTTAATGAGCTTAAAGGAAAAGCGGCTTATCATGCATACGAAGAACGGAAAATGATTCTTCAATCAATCCGTTACGTCGATGAAGTAATTCCAGAACATAATTGGGAGCAAAAAGTAAAAGATATCCAAAAATACAATATCGACCTTTTTGTAATGGGTTCTGATTGGGAAGGTAAATTTGACGAGCTGAAAGAGTATTGCGAAGTATTGTACTTGCCAAGAACTGATGGAATTTCTACAACGAAGATCAAGATGGACTTATTGAATAACCAATGATAAAAGAAGCTTTCATCACACTATATCTATCTTTATTCCGCATCGTCTTCTCTTTTTTCAAGCAGTTTCCGCTGCGGGATAAAACAGTTTTTGTTTCATCGTTTGGCGACAATGCTTTTTACATTGCTCAAAAATTGGCCCATAAGAAAACCCATCCCCTCATTTTTCTCAATCAAAAAAAATGCAAAATTGATTTTTCCGATATTCCAACGGATAACAAAAAAATCTATTCGTTTGAATTCCTCAATTTGCTGCATTTTGTAAAGTCCATCTACCATTTGGCCACATCCAAATACGTGTTTATCGATAATTACATGGGTTTTTTAGCAGCTATACATTTTCGCCCGGAAGTAAAATGCATTCAGCTATGGCATGCAGCAGGCGCTATCAAAAAATTCGGCTGGAGCGAACCTGAAACACATACCAGGAGTGATCAGGCCAAACTCCGGTTTCAGCAGGTCTATAATCGCTTTCAATTTATTCCTGTCGCTTCACAACAGATGGCTGACATCTTTTCGGAAGCTTTCCACCTTGATGCAGGCCGTTTTCTTTATACCGGCGTCCCCCAAACCGATTTTTATTTTGATGCTGCGGCAAAAGCACGAAGCCTTCAAAATGTGGCGAAAACTTATCCCTCCATTCAAGGGAAAAAAGTTATCCTTTACGCTCCAACTTTCAGAAAAGGAGCACTTCACCAAATGGATCTTCAGTTGGATATGAAAGAATTTACCGAAACACTTGCTAACGACCATATACTATTGATTCGGCTGCACCCGTCTGTTCGAGAAGCAACGCATATACCGGATCACCCTCGAATTCTAGTTGTTAATGATTATCCACATATCAATGAGTTATTGGTTGCAAGTGATATTTTGATAACAGACTATTCTTCCATTCCATTTGAGTATTCGTTGCTCAATAGAAAAATGATATTCTTTACATATGATCTGGAATCCTATGGCCAAAGCCAAGGTTTATGGGCTCAAACTAGCCTTTACTTCCCCGGGCCTATAGTCAAAAATACAAAAGAAATCCTTGAAGAAATTAGGAATCCTGCAATTGATTATGAGAAAATCGAAAAGTTCCGTTTCCATTGGAACACATTTTCTACCGGACAATCTACAGATAATTTGATTTCAACGATATATCGTGATTAACATTTTAGTTTAATAGTATGAAAACAAGGGAATCCTATAGTGCTGGATTCCTTTTTTCGTGCTTATAAAAATTGTTTTTTTCAGCACTTTATAACTATTTATTCTGTTTTCATATTTTTCGGAAAATTTTGTGATATATTTAGCAATACGAAGGAGGATGATTGAATGAAAAAACTGTACACTAAAATTTTTAATGAAAAAGAAATTTCTTACAATCAACAGGGTATGTTTATAAAAAACAGAGATACCCTTTTGAAGCCAAGCCAAGTGACCGTCGTCACCCCAGTCTATAATGCCGAAAAGTTTTTAAGAAAGACCATCGATTCTGTAATCAAGCAATCTCTCCAATTTAAAAACATCGAATTTATTTTGGTGGATGACTGTTCCACTGATTCCTCTCGTTCTATTATATGGAAATACGCCCAGCAATACGCAAATATTGTTGCCGTTTTTTTAGAAAAGAATACAGGATCTCCCTCCACTCCAAGAAATATAGGAATTGAATTAGCCACCTCTGAATGGATTTGCTTTTTAGATGCTGATGACTGGCTGAAAGAAGATTGCCTTGAAAAACTGGTGGCTATTTTGGATCAAACAGGTGACGACTATGCAGTGGGCAAAACCATCAAAGAAACGTCCACTGGAAGCAAAATTGTCGGCGAGCATCAATCATGCATGGAAAGACGAAGCGTTTCTCCTTTTTCCATTTCAGATATGTTCCACCATATGGGATCAAATGCAAAAATAATGAAAAGACAATTATTGATGGATTGCAATATTCGTTTTCCTGACATGAAGTATGCCGAAGACAAACAGTTTTATATGGATGTCATAATTCATAGCAAAACTGTATCCACAACAAAACATGCCACTTCCTACCTGAATCGTTTGGATGAAAACGGCTCTTCTCTGACAAAACAGACAGATGTTTTTGAAAAGATGGATACAAACCTAAAAGTTATTGAGCATATCAAGAAAAAGAAACTGCCTATTGAGCAGGAAAAGATGGTGCTAAATCGCCTTTATGAATTCGATTTTATCATCCAACTTTTTGACCCTGCCCATTTTCTCGACAGTTGCAACAAACAGGCATATTACTCCAAATTCAAAGAAGCGCTTGATACCGCTGAAGGACTTGGGTATGACATATCGGACAACTTTTTTTACCCGATCAGCAAAATCATTTACCAGCTGTACAAGCAAAGGAAGTATTCCAGCCTTGAAGCTTTAATAAAATGGAATAACGAAGAAAAAAACAAGCAGTTTATTATCAAAGATAATATGCCTTACATGGTTGTACCTTTCTTAAAAGGAACTTATCGGTATATTCGTGTGCCGATGCTTGCAATTTATATAAATGAGCATCTTTCCGGCAAGAGGGACAGTTTGAAATTCAAAGTTTTTGGTGACTATACTCAACATGTAAACGGCTTGATCTTCCGGAGCAGAAAAAATGCAAATGAAGAATATGTGTTCGATTTCAAAGTGGAAGATGATGGTGGGGAAGTTTATTATACAGCTTCGATTCCTTTGAAAACATTTTCCTCTTCTAATTTTGAGAAGTTCATACAATACGACAGTTTCCGCAAATTACGGTTTGTTCAGCCAAATCAAGTCCGCTTTACTCAAGAGATTTATAGCATATCTGCTCCCGCTCCTGCGCAAGCGGACTCGATACTCTCATAATTCATTTAAACAAAAGACATTTTGCAAATCAAAATGTCTTTTGTTGTCTTTAGTTTAAAACATTATCACTTTATTTGTTTTAATATTCAGTCAATAACATGGTATATTATAACTAAATAGTCCTTTCAAAGGAGTGATATGATGTTCGGATTCGGATCCAGAAAATTCAATGAAGAAAAAGACGTAGTATATAACAACGAAGGCTATTTCGTAAAAAATAAAGGGATTTTCTCAAAAAAAACCCAAGTGACTGTCGTTACGCCGGTTTATAACGCCGCTCCATTTTTAGCCAATACAATTGAATCGGTCATCAGTCAATCCCTCCACTTTGACAACATTGAATATATCTTAGTGGATGACCGGTCCAGCGACTCTTCAAGGGAAATCTTATGGACCTATGCAAAGAAATATAAAAACATTGTTCTTGTTTTCTTGAAAGAAAACAGCGGATCTCCATCTAAACCAAGAAATTTGGGTATTGAACTGGCGAGTTCTGAATACATCACTTTTTTGGATGCTGACGATCGGCTTCATAGCGAAGGGCTAGAAGCTTTATATACCATTTTAAAAGAAACTGGTGATGATTATGCAGTCGGCAAAACGATGAAAGAAACATCCAAAGAACAAAAAATCATCGGCGAGCACCAATCTGTAGCGGAAAGAAGGAGCATCTCCCCATACGACGTACCTAACATGTTCCAGCACTTGGCGCCAAATGCACGAATGATGCGCCGACAGCTTTTATTGGATTACAACATCCGCTTTCCCGAAATGAAATTTGCGGAGGACAAACAGTTTTTTATTGATGTGTTGACCAACTGTAAAGCGGTTTCCACGACCAAACAAGTGGTTTCCTACTTGAATCGATTGGATGAAAACGCTGAATCGTTAACAAAACAAACCGACATTTTCGAAAAAATGGATTCCAATATTAAAGTGATAGAATACGTAAAACAAAAAAACCTGCCGGTTGAACAAGAAAAAATCGTAATGAACCGCCTGATTGAATTTGACTCCATCACCCGGCTTTTTGAAAGGCAGCATTTTTTAAAAAGTAAAAACAAAAAAAAGTATTATGAGAAATTTCATCAGGTTTTGGATATCGCCCATGATCTGCGGTACGATTTCACTGATAATTTCTTTTACCCTATCAACAAAGTCATTTATCAATTGTTCATACAAAAAGATTATGCCGATTTAGAGTCGCTCGTGCAATGGAATAGAAACGAGAAATATAAGCAATACATTATCAAAGATAACTTGCCTTATATGGTGGTCCCTATTTTTCATGGCGAGTTTAGGCATATTCGCGTCCCTATGCTCGCTCTCTTCAGAAACGGCAAATTTGAGGGTGATGAATACAAATTAGAAGCCCAAGTTTTCGGCGATTATAACGATAGCGTTAGTGAATTGGTTTTCAGAAGCCGCAGAAACATTAATGAGGAGTACACATTCAATTTTCGCGTAAATAATATTGCTGGGGAGACAAATGCTACCATTAGTATTGATCAGTTGGACTCTTTGTCGACAGGCAGTTATGAAATGTTCATTCGATACAATGGCTACCGAAAACTTAGCCTCCTCAAACAAGAGCAAGTTGAATTTGAAAGGCGACTATTCAATTTTTACACGACCATTAATTCGAATCTTGGCTTCAAAATTTCTAAGCAAAGTTGAAAACCTAAGCGGCCTTAGCTGCTGGGTTTTTTATTATCTAGTTCCCCCTTATAGAAAGGCTTTATTATATATGAAATAAGTAAAAAACGTTATGTTTGGGTACTTTCAATGTTTGGACAAAACCTATCCGACCATAGTTTTCAGAATAAGCAAATTATATATCGCAGCCAGTGATTCGTATGATATAATATAAATATACTAGTAAAAATTCATATTTTTGATTTAAAATGTTTTTCACACATCCTTTTACCCACCTTTTTTCTCATACATACGCCATTTTCTTCCGGTGTAATTATAAGAAAGGATGTTTAAAATGGGGGCAAAACTTGTAAAGTCAGTTGTCGTAATCACATTGATTCTATTTACTTTCTTTTCCTTTTCCAACCAAAGTGAAGCGGCTACCTCAAAATGGGTCACAAAAGGCAATACTGCAAGCAAAGCCATAGCACTCACATTTGATGACGGATCGGATGGCACCAACATTCAAAAAATTTTAGATGCCTTGTCAGCCAGTAATGTGAAGGCAACATTTTTCTTGACCGGTTCTGGAGCAGAAAAACACCCTCAGGCCATTAAGAATATCGTCGCTAAAGGCCACCAAATTGCAAACCATTCCTATTCGCACCCTGATTTCACCAAACTGTCAGCCTCAAAAATAAAAGGCGAACTGGATAAGACGGAAGCCACTATCAAGAGAATTACCGGAAAGTCGACAAAGCCGCTTTTCAGGGCTCCGTTCGGCTCTACAAACTCTGCAGTCCTAGCAGCTGTCGGCAATGCCGGTTACACACACACAGTCCATTGGAACATTGACACAGTGGACTGGAAGGGCGTTTCTGCCGCTTCCATTACCAATAAGGTGGTCAACAACGTTGTACCCGGCACAATCGTGCTAATGCATACAGGAGCAGGGGCATCCGGCACTCCAGGAGCGCTTCCTGGCATGATTTCCAAACTGAAAGCAAAAGGCTATTCATTTGTCACTGTTTCGGAAATCCTTAAGTTGAAACAGCCTCCTGCATCAGGCACAAAATATACTGTAAAAGCCGGAGACACACTTTATAGCATTGCAAAAAAACATGGTGTTACCGTAGCTGCACTTGCAAAAGCCAACAACATCTCCAATTATAATTTGATCCGAGTAGGGCAAGTGCTCATCATTCCAGCAAAAATTACCTCCTCTCCTCCGGCAGCCTCTGTGGAATACACCGTTAAAGCTGGAGATACGCTTTACAGCATTGCAAAAAAACACAAAATTACCGTAGCTAAATTGGCCGCTGCAAACAAAATTACCAATTATAATTTAATCCGTATCGGACAAGTACTGACCATACCAAGATAACAAAAACCGGGCGAAGAGGTTAACTTCTTGCCCGGTTTTTGTTATCTTTTTTATACGCAAAAAAACTATTGTTGTTTTCGTCCACTTTATACAGTAATTTGCTTTTTGACAATGTATCTGGATTGAGTTTGATATCGCGCTCGATCAGGTTGATTCCTACATGTCTGAATGCGTCGACTATCAGTTCATCGCAATTATAGCGATTCGCTGATGAGATGATTGGTGTTCCGAATAAAATATTAAACAAACGGCTGAAAATCAATTTCCAATCATAACCGGTAGAAATCCATTCCCTTATAAATAAAATGACCCTTCCTCTTTCTTCCGCTGTTAAAGCAATCTTCAAACGATAAATGTCGTATTGGCTAATCGGATATGCCAAATGCTGAATTGAGACTGGCGTTTTCCAGTCCAGCTGGATAAGATGAAGTGGGTCAATGACCATAGCAACATGGCTGTATTGGCTTTCAGTAAGTCTTTGAATAATGCGGGCTATCGGTGTTTCGCCCCTATAGAAAATTAGATCAAATTGTTCCAGCATACCATCACCTTGCCATCCTTTAAATGTTAGTCTTCTTTATCCACTTTCAATTACCTTTCGCCTTGGAGATTGAAAAACCTTTTTATACGAACCAAAAACCGCAAATCAGTTATTGCTGATTTGCGGTTTCGGTTTACTTTCTTTCCATATTCAATTCTTTTAGTTTACTTTCGAACAACGCGAGCAAAGGCTCCCGAAGGTCCGGACGCTGCAGCGCAAATTCAATGGTCGTTTCGATAAAGCCGAATTTTTCTCCCACATCAAACCGACGCCCATCAAACTCATACGCATAAACCGACTGGATTCCATTCAATTTTTCAATTGCATCCGTCAATTGAATTTCCCCGCCTGCCCCAAATTGATGCTCTCCTAAAAATTCGAAAATTTCCGGAGTCAACACATAGCGGCCCATAATGGCGTAATTGGATGGCGCTGTTCCTTCTGCAGGTTTTTCAACAAAACGCTTTACTTCCATCAATTTTCCATCTGTAGTCAGCGGATCAATGATGCCATAACGTTTGGTTTCGCTATCTGGCACTTCCTTGACTCCAATTACGCTATTGCCTGTTTTGTCATATTGTCTCATTAACTGCGCTAAACAAGGGTCATCATTTTCTACAATGTCATCCCCAAGCAGCACTGCAAACGGTTCGTTGCCGATAAACTTACGCGCGGACCAAATGGCATGTCCAAGGCCAAGCGGTTGTTTTTGACGAATATAATGGATTTCTACTTTGGATGTTTCCACCACAGAATCCAACATATCCATTTTCCCTTTTTTCAATAGGGTTTCTTCCAGCTCATAGGCATGATCAAAATGATCTTCAATGGCCCGTTTCCCTTTTCCTGTCACAATAATGATATCTTCAATGCCCGATGCGATCGCTTCTTCTACTATGTACTGAATTGTCGGTTTATCAACGATTGGAAGCATTTCCTTTGGCATTGCTTTCGTGGCAGGCAAAAAACGAGTACCCAGCCCTGCAGCCGGAATAATGGCTTTTCTTACTTGCATTTCTTCCACCTACCTTTTAGTTTTTAGACTTGGATTTAGCCTTCTCCATGGAGCTAAACAAGCTCAAGTCATTATTTACTTAATTTTCTTACATATTAATAATATACACTTTATCGGTCCGAAGTGCTATACAGTTTAATATTAACCAATAAAAATTTCTCATGGCCCTTTAAAATCCCAGTCATTTAAGTCCCTCGAAGCACTTTTTCTAAACCCCCTCCGCATTAATATCTGTTGCTCAATTCATCAAATTTTACAATCGCTAAAAAGAACCTGCTTTTCCTACAGAAGGCAAATCCTTGCTAAGAACTGCCTCGAAATACATTCTGTTTTCTAACAAATAAAAGTTATTTTACTACAACTGTCTTACTGCTGCTCTTATTGCCTGCTTTATCAGTAGCATAGACACTTACCAACTTGCCTTTTTTCTGGACACTGATTTTCACACTGAAAGATCCAGTGCTGCTTACTGTACCTAGGCCAAGCTTGTTGCTCCCATTATAAACAGTAATAACAGCTCCTTTTTCCCCTTTTCCAGAAACAGTCGTCGTTTTGCTTGTTATCGTATTAACGCTTGGAGCGCTTGGTGCAATTTTATCAGCCACTTTAACGTTCTTCGTACCACCTCTGTTTTTAGCAGTGTCTACAGCATATACTGAGATGGTTGTTCCTGCTTTTTGCTTGGCGATTTTAATGGAAAAAGCTCCACTTTTAGCTGTCGCTTCGCCAATTTTTGTCTTTCCAGTGTATGCATATACTTTGGCATTCGATTCCGCTTTTCCGGTTACAGTGGTACTTTTGTTTGAGACTGAATTCACCGACGGAACACCAGGAGCTGTTTTATCTAAAACCGTCAGCATTTTCACAACACTTTTATTTTTCGCGGCATCAATAGCATAGAGAGAAATACGAGTTCCTGTTTTTTGCTTCGCTATCTTCATTGTGTACTTTCCATTCTTCGCCACCGCTTCACCGAGTTTTGTTTTCCCAGCATAAGCGAATACTCTCGCGTTCAATTCAGTTTTCCCAATAATCGAAGTGGTCGAATTCGTTATGGTACCGGCTGTTGGAACAACTGGTACAGTGTTATCTATGTTTTTCAGAGCATTAAATGTATTTACACGGCCATAGCCATACTTGACATCTTTCCCTGCCACACCTAGATCTTTTGCAGTAAGAAACAATCGATTTGCGATTTCTTTATTTGTCAATAGTGGTTCCTTGGCTTTCAAAAGAGCCGCCACTCCTGCTATCACCGGTGAAGCCATTGATGTACCGCTCATCCAGCCATACGCATTGTTTGGCAGAGTGGAAAAAATATCCGTACCAGGGGCCGCTAAATCGACAGTTGGCCCATAATTCGAAAAATCGGACTGTTTATCTTCAGAAGTAGTGGATGCTACAGAAATGACATTTTTGTAGGAAGAAGGATAATGTGAATCACTTAAAGCATCATTCCCCGCAGCCGCTACGACAACCACTCCTTTATTATAGGCATATTGCACTGCTGTTTCTAAAGCGGTGCTTGGAGCATAACTGCCAAGGCTCATATTAATGACATCTGCACCGCCATCTACAGCTTTATATATTCCTTCAACAATATCTGAAATCAATGCGTAGTCTCTGTCAAAGACATCAATGGCCATGATTTTTGTTTTTGGAGCAACTCCTGCTCCACCTGCTTTATTATTCACTACGCCAGCTATAATGCCAGCAACATGTGTTCCATGTTCACCTTTAGTGAATGTTTTGCCTTCAACCATATTGTGATGGGAAACAATCTGGTTCTTCAAATCGATGTGGTTGAGATCGATACCATCATCAATGATGGCAACTATGACTTCCGGCGATCCTAGTGTAATATCCCACGCCCTGGCAGTTCCAATTGATTTATGGTGATATTGGAAATCAATGAGATCCGGATCATCCGCCACGTAATCCAATTTCACAAAAAAATCCGGTTCAACACTTTTCACATCTTTCTGCTTTTCCAAATCTTCAATAAACGCATCAATCGACTCGTTTTCCGGAACTTCAATAGTCACCAATTGATCAGCCTCTCCTCCAGTTGTTGCAAGAGTTTCCGATTCCGCCAATTTATTCACAGCATCTTCTTCCAACGTGACAATTACTTGATCCGTTTCTGGAATTTCAGGAAGATTTGGTCTATTTTCTTCTGCATATATGTTGACTCCAAGAAAAGTAGGCATAATTGCTAGTAAACTTAAAAGGGCAATAAATGTTTTTTTCATTTTCCATTCTCCTTATGAATCTGACTATTTGAATTTAACGAAATTTCTCTTCATAAAATTAAATTTCGCCTTTAATCTCTAAATATTAATTTTATCTTTTCAAAAATATAATAAAATCCCTATCAAATTATACTTTACCAGCAAAAATTTTATATCAATGTTTTATTAAAAAAATAATTTGTTATTGATTTGTAAAGAATAAACACGTTTTTGAAACATAAGCTTAAATTTCCCTTAGAAAGAAGAATTAAACTAGCTAATTAATTGGATAATTAAACCTTAAATTGATAAATTATTATTATAATTAGTATACACTTATTCTCGGATAAATATATTCTTAACTTTCTAATTTCATCAATAATTCAAGATTTTAACTACCTTTATTGTAAATATATTAATAATTATTAAAAGTAACTGGTTTAAATAGCAATTATTATATTTTTTTCCTCCATCTTCTCCCAATAAAATCTCTTAAAATTTCAACTCTATATTCACAAACCAATTTATAGCGAGCCTTTTAAACGTCGTAAATAACTTACATATTTCAAACGTATATATATTTGAACCTGTGTAATTTCTTCTATTTTTCCAGTATACTGGTTTAGATTTTTGAAAAAAGAAGGCATGGGAGGATATGGGATAAAATGTTTAGTAGCAATGCTTATGGCTGCAATACTAATTTTTAGCGTTATGCCGATTTCAGTATTTGCAATCTAAAAAAACGATCAGAACTTCGACCGATTTTTAATTGAAATTAGTTGGGAGAAGCAAGCTTATCTTGATTATTCAAAGAGCAAAGATTGGTCGCTTGGAGACTTTGAACATATGCAAGAGGTTGGAACCCCTATGACAGAAGAGGCGGTTCAAACCCTTCTGGCTGATTATGATTTAACGCGTGATGGATTGAATAAGATTCTTGCAGAATGCGGTTACATAGAATAAGGAGAAGATGTTCTCGAAGGCACACACCTGATCTTTATGGATGATTTAGAGGACTTTGTTGAATATCGTTCAGGATTGACTTCGATTTCTGTTGAAAATCTTCAAGCACTTGCCAAGTACTACGATTTCGGTTCTGTTGAAGAAATGGAAGAGTTCTTGAATGGTTTTGATGATTCCATTGAATACTATCAGTCTATCAAAGCACTGGAAGGAGCAATCTCCATCTATCTATCATTTGGAGAAGATGCTGAGTTTATTCTGGATGGTCTTTTTTTCGCTTTCGGTTTAACTGAGGAAGAATTGGATAAGATTGAAAGAAGTTGAAGACATAGTTTCAGATGTGGTCTCAAAGGCTCCTGCTAAAAAGCCTGCAAAGCCGAAAATCCATAATGATGTTAAAAAACTGGGAGTTGCTTCTACTGTCAAAGGCGGAAAATTGCCGAAGACTGCAGGTAATTATTTAGCAAACATCATGGCTGGACTAACTCTTGTATTGATCGGCATTGCATTGCACCGCCGTTTTAAAGTCGCAGGCATATAAGAATGAAAAGAACCGGAATAAAAGGGAGAAGCCGCCGGGTTAGACGCTTGCTTCTTCTTTCCTTATCAATCGCTTTTATTGGATTTAGAGTTTGGTTTAGCAGTACAAATGCGGCGACCTTCTTAAAAGGATATATGCTCTTCAAAACTAGCCAAGCGGATGCAGAGGCAACGCCTAAACTAGTGGTATCTGAAAAAGAAGAGCAACAGCAAGCAACTGAATCAGCAGAACCCGTAAAAAAAGAAGCTCTCTATTTAGAACAGCCGGAACAAGGCGAGAATATCGGAAAGTTAATCATACTGAAACTTGAAGCAACGCTGCCGATTATACATGGTACTGATGAAGAAGAGTTGGAAAAAGGCTTCGGTCATTTTGCAGAAAGCGTTTTGCCAGGAATGCAAGATAATTCCGTTTTATCTCGCCACCGTAATACTGTTTTCCACAGGCTTAGTGAAGTTGGCAAAGGCGACTTGCTGATTGTTGAAACAGTTGCCGGCAAATTCACGTACAAAGTCCGCCAAGTCCGGATTGTTGATGAAGATGACCGTACAGTCATCGTGCCAAGACCAAAAGCTACGTTGACTGTTTCCACCTGCTATCCTTTTGATTTTGTCGGCTATGCACTAGAACGCTATATACTTATAGCAGATTTGATATCATCCGAATGAAGAAAACGATTCCTATGGTAATAGAAATATAAGAAATTTCTAATAAAATAGATTATTATTTACTATTATGTTAAAATTCAATTAAATATAACAAATTTACATAATAGTTAATGGGCAAACTTATCCTCAAAGAAAACCTTTCCTCTTTTTCTAACCGCACTAAAAACTAGTTTCTTTGTTACTTGCCCTTCTTCACTGACATCATCTTGTATTCAGTAAAATAAAGTGTTCTAGATTACCGTTTATTTGTTAATAATTTTGAAGCAGAGAGGATGAAAGTATGAAAAAAGTAGGGTTATTTTTAAGTGTCGCTCTTTTTTGTATTGCTGGCTACCTGGTCTATTTGTTTGAATTCAAAGCGTATGATGTAGCCGATGCTAAAGTTGAAATTGTAGCTGAGGAAGAGTATGTCATTGCACTTTCGGACGGCTCTAAAATCATTTTGGACGAAAAAGGGAATTTGATGCGCCGGGAGCAGCCTGTTTCTAACGCAACAGATGAGCCAGATGAAAGGATCCCTATTTTTGGTACAGATAAGTTTGCAGCTGATACAGCCAGCAACGGAAAAATTTTAAGAGAAAAGACTAAAGTAACTCCCGTTGCCAATGAAAAAGCAGCTTCTGCTGAAAAAAGAAACTCTCCTGATAAAAAAGTAAAGGTCGGCCAAATCAAGGCGGAATATGAAGCGGCATTTGAAAATCTGGAAAAACAGTCAACAGACCGGCTTTATAAATTGGTTGGTATAGCAAAAAATGAATATCTTGAGAAAAAAGCAACCGGCCAATCCATAAGTTACCCTTACTTTTATAATAAATACACAGCTGCAGCCTCTGAATTGGAAAAACAGACTGACCAATTCTTTTATGCCTTGATAAACGATATGGAAAAAGAGTTGAAAGCAAACAACTTGCCTAATTCCATTACAGATCCCTACGTAAAAGAGTATGAAAAGCGAAAAGATAGCCTTCGCAACAAACTATTAAAAGATGTAGCCGATTCTTAATTGATAAACCCAGCGCATTTGTCAATATTGCGGCTGGGTTTTCATTTTCAAGCCCAGACAGCTTCCCACTCATGAATTTCATAGCTCCTAGCTCCGTTTTTGACATAAGGGTCTTGATTCACATAGGCTTCGCATTCACTAAACGAGACTGCTTGATATATGACCAGTCCGCCAGATCCGTCAACAAATCGTCCATTGCCGCAAACATGGCCATCGTTTCTCATCATTTCCAAAAATGATAAATGGTCTGCCCTGAAATGCTGGCTCTTCTCTCTATCAAGCATCGGCAAAAGAACGGCAAAAAATTTCTTCCCTTCTTGCAGCGGCATATTATCCCTCCCTACCTAGAATTCATATCGACTCCATTTTATTGCAATATCAGCCGCTTTAAAAAACGGAGCAAATGGACCTTACAACAGCAGTGCAAAACTAAGCCGGTTGAATGTTGGAAGAGCTGGATGCTTTATTGGTTTTTATTTGATGCGACCTTTCTTAAAGCCATCTGATTTTCTCCTCATAGTCGCCATAATTCAATCTTTGCCGGTTTTTCTTTTTGATCAAGCATACTTTTGATATCAAAAACTATTCCTTCTTTATTTGTTAGCAGCTGTTCAATCTTTTGCCATCCTGCTTTTTTGAAATTCGTATGGGGCACTGCAAGGATAACAGCTGAAGCAGGGAGTAAATCACTGTGTGGTGTAAGTTCGATGCCGAATAAACTTTCAGCTTTTTCAGGATGCGCCAACGGATCTGCCACCTGTACATCAAGACCAAACTCCTGGAGCTCCCGGATCATATCAACAATCTGTATATTGTATACGTTTGGTTCATCTTCTTTATCAGTGAAGCCAAGCACGGTCACCCTTGATTTTTCAACAGAGTAATTCCGCTCAACTATTTTTTTTACAACTATCTGTGCAAGTGCAGCGCCCATTTGCTCGTTGAAGCGTCTGGCAGATAGAGTGAGAATAGGATAATGGCCAGCTGCAATTCCTTTATAGGCTAAAAAGTAAGGATCATTGCTTGTTGAAAAACCGCCAACCAAACTGGGCGAGAATTTCTGGAATTTCCTTTTAATCGAAACTGTTTCAAGAACATCCTGTGTATCGATTTCAAGCTTGTTGCAAATCAGAGCCAGTTCGTTCATCAGCGCAAAGTTGACATCACGATGTGTTGATTCGAAAATTTTTGCAGTTTCCGCAACCCGAATCGATTTCGCCTTATACACACCAGCTTCAGCTATCTGTCCATATACTTCAGCAATAAAATCGCCCACTTCTTTACTCTGGCCTGCTACTACTTTCTTGGTTTTTGAAAAAACCTCTTTATTTTCATAAGGTGTGATTTGCTCTTGTGAGTACCCGACAAAAAACTCTTCTCCAGCTTCCAACCCCGAATATTTTTCAAGGACCGGGATGCATTTTTCTTCTGTCAACCCCGGATAAAACGTAGATTCGTAAACAACAACTGCCCCTTTTTTCATATACTTGCCTACGGTTTTACTGGCTTTCATAACTTGAGTGAAATCCGGGTGGTTACTTGAATTTACTATTGTGGGAACAGCAATGATGATAAAACCGGCATCGTTGAGTTTTAAGGGATCGTCGGTAAATTCAATCTCCGCTTTCTTTAAATCCTCTGCCATCATTTCCGGTATATAGCTAAACCTATCAATCAATGATTCAATCCGGTCCGCTTCCGAGTCAAAACCGATAACCGAATATTTCTTGCCAAATTCAATAGCTACTGGCAATCCGGCGTCTCCCATTCCTACTACTGCTATTTTCAACTTGTCGATCATCATGTGAATTTCTTCCTTTCTTCCGGCCTCCAACGCTGAGTATTTAGATTAAGCACCTGCTTGCTATCCACGGCAGCTAAATTTACGATGAGCAGCGGAATCATCCCGCTCCGAATAGCTGATAAGAATCCATGAAAATATTCGATATCTGTACCACTTTAAGAATTGGAAACACCATAATGTAAAGCACATAAAAAAGCAGAAGAAATTATACTGCTAGTCCCGCAAAGATCAGCACTAGGCATCCTTCATCAAGCAAGCGATACGAATAGAGAGCACCGCTTATTGAAAGAAGAAAAAATTGCATAAATTCCACTAACAGATAAATTTTCATTGTGTCCGTATCAATAAATGAAAACTAAGTAAAAGAATATGGACATTATGAAAATCTCTCCGCCATTATAAACTTCTAATTCCACTTATCGGAATAAGCCATTGGGAAATTGCCATAATTGGAATCGACTCCATTTGCCTGCTTTCCCATCTCTCCTTCTAAAGCATCATTAATGAACAAATAAGAAGTTCAAACTCTTCCCCCTTTTTAAAGCATTTTCTTTTTCACCTCCTAAAGATTTTTGTCTGAAACCTATGCTAAAGTCGTCAGGTTAAGAGTAGGTTAAATAGTTTTAGTGGTTAAAAAAGTACTGAGCAACTAGGCTGCACGCAGATGACTCCGATAAAATACCGGAGTCATTTCAGACTGTCAAGAAACTCTCGGCAGCTTTTTCATTTCGCTCCAGGCGGACGATTTCCGCGGGCACAGCCTCAGCCGCTTCCTTTGCTCCTGCGATTACTGGTCGCAAATACCAAGACATTCGCTTCGCTCTGTCCAGGGGCTTCAGCTCGCGTCGCTTCGCTGCTCTCGCTGGAGTCGCCGCCTTCTGCTCCATTTCAGGCCTCAACTGCCCTGCTTTTTCTTTAAAGACTCCAGCGTTCGCTCCATTTAACCTGGCTAGACTCGGTGTTTTGGTTTTAACAAGAAAGGCAGAGAGGCTCGAACCAATCAGAGCTTGCTTCCTATTTTCTCCAAACAATTTCACCTTTGGCTATTGAACAAAATATTGGAAAGTGCAACTAGTTGCGGAATAACAGGATCCATTCAGTTTCCATCACTCAACAAGGCTTCTCCAAAAGCTGATCCAATCATCCCCCAATACTTAAAAATGATCTGACTCATATGACTTTCCCTATTCAATGAGATAAATACAATGTACTTGGGCCTTAAAACAGAAAAATCTCAAATGGGATTCTTGTATTAAAAGAACCATTATTACAGGCTGAATCCACTTAAGACAGAAAAGTCCTTTTTAGTTTTTTAAAAATTATGAATTTAACCTCCTTTTAACCTGAAAACTTTAATGTTGTACTCGAAATGATGAATATATTCTTTGCCTATGATTGAGCTATAAAAAACCTCAATTGGGTAAAACAAACTTTTTAGTATTAAGGAGAGGAAAAGACAAATGGAAATTGGCGGAGAATTGAAAATAAGTCTTGCTGGTAAGGAAAGGGGGAAAACATCCTATTTAGATCACCTCTTTTTTTCTTCGGGCCAAGCTGCAATAAAAGCAATTTTAACTTCGTTGCTTGAAGAAAAAGAAATAGACTCTTTCCTCTTGCCGAATTACTTATGCGGAAGTATTTATAAACCTTTTTCAGAGCTGGACTTGAAGGTGGAATTTTACGAAGTGGATAAAGATTTAAGAATCAATTTGATTGATTTAAAAAAGAAATTAAGACGCTGCCAGGCTATCTATTTAGTTGATTTTTTCAATGTGAGAGAACCGGAATCCACAATAGAATTTTTACGAAACTTAAAAAGTGAAAAAGTGCTAATCGAAGATAGAACACATACTTTCTTTAACGAAGACGCTGGAATAGGCCATTATAAGTTAGCAAGCATAAGGAAATGGATGGGGATTCCGTCAGGAGCAGTCGTCAAAGTGGAAGATGAAAAGGAAAGAGCCAAACTGGAAGAACTTACGGTTCCATTTACTTCCTATTCGCTTATAGGAAAGCGTCTGTACGGTTTTATTCTCAAAGAAAAATATCTTCAAGAACCTAATAATGAACCACTGAAAGAAATCTATCTGAATTTGTTTGAAGAAGCGGACGAAGCAGTGAGCAATCGAACTATTGAGTTGGAGAGCATTGATGCACTTTCTAAAATAATCATTGAAACTTATGATATTACCGATATGAAGAAGAAAAGGCGTGATAACTATAATTTCCTCTATCAATCGCTTTCTACCGTCTTTGGTCCCAGTAATATTGTTAGCGGAAAATTAACACCCGCGGATACTCCTCTAGGCTTTGTTATTTATGTTGAAAACAGAGATCAATTAAAAAAAGAACTGATAAAAAACAAGATATATCCTCCCATTCACTGGCCAGTTCCAAATGTTGTTAAAAAATTGAATATGGTAAACCCATTGAGCATATCCAGCAAGATTCTTACGATTCCTTGTGATCAACGATATTCGGAAAAGGACATGGAAAGAATTGTGAAAGTCATAAAAGCTTTCTATAGCAAATATGGAAAAGATGAAGAGCTAATAGTCTTCGATCCAGTGGAAGACAATAAAAAAAGTATTTTTGGAGGTGCTTGATGAAATTTTTCATTAAAAAACTATTTGACATAAGCAGTTCTTTGATAGCTCTGATTATTTTTTCTCCATTATTAATTGTGCTTTCATTGATTGTATTTCTAAATATGGGCAGCCCTTTTATTTTTAAACATGAGCGCCCGGGATTAAAAGGAAAGCTTTTCGTAATGTATAAATTCAGAACTATGACAGATGAAAAAGATGAAAATGGCCAGCTTTTGCCTGATCATATTCGTTTAACTAAATTAGGAAGATTTTTAAGAAGCACTAGTTTAGACGAGCTCCCTGAATTAATCAACGTATTAAAGGGGGATATGAGTTTGGTGGGGCCAAGACCTCTAGAAGTAGAGTATTTGGAACGGTATTCACCGGAACAAATGAGAAGGCACGATGTCAAACCGGGAATTACAGGCTGGGCACAAGTGAATGGACGAAATGAATTGGCTTGGGAAAATCGCTTCAAGTTAGATGTTTGGTATGTGGATAACCATAACTTTTTTATTGATTTGAAAATTATATTCATTACAATTCTAAGGGTGCTTCAAAGAGATGGAGTGGAAGTGGAAGGAAATTCTAGCGGGGAAAGCTTTTATGGAAACATAAAGAAAGAAGAGCATATATGAGTAGCTCTTGGCGAGATCATCAAAAAATTTTGAGGGGAAATTAAAGTATTCGCATATAGAAAAAATAAGTTCATTACAAAATGATCCAATCACATTTAATGGACTATTCATAAAAAAGCGTTTTGCAGTTAAGCTGAGGACAGATGACTCCGATTTAATACCGGGGTCATTTTCTGTTGCTTTCATTCCTTACGCATTTCGTTGTAATAGGCCATGTAGTCAGCCTCCTTACAATCCGGATAGGCCGGTTGCCTGTTAACAATCGATACCAGTCTTGAATTATGATTCGGTTGGGGTTGGGCCTATACAAGTTCCATTGTGTGATATCATGCTTTCAATGAAGACTTTGATGACAAGCCGATTCAAAACTTTTATAAAATTAATTATTCCCAACTGAAGGAGCAGTTCTTTTTAAGCTTTTTATGAGATGACAAATAGCAAATGCAAAACTAACCCCTAACAAATCTATAAAAGCATCAAACAACCTTCCATTTCGATTGAAATACAGTTGCAAAACCTCAGTAAAAAAACCAAAAATTGCGCATAGTATAAAAGCCGGCTGCTTTCTCTTTAACCATACAAGAATGAAGACATACAGGATTCCAAATGAAGTGAAATGGCCAATTTTTTGAAGCAGATAGAAATCATCATAAAAGTCTATATCATTCGTTATGAGAAGTTCTGAAAAAACAGGATGGGGTTCAAAATCATAATTTATAGTCTGATCAAACAAAAAAGCTCGGGCATCGGTTGTGCAAGTGGCTATTACTATTAAAGCAATCCATGAGATAACCCCTAAAAATTTAATGTTTAACAACATTCTTCTGTCTCCCCCTCTTCTTCTGTTAGTATATTTTGTGTTATTCGTTACTATTCTGTAGTGTTGTTTTGTACAGTCCGAGAAATCACTTTTGTTCAGCTATATCGCCGGCTATACAGTGATAGCCATTTTATTAGTCTATCCAATGATTCATAACATTTTAGGATATGGGTATCCTAATTAGTTGTTGTTTTTTAAGTATAATTATAGTTCACGGTTCCAGCTATCAAGTATTTCCGCTCATATTACACTGGATATTTGATTTTTTCAATTTTTAATTTGCTTTCCATTTTTTTATAAGGTTATGGAAAGAGCAGGACGAACTTGAAAGTGAGCCAATAGCGTCGTTTCCAAACTGAATGCTTTTTTAAAAACCGGGTATAGTCTTGTTGCAGGGAAATGGGATTTTAAAAAATTAAGGCGTGATGCTCTATCGCTGACATACTTTTATTGCATAAATGGCCAATATTAATAACATGTGACCTTATAGCTTGGTCTGCAACTTTCTATATGTTTTATGCACGTTATTGGCTCAGGTCGAAAATCCGGATTTTGCTATCCTTTTCGATAAGTACCGGGCTTGGCTATGTGCCCCATATCATTCTAGGCGCCCTAAATTTTCTGGAATTCAAGAGCTTTGACCCTTTTACGATATTCCTGTTATCGATGTTCCTTTTTGGCATCACGCTGGGGAAAAAGTATATTATTAAAATCGATCGTAAAATTCAAGCTTGGGCTGTTAAAGCTCGGGAAAAATATTAAGGGCTATCCGTTTGATGGGCAGCTCTTACCCTTTGCCCTCCTGCTTTCTTTTTATTTCTAAGACCGAAGTGTTATAATTAACACAGAAATTTAGAGGCGAAGGGGAAATGGCATGTATATTGTAACGTCAACTGTGATTGTTCCGCCTGAAAAAGTGGATGAAGTCATTGGCATTTACCGGAAACGTTCCAGACGTGTAGATTCGGCAGAAGGGTTCCATTCGTTCCGGCTGTTCCAAAACACAAAAAAACCGAATGAATTGACGGTCCACCTGGAGTGGCAAACCAAAGCCGCTTATCTAGCCTGGGTGAAAAGTGCAGAATTCAAGGAAATACATGATATGGAAAAAAATTATCCGGACCAAGAATTGGCAGGAATCGTGCCGAAAGTCCGGCAATATGAGGTTGTAGCTGAATGAACACCATAACAAAACAACAAATCGCCAAAGAAGCGAGGGAAAGCATATATGCCGCCCACCCTGAGCTTATTGAACGGTTTGGCGAGAACGGCATTATCCATACCGAAAAAGATAATATGCACCATCTTGACCATTTGGAAACAGCTTTTTCACTTAGCCAGCCAGCCCTGTTTCTCGATTACACAAAATGGCTGCAGACTGTCTTAACGAGCCGGAATGTCGGGACACACTTGATCGTCGACAACTTTGAGCGTTTGATCGCAATTCTTCCCGGAAAAGTTGAACCTGACGAAGAAGAGTTTATGATCCTTACTCTTAGGGACGCCATCAATCTTTTGGATAATTAGAAAGGAGGACGCCCCATGACTTCAGACGAGCTCGCCGATATATTCCTTTCAGGTGATGATTACTATGCCTTGCGAAAAGTCCGGTACTATTTGAAGACACATACAAGGAAGGAACTCTTTCAAGAATTGCTCACGCCTGCCATGTACCGGATTGGACAATTATGGCAAGAAAATGTCATCAGTGTGGCTGATGAACATTTGGCGACTGCAATTTGCGATTTTGTTATTTCTGCAACCGATAACCGAAGCCAGGCGGAAAAAGAGGCAGCCGGTAAAGTGATGATTATGGGGTTTGAAGGCGAAGACCATTATCTTGGGTTAAAGATGGTGGCGTGTGTTTTCCGTGAACATGGCTGGGTTGTCTACGACATGGGTCCTAATTTGCCGCTTGTACATGCTATGGATGCCGCGGAACAACTTAAACCTGATGTTATCGGATTGTCCGCTGCCCTCGTGTCCCGCCTGCCTCTAGTCAAAAGTTATATGGATGCCTTTGGGATACTCGATCCAAAGCCGGCTGTCCTCATAGGGGGCCGTGCTGTCACATTGGCTGATTTATCGGACGCTAAAGCAGAAGGCGCTGTCGTGCTGGAAAGTCTGGAAACACTTCAGAACTGGATTCGGTCTAGGAAGGAGCGGAACCATGAAACAAGCGCATCACTTTGAAGATTGGCCATTGCCGATTTTCCAATTAGATCGGGAGCTCACTATCCTAGCAAGTTCCAAACTAGCAAGCAGCCTTTTCAAGGAATCGGCTGTTTTCACCGGCCTTCTAGAAGAAGGAAGCCGTCAGAAAGCCGTGGAATTCTTGAATCCGGCACGTTCTTTCCAACCTATTGAATTGACTTTTTTATCGCCATTGGACGAACCAACGGTGATGGATGTCCATACCAAATGGGAAAGTGATGGAATCGCAAATGTCATTGCAGTACCGAAAGACCGCCATTATAATCGGGTGTTTGACCAATTGACACACTTGAGAAAACGTTTGAACGAGACGAATTACGATCTGCTGCTTGAAAAAGAACGGGCTGACGAATTGCTCCAAAATGTCAGGGAATTATCGGCACCCTGCATTAAACTGGATCAGAAACGGCTTCTCATTCCTTTATTCGGCTTGATTGATCAACAAAAAATGGAAACTGTCAGGCCTCGTATTTTAGAGAATGTCTATCGCCAAGATGGCCAAATTGTAATTTTTGATTTGACCGCTATGGACGATATTGATAATGAGGGTTTAACCCAATTGAATGCTTTGATCCAATCGTTATCGATAATGGGTATTACTATTTCCATTACGGGCATCCATCCGAGACATGCAAAACGCCTGCATGAATTGAATGCCGTAATCTATGCTACATTTGCGGTTTCTTTGCAAGATGTATTGTTGAATGAACATTAAAAAAAGCTGGACCGCCTAAACAGGTGGCCCAGCTTTTTTTATGATTTTGTTAATTACTTAGAAGTGCTGAACAAATCAGCAGTTTTTAATGCCATACGGACAGATTTTCTATTTAACGTGCCTTTATACTTTTTAATCAATTTATCTTTTTCCGCCAGCTTATTTTTCAGTTCTTTTTGTGACTTTGCAGCTTTCTCTTCTTCTAATGGATAAAGAGTTTCCCAACGTTCTACTGCTTCCGCTAAGCTGATGCCGCTGATTGTTTTGATTGGCTCCAACAGTTCAATCTTGGATAATTTCTCATCCATTGGAACGATCGATGGCGTTAAAGTGTTTTTATAAATATGATCGATATCGTTCTTGTTTAAGAAATCGATAAAGTGATCGAAATTTTTCCCTTGGCGTTTGGTCGGAGCTTGGAAATCGACCGTTTCCACCAAATCACTCAATCGAGTCTGATCTGTGATATCGTGAGCCATAACATGTGTCAATTGATGGTATTCAGCCAACTCGCGCATACGGGCATCTTTCGGAATCAGGATGCTTGGTGTTCCTGCAATTGTAGCAGTGATATTACCATGCAAGCGGGCCCCAAAGCTCAAATCAGCAGTGCGAAGGAAATCCAACCATGTCGGAACATTCAAGAAGTAACGAACTCTATCGTTCATATATGTCGGGTCTGACATTTTAACTGGATAATTTGAGCTCGATGGTGCAATAGCCGGAGCTCCAGCATAAACCAATTTCATTTCTTTCATCCATTGTGGAATGAAATAATGATTCGGGTATTCTTCCATGCCTCTTGTAATGAAATCCAATACATTTTTTGGAGACAACCGTGATGAGTTGACGCTTACAATGGAATCTTTTGTGATATTGGTTTCGCGAATGTTCAACTCCCTGCCAAAAGCGTACATTGAAGGACATCCAATAACCGTATGGTCAATCCCTTCACGGAAGCCAAGGCGTGTTAAATATTTAGAAGTGATTTCGCCTCGTAAGCCAATGATGCTTGATTTTTCTAGCACAGCTTTGACAAATTCTTTTACGTCTTCATCAAAAGAGAAGCCTTCATTCAACTTCGGCTCGAACGGTGCACGTAAGCCTACACCGATAACAAAGACCGGAATCTTAAGCTTTTTGATCAATTTTGTATATTTACGAAGTGACGGTACAAACTCTTCACGGAAAGCATCCGCCAATGGAATAACGTAAGCATCGTATTTTTCATTGATTTCATCTGCATACTTTGGATCGTAATCATAGTAATCTGGAGTGATAGTCGTATTTTCAGTCATCAATGTACGGTATACACTATATTGATAGACCAAGTTGCCGACATTGCCTCCGATTGAGTTGTTCATCATGATGTGTGGTGCATCAAATTTTTCGAACGGAGTCATGCCCGCTCTCATTAAAATATTTTTCATTTTAAAAAGTTTGCCCCTTTCGATTATATGTCAATTTATATAAATTGAACTTTTGGATTTAATTCACAATACTAAAACACTTGCATTCACTATACATTGATCTTCAAAAAAATTGACGGGCTGAATCCGCCATTAAAGACCTTTTAGGTTACCTTATAAACAAAAAGATTTGTTATTAAATACACATACTAAAATAGCATAGAGAAAAAAGTGTTCAAAGTCAATTTTTCTTGTTAAATTCTAACAAGTTTCTCGTAAAACAATAGACATTTTTTTATTTACAAAAAGTTTCCCCTTTGTTTTCTGCAAAAATCAAATAACGGCTAAGTTTTATCCTTTTCTTTTCCTTAAGACTATTTGATTTGAAACAACTAAAAAAACATAACTTCATCATTAAAAAATAGAAAAGCCCGATTTATACAAATGCCTTTTCTATATTAGATTTGATCTACTCGTGAAGAATTTCAGAACTGAAGTTAGCTTCATCACATAAGACACGAAAGAACTCAGTCCTCAAAGGGACGAGTTCTTTTTTTCTTTAAATTTACCGCAAATTGAAGATGCTGGCGGTTTTAGTGGCAATATTGGCCGCTCTTTTTTTCAGCGCCTGTTGGTAATCTGAAACCGTTCTCTCTTTTGGAGTTTTGCTCAGTTTTTTATATTTTTCTTCTAGCGGATAAAACGTTTCCAAGCGCCTGACAATTTCTTCCGTAGTGACACCAGTGATTGGTGAAACCGGTTCTTGAAGACGGATTTTCGCTATCTTTTCTTCTAATGGTACGATGGCAGGATAAAGAGTTTCTTTGTAGATATGATCAAGGCCATTCTTATTCAAAAAGTCGATATAGTGATCAAAATTTTTGCCATGAGGTTTGACCGGCTGTTGAAAATCAGCTTTTTTTACCAAGTCGCTCAACTTTGTTTTAGCAGTGATTTTATCAGCCATTACATGGGTCAATTGATGGTACTCAGCCAGTTCGCGCATACGTGCATCCTTCGGTATTAGAATACTCGGCGTACCGGCGATAGTGGCGGTGATATTGCCATGCAGCCTCGCACCGAAACTCAAATCCGCTTTCTGTAAGAAATCAAGCCAAGTCGGAACGTTTAAGAAATAACGTACTCGGTTATCCATGTACGTAGGATCTGACATCTTCACCGGATAATTAGTACTCGATTTAGCGATAGATGGCGTACCTGTATAGGTCAATTTCAACTCTTTTAGCCATTGCGGAATAAAATAATGGTTCGGGTACTCTTCCATGCTTCTTGTGATAAAGTCCAAGACATTTTTAGGAGAATGCCTCGAGGAATTTACGCTGATTAAAGAATCTTTCGTAATCACGGTATCTCGAATATGCAGATCTCTTCCAAAAGCATACATAGAAGGGCATCCGATGACAGTGTGGTCCGTACCTTCTCGAAAACCTAGTTTTGTCAAGTATTCCGACGTAATTTCTCCGCGCAGTCCAATGATACTCGATTTTTCTAACACCGCTTTCACAAAAGCTTTAACATCTTCATCAAATGGAAAGCCCTCATTAAGCTTAGGTTCAAACGGGGCCCGCAAACCTACACCGATTACTATTACAGGAATTTTTAGCTTTTTGATCAGTTTTGTGTACTTACGTAAAGAGGGGACAAATTGTTCACGAAACGCATCAGCTAACGGAATAACAAAATAATCGTATTTTTCATTGATCTCATCAGCATATTTTGGATCAAAATCATAATAATCAGGTGTTATTGTTGTATCTTTTGTCATTAAGGTTCGGAAAACGCTGTATTGATAAACCAGATTGCCGACATTGCCGCCGATTGAATTGTTGACGATCATATGTGATGCATCAAATGTATCCAGCGGCGACATACCCGCTCTTATTAAAATATTGGTCATTGTACCCTTTCCTTCCCGTCTTCAAATTAAAAAATGTATAGAATATACAGAATACATGTATAAATCAAGGTTAATTAATTGTGATGACAAAGTCAATGTAACACTTCCCCTTTTAATAATACTTTTACATTTACTGTATAAGGCAACTAACACATCCACCTTTCGGATAAAGCAATACCTTTACATACTTCACAAAAAATAAAGCACTAAGTGAAATTTCACTCAGTGCTTTCCATCCGATCATGAAAGTGCCTTCACATTCAAGGAGAAATTGTTGTCCCCCTTTGTGATATAGGGCTTTATAGAAAACTTCTGTTTGCCGCTTCTGAACTTGAAGTTTTTATCGACTATTTCGGGTTTCTTAAGCCGATTTGATCCAATTCGTTTAGTGAAAACAACATCTTTCGTTTTCGATACAACCGAAATATCCCAGACGCCTTCGTCCGTTAGATCAAAGACAAGATCCTTCAAATGAACTCTAAACTGGAAATCTGATTTGGCTTTTTTATCAAAACTGATTTCAGCAAACTCTCTCTTTGCTTTTGTTTGTCTATTAATGAAAATCAAACAATGCTCTGATTCAAAGTTCGTCAACAAGCTGTTATAGAATTCACCGCTAATATATAACATGTCTTCGATAACGTATGCATCGATCAATATACATTCAGCAATATTATGGGCATTTACCGTCACCATTTCATGCAGCTCATATTCTTTATTCGATACGTTTATTTCCGCTATGATATGCCCATTCTCAACCGCTTTAACATGGCCCGCATTCACATTTTTCTTGAATTCTTCAATTAAAATAATTTTTTCAAAGTTATTTTCCCGGATACACTGTAAGCGGTCTTTGAATTCAATATTTACATAAGCATCTGCTGATTTTTCAATTTTCTCATTTATAAACTTGCTAAAGTAATACATCCATTCTCTTTTTTCTTGTTCCGTTAAATGATTCAGTTCATAGAACCTTGAATTTCTTCCATGGCGTAAAAAGCGGTTGAGGAATGCCCCCTTCACTTTCACCTTATATACTTCGTTTTTGATGGCACCATTTTCAATTCCATCGATAACTCGGCCGATAACCTTAAAATACTCTTCTGGAGGGACAACACTGGCCGATAGATGGCCTTCCTCCCTATTTGTCAAGTAGTAGTAATCATAGTCTGATAAGATGGAAATCCGATTGCTTAAACAATAACATTCCATAACAAATACTTGGTCTTCTGCCGTTTTGGCTTCTGTCATAAATTTAAGATTGTTGTTTTTAATCAAAGATGTCCGGAATAATTTCTGTGGAGATAGAGTATACACAAGATTATTCCGGATAATATCCGCATCAGCAACATTGCCTTTGAACATAGAGACAGGAACACCACGCCCGTTTACTCCCTTATACTTCCCAAAGGCTATATCTGAATCGTGCTCACAAGCAAAGTTATAGAGCCGTTCCAATGCCTCCAAACCTAGATAATCATCCGAATCCAAGAAAAAGATATAAGCGCCTTGTGCAGCTTCTATGGCATCATTGCGAGGTGCGCTTGCGCCCCCGGAATTTTTTTCACGATCAATGACTACCATATTCGAATGAGCTTTTTCATATTCCAGCAAAACTGCTAAACTATCATCTTTGGATTTATCATTTACACATATGATTTCAAAGTCTTCGCTTGGCATTGTTTGGTTTACTACTGAATCTAGGCACTCTCTCAAATACTTTTCAGCATTATATACAGGTATGGCAACAGTAACCTTAATCTCATGTTTCATAGCAGTCCCCTTTTCTATGAACTAACTAAATATTCTTATTATTAAGAATAAAAGTATAATTACTTATAATATATATAAAGTTATATAAAATGTCTATTAAAAAAGTAAATTTTACCTATTATATTGAAAAATAAAATAATTAATGACATTATTTTTACTGATCTACCTTTTGCTTTATAGGAAAATATTTTCACTAGCAAACCCCTAAACTTTATCTATTCAAAGTTTAGGGGTCATTTACAACCAATATTCTTTTTATATTCTTTGGGCTCTTCCAGCGCTTTTCTAGGCGCTTTCATTTTAACAGCACGATTAATGATGATTTCTTTTCCTACCTAATTCCACAAAAAATTTAAGATATTTCATATTTGGAAGAACCAGGGCTATCCATCCCGCCTCGAAAACCTTTAGCCATCATTAACTTGTAAGTATTGAAGCGGCAATTACAATTAGCGCTCCAGCAAACCCTGGTTTTACCGCCGTCAAAAAACAATCCCGAATGCGAGCATCGTCATGGCGGAAACAGAATTCCATAACATACGGTCTTTCGCTTTCAAATAATTTTAAATATATATGGATTCTTTTTTTAATAAAAATTTCCCATCTTTTATCTCTTTGAAGACACCCAATCTTTCATCTTTGACTAATATGAATAACTTTTTTCTAGATAGCGCTAATTTCCATATACTATCCTACGATCAGTTAATCTTCTATAAAAACCTGGCTATACATGCTGTCCTTCTACTTAAGCTTGATTTTCTGATATTAAAAAACGGAAAAGCTGCAAGTGAGAATCCACTTGCAGCTTTTTTAAAGTCAGGACAACAAATGAAATTGCAGCCATACCAAAATATAACTAAAATGCATATGCTAAAAACATAAGTTTAGAATGTAATAAATTTACTCCACAAAATTCATTTCGCTTTCACCCTAAGAAATTCCTCTAACGTTTTCCCGCTCGCTTTCACTTTAGCAGCAAGCTCAGATCCGAGATAGCGGTAATGCCAAGGCTCGTATTGATACCCGGTTACACCTTCTTTACCCTTTGGATAGCGAAGGACAAATCCATACTTATGGGCGTTGGCAGCAAGCCATTTCCCTTCTTTTGTTTTGCCGAACGATTCTTTAAGCCAATGGGACTGATCAGAGCCGCCGAAGTCAAAGGCGAGCCCTGTCTGGTGTTCGCTATGGCCCGGACGCGCACTGAATTTATCCGCCTCCATTTCTCCATACTGTGAAGCATAATTGGTATAAAGCGCCGCTTGACGTGAGTAGCTGCGGAAAGCGCTGAAAGGAGTCAAAGAAATTCCTTGCCGCTTCGCAGCAGCAACTAATGCATCCGCGCCTTTTTGTGCTCTTGCACTGACCCCTGGGTTATAGCTGGACGGAATCCCGTAATCCTTATTAACAAGCAATACTCCATTGACATAAGTTCCTGGTGTTTTTTTAGATGGAGCCGGAAAGCTTACTGGTTTGCCGGAAGAAAATTTTTTCAAGTATGCAGAGCTGACAAAACCAGTATGTTTGCCCGCTTTCACCTTGTACCAAGTTCCAGTTTTGTTAATATAGCTAACGATTGTCCCTTTCGGAAGGACGGTTAAGATTCGAGTTGATACGGAAGCCCCAGAGCGCATATTGACGTTTCCAGTTGCCGCAAATTTTACTGCAGACGGTGTTGCCAAGACTTTTACCGTTTTGCTTTTGCCCTTATTTTTTGCCGCATCCACCGCATAGACTTTTATGCTGGTGCCAATTTTTTGTTTCAAAATGTCTATTGAGAATCGACCATTTCGTGCCTCGGCTTCTCCTAGTTTTTTGTTTCCAGAGAATGCGTAAACTTTCGCTTTTGATTCCGCTTTTCCCGTAATGAACAGAGCGGTATCAGATACTGCATCGACAACCGGCATAGCAGGCGGAATCGTATCCGCACCTGCCAAAGTCTGTCCACCTGCCAATTGAACCGTTAATAGCAGGCCAAACAATAAGGCAGCCATCCATTTTCTGTTTTTCATCTTTCCCACTCCTCCAGTTTGAAACTGATCTATCCTAAAGGAAAAGAATAACACAGGAAATCTTAAAATCATCATATGTAACAAGAACTTAATATCCTATCTAATTCATGAATTTCAAAAAGGCAAATCTTTTGTGTGGTCCTGATGCGCCAACTTTTCCTGCTCTTCCAAAAATTCGCTGAAATGGTCCCACATGCGATATTTGTATCCAGGGGCATCGTGCGGCTCCATAGTTTCTGTGGAAGCGAACAACTCCGCCATGAATTTGCCGAATGCATCCGGCCTTGCTTCATGGTCCCATACTGTTGTGAAGTTTTTGCTGTAAGCCACGCGATTGAAGTTGCCGAAAATATGCGTTAATGTTCCGACTAAAGAGCGAACTTTCGCGACATCCGGTGTTTCCCTAAAATGGTTGTGGCTATAGACGGTGCCGTTCCCGTCCAGCAGGCGCACGCTAAAAGCACTTTCATATTCCTCCAGCACCAATACTAGCTCCTCTTTGCCGCCCATGTCCCCACTCACTTTCTTTACTCGTCGTAACAGCTTCGCTGTCCAAATACTTTTGTTCAAATGGTTGAATTCGCTGCTTCCCAGAAAACTCCTCTTTTCAAGATTTTTTTTGCGTTTAACTCTGAAAAAAGGTTGAATTCGATGCCTTTTCCATTGAATTCTAGCTGGACTTTACAACTTCGATTCAAACAGGCCCAGCTTAGGCGGGAAAATTCACCTTTTCTTGATATTTCCATTCAATCTGCTGAAGTTACCCTAACTTCTTCTCCTTTTTCATGGTTTTCAATTGCCCGCCCACCTCTACCGGATGGGTCGCTTCATACAATAAGCTATCCAGTTCTCCGGAATATGCGGAAATTTGAGCATTTGACCACCCAAACACATTCGCCATATGCGCGATTACTGCATCTTTCTGTGCGTATACCCAATCGATTTCAAATAATACAGCGCCTGTACGGCGTACAAAAAAGTCGGCAGGCTTGCATGCCGCTTCATTTTCGATGGCATAGCGGAGCATTGCGTACACTAGCGGATCGAGCCCGGCTTCTTTTGCCGCTTCTTTTGCCGCCGCATAAAAGTGCAGGACATGGTCTATGTTCGCTCCGTAACGGCCTGTCAGCATACTAGCCGCCGCTTTATTCAAGCCGAGGGCAAGGGCTTGTTTTTCCCGGTCTGCTCGGAACTTCCGGAAACCTTTTGATCCTCCGACTTCCCCTCCGGAAATTGGCATATTCTTCGTCGAGCTTTCAGGAACTTTGCGCCCTTCCTCATTCGTCAGCTGCTCCGCCACTAAATCAGTGATGTTTTCACCCATTTTGCGGTAGCCGGTCAATTTCCCGCCAGCAATGGATATCAGCCCGGAATCCGATACGAAAATTTCGTCTTTCCGGGAAATTTCAGATGGATCCTTGCCTTCTTCGTGAATAAGCGGGCGGAGTCCTGCCCAGCTCGATTCAATATCTTGTTCCGCAATCCGCACTTCCGGGAACATGAAATCGATCGCTCCTAAGACATAGTCACGGTCTTCTTTCGTAATTGTCGGATGGGCGATGTCTTGTTTGTACACTGTATCCGTTGTACCGACATAAACCTTATTGGCGCGCGGGATGGCAAAAGCCATGCGGCCATCCGGCATGTCAAAGTAAATCGCCTGCTTCAGCGGGAATCGCTTGCCATCGAATACCAAATGGATGCCTTTTGTCAGCTGCAGCGTTTTCCCTTGTTTTGAATGGTCCTTGTCGCGAAGTGTATCGACCCACGGCCCTGCCGCATTGACAATTTTTTTGGCGTAAATTTCATGGATCGAGCCGTCGATCTGGTCTTCTGCACGGATGCCTGCAACATTTCCGCCGTCATATATGAATTCACGCACTTTAGCATAATTCAGTGCAAGCGCCCCTTTTTCCACTGCCTTTTTCATTACCTCAATTGTCAGTCGTGCATCATCAGTTTTATACTCGACGTAATAACCGGCGCCTTTGATGCCCTCTTTTTTCAGCAGAGGCTCCCTTTTTAACGCTTCTTCTTTATTCAGCATTTTCCGGCGTTCTTCTCGCTTTACGCCCGCTAAAAAGTCATAAACGCGAAGCCCGATGTTCGTGCTGAACGGTCCGAATGTGCCTCCTTTATAGAAAGGCAGCAGCATCCATTCCGGCGTCGTGACATGCGGCCCGTTTTCATAGACAATTTCGCGTTCTTTTCCGACTTCGGCCACAATTTTCACTTCGAACTGCTTCAAGTATCGAAGGCCGCCATGTATAAGCTTTGTCGAGCGGCTGCTTGTCCCCGCCGCAAAATCCTGCATTTCAATGACAGCCGTGTGCATTCCGCGCGTGGCTGCATCAAGTGCAATACCAGCCCCTGTTATTCCGCCGCCGACCACCAACAAATCAAGCTGCTTTTCCTTCATCTGTCCATAGGTTTCTTTGCGTTTCAAACTGGAAAATTTCATCATTCAACCTCTCCCTTGTTGTTTTTTTACAAACCAAAAGAGACCAAGGCACAGTTGCAGAATTTCTCTGCTAAACTGGCTTGGTCTCTCGAATTCTCCGGCCATCAAATATTGACTTTTAAGTTTATAGATTGGGTTTTGCTTTTTTAAAGCTTCTTGTTGATTGTACCGCACGCTGCCAGCCTTCGTAAAGCTCTTCGCTCGCTTCAGTTTCCATTTGGCGGTTGAACGTTTTTTCGACTTTCCATTGCTGGGCAATTTCTTCTTTGTCTTTCCAGAAGCCGACTGCAAGCCCTGCTAAATATGCGGCCCCAAGCGCTGTAGTTTCCTGGACGCTTGGGCGCTCCACCGGAACATCCAAAATATCGCTTTGGAACTGCATAAGCAGGTTGTTCGCTACCACACCGCCATCAACACGCAGCGTCTTCAATTCGATTCCTGCATCTTCGATCATCACATCGACGACATCTTTCGTTTGGTAAGCGAGCGATTCAAGCGTCGCCCGGACGAAATGCGCTTTTGTCGTCCCGCGCGTCAGCCCGAATACTGCGCCTCTTGCATCGGTATCCCAGTACGGCGTGCCAAGACCGACAAACGCCGGCACCATGTAAACTCCTTCCGTTGAATCGACAGAAGCGGCGTAGGCTTCGCTCTCGGATGCACTGCCGATGATCTGTAGACCGTCGCGCAGCCATTGGATGGCAGACCCAGCCACAAAAATACTGCCTTCAAGCGCATATTCCACTTTGCCATCGACTCCCCAAGCAAGCGTCGTCAGCAAGCCATGTTCAGACTGGACGCTTTGTTCGCCAGTGTTCATCAACATAAAACAGCCTGTGCCGTACGTGTTTTTCGCCATGCCTTTCTCAAAGCAGGCTTGGCCGAAAAGTGCAGCTTGCTGATCGCCCGCAATGCCGGAAATCGGCACTTCATGGCCGAAGAAATGATAATTGATTGTATGGGCATAGATTTCCGATGACTGTTTCACTTCCGGCAGCATGCTTTTCGGCACGGTCAAAATTTCGAGCAATTCATCATCCCATGCCAAATCATAAATATTGTACATCAATGTCCGGGAGGCGTTGCTGTAATCGGTGATATGTTTTTGGCCGCCTGACAATTTATAGACGAGCCAGGAATCGATGGTTCCAAACATCAAATCGCCGTTGTCCGCTTTTTCGCGCACGCCTTCGACGTTGTCCAGAATCCACTTCACTTTCGTGCCTGAAAAATAAGCATCGATCAGCAACCCGGTCTTGCTCCTGAACGTTGCTTCGTGCCCTTGCTCTTTCAATTCCCTGCAAATATCATCCGTTTGGCGCGATTGCCAAACGATGGCTTTATACACCGGCTTGCCGGTTGTCCGATCCCAAACGACCGCCGTTTCCCGCTGATTCGTGATGCCGATTCCGGCAATCTCATCGGGATCCACATCGGCTTTCCGAAGCACATCCGCGATACAAGCAAGAACCGATGTCCAAATTTCATTCGCGTCATGCTCCACCCAGCCCGGATGCGGGAAAAACTGCTGGAATTCCCGCTGCGCCGTCTCCACAATTTCCCCTCCGTGATTGAACAACATAGCGCGTGAACTTGTTGTCCCTTGGTCGATAGATAAAATGTATTTTTTGCTCACTTGGCTTCCTCCTGATCCATTGTGTACTGGTTTATCTCTTCTTCATTTCATATTTCCCTATCCAAATAATACCTATTGGAGAGGAAAGTGAAACAGCCTCTAGGAAATACCGCGTAATGAAAAAACAGCCCCATCAATTCTGCAGAGCACTTTATTCTCTTGCTTTCGTTTTCGGCCCCTTTGCTGAAATCAATAAAAACCCACGCTGAATGGCACGCTCCTCTTCTTTAGAGCGATCATCGCAGTGTGGGCCTCCTTTTCTCCGGCACAGTTCTTAACTTGTAAAACCAATTTAACATGCGCATGAAAACGCTGTCAACCAGGAGTTTCATTCTATAAAATCCACAACTCCGGCTGTGATGTCGAAATAGCCACAGCTCCACCGTCATAAGCAAGCTGTACGTCTTCTTTTGTCCGGATCAAGCCGCCAGCGATGACCGGAATGCCCGTCTTTTCATATACTTCTTCAATGACGCCCGGGATGATGCCCGGCAGAATCTCAATATAATCCGGCTTCACCTGGTTGATCAAATTGATGTTGTGCTCAAGTGCTTGGCTGTCGAGCAGGAACAAACGCTGAATCGTCAAAAGCCGGTTTTTCTTCGCAAGTGCAATAACATTGCTGCGTGTCGAAACAATGCCATTTGGTTTGATCTCCCGCACCAAAAATTCAAAACCATATGCATCAGTCTTCAAGCCTTGGATCAAATCAACATGCAAGATAACTTTCTTTTTTGCTTTTTTAGCGGCTTTGACGAATCCTTTCAACTGAGCCAACCGAATCTCCAGAAAGATAATATAGTCGTGCTCGCTGTCCAGCAGCCGTTCAAATTCTTTCATATTGCGCAATACCGGCAAAACACCTCTTAACTCAGCCACAGTTCTCCTCCTTTGTGTTCCTTGAAACTCCCTTGAAAGCATCCATCAACCCCAGCATTCCAGGAATGTTTGGCGTTTCTTTTACATTTTACCTTTGTTTGTCTATTTAGAAAAATATAGATATTATTCAATTTCCTCAAAAGCAAGCGATAGAAAAAACGGCTTTCAACATCTTTTAAAACAACTGTATCCGGACTAGGGTTTAAAAATGTTTGCAAATGTACATTGTATTTTTCATTTGACATACTCATAACCACTTTTCTAAAAGAACCGAAAAATTCCTTATAATTCAAGAATAGGATGCTTTAAGAAAAGAGAAAACGTATAGAGGTATCCTATATAATAACAATTTATAATTAGTTACTTATAAATTGTTATTATTTTTCCAGCAAAATTAAGTGAAAACCTCCAAAAAACACAATAAGATTTTCTTATTTCTCAAAAATAAATCCGGTCTCTTTTTTAGAGACCGGAAAAGATTTGATTTTTACTGATGGCATTGCTATTAAATTATTTTTTTCCTGATTGTTAAAAATATTGCAATGCCAACTGCCGCTCCCGCGCTATCAATCAAAACATCCGTCATAGCCGGTCCTCTGCCCGGGACAAAAAACTGATGGAGTTCATCTGAACTTGCAAAGGCAGCACTTATTGAAAGAGCATAAATAGTGGATTTACAGGTGGAAACAAAGCTCTGCTTCAATGCGTTTATCATTAATATACCGAGCACCAAATATATTGTGAAGTGGGCATTTTTCCTGACAATATGATGCAGCGTATCTATATGCTCCTTCACTTCAGGCATTACTTTTTCTGCAGCTGTTAAGATGACTTCCACTATTCCAGAACTTAGTTCACTTGAATCGGTTGCCGGCTGACTCGATAAAAAGAAAATTAAAGCCATCCAGGAAACAGCAGCAGCCCACGATAGTGTTTTACGTTTAGACATAAGCATATTCCTTATTCTTTCTACATTTAACGGTAATAACAATTGTTTGAATCCCCTTTAACAGCTTTGAACGTAAATCTATTATATCAAATACAAGCTCAAATTAATCAAGTAAGAAGCCATGTTCGACATCGCCAAATACGCTTCTTATAAGAAATGCCAATCCAAATTCCATTACTTTGCTTTGTTAGACGCTGCAATGGTTTTTACTGGAAGAAAAAGGCATACAGAAACCCGCCGCTGAAATCAGCTGCGGGTTTCTATTATGATTATGAGTTGAACAATCGGCCCCGTTTGACTGTCCGAATCCAGAAACCGCCATGGATGGTCTTTGAATCGTTCGCTACCACAAAGGCTTGGGGTTCTAACTCTTTGATCGTCTGATACAATTTCAATTCATGTTTTTTCGGCGTCAAGATTTGGAGAGAACGGCGTTTTCCTTCATGTCCATTCGTTTCCCAATCTGTTACGCCATAACCTTTTTCTCTCAGCTGCTTTGATAAGCGGTCTGAATTTTGCGGGGAAACAACAGTAGCTGTCACATATCCCAATGTCAGTTTATCTTCTATCACCGATCCAACAATGATTCCTGCCCCAAATCCTGCGGCATACGAAATCAGGTTCTGGATTTCAGAAATGTTCTCAAGCACCAGACCTAATCCCAGAATGTTAATGATAACTTCCAGCACCGATAAAGCCGCAGCAAAATACCGGTAGCCTTTCATCATCAGAATCATCCGTACAGTCGATAATGTTACGTAAACTATACTGATCATAAAAATGATTACAACTAATAGAATTGGATTCAAGCCCAAAATTGATAACCTTCTTCCTTTTGTATATTTTCTCTTGCTGATTTTTCGATTTTTCCCTCTTAAAAGAACATGTAAACGTGTGTATTCCTTTTTTTGCGTTCTTTAAACCCTTGCAACAGTCTTTACAAGTCCTTTTAGATGAAGTGTAGCCTTTTGAGCTAATTAGCAGCTCCACTCAAAATGGTCTTTCATACCGATAAAAATTACTAAACTATTTTATTTCTTTTCCGTCTGTTTATAGGATTAAACATTTTCACTATTACTTCCATATTATCTCGCCTAGTAAAATAAAAACACAGCCCACTATATAAAAAAGCTGGCTGTGTCGCTATCTAAAAAATTCTATTCTTAATTTTTTAAGAAAAGATAACTGAGCATGGTAACTATTGCTCTATATTCTTTTAATCCACATATGATTTCCGTTGTCGAATCAAGTAATGATTCAACTCTTGGAACAACTCTGTGTACGTATCTTGGTCGATATCGAACTCCACACCATACTCATTTTCTCCATTATTTTCACCTTTTCTGACAATAATGCCATCCACTAAGAACGAACTGTTCAAAAACTTGAATCGGCATTCTAAGTTCGTCTTCAATGGCATACTAAAAGAAGAAAGAAACTTTAATCCTTTTGCGCTTAAATCATGGATTTTCACAATTAAAAATTCATGTTCGGGAATTAAAATTTCTCCTTCTAAAGCATTATTAAAATTTACCCGAAAAAATTCCCGACGGTTCTGACTCACTCAAATTCCCCCTACATCCCAATAAGGCTTTTTTATACTTCTTCTAACGTGCCTTTCCGTTTTCGAATCTGATAGTAATTCAATTGCCTAAATAATTCAGTGAAAGTAGCTGGTTCTATGTTAAGCATCACTCCATAGTTAATGCTTTTGCGCTCTTTAGTCTTTCTGACAATGGAACCTTTCACTTCAAATGAGCTGTCCAATATTGAAAAATTGCATATCAGTTTTTTATGCAAGGGGAAGTCGATATCAGAAACAAAACGCAGTCCTTTAACGCTAACATCATGAATTTCGATCTGAAACGGGTCTTTTTCACTAATACGAAGTTCGCCTTCTATCGGCTTGTTGAATCGTACTCTAAAGAATTCCCGTTGATTGGTATCCATTTCTCTTCCCCCCCATTTGGTTTGCGCTGGAGTTACATATACAAATTAATGAGCAGCCCTTTAATTTCCCCTATCAATTCAAGCAATTCAATGCCTTCTTTTTCATTAGCCAAGACTTCGTCCTGAAGCTCAAGAAGTTTTCTATCTATCACTTCTAACAATTGATGGGTCTTCATGCCGCCTGTATGAAAACTTTGTTTTTCGGATAGTTGCAAGCCAGAGTTAAGTGCTTCCGTCAAAAACTGCTTGACCAGTTTCTTATAATCCCTCAAATTTTCAAGTGTTTTTTGTTTCGCTAACTTCTCCCCATGTATATCTATCCGGGAAATCAACTGACTCAAAGCGTTATGCTGCATTTTAACCTGGGATTTCCGAATGACGTTTGCAAATGAATCAGCTGTCTTGCTTTCTACCGTATTTTTTTGTATCCGATCATTCGGGATGGGTACTGGTCTGTCAATACGCAAAAGGCGCACCTCATTTTAATTTTGATAACTTTTCTTCCTATTGAATAGGTTGACTGCAAGTTCCACTTTTCCCTGTTCCAGCTTTAGAACTTTGGCAATCTGCATTACCGAAAATCCTTGTTTGTATAACTGGGAAATTTTTTCCTGCTCCTGCATTGAAGGATCATTTCCTTCATCTTCTTTTTGCACATGCAACGATTCAAAAACGGGTGCCGCTACTGAAACGCCGCCTAACTTTTCTTCCAGTCCTCGTATTTTCTCATCAATATCGCTTTCTTTCACTTTAATATAATCCACCAGCTTTTGATAGAGCTCGTCGTTCTCTTTTTCCAATCTATCAACAAATTCTTCCATGCTTTGGCTAATTGCTTCGGACTCTTCAATCATCTGCTGACGCTGTTGCCTGATTTCCGAAATCCCTAAAAATGATTTTACGTTGATAAAAATTGCCAGTATAAGCAAAACTGTGACTAACAGCCATTCCATAAGAATCACCCGTGCCTTTTTCTAATCCTAATTCAGGATATACTATGTTCATTCACCGCCTGCAATGAGGCGTTCAACCTTAGCATCGCTTTTGAATGCAGCTGCGAGACCCGTGATACACTAACGCTTAAAACCTCAGCTATTTCAGTCAGTTTCAGCTCTTCATAATAACAAAGAGATACCACAAGCTTTTCTTTTTCAGGCAGGCCTTTGATCGCTTGCGCCAGCGCTGCCTTCATGGCTTGTTCCGTTAAATGCTTTTCTGGCGAAGCAGCCTTAGTGTCTTCTATCATATGGTATTTTCCTGCCGGTTCATTGTCGTCATGAGAATTTTCATCAATTGATATCATCGCTGACAACGCGGCATCGGAAACGGTTTTGTTCAACTCTGCTTTTGTGATGCCAAGATATGCGCTGACTTCTTCGTCAGTCACGGAAGCATTGTTTTGTTGTTCAAGAACCACATACGCTTTTTCGATTTTCTTCACTTTGTCGCGGACCGACCGAGGCAGCCAGTCGCTATGCCGAAGCCCATCAATAATCGCGCCTTTTATGCGCCAAGTTGCGTAAGTTTCAAATTTCAAATCCCGTTGGATGTTGAATTTATCAAGCGCATCGAGCAAGCCTTCGTACGCTAAGCTTCGTATATCGTTTTTGTCCACTGATTTAGGAAGACTGATCATGAAGCGCTCAATCAAAAAATCGACCAAGGGCAAATAACGGTGGACCAAATAATCTCCCGCAACAGGGTCTCGATCCTGTTGCCAGCTTTCCCAGTAACTTTTTTCATGTGCCAACAATTTGCTGTTCAATCCCTTTTCCACCACCAATCGTTAAATATGCACAGTCGTTACTTAAAAAGCATTTTCAATAAAAATCCTTTGAGCCCCAACTTATAAGGCAATGGAATTTCAAGGTATTCACTGGCCAGCTTTTGGATTGCCTTAGACGCATGAGTTCTTGGATATGCCAGCAAAAATGGAGTTTGTTTTTTTACTGCCGCGGGAATGTTGGCATCGCTTGGAATGTAACCTAATGTCTCAACTTGTTTTCCCAAAAACTGCTCCGTCACTTTTTTGAAGTTTTCCGCAGTCTGGATTCCTTCTTTTTCGTTCGTGCATTGATTGACGACCAGCTTCATGTGGACGTTCCGATTTTTCGCATGGACCATCTTTACAACAGAATAGGCATCGGTAATTGATGTCGGTTCTGGCGTTGTTACTAAAATCACGTCATCAGCTGCCAGTATGAAACGCAAATTTTCATATGACAGCCCGGCGCCCGTATCCAGAATAATATAATCCACCATATCTTGAATTTGGCTGAGTTCTTTGAAGAATTTGTTCAATTTTGACTCGTCCATTTGGAACAGATCATTAAATCCAGTCCCCCCTGAGATAAACAACAGGCCATTCGGCCCTTCTTCGATGATGTCCCAAATTGCCAAGTCTTTCTCAAGCATTGTGGCAATGGATTCTTCAGGTGAGCGTCCCAGCAATACATCAATATTGGCAAAACCTAAATCCACATCAAAAATCAATACTTTTTTGTTTTGTTCGACTAAACCTAGTGCAAAATTCAACGCGAAATTTGATTTTCCCACTCCGCCTTTACCGCTTGTGACCGCCAATATGCGAGTTTGCCTTCGCTCTTTTTTCGCCTTTTTCTGCATGACTTTATCTCTTAGCTGTTTTGCTTGATCAACCATTCTCATCTTCCCCTAATACGAAGTTTGCGATCAATTCAGGAGTTACTGTTAAAATATCGTCTGGAACGTTTTGTCCGTTGGCGATGTGGTGTATCGGAATCGAATAATGATAAATCAAATTCAAAATGGCTCCCGCTGAACTTGTTTCATCTTTTTTTGTCAAAAGCAGCTGGTCCATTTGTATAGTTTGAAAATTATCTATGATTTTTCTCATATCCTCGTATTTAGAAGTAAGGCTTAACACTAAATTGATCTGAATTTTGTTTTTATCCGGAAGCATCGCTTCCAAATCATCAATATACTGCTTCTGTTGGTAGTTGCGTCCGGCTGTGTCCATCAAAATAATGTCGCACCCATCAAGTTCGTCAATTGCTTTGAGAACATCGGCTGACGATTCAGCAACTTGAACCGGAATGTTCAAAATGCTGGCATATGTTTTCAACTGCTCCACTGCCGCGATTCGGTATGTATCCGAAGTGATCAATCCAACTTTTTTATCTGCCCGCAGCATGAGGTCTGCCGCTATTTTCGCAATTGTTGTGGTCTTTCCAACCCCTGTTGGGCCAATAAAGCAAATGATATCCGGATCTTTGTCGACCAGCTTTTTTTGGTGTTTCTTTACTAGTGCCATGATTTCATTGCGTGCAAGGCCTTTTAAGCCTTTCTCAGCAAGATCTGGCTGCCGATCCAGTGCAAGCATTAATTTAGCGTAAAGTTCCGATTGGATTTCCGGTGCGATTTCTTGCTGGGTTAAACGGCGGTTGAGCGGTTTTAATGTTTCAGGCAAGCGATTCTCTCCTATTACTTGCATCATGACATGCTTGATGTTCTTCAGTTCATTCATCATGTCCACATTTGGCTCTTCTTTACTATGCTTTCCTGCTTTTTCGGCCAGTCCAGCTTCCTCTGCCGGTTTTTGTTTCTTCAAAGGCGGAATTTCCGATTTTCTTTCTTTCGCCTGTTTTTTCTGCTCCAACTGTTTGGTCTCGACAGCCGCGATCACTTCCAATTTTTCTTTTTTAAAAAAACCGAGAAAACCGCCTGTCTTGATTTTTTTCGTATTCAAGATCAAGGCATCAGATCCAAGATCACGCTTAATCATAGGAATCGCTTCAGTCATATTTTGGACAATATAAGTTTTTAATCTCATTACGTACTAACCACCCCGCCAATATTAACCACCCCGACGCTTTGAATCTCAACTTCCGGCTCCAATTCATTGTAAGACAGCACCGGAAGATCTGGTGCAAAGCGCTCGATAAACTGCCGCATATACATGCGAATAGCTGGCGACGTCAACAGGATCGGCTGAATGCCGGTTTGCTGAAGCTGCGCGGCCTGCTCGGAAATGCGCTGGAATATTTGTTGCGACGATTCCGGATCAATCGACAAGTAACTGCCTTGTTCTGTCCGGTTCACGGAATCCGCAATTTTTTTCTCAAGACTTGCCCCCGCGGTAATCACTTGCAACGGCTCTTTCGCTGTCGCGTATTGCAGCGTAATCTGCCTTGACAGCGCCTGGCGTACATATTCCGTTAGAACATCCGGATCTTTCGTATGGACTGAATAATCGGCCAAAGTTTCTAAAATCACTAGCATATTCCGAATGGAAACCTTTTCCTTCAACAACTTCATCAGCACTTTTTGCACTTCACCGATAGCCATCATATTCGGAATCAATTCTTCAACAACTGCTGGAGAATTTTCCCGGATATTTTCAATTAGGGCTTTCACTTCTTGTCGTCCGATCAGTTCATGTGCATGGCGCTTGATGACTTCCGTCAAGTGAGTCGAAACAACTGATGGCGGGTCTACGATGGCATAACCTGACATTTCCGCTTCTTCCTTCATTTCTTCATTGACCCAAAGAGCGGGCATGCCGAATGCCGGTTCCACGGTCTCAATGCCTTCAATCGTTTCATCATCGAATCCAGGGCTCATTGCCAAATAATGATCCAACAAGATTTCTCCTGAAGCAACACGGTTGCCTTTTATTTTGATTACATACTCATTTGGCTGTAGTTGGATATTATCGCGAATCCGGATAACTGGAACGACGATACCCAGTTCAATGGCGCATTGCCGTCGGATCATAATGACCCGGTCCAGCAAGTCTCCGCCTTGGTTTTTGTCGGCAATCGGGATTAATCCATAGCCGAATTCAAACTCGATAGCGTCTACGTGCAATAGATCAATGACGCTTTCCGGACTTTTCATTTCTTCCAGCTCTTTTCCTTCTATCGAAACCTCTTTGTCTTCTTTTTCTTCCGCTTTCAAGTTCTGTTGCATCTTGAATCCGCCAAATGCGACAATGCCGGCAACCGGCAAAACCAAGAACGGGCTCAGAGGCGTAAAAACTGCGAATAGCGTCAGGGTTCCAGCAACAATATAAAGCAGTTTTGGATGGGCAAAGAGTTGTCTTGTAATATCCGATCCCAAGTTTCCTTCGGATGCCGCGCGCGTGACCACAATTCCTGCAGCTGTTGAAATCAACAGCGCCGGAATCTGGCTTACTAAGCCATCGCCGATCGACATTAACGTAAAGAGCTGCCCTGCTTCTGCAAAGGACATGCCGTGGACAACCATACCGATGATCAAACCACCAATGATATTAATAAGGACGATAATGATTCCGGCTATCGCATCCCCTTTGACGAATTTGCTGGCGCCATCCATGGCACCGTAGAAGTCTGCTTCCTGGCCAACTTTCTCCCGGCGTTTTTTCGCCTCTTGATCGGAAATCATGCCTGCCCCGAGATCGGCGTCAATGCTCATCTGTTTCCCTGGCATTGAGTCGAGTGTAAAGCGCGCCGCTACTTCAGCAACACGTTCAGACCCTTTTGTAATGACCAAAAACTGAATAATGACCAAAATCAAGAAGACAAGAATTCCGATAACCGGGCTGCCGCCGACTACGAACTGGCCGAATGTCTCAACAACTTCGCCGCCAGTCCGGTTTGATAAGATTGACCGGGTCGTCGATACATTCAATCCTAATCTGAACAAAGTAGTGAGCAATAACAGTGTTGGAAAAATCGAGAATTCCAATGCCTCTTTCGTATTCATCGCAACGAGAATAATCGTCAAGGAAATACTGAGGTTGATCATAATCAATACATCCAGCAATAATGGCGGAAGCGGAATGACCATCATTACGACAATCATGATGACGGATACTAAGATAACAAAATCTTTGGCTTTCATTAATTTCCTCCTGCGACGGCTCTATTTGATCTTGCCTTTTAATCGATAAATATATGCTAAAACCTCGGCCACCGCCAAAAACAAGTCTTCGGGAACTGTATCCCCTACCTCTACTTGAGCATAAAGTGCGCGGGCGAGCGGTTTGTTTTCCATAATTACAATGCCATGTTCCTTTGCTTTTTCCTTGATTTTCAACGCCAGATGATCTTTTCCCATCGCAATGACCGTGGGAGCTTCCATGGTTTCCGCATCGTATTTGATGGCGACTGCGTAGTGCGTTGGGTTGGTGATCAGGACGTCCGCGTTGGGCAAGTCCTGAATCATGCGGTTCATGCTCATCTGCCGCTGCTGCTCTCTAATTTTCGACTTGATCAGCGGATCGCCTTCCGCTTTCTTTATTTCATCGCGAATGTCTTGTTTAGACATCCGGATTCCTTTTTCAAATTCAAACTTTTGATATAAATAATCCAAAACCGCTAAAACCATTAAGATACTCGCTGCAACCAGAACAAGCTGAGCAGTCAGTCCCCCTAGGAATGATAAGGAATAGCCAAGGCTTTTTTGAGACAAAAGAAACAATTCATCTTTTTGAGACCACAAAACCAGAAAAGCCGCTGTACCGATAATGACGATTTTCAGCAAAGATTTTAGCAGTTCCACTAGCGCACGGACAGCGAATATTTTCTTTGCGCCTTGAATAGGATTTAGCCGTTCCAGTTTCGCCATCAAAGGCTCTGTGGTAAACATTACGCCTACTTGGACATAATTTCCAAGAGCCCCTAATACAACAGCGGCTATCATCATTGGTGCCACGATTTTCACGGCACTGAATGTCATTTGCTCGAACAGCGTACGGACACTGCCAGGCGTCAATTCCCAGGAAATGTATTGGGTATAATTGATGCGGTATACGGCTAAGATATGGTCGAGCATCCATCCGCCTGAAATGCTAAGCAGCATGATGCCTCCCAGCAAAATCAAGGCGGCAGGAATTTCTGCACTTTTTGCGACTTGTCCCTTCCTTTTCGACTCCTGGCGTTTTTGCGGCGTTGCTTTTTCGGTTTTTTCACCCGAGAAAAACTGCAAATCCAAGTGGAGCGGATATCTTTTTTTCACCTATGCCCCTCCTAATAAGCTGATCAGTTCGGCCATGCTTTCAATAAGTCTTTCAAACAAGACTTGTACCAAGAAAAAGAAAATCGGCATGGAAACCAATAACAGGATAAATCCGACAAAAATTTTCAACGGAAGCCCTACAGCAAAAATGTTGAGTTGAGGCACGGTTTTAGCCAAGATGCCAAGTGCAATATCGACCAAAAACAAAGCTCCGACAATCGGCAGGGCAATTTGCAAAGCGATTAAAAACATTTCAATAAACAGCTGCATGATAAACTGGGCGACATCCTCTATGCCAACTGCAAAAGCGATGGTTTCCACCGGAAACACTTGGATGCTATGCATGATACCGTCCAGCATCAAATGATGGCCATTGACCGTCAACAAAAACAGCGTTGCTAGCATGTATTTGAAATGGCCGATAATTGGCACCTGGCTGCCCGTCTGCGGATCCATGACACTCGCAATGGAGAAGCCCATTTGGAAATCGATGAATGCCCCCGCAATTTGAATGGTGTACAACACCAAGGCGGCGGTAAATCCAAGTGATAATCCGATTGCCAGTTCTTTGAGAATCAGCAAAATATAAAAAGTGTCTAAACTAATCGGCTCTTCTGCCGATATAGTAGTAAAGGCGATAAATGCGATAAAAACGCCAAGGCCGATCTTAAACTGGCTTGGCACGCCCTTTATCGAAAAAATCGGTGCCATGATAAAAAAACTGGTAAACCGGACAAAAATCAGCAATACATATGGCAAAGTTCCAAGAATCGTATCCATCATCCGGCCACTATCCAATTAGCTGCGGAAGCTGTTGGAACAAATTTCTCGTGTAATCCAAAAGAATAGTCAACATCCATGGGCCAAAGATGATGATGGATAAAAATACAGCTAAGATTTTCGGTACAAACGCCAAAGTTTGTTCCTGAATTTGTGTCATGGCTTGGAAAATACTGACCAGCAACCCTACTCCTAAGGCGATTAGAAGCATAGGTGCGGAAAGAATCAGGATTGTATAGATAGATTGTTCAGCCAGTTTCAAAACCGTATCTGGAGTCATCTTGCTCTTCCCTTCAGTTAAAAGCTGACAAGCAGCGATTCAATTATTAAATACCATCCGTCCACAAGGACAAATAACAAGATTTTAAATGGCAGCGAAATCATGACCGGGGGAAGCATCATCATCCCCATTGCCATGAGCGTGCTTGCCACAACCATATCAATCACTAAAAATGGGATGAAAATAACAAAACCGATTTGGAAGGCAGTTTTCAATTCACTTATGGCAAATGCCGGAACGAGTGAAGTGAACGGGATTGCTTCAATGCTATCCGGTTTTTCCAATCCGGCATATTTGAAAAACAGCGCCAAGTCCTTCTCCCGTGTATGCTCCGCCATAAATTGCTTGATTGGGAGAGAAGCTGAATCCAATGCTTCCTGCTGGGAAGTTTCCCCATTCATATAAGGCTGGAGCGCCGTTTCATTGATTTCATTCATAACCGGTGACATGATGAAAAAAGTTAAGAATAAAGCAAGGCCGACCAGCACTTGATTCGGCGGCATGGATTGCGTGCCGAGGCCCGTCCGGACAAATGACAAGACAATGACGATGCGTGTAAAGCTCGTCACCATTATCAAGATTGCCGGAGCGAGCGATAAGATTGTCAATAAGGCAAAAAGCTGCAAGGTTGTTGAAACGTCCCCTGGCGCGCTTCCACCAAAGTCGACGCCCGGAATATTAATGGTAAGCAAAAGTTCCGGCATCATGATGAACTACCTTCTTTTTTTTCTTCTTGGTCCAACTCTTTTTCGAGTTGTTCTTGTTTCAGCTTTTGCTTGGTCAAGCTTTGGCTGAACAATTGTTCAAATCCTGTTGCTTTCCCCGTTTCCGTGCGGTTGTTCACTTTGCCTTTGACAAAGCTGACCACAGGATTCGACAAGAGCGTTGCTTGCCCATCCAAATCTTTTTCGATACTGCTGATTTCATCGGCATCTGTGAACTCTTTGATCAAGGTCACTTGGTCGCCGACACCGATCATGTAAATCTGATTGCCGACTTTGATAAGCTGCAGAGATTTGTTGTTGCCCAGCGGCGTACCGCCCATCAATTTTACTGCCTGATTTGGCAGCAGTTTTTTCTGGCGCAATGCCAAAAACTTGATGAGCCCATAGATCATTGCCAGGATGAGCAGTGTGTACAAAATCAACTTGCCGATGATAGTCGTCAAGCTTTTATCTTCTGTCACCACCGCCGCTTCTGGTTGTTCTGTTTCATTCACATCCGTTTTTTTGTCGTTTTCCACCCAGTCGGCCACATTTGTGTCTTCCGCTTCGGTAAGCGATGGACCTGACAATGCGAAAAACGAAAAGAACAAAAGCATCATCATAGCGTATTTTGAAATTTTTTGGCTCACACTCGGTAAACTCCTTACTAGACGCATTAACGCAGTTTTGAAATGCGGTCTGCTGTACTTAAAATATCGGTTACACGGACGCCGAAGTTTTCGTCAATAACGACCACTTCTCCAACAGCGATAAGCTTATTGTTGATTAAAATATCAACAGGTTCCCCGGCCAACTTATCGAGTTCAATGATAGATCCTTGGGAAACTCCCAGTATCTCTTTCACCATTCTTTTTGTCCGTCCTAGTTCCACAGTCACTTGCAATGGGATATCCAGCAGCATATTCAAGTTATTCGGCTCTGCTTGTGCTGTGATGGTTTCATCGAAACTTGAAAACTGGACACTTTGGATATTCGGCGCCGTATTCGGATCTTGCGTATTTTTTGAATTGCTTGTTTGATTGTTCGATTGGAATTCCATACTTTGTATCTCCTCCGGATTTTCTTCAATCATCGTATCGGTTAAAATGCTCACTATATGCTGCGCCAGCTTGACAGGTATGTATAAACAAAAGCTGGCACTTAGTTCAGTACCGATTTGCATTTGGAAATCCGCTTCTACAAAAGATTCTTCCTTTGTGAAATTTCCAATTTGAAAATCTTCATTGTTGTCAATGATGTCCATACCGGAAAGCGAATAGGCCACTTCTACATCTAAAACCGTGGACATTGACCGGGAAGCTGAAGTGAACATTTGCTGGACTACTTGCTGGACCACTTCGAACTGCTTCTCCACGTCTCCCGCTTCGCTTTTCGAATCTACCAGTTGTGTAATCGTCTCTACACTTTTTTTATCAATTGATAAAAATTGAATTCCTTTGACGCCGCCTGCATATTCACCCAAGACAACGTGAAAAGGCGCTTTGGCGTTTTTCATCAAAATCTCTTTCGGCATAACAGCAAGGTTTGGCGGCATGATATTTACTTGCTCTGACAACAACAAAGAAAGGTCGGCAGATGAACTTCCTAACGCTACTGCAAACAACTCAGTTATGGCTTCTTGTTCAAAAGTTGTCAAAGAATTATCGGCTTTCTTCTCTTTTATCGGATTTTGCCTGCCTAATAATCCGCTGATTTCGTCTGGCGATAACTTTTCAGTTGTCATCAAATTCTTCTCCTTCTACATGAACATCGGTGATTTGGACCGCTATTTTCCCTTTTGAAACCCCGGGTTGCGCGAAAAACTTCTGCTTATCATCAACCATGATCGTTACTGGATCCGTATACGATTCGTTCAATCGAATAATGTCCCCGCTTTTTAAACTTAAAAAGTCTCCGATTTCAATGACGGATTTACCTAAAATCGCTGTAACATCCAGTTTGGTCCCCTGAAGTTTTTTCTCGAGCGCTTCCACTTCATGATTTTCGATAATTTTCTTCTGGTTTGCCAACCAATGCCGCGCAGACAATTTCGGTAAAACTTGTTCTAACCCGACGTGAGTTAAACAAATATTTATGGTTCCCTCAACATCACCAATTTTGGCATTCAAAGAAATTAAGATAACGGTTTCGTTTGGAGGTGACATTGTTAAAAATTGAGGATTGACTTCCAGTTCTCTTAACTCGGAAGTCAATTTAACAACAGATGACCACGCTTCTTCAAAGTTGTTTAAAGCATTAATGAAAACACGTTGAATCACATTAATTTCTATTTCAGTAAGCTCATTGGTTTTTTGAGTGATATTACCCTGGCCGCCAAGCAATCTGTCTAACACGACATAAGAGACAGTTGGAGAAAATTCCATAATCATATTGCCATGCAACGGTGGCGCTTTAAAAACGCCTAGTATGGACCTTTTCTCTATATTTTGTATTACAGCTTCATATGCGTATTCTTCTACCGAATCAACGGAAATTTGGACGAAAGTCCGAAGTTGTGTTGAAAGGTAAGAAGTAAGCAAACGCGCAAAGTTTTCATGTATTCGGGTCAACGTACGGATTTGGTCTTGCGAAAAGCGAAGCGCTTTTTTAAAATCATACGTATGGACTTTTCTTCCAGTTCCGTCCCCATCCCGTTCTGGTTCTTCTTTCGCTAATGTCGCAAGAAGAGTATTGATATTTTCCTCAGAAAAAACATCCGCCACAGCATTCTCTCCTTTTATTCTTCCTCACTCGGTTTGCGCAAGCCGGATAATAGATTTATCTTCCGGTAGTAGCCCGTCACTTTTTCAGAAACTTCTTCAACCGTTTCCAATACATACACTTTTTTACCGGATGCCATTGTAACGATCGTATCTGGAGTGGCATCCAATCTTTCGATATAAATAGCATTCAATGAAATTTTTGTTCGATTCAACATCGTCAATTGGATCATGAAAAAGCGGAGAGAGAGAAGAATTCTTCTCTCTCAACTACCCCCTTTATTATCGTTTCAAGTTAACAACTTCTTGCAAGATTTCGTCCGAAGTCGTGATTGTCCGGGAGTTCGCTTGGAATCCGCGCTGCGCGATAATCAGTTCTGTAAATTCCTCTGTTAAGTCAACATTCGACATTTCAAGCATACCAGAAGCGATTTGTGTGTTTCGCGTGGCTGCGGTCCCAGTATTTATACCATCTGGGCTAGCAGAAGCAGTCATTTCATACAACGAACCGCCTACTTTTCGCAAGCCTGCTGGGTTTTCCGGATTTGAAATTCCGATAGTCTGAATAGTAACTTCTGTTCCGTTATCTGCACGCTTTCCAATTACTCTTCCTTGAGGATCGATAGCAAACGAAGAATACGTATCCATCGGGATATTGATAGCGTTGCCGGCACCGTCTAATACACTGTGGCCTTGCGTTGTAACCAAATCACCATCCGCATCGACCAAAAAGTTTCCGGCGCGGGTTAAGAATTGATCTCCTTGCGCATCTTCTACAACGAAAAATCCGTCGCCTTGAATTGAAAGGTCTGTGCCTACACCTGTCGTCATCGATGAACCGGCAGTATGGACTGTGCTGATAGAAGAAGTTTGTGTGCCCAGTCCGACTTGCATTGGGTTAACACCATTGCTTGACATGTTTTGGCTTAATAAATCTTGAAAATTGATCGTACTTTTTTTGAATCCTACAGTATTGACATTGGAGATGTTATTGCCGATAACATCCAATTTTGTTTGAAAACCTTTCATGCCTGATACTCCTGAATACATTGAACGAAGCATTTAATTTTTCCCCTTTCAAGAACTGTCCTTGGCCCGAAACGGGTTGGACTGTTTCTTGTCGAATATTAGTTTTTTATGGTTTTTCAATTCGGTTGATCGCATCGAGCGGAACTTTCACATCATTTTCCAGTTCCACTTGCATCTCACCGTTCTTAAGCGACAATGCTCTCACGGTGCCTTCCCCGGATTCGAGCTTGCCGTTCACTTGTTGTTCCCAGTAAATTGTATTGCCAATCAAATCGGCATAATCTGTCAATGAACTATTGCTTTGCGTACCGATAAACTGGGTCATCGCTGTATTTATATTTGTCAATTGCTCTAGGCTACTGAATTGTGCCATTTGCCCGATAAATTCCGTGTCTTTCAATGGTTCCATTGGATTCTGGTTTTTCATCTGTGTGACCAAAATTTTTAAAAACGCATCCTTGCCTAAAGCATTTGCAGATTCTTGCTTCGGTACTGCCGCCGCTTGTGTACTGACTGAATTTGAGCCAGTTATATTCATGGAATCGCCCTTCTTTCTTAAATGGTGTAATCCACTTTCATTATTGAGCCATCATTTGACTGGCGCCGTACAATTTCCGCTGCATCTTCTTCAATGCGTTGGTATCCGTTGCGGCTCCGCGCTGATGCTCCTTGTTTTTGCTGTTGTGAAGAGCGCTGGTCGGGATGGGCGTTTTGCTGTCCGAATGATTGCTGGGAACTTTGTTGGGTGATTTCAATCTTCTCGACCATTATTCCCTGTTGCATCATAGAGCTCCGTAACAAGCTAGCTTGCTGGTCAAGCGCTTCTTTCGCTGCTAGACTGCTAGTGAAAAGCTGGGCTATAATCTTCCCGTCGATAGAAGTCAATTTAACATCCATATGACCAAGGTGCTCAGGAAAAATGCTGATCCTAATCTGTTTGCTGTCGCCATCACCGTTCAAGCGAAACGAACCTCGCAACACCTCTCCCAATTCTTCAACCAAATTGGACATACGGACCGTCGCTTGCGGAACATTCGCTTCTGGCCGTTGCGGAGCCGGGTTGCCTTTTACCGCTTCCGTCCCCGTTGCTGCGGGCAGCTGGCTTTGTTCGACAGGAGCTGTTGAAGCTGGAGCTTCTTGAAGTTTCGGCACCATTTCTTCGGCTGAAGATTGAACTTCGGCAATATTCCTGGAAACCTGATTTGCCACAGGTTGTTGAATTTCTTTTGGCCGAACCAAATCAATCGGTTCTTGCTTCAATCCTGTCGCTTGCTTTAAAACTTGTTCTAGTTGCTGTACTTGCACAGCCGCCGTTTTTGTTTCGTTTTTCTGCTGCTCTATTCCAAACTCTTTTGCCATGCTAGCTAATTGCCCAAAAACTTGCACCAACTTTTCAGAGTCGACTATCCCCCCCGATATTGGATTTTTCTCAGGTGTTGCTTCAACCAGTTTTTGCAGCACTTCAACTGCTTCTTCAATCAAAGTTGCTAACTTCGCTTGTTCTTGTGGACTGCTTGACAGCTTTTCGGGAGCAGGCGCTGTTGGCACCATTTCTTTTTGTAAGGGTTCTTCAACAATAGGAGTAGGCTGGAATGAATTGTTCACTAAAACATTCTCCGCCACCACTTCCGTTCCCCGTGCATTTTCCGGCTGCAGCTGATGCGCCAACAGTTGCATTATCGCTTGCATCATTTCCTGCTGTTCAGGGGTCAAGTTGTCTTGAGGCAGTTCTTGTAAAGTGCTCAAGAGATTTTCCATCTTCTCCTGTATTTCTTCTTGTTGCTGGGTGGCAGTAGCCTGTGGTTCTGTTGGCGCAGCTGGAGATACAGAACCTATCAATTGCGCGAAATCTATTGTTGTGCCTTTTGCCGCTGCATCTGCTTTTTTATTTTCAGTGCCCGGGGCAACGTGCTTGGGTAGCGTTTGTAAAGAAAGCGGCAATGCATTCATGGATTATCCTCTTTCCGCTAAACTAGCTTGTGAATTCCGGAAAAACCTCGTGCCCGCAATCTCATCAAAAAAGATCTGTTCTTCTGCTTTTGCTTGTTCTTTGAATAAAACCAGCTTTTGCTGCTTGAGGCTGTCCCACGTCTGTTCTTCCTGGGCTTTCGCTTGTAGATTGTTTTGTGTTTTTTTAACATTTGTTTGCAGGCGTTCAAGTTCCCGGTTCGATGATAATAATTGTTCCTGCAGTTGCTGAATATAATCCATTAACATTCTTAGTTCTAAAATGTTTACGCCTTCTTGCTGTCTTTCCTTTTTCAAAAGCTCGGCATCCAGCAACTTACTATAAATCGCTTCTTTTTTTTGATGCCCAACTTCTTCTTTTTTCATGGCATCCGCCATCTGGATTTGGGCAAAACCCTTTTCATTTCCCTTTATGTCTAATATCTTTTGAAAGCGAAAGTTGAATTTTGTCACTTTTTCATTCCTCCAAATTGGGTTGTTAACCGGCCAACGCTTGCTTCAAGCTTCGCTTTTTCATAGATGTCCTGTTGTAAATACTCTCGTATTAGCGGATATGAGCGGATAGCATCATCAATTTCTTTGTTGGCCCCACTTTTGTATGCGCCAATATTGATCAAATCCTCCGAAGTGGTGTACGCCGCAAGCAGCCTCTTTAGTTCGGCAGCTGCTTGTTGGTGCTCTTTTGATACTACTTCGTGCATGACTCGGCTTACACTTGCCAGGACATTGATAGCTGGAAATTGACCCCTTTGCGCAATTTTCCGGTCCAGTACAATATGGCCATCCAATATTCCCCTTACAGCATCCGCAATCGGCTCGTTCATATCATCACCGTCAACGAGCACCGTATAGAAAGCAGTGATAGAACCTTTGCTTGAAGTGCCCGACCGCTCAAGCAGCTTTGGCAACAAAGCAAACACGCTCGGCGTGTAGCCTTTGCTCGTTGGTGGTTCACCGACAGCAAGTCCCACTTCCCGTTGGGCCATTGCAAAACGGGTCACTGAGTCCATCATCAGCATGACGTTTTTCCCTTGATCCCTGAAATATTCAGCAATCGCAGTTGCCGTCAGAGCACCTTTGATACGCTGAAGCGGGGTCTGGTCGGAAGTTGCGGCAACAACCACAGATTTCTTCAAACCCTCCGGCCCCAAATCACGTTCGATAAAATCCCGTACTTCCCGGCCCCGTTCTCCGACCAATGCGATAACGTTGATGTCCGCTTCGGTATTACGGGCAATCATGCCCATCAATGTACTTTTTCCGACACCGCTTCCCGCAAACACGCCAATGCGCTGCCCTTGGCCGACTGTCAATAAACCATCGATGGCACGGACACCGACTTCAAGCGGCTTTTCAATCCGTGGTCGGCGCAGGGGATTCGGCGGCATATTATTGGTTGAATAATTCACCAGGCCTTTTGGCAATGAGCTTTCGTCAAGCGGTTTTCCCATGCCATCAAGCACTTTCCCTAGGATAGAGGGCCCGACTTTTATTTGAAGAGGATATCCGGTCGCGACAACCAAACAGCCTGGTCCAACCTGTGAAATATCACGGAGCGGCATTAAGAGAATTTTGTTTTCCTTAAAGCCGACCACTTCCGCTTCAATGGGCCGTTCGTGCCGATTCGGATACAACAAGCAAAGTTCGCCCATTTTGGCGTATGGACCACGCGATTCAATCGTCAAACCGATCACTTGAATCACTTTCCCATGCTTTTTCACTGGTTCGATTTCATCCAATAACGCCAAATACTCATCTTTCTGAAAGGTCATCGTTTGTCTTCTCCTCGAAATAGATCAGTAAACGCTTTTTTATTTCCTCTAGTTGCCCGTCAATCGTGGCATCGTATGACCCGCTCGCTGTATGGATCATGCAGTCCCCGTTTGAAAGTGTCGCAACCGGAATTATTTTTAATTGAGAATCTGTGCGAATATAGGTTTTAAGCTCTTCAAGAAAGGGTAGAATAACTGGGTAGTCTTCTGAAGAAACTTGCAAAAGCACATCTTCCGACTCCTCGATTTGCAGCAACGCTTGTTTCACAATGTTTATCAGTTGCTCATCGTGTTGCTTCAACTCGGTTTTTATCACCTTTTCCGCGGCTTTTATACTCAGTTCAAGCAAAAAAGGTTCGGCTTCTTGAATGATTTTCTCTTTTTCAAGATAAGCGAGTTCAAGAAGACTTTGCATATTCTCCTGTTTTCCAAGGTAATCCGCTTCCGCTCTTTGAATTCCTTGTTCATAACCCGCTTGATAACCTTGCACCTCCGCTTCGTCAGCCAATTTTTGCGCTTCCAATTCGGCTTCTTCCTGCTTATCCGACCACCATTGCTCGATTTTTTTTTGGGCTTCTTCTTGTTCCAATTTCAATTGGTTTTGCAATTTGCCCAGTTGCGTTTCTAAAAGGCTGATTTCTTGTGTCAGGTATTGCTTTTTTTCTCCTAGAGGCATTTCCAGACCGTTAAAATCCAGCTGTCTAGTTTCTATTTTTTTCGTTCCGATGATTTTCGTTTCAGTCGCAGGGAAGGATTGGAAGCGAATAACATTAGACAATCACTTCATCCCCTTCACCACGGGACACAATAATTTCGCCATCTTCATCCAGACTGCGGATCAATGCAACAATAGTTGTTTGCGCTTTTTCAACGTCTTTCAGTTTGACAGGACCCATGAATTCGATTTCTTCCTGGATAACTTCAGCACGGCGAGAAGACATGTTGGCATAAATGCCATTCTTCACTTCTTCGCTCGCTACTTTTAACGCATAAGTCAAATCGACATCGTTGACATCCCGGATAATCCGCTGAATCGATCGCGTATCCAAATTGATAATATCTTCAAAGACAAACATCCGTTTCTTAATTTCCTCAACAAGATCTGGCGAGTCTGTTTCCAATTCGGAAAGAATTGCTTTTTCAGTCCCGCGGTCCACTTTATTCAATACACGGACAATAGCTTCGACTCCGCCTGTAGATGTATAGTCTTGGGCACCAGTGGCCGATAATTTCCGCTCAATGATTTGTTCGACTTGGTGGATGATTTCCGGAGAAGTACTCTCCATCAACGCAATTCTCCGTGCCACTTCAGTCTGTTTTTCAGGTGGCAGCTGGGACAGAATTTGTGATGATTGCTTTGGATCCAAATAAGAAAGGACGAGCGCGATTGTTTGGGAATGCTCATGCTGCAAAATATTCAAAATTTGTGTCGGATCGGCTTTTCTAGCAAAATGGAACGGTTTTACTTGCAAACGGCTCGATAACCGGCCGATAGTCTCATTCGCCTTTTCTTTTCCCAACGCTTTTTCCAGTATATCTCTGGCATAGTCAAGACCGCCTTCGCTGACAAAGTCTTGGGCAAGAATCAATTCATAAAACTCGTCCATTACTTCTTCAGTTTCGCTGCTTTTCAAATGCCTCACATTCGCAATCTCCATTGTCAACTGATCGATTTCCGTTTCTGTCAGCTGCTTGAAGATATCCACGGATATTTCCGGGCCTAAGCCAACAAGCAAGACAGCCACTTTTTGAACGCCAGTCAACTCTTTCATACTTTTAACCATATGCCACTCTCCTACTCTTCAGCCATCCATGTACGCAACAGTTTAGCAAAATCATCCGGCCGTCCTTTAGCCAATTTTTCAATTGTTTTCCGCTTCGGACTCTCCGTCGCATCAAATTCCGACAAGTCAAACTCGTCTTCTTCCAATTGTTCGACTTTAACGACTGGTTGATCGAATATATCAAAATCGTATTCCTCTTCTTTTTGCTTTCTTCTGCGCATTATCAAAATCACTATTCCGCCAAACAGCAACACAACTGCTCCGGCAATGGCCAACATCAATGGATTGCCGATCAGAGTGTCAAACCATGAAACGTGTACCGGTTCTTTCTCAACGATAATTTCCGGTTTCCCTTGAAATTCCGTTGCAAAGACCGAAATCCGATTGTCCAATTCTTCTTCAGTCACTTCTTGTCCGCTCATGCTCAGAGAAGTACTGACAGTATTCTTTAAAAGATTGCTGATGTCATCAATGTTTTGCTGGGTCAAACTTGCCGGATTTTGTGGATTCGGCGGTTCTACCCCCACGTTGATCGTGATGTCATCAATAACATAAGGGCTCATCTCAATCTGCCGGTTGATCCGGTTCACTTCCCGATTGATCCGCTCCTCCGTCTTTTCGGATTCCGTTGTCCCGCCTAATCCTGCCGCCGGGTAATTGGCAATCTCGCTTTCGCCCGTCCCTGTTGTGTCTTCGACTGTAGCGCCTTCGCTCGCATAGGTTTCAACAATGCGTTCAACGCTGATGTCAATGCCTTCATTTGTTTCTTCGTTAACCGGTTCGACCAGTTTTTCTTCCCGTTTTTCTTTTGTAAAGTCGATACTTGTCATGACGGACACAACGACTTTATCCTGTCCGAGCGTCAATCCGAGCATTTGCTGCAATTCGCGCTGGATATCTTTTTCAATGTCCTGTTTGATTTCGCGTTGTTGCTGATAAATGGACAAGCTAGTGTCCATTTGGTTTTCTTCCTGTGCTTCAAACACTTGTCCGTTTTGGTCCATAATCACAATTTCTTCTGCCGGTAAATCAGGTACACTTTTGCTGATCAAGTGGTAAAGGCCATTCACTTGTTTTGGGTCCAATTGAAAAGAAGGGTCTCCTTGGATGACGACTGATGCTGTCGCCACTTGTTCTTCATCAGTAATCCAGACATTTTCTTTCGGCAGTGTAATCATGACACTTGCTTCGTTGACGCCATCGATTTGCTTGATAAGTGAAGCAAGTTCATTTTGCATGGCGTCACGCTCAACCACATCAAAATGCCGGTCTGTCATGCCCAGTCCCATGTTTTCACTGAAAATACCGTAATCGACGTTTCCGCTTTCCGGAATTCCTTCAGCAGCCAAGTTGACTTTTAAATTAGAAATTTCTTCTCTTGGCACGCTGACGGTTGTACTATCAGACGAAACTTGTACCGGAATGCCTTGTTCTTCAATTGCCGCTTTGATTTCACCAGCTTCAGATGCTTCCAAACCAGAGTAAAGCGTACCGTATTCGGTTTTGTTGCTGAAAAAGACAAAAGCTAAAATAATCAGGAATGTAGCAAGAAAAGATCCCACAATCGTCCATTTGACGACAGGTGAAAAATTGCTCCATGAACTTGTTAGTTTAATTTTAAAACTTGCCATCTTCTCTTTCATTTATCGTTCATCCCTCATCTTTGCCAAAAGAATCATAATTGCATTCTCATAACTTCTTGATAGGCTTCTACAACTTTATTTCGCACTTGCACAGTCAATTCCAATGAAAGGCTCGCTTTTTGCGCAGCAATCATCACTTCACTGACATCGTTCACTTCGCCCGTCACCAATTGCTTGGTTTTGTTATCCGATTCTTTTTGTGCCGCATTCACGTCTTGCAAAGCCTGTTTGAAAATATCGGCGAAGCCCTCTGCCATGTTTTCAGTTTTTGAAACTGACGGATTTTGGAACATTGGTGTTTGAATTTGACTAATTTTATTCATAGTACACTCCCTAATGCTTTAATTGATTACTTGCCAATCTCCAACGCTTTCATGAACATGCCTTTTGAAGCGTTGAGCGCAGTGACATTCGCTTCGTATGATCGGGTGGCCGACATCAAATCGACCATTTCTTTGACCGGATCGACATTTGAACTTAGGACATATCCTTCCGCATTGGCATCAGGATGTGCTGGATCGTACGTTTGTGTAAACGGTGCATGATCTTCCTTAATATGGGAAGCCATGACTCCCGATACTTGCGCCGACCCTTTGTTTATCGTCGATTGCAATTTCTGCTCGAATGGAGATACACCCATTTGAGACAATTCCACCGTCTTCCGGCGATACGGCAGCCATTCGCCATCCACAAGTTGTGCACGGTTTGTATTTGCGTTCGCAATATTGGAAGAAACAACATCCATCCGCAGGCGATTTGCTGTAAGCCCCGATGCACTAATATTCAGTCCACTAAATAAGCTCATCCCTCTTACCTCCCGCCATTGATTACTGTCCGAAGACTATTTAAGTTGCCGTTTACGCGCTCGGTCAACGCGTTATACCATAGTTGGTTTTCTGCAAGTTCAGCCATTTCAACGTCCATGTCAACGTTGCTGCCGTTCAAGTTGTAAGTTGTGGAATTGCTGGTTTTTATTGAAGGATTGAGTTGTGAAGAGCTGTTTCCAAATGAAATATGTTTTGGGTCTGTTTTATAGCTGGCCATTGGCTGGTTGTTCAAAACACCGTTCAAAGTTGCTTGGAAATCCACTTGTTTGCTTTTGTAGTTCGGTGTATCAACATTTGCGATGTTGGAGGAATGCACTTTTTGTTTTAGCGCGGACGCTGCCATAGCTTGCTCCAGCGACTTGAAAGTTGGCGATAAAATATTCAATTTCTCATTGCTCCTTTGCTTCAGTATATTTTGCATATAAAAATCCACCCTTAAAAAAGGTGGATTTACAGTAAACAATCCATCTTTCGGCAACCCGGCTACCTTATATAGTGATATACGTAGGCCCGTGGCTTTGCGTCCTTATCTTTCGAAGAAGTTTGCCATTATCGTGGTATTGAACTGTTCAGATTTTCAAACTCGTCAATTAGAACTATTTTGAAATATTGGTCTAAGTCATAGTATCACCTTTTTATGAATTTGTATATTTTTCTTTAAAAATTTTTTTCAACTATATTTTCCAATTTTTTATTTTGTTTATCCTAGATTGATGATATGCTTACGAGATAATCATCATAATAACAAGTGAGAGGAAGTACCTGTCTATGTTTCGTGGTTTATATACTGCCACCTCCGGCATGATGGCCCATAATCGAAAGCAACAAGTCTTGACCAACAACCTTTCAAACGCCAATACTCCAGGATTCAAGCAAGATCAAACAGTTTTACGTGCTTTCCCAGCCCAGCTTTTGAGTGCAATGGGCAAAGGAACAGCGTTGCAAAGCGGTTCTCAAAGAATTGGCACACTCAATACAGGGGTCTATGCACAAGAAGGGATCCCGTCTTTTACACAAGGCGCATTAAAAGAAACGGGCAACAGCACGGACATTTCTCTTATGTCAGAGCTATTGCCGCTGAATCCAGAGTCGGAACAGAAAGGAACAATCATGTATGCTGTACGCACCGAAAACGGCGAAGTACGATATACCCAGAACGGACAATTCACTGTTGATCAAGCGGGACTTCTTAGGACAAGCGATGGCCATACCGTTTTAGGACAGGACTTAACACCTATAAATGTTATTTCAAAAGAATTCACTGTGCAAAACGATGGTCAAATCACCTTAGAAAACGGTGCTTCTGCAGGCAGCTTGTGGATTGGTTATACAGAAAATTCCGGGCAACTGGTAAAAGAAGGCCAAGGATTGCTGCGCTGGGATGGTGCCGCAGAAGATGCTCCGCAATCGGTTGAGGATGTCCCGCTTCTGAACGATTCGGCTACGTTTGTCCAACAAGGTTTTCTTGAACAGTCCAACGTGGACTTGACCACCACGATGACTGAAATGATGAGCACATACCGAGGATTCGAATCGAACCAAAAAGTTATTCAAGCCTATGACCGCAGTATGGAAAAAGCGGTCAACGAAATTGGCCGGATTTAAAGGAGAAGCTGAATAGATGAATATCCAAATGAATACAGCAGCCACCACGATGCGTGAACTGCAGAAAAAAGTCGATATGATTGCCAACAATGTAGCCAATGTAAACACGGCTGGATATAAACGCCAAGAAGCCAATTTTTCAGACGCGCTTGTCCAATCAATCGAAAAACAAGCAAATCCGCAGAATGAAGTTGGCCGCCAAACGCCATATGGCCTTCGTATCGGAAGCGGCGCAATTTTTGCCCAAACAAGTTTGCAAACGGAGCAAGGAACAGTCAAACAGACAGATCGCCCGCTCGACTTTATGATCCAAGGCGATACTGGATTTTTCCGGGTGTCATCCGAAGGGCAGACCTTCTACACCCGCGATGGCTCTTTCCAGTTGCAGCCTGTGCCGAATTCAAACCAGGTAAATCTTGTAACAGCGAACGGCGATTCGGTTCTTGATAGCAGCAATCAGCCAATATCGTTTGTCGGCGATTATGAATCCATCCGAATGAATGAAACCGGCACGCTCGAAGTGACTTACAAAAATCCGGCACTTCAGCCAACCCAGATCGAGGTGGGTATTGCCGACATCAACCGTCCAAACTTGCTGGAGAAAGTTGGCGGTAACCGCTATCAGTTACCCGGAACAGAGGCCGAACAAATAGCAAACGGCAACTTGCAGCTTGGCAACAACGACATTCGAATCAGCCAAGGAGCTCTTGAAATGTCAAACGTCGATTTGACTGATGAAATGTCCGAATTGATTTCAACCCAAAGATTGCTCGAATCCCAAGGCAAAGCGATTTCATTCGCTGACGATATGATGGGCTTGGTCAACACGATAAAAGGTTAACGAAAAAGAGCAGATGCACAATGCATCTGCTCTTTTTTAACCTTCAAGAAGGGAGTGGACTTCCAGAATTTTCTTTATGTACGTTTCCATTTCTGTCACGAAATATTCCCGCGCTTATATGAATGGTTCCTAGACCTCGATAAACTAATCCACCTTTTCAATGAATCCATTGCTTCCTATATGATAATTCCGGATCTCCCTTTTTCGCATCTTCGAACCTTCCTTTAAAAAGTTACTAAGCCTTTCTGTTTATTTTTCCCATTCAAAATAAAGCATTTCATATGACCTTTGGCTAATTGATTATTTTTCCAACTAAATATTATTGCTCTAGAAAAAATTACCGATACATATAATAGAAGAAAAATTAAATTTACGTAAATTTTCAGCTATGAATTTAACCAAAACTATAAAAAAGCAGTCTGCCGGAGCAGACTGCTTTCTCATTTTATCTTAAAAAATCCATTAAACTTGGCTGAATGATTTTTGCTGAAGAAGCCAAACTTGCTTGATAAACACTTTCTTCGCTTTTCAACTTGATAATCGCTTCTGCGTAATCGATATCTTCGATTTTTGACAAACGCGCTTTAAGGTCCAGCATGCTGTCTTGGATGCGATTTTCAATCGATTCGACCCGGTTGGTCCGGGCTCCCACTTCAGCCGCAGCCCCTAGCAAACGGTCGATGCTTTTATCAATCGTTTCAAGAGATACGGTATTTTCACCCGTCCGCAATCCATTCGCCAAATCCGACAGCGTTTTAAAAAGATTTCCTTCATCTTCAATATTGCCAAACATTTGATCTGCTGTTATGTTGACTTTCACCGTAACGTTCTCGCCGATTGTTATAAGTTTCTCACTGTTGTCAAATGAATTTGTCAAATAAGAATCAGGGTTTGGAAACGGTGCCTGGTCCGTTTTTGTCCCGTTAAACAAGTAATTATCGTTTACTTTGGTATTTGCGAACTGGCGAACTTGTTCGTTCAATTGCTCCACTTCGATGGCAATCGCTTCCCGATCGCTTTGGGATAAGGTATCATTTGCGCCTTTTACTGCCAGCTCCCTGGCGCGCTGCATCACATTCACCACTTGGTTGATTGTTTGGTCGCTTTCATCCAACCACAGCTTTGCTTCATCTACATTGCGCTCGAATTGCTCGTTTGCCGCAATTGTGCTTTTTAGATTCATTGCTTTGCTGATGCCGTTCGGATTATCGGATGGGCGCGATAGTGTTTTTCCAGATGCAACTTGATTGTTCAATTTCTCGAATCGGCTCAAGTTTTGATTCATCTGCCGAACCGAATTTTGGTGCATCATTTGTTGCGTGACTCTCATTTTTTTTCCTCCATTTAAGCCGGCTTATCGTCCCATCTGATTTATGATGACGTCAAGCATTTGGTCTGTTGTAGAAACGAAACGCGCTGCAGCGCTGTATGAATGTTGGTACATGATCAAGTTGGCCATTTCCTCATCGATTGATACACCAGTTACGGACATTCGGCGATTATCTGTTGCCAAAAGCGCCGCTCCGTTATTTTCAACCGTTCTGATAGCCGACTGGCTTTGCGCTCCCAATTCACTGACTAGCGACTGGAAAAACGTCTTGACTTTTTGAATATCGCCATTCGCGTTTTGCGCCGGATTATCTTTGCTAATTGTTGGATTAACGTTCAGTTCCGAAACTTTAAATGCAGCCTTGTCTTTTGTGAAAAGATTGGCGCCAGGTGCACTTGCCTCGGCCAGGCCATTCGCCGTCACGAACTGTTCAATCGTGCTCGCCAGTTCCGTTTGATAATGCGCTACCGTTTCTTTCGACTGGATAATCCCAGCCAGTTTTCCGCCGCTTACTTCAGTGCCGTCTATGATTGCCCCACTTTTCACATCGCTTTTGACAAGCGAAGTTCCAGCAGTACCATCGGCATTCCGCAGGCTGATTGAATTCGTGCCGTCTGTATTTGCCGTCACTTTGATGGTAGCAAGCGTCGAAAGTTCTTCTACCAGCGCATCGCGCTTATCCATCAAATCGTTCGCATGGTTACCGGCTTTTTTGATGCTGCCATTCAATTCTGCAATCTGTTTTGAAATTTCGTTTACTTGATTGACCGTATCGGCCTGTTGGCGATTTAAATCATCTATTGCATAAGTCATGTCGCGGTCCATTGCTTGCGCCGTGTTGACGAATTCTGTCGCCCGTTCTTTTAAAACTGTTTGCGCGGCGGAACTTTTCGGCTCATTGGCGACATCTTGCCAAGCTGCCCATAACTGATCCATAGATGAGCTAAGCCCGGTTTCACTCGGTTCGTTAATAATTGTTTCGAGCCGATCAAGCGTTTGTTGCTTTACTTGCGATTCCCCAAGTGCTGAAGATTGATCTTGGAACTGGCGGTCTAAAAAACTGTCTCTCACACGGGTTATCGAATCCAAGGAAACGCCGGTACCTAACTGTCCGCTTTTCCCGCCGGATGTCCATACATCGAGCGACGGGGAAGCGCTTGCGTTCACTTGTTGGCGTGAATAGCCTTTTGTATTTGCATTTGCAATGTTTTGGCCAGTTGTCGTGATGCTTGTTTGAGTTACCGCTAATCCGCGTTTCCCGAGTTCTAATCCATGAAATGTTGAAACCATGTTTTTTCCTTCCTTCTGCCTTTGATCAAGCTTTTGTATCAAAAAAGCCGCGGCTGCTAGTTTGTGTTTTTTGCTGCGCCAATGGGGATCGATAATTGAAATTTTGATTTTTCACTGTGGTGACTTGATCAATCATGTGCTGGACAAAATTCATCGCGTCTTGCAACAGCCGTTCATTGACGCGGTTTTTCGCTTGCAGTTCGACTAACACTGCTTGCAGCGCCGTAATACATGATTGCAATTCATGTCTCATTTCTTCATCCGGCAATTGATCAACGAATTGGCTGAAGGATATGCCAGGATGATTTTCCAGCACAGCGTATACGAGCCGTTCACGTTGTTGATCTACTCGGCCGAGCTGCTTGATCAGCTTCGCTTCTTGTTTGACTAATAAATTCAACTCATTAATATTGCGTTCAATCAGTATAGTTCTTTTTTGGTCCGCAAAATCGATCAGTTGTTTCTGTATCATGATAAGCTCATCTAGCGTCGCGACGACTGATTGGAGCATCCGACACCCTCCTCTTTAACACCCTGCTCTACTTGCCGAACCAGAACTGAAACATTTTATCGGCCACTTTATCCGCATTGTCTACATATTCACCGGATTCGATCTGGGCTTTTAATAGATTTATTTTCTCTTGTCTAGCTGCATCAACTTCAGTGTTTTTCACATACATTTCTTTAGCTTGGCTTGAAATCTCCAATTGATCTTCCTTTTGCGCCGGTTTAGCCTTTGCCGCTGGAGCGGCTTGCACTTGTTTTTGATAAGATTGAATAAAGGATGAACCTGTAGTTTTATCAATATTCATGCCTTCACCACCCTGTCGGTTTATTTGCTGTTCTTTATATGCCAGTAGCCGCGCTGTTTATGGGACTCTGTTTTTTTCCCCATACTCTCGGCCAATTGTTCGCTTTTCAACACCCGGTTAACATCTGTTGCGAATTCATCAAAACAGGAGTTGCATAAAATTTGCCTTTTTATCAGTTTACCACACCGATTGCATGGATAACCGAGGTTCGGATAATCACCCGCAAAAATCCGGCCGTCCCGGATGAATTCCGTCAACCGCTTAGCGGAAACACCTGTGGCTTTTTTCACTTCCTCTAGCGTAGTCAATCGATTGTCTTCGATTTTCAAAAAACCATTGACGAGTTCAAATTCTTCTTCGATTTTTTTATAACACTCCAAGCAGTGATCGGTATGCACTTTCAAAAACAATTTGCCGCAAATGGCGCAATTCTTTAAGCGGTTTGAATCCATATTCGACCACCTGATGCTTTCTATTATTTATATCGGCAAAAGCCGCAAAAAGTTTAGCCTAAAACGCAATTTATTGTACTTTAAATTCTGTCACTAAGACGCGTTCCACTTTTCCGGTCGATATGATTTTGTTGAGCTTCTTGTACAATTCTTCTTCAAGCTGCGCAATGCCGTCTTTTCCGACCATTTTTTCTTTTGTCATTCCAGCTACCGTGGATATAATAGCAGCGCGAATTTCTGGCGTCCGTTTTTCTGTTTCTTCTTTTGCCTTTTTGCTGTCCAGCTGGATGTTGAATTGCACAATGCCAAAATGATCAGGAGTGGCGAGATTCGTCGTAATGACATCTGTATCAATACTGCGTTCAGCCAATTCTTCCGCGGACGGCTTTTTATCCGCCGCTTCTCCAGGCTTCATAAAATATATGAAGCCACCGCCTGCCAGCAAAGCTACAATAATAATGATGAGAATCAAGTTTACTTTCCCCATGGGACACCTCTAAACAGTTAGTTTTCTTCTTGTTGTTGATAATTTGAAATCAGAACTTCCACACGGCGGTTTTCAGCTCGCCCTTCAGCGGTCTTGTTCGATTTGATCGGCTGATATTCGCCATAGCCAGTAGCGCTGAATCTTTTTGGATCCAAGTCTTTGTTTTCCAAGATAATTTTCATGAAGTTGATGGCTCGGCTTGAGCTCAATTCCCAGTTTGTCGGAAATTCCTCTGATTTAGTCGGAACATTGTCTGTGTGCCCTTCAATAAAAATGTCCCTCGGCGGATCTGTAACAAGTAAACGTGAAATTTCCTCTACAACCGTCCTCGATTCTTTTGTGATGTCCGCGCTTCCCGACTCATACAATACGCCTTCTTTGATTTTCAGTACTAGCCCCTTTGCCGTCATCTCGGTTTGCAGCTTCGGGTCCATCCCTTTTTCTTTGATATAGGCTTCAATTTTTTCCTGTAGAGTTCCAAGGTCTTTCTGGTCTTGAAGCCGGGAAACTTCTTCCTGGCTGCCTTTATCCGGCTCTTTTTCACCGATTTTCGCCATTGGTGAAGTATCTTCGAAGGTTTCGACAGCCGCCTCGTTTTCGAGTACGCCTGTTCCGCCTTGCAGCTCACTGTTGAACGACTGGGAGAGTTGTTCGAATTTCTTTGAATCCACTTCACTGGCCGCGAACAAGACAATAAACAACGCGAGCAAAAGCGTCAAAACATCGGCATAAGGCAATAGCCATGCTTCATCCACATGATCTTCATGCTTTTTTTTACGCTTCAATTTGAGCACCCACTCTGTCCGGCTCTTTCAGTTCACGGTCTTTCGACGGCAAGTATGTCAATAATTTCTCTTCCACTACGCGGGCAGGCAGTCCACTTTGAACGGATAAGAGCCCTTCAAGCATGATCATTTTCATTCTTACTTCTTGTTCCGATTTGCGCTTCAACTTGTTGGCGAAAGGATGCCACAGCACATACCCCATAAAAATCCCGAACAGCGTCGCGATAAATGCAGCGGAAATGGACTTCCCGAGCAATGCGACGTCATCCAGATGGCCAAGTGCAGCAACAAGCCCGATAACCGCTCCCAAAACTCCCAAAGTCGGCGAATATGTTCCTGCTTGCGTGAAGATTTTCGCTCCGAGTTCATGCCGTTCTTCCATTGCCGAAATTTCTTCTTCCATCAGTTCACGGATTTGTTCTTGCGATTGCCCGTCCACGACCATCTTCAATCCACGCTTCAAGAATGGGTCTTCCACTTCTTCCGACCGTTCTTCCAGCGACAAAAGCCCTTCTTTACGCGCTATCATGGCCCATTCCGTAAACATAGGAATCATGTCTTTGACCGGCACCATTTTCAAATCGCTGAAGACGACTTTAAAAAGCGTCGGCACTTTTTTCACTTCATCCATTGGAAACGCCACTAGTATACAAGCAACCGTTCCGCCCATAATAATGACAAGTGCCGCCGGATTATATAAAGCGATCGGGCTTGATCCTTTTAAAATCATCCCGCCGATCAATACGGCAAATCCGAGTATTACGCCTATTCCTGATGTTTTATCCACATCAAAACCCTCATTTCAATCTTTAATCGTGTGTTGTTAGTGCCCTTTCACGCTTTCCATTATCTGTTTCCAAGTTTCGCGCATTTCGCGGACATAACCTTCCACTTCAGTTAATATTTCAACATCATTTTTTGTATTGGCTTCAATCAATCGCGTATACATGTATTCATATAATTGATCCATGTTTTTTGAAATGTCTATATCCAGATTCAATGTTGCCCGGAGTTCGTTGACAATGTTTTGCGCTTTGATGATATTGGTGTTCTTTTCTTCAATGTTCTTCTCCAGCATCGCGCGTTTTGCCAATTTGATGAACTTGACGCAGCCGTTGTAGAGCATAAGCGTCAATTCCTGAGGCGAAGCGGTTAACACTGAATTTTGCTGGTATGCCTGATAAGGATTGATTGTTGACATTGTGATCCTCCTGTAAGTTAATTTCGTTTGTCTATGAATGAACCGTCAGTCGACACCATTTGATAGGCACCGATATACTTTTTCGACGCTTGCTTTGTTTGGTTAATCCGCTTCATCTGGTTTGAGAATGAATTGTATAAACCGGTGATGAGCGGCTGAAGCTTTATTTCAAGCTCTTTTAATTGTTCGATGATGTACCGGTCCTCAGGAATCCATTGATGGCCTTGCTTTTGAATAAAAGCATCCAACCGCAAAATCGCTTGCCCTCTTTTTTCAAGAAGCGATTGCAGCTCATCCAATTTGCCGTCCTCATTGTCTTTCATATTCGAGTGAATCGTTTTCGCCTGTTTGTAGACTTCTTCCGTCAGCTGCAATACTTTTGTTAACTCGTTTTTATAGAGGACCATTACATGCCACCAAACATATTCTGCTGCATCCATGCACTTTGTGAATTCATCTGGCTCATCGCTTTTTCCATGGCCGTGAATTGTTTCCAGTACCGGTCTTCAATTCGGACAAGCTTGTCTTGCCAACGGGTGATTTCCTGATTCATTTGTTTGATTTTTTTGGAGATGGTGCTGTTGTCGATGGTGCTCGCCGGGCTTCCCGCGCGCTCACTCAATTTTTTTATTACATCGTTCAATTCCTCATAGACAAGCGCTCCCACTCCAACGCTTCTGTCCCCAACTTTATTGGTAAACAAATTCATCACTTCATCCGGATTGCTGTTCAACTTTTCTTTCAGCAAATCTTCATCAATGAATAATTTCCCGCCTTCTGAATAACTGCCTGTACTGATTCCGATTTCCGAAAGCAAGTTAAGGTTTTCTTTCGGAATACCTTCTACAGGATTCATGAAAGCGCGGCGAAGATCTTGCATAGCACTTTTCAAAATCGGATCATTCCGCAATAGGCCGCTTCTTGCTTTTTCTTCCCACAGTTCAACTTCGCTCTCGCTCATGTCTTTCTTTTGTTCAGCGGACAACGGCTGAAAATCAGGGTAACGCTTTTCGACCAGCTGTTTTTCAATTTCTGTGATGGCTTCATTGTATTTCGTTACAAAATTCTTGATGGTTTCAAAAGTCTTTGTCGTATCCGACTGGACAGTAACCGTAATGATAGAGTTATCAACTGTATCGCTTGCATCAGTATCAATTTTCGGTTTCACCAGATTTAGCGTCAAACCGTTTATGGTCGTTTTATTGGACGTCAAGTTGTTGACAGCTATGCCGTTAAACTCGACTGCCCCGTTTCCGGCTTTGGTGATGAAACCAGTAGCTGCGGTAGCGCCGGTAGAAAAAGTGTTCTCTGTGCCGTTATTTATGATTTTTTGAGCCAACGCGGAATTTTCGCCTGTTCCGGCACTGTCCTTGAACTCCAATGTAAAGTTCTGGTTTTCCCCCATGGCTTTTGTGGAAATAAAAAATCTTGAAGTTGTATTATCGAAACTTACACGCAGTTCCGGCACTTTTCCCGCTGTCGCATTTTGAATTTCTTTCGCCACATCCGCCAGTGTCATATTGGCTTCAATTTCGATCAAGTCGGTTGTACCGCTTACCTTTATCTTTCCTGCAACTCCGATAAGATCTGTGGATTTTGCTGGAACTTGAGTTCCTGAGGTGTTAGTTGTAGTAATAGTTTGTGCAGAATGCATTTTCGCCTCGCTTGCAACACTGATCACTTTCACTTTGTATGTGCCGTTCACGGAAGCTGATGTTGTCTCAACTGAAAGGCTGCTTGTGTCCGATGAAGTTGCACTATATGAGTTGAAAGTTCCCTGCAGGCGCAACTCACTTGCGCTTGTCCGAAGGCTCGAGAAAGACAAATTGGATTTCCGGTAAGCTTCCTGCTGCCATTCTGTCCATGTTTTTTCTTGAGTTAATTTATCCATCGGCAACTTTTGTGCTGCCATTATTTCTTTAACCAACGAATCTGTATCTATTCCTGATGCTAAACCGCCGATACGCAATGTTGCTCACTCCATTCTTCAAAACTTAAATCTTGTCATCAATAACCAATCCTGTCAGCTCCAGCATGGAAGCGTACATATCCAAAAATTTTTTGTTCGGAATTTCTCTTAATACTTCGTCTGTTTTTGGATCAACCAGCTGAACATAATAGGTATTCAACTTTTCATGAAGCTGATACTTCAGTTCAGAAGTCGATTGCTCCAGAAATTTATTCATGCTTTCTACTTTATCTACAAGCTGCTCTTTTGGAATTTGGTCCGAAGTTTCGAACGGTTGTTTGTCGGGCAGTTCTTGCAAAGGCTTGATTGCCTTCACAGCCTCAACTTTCTGCGGATAAGCAATAACGGGTGTTTGTCTCACTTCCATCAGTAACACTCCCTTAGGTTTCTCTTTTTAATCGGTTGAGATGAAATGTTTACTCGGTAGACAATTCAACCGTTAGCTCTACTTTAGTTATCGGCAGAAAGCGCAAAATTTTTAACGGCATTTCTCAAAAAATAAAACCGATTCAATTACGAATCGGTTCGTTTCATCCTATGTTGTTAAAGTTGCGGGTGACGCCTTTGGTCCAGTGGTTATTGAGTCCAGTCGGATCGTTTGCGGCACCCACAGGAGCATACTTCGCCCCGATTTCAGCAATTGTGTCTTTTCCTTGGTCTAAATAATTTTGGCGCAAGTTTCGGGCCATGTCGAAAATGCTTTCCTCAACAGAACCGTAGCTTCTCAAGCCGTTCTTGCCCATCATACCGGCAACGTTGTTTTTCTCGTTGACCGCTCTCGATGTTCCGTTGCCGGTCTCGTGTTTGGCAATCGCCGTTAGTAAGTTTGGATCGATGTTATACTTCTTTCCTGCATTGATAAAATGAACAGCCGTTCCACTTAACTTTCCACCCAACGTGCTATCCATCTTCATAAACTGAGCGGGTTTAAATTCGAGACCGTTTGCACTTCCGGTGTTTGTTGTGCCCGGAGCCTGGCTTGTATCAATCGGCTTTCCGTTTGCTCCCTTTACTTCACTTGTCGGGGCAGCGCCAGATGGAATTGCGGGATTGTATGAGTTTGGCATTTGAATGAAAAATTGGTTGTTAATGATTGGCTGCTGGGTTTGAGGAATGCTTGCGTTTGCTGTCTGGGCTCCTTGCATCGCTGCCTGCAACAGCATCATGAACATGGAGTTGGCATTCATGCCCCCTCCCACTTGGTTCATGGAAGTGCCCAGTTGACTTACAGAAGGCATTGCTTGGGCCATAGACGCCATTGCCATTTGATTTAACCAGCTAGAAGAAATCGGACTAGTCATTGATAAATTTACCCCACCCTTTGTATAAATAACTGAATTTATATCTATAGTACAAGATAATGAAGAAAAAAAGAATAGGATAATTGTGGTAGAGAATATAAAAAAGTGGAAAAACTTACATTGAAATAAAATATCTAATTCCACTAGCCTCCGAATGAATAGAGCAAATAAAAAAACGGGTATGGAATTAAAACGGCTGTACAAATAAGAGGGGGCTTTCAAATGCATGATTTAATATGCGGAAAATTACTGGGAGATGGTTGTTTAACGAAACAAGAAGGAAGAAGGAAGAAAACCGAGATTCCAATTTAGCCATACGGCAAAAGATAAAGAATGGTGTGAGCATTGCTTCGAACAACTTAAGTCTTTCTTTCTTTTAAACCCTCCTAGATACAAAAAAATAACTGATAGCCGTATAATCTCTGGTTACACAGAATGCTATATGGTTCAATCACGGACATCCCCAGAACTATGCCAGCTTTACGAACTATGGTATCCACAATCCATAAAAGAATTGCCTATAACCTATATTGAGGAGCATTTCAACGAGAAGTCATTGGCGTGGTGGTATCAAGATGATGGACATTTCAAGCAGAAAGACGGCATACCAAAAAAAATCATATTATCTACTGATAGCTTTTCATTGAAAGAAAATCATTTTCTTATCGATTTTCTTCAACAAAAGTATGATTTACGATTTTCTATAGACACTCAAAATCGTCTCCTTTTATACGATCAGTTTCAAATTATTTATTTCCTTAAACTAATCGAACCCCATATCCACAAGTCAATGGCAAGAAAAACATTAGTTCTTAGCGAACCGAAAAAGATCGCTACACGATCGACCATATATCTTCCTTCTGACATTTCACTTACCAAACCAACCGTTGAAATCAACGAGCAATACAAAAAGTTGCCAAAATTAGTACCTCTAGCAGAAGAACCCATAGAATTCTTTAAACTGTATTTCTCTTTGCAGAAAACATTACAACCTACTAAACCTTATCAAATAAAAATAAATGCAGAATCGCAAAAGACTTTAGGCCAATTGAAAGTTCAAACCGGATTAAACCTTAGCCAATTGACTGCACTGTGCTTTAAGTTATAAAGACGAGTATTGTCTATTAATGATAATTAGCATGCCGTAAAGCTTTTAAAGACTCGAAGTCTTTTTTCAATTTTTCCATCTGTTTATTGGAGTTGAAACGTTCTTTTGGGCTTAACTTGTCTCTAGCGGCACATTCTGCAATTTCCTTCATTTCGCGCAGTTTAAAATCCATTTCGTCTAAAATTTGAATTTGCTCTTTTGTGTTCTGAAGTTGCTGTTCGAGAAGTTCTTTATATTCCTTTTGTTCTTGGTTCATGTTTATGTCCTCACTTTCTAAATAAAAAGAGAGACCACAGAATTTCATGATCTCAGGTAATTTACACCTTTGAATCGATTGTTCCGCCAATATGAGAATGAACCGATTGTTCCATAGCCTTCACATTAGAAGATTGCATTAATTTTACTAAACCTTCGCCAGTCGATTCAGCTTGGTCCATCGTCTTTTTCATAATGGAAACACTCGCTTCTTGCCGAACGCTGGCTTGGCTTAAAGCGATTGATAAAGCTGCGATATCCATGGAAAACCCTCCATTCTCATAAAAAAAGGAGTCCAAATAAATTGGACTCCTTTGTTTTTAAGATTAACGCAATAATTGTAGTACTTGCTGAGGCGCCTGGTTAGCTTGAGCCAACATTGCTTGTGATGCTTGAGCAAGAATCGAGTTTCTTGTTTGTTCCATCATTTCTTTCGCCATCGTGCGAACATTTACTTTCATAAATGACTAGACTATATCTTCACCCTCTATATTTAGTAGGGGCCGGGCACTTCGGATCTGCCAGTGCTGATGGACACTGTGTCACCTATGGATTTCATCACCATAGCTTTCGCCTTAGATGGTCTATCCTAGTCGTTGAACCTTCTCCACTCTTTCGAGACAGGAGCTTGGCTGCTGATTGCCCAATCTTTTATTTTTTCAAGCCGTCACGCCTGTCATTTCCAACTACGTTGTGGCAATAAAAGCTATAAGGGGTTTCCAGCAATTCACCCGATTGTAATCTCTAACCGTTACCAGTTAGGACGACTGTACCTCTGCTCACTTACGCGGCTTCGGCATAATCAACGTCGCGGATACGAGATTCCGCAGCAGTTAAGTTTTCGGCTGATGTTCCAAGGTTATTGATTGTGTGATCTAGACGGTTTTGTACTGCGCCTAATTTAGAACGTTCAGCTGATACACTTTCAATAGCAGTGTTAATAGTTGTAATTGCTGAATCTGCATCTTGTTGCGAAGAAATATCAATACCTACTGTAACTTTTGTTCCTTCAGTCAATACAGCATCTGCAGCAATCTTCAATTCAGTGCCATCATAGTAACCAGCTTCTGATGCTTCTATTTTCACTGTTTCGCCATTAGTTTCGGCTACTTCTGCAGCATACACTAAATCACCGTCAGCATTAAAATAACCAGCTTCAGTTCCTTCGTCAGTATCTGCAGCTTGCCATGTACCAACAGTAACACCATTTGAATCCTGAAGTACATTTTCGACGTTTGGATCAGTACCTGTAGTAGCTGCTGTATAAGTTGCAGCTTCAACTTTCCCTTTAAATTCTAGTCCTGTAATAGCACCAGCTTCTCCTACAGTATACTGAGTTCCAACTTTCAAGGCATCTGAGCTCATATCACTAATCTTAAGTTCAATATTTTGGTCGGCATTAGCACCAATATGAAACTTACCGCTAAACTCTCCACCTAGGAGGTTTTTAGTATTAAACTCAGTGTTTTCTGCAATTCTTGTAATTTCTTCTGCCAACTGTGTAACTTCTTTTTGAAGCTCTTTGCGATCTGTATCAGTATTAGTATCGTTTGATGATTGTACAGCCAATTCGCGCATACGTTGAAGAATGTCATGAGTTTCGTTTAAAGCGCCTTCAGCAGTTTGCATTAAAGAAATACCGTCTTGAGCGTTCGTTGTAGCTTGCTCTAATCCGCGGATTTGTCCACGCATTTTTTCAGAGATTGCAAGACCTGCTGCATCGTCTTTCGCGCTGTTGATGCGAAGACCTGAAGACAATTTTTCCATGCTGTTCATTTGTGCGCTTTGAGCGTTGCCCATTTGGCGGTGAGTGTTAAGTGCTGCGATGTTGTGATTGATAATCATTTTGTATTACCTCCGTGTAATGTGTTTTTTGTTTTTGTCAGGGTTCAAATCCGTTTGAACTTCCTTACACTGTTTATATCGGAGGGGTTAAGAAAATGTTTAGCATTTTTTAAAACTTTTTTCAAAAAAATTAAAAAGCCTGCAGCTAATGTGCAGACTTCTCCTCTTATTGCTTCTTCATATTCAAAAAATCACTTAAGTTGATGACATTCGAAGTCGCTTGCCGGTTCTCTTCTTGAATCTCCAAGTAAACTTCTTTTCTATGAATGGTAATATGCTTTGGCGCTTTGATTCCCAGCTTTACCGTTTCCCCTTCGACAGCGTTGATAATGATTTCGATATCGTCATCGATAACGATCGATTCACCTTTTTTTCTGCCTAGCACTAACATCGCTTACACCTGCCTTGCTTCAGCGGCTTGGAATAATGGCTGCTTAATCTGATAGGTTTTATTGTCCAAAACGATTTGCATACCAAGTTTCTTCGCATTGTTAATGAGGATCGGCCCTTTGAGATTCGTCGTCGCGTCTTTCATTTCACCTGTAACAGAAACCGTCGTCAAGACAATGGCATCCGCCGCATCTTCCAATGCCAATCGCTCTACCATCTTCTCTTCCAGCTTCACGTCGTACTCCTTAAAGAAAGAAAATGGATCGACCAAAAAGAAGCTTACTTCCTCCATTTCAACCGACTGCAGGAAAAAGAAAGGACTCTTCCCTTGTTCATCTGCCGGCAGTAATACATACTCCTTATATTCCTCAAATCCTGGAATCCCTTTTTCAAAAGTGATGACACGGCTCTCCGGCATCTCCAATTCACCAAACTGGGTTGTTTGTAGTTTCATAAGTAACTCCCTTCAATTGCAATATTTTTTTATTCTTATCTAGTTTTATAAAAAATTAAATGCGGAAGCGTCCGCCTGAAGCGATTCATTATCAAGTGCTACTTTCTTTATCTTTTACTAGCATAACGTATTTCCCCTAACAATCCATCCTTCTCTTTCACCTGATTTTGCAAAGACTCCACAGAAATACTGAATACTGTCACAAATTAGTAGTGATAATAGCCTATTACTATGGTATCGTATGTAATAAACAGGAACTTGCTAGGAAAGAAGATGTGATATCCCATCTTTCCTGTCCATTATTACAACATAGAAAAGGAAGCGTTGTTCTTCTTATGGAAACCATTCTGACATACTCCCACTCATCATCGGCCATGCCCGCTATTTTGGTACTGCTTCTCTTTTCCTTTTTACTATTGAGTTTCAGCAGTTTCCGCAAAGATGCGAAACTCAAAAAGCAATCGACCGAAGCGGAACTGAAATTCCAATCCGTCATTGAATCGGCGAATGATGCCATTATCGTCTCGGATCATTCGGGACATATCCTGCAATGGAACCAAGGGGCCGAAAAGATATTCGGTTATTCAAAAAAAGAAGTGCTCGGGTTGAACTTGGACCTGATCGTCCCTGAACAATCTAAAGAAGCGCACCGAAAAGGCATGGCGCGCTATTACGAAACGCGAAAGCCGCTCCTTATCGGGAAAACGCTTGAGCTGACCGGTTGCCGAAAAGATGGAACAGAGTTTCCATTTGAAATATCGCTGGGTTCATGGGAAACGGAAGAAGGCTTATTCTTGAGCAGCATCATCCGTGATATTTCAGAACGCAAACAAACAGAAGAAAAAATCAATGATCTTGTCTACTTGGACCCGCTAACCGAACTTCCGAACCGTCGCTTGTTTTATGACCGTCTGAGTTCTACACTGAACCAGTCAAAAGGAGACGACCAGACTTTTTCGCTGCTGTTTCTCGACTTGGATCATTTCAAATTGATCAACGATACGTTTGGCCATTCCATCGGTGATCAATTGTTGATCGAAGCGACATCTCGGCTGCAAAAGCGATTGTCCGAACGGGACACTGTTGCGCGGCTCGGCGGCGATGAATTTGTCGTGATTTTGCCGCATACCAGCCATACTGAAGCAGCCGCATTTGCGCAGGATCTGCAGCAGGCATTCAACGAGCCTTTTCTTTTTAACGGAGAAGAAGTATTCATCAGCTTGTCTATCGGTATCGGCATGTTTCCGAGTGACGGAGACAACCAGGAGTCGCTGATCAAAAGTGCGGATTTAGCTTTATACCGTGTGAAAGAAGAAGGACGCAACGGCTTCCAATTCCACACGAGCGATATGAACGAAATCGTCGCTCGGAAATCAAAACTTGCCATGAGTTTGCGAAAAGGATTGGAATACGGCGAATTCAGCATTCACTACCAACCGCAAATCGATTTAAAGACCGGCACAATCATCGGTGTGGAAGCGCTTGTCCGCTGGACGCATTCAAAACTGGGAGCTATTTCCCCCGCTGAATTCATTCCCCTCGCGGAAGACACCGGAGCGATCATTCAGATTGGTGAATTCGTCTTGCGCGAGGCGTGCAAGCAAAACAAGTCGTGGCAAGATGCCGGCCTGTCCCCGTTCCGTGTTGCGATCAACATTTCTGCCCGCCAATTCTCGCAGACGAATTTGGCCCAAACTGTAAAAGAAGCGTTAGAGGAATCCGGTTTGGCGCCGGAGTATTTGGAGCTCGAGCTGACCGAAAGCATCATCCAAGGGTCGAAAAGCGCCATTACCATGATGCAGGAACTGAAGAAAATGGGCATCCATCTATCGATAGACGATTTCGGGACGGGCTATTCTTCTTTGAGTTACTTGAAACTGTTCCCGATCGACACATTGAAAATCGATCAATATTTCACCCGCAACATTCAAGTGGACGCAAAAGATGCGGCCTTGGTGGACACCATCATCCGGATGGCGCATAACTTGGAACTCAATGTGATCGCGGAAGGCGTCGAAACGAGCGAGCAGCTTGAATTCCTGAAAGTCAGACATTGTGACCAGGCGCAAGGCTACTACTTCAACAAGCCGCTGCCGGCAACAGATATCGAACGGATATATCAGCAGCTTGAAGGCGATCCATTATTGAATTAAAAGCAAAAGGAAGTGATCAAAATGATCACTTCCTTCAGACTGTAGACAAAGTCTATGATTAATGTATATATAATGCGTCAAACCAACCGGCCCGGCCACTCCGCTTTCCGTGGGCTTGGCTTCAGCCTCCTCGCCACTGCCGTGTCTGCGGGGTCTTCCGCCCAAGCTGGTTCCACAGGAGTCTCCGTGCCCAGGCCGGTTTAGCTTCTTTGTTGGACAAAGTGTGCTTCCATTTAAGTTCCAGCTAGCAGCAAAGCCGGCGCGAGACGCCTGCAGTGCCTACTAGCTTAGGAACCGGAGCGCAAGGCGGCGACTCCAGCGGGACCAGCGCGAGCCGAAGACCCTGGACAGAGCGAAGCGAAGGAAGCGGCTGAGGCCGTGCCCGCGGAAAGCGTCCTCCTAGAGTGAAATGAAAAAAGCTGCCGAGAGTTTCTCGACAGCCTGAGGAAGTGATCAAAATGATCACTTCCTTTTTTCATGCCCTTTTCAGAACTGTAAAATCGGCAATTCATTAATAATTTGCGTTTTACCTTTTTATGAGTTGAAGCCGATCTAATAAAGGAAAAAAGACAAACAAATCTGTCCATCTTTCCCTAAACTTCTTATTTTTTAGTAAAGATGACTTTGTTTAAACTTTCTATATGAATACGATCCCCATTTTTAAGAGTGGTAGTTACACTTCCAACCGCCCCCTCTTCTGGGTCATTCATCAAGGTTTTAATCACAAACATATCTTCGCCTCTGGATATAAATAAATTACCTACATAATCCGTAGTTGTAATTTTATACTTACCTGCATTTATATCTTTACCAACAGTCCAATAGCCGGCATGCAGTACATTGGACTTTACATTTGGTACCTTAGTGAATTGCACATTATTAAGTTGTTCAATTTCAATTTTGTCCCCTGCTTTAATATCCGTTGTGATAGCAGTTACACCATATTCTTTATCGCTTGCAAGAGTTTCAATTACATCCCGGTCATAAGAGTTTGATGTTATGTAGATATTTCCGAAATCTGAAGTTGTAGTAATTTTATAACGACCTGCCGGCAAATCGTGACCGCCCTTCCATGTACCGGCACTTAATGTTTTACTGTAAGGAACCGTAATGGTCGCAGTTGTCGTTTTTCCGTTAGTTGTTGTAGCCGTAATTTTAGCAGTTCCCACACCGACTGCCGTCACTTTACCTTTACTGTCAACTTTCGCCACTTTTGTGTTTGACGATTTCCACTTCAAAGTTTTGTTTGTTGTGTTGCTTGGGCTTACAGTTGCTGAAAGCGTAAAGGTTTTGCCTTTCTTGACTGTTGCAGAAGCTTTGTTCATCTTCGCTGATTTTGCAGCAATCGGTGGTGTTACCGTCACTTTCATCGTTGCAGATTTCCCGTTTTTTACAGAAGCTGTGATGGTCACAGTACCTTTTGCTTTGCCTGTCACTTTTCCTTTGCTGTCGACAGTAGCAATTTTGGTATTTGAGGACTTCCAGGCAACCATTTTATCTTTGCTGTCAACCGGTGAAACAGTCGCGGATAATGTGCCCGCTTTGCCTGTACGTAGCGATAAACTGGTTTTATTCAACTTTACTTTTTTTGATGAGACATTTACGTTCAGCGTTTTTGTTACTTCTGAATTGCCAGTTGCTGTAGCCGTAATTTTGGCTGTACCTTTAGCAATCCCTTTAATATTCCCAGATGCGTCAACTGTAGCTACTTTGGTGTTTGAACTTTTCCAAACAATTGTTTTTTCCATAGCATTTGAAGGAAAAACAGTTGCTGTCACTCTGTATGTCTGGTCAGGAGTAATTGATAACCCTGATTTGCTGAATTTAATGCTGGCCGGAACGATGTTTTTTTCTTTGAAGCTCATTGTACCAGCTAAATTGGAAATATAGATGTACTCATTGGTGACCAATTTCAATTCGATAGGTTCACTGTTTTCATACACTTCTATGGACTGTTTTTGATTTCCTTCGCTGTCCAACACAAAAATATAAGCGTCATCATCTTCGTATAACGGTTTGTCAATATCCAACAAATAAGTTCCAGCCGGAATATCTGATCCAATTTCATAATAACCTACCGTTAATGCATTCAAATCTGCTTTTGCAAGCATCTCAACTTCCAATGCAGGAGTAGTATCTTCTATGAAATAAACATCTACTCGATCTTCAAGTTTCAAACTCAAATTAATTTGATCTGACTTATAACTATTTACAGTTTCTGTAATTAAACCCTTTTGATCTCTATAAACTTCTATTCTGACTAGACCGTCTACAACTTTAAACTTATTCAATCCTGCCGAGATTTCATTTCCTACCGTATACGTACCTTCACTTAACGATATAGCTTCTTCGGCTTGTACTGAATTCCCTACAAAAAACGACAACAACAGAACAAGCAAAAATAACACTTTTATCCAAATGTTTTTTTTCAACACTAGACCTTCTTCCAGTTTTAATTTTATTGCTTCTTTGTATATCGGCAGAAATACAATTTTATTTACATCTATTGTTTACCGTTTCCACTTTTATTTTATCTTTGATTCCCATGGCCGTTCTCTAATATTCATGTAATTTTAAAAAAACGCCAACAAATTCAAACTTCTTTTATTTCCTTCTTTATAACCCTGCCTTTTTAAAGCTACAGGAATAAAAAATGCTCTCTATAATTACTTGGACTTTAAAAGCGGCCTTACTCTACTTGAGTAAGACCGCCTCACAATGATTCTTTGGAAGTCACTTTATGATTTCTGGAAGCTCCTTTTTGCACATCATACAGGGTTTCGCCTTCCACCCTAATGCAAATAATGCAGGCCGGTTTTGTTCATCACATTGGTCTTGCGCTATCAATACGGGAATATGGGCCGAAATATTTTTTCCCATTAACTGTACGATAAGCTCTTACTTTATAATAATAGATTTTCCCTGAAGTCAATCCTGTTTTGGTGTAACTCAGTGACTTGCCGCTTCCAGTCGTTTTGATATTGCGGTACGTCCCTGTCTTAGAAGTTGCCTGGTACACCGTGTAACCACTGGCTCCAGTTACTTTAGACCAGCTGATTTTGTTTTTGCGGTAGTCGGACGATGCAGATTTCACCGATGAAACTTGAGAAACGGCTGATTTAGCACTGGCAATTTTTGAATACGGACCAAAATATTTTTTTCCATTGACGGTGCGATATGCCCTTACTTTATAATAGTAAGTTTTACCAGTCGATAAACCTGTTTTGGTGTAGCTAAGCCTACTGCCGCTTCCAATGGTTTTGACGTTGCTGTATTTACCTGTTTTCGAAGTTGCCTGGTACACAGCATAACCACTGGCTCCGCTCACTCTTGCCCAGCTAATTTTGTTTTTGCTATAGCCTGACGCAGCTGCTTTGAAAGAAGAAACTAAAGAAACGGTCGGTTTAGCGCTAACGATGTTTGAATATGGACCAAAGTATTTCTTTTTATTGACGGTATAATAGGCTCTTACTTTGTAATAATAGGTTTTTCCAGCCGTTAAATCTGTACTGGTATAGTTGAGGGTACTGCCGCTTCCAATTGTTTTGATATTGCTATAAGTACCCGTCTTAGAGGTCGCTTGGTATACGGCGTAACCGCTTGCGCCGGCAACCTTAGACCAACTGATTTTGTTTTTGTTATAGCCGGCTGACACAGATTTCACAGAACCTACTCCAGAGACAGCTGGTTTTCCGATCGCGTTGCTAGTATATGGACCGTACACCTTCTTGCCCTTTATCGTCTGATAAGCACGGACTTTATAATAATAAGTTTTGCCCGTTGCCAAGCCCATGTCTGTATAGCTTAGTGTACTGCTTGCAGGGCTGCTGATTTTACTGTAAGTTTTTGAACCCGGTGAGCTTCGATAAATTTCATAGCCATCGGCTCCGGAAACTCGGGACCAGCTTATTTTCAGCTTATCATAAGCAGCTACCACAACTTTTACAGAGCCGTCAGCTACAACTGTTTTTGCTGCTTGGCTTTCGTTCCCTACTGCATCCACCGCAACTAGGCTAACACTTAAGCCAGTTGGCTGCTTGGCGATTTTCATCGTAAAATTGCCGTCGGCTGCTGTGGCTTTTCCGATTTCCTTGCTTCCGGCGTAAGCATAGACCGTAGATCCGGTTTCTGCTTGGCCAGTGATGGAAGTTTCCGTATTGTAAAGTGAAATGACAACCGGCGCATTTGGTGCTGTAACGTCAGCCACTGTAACTTTTTTCTTTTCGCTCACTTTTCCAAGTTGATCTGTTGCGGTAACTGTGAGTATAGCCCCCGCTTTTTGTTGCGGAATGGCGATGGAAAATGTCTCGTTTGCTGTTGCTGTTCCGGTACCTAAAATGGTTCCGTCCTTTTCAATAGCAACAAGCGTCCCTGCTTCCGCTTTCCCTTTGACGACAAGTGACTGGGTGGTCACTCTCTCCACTTCCGGTTTTGCTGGCGCAAGCAACAAGGCGTCTTTTGCATCTACCCGGCCATGCCCAAAAAGGTCGTCTCTTCCGGGAGCCCCCAAATCTTTCGCCGTTTCATACAGCCGCTTTTTAACGTGTTCATTGCTTAACTCAGGATTATCAGCCATAATCAGCGCTGCGACTCCCGCTACTACTGGAGTTGCCATCGATGTTCCGCTCATGCTGCCAAAAGAATCCCCTGGCAGTGTCGACTGAATCGAACTTCCGGGAGCAACAATATCGATTGTCGACCCAAAATTCGAAAAATCGGATAATGCGTCTGCAGAAGTGGTAGAGCCGACTGAAATAACTTCCGGATAAGCTGCTGGGTAATTAGGGGTGTTTTCACCGTCGTTTCCAGCCGCCGCAAGCAAAACAACCCCGATCGCATTGGCCCTCTGAACCGCTGTTTCAAGTGCTTCGCTTGGCTCTTCGCCTCCTAAGCTCAAGTTGATGATATCCGCACCGTTTTTCATTGCATAGTCGATCCCTTCAATGACATCAGAAGTATAAGCATATTCTCCGCTAAAGACATTGATCGGCATGATGCCCGTTTTTGGGGCTACGCCTGCCCCCATTTTTTCATTGTCAATCGAACTGCCTATAATGCCGGCTACATGTGTGCCGTGAATGCCTGCGGGAATAACGGTTCCGGTCTCTTTTACAATATCGTAAGGGGAAACGAACTTCCCGGCTAAATCCGGATGACGCAAATCGGCGCCATCATCGATAACAGCGACCACGACATCCGGAGAACCGAATGTTTTATCCCATGCCCGGGCGCTTCCGATGGTTCGGTGATGATATTGCTCCAGGCTCACGTATGGGTCGTTCGCAATATACGCAAGCTTAATCAGGTGATCCGGCTCGACACTCTCGACGTCGCTTCTTTTCCCCAGCTCATCCATAAAGCTTTCTACCGTTTCACCTTCCGGGACTTCCACAGATACCAGTTGGCTGTCTTGCCCTTCAACCGGAATTACTTCACCGTTCTTAACAGGGCGCACTGCATTTTCTTCCATCGTGACAATCACTTGGTCGGTTTCCGCTTGTTGATTTTCTGCATATATAGGTGAATCCAAATGTAAGAATATCGATATCGCCGAAAGTGCGGCTAGTGTCTTTTTCATGCATCAAGCTCCTTTTATTTAAGGCGATATTAAAAGGATAATATCGCTATTTATTAAAATCGTTCCCAAACTTTCCTCCCACATGATAACATGTTTTTAAAGAGGAATAAATGCAGTGTTTTTTTACAAATAAAGTATTTAACTTAATAAATCGTTTTCATTTTATCTTTGATGTGTAATTTTTAGTGCACAATTGGTAAATATAAACCTCTTCATGCTTTCCGATATTATATTTATAAAAAAATTAAAAAGTATGGACATAGCTAAACCCATATGTCAACCTGGAAAAAGTGAAATAACAAATCAATATATCAAAAGAACAGTTTCATGTGGCTAAAAATCCGCTTGTATTGATTGGTGACAAAGGGCAAATTATCCAAGTGAACCAAGTTTGGTCTAAGGTTTGTGCTTAACTTAATTTGGCGGAAGACTAAAATCGTTTATTCATCTGACGAAGAGGATCGAGTGCGAACTAGTTGCAGAATGCATGGAACGCATCGAGGAAGTCCATTCTAAAAAAACAACGAATACAACGTTTTCCAGGACCACTTTTTTGATAAACCTTTGAAACTGGAGGATTTCGAAGCAAAGTATCTTCAAAAGGATTGTAAATTTATAATAGAAGAATAAGCTTTGAATAAGAGCAAAGAAGATTTTTCTTCTTTGCTCTTTTTTGTTTTAGACTTTATAAATTAGCAGGGTTAGCGTCCACGAAACAATGCAAAGACAAGCATATATTTTCTCCGTCATTTTGCCTGTTTCATGAAGTATTAATAAATTGGCAAAGAAGAGTATGCTTAAAACAAAAAAACGGAAGGCCGGTCCCGATCGGCCTTTCATTTCCTTGAATTGCTTCTATACGCCAAGAGCCGCATCGTTACATTTGAGCTGTTCTTTTCTGTTCGATTAGCATGGTTCTTTTATACGTTCTTGAAGACGGATACCGATTTTTCTGGCAAACTAAAGATAATTAGAAATCCGAAGGAGTTTTATCATGAAACCGATAATCAGGCCGCTTAGCACACTGTTGATGGGCGGAACTTATTTGCTGTCGATCTTTTATCCTTTTCCTATCGCTACCGGGCTTGTCAGCCTGTTTGCATTGGTCGCGCTGTTGTCGTTCTTTCCGTATTTGAATCGTGTTCCGAAACTGCTGATTTTGGCCCTGACCATCGGAGCGCTCAGCATGGAAATGAGCCGGGAAGGGCTGCAGCACTTTTTCACGGGACTCCAGACGAACGCGAACGTCTTGGCCATTTTCATCTTTGTTCCACTGCTTGCCATCCCGATCAAGCAAGGAAATTATTTAACGTATGTTGAAGTCATTTTTTCCTCCTATATTAAAAAGACGCACCAATTGTACTTGTTTTCCACCATATCCGCCGCAAGCATCGGAGCCGTCATGAACGTCGGTTCCCTGCCCATCTTGTATCAGCTCACGGATACGAAGGCATTCCAGCCTTATACAATGATGCGGCTCAAGTCGATGAGCCGGGGATTTGTTCTGGCTTTCTTATGGTCCCCTTACTTCATTTCCGTGGGTCTTGTTCTCGCGTATTTTGATATCTCTTGGCTGCAGCTTTTTGTGCCCGGCATTTCCTTGGCCTTGCTTATCTTATTGATGGGATGGCTTCTGGAAGGGAGAAACCGTGAGGAGATACCGATAGAAATGCCTTTGCCAAACCAAGCGGAACTGAAGAAGGCAAAGCGGAAAGTAATGGAATTGGCGCTGATTGTTGCTTTGATAACTGCAATCATCATGGTCGTGGAAAACATCACTGGCCTTTCGGTTCTCACCGTCATCCCGCTCGTCGCTATTTTAATGTCTTTCCTTTGGTCGCTGTTTTTCAGCACAAAACAGCAACTTGCAGACAATTACCGGTCATTTTTCAATTCGCGCATTCCCGGAATGGGCAATGAATTGTCGTTATTCATCATTGCAGGCGCTTTTGGCACAGCACTTTTGGACAACGGAGCAGAAGAGTGGATTTTGTCGTTGCTTGATGCTTTGAATATTTCAAATGTCCTGCTCCTAATTCCGGTGATTGCCCTGCTCATGGCAGTTCCGGCCATCGTCGGCCTTCATCCGGTAATCACGGCAACAATTTTGGCGATTACATTGAGCGGCTCTCCACTTTTCATGGAAGACCATCTCTATTTAAGCCTTGGCCTTCTTTCCAGCTGGATGGCGGCGATACTCATTTCCCCGTTTTCCGGCGTCAATTTGCTTCTTGCCGCCATCAGCAGAAAAAGCCCATTTGAAATCAGCTTGAAGAACAATGCGGGTTTTTCCGGGCTGCTGTGGATTGTTTGCTATGTGGGAATTGTGATTTTGTATTTTATAAGATGAACAAAAAACAGCCATCCTGGAAGCGAATTCGCTTCCAGGATGGCTGTTTCACTATTTAGTCGTTCGGTGATGCCGGCTTCGATATATCTTCGATGGCTTCGCCAGCATGCTCGTCCGATTGGTCTTTCACGGCGATGTCGCCTAACGCTACAATGCCCAGCAATTTGTTATCTTCACAAATCGGCAGGCGGCGGATTTGGTGTTCCGCCATCAGCGTCGCCGCGTCTTCCACATCCATATCCGGCGTTCCAGTCACAAGGTCGGAAGAAAGAATCTGGCCGACTGGCGTGTCGAGCGAAAATTGGGCAGCTATGCCGCGTATGACAATATCACGGTCTGTGATGATGCCGACCAAGCCTCCACCGTTGGTATCCACAACCGGAATAGAGCCTACATCCAAATTCAGCATTTGAACCGCTACTGCCTGAATGGCAGTGTCTGTCGTGCAAGTTTCCACATCTGTCGTCATAATTTCTGTCACTTTCATGAGTGATGCCTCCTTTTAGTTCGGTAAACTAATTGTAGTGCGTTTCATGAAACTAACGCTAGACTTGAAAACCAACTCTATGCAGCAATCCGGGTTTTCTTTTGATCCATCCCCAGTGCATCTGTCAACGGACAATAACGCGTAATTCCTTCCGCCACTTTTTGCGCTCCCATCACTGAGACAAAAAGCTGTCCGCCAGAAGGCTTTTCCCGAGACATTTTGGAAATCGACCATGCAAGAAGTGTCAATCCGCATGTAATGCGGACCATAGAGTCAATGGTTCCGATGTTTTGCTTCATCCGATATCCCCTCCTCCGTTTTCCAATTCACATCTATAGTGTTCCCGTTTCTATTTAGGCTAAACGATTTTTTCAATCACAGTTTGAAATTAAGGATATTGCGTAGGATGTACATTGAAAGGCTTTAGAATGCACAGTGGATTTTGCCCGCATTCAGCACCCTTTAATCGACCCTAAAACAGCCGCCCTCAGCAAGTTGCAAGGGCGGCTGTCTTTCTTTGTTCCTTATTTTATTCGAATTGCGGGGCTGTGCGCTTTTTCGTCGCTTGCTCATAGGAATAAGCAAGCTCGATCAATTTCGGTTCGCTGTAAGCGAGCGCACTGAACGTCACTCCCACCGGTTCGCCTTTGCTTGTATAGCCCGCTGGCACGGTAATCGACGGGTAGCCGGCTTTTGCCGGCATAGCCGCACCGCGGTTGTTCTCAAACAATAAAGCATCCAGACTGTTACGGGCCATCACTGCATCGATTCCCTCGGACGCCGAAATCCGGAGGTCGGTTTCACGGTGCTCCAGATAAGTCGGGTCTAATGGATCGTCACTCAAACTTAATGCCTTTTCGAGTTCGCTTTGGCCGAATTTCATGCGGATAGCAGGATCCATTTTGTTGAACTCGATAACATCCGCCAGCGACTTCACCGGCACCCCATCGGACACTTTGCGCAAATAGCCATTAACCCCGCGCTTGAACTCATACCACAGCACTTCTGAATCGAACTCCTGTCTTGGAATGATCACTTCCTCGACAATCGCCCCAAGCGATTCCAATTCCTCAATGGCTTGTTCCATGACGGCGCGCTCTTCCTTGCCGGCTTCGCTCAAGAAAGAGCGGTCGACGCCGATCCGGGCTCCTTCAAGCCCGTCCGCTTTCAAGTGAGGTGTATAATCAGACAGCGCCTTCTCATTGTTCAAACGAGTGGCCGAATCCCGGTCATCCATGCCAGTCAGAGCGCCAAGCGTAATCGCCGCATCCGCCACGGTGCGCGCCATCGGTCCTGCCGTGTCTTGGCTTTCGGCAATCGGAATGATGCCTGTTCGGCTGATCAATCCGACCGTCGGCTTAATGCCGACGATAGAATTGGCGCTTGATGGACTCAAAATCGATCCGGACGTTTCTGTACCGATGCCAACAACCGCCAAGTTTGACGCAATGCTTGCACCTGTACCTGAACTCGATCCACCGACGCTTCCCGCTTCGAACGTAGCAACGCCGTATGGGTTCAGAACCTGTCCGCCAAGCCCGCTATAGCCGCTTGGCACATTTTGCGTCATAAAATAAGCCCATTCGCTCATATTGACTTTGCCAAGGATGATTGCGCCGGCTTGCCGCAGCTGTTCAGCAACAAATGCATCTTCTTCCGCGAAATTGTCTTTGAGCGCGATGGTTCCGGCGGTAGTCGGCATATTATCCACCGTATCAATATTGTCTTTCAGCAGCACAGGAATTCCGTATAATGGGCCCTGCCCTTCTTGCCCGCGCTTTTCATCCAGCACCGTCGCGATTTCCAGCGCATCGGGATTGATGCTCAAAACCGAATTGATCTTCGGGCCATTCTTGTCGTATTTTTCAATTCGGTCCAAGTAGGCCTGTACCAGCTCGACAGAAGTCAGCTGTCTGTTTTTGAAGGCTTCCTGGATATCATGGATTGTTGCCTCTTCTATTTCAAATGCCGTTTTCTCCATTTTTCTTGCCCCTTTACCTTCACCGTGGAAGTATGTACTTTTTCAGAGGGAGCGAAACTCCTCTTCTTCTATTATAGTAGCAAATTAATAAAATAATAAGAACATTCTAACGAAACAGCCATTTTTCACTGAAATTCTTTTGTTTGTTTGAAAAAGCCCCCACCGGGAAAAACCATACTACTAATATAGGCAGCAAAGGAGAGGGACGATGAATAGCCAGTTGTTTCGGGGTATAGAGTTTTTAAAGAACCTTTCCTTGGTGGAGTTTTTCATGTTTTTCGTATATGTGGCGCTGATTTTCGCGGCAAAATCGCTCATTGTATTTCTGTTGGGAAAATTAGTTCCGTCCAAACGCTTCAAGGACCGCATCTTCCCGGTTCTGTCGGACATCTTGAATTGGCTCGCGTTTTACGGGGCGATTCTCTTTTTCCTGTTTTACTTTTCAAAAGAAAACTGGCTGTTTTATCCGTTTTATGAAACGGAAGGCGTCAAGGTATCCGTATTCCTGATTGTTGCAGTGGCCATCATCGTCAATTTTGCGAGCCGGCTGGTGAAAGCGTTCAACCGCTATGTGATGCCATTCTTTTATGAACAGTTTGATGTCGATGTCGGCATGAGCTATACATTCAACCGGATCATCTACTATATCGTGATGTTTATCGCTTTGGCTCTCAGCTTTACGACAGTTGGCCTGGATCTTACTGCGCTCGGAGTCGTCTTCAGCGTGCTCGGCATCGGTATCGGTTTTGGGGTTCGCAACATTGCGGCAAATTTCGTATCCGGCATCATCATCTTGTTCGAACGGCCGATGGAAGTCGGTGAACTGGTGGAAATTGACAAGAAAATTGGACGGATCTCAAAAATCACCCTTCGTTCCACCGTCGTTGAAACCTTAAAGAATGGAACGCTTGTTGTGCCCAACAAATACTTTATCGAGCAAATCGTCAAGAACCGCTCCAGCGCTAAACTATTTGCCCGCGTCGTAGTAAGCGTCGCTTACGGCAGTGACACACAACAAGTGGAACAGCTCCTTCTGCAGGCTGCGGAAATTGAAAAACAGAAAATGCCAGGGGTACCCGGGGAGCTGCCGGAAGTCCGATTTATCGATTTCCGGAATTCAGCGCTCGATTTCCAAGTGGAAGTGAATGTCGTTGATGTCGATATGAAAGAAAAACTGGAAAGCCGGATCCGCCACTCGATCTCCGAACTGTTCATCGCAAATGGCGTCAAGTTGGCGGAAGTGGCCATGATTCATGAGAAATAAGCAGAAAAATAAAACGGGCAAAGCCTCAAAGTTCCACTTCGGGGCCTTGCCTTTTTCGCCGGCTGTGGTGCAGACATTTGTTGCCTAACTGCCTCCGTCCGCACCCAACAAAGAAATTTCGCTTTGGCTTGCCACCGCTTTGGAAAGCAGCGGCCGGCTGTGATGCCACATGACGTTAACCGGAATCCCGAAAAACGCTGAAAGTCCGTCGCTCGTGATCAAATCTTTCGTATCGCCTGAAGCAAACACTTCGCCGCCTTTCAGCAAAAGCGTCTTGCCGAAAATCGGCAAAATCTCTTCTATATGATGCGTGACATAAATGATTGTTGGACCGTCCGGTTTTTTTGCGATTGTATCAATTGCTTCCAACAGTTCTTCCCGCGCGATAAAATCCAACCCGTTAGTCGGTTCATCAAGAACCAAAAGCGAAGGCTCAGCCATCAGCGCCCGACCAATCAATACGCGCTGTTTTTCGCCTTGCGATAAGGTCGCGTAAGAACGGTTCGCGTATTCGAGGCAGCCCAATTCCTTCAGGATTTCAACACCTCTTTTGTCCATTTCCGCTGTCGTCTCTTCATACAGGCCGATTGACGCGAACGCGCCGCTCAAGACCACTTCGTAGGCATTGTCGGACGGAAGAATTTTTTGCTGGAGCGATGAAGAAACGAAACCGATCTGCTTCCGAAGCTTTTCAGCCAAATAGGTTTTGCCGAACTCCATCCCAAGGACGCTCACTTTTCCTTCGGTCGGAAAAAAATACGCATTGATCAAATCGAGAAGCGACGTTTTTCCAGCGCCGTTCAACCCATACAGCACCCAATGCTCCCCCTGTTCCACCTGCCAGTTCACATTCTTCAGCAACTTTTTCTCCCCTCGTCTCCTTGAGACGTTTTCAAGTTCTAACACCTTCATTGCCTTCCCCCTTTTTTCTGTCCACTTTACCTTGTGTGTAATAGAAAGAAAATTTTGATAAGTCCTATTCTACCTCATCCAACAAGTAAAATAAACGAAAAGCGGCTGAGCTTCAGGCTCAGCCGCTCTTCGTTTTATTGGAGCGCGTTATAAACGTTCACAATGCCGTGGCCAAAATACTGGCGGCTTTTGCCTGTTCCGCCGTCTGCCGTCTGTTGAAGAAGGGAGATGATTTGGGCAGGTTCCAATTCAGGGTTTTCCGCCTTCACCAATGCTGCAGCTGCGGCCACTTTTGGAGCGGCCATGCTTGTTCCGTTCATCGTCCCGTAGCCGCCCCGGCTCATACGTATTGTATTATACGAGCGGGCTTCTGAATCCCCGCCTGGTGCAGCAAGATCAACATTTCCATAGTTCGAGTAATAAGCAAGCCCATCATGGATAGTAGAAGAAGAAACACTAATGACCCATGGGATGTCGGTGAACGTATCAAACAACGGACCTTCCCACTGTGCTCCCTCGCCTGGTTCTGTTGCCATTTTCTTTCCTAAGTCGATAGCATCGTTGCCATTCGCGCCGACAATGATCATGCCTTTGCTTTTTGCATAACGGACAGCGCGGGAAGCAGCCAAATGAAGCGTGCGTTCCTGTTCGTTATTCTTGAACGTGTATGTCCCTAAACTTAAATTTGCCACGTCCACTCCGTCGTCAGCCGCTGTTGTCACTCCCGCCAGAATGCTCGTCCAGTTGGAAACGCGGTAAGATGCAATTCCGAGTTCCGGCCCAACGCCCATGACGCGGCCGTTTGCGGCAATCGCTCCTGCAACGTGTGTTCCATGGTCTCCGTTGAACGAATTTTGGGCAGTTCCTGGAACAAACGACTTGCTGTACAGCAAGTTCTTTTGAAGATCGGGATGCGTATAGTCGACCCCGCCGTCTATGACAGCAACGACAACATCATGATTCCCGGGATTGAGTTCCCATGACTTGCCGTTGTTTGTCACACGCTTGATGTCCCACTGGTATTGCTCATACAGATCGGCACCGGCCGCATCTGCGCGCACACTTTCAGGCGCAGCTTCCACTTCAAGTTGAGGCGAGCGGATTTCCACATCTTCAGAAATCGCGGCAATGCCCGGTTGGCTGTCTGCCCATGCCTTGAAATTTGGATTGGATGTGCTGACATTGACTACGCCAATTTGCGGCACTTGCTGCACTATTTCTGCACCTAAGCTTTCCATTTCCGCCACTAAACTTTGCGGAACTTCCTCTCCGCTGAATGTGACGATATAATCCGTCTTGTCTGCCGCTAAAACATTTCCGCCGCCAAATGCCAATAATCCGGTCAATGTTAATCCCATCAAAAACTTTTTCATAAAAAGACCTCCTCTATTTGGTAGTTTTACTAGGCTTATTATATTCCATTTCCGAATTAAAAAAGTAAATATTTTCATATTTTAGAAAAATGAGAACTTAGAACTTCCTTCCTTTAGTTCTAAAAGATTAATCCATCCAACCCATATTATTCAGTTTTATAGAGGTTTGTGTATTTGGATTCAGATGATTTTCCCCCTCCTTCATCCTTCCATAGAAAAAAGCCTCCTTGAAAGTTCAAGGAGGCTCCCTTATATGAAGAAACGGTGCTATACGCTGTTACCCTACAGCCACTTCCGTCAATGCCAAAAATTCTTCCACATCCTTCACGCATAGTGCAATGGCCTCTTCCCAGAAGCCGGCTTGCTCAAGGTCGACACCCAAGTGCTTTTGGGCCAGTTGCTCGACGGTCATGCATCCAGTGTCTCTAAGCAAAGCATTATACGGTTCTTCAAAACCGCCTTCTGCTTGGAGCGCTTTGGCGTAGATGCCTTGGCTGAACAAGTAGCCGAACGTGTAAGGGAAATTGTAGAACGGAACGCCCGTAATATGAAAATGCAGCGTTGAAGCCCAGAATGTCGGATTGTAGCTCGCAAGTTCACCGCCGTATGCTTCCTGCTGCGCTTCCACCGCCATTTGGTTCAAACGCTCCACAGAAACGGTGCCATTTTTCCGCTCTTCATAGAAACGGGTTTCAAATAGGAAACGGGAATGGATATTCATGAAGAATGCGATGCTCCGCTTGATCTTATCTTCAAGCAACGCAATTTTCTCCTCTTTAGTTGCAGCGTTTTTCACCGCAGCATCGGATACAACCATTTCTGCAAATGTCGAAGCGGTTTCCGCCACGTTCATGGCGTATCTTTGGTTCAGCGCCTCTGTATCATTCATGACGTGCTGATGATAAGCGTGCCCAAGTTCATGGGCAAGCGTCGAGATATTTGTCGCTGAACCGGAAAATGTCATGAAGATGCGGGTTTGTTCACTGTCCGGAAAACTTGTGCAAAAGCCGCCTGGGCGTTTGCCTGCGCGGTCTTCCGCTTCAATCCAGCGCTTTTCGAACGCCATTTTCGAAAACTCAGCCATTTGCGGGCTGAATTTACCGAACTGCTCAAGGATGAACGCCGCGGCTTCATCATAGCTGACCTTTTGGGTCGACTTGGTGATCGGTGCGTTCAAATCCTGCCACTCGAGTTTTTCAAGCCCCAGCAGCTGCGCTTTGCGCTGCAAATACGAAATGAACGGCGCTTTCGCTTCTGCTATCGCACCCCACATGACATCCAGGGTTTTTTCGCTCATGCGGTTGAGCTCAAGCGGTTCTTTCAAAGGACTTTCCCAGTTCCGGTGCTTGTACGTCTGCAGGCGGAAGCCGGCTAAATTGTTCAAGGTTTCACCGAAAAGCTCCGACTCCTCTTCCCAAGCCCTGCTGATTTTGCTAAACACTTCTTTCCTGGTTTCTCGGTCAGGTGTGCTCAAACGGTTAGCGGCCTGTCCCATCGACAATTTCTTAATCTCGCCGTTTTCCGTGTGTTTAATATTCATTTTGGCGACGATGCTGCTGTACATCCCATTCCATGCTGAATAGCCATTGACCGATAAGTCGTTGATCAGGATTTCCTGCTCAAGCGGCAGCCTTCCTTTTGCATTCGAGCGGCGTTCATCGAGTACGAATGCAACCGGCTCCAAGCCCGGCTGTTCCAATAACCCTGACCAGACCGAATCGTCCGTCTGCAGGAACTTCTGGTCCAGCTTCGCCAAAATCGAGACGTACTCCGCCCCTAATTCACTTCGCTTGCCAGTTAGAATCTTCGCTTCGTTGTCGCTCATGTCCTGGGCCGTCAAACAGCTGGCAAATGCTCCGATTTCCCGCAGCTGTTTTGTGGTTGTTTCCAAAAGCGATAAAATCGCCACCAACTCACCGGTTTGTTCGGATGAAGCCGGAACACTGAACCCTTCCACTCCTATCGCTAACTCTTCCATGTTTTCTTTGAATGCTGCTATGTATGTTTTCAATTCCTCAGATTTGCTGCCGCCTTTGAAAATGGAATCCAAATCCCATGTGGTTTCGTAATGGTTCATTGAGTCATCTCTCCTTGAATAGTTTAGTATAGCGAAAAATATTTCGATTCCCTAAATTCCACTCCTTTAATTTTAGTCCAAATTTTCCAGCAATTCAAGCCAATAAAGAAGGAATAATCTTTTTTGGAGTCACAATAAAGGAAATGTAAGAAAAAATCGTTTAGACTATAGAAGTAATCTGTAAATTTATTCAACTAGAAAAGGAGAAATGTAAAATGGAATATGTAACGTTAAACAATGGTTTGAAAATGCCACAACTAGGATTCGGTGTATGGCAAGTTCCAGATGAAGGAGCAACAGAAGCAGTGGCGAAAGCGCTTGAAGTCGGTTACCGCTCGATTGATACAGCGATGATTTATAAGAACGAAAAAGGCGTCGGCAAAGCGCTGCAGGAATCCGGCATTCCCCGCGAAGAACTGTTCATAACTACAAAAGTTTGGAACAGCGACCAAGGCTATGAAAACACATTGCGCGCATTTGATGAGAGCTTAGAGCGCTTGGGTCTCGACTATGTCGATTTGTATTTGATCCACTGGCCGACACCGCAATTTGACGAGTATATCGATACATATAAGGCGTTAGAGAAGTTGTATAACGATGGCCGCGTCAAAGCGATCGGCGTCTGCAACTTTGAAATCGAGCATTTGGAACGCCTGCTCGCGGAATGCGACGTGCCGCCTGTCTTGAATCAAGTTGAATGCCATCCGTACTTGGCCCAAACAGAACTAAAGTCATTCTGCGCAGAACACAATATCTTTGTTGAAGCTTGGAGCCCGCTTGACCAAGGCGGCGAAGCGCTGCAGGATGAAACAATTAAGAAAATTGCGGACGCGCACGGCAAAACGACGGCCCAAGTCATCCTTCGCTGGCACCTGCAGAACAACTCGATCGTCATCCCGAAATCGGTTACGCCTTCACGCATCGAAGAAAACTTTGACGTGTTCGGTTTCGAATTGTCGGATGATGAAATGGAGCAGATCCATAACTTGGACCGCAACAGACGCAAAGGCGCTCATCCGAATGAGATGAATGTACGGTAAATCAACAAAATTTATATGTATAGCAAAAGAAGCTTATCTCTATTAGGAGATAAGCTTCTTTTTGAACAATTATCCAAACACTTTCAGTAAAATAAAAAGGTATATTGATGCTTTCATTTGACAAACTTCAAGGAAAAAACCTTTAGAATATAATTGATATTCCCAAAAATATACCTTCTGAAAAGACGAAATGGCTCTTGAGAAAAGCGATATAGCCATTCAAATCCTGTTTTCTGCATTAATAGAGGAGCCCGTTTTACATTGTTTGAGTAGTAATCAAATAGGCCTCCGCAAGTAATTATAGATAGCGTTTCTATTTCTTGTTGATGAGCATTTACCCATTTTTCCTGTACTGGATTCCCAAAACCGACAAACAATATATCTGGTTTTAACTTATTTATTTTTTCAATAACCTGATTACTGTCTGTTTGTTTATTAAAATATCCATGATGTGATCCTACAAATCTTACCCTGGGATACTTGTTGCTAAAAGATTTCATCACTTTGTCAGCAGTTTCTCCTTTACTGCCTAATAAAAAAACTTTTACTTCTTCTTGCCTTTTATCGATTTCTCCCATTAAAGCAGGAAATAAATCTGTAGTGGCTATACGCTCTTTTGCAACTGGTAGTCCAAGTATTTTTTGGGAAAAGACAATGCCCATTCCATCCACATAAACTATATTTTCATTTTTATTAATGATTTTTCTGTACTCTTCATCTTTCCAATACTTAAGCATACAATCCGGGTTAAGGGCATAGTATACAGTCTTTGTCCCGGAACTAATATTAGCTAAAATTATATTGATTAAATCGTTCTGTGTCCCCAAATATAAATCTCGATCAATAAAATTTTTCATGCTATTCATTCCTTATGAGAGTAATAGAAAAGTTCTTGTCAATATTCTAGTGTTTTCTCGTTATCCAACTATTTTCATTTACTAGCAGTGCAACAAATATAAAGTAAAGACAGAGCAACCAATTGGCACCGTCTATATCTTCAACTATAAAACTGACAGACATTAATAAAATAAATATGCTTATAATTTTTCTATTGAAGCTGCTTTTCAAAAAAAGAATTTTCGAATTAATTAAAATAAATAAACTAATCCCCAATAAAAGACCAACAATTCCTGTTTTATAAAAAAAGCCTAGAAACGTTGAATGTGAGCCTAACGGATAACCATTTGAAGATATCTCTTTTATTCCCATCCCAATAAAAGGAGACTCCCTAAAAGCAATATTCATACTCTCTTCTACTATTAATCCCCTGCTCTTATTGCTTCCTTCTCGCGCAGCCATTAATTTTTCAATTTGCAAAGACATTAAATGATATATATCTGTAAAAAAAAATACTGCTATTAATATAGAGGAAATCAATAAAAATAAGGAGAAAAAGACATTTCTATTCATAGTGTAATGAACGAAATAAACAATACCTATAATTATGGCTGTTCCAATGATTATGTAACCACTTCTTGAATAACTACTGATCAATGGGAAAATTCCTATGATTAATAACACAACTTGTATGGTTCTATGCTTAAAGTTGCGAATATAAATAAAGTATAGTGGATAGAAAAAAATACCAAACATTATAATTAGGTTTGAATAATCCATTAATCCCATAAATCTTATCACAACTTGCTGATCAAAGTATTCAGTATAGTATAATCTTCGAGTCATGATATTTAATTCACTTATGGATGTAATGGTATGAATAACCATGGTTATTATCCAGACAATGATTAATATTGAATAGTTTATAAATGAAATTTTATATAATCTTTTCATATCAATATCAAGGTTTTTGTAAATCAAATAAAGTAAAACAGCTAATACCCAAGTACCTAAGGAATTAAATGCTGCTAATACACGGACAAATTCAGATGAGCGAATCAACAGATTTAAAAAAATCGAAAAAGCATAAAGCAAAATATAGGAAAATAAAAAAAAACTTAATGTATCAAAATATAATTTATGCCTTTTCAATAAAAGCACTGTAACCAAAAATAAGAAAACAAATTGAACTTCTTTAGGAGTTATGATAATTGGCCAAAGTATATAAAATAGAAGCAAATCATCTTCTAAAATACCACTTTGTTTCTTACCTATATTTTCATTGGAGAAAGCTTTGACATACTTTGCTTCTGCAGTTTCTCTAGAATCTATAATGCTCACTAAATTCACCACCTCCTTCACGAACTTTTACTTTTAGAAAAACTAGGTAAATGTATTATGATTTTTAATCAATTACTAAATATTACAAGTGTTTCTTATTCCCTCTTTTTCGCATCCTCAGTTACACGCGTAGTCCATTTATTGAAACATTATGATTATTTAATACTGCACCTAGTAATCTAGCATCTGTTTTATCTAATATTTCCTTTGCTTTTATTGCTAGATTTTTTTCTGTTTCCTGAGAATTGAGTACTAAAATAGAACATTGACTTCTATCTGCTATTAATTGAGCATCAGATACGTATAATATAGGCGGAGAATCAAAAATAACTAGGTCATAATTAGCTATTGAGTTAACTATAAGTTCATCCATCGTGCTAGAAGACAACAACTTAACCGGATTTGAAGGTGTTGGCCCTCCAGTAAGAAGTTTAAGTCCTTGAATTGAGGAAGAAATAATTGCATTCTCTAACGAAACTTGTTGATTTAGTACACTCGAAAGACCATGTATATTTTGCTGATTGAAAATTTGATGTATAGTTGGTTTTCTTATGTCTCCATCAACAAGCAATACTTTTTTTCCTTCTTCTGCAAATACTGCGGCCAAGTTCGTTGCTGTAGTCGTTTTTCCTTCAGAATATGAAGGTGATGTGATAACAATTGTGCTTATTTTTTGTTTTTTCATTTGGAAGTTTATACTTGTTTTTAAATTTCGAAATTGTTCTGCTTCGTATGATTGAGGCATTGAATTGACAATAAGCTTGCTACCAGCGTTAATTGGATCATTGTTCAATACCATAGTTAAACCTCTTTTCTTTCTAAATTTCTCAAAGTAGAATTATTTATTTTTTCTTTTTCTGCTAAAGAAGGAATCATGGCAAGCACTGGTATATTCAGTATGTTCTCTACATCTTTTTCATTTCTAATAGTGGTGTTCATATAGTTAAATAAGAACGCTAGACTTGACCCTACTAATAGGCCGATTACGGACATAACTGCTGTGTTCACAAAAATATTTGGTGTAACTGGTGAAGGGCTTTCTCCTATGGCTGCAGGAGATATTACTGCTACATTATTTACATTAAGTATTTCTTTAATTTCTTCACTAAATACTTCTACTGTCGTATTAGCAATTAAGACAGCCCTTTCAATATCTATATCTCTTACAGAGATATAGATAACTTGAGATCCATCATTAGAATCAACGGTTATTTTTTCAGTCAGTTCTTCAACTGTAAGATTCAAATTTAGCTTTTCAATTACTTGGTTTAATATATTAGGAGTTTTGATAATATCGCTATAAGTATCAATTAGCCTTAAGTCTGCTTCTATATTCTGATTAGATTCCTGACTATTTAGCGCTCCGTTTCGATTTACTAAAATTTGAGTTGAACTTTCATAAAGCGGAGTTATTGAGTAGTGAGAAACCATTCCTGCAATTAATCCCAACGCAAAAGTGATAGAAATTATTAAAACTTTATATTTATTAAGCACTTTAAAAACTTCTCTTAAACCAAGTTTTTCTTCCATATTTCTCCTCCTGCTAATGTACTTAAAGCAATCGACTTCTGACTCGCTTTATTCAACTGTTGTAACACAGTAGACAATTCCTATTACTATTTGTTGAAATTTTTATATTTGATAAATGTATTATTTTCAACGAAAGAGAGTTTACTATATTTATAATTAATCCTCCTTTAGTAAATTTTTAATGACAAAATAATGTAAACCGGTTCTTACTATTTTCAATATTATTATTATTAAAATTTGTGAATTTCCGAGCCTTTTAGCACTCTAAAAATTGTTTCCCTAATCTTATCATATTTTTAAAACATTAAATAGAAAATTCAGATTTTTTAATATATTTATTTTTAATACAGCTATTTTTATATATTAAGACTATAAAAACTTAAAATTTTGGCTATTGAATTCTTAAACATTGCTTAAATTATATTTAGATAACATCAACTAAAACCTAATGCCGTCAGATACTCTTACACTCGGAGAACTTTCTGGTCAACTTAATAATGGCTCAATTTCAAGGGCGATTTCACTTCATTTAATACAAATTAAATTTAAAGACCTGAACGTTTTCTCTTAAAAGAGCATAGCGTTGAGGTCTTTAAATTTATATTAGAATCACTGCTTTACTTATAATAGCATTTACTTATTAGTTTTTTAATGAAATAAACTGCATAGTATCAAGGAGATGATTGCACTATACCAATTACTAGCTAAGTCTCTTTCGGTTTTTCGATACAAGATAAAGGGTTGTATAAAATGTCGAAGATATCGACTTACCAATAGAATCAAGCTTTTTAATATAGTCAACTCCTAATCTTTCACCAAAGAATAATACATTCCGATTCAAGTGTTCATTATACTTCCATTCTGGAAACCGATCGTAAAGTAACAATCGCGTTTCTTTCATCTTCAGATGAAATCCCCAAAAGTTGTACTTGAAAAATTGAAGCTGCCTATACATATTTGACCAACAAAGTAATTTGACATATTGATAACATAAACCAGTTTGATTCTCACCTGTTAAAGCACCTTTTGTTGAATAAAATTTATAAATTTCTTCCATTGCACTGTATATATCATTAATATTTGAAGAAAGCGTAGACAGTATACTACCTTTTCTATTTTTTCTATAAGTGTATAATGGTTCGTTAATATAAACATAAGTATTCGTATAATACAGCAACTTGTAAATAGTTTCTACATCCTCGAAAATCCGATCTTTTGGAAACTTTACATGTTCGAACAAGCTGGTCTTGTAAACTTTATTCCAAGCACTGGCCTGAACTGTCCAAAGGACTTCAGCAAAATCCATGCCTTTAACCGCTTCAGGCTTGCTCCCTTCCTTAACATTTACATAATCGTAAATAATCATATCTGGTTCGTCTTCAAGCACTTTAAATATTTTATTAAAAAATGGTTTTTGTATGGTATCGTCACTATCTAAAAAAGCTACGTAATTATACTGTACATATTCAAGTCCATAATTTCGCGCTTCTGATATTCCTCCATTTTCTTTTAATAAATAAAGGAAATTTGAATAAGCGCCTGCATACTTTTTGGCGATATATCCGGAGTTATCTTGAGATCCATCGTCCACTAGTATTATTTGAACATTGGGTAAAATTTCCATGCTATCAATAACTGATTGCAAACATTCCTCAATGTATTCCTCCACATTGTAAATAGGTATAATCATGCTTAACCCACTTTTTTTTTGCATGAGGACTCACCTCCACGAATCATTTTCTACATTTTTTTATTGGTTTAATTTCCAAACTCTTTTTTATTTATCTGATAGCAAACCATTCATTATAAATTTATAAGGTTAACAGTAAGCTAATAAAAATTAGAGTGCATGTCTGTGTTAATATTGTAACGATTAATATTTTCTTTCAGGATTTTTGTATGTAAAATTCTTTTTTAACATACCAGTTATTAAAACTGCTACTTATTACTATTTAATATATTGTTTTTATTGCCTTTACTCATTAAATTAACTCAGCATTAATAACTTCTTTAGATCTACTATGTGTATCCGTACAAACTTTTTTTGAATAAGCCATATTAAATAAATTATGGTTATCCTATGATGATATTAATTTTTCCTTGAACCCATTAACTATCACGTTAACCTCTTTTATATTCATAAAATAAATTAATACAAAATACGATATAGAACTCACAACAATAGTAATCAGCAAGGATAAATTTAAATTGATATAAAGCTTTAAAAATTGGAATAGCACTACAATAATCATTCCCATTACTGCTGAAGAAGCAAGTACCTTCACTATAGAAGTTGTTATGCTCATTAAACCAAGGTATCCAAGCTTTCGTTTAAGGCTTATTGTCAACAATGCCGTACAAAATATAGCAGAAATACTGGTAGCCAATGCTAAACCACTTATTCCCATATATTTTGATAATATTACATTCAATATAATATTCATTGCCATGGCTATAGCAGCATTGATCATGGGAGTTTTACTATCTTGTAGAGAATAAAAAACAGATGAAAAAATATCTCTTAATGCGTAACCTATCAATCCAATCGAATAATAAAACAATGCGTTAGCAGTCATAATTATTGCTTCCTTATCGAATGCCCCTCTTCCAAATAACATCGTGACAATTTGTTCAGATAACATCATAAATCCCAGAGTTGCTGGTATTATTAGTAATATCACACCTACAATTACATTTGATAAAACAGCTTTTAACCCTAATAAATCGCTATTTGCAGCTTTTTTAGATAAAAAAGGGAATAATACAGTGGTTGTTGATACAACAACTACCGCTAATGCAAAACGAGTTAAGGTATATGCATAATTTAAGGCTGAAATGCCTCCAATCGATATTTGCGATGCTATAGTTCTGTCTACAATAGTATTGATTTGATCAACTGAAGTCCCAATAATAACTGGAATGGCAATAACAATTAGCTTTTTAATATTTTTGTCTTTAAAATCTAAAACAGTTTTATAACGATATCCTTTCCTATAAGCATGTATAATTAAAATAAAAAATTGCACAAAAGTTGCAAAAACATATCCAATAATTAGCAAGAATACGCTTGAACTAAAACTTACAGCAATTGAGATTATTACTAATACATTCAAGGGGATTCCTATTATAGTAGATATAAAAAAGCTATCTTTAACTTGTAAATAACCTTTGAATATATATATCATGGTTGTGAAATATATACTTATAATACTTATCCTTGTAAACAATACAGCTAGTGATAATGCGTCCTTATCAAAACCATAGGCAAATACTATAACGATACTCTCTGTAAAAATTAACCCTAATGTTATTAAGATAGTGCTAAATATGAGCAACAGGTTAATGAGATTATTTGTAAACTTCAGACCTTCTGTAGAATTAACATTCTGTATTAAGTTACTTAACAAGGGTATATACCCCGTTGATATTCCAGTTCCTAAAAAGACGAACATAGTACCCGTTATAGTTAAAGTGATCAGATAAACATCACTGATATTAGAAGTTCCATAAAAATAGGCTAAGGTTAAATCTCTTCCAAAACCTGTAATTTGTGAAATGATAGTTAGAATCATAACAATCAAAACTGTTTTTTTCATATTAACTCATCAGGCCCTTTAGATTTTTCTTTATTTCTTTTATTATATAGGCATTCATTTTATAGTAATCAACCTGATAAAAGCATCGGAATTATAATTCCTTTAATATATTGAAAATTTAAATTCGGGAGCATCTTTTATAAATTTTAAAAATTATGAATATTTTTTAAAAATTAAAAACGATGGAAATTTAGGTGCGAACCATGTAGATTTTGGCGGCATTATAGTATTGTTGTTAGCGCAATTTATAAATTCTTCTTTTGTTATCGGGTATGTTTCAATCAAGATATTTTTCTTACCTGGCGAGGACTTATAATTTTTCAAATCCGTATCCGAAAGATACTGAAGGCTTCCCGTATCAAATATCCGGAAAGCTTGAGAAATAATTTGAGTGTTTAATCGGTATATATCGTTATTCCAAAAAGCATCTGAATTTAACTCTATAAGACTCACAACAAATTTTTCTTCTTCATACTCAAGGCGGATTTTTCCTTTTGATAAAGGTGTATTTTCTTTCATAACATTAAATTTTGTATAGATAAATTCTTTCGCATTCTCAAAAAGTTGCGCATCTATATTTGGAATAATTCGATGGATAGGTAAAATATCTAAGTACTCAAAACTTATCAAGCAGGACAAAACCGACCTTTTAAAACTTGATAACGAAGTTGTATATAGGCGATGGTGTCCATCAGCTACATAAATGCTTTCTTCATCCTCAAATTCTTTTGTAATTTTAGCAGCTTCTTTTCCACAAAAAACATAGATTTCCAACCCCCCATTCAGACTGAAATTTTCCACATACTTCTTTTCAGAAATATAGTAAGAGTAATTGATTTTCTTCCTATGGGCGAGGAGCACCGGAGCGGCTTCACAATTATAGCTATGAAGATTGCTAAGCATCCCTTGCACAGTGTCCGGCATTACAAGCTCATGGCATTTTATTTTACCCGAGTTATATTCCTTGATCGGCACATCTCCAACCAATCCAAAAACCTGGTTATACTTAAAAACATACACGGCATCATTATAATTTTTGATTGGCTGTCCATTTAATCGTTCTTTTTCTAAACGAGTTAGGAATAGCGTTCTTTCATCAAGTGCTAATTTATCGTCTTCTATATTGACTAAGTTAATATATTCAGAATCGTAAATTTCTCCACTAATATTAATAAAAGATTTTTCCAGTACATTTATCTCCAACATGTCTCACCCCATATAAAAATTCACTTCTATCTTTAGGAGTAAACTAATCCAGTTACTTTCTTTCGATTAAAAATTCCTAGCGAAAACGTTATCAATCTTTATAAAGCCCTTGTATGTATGGCTTTAATATAAAACTCTTTAAAATAACGAATTAAAAACATTAACAATTAAAACTTTGTCATTACCTTTAAAAAATAAATAAAAACAAATTTGATACATATATCGCGAATTAAAAACCGACATAAGTTACATTTTTTGCTTATACGTTTCTTCTACTATTGTATTATGTTCCAAAATTTCTTTTAAAGCTGCGACCATCATATCGTTTTCTTCCGGCCTTTTTACTGCTAATCGAATATACTCCCCGTCTATGCCGTTTTTTTGAGACAAATCTTTTATTAATAGATTGAATCTGTCTAGCAATGCTTCTGTCACATCTTTTGCTTTGGTGGACCCTAATATTTCACACATTACGTAGTTTGCTTGAGAAGGTAATACATATATAGAGCTTATAGTTTTAAGATCTTCAATGTAATCCCTTCTTACTAACTTGAATTTTTCCATAGCGTTTTTATAATCGTCTTTATACTTTTCAGAAATTTGCATATAGAATTCCCCGAAAGAATTGATATTCCAAATAGCTATATCTCTTCTTATAATATCGATTAGATTTGTATTATAGGATGCTAGAATACCTAGACGAATTCCCGGTACACCAAAAGATTTAGAAATACTTTTAAGGATAATCAAATTAGGATAGCTTGATAAAATTTCTTCTTGCAAAAGGGTAGCTCCTACCTCATCCGCAAAATCGACAAAGGATTCATCAAGAATAAAAGATATTTGTCTTCTTTCCGCCCATGCTGCGATTTTTAAAATATCGTCTTTATGGATATAATTCCCAGAAGGATTGTCCGGGTTGATTAATAATAAAACTGATATATCCTTATTGTTATAAAATTCCATTAAATCATTAGCTGTATAAGAATAATCTTTGTTATTAGGATAAAAAGGAACAAGGTCATCAGTATCTTTCCGGTTTACATATTCTTCAAAAGTAGGAATAATAATTCCAATCTTGCCACCCAAAATTTCCATCAATGATTTGATTAGTTCAGCAGCTCCGTTGCCGACAACTACATGCTCTTTTTTTAAACCAAAATATTTTGCAGCCAATAAACTATTAACGCCTATTCCCGAAGGATAATCACAAATTAGACGATCGAAATTAGCTTTAATTTCATCTAACAACTTCGGAGACGGATAGAACGGATTTACTAAATAACAAAAATCAATTAAGTTCGGATATCTCCAATACCCTCCATATCTCATCTGTATTTTATTTAGCCTTTCTTCAGGAGAGGTAGCAAAAATTGATTCAGCGATGTCAAGATCTTGTACATCATCAATTTCATACCATGTTTCATTTTCTAGTAAAGCAGCTTTTATCTCTGGTTTATCTAGCATCGTAATCACTTTAAGTACTTGTTCATAATATTCGTTGTTTCCAAGCGCTTTACTGTAAGCTTCTAAGAAAGGCACATAATGAGTAACAGAAAATTCTTTACTAAATTTATAGATATTTACTGTCTTATAATACTCTTTTTTATCTTCATACTTGAAGTCTTTTTTCCCTAGAAAGCTTCTGATATTGTTTTCCTCATCCAATGTTACTACTGTGCCATCCATCCAGCTTTCATATTTATCAACTAGTGCGAGGCTAGGATATGGATTTTCAATTAATTTATTTAGAACAGAACTTTCAAAGATTAAATCCGATTCCAATAACAATGTATCTTCCCTCACGAGATGATCTCTTGCCAAATAGAGTGAATAAATATTATTTGTTTTATCATAGATTTTATTTTCCACATATTCTATTGGCGTATGAATTTCTAAAGTCGTAACAAAGTCCTTTAACTCTTTTCCTTTGTATCCAATTACCAAGACAATTTTTGAAAGCCGCAATTTATCTAGTTGACGAAGCATTCTCTCAATCATTGTTACACCATTTACTTTTACCATACTTTTTGTATTGTTATTAGTTAGTTCTTTAAGTCGCTTTCCCATTCCCGCTGCTAAAATGATTCCCTGCATTGAGTTTCAGTCCCTTCCTTCATTAATAAATTTTTTAAAAACATTTCCTGACCTTATATTTATTTTTTTACTTTTTCACTTATTCATACTAAATGCCTCTATTATTAAATAACCTTTTGCCTAAGTCATATCAGTTAACGATAAACTAATAATTGAAGCATAACTCCTTAAATTTTTTGACTAGTTTTTTCAGTTTTGACCTTCGACAAATTAACCTTTTACAGCAATGAATAAATAGAATTGTTTTAATTTTACGAATATTAAAATAAAATAGCAAGTAGTTATTTCCTATTTGAAATTTAACTAACAACAGTAGTTTTCTTTAACTAAAGTTTTTCTTATTAGACTCTTAATTAATCTTATTAACTTTTCTCCTATATTTATCAACATAGTAAAAAATTCATTTCAACTCTTGTATAGTTTTCAGAGGTTCTTAGTTTTTTTAACAATTTAAAAACCCCTTATCCACTAATTATTTTAGTTTCGGAATAAGGAGTTTTCATATATTCATGGTAAGTTACTAAACCCTAATCGAAAAACATCAAGGAAGTAGTGGATAATATAAAATCTTTTTATTAGAAAAACAAAATCACAAGACAATGCAATGAACACTTTTAATGATTTCAATAAACAATTTACTTCAACAAAGTGTATGAAATCTAAATTCTCGAATTATATAAGAAATAATATCGTTTAATTAATTCTTTCTTCTTTTTCTTGAAAATCAGAAGTTGTTTTATGTCTATTAAACATACCAGGTCTATCGAACATTTCAGAAACACTTGTATTGATTAAAAAAGGAAAATCATACGTATATTCTGGGATCCTGTTTCCTATAATTGCTGCTTCCTGAGCCCAAGGTTTTTTCACAAAAAAGGTTTGAGTGTTTTTAATAGATTCAGCAGGGTTAAAATATTTCTTTTTATTAATATGTTGCTCTGGTTCTAATTTTAAATACTCCATAATTTTCAAGGCCGTTGCATCATAATCATATACTAAATCTTCAAAATAAATATACAACACACCGCTGGAATTGTTTTTTTTGTTTTCGAGTTCTCCAACCCTTTTCCAATATTCTACAAATTCGTAAGGATTTATTGGGAATAAAGGAGTTCCTGTACCAACTGGAGGTTTATACCAATAGTTTTTATTTAATGTATATAAATCTCTTACATCACGCATAACAACAATCATTTTAAAATTTTGATCAAAATAATCATTTATCAAGTGGGTTTGTTGCGGCCAAAGCAAATGATCATATATCATAATTTGTTTTCCAGGTTCAGAACACATTTCAAAATAAGCATTAACAAATTTGCGAGCAGCACTATAAAATTCTGTAGGTGTAGGCATAGAAAAGTAATTTTGTTTTTTATCTATTACATACTTACGTCCCCATCTAATAAATGATCGTTTATAAACTATTTTAGCTGCTAGTTGTAATAGAACTTTTAAAACCGAAAACCTAACAGATTTATAATGACTGTATGTACTTCCTATTATTGGCTGGCTAATCTCTCCAATAAATTCTTGCACTGCCTTCTGAAATTTATCACCTACTAACCATTTATAGGATCCAAACCAACCGAAATTATTATTGTTAAGCCAGTTCATGCTATTAACAAATGAGGAAATTGCTGTATCAGAACGCGCAGGACTATTTACGTTCATAAGAATTGCTCCTAAATCAAATAATCCACTGTCAGCATAAAAAGGTATATGTTCGTATTCTTTATCTTCTCCAAATGGAACACCACAAACATCAAATTCTCTTAAAAAGTCAATTACGGCTGAAGAACCTGTTCCTGTATATCCTGTAACTGCAACGTTTAATCTTTTATTCATCATATCTCCCCCTATTATCAACAATATTTTTGAGCGTTTAATATAGTGCTAGTCTTATAATTAATAAATCTTTAATCTTTTTTCAAGGTTTTAACTGAAGTAATTAAATAGTAAAACAAATCATTTAATTTTATACAAAATTATTATTTTGATTAAAACTTCTTACATTTTAAAAACTTATATTATATTTAATATTAAGAATATTCAAAACATTTTTCAAGTTATTCTTTACATTTATTTAAATGTATTTAAGAATTGCTTCATTTCATTCTAGGATTTGCATTGATTTTAAAATTTACAATTTATTGTATTGAATTACTCCTTAAAAAATAATTATATATATTAGTGACGGCACAAAGGTAAAGTTAATATTTTGATTGAACTTTTCTTTTTAGAAAATTTATAAGTGTAAAAAGAAAGAGTAGTATTAAACTAAACTGAATAAAAAAAGCTGAAGATATATGGAATGCAAATATCTTCAGCACTTTTACTACTATTTAATATTCTTACATCAAAACTTTTCAATTTAGACATAATATTCACAAACATTTTTATATTAAAATAAAGAAGTTTATTTCGTATTCACTACTCAATAAACTTCTTTAACCTTTCATTTGATTTTTATTATTAGAATTGTGAACTGCTTTTTCGGCTTTTTTTCTTGAAAGTAATTCGGTTCGGTGTGATTCAGTAATTTTTTCAGAACGAGAACTTGCTTTAGCTAAAGAAAAGACAATGGCTAATACAAATACTCCTCCACTCATAAATACTCCCCACATAGTAAACGCCTCTTTTTAATTTATTTTATTTAATAATCACTAACTTTGATATAACCTTTTGCTGTTCTTTCAAATCGTCATACAAAAATTTAAAATTATATTAAAACCAAAATTTCTATATTTTTTACTTCTTTAATTATAACATTTTTATTCTAAACTATTAAATTCTTTACCTTTTTTTATATTTTCACACTCATTACTTATCTTTAATTATTAAATTTTTAATTTATAACAACTTTCGCAGAAACAATAAAAAACCTTTACCAAACTTAAAATGGTAAAGGTTTTATTTATTAAATGAGCTAATAAGCATTGTTTGAACCAAAGAGAACAAATACCGTTTTAAATATTAATTTTAGATCTACCAAAATACATCGCTCTTGAATGTATTTTAAATCCAAAGCAACCCATTCCTCAAATCCAATACTACTTCTTCCACTTACCTGCCAGTAGCAAGTAAGTCCTGGAGTAACAGCTAACCTCTTTTTTTCATAAGAAGTATATAGCGCCACTTCGTCCGGCAGCGGTGGTCTTGGACCCACTAGACTCATTTCTCCTTTAAGAACATTTAGTAGTTGTGGCAGTTCATCAATGCTTGTTTTTCTGATAAATCTCCCTATTTTTGTAACTCGTGGATCGTGTTTAATTTTAAAAATAGGCCCTGTTGCTTCATTTTGATTTGCTAAGGTTGCTTTCAATGCTTCTGCATTGCTTACCATTGAACGGAATTTATACATAAAAAACATCTTTCCGTCTCTTCCAACTCGTTGTTGTTTGAAGAAAATAGTGCTGCGCCAGTCTTCACTTTTTATCAAAATACATATGACTAGAAAAAATGGAAGAAGAAGTAGAATCCCGACTAACGATAATAAAATATCGAGAACACGCTTAGAATAAAGATAAGAATTGTTAGCACTATTTATAGGTACTTTAGTAGAAGGTTGTGGAAACTCAGTTATCATTTCATGTTTACTTTTCTCAAAAACTCTCAATAAAATCCCCCCTTTTTGCCTATTAGTCTATATTTTTCGAATTTTCTCTACTTTTTTATACCTTTTCTAATTCATAATTATTTTATTCTTTCTATGAGTATGTAGATAATTACCTAATTACAATAGTTCAGAAAAAATTGTGTAACTAGGATTTCTTTAATCACCTCGTTTTTTGAATTTTCAATATTTTATAACATTTTAACATGAATTAATATTCTTTTAACATTAAATTTTCTAAAAACTAGTAAAATATAACTTATTATTTAGTTTAATTTTTTTATAATAAATTTTATTAGTTATAAATACCTAAATTTATAACAAGTATCATTATTTCAATTTAAATAGTGATATTTATTTGTTTTTGCTGTTTACCTTCCAATCATGCCTCAATAAACTTCCGTATTTGTCTTTTTAAAAGCAGAGGGTAACGGAGTAAAGCGCATTTTTAATTTAATTCATTTAACATCTAGATTTTTCTTAGTCGTAGAACGCCTTTTCATCTAGAGTTTATTAACTATTGCGATTACTTAAAGCTTCTAAAAAACCTTTTAATAAGCAACTTTATCTGTTTTTTCATAACAGCTGGAAAAAGTTTTGTTATTTACTGATGGAAGAATCGTTTCCCTTTCCTCTGCAAGCCGGCAAGCTATGGACGCCATTGCAGATCTCCATAACTCAAAATATTTCTCATTTAAAGTCACACCTTCTTTTCACCATCGCTCACTTTCTCGTCACTTTTCTTCTTTTTAGTACTAATACTAGACTCTAAAGGTTAAAAGACGATTAAATAGTTCGAGTAATTTATTATGATAAAAAAAGCTTTTTCGGCCAATAATAAAATTAGTTGGTCAAAAAAACTTTTATTGATTATCGTATGATAATTTCAGAACATTAAATATACTAAACACAGCAATGAATTTTCCGTAATCTTTCTAGACAAGAACATTTTACAACGTCTTTTTTCATTCATTATCACTCTACTTTTTACTCTTAAGATTCTTTCTGTAACATAGCTTTCCAATTGAAAGCCGAATATAGTAATGATCTTATAATTTCTTCTACTGTATCGTCTAAGCGGATCTAGCATAACCATTTTTTTACAAGCCCTAGTACTAATTATGATTATAAAAAGATGCAGCAATCACTCCTGCCCTAATACCATCGGCATCAATACTATATTCAACTAATTCTTTTACTACCTTGTAAATATGGCGGCAATAATCAGGTCGCACCTAATCGCTGTAATTTTAAGAGTGCAACTTTTTACTACGCTGTTGATATCATTTAAAGCGCTTTATGTATATTAGTAGGTTTTGGTTAAATCGCCATTATCTTTAATTTTTACTTTATGTATTTATATAAACGGAGATTAATGTGCGTTTTTTTCTACACAATCGCCAGCATATTGCTTGATTTCCCAGCCCTGTTAAACCTATCAACATTGTTAATACATTTAATGAAGAAGCTAATATTTATGCATAAGAAGAAGCTTGCCCCAAACACTGGGACAAGCTTTTCAAGTGCAATCTTTTACTATTTCGCATTACTCTTTTAACAAGTGAGCAGCTCTACATATTCAATAACTTTTCGTTCAGATTAGTTAGCTGTTTTTACAGAAGCACGTTTTTTGTAATTCTTGCCGGAACGCCGGTTGCTGTAGAAATTTCTGCAATATCATCCATTACGACAGACCCCGCCTTGACAATACTCCATTGGCCGATTTGCTTCATCGGAATGATAGCAGCGCCCGTCTCAATCAAAGCGCCTTCCTTAATTTTTGCGCCTCCGGCCACTACCGCTCCAGGTGACACATGGACAAAATCCCCAATTTTACAATCATGTTCTACAACAATCCGCGAGTTTAAAATTGAATGGTTGCCGACACTAGCAGCTGCATTGACTATAGCTCCCGGCATAATAACGGTTCCATGGCCAATGACGGCACTTGGGCTAACTATAGCGTCTTTATGTATGGCAGTCGCATAGCATGAGGCATCTAATGAAAGCTGCTCTACGATTTTTCTTCTTACTGTATTGGCACCAATAGCAATAACCACTTTTGCCTCTTCTTTTTCAATCAATCCATATACTTCAGAAATAGGTCCAATCCAGCAGCCATCCTCTTTAAAAAGCTCAGTATACTTATCATCCAGCTTCGCCACCACCTGATTCCCACCAGATATCACGTTGTCGTAAATGACCCGTGCATGACCACTGTCGCCGATTAATATTATGTTCATATTCATTCTCCTCTATGTATTGAAAACTTTGTACTTCCCATCAATTTTTCATTGATTGTATATCCAATGTTTTATTTTCCTGTTGAGTATGTATTCTTCTTTTATTATTAATAGTATAATCTTTCTCATAATATTATAAAGTTGTATAATTAGAAATACTTTTATCATAAGTACAATGACAGATTCGAACTAAATGGATTTTCAGCTCTTTGCAGCGTCCATTTATAATCTGTGCTACTTTCCTGTTTTCTCTATATTATTGGTCGGCATAAAAAACCTCTTTGAAGAAAAATGATTTCCTTTAAAGAGGCTTCTTAAAATTCACAACTGTATTCCATTCGCTGCTATTCATTATCCTGCAGCAATCCCATCTCCCGCGAAGATTCGAAATCGAACTTGCCTGCCGGGTTTTCCAATGTCGGCAGCATCTCCATGAACGGGAACAGTTCCTTTTTCGCCACTTCGTAAATGCGGCCAAGTTCTTTTACTGGATCCGGATGTTCGTCCACCCGAAGATCGACGAGCGGATATTCTTCGGTGGAATACACTTTAAGGGAAGCAGATTGTCTCCCACGCTTGTCGCCCCCAGCAGCCTGTCCCGCTTCCATCGCTTTCAAAAGCCGCTCGGCCAGTGTCAAATCCCCAGTAGCTTCAAAGGATTTTTTCATTTCCTGGATGGTATCTTCTCCAACTAGCATATTTCCGGCAATGGCATAGTTCTCATCCGTTACGTGCCCGTACCAGCCATCGCATTTGTCTCCGGAAAACGATACAGCCAAACCGTTCTTGTCCACAATGCTGAACTGGCGGATGGACGGGTCCGGGTCTTCCTCGAGAATGCGATCCATCACTTCCTGTGCTGATAGCCCTTCTTCCAAATATTTCAGCCCGTTGATGCCGATATACGGATTGACGAATGATTGCGTTGCAATGGCGCCGACGTCCGCTTTGACAAACGGGCAAAGCAGACCGACCGCCGGAACTTTTGTCGATACGGCCACACCGAGCTGGCCGGTTTTCTCATCTCTTGCAGCGATTGAAAAAGTGTTGAGTTTTAACATTGCCATCCTCCTAGAATCACCAGATTTTTTTCTTTCTTAGTTCGTAGATGAAATACCCAAAAATCGTCAGCATCAAAAGCGCCGAGCCGAGAATGCTGATCCAGATCAATATGGTGAAAGCGCCAAGGGAAATTGTCATTTACGTTCCACCTCCGATGTATGGCTTTGGCCGACCCGGTAAAGCTTGTTCCAATTGAAATCTGCCGGCCTTACAAGGCTTCCAATCCAGCAGACAAGAAATGAAACCCAGCCGCTCGCCACCACTCCCTGCAGATTGCCTATTGTGAAGTAGACAAAATACCCTACAACAATGGCAAGAATTGAAGCGATAAAAGCGACTGTGGCATCGAGTTTTCTCCAGAACAAGCCGTAAATGATCGGGAAAACGAATGCCGCATTGATGACGCCGAGAAAAATCAGCATTTGCAGCATCGTTAAGAATTTTGGCAAGGAAATCAACAGCGCCAAAATCCCGATCACCACCGTCAAAATTTTGCTGATGCGGAGGAGCTTTTTATTGTCAGCCCGCGGATTGATGCTTTGGTAAATATCGTGGATCAATAGCGATACCAGCGCATTAAGGATTGCCGCGATGGTGGAAGCGAGCGCGGACCAGACGCCAACCAAAAACACCCAGCTGACAAAATTGCCTCCGTAGATCTGTGCGATAAACGGCGCCACTTGGTTGACCTCGGCTGGTGCCTGATTGGTGCCGATTGCAACAAAGGCGAGCGTCGCCGTGGCAAGCGGAACGAAAAACCAGCCGATTCCAGCCAAACCGAAGATGCTCATCAGCTTGTCTTTGCGCACCGCATAAGCCCGCTGCCAGAACGTATTGTCCATGAACACTTCCCCGATGGCGAACATCGCCCCCGCAAACATAAAGAGGATGCCGGCCGGCAGCAGCAAGTCCAGTTTCTCAGGAGCAAATTGCGCCATTCCCGTATAAACCGGCGCAATGCCTGTTGAAAAGTAAACAAGCGGCGGCACGACAATAACAACGATGAAGATCAACATAACCTGGAAAAATGCGATGCCGGTGATGGATGAAAAGCCGCCCATTGTGGCATAGGCAATAACGATAACGAACGTCAGCACAACCGCCAAAGTGTAAGGTACATCAAAAATCTGTTCGAGCAACAGTCCGCCGCCGATTCCTTGCGTCATCAGCAAACCGAACATATAGAAGAACAGCATGATCATGAAGAAGAAATAGTTCTTTTTGTCAAAGCGGTTCTTGTAGAAGTCGCCGACAGTTTTGCCGTTTGGAATGATTTCGTGGATCCGTTTGCCGAGCGGCGAAAACGACACCACCGCCACGCCTCCGAGGAACGAGTAGGCGATCGCTCCGATGACCCCCATTCCGTATGCCGCTTCCGGCGCCGCCATGATGGTGTTTCCCGTAATCCAGAATGCCAAAAGAGACGTTGTCCCAAATGCCACTCCCAGCTTGCCGTTCCCGGAAATGTATTCATCCGCCGTCGAAACTTTACGGGAGATGAACCAGCTGGATACAATGAAGATAGCGCCAAGGATCAGAATAACGATAATATTGCCCCAGGGAATATTCACTTGCGTTCCTCCTCATTCTCCTTATGGATCATCTCGCCATACAGACCGAACAATGGTCCGAAAGCAGAAATCACAACAATAAGAAATAAAATGATGCTGCTGGTTATCCAAAAAGTCATTTTCTTTCCTCCCCATTACTATTATGAGTAAATGGCTAACTTTTTTCTGCCTTTCCTTCTGTGTGATTTATTCCTAAAAATCAATTCAGATGTTAAAAAAACAGAATATAAAACTACAGTAATAAAGCTTAATCAAAACCCTCCTTTCACTTCGTAAATCAAACTTACTGTAGAGTATATTTATGCAAATCTAAGTTGTCAAACTAATCAGACTTTAATTCGAACTTTTTAATAAGTACTTCAATATGAAAAAAACAAACATCTCAAAGAGATGTTTGTTCTACAAAACTGTGTTCTAATTTTTATTCAAATAATATTTTTTCTGTATTTGATTTTATTATCTAGTTAAATTTTAAAGAGTTCACACGCCTGTACAATACAACAGCGTGCGAACTCTTTTTCTCTTATGAAAGAGCGTTTAGTTCCTTCTCTATTTCTTCTATCTCTGTACGGGTTATCTATTCTCTTATAAAATTATTTCATATTTCCATCTTGACGACCTTATAAATATTTCGCGCATTCATTATAATTCATATGATAAATTTAAAATTAAAATTCTTCTACACTTGATTGGTGCCGGTTGAAACATTATTAAGACCGTTCATTTTTATAATCTCCAGTATAAAAAGCCCGCATCTTCAGCTTGATTTCTATCGAACATTCCTTTAATATCCACCAAAACGCAATCTTTGTTGTCTACTTCAACACCGAAGTCCACAGCTGTAAATGGCTCATGGTGAGCTCCTATGTTTACAAGTTCCTTGTGTTTGAACATAGCTTTCACATCTTCAAGCTTGATCGATTTGAACTCTTCATGGGGTACTGCGAAAATAACTGCATCAACGCCAGTTATTTCTTCCGGGGTGCTAAGAGTCAACCTATACTCATTCCATAGATCTTCCGGGTCGGCGGAAGGATCGACAATCTTGACTTCAACTCCATACTGTTCCAACTCGTTGATCACATCGACTACTTTGGTGTTTCGGACGTCCGGGCAGTTCTCTTTGAACGTTACACCGAAGATGGCCACTTTTGCACCGTTTATCTGCTTGTTTACCTTGATCATATTTTTCACGGTATTTTCCGCTACGTATTTACCCATATCATCATTTATTTTTCTTCCTGATAAGATGATCTGGGAATGGTAGCCCATCTGCTCTGCTTTGTATGTCAGATAGTATGGATCGACCCCTATGCAATGGCCCCCTACAAGACCCGGAGAAAAGTTAAGGAAATTCCATTTGGTTTTTGCTGTTTCAAGGACTGCATTTGTATCTATCCCCATTTTGTTGAAGATGATAGACAATTCATTCATGAAGGCGATATTGATATCGCGCTGCGAATTTTCTATGACCTTTGCGGCTTCTGCCACTTTGATGCTCGCCGCTTTATATACCCCAGCTTCAACAACCAATTCGTATACTTTTGCAGCAATGTCCAATGTTTCTTCGTCTTGTCCCGCTACAACCTTAATAATAGTTTCCAGTCTATGTACCTTATCGCCAGGGTTGATTCTTTCTGGTGAATAGCCGACTTTGAAGTGCACGCCACATTTCAATCCTGACTCTTTTTCCAAAATAGGCACACAAATATCTTCTGTGACTCCCGGATAAACTGTAGATTCAAAAACGACAATGGAACCTTTAGTCAAGTTTCTGCCTAAAGTACGGCTTGCCGATTCTATAGGCGTCAAATCGGGCGTCCGGTCTCCTTTAACCGGTGTAGGCACTGCAACGATATGGAATTTCGCTTCCCTCAGCTTTGCTTCGTCCGAAGTAAAATCAATCGATGTGTTCTTGATCACTTCATTTCCTACCTCTTTCGTAGGGTCAATTCCATTTTTATACAGTTCAACCTTTTCTTTATTGACATCAAATCCAATTACGTCTATTTTTTTTGCAAATGCAACTGCAATTGGCATCCCAACATACCCCAAACCGACGATTGATACTTTTTCTTCACGATCAACAATTTTCTCATAAAGGCACATATTATTTCCCCCAATTTTAAATTAAGTACTCCAGACAACCCAATTAAGCATTAATTATCTTGATGATTTTTCTTTTTCACATTCCAATAAAACAAGGGCTAGATAACTATGGGAGCTTATAACTGATCGCATAAACTTTTCCTATTTCTTGTGTTGCAATTTTCCTAAAGAATTAAGAACTTTAATACTTTTCGTGCAGTAGCTAGATTTTCATCAAAATAAATAACATTCGAATCAATAGCCTCTTTGCTTCAAGAAGTTACTTTGTAAAAACTTTAGCTTGTTCCCTTGTTAAGGTAATACTAGTCTTTAAAGGTTAAAAGTCGGTTAAATTATTAGAATATTTCTTCATTAAAAAACACATTACAGGAATTTTAGAGATCCCTATAAGGTGTTCAATTGGTTCCTTCATTGGCAGATCTTGGAGGAGACGAAGCAGTTACAGAACACAAAAGATGATTCCGGTTCAATATCGGAATCATCTCATTGCAGCCCAGACTGCACCGCCGTTTTTACTAAGCTGCCAATTAAAGCATTTCTACTCAGTATAAGCTCCTGCTAAACTGGATTTTGTTTCGTAGCACTCGTTTATCTTATTTAGGTATGCATCTAATACAATATTTCTGTCGAATTCTGCTTCGACTTTCTTTCTTCCTGAAATCCCCATATTCTTTTTGGCTTCATCGCTCAGGTTGATGAATTTCTCTATTTTTTCGATCAGATCCTGGCTATTTTTCTCTTCAACAAGAAAGCCATTTACTCCATCATCGACTATTTCTTTGCATCCGCTTCTATTGGTCGTAATGATAGGTCTCCCGCTCGCTGCGCTTTCCAGCAATACATTCGACATCCCTTCTGCATAGTAAGTGGGATGTACGGTGCAGTGGGACATTTCAAGGAATTTTTTTATGCTTTTCTGCGATCCATGGTATTCAATAATTCCTTTTTCTTGAAACTCTCTCAGTTTGCCCTCGTATTCTTCTTCTTCATAAGAACCGAGGATATGGAATACCGTATCTGGATACTTATTTCGAATAAACTGTGCAGCTTCTAAATATTGATCTATCCCTTTTTCCTTCATGATTCGGGAAATAAACAGAAAGTGCATTTTTTCGGTCTTTTTATAATCCAATAAAGCGTACTCTGTTAAGTTGACTCCTGAGCCTGGTATCAGAACCTTTTTGGCTGGCGTCAATTTACTTCTTTCAAAGAACTCTTGGTTTTCCTGGTTCTGAAAAAAAACATAACGCGCTTTTTTGAACGATATTTTATATAGGATTAACGTAATTTTTTGCAAAATCCCTTCATTTTCTACGGCAGATCCTAACCCTGTAATGTTTGCGATAAACGGAATATCATTAAATTTGCTGACCAATCCACCATAGATATTCGGTTTGATGGTGTAAGACAAAACTACATCCGGTTTGAGTTCTTGCATTATTTTCATGTAACCCATCAACAGTTTGATATCTTTAAACGGGTTTACTCCTCTTCTATCAATCGGTGTTTCTATAAATTCACATCCCCAATCACACAATTCAGGTATGAAATCACCCATCGGCAATGAAATATATACTTCATTGGTTTTCAAAAGCTCTTGAAGCAGTTCTTTCCTGAATTTATATAAACCATAATCATGATTGGCTATTATTAGTATTTTGGGCACTGTAAATCTTCCTCCTTTATAAAACCTAATGATAAAACGATTAGTTTACTTAACATTTGTGGCAGGAAAGAAAAGCGTTCAGACCCCGCTACTTTAGGAAATCTCAGCAACAGAATCATGAATAGTTTTTACAATATTCAGATAATAACTGATATGCCAGTGCTCCGTTTAACGTCTATAGCTATATATACGAAATTTTTTTAACACAGCTGGATTTGCATATTGCTGACTATTTTAAGAACTATCCATACTTGACCAGAAACCACTTTTCAGTCTGATGGGCCATGCTTATTGACTAGGGCAGGACTTGCCCCAATCATATAGCCGGTACCACTCAGCGCTTAGGCATGTGAAGGGAAAACAATGGCAGCTTACGCCAGTTCCCACCCAGCCTTAGTCCGCCTATTGCTATTTTTCTGACCCTTCTAATTTCACTTCATAGTACTCAACATACCAGTCGACGAACTTGCTTACGCCGTCTTTGATATTTGTCTGCGGCTGGAAATCAATATCCCGATATAAATCTGCAACATCTGCATAAGTATCCGGCACATCCCCAGCTTGCAGCGGCATATAGTTTTTGATCGCTTTCTTCCCGACCTTTTCTTCGATTGCTTCGATAAAATCCATCAAATTGACCGGATTGTTATTTCCAATATTGTAGATCTTGTAAGGGGCATAGCTCGTGCCAGGATCAGGAGTGGCGCCTGTCCAATTCGGATTCGGCTGTGCCGGCTTTTCGACTAAACGCGCAATTGACTCAACAATGTCATCCACGTATGTAAAGTCACGCATCATTTCACCATTATTGAAAACATTGATCGGTTTTCCTTCAATAATATTTTTAGTGAACATGAACAGGGCCATATCCGGTCTTCCCCAAGGACCATACACGGTGAAAAACCTTAAGCCTGTCGTCGGGATATTATAAAGGCTGCTATAAGTATGGGCCATCAATTCATTGGCTTTTTTTGTAGCAGCATACAGGCTTAGCGGATGGTCAATGTTATCATGCACTGAAAATGGCAAAGATGTATTTGCGCCGTATACGGAACTTGAAGAAGCATAAATCAATTGCTGAATCTGGTTATGGCGGCATGCTTCTAAAATGTTGATAAATCCAACGATATTGGATTCGATATACGCATGAGGATTTTCCAAACTGTATCTGACCCCTGCTTGTGCCGCTAAATTTACCACAACTTCCGGTTTTTCCTGCTCGAATATTGCTGTTATCGCTTCACGACTCTCGAGGCTTTCTTCGTAAAACTTAAAATTCTCATGCGTTAACCTTTCTAAGCGTGATTCTTTCAAAGCTACCGAATAATAAGAATTGAGATTATCGATTCCAACGATAGAATGGTTTTGATCCAACAATTTTCTTGATAAATGCGATCCAATAAATCCAGCTGCGCCTGTTATTAAAATCTTCATGTAATTACCCCTCGTTTTTTAAGTTTTTAAGCGACTTTTCTATACAAACTTACATACAATTGCACTATTTTTTCTATAGAGTACAACTCTAAAATTCTTTTTCTAGAAGAAACTTTCAGTTCTTCTTTTTTCTCTTCTTCCAGTTCCAGCCAGTAGTTGATTTTTTCACGCAAATCATCAAGTGAATTTCTTTTAGCAATAAATTCGTAATTGCCGATAATTTGTGGGCTGTCCCCAACTTCTGTAGATATGCAAGCAACGCCACTAGCCATTGCTTCGCCTATTACATTTGGAAACCCTTCGCTTAAAGATGGAAGTACAAACAGATCGAATGCTTTTAAATATCGGGCTACGTTAGGAGTTTCTTCTAATAACCTGATGTTCGGATTATTCACGATCAGTTCATGGGTTTTGTATTCTTCTACCATCCCTTTTCCTAACAGCACCAACGTTACGTTTTTATGGACTTTTGAAATTTCAGCAAAAGCTTTTATTAAATCAATCTGGTTTTTTATTTTTTTTGCTCTGCCCACGTGGCCAATGACCAAATGATCCTCAGGAATTTTCAATTCTCTTTTTATGTCATTTTTCACTTGGTTGTTCGGCGCAAAAATATCGGTATCAAATCCATTCGGTATTACAAGTGTTTTGTTTTTTCTATAGCCCAGTTCAGTATGATATTGTTGGGCGGCAGTAGAGCCGCAGATTATTTTATCTGGCATAAAGCTCAGTAGGCTTAAGATGCGGGCTACAAGAATTGTTGTCCCTTTATCGGCTCCTTTTACAAGATGGCTGTGCCTAATATTCCATACAAGCTTTACTTTCGGAAACACCATCTTCAATAGGATGCCAAACAAATCACAATGGTACATCCAGGTTTGTATAACATCCGGTTTTTCCCGTTTTATAATCTTAAATAATTCGAAAATACGAAGCGAACTAAGCCTGCCTTGATCGATATTCAGCCTGTATACCTTGGTTCCGGTATTCGCTATTGCATCGTAAAAGTAATTAGCATTCAAAAGAGTGACAACAACCATCGTGGCATTGGGATCTTTGTTGTTGGTGATAAGTTTTGTCAACATCGCTTCTGCTCCGCCGCTGGTGAGGCTGGGTATCAAATGAAGGATTTTAATAAAAAACACTCCTTTTAAAATCACTTAGTGCATTTCTTTAAGAATTTAACTTTTTTTCCATTCACGCTGCATATACACGATATAGATACACGTACAAATCAATAGGGATTGAATAGACCATTGATTTCTGGTGAATAGGGCAACTTCCTTAAAGTTCAACATCAGAGAAGATAGCAAAACCAGCAAAGTGACTACTGCGATTTTCTTATCCAAAAAATATGTTTTTAAAGCGATATTCATTGATAGTAGATACACACTCAGCATGATTATCAATCCAATAATTCCAATTGAAAAGATCAGCAAGATAAACCCGACATCTGAAGGGATATACCCCAAGTCCCCCCTGCCTGAATTCGAGGATCCAAACATAAAAGTCAATGCATCTGTCGGCAAGAAATACATGCTTTTTATGGCAACAGTGGTTTCTGTGTTCCCTGAGTTGGTGAAAAACTGTGTAACTTCACCTGCTTTTGCGATGGTATATTCCTGGAAATATGCAGGCAAGAACTTAATCAAAAAAGAGAAGGAGAAATAAAGCAAAGCACCTACCACTCCAATTTTCAAAAAGCTAAAAGCTGAACGAACTATATTCATTCTCTCTTTTTTGCTGTTGCCGAATAACATAGCTAATGGGAATAGTATGACTAAAAACAATAAACCAGTTCTTCCAGTCAGGAATATGGAAATGACGATCAATACTGCACTAAACAGATAAACCGGCTTCCAAACGCTTTTATTCACATGCTGCAAAAGATAAGGAAGCAACAAAAGACCGACCATCTGCACTACCGAAGTCGTAGAAAGCCCATAAGTTAAACCCGGTATTCTATAGCCTAATGCAATGGGCGTGGTATCGTTTACTACATTCATGGTAGAAGCCAGTTCGTATACCAGATTTCTTAGCGTGTCATTCAAATACATCAAAAGGATAATGACTGCATGCAGGCCAATGGATAGAAAAATATGATGTGAAATTTGAAAAGAAAATTTTTCGCCAAACTTTCTTACATACAGATAGGCTATAGAGAAACCGCCAATAAAATTGATCATTGATCTTACGGACCTTAAAAATATTTGTTCATCGGCAGCTCCATGCAAAATGACAATAACTCCAGAGTACAAGCTAATGACCAAAAGCAAACTGATTATTATAGCAATCAGCTTCGGGAATGTCGGACGAAGTATGATTAATGTGATAAAGCTTGTCACACAGGAAATCAGGAAAATGATATCCAAGGAATCTGTTATTTTCCAACCGAAGATGAATAGAAACGTAATGAAGAAGAGCATTAGATTAGCCAAGCACCCGTTCCCCTCTCAATTTCCATGTGAAATTCAAGGCCAAGTCATCAAAAGCATGTTCAGCTATTTTTTCTCGTATATCCGGATTGTTCTGCAATAATAAGATCGCTTCTACCCATTCGTCAATATCGGTAGGATTGCATAATATGCTGTTTCTTTCATGGACCAATACTTCTTTCAATACGGGAAGATTGGAAGCTACCATAGTTTTCTTATACGCCATGTATTCGAATATTTTTAATGGGGACATCCACTTGCTGATGTCGCCTTTTCCGCCAGCTGCTGCCACCTTGTTTTGATAAGGGGCCAGAAAAATGTCTATGGAAGAATAATATTTGCATAATTCACCATTCGGAACGAATCCATAGAAGAAAAGGTTTTCAAGGTCTTGGCATTCCTGCTTCCAATGCTTCAGATCCTCTTCCTTTCCCCCGATAACGTGAAAATTTACTTGCGGCATTTTACTGGCTAACGCTGAGATGACTTCCATCCCTTTTCCTGGATATAGATGGCCTATATACCCGACGTTCAATCCATCATTTGATGACATCAGTACGTTAGTTTTTGGCTTATCGTTTTTTAGTTGCTCCTCTTTCGGGAGGTCTGCTCCGTCATGTGCGACTATGATTTTATCTTGCGTCAAAAAGGGATAGATTCTTAAGTATTCGTTTTTCAAGGCTTCTGATATGACCGTGAGGTGCTTGAAATTTTTCTTCCGCAATAGCATAGCTTCTAATTTTTTTCCGAATAAAGTTGTTGGAGGCTTGTGAGCTTCGTATACGAGTGGTTTACCGAGACCCGAAACTGCCAGCAAGCTATATAGCTCTCTTCCGTAAAAAATATCAGCAGACGCTTTTTCTATGTTTTTTCTTACTCGATTTGCATAAAGCATGCCGCCTAAACCTCGATAAGAAGGCCATTCGTTATGGACCACATAGAATTTCCGGGTTATCCCATAGTATTCGAACACATCCTTAATGGTCTCATCTGATTTTCTGGCATACAAATTCACTTTGTGGCCGTTCTCAACAAAAGCTTGGCACATTTTCATAACATGAACGCTATTGGCATTTTTTGAAGGTATTATAGATCCCGATAAATAACATATTTTCAATCTCATTCACTCCCCTAATGTCTTAGCGAATAGTCAGGAACTTAACTTTCTAATCACCCTGGCAGGGACGCCCCCAACTACACTGTTGCTTGGAATATCCCTAGTGACGACTGCTCCGGCACCGACAACTGAATTTTCGCCAATGGAAACGCCAGGATTTATGATCGCTCCAGTTGCGATCCACACATTATCTTCTATTACGACTTCTTGGCTTGTATGGACCCTGTCAACATTCTCGTCATGATCAAGAATCAGTGCACCTGTATTGATAACAACATAAGTCGAGATATGGACATTCGATCCTATTTTGATTTTGCCCCTTGCATTCAAATGCACCCCTTCGTTTAAAGAGACGTTTTTTCCTATTTCAATATTTTCAGGTTTGGCGATAATGACTCTTCCGAAAATTTTCAAATTCCCTTCGTGCTGCAGTATTATCGAATAGTAACGCTTTCTCATCCCATAATAGATTCTTCTTAGGCCGTAGTAGAGTTTTCTGAAGGCAAAATGCTCCTTAATTGGGCTGGTTGATTTCATTGAAGTTCTTCCTCTCACTTTTAAAATAAATAATGTATAAAATTAGCCAGATGGCATAAAAAATGAAATAAGCAATTCCAGCGCCAGCTAATTGAAAATTCAACAAGGAGAAGTAAAGAACAATCAAATATAAAACCGAACTGATCGATACGATATAAAGATGCTGTTTAACTAATCCCATCGATAACATTGCCGGAGCTATAGGCAAACCCACCATAGAAAGAATCACACCTAGAAAGTACCAAACCAATACACTATAAGCATCGATATATTCAAGCCCCATTGCCAAAACGATGACCTGTTCGCCGACTACGATGATGCCGAGCCAGCCAACAACTCCAATTACCCCCATAATCAGCCCTATCACCTTTATCAGTCCGAAGAAGTTGTTTTTATCGTCTCCCGACCAAAACTTTGCCAGTTGCGGATAGATGGCCTGATACAACGGATCTGCGAGGCCATTTACTGTGGCAGCTATGCTTTTGGCAATTTTGTAAATCCCGACAGTATTAGCGCCAAGCAAAAATTGAATCATTACGATGTCCAGGTAATTAGGAATGATTTTAATTGTCCTTTGCAGATTGGTCATCCAAACAAACTGCCAAATCCCCTTGAATTTTTCATTAACTTCTTTAAAAGAGAAAGACAGACTGAATTTATTTCCCCGCTTTGAATATTCTTTAAAGCCAAAGTACATGAGTAAACAATCGGCAATGATATCTGTCAACACCCAAACCAGTACAAAATGGATTAGGTCCCCTTGGAGCAGACAAGTTATTGCGATTAAAATCACTTTTATGATAGCGGTGGTAATTTCCTGAAACGCAAAAAGCTTGAATTTGTCATAGATCCTAAGTAGTGCTGTTGGAGTGCCGTTGATATAAAAGAGAATAACCACTGAATAAATGCTGCTATAGAGAATGACATCTTCACTGAAATTAAAGTAATGGCTAAAAAATTGGAGAAAAACAAGGCTGAGTATAAACCCAAGAATGGCACTAAGAATATCCAGAAAAAAACCATAGCTTATCAATAGTTTGAAATCTTTTTTATCCTTTTCTTGCGATAGTCTAGTGCCATAATTGATAATCGCCTGCCATGGCTGAAAAGAAACAAAAGTGATGACGATCAAGACAAAAGTTTGTACGAAAACCAGCGTACCAAAATTCCCTGTTCCTAAATATCTGGCAGTCAAAAACAGAGTGAACAAATTAATGAGCTTAGAAACTACGTTTCCACTCAGCAAAATACCGGTATTTTTGAATACCCTGGAGTATGGCGCTAACAGCTTTTTCATTTCTCTTCCTCTCTGACCACGTTTAGGCAACGTATTATTATATATGTAGTACATAATAATCGGTTTGTGTTCGCTGCTTCCTAAACTCCGACCCCGTAATAATTGAACCCTTTTTCAATCATCGATTTTTTATTGTAAATATTTCTCAAATCAAAGAAGTTATTGCTTCCCCCAATTTGCCTTACCTTATCAAAATCAAGATTCCTGAATTCGTTCCATTCTGTTAAGATCACCGTAGCATCGGTATTTTCAATCGCTTCGTATGAGGTTTCACACCAGACAATGCTGTCCTCAATCTCTTTCAACCGCCACGTTCCTTCTTTCCGGCCTTCTGGATCGTATATTTTCAACTTTGCGCCGAGTTTTACAAGTGCAGGCAAGATGACTAAAGCTGGAGCATCCCTCATATCGTCGGTATTCGGCTTGAACGTCACCCCTAAAATGCAAAGGGTTTTGCCATCTACATCGCCGAGGCCGTTGATAATTTTATCGACCATTTTCTGTTTCTGCTTTTCGTTTGCTGTTATGGTCGTTTCGATCAAAGAAATAGTTTCTCCGTTTTCTTCAGCAATCCGAGCCAGCGCAATCGTATCTTTAGGGAAACAGCTGCCTCCGTAACCCGGACCCGAATTCAAGAATTTAGGAGAAATCCTGCCGTCCTGCCCCATTGCTTTAGCAACTTTCTGGACATCGGCTCCCACTTTCTCGCAAACATTTGCAACTTCGTTGATAAACGTAATCTTCATTGCCAGGTATGCGTTAGCTGCATACTTGATCATTTCAGATGTTTCAAGATCGGTTTCAACCAAAGGGGTTTCATTCAAATACAGTACGCGGTAAACCTCTTTCATTATTTCAAGTGCTTTTTCGCTTTCCGCCCCTACAACCACACGGTCCGGATGGGTGAAATCCCGTACAGCAGATCCTTCCCGTAAAAACTCAGGGTTCGATACTACATCAAAAGAGAAATCGGCCTCCCTTTCCGCAAGCGTAGTTTGGATCATTTCTTTTACTTTTTGCCCCGTTCCTACTGGGACGGTCGATTTATTGACGATGACTTTATAGCCGTTCATGTAAGTTGCTATGTTTTTTGCTACTTGCAGAACATATTGCAGGTCTGCGCTTCCGTCTTCTGCTGCAGGAGTACCGACTGCAATGAAAATCACTTCATTATCTTCGACGGCAGATTTGATATCTGTCGTAAAACTTAGGCGTTTATAATAAGTGTTTTTTTGGACAATCGATTCCAACCCGGGTTCATAAATCGGGATTTTGCCGTTGATCAAATCCTGAATCTTCTCTTCGTTTATATCTACACATGTTACCGTATGCCCGAAATCCGAAAGAATTGCCCCTGATACCAAACCCACATATCCAGTTCCTACTACAGCTATTTTTGTCATATTTTTCTCTCCAATACTGTTTGATAGCAATTTAAAAGTTGAAATATCATTTCTGAAATAAAAAGGAATATAAAGTTGAAGCTCAAGCCCCCATAAATGATGAATGTTTTCCAATTAGTCCAATTCGCCGAACTTTTTTAATCTTCCACTCCCATGACCCCTCTTCCATTAAGAATCAGCTAAAACTTCAAGTGTTTTCTCTTGTTAAGATAGATACTAGTACCTACAGGTTAAGAACTGGTTAAACTGTCAAAAAATTTTGTTTTATAGAATAAAAAAACGCCTTTCGAAAGCCGTTTGCCGTGGCTTGACGAAAAGCATTTCAACTTTCATTCCATATATTAATTCTTAGCAGGTTTTCCATAGTCGCATCTTGTTGATATTACATAGCAAGGGATGGGTTCAAATGGCGTGATCGCAAATTTTTGCACCTGCATCCATGATCAGCGTCGCATAATGCTCCACGTTCAAGAAAAGCCTCTCGGCGATTTTCTTCTTATAGTTCTTATAGTATTGGAAATGATTGCTCCATTACTTTTGATTTCTTGGTAATATTTTTTCCATCCAAGTCCTGGCATGATATCAAGCTCTTAACTGCAGATGCGAATTTCGCTTAAAAAACTGCACCTCCATTGTTAGTTCTGTCTAACGATGGAGGTGCAGTTCACTATAGGTTGAAATCACTCTACTATTTCTATAGTCTTTAAAGGTCGGGCAGGAATTGTTCATCGCCGATTTTAATTTCCCCTTTGATATTATCGGTTTTGGATATTGAAATTCCATCTGTAATATTTTTCGATGTATCAACTGTTATACTGACTTGGTTTTTACTGTTTTCGAAGTTTTCCAAGTAGATTTGAAAGCCGAAGCCTTCATTATTCTTTGAAGACAGATTAACTATTTCTATGTTTTCCAAATGCTCCGTATTCGAATTAGGTTCTATATCAATTCCGCTTTGCGGATCAGTTCCACTGGTATTATTGATGACGGGATCAGTTATTTTTAAATTTTTAACGGATATAACAGAAATTCCTTGCCTTCGGTTATTTTCAAGCAGAGGATCTTTTATAACGATATTTTCACTATAGTTTTGGCTTTTGGTCGGCCCTATATATATCCCATCGCCCCAGCAATCTACTATATTTGCATTTTCAATGTAAATATCAGTTGCACCTTTAATGCTTATTCCAAAACCCCACTCTCCAGTTTCACCGGTATGCTGCGCTCTTTCTCCCTGAATCTTCGGTTTCCCGGTCACTTTTACATTTTCAACGTCGTGAATGCTTAATATTGCGTAGTTGCTTGCATCATTCGGTATGGCTTTGAATATTGATCCCGGTTTAAAATCTAATGTAACATTATCCATTAGATGTACAGATTGGATTGCATCAATCATATAGGTTCCTTTAGGAATGGTCACTACTCCTCCGCCTGCTTTGCTTATGGACTCTATTGCATCTCGAATTGGTTTAGTATCATCACTAGTGCCATCACCTTTTGCTCCAAAATCCGTTATTGATGTGGCAGACTCCATTTCTTTGTTTAAAGAAGATTGGTTGAAATACAAAAATGTTGTCATAAGCATCAAAACTACAGTGATAATAACTTGGCTTTGGCTAATCACATTCAGTCCCCTTTCACAATTTTATCCCTTGAGCTTCCTTAAAATTCTCCTTAAACGTTTCTATTAAAACAGGAAGTCTGTTTACACTTGAACTTAGCCATTTCAAACCCCAAAGTTACGATTACTTTAAATATATAAAAGTAGTGGAGAGCAGATTTTCTGCCTTTACTTGTATAAGAAAGAGATTGTCAGCTTGAATTTTAGTCCTTTCAGGTTAAAAGCGGGTTAAATTCCTGAAGTATTTGAAACGAAAAGCATCTTAATTTCCTCTTAGTATGACCTTTTTACACAGGCTAAGCGCAAAAATGGACAACAAAGCAAAAGACAAGAGCCGCCGGGATTCAATCCGGCGGCTCTGCTATTGCCTCAGAAAACTCTGTTCCAGAAGCCTTACCTATCGTAAAAAACATGATCTTAGATTGCACAAAAAACATGGGACAAACCATAAGTGTCCCCGTGTCAAATATTTTGCAAACCCCGTTTAACAGATAGGGATGACTTGAAGAATGTTCCTGATAATTTATTGATCGGATTTTTCGTGGCATATGCCTTTGCTTCAGAAAATGTAATAATATCATCTCTATTTAACTTAATAAAATCCTCTATTTCGGTAATACTTGCTTTGGTCATCGTGTTGAAATGAATACAAAACGTATAAATGCCAAAAGGCATTCTCCGTTGGGTTGCGAATAGTTGGGGTACAAATAGCAAATCTTCATAATAGTATGGATACAGCGCAAATCCATCTGTTATTGTATGGATTCCATTTTCCTTCAGAACCAGCAATGTATTTCTATCCAAGGAATGTGATGGAGCCATAAAAGTATCAGTTTTAATGTCACGGCTATTAAATAATCTCATACCATTTTTTATTTTTTCGTTTTGAACTTCGATGGGTAACCCCGAAAATTCACTTTTATTGTTTATGCCAAAAATCCCGGCTTCTTTTGTCACATATTTATGTTGATACCCATGTAATGCAATTTCCCAGCCGTTCCGTTGAAGTTTCCTCATTTCATTCCAAAAATAATCTTCGTCTCTATATGCATACTTTTGTAGTTCAGGATCCTGATTGTCGGGAATTACACCGATAAGCGGTTTGACATCATATTTATCGAATATACTTTTTATATATTCATAGTTCCCCCAGTCCATATTCGGAGCGATATCATCAAATCTGAAAATATATTTTCCACCCATTCCATTTCTCTCCTTTTGTTCTACATTATAAATTCCAGAAAAAATATATTGGATTTTTGCGGCCGAGACGATTTTCAGGAAAGTGCCACCCTGCTGCATCCATCCTGTTCTTCCAGAAATCTCTCCAAGTCATATGGAATCAACTGGCGCAAGAACCGCTCTCATTCATACGATACGCCGGAAAGCTGTCAGCCCCGCTCCCGATTTCCATGTCCTTGCACAACTTTTCGTATATCTCCTCGTTCCAGATCCGACGGCCGATGCACCATTTGAAACTGCTATGCTTACTGAACTGCCGCTTGAAGGAGTCCGCGTTATGGATCCCGCCATTCATGACAATGCATCCGCCATCGTGAATCATTGATGCACCGTTTTCTTTCCCCCAAAGCGTAAGGCCAAAGCGCATGACATGGACTGGACTTAAATAAGCAAAACCCGGATGGACCACCCCCAGATGCGTATACAAGACGCCGGCCGATAAGAAGTTCAAGCTCATGCCGATCACTTGTTCTTTGAATATTGCTTCGACGAGCACCAACTGCTCGTTGAATGCATTTCCGCACTCCAAAAAATATTCGAGGTCCGGTTCTCCTCCTTCCACCGCCTTAGTATAGAACTCCGCAAACTTTTCCATGCTATCCGGTTTTGCAGTGACACGGTATTCCACTCCCGCTTCCAGCGCCCGCCAGATCACATTTTGGCAGGAGACCGAAAACTCTTCTTTGACCGGATCCGAAAAAGCCTCTAAATTCGTTCCGTATGTATCGCCAATCCAATCCGTTTCGTAGCACCCGATAAAATCCACCACATTTTCTGCCACCGGATGAAAGCGCACCTGTTCACAGACGATGCGGTTTTCTTTGCAGTATGCATCAAACGCCTGGATAAATTCATAAACCAAGTCCCACTCCCCGTCTTCTTTGCAATCCTGAATGACCGGGCCGCCGTATGCAAACGGCGTTACCAGGTCGTAATACATCTCTCCGTCTATGTCTGCAGGAATTTCCCTCTTAATATACATATGCCGGACCGAGCCTAAAGCACTGCGGTATTCGAATACTTCACACTTTCCGCCTTCCACCGCTTCATGCAGCCGGCCAAAGTTTTCATCAAAATAGATTTCTTTCATAGCCTGCTCCTCCCCCAATAAATCACTCCATGGATTTTCCAGTCATGTCCCTTGTTGCAACCCATACTAATGGATGAAGGTTAAATGAGGGTTAAAATTTTAGAATATTCAAATTTAGTTGAGCAAGTCCTTTTCTTTGCACAATAAAAAAGCCAGCCCATGAGTTTGAATAACCCATCAACTGACTTCTTCCTGATTTTTATGGCGTCTTACTGTACCGCTTTTGCGGATGCTGATGCCGTTTTGATAACCTTTGCCGGTATACCCACAGCTGTTGAATGTTCTTCAATATCGTCAATGACGACGGCTCCTGCGCCGACAACGCTCCACCGGCCAATCTCCTTCAACGGAATAACGGTCGTCCCGGCTCCGATATGGACACCTTCCCCGATTTTTACTCCGCCTGTAATCATGGCTCCCGGCGACACATGCGCATAATCGCCGACGACACAATCATGTTCAATTACAAGACGAGTGTTTAATATTACATGGCTGCCGATCAGTGCCGCTGCATTGACAATCACGCCCGGCATTACGACCGTGCCTTTGCCAATCACTGCACTTGGAGAGACGATTGCATCTTTATGGATGACGGTTGCGTATTGTTCTACATCCAGCGCCAGACGCTCCACGATTTTTTTTCTTACCGAATTCGAGCCGATGGCAATGACAACCTTCGCCCCTTCTTTTTCAATCAAGGAATATACTTCAGATACCGGACCCATCCAGCTGCCGTCTTCCTTAAACGGTTCGGTATATTTATCGTCCAACCTGGCAACTACTCGGCTGCCGCTTGATGTTATGTTGTCTGCGATAACCCGCGCGTGGCCGCTGTCGCCTATTAATATGATGTTCACGTGCAGTCCTCCCGGTTTCAGTTCACATAAGATTTCCCTGTTTAATAGGTAGAATTATATGGTTCTTTTAATAGTTTTACCAGTGTATGAATACCTATCTATCATCAAACAAGCATTTTTTATACTTTCCTGCTATTTTGATCAACCCCAATACACAAAAAACCGAAGCCAGCAACCGATATGGCTGCTGGCTTCGGCTATATGAATGAGGCTATGCCTTACACCATCAATAATAATAATGGAATCGTCACGATGCTTGCAACTGTACTGACAAACATAGCGCTTGAAACCATATCCGGGTTCATCCCGAATTTGATGGCGAGCAAGGTCGTCGTCGCGGCAGTCGGTGTAGCGGCGCCAACGAGCAGCACTTTCGCCTCAAGCGAACCCGCCGGATAAATCAGCCCGAGCAAAAGAAATGCCAAGGCAGGCAGCGCAATCAACTTGAATACGGCAGCCGTCCCGATAAAGCTGAGAACATTCTTGATCCGGATTGACGCTAGGGTGACACCAAGAAGCGTCAGCATCGTCGGAATCGAGGCCTGGCCAAGCAGTCCTGTCGCATTCTCGACCGCCGCTGGAATCGGGATGCCGGCAATTTTCAGTGCCAGCGCCAGGAGAATGGCAATAACGCCCGGCATCTGGACGACCTGCAGGAAAATATCCTTTTTTGGAACGTGCGCATGATTCGAAGCATAAAAAACGCCTGCCGAATTCATCAGAAAAGATTGCATCGCCAAGTAAATGATGCCGATTGCGACTCCTTCCTCCCCGTATGCAAAAAGGATAATCGGAAGCCCATAGTTGCCCGCATTCGGAAATCCGCTGGCCAGCATCAGCGTGTTTTGATAAGTTTTATCCCATTTGAAAATCTTTCCGACAGCGTAAATGAACAAAGCAAATATCAGAAACAACGAAAAAGCGAAAAGGACGATCCGCCCAAAATCGCCCATATCCATCTGGGAAGCTGATATCGAATAAAAGAAAAGGGCCGGACTGAATACATAAATCGACAAGTCGGAAACCGATTTGGAATCGATCTTCATCCACTTGCCTACAACAAAACCGACACCCATCAGCAGGAATACCGGCAAAACGACATTCAATATTTCAATGATGACCAATTGATTTCACATCCAGTAATCCGAGTGGAAGCCACTTTCGCTTCCCCTTAAACGTTAATTGTACGGAAAATTGGATGAAAAGACCAGTTGTCCAAATGCTCAAATCAAGCTCTACCAGTATCAATCGAAGCTAAGAGCTTACGACTCTATTTCGTTCCCCAAACTCAACCTCAAAGTTTTGCCGAGTGCACAAGATGCAACTTATCTGCGCATGGTCGTTCGTCTCTCCCTGCACTTCGGGTTCGGTAGAGATGATTCCGTCCAGTCCCTTGGACAGTTCAAGACTCACGATCCAATTACAGGCAACAAAATGTACCAGCTAGACAAGCAGAAGACTTTTTTCTTTTAGCTGGTGATAAATTCCCCCAGCAGTCTCTCCCCTTTATGTCTTCATCTTTCTACGATTTCATCTCTTATCATTCAACAAGCCAAAAGCGGTTTATGCGATAAAATCAAACAATCTTTTGGATAGGCACAGAAAAGAATTTGACTTCAAATAAGGTCTCCATTTTTTCTTGGCTCTAAGAACAGCATTTGATTGAGATAAGTTTCAATTAGCGGAAGTGTGTGATTAGGCTGCTAATTTCCCCTTCCTTTTCCTGCACGGTTACTGCTTCTTGAAAATCACCTTATTCATTCCTGAAAGCTGAATTTGATCCCCGTTTTTAAGGGTGGTCGTTACGCTCGTCACAGAGTAATCGCTCTTTTTTGCGGAAAGAATTTCATTTACGAGCAGCGATTGTCCCCTGCTTACGAATAGGTTCCCCATACGATCCGTTGTGGTGATTTTGTATCTTCCGGCGCCTATGTCTTTCCCGACGGTCCAGTAGCCGGCGTGCAAAGTATTCGATTTCACACGGGACACCACTTGGGTGAATTGCACTTTGTCGAGACCCAGGATTTCGATTTTATCGCCTTTTTTGATGTCTGTGGTAACAGCCGTCACACCATCTTTTGGACTCTTGGCAAGAATCTCGTTTACATAGCGGTCATACGATTTCATAGTGATGAACAAATTACCTGCATATGAGTTAGTCGTGATTTTATAGCGCCCTGCCGGCAGATGGGTGCCCGCTTTCCAAGTGCCTGCGCTCAAATTTTTGCTGTAAGGAACTTTGATGGCCGCAGCAGCCGTCTTGCCGTTGCTTGATGCCGCAGTGATTTTGGCGGATCCTGCCCCCACTGCCGTCACTTTTCCTTTGCTGTCGACTTTCGCCACTTTTGTATTTGAACTTTTCCATTTCAAGCTTTTGTTCGTTGCATTGCTTGGACTGACTTTTGCAGACAATGTGACCGTTTTCCCCTTCAGGAGCGTGACCGATGATTTGTTCATTTTCACCGACTTCACGGCTATAGCCGCGGCTGTCGCTTTTGAATCTGCCGGCTCAATTGATGTACTGGCTTTTCCCGCTGTTGTTCCATTTCCTGCAGCTTGAACGGTATTTCCAAACACCAGTAACATGAAAAGCAGCAAGACAAACAACTTCTTGAACCATGTCCCTTTTTCCATCGCTTTACCTTCTTTCGTTTTTTTATATTACTGCCAGTGTTTCAGCAGTGAATACCAGTACTGCCGCTAAATCCGCAGCCTTCTTCTGCTTTTTCAATTCATTGGTTTTGGACATGCAATCCGTTTAGTGCCATTAAAATGCTTTCTCTCATTAAGAACCATCTTAGTCTCTGTAGGTTAACAACCGGTTAAAATAATACTTTTTTATTCTTTATAACAAAAAGACACTCCTCACGAGCCGGTGCCCCGGCTCGTGAGGAGTGTCTCAATTGGTTGGCCATTTTTCAGCGGCTTGTGGCAATTTTGTAAAAATCTCTGCAAGCCATTGGAAATTCAACAATGGCGACTGCCTTTACATCCGATAATCAGCGCTGAAGTTATCATCCGTAATTTCAGGAAAGCAGTTCCAATCCATCAAATGATCATTGCAAGCACCTCAAACGTTTGATCTTTAATCCATTAATACGCCGCCATTTATTTCGATGATTTCTCCAGTGACGTAGCTTGATAAATCAGATGCTAAGTATAGTGCCGCTCCTGCAATCTCTTCTGCTTGGCCAGCTCGGCCAAGAGGAGCAGCCGCTACCATTTTTTCAACAAGTTCCGGTGTCGAGTACCGCTCATGAAAAGGTGTGGCAATTACTCCGGGCGCGATTCCATTGACCCGTATTCCGTCCTCAGCTAATTCTTTCGCCAGTCCACGGGTCAGTGTGCTGACCGCCCCTTTTGCCGCAGCATAGATAACAGCCCCTCCACCTCCGCCATTTCTTGCTGCGATAGAAGTCATATTGACGATAACCCCCTTTTTCCGGTCTTTCATGAGAGGGAGCACCGCTTGAGTGACTTGAACAACAGAAGTGAAATTGATAGCAAAAATCTTTTCTAATGTATCCTGTTCAATTTCTTCTACTTTTGCACGCTTGACCATCGTTCCCGCATTATTGATCAGAACATCGATCTGCCCGAATTCCTCTTTGATTTCAACAACCATCCGGTCCACTTGGCTTCTATCTGTTACGTCTCCTAAGACTAGAAGGCTGTCTGCACCTTTGCTGGAAACTTCTTTCAAAGTTTTTTCAGCTTCAACTTTGTTCGCATTGCCATGGACAACCACTTTTGCGCCACATTCCGCGAATTTAACGGCAATGGCTCTGCCGATTCCTGTGCTGCTTCCTGTCACCCATACCACTTTTCCAATTAGATTGAACATCTCTACGCCTCCTGAATAACGGAATTCCGTGATAAATCATAAGTATAGGCTCTTGTTAAACTCCTGAATAAGCCATAAAGCCGCCATCCACCGCAAGGGTAGTGCCCGTAACAAAAGATGAGTACGATTCATCCGCTAAAAATAAAAGCGCGCCGAGCAGGTTGCCGGGCTCCCCGAATTTTTTCATCGGCGTAGCTGTAAGTATCTTATTGCTGCGTGCCGTCGGGTTGCCTTCTTGGTCGAGCAGCAAGTTCCGGTTTTGTGTGGTCAGGAAAAACCCTGGCGCAATTGCATTGATGCGTAAGTTTGTCTCAGCGAAATGGACAGCCATCCATTGTGTGAAATTATTAATAGATGCTTTGGCAGCACTGTAAGCCACGACCTTAGTCAATGGGGCATAAGAACTCATCGAAGATAAATTGATGATTGCCGGAGCTGCACTTTTCAATAATTCACTCCCGAAAACTTGGCATGCCAGAAAAGTGCCCGTAAAATTAACTGAAAATACGGTTGAGAACCCTTTTTCATCCAAGTCAAAGAACGACGGTCCAGCTGCACCGTCCCCGTGGAGCTCGGGTCCAGTGATGGCATCGGGATGATTGCCACCAGCCCCGTTCACCAATAAATCGATTCCACTATATTTTTCAAGTATATGGGATTTTGCGGTTTCAAGTGACGAGCGGTTCAATACATCCGCCGCAAGGGCAATCGCTTCTCCACCTGCTTCCCTGATTTCTTGGGCAACGCTTTCCCCTTTTTCAGCCGTTCTGTTCAAGATAACGACTTTCATGCCTTGCCGAGCCAGCTCACGGGCCATTTCTGAACAAAGGACGCCGCTGCCTCCAGTAATCACAGCTACACGGCCATTTAAATTTTTATGAATCGGAATCATTTGGCACCTTCCATTCTTTTGGTTTCATAAGCATCCCAAAGCCCAAGCAAATACATAATGCCTAGAGCACGATCATATAACCCATATCCCGGCCGGCAGACTTCTCCCCAGATATGTCGGCCATGATCCGGCCGCACATAGCCGCCGTATTTCTGAGCCTGCAGTGCCTTTACCACACCCTTAATATCAATCGAACCATCCTGCGTGTAATGGGAAGTCTCGGTGAAATCGCCATTATCGTATATCTTCACATTGCGGATATGGGCAAACGGAGAACGGTTTGCGTATTTCTCAGCAATTGCCACCATGTCATTCGACTTGCTTGCCCCCATAGAACCTGTGCACATAGTGAATGTGTTTGAAGGGGAATCCGAGATTTCAATCAGTTTTTCATAGCTTCCAGCCCCTGTAATGATGCGCGGCAGACCAAAAATCGAAAATGGCGGATCATCAGGATGAATAGCCATTTGGATCCCTGATTGTTCTGCAACCGGCAAAATTTCTTTCAAGAAAAACTCCAGGTTCTCCCATAGCTTCGCTTCATTCACCTCTTCATAAGCGGCGAATAATTCCGTGATACGGGCCAGCTTATCCGGTTCCCAGCCAGGCAGCGTCAAATCGGATGCTTCGCTGACCGTGCGGATCAATTCTTTCGGATCGGCATTTTCCACTTTCGCATTTTCGAAGAACAAAGCAGTTGATCCATCTTCAAGCGGATGGAACATTTCAGTTCTTGTCCAGTCGAAAATCGGCATGAAGTTATAACAAATCACCTTTACGCCAAATTCCGAAAGGTTCCGTATGGTCTGTTTATAGTTGTCGATATACTGCAGGCGGTCTGCAGTGCCGATTTTTATCGACTCATGGACGTTGACACTTTCTACTACATCAGCGTGAAAACCATGGGATTCGATATAAGCGATTTCTGCCCCAATCTCTTCTGTCGTCCATACTTCTCCGGCGGGCTTATCGTGAAGTGCCCAAACGATGCCTTTGACGCCAGGAATTTGCTTGATGTGTTCAAGCGTGACCGTATCATTTCCTTGGCCATACCAGCGGAAAGTCATATTCATAAGCTTTTTCTCCTTTGCTTTGCACTTTTCTATTTATGCTTGCCGTACGCTTGTCTTATCGCGCGATTACTTTTTCTTTGCCGACCAGCGAAAGGACTTCTTGCAGATAAGGAAGCCCTTCATTATCCCCGGATACCGTAGTTACAAGGGCTCCAACTCCATTAGCGAATTCCAGTGCCTCTTCCGGTGCATAGCCGTGAAGAACAGAATAGATATAGCCCGCATCAAATCCGTCTCCTGCTCCTACAGTATCGACCGGGTTCACTTGAAAAGCCGATTTGGAATACCATCTGTTCCCTTGAAGCAGGCGGGAGCCATTACCTCCATCTTTTATGACAAGCTGGCTGATCCTAAAAGATTCGGCAAAGCTTTCCAAAGCACGATCGGAAATATCTCCGTGAATCAGTTCTATTTCGTCTAGGCCCGTCAAAAGAATATCCACAAAAGGCAATACTTCTTTATAGGCCGCTTTTGCCTGCTCAAGTGTCCACAGTTTCAGCCGGATATTCGGATCAAAGGAAATCCGGATCTTTTTCTCATGGGCGATTTTCAGCACTTGTTTTACAATTTCCAGGTTGCCTGGATCGACCGCCAAGAAAACCCCTGTCAAGTGAACCAAATCTATCCCGTCCAACATCGCATCTGTTATGTCTTCAGGACACATAGTTAAAATCGGAGATTGATGGCGATAATAGAAGGTTTTTCCGGATCCGTCTTCTTGGATTTCTTTAAAATTCAACGAAGTGGGGTACCCTTCCACCATCTTCACTTCCGACATATCGATTCCTTCCCCGCGTGCAAAGTTATAAATTACCCGGCCGAATTCGTCTCCGCCCAATCGGCTAACCCATTTTGATTCCATCCCCAAACGGGCACAGCCAATGGCAAAGTTCAATTCCGCGCCGCCCACCTTTCGGCTAAATGAAGAGACATATCGGAGCGGGCCGGTTTCTGAAGGGTTGAATGTGATGAGTGCATCACCCAATGTGAATACTTTAAACTTTTTTTCCATAATCATTCCCTTTCTTAGTCAGTCATCTTCCTACAATAATTCAAGTCCAAAACGGATGGATGGCACTTTCTCAATCAACCGATTTCTAAAAAAGTCAAATGCCCCTGAATCCTGGAAATGCTTCTTGCCATTTAGGATTCAAGGGCAATCCGCTTGGAATTTCGAACGGGTTATCCGAGTTTTACTCCATCAATCTTTTTATCACCAGCGATAAGTCGCTTCTGAGGGCAACAGGAATTTGGTCTTCCTTTTTATTGCCGATAAATTTCAACAAGTCGTTCAAAGCCCCATTCCCTTGTTCCACATTTCCTTTTGCGAAATGGCGCTCAGCAGTTCCGATTTTAGCAAGCAGCGAATTTTCCATGCCTTTGTTGCTTAAACTTGTTTGCTGGATCAACTCTTTCAAGCTCTTTGTGTTGGCATCAAGAACTTTCACAGAAATCGTCTGCACCGATTCCCGGTTGCCTGTGTTATCGAATGCTTGATAGCGGATTGCAGTTTCCCCCGCTTCATTGATTGAAATAGGATCTGCATAATCCGTCCACGGAAGATCTTCAATCTGATAGCGGATTTTCGCAATTCCATCCGCATCTTGTGCATCAAAGCGGACTTCTGCACCGTCAAGATACTCTCCATTCGACAAGCGTTCCCCAATCACTTCTGGTGTCGTGACAGGCGCCACATTGTCGTAGCTCTTGCCATTAATCGTAAAGTTTGATAAAACCATATTCTCCACATTCTCGATCAGCGTCGGAGTTTTTACATTATCAAAACTCGAATTTGTGATTTTCAAATTTTGGACTGGCGACCGGTCGTAGGCTTTTATATAGATGCCGTAATTGCCGCCATTGCTGTCGAGCCCGTCCACTTCGATATTGCGGACGATTGGCGTAAAGTCACCAACATCCCCTTCTTCATACATCATGTTGATGCGGACGACTTCTCCGCCAACCTTGTTCACTTTGTTGTTTCTCAAATAAACATTCTCTACAATACCACCGCGGACTGAATTTGTTTTGATGCGCAGCACGCGGTCTAAATTGGGGCTATCCATTTCATTGTCTTCTGCGAAAACATTCCTGGCACCGCCGCTGATTTCACTGCCGATTACCACTCCGCCGTGGCCATCCCGCATTTCATTTCCTTGGATCACGATATTTTCCGAAGGGACGTTGATTCGTCTGCCGTCTGCATTACGCCCTGACTTGATCGCGATGCAATCATCGCCCGTATCAAAGTGAGAATTTTTTATCAGAACATTTTTGCTGGATTCCGGATCCACGCCATCGTTGTTCGGTCCGTGGCCAACTACCGTTACATCATCAATGGTTACGTTTTCAGAAAGAACGGGATTGATGAACCACATAGGAGAATCTTTTATTTCTATGCCTTCTATTAAGATATTGCTGCTTTCATAAGGCTGGATAAAGCTCGGTCTCAAATAAGAACCTTCTCCGAATCTTCTTTCTTCCACCGGCACTCCATCTTCAGCCATCTGGAACAATTTATCCCTTGCTGCTGCTTGATGGGGTTCCCCTGTTGTCCAGCCGTATTCTTTTTTGCCTTTCCACGGCCACCAATCCTCATTGCTTCCTTGTCCATCAAGGGTCCCTTTTCCGGTTACAGCGATGTTTTCCTGGCCATAGGCATAAATAAGCGGGGAATAGTTGTACAGTTCCACGCCTTCCCACCTTGTTTTCACAAGCGGAAGATAATCTTTGGGGTCGGTGCTGAACAGCACAGTGGCCCCTTCTTCTATATGCAGATTAACGTTGCTTTTCAGATGGATTGCACCAGTCAAGTATTTGCCCGCTGGCACAACTACACGGCCTCCTCCCGCTTCGTGTGCTGCCGTAATTGCAGCATTGATGGCTTCGGTCGATTTTGCCGTTTCATCTGCTGCCGCACCAAAATCGATAATCGAGAAATCTTTATCAGGAAAAGACGGCTTTTCGATATTTGCTAAAATTTTCGGCAGCTCAGTTTCCCAGACGTCCGGTTCTGCTGCTTGAGTAACTTCCGGGGCAAAAGCGTATTGCAGGATTAAAACTGAAGAAAGCAGTAGTGCTATCAAAGACTTTTTCATTTTGGTCCTCCCTATTTTCGAATAGTTGTAAGTTCCTGTAATAAATCAGTCGTTCACTAGCTTGCTCTTGATGTCTTCTATGAAGATGGATGCGAGTGATAAATCGGAAAACAGCAGGGGGCACTCAGAAAGATCGGCCGCTGTCCTTTCCTATCAAACTCTGTTAAAGCTTTAGATTTGAATTTCCTTTCCGGTTCAGTTCAGCTGAACCGGTCTGCCGGTTTCAGCGGATTTGTAGATTGCCAATATCAATTCCAGTGATTTGGCTGCTTCTTTGCCGTTGACAAGAGGTTCAGTGCCACCTGCGATTGCTTGGGTGATGTCTTCGTACTGGCGCATAAATGAAAGTGCGGTTTCAGCGAATTGAGCTTCTTTTTCCGCATTCCTGCCGGCACTAACAGCCTCTTCTTCCATGTCTTGGATATGCCACCCAGCAATCTGATCCGAGTCGATCCGGACACTCCCTTTTTCCCCGAAAATATCCAAAGCTGTATTGAATCCCGGGAAAGCCGCAGTAGTTCCTTCTATTAAACCGACAGCCCCCGATTTGAATTTCACGGCAGCGGCCGCAATATCTTCCACATCGATTCGTTCATGCGCTCTCCTTGCACAATAAGCGAATACTTCCTCAACGGGTCCCATGATATATATTAGGAGATCGATATAGTGGATAGACTGATTCATCAAAGCCCCGCCTCCGTCAAGCGCGCGGGTTCCACGCCATTCTGCGCTGTCGTAATATGTTTGGGGCCGGTACCATGTCGTACGGGAAACTCCCAGATTCAACTGCCCCAGCCGGCCTTCCTCGACAGCCTCTTTTAGCTTGAGGACCGCATCATCAAACCGATGTTGAAAAATGCAGCTCAATAGCACACCCGCATCCCCGCAAGCCGTTATTAGCGCGTTTGCTTTTTCCAGAGTGATATCGATGGGTTTCTCAACAATCACATGCTTTTTCGCTTGTGCTGCCCGGATTCCAAATTCTGCGTGGGTGCCGCTTGGCGTCAATATGACGACCACATCAATGGATTCGTCTGCAAGCAGCCGGTCGTAGTCCGAATAGGACTTCACCTGATATTTCTGTCCCCACTCATTTGCTTTGTCCGTGTTCCTGGAATAAAGAGCTGAAAGCTTGGCACCCGGCAATTCCGTTATCGTTTCGATATGCTGCAGGGCGATCGCCCCGCAGCCCACAATCGCGAAGTTTATCGGCTTATCCAATGATGCACCTCCTTTTCACTTTAGCGAACCGGCAGGCAAATGTTGAAAATTAAAATATTCCTCTGCGTTATGGTAAGAAATTTTCTGGACGATTTCTCCCAAAAATTCAATGTCATCCGGAACCTCTCCGTTTTCCACCCATTTTCCGATAAATGTGCATACCAATCTTCTAAAATATTCATGCCGTGTATAAGAAAGAAAACTGCGCGAATCTGTCAGCATGCCGATAAACTGGCTGAAGACGCCTATATTAGCAAGCGCTTGCATTTGATCCAACATGCCGGTTTTCGTATCGTTGAACCACCATGCTGTCCCTAATTGAATTTTCCCTGGAATTCCGCCCCCTTGGAAATTTCCGATCATCGCCGCCAATGTATTATTGTCCGTCGGGTTCAAAGAATACAAAATAGTTTTAGGCAGGGCATCTTCTTTTTCCAAAGAATCCAGCAAGCGGGCTAACGGCTTCGCAATCGCTTCGTCATTCATGGAATCATAGCCTGTATCAGGGCCAAGTTGCTGTAACATCCGGGAGTTGTTGTTTCTCAGAGCGTTGATATGGAACTGCATGACCCATCCGCGCTTGGCGTATAGTTTCCCGAGGAATGTCAGTGTAAAAGATTTGAATGCTTTCTCGCCTTCCAGCGGAACTTTTTCTCCTGCTAATGCGCGTTTGAAATGCTCTCCTGCATTTGCTTCATCCGTCTCTGAATACATCATTGTATCAATGGCATGGTCGGAAACGCGGCAGCCGACAGAATGGAAAAAGTCGACTCTCGCTTCCAGGACTCCAAGGAAAGATTCGTAGGAGTCTATTGTTGTTCCGGAAACCTCCTGAAGCTTAGCAATCCAATCGACAAATCCATCTTTGTTGATTTCAAGCGCTTTGTCAGGCCGGAAACTTGGAAATACTTTTGTTTGAAAATCCGCTTCATCTCTCAACTTTATATGGTATTCCAAGCTATCTGCAGGATCATCAGTTGTGCATACCACATCTACTTTTGACTTGCGGATAAAATCACGTACCGCATACCCTTCGCCGTCCAGCAAAGTGTTCATCTTTTCCCAAATTGCCGGCGCCGTTTTTTCATTCAACAATTCATAGATACCGAAAAAGCGCTGCAGTTCCAAATGCGTCCAGTTATAGAGCGGATTGCCGATAACCATAGGAACCGTTTTTGCCCAAGCCAGGAACTTATCATAATCAGAGCCACTGCCTGTAATGAGTTCTTCTTCTATCCCGTTCGCCCGCATCACGCGCCATTTGTAATGGTCGCCATAGAGCCAAATTTCCGCGGCGTTCTTAAACTTTTTGTTTTCATAGATCTCTTTCGGGCTCAAATGGCAATGATAGTCGATAATCGGCATTTCTTTTGCATAGCCATGATACAGCTGAACTGCTGTATCATTTTCCAATAAAAAATTTTCATCCATAAATGATCGCATATGAACTATCCTTTCTATTTTAAAGATTCAGAAGGTCAACGTGTCTGCCTATGTGTTTCACAAGCGCTTCGCGGTATACCTCTTCATTTTCATTTAACGTATCAAAAAACTCATCCTTGAATAAGAAATTGCCTTCCTCATCTTTAGCAGTAAGCAAGATGCCATACGTTACATGAAGAACTTGCCGCGCTGCATTGTTATTCATGTATTCTGGAAGCTGGGCATCCGGCCTGCCTTCAAGCGGGACAATATTACTCATGTCCGGTGTGATATGGTAATACTGTAATGCTTCATCCAAATGCTCCAATGCGTAAGTGTGCATGCGGCGATATAGATCCGGTCTGACATCAGCAATCACCCTTACTGCTTCAAGCCAGTTTGTTCCGGCAGTTTTCACATGCAGGACGCCTTTCGTGTATTTTGCAATAATAGGAAATACCGAAAATTTATCGCTGCCGGAATGGATGCTCAACTTATAGCCGAAAAACTCAGCAATCAATGCATGTTCTTCCAGTTCACGCTCGAACTGCTCAATATCCCCGATATAGTCAATGCCTTTTTGAAACTCTCCACAGAATCGAGGAGCCAGGCTGTTGACTATCACTTTTTTTGCCTTAAGCTCATTGGCGACAAAGAAATGCGCATTTGGCGAAGTGATTGTTTCCGTTTCATCAATAGACAATTCAAAATCGATCGGGCGTCCCGCCTGGGTAATATATTCTTTGTAAACCCGTTCCGTATAATCCAAGGCTTCAGCATAGGTCAATACATTTTTCATCAATGTGATTTTATCGAATTTTATCGATAGCCCATTCACATCAAATTCTTTATCCAAATATTCGCTGTTGAAATAGCTTTTTGCGTCTTCTGGAAGCTGTTCATAATCAGCTTCTATCTTTTCGGCTGGAGCGTTTTCGATATTTTTTTTAATTTGATCAGAGCAGTCAAGCGTCAACATCGACACTCCAAGAGAAAGAGCATACTGAATATCTTTTTCTTCCTTGATATGGTCGCCATCGGCACCGAACCCGCCTTTATAGCCTTCCTGGAACACTGCAAAAGAAGCCGCATCAAGCATGTCATTCATCGATCTGTTCGTTAAAGTAAGCTCCCGAATGCTCTGCTGAGCAAGAATCGGCTTCACTTTTCTGTTCCGAAGTGCTTCAATATGTCCCGGCGAAGCAATTCCTAAGCGGTCGCCCAACCCCATCGTCGCCTGCTTATTGCCGAAAGCCTGGGGAACTGTATAGTCGAAATGCCGGTTCAACACCAACCGATTTTCATGCGAAAGAGGACAAACCTTACTGCCTTCCCCTATCTTTCCGCCCTCCAACTCATTGAGCAATTCCCCTTTCCCCGAGGCGATGATCCATTTTTGATTTCCATCACGTACCATGACCAATTTCGTGCCATCCTTCTCGGCAACCGATTTTTCGTAAACTTTAACGTTTTTGCCACTAGCCTGCTCCAATGTTCCTTGTTCCAGAAATTCCACTGCCGTTTCAAATTGTTCCATCGTAATCTCCAACTCCTTGTTTTCATTTGCATTGATGTTTTGATAACGCTTTCAAAAAGAGGAATAAAAAATAACAACGTTGTAAATTTATCTTAAAACATTTCACATCCCAAAACAACCTTAAAACCTATTTTTTCAAAAAATTCTTTATTTTAACATTCTTTCTTTTGTACTGCTCTAAAAATAATGTTAAAACCCTTTCTTTATGGTACATTTAAGGAAAATATGAAGTTTTTCAGGTGATCACATGACAGTTACGATAAAAGATATCGCAAAAGTGGCAGGCGTCAGCTATTCAACAGTATCCAAAGCATTGAACGACAGTCCTTTGGTTAAAGAAAAAACAAAAACAAAAGTTCTTGCCATCGCCCAGGAAATGGGTTATGAGCCTAACTTTGCGGCTCAGCGCCTGGTTTCTAAAAAAACAAAGATTATCGGTCTTATATGGCCAACGATTGAGCGAGTTGTTTTGGCCGTATTGGTAACCAAAATCAGCAATGAAATAAACAAAACTCCATATTCCATGATTTTATCCGTCGAACCTGTCGATAAATCCTTGGAAACATTCAAAAAATACCAAGTGGATGGCGTCATTTTGTTTGAGGAAGATGTCGGCATACAGGCCCGGAACTACCCTTTTCCGGTGCTGGTATATGGTGTGAGCAGCAAAAGCCATTCATCCTATCCTGTCATTGATCCGAACCATGAACAGGCAATCCTGCAGGCCGTTTCCTATTTATATGAATTGGGCCACCGGAACATCGCCTATATCGGTTATATATCAAAAGCCGATCCACGCCAGTTGAAAAAGTACGAAGCTTTCAGAGATGCCATAAAAAAATTCAATTTGGATGTGCCGGATGAAAGCAATATCATCAACACCGGCGGACTTGATTGGCATGCCGGCTATTCAGCCGTGCACGAATTTCTGGCTTCGCCAAATCGGGCCACTGCCATCGTCGGCGGAAGCTATGATATAAGCAGCGGCATTATACGTGGCCTAAAGCAGCACCACATAGACATTCCAAAGGATATTTCCTTGATTAGCTATGACAATATTCCGCAAATGGCAACATTGGAAATTCCACTGACCAGTGTCGGCGTTCCAATCGAAGATTTGGCGAAAAAAATCGTTGATACCATCATCAAACTGGTGGAAGATGAAAACCCAGTCCAGCATTCAACCAAGCTAACTCCCGTACTCTCAGAAAGAAACTCATGCATAAAGAGAAACACTGGCACCGACTTTAACTAAAAAGGTTCCCTTATGCTTTTCATAAGGGAACCTTTTTTTAGTCAAAAAAGCTTGGAAGCCACAAAGAAAAACTTGGCACATAAGCTACCAGCAGTAAAACGACCAACATTGCCCCGTAGAACGGCAACATGGATTTCGAGACTTTCTCGATCGATATTCGTCCGATCGCAGAACCGACGAAGAGGACGGATCCGACCGGCGGAGTCACCAAGCCGATGCCCAAGCACAAAATGAGCGTAATGCCGAAATGCACAGGATCCATCCCTGCGGTAATCGCGACAGGCAAAAGAATCGGTGTAGCAATCAGAATAAGCGGCGCCATATCCATTACCATACCGAGCATCAGCAGGATTACAACGATTAAAAGAATAGTGACAGCGTTGTTCGGGGATATGCTGATCATTGCATCTGCTACCATTTGCGGGACCCGCAGCATGGCCAATAACCAACCGAAAGCAGAAGATGCACCAATCAGGAATAATACCATCGATAAGGTTTTAAATGTATTATGCAAAATAACGCCCATTCGTTTAATCGAAACTTCCCGGTAAACAAGAAATGTGATGAGGAATGCGTAAAGTGCACCAATTGCTGCCGATTCAGTAGCTGTGAAAAATCCGCTTAAAATCCCGCCCATAATGATGACGACTGTAAGCAGACCTAACAGGCCTTCTCTGATGATTTTCGGGATTTGCTCTTTCGCTACACGTTCGCCTTTCGGATAATTCTTTTTAACAGCAATCGCATACGTTAATATCATAATGCTCAAACCAAGCAACAATCCTGGCAAAAGGCCTCCTATAAAAAGAGAACCGACCGAGACGCCGCCAGCAGCAGTGGAATAAATAATCATATTATGGCTCGGGGGAATCATAACTCCCTGCGTAGCACTGGAGATTGTAACGGAAACCGAATAATCTGTATCATATTTCTGTTTCTTCATCATGGGGATCAGCACAGAGCCTAGTGATGAAGTATCAGCCAAAGCGGAGCCGGAAATACCTCCAAAAAAAGTACTGGCTAAAACATTCACCAACGCCAACCCACCGCGTATTTTCCCGATCAATACGTTTGCAAGGTCAATCAGCCTGCGTGATATGCCGCCTTCATTCATGATTTCACCGGCAAGTATAAAGAATGGGATAGCCAGTAAAGAAAATGAGTTTAACCCTCCCACCATCCGCTGTACAAGCGCGGCGAGATCAACCCCCATATAAATTCCTGTCAGCAAAGACGAAACAACAAGGCTCAAGGCTATCGGCACCCGAAGCAACAACAGGATAAGAAAACTGCCCATCAAAATTAATACATCCATAGTCATAGTCACTGAACCTCACTTATATCATCGAATTCTGTATGCAGGCCTTTTTGGAAGAAAAGTTCAAGTCCGTAGAATGTCACAAAAACTCCTGATATCGGTATCGCTGCATATAAAACACTGGATGGCCAACCGGTTCCCGGCATATTGGAATTACCCATCAAGGTCGTAAACTGCCATCCATAATAAATCATGATCAACCCGAACGCTACAATCAGCGCTTTTGCTAAATAATCAAAAACATGTTGGACTTTTTTGGGCATCTTATTCACTAACAGGCCTAAGGCAATGTGTAGCCTTGCTTTAAAACCATATGCAATTCCTAAAAAACTAACCCATACAAAAAGAATTTTGGAGATTTCTTCTGACCAGGAAGGAGTGTAACTGAACACTTGACGGGAAAAGACTTGAACAATAATGGTAATTACCATTGCCAATAGCATGGTCAATGCGGTGATGAGTAAAAGGCGATCCACGGACGTTTTCAAAAACTTCAACATTTTCATAGGTTTTCCTCCTAAAAAGAGAAACAGGAAAGGGAACGGTATACCGCCCCTCCCTCTTCACCGATTTTTAGTTCGACAGTTTCTCAATCCACTCTTTGTATTGGTCCCCGTATTTATCGTATACAGGCTGAACAGCGTCTCTCCACTGTTTGATATCATCCACTTCAACCAATTTACTGCCGCCTTCCACAACCGCCGCTTTTGACTCTTCCGTCAATTCAGCCCATGCTTCACGTTGAACTTCTACAGATTCCAATGCAGCTTCTCTAAATAACTCTTTGTCTTCATCACTTAATGTATCCCACAACTTTTGAGAAGCAATTACAACTTCCGGTGTTCCCGTATAGCCATTTACCGTATAGTATGGTGCTACTTCATAATGGTTCGAAGTGTAATAGCTTGGAAAATTGTTTTCTGCCCCATCAATAACCCCTGTCTGCAGGCTGGAATACACTTCCCCATACTCCATCGGTGTTGCAGAAGCGCCTAAAGCTTCAACTACAGCGATAGACATTTCGGAATTTTGAACTCGGATCTTCAACCCTTTCATATCTTCCGGTGTTTTAACTTCACGTTTTGTGTTATAAAAGCTTCTTTCACCAGAATCATAGAATGCCAGACCAACCATATTGCTGCCATCCAATGTATCCAACAGCTCCCGGCCGACATCGCCATTCAGCTTTTCCCATTTCTCTTCTTCACTTTCAAACAAAAATGGCATTGATGTAACACCAATTTCCTCCGCGAATTGAGAAAGAGGGGATGCATTAACACGGGCCAAGTCAATAGAACCAAGTTGAACCTGTTCAATACTATTCGTTTCTTCGCCTAGCTGTCCGCCAGAGTAAACTTCAATTTTATAGCGCCCTTCTGTTTTCTCTTCGACCAACCTCGCAAATTCCTTATCCCCGATTGTCGTAGGATAATCGTCTGGCTGGTTTTCAGCTAACTTCAATGTGATGGTTCCTTCTCCAGAAGAACCTCCGCTTCCGCTTGTTGAGCCACTTCCGCACGCCGCAAGAACCAAAGCCACAATCGTCATAATCACCAAAATTGATAGCGTTTTCATTTTCATTTATAATCCCCCCGTTTTCTTATATCAGTTCCTCTAAAAAGTCCCGTTTTTCAGTCAAATTAAAATTTACAACGTTGTTATTTTGGTTCATAATAAAACAATAACCATCAATACAATAGTGAGCCAATCATTTCAAGCCAATAAAACACCGGCCTTTTGGCTCGTCACCATCTGGAATGTAGGATGAGCAGGCAAGGCGAGCAGATCACTTCCTTTCTTTAGAATCAATGATTGAATTACATAAAGTCGGCTGTTTTTCCTTGAAGAGCCAAAAGGAATAAGTGGATGACTTCCAGAGCTGGAAGCTTCCGAAAAGTCTTATTATTCTTAATTTAATTATAATTGTAAGCGTTTTAAAAATCAAGCTCTTCTGGGAATTTATATCAGGCATCTCATAATTATCTATAAATGGTCGATATTCCAAAACGGTTCATAATTTCTTCTGCTGGTTCAACAAATTGCAGGCTAAGCTTTTATAAGAGCATATAGGCAGTGATGGAGCCAATTCCGCCGAAAAGAAGAGCGAAAGGCATGTTCTGTAATGTAATGTTATATGGGCTCTGGTTCATATTGGCCGATGTCAAGGTAACGACCAGGCCGTAAGTTCCGACAGTCAAAGTAGAGATAGAACTGGTCACGAGAATGATTGCGAGACTGATTGGATTCATGAAGGCGATCAGAGTGGAAACAACGCTGCTTAAAATTCCGATTGTAGCGACTGGATGAATGCCGAACATGCTGAGAAATATAAAAAGCAGTTGAATGGTAATCATAACCATCCATGGTTTATCTGCCATTCCCACCAGCGGCTCCTGAATTACGTCCAGAAAAGAAGTACCATTGCTGCTATTCGCGAAAAATGCTAACGAGATGAACAGCACAATAAAATTTTGCATAGAGTTGGTTTTTTCTTTCCATGTTTCCCAACCGATTACCCAGAACCGCCGAAATCTTTTCATTAAAACCGACCATGCCAGTGAAAAAGGAAGAATCAAGACAGTGACTGTGAAAATAAATTCCAAATTGAAAAGATTGCCCAGAGAAACGACTAAAGTTAAAAACAATGCAAGTGCACTAATCAAATGGAGTAATTTTTTTATTAATTTTTTCATATCAATCGGCTGCCCTGCACATGCAACGTGATTGTAAGTGTATTTCCTGTATTGATACCTGCCCCAGATGGAGTCGACTAATAAAGTGACGCCTGAAATCAGCAAGAGCCAAGGCAATAAATCCAAATAGTCCACACCGGTGGCAAATATCGAGGCTGCCAGCAAAATTTCCAACGGACTCCAAAGGAGCGCTAAAGAGTAGCCCCTAAGTGTCGTTGTATTAATGAACGAATTCCTGACTTTCTTGTCGAATGTCTTCAAGTTTTTCTTCAATACATCTTGAGCGATAGTCGTCGAAGTCAAGTTCAAAAACGCCGCCATCACCAATGTAATAATTGAACTGCGTGGATACAGCTTTCCAAGATCTTTTACGTTCACTTCCATTACTTGCTTCAGATCCCTGTCAAATCGTCCGCTTTTTACAACGCTAGTCATCCAAGGCAGCATCGCCAGAAGCGTCAGCAGCGGCATATTGGAAGTCAATATAGCAGGGATTTGCCTTAGAGAAAAATCAGTGGAAGCAAATAATAATGCCCCTGCCAGAATAAAAGTGCCAGAAAGGATTTTAAACAATTTTGATGCCTGCTTATAAGAAACAAGCAGCATAATAATCGCCAAAATACCCAAAAAATAATTAAGCTTGCCGCTTTTTAAAAACACATTGAGGATATGGACAAAAAACACGAATGAATAAAAAAGATACAAGTTTCTAGAAAAAAGAGAATCAGTCATTTACCCTCCTGTATACCTTAGATTTTCTCATAAGCCTCCCCTTTCCTTAACCTGAAATCAATCGCCTGCAACTTCTTTGCAATTACAAAACTAAGATTACTTATAGCGAGGTATATTGTCAAATTTTTCTATGTATTCCATCAATTAAAGAATGAGTTCTGATACATGAAAAAAGCTTGTTCTGTTTAGAAGAACAAGCTTTTGGCAGATCAATCACTCCCTTACATCTGTGCGCTAAGGTTCATTCTTACATTCTTTTCAATGATGAATGAATTTTTCACATTCTTTCCGATCAGTTTTGCATCACTTTCTTCGCAGGCACCGCTTTCTCTTTTCCGGCCACCGGAGCTTCAACTTTTGAAATTCCGAAACCGGTAAAGATATAAAGGATTGCAAAGACTATTCCCAGGTACAGCATCGGTGCGAAGGGCGCGTATTGCAGCGTCGGAACGCCAAGTGTCCCGGCGATGAATGCGCCCGTTACACTCCACGGGATGAGTGGTGCCAATGCGGTTCCTGTATCCTCCAAGGTTCTGGAGAAGTTCTTGCGGTGCAGGCCATATTTGTCATACATCGATTTCATCATAGGGCCGAGTACGGCGAACGTGACATAATAGCTTCCGGTGATGACGAACAGGAACGCGTGGAGCGACAAGCTCGACATCATGATGCCTTTTCCTGTTTTCACGACTTTCTGGATGCCAGTCAAAATCTCATCGATCACGCCGGCAGTACGCAGTGGCGAGCCGAAAATGGCTGCCGCAATCAGCAAAGCGACTGTTCCGAGCATACTGGAAAGGCCGCCGCGCTGCAGCATGCTGTCCACAACTTCCACTCCTGTCGAAGCGGTGTAGCCATCATTCAAAGCAAGCGCTATTTCCGACAGCCCGTTTCCTTGGAATACGGCAGCGAGCAACGCACCCAGCAAGATCCCCACTCCAAAAACAGGCAAAGTCGGTTTGTTCCGATAGATCAAAAACAAGATGACAAAAGGCGGAAGCAGCAGCAAAGGGTTCAAATTAAAGTTAGATTCCAGCGTACTTAAAATGCTTGTGATTTGTTCATTTTCCACTTGTCCGCTGAACTGAAAGCCCAATATGAGGAAAAGTATCAATGAAATGACCAGTCCGGGCAATGTGGTGTAAAGCATATGCTTGATATGATCCACCAATTTCACATCCGTGACGGCAGCGGCCATAACGGTCGTATCCGATAAAGGGGACATCTTATCACCGAAAATGGCTCCGACAACGACAGCCCCCGCAGTGTACTGGAGAGGAATATCCAAACCGATTGAAACGCCCATGAACGCTACACCGATCGTGCCGATCGTTCCCCAAGAAGTGCCTGCCATGACGGACATCAGTGCGCATGCGAGACACGCCACAAACAGAAAAACACTTGGCTTGATCAGGAGCAATCCGTAATAGACGATGATCGGGATCGTCCCGGACAGCATCCAGACCCCGATCATCAGGCCGACTGCAAGCAAAATAAGAATCGGTATGAACATGGCGCGCAAATTATCCATAAGGTCTTTTTCGATATCGTCCCATTTCACGCCCCACAACAAACTCAGAATGATAAGTGCCGTTCCAGCAGCCAGCAGCACAATGGTTGATTCTGCATCTATGAAAATAATACCGCCAAATATAATGGCAATCGATACCGCAATGAGTGTAATCGCTTTCAACGGCGACAGTGTTCCGTTCATCCCTTTTCCCCCTTGTACATGATTGGTTTCTTTCCTCTTTTCATCGGCTCCGTTCATACGTCCCTTTCCGCATCCGCCCCTTTGTTTCATCGCTTCAATTTACTTCTTTGTAATAATATCAAGCGGCCATTTCGTTATCAAACTGTTTTGAGAAAACTGTTTTTCTGATTTCAAAAGGTATAAAAAAAGAACATCGTGTATAATAATCAACCTTTTTGGAGCCGTTATGATAAGAGTTTCATACTGAAACAGAAGCTTGAAAAATTCAAAAGGGAGTGTAGTATAGAAGCACTTCTGATCTTCAAAACTACACCAAACATTATAAGGACCAGTCCTCAATTTATCTTTAGCACGGCAAAACATGACTATCCGGCTTTTCCACCGAATCAAAAACCCTGTCCAAGGAATGTCTGGACAGGGTTTTTGATCGCACTAGATTGCATTGAATCACGCTTGGACATGCTGCCCAAAAGCATAATCTAATTTTCCACGGGATAGGCATAGACAACAAAGCGGTCAGGGGCCGATCCGATAAAGTTGAATGGATAGCACGTGGAGACCACAAGTACTTCTTCCCCCATTTTCCTAACCACGGTGGTGTCGTCCTCAGGAACGATTTTGGTTTCACGGATTTCGTATCTATATTTTCCATACGGCATATTAACGATAAATTCATCGCCCTATTTCCAGTTTGCCAAAGTCGCGGAAAACCGTGTCCCGGTGGCCGGAAAGAACAATCTGTTCACCTTGTCCCGGGTATACTGTCTCACGCATATGCCCCACGCCTTTTTTTAAAACATCAGCATCCGCGCCTTCCACAATTCCCCAAAGCTTTGTCCAGTTTTGGTATTTCCAATATGCCGAAAGCTTCCAGAGGGTCCGCCTTGAAATGTTCGGGCACCTCTGTTTCCGGTCCTTCTCTCTCTTCCAGTCCGCTTTGCGCCTGTTCGATCGTTTCCGTTGCCTTTTCAAGCGACTCGCTTTGCGCCATTTCCTGAGTCTTCGATTCATAAACAAAGTAACCTATCAGCACGATACCGACAACAATAAGCAAATTCCCTAGTTTTTGCATTCCGGTACTCTCCTTAATCTTCTTGAAGCAGATGCCTTTATTCTACACTGCTGGTTTCCGCTGTTAATTCATTATAATAAGCAATATAGCCCGAAAGATAGTGTTCATTATCATCAATGTGCGTACGGAAAGAATGATGGCGGATAAAGAAACTGCCTTCGATCCTCTCGGGATTTTTAAAATACATGGCAAGTTCCGGATAAAAGAACCCGTTCCGTTGATATTCAGCCCGCTTGTGAATCACCGCAAGCAGTTGTTGTTCATCAAAATCCTCCAGTAGATGAATATGTATCAAAATAGGGTTCTCTCTCTTTTAAGCCTGGCAAACCGATGCCTCCCGAAATTTTAAAATCTGTTTTATTATACAGGTATGCCAATAGGTTTGTTAGAAATGTTAGAATCATAAAACTTCTGAGAACTATCAAAAGGATCTATATGAATTCAATGGAGTACAGTTTGGGAGTATTGAAACGTTTTATTTACTATTTGAATTGTTATTATTGGAATCTTTGTTATAACCAGTGTTCAGGTGATCATTGGGACAACAAGATGGATAACAGTGAAATCATCGGTAATTCGTCTATACCTTTATGAGTGAATTCTATAAAAAAAGGGAGCTCAACCTGTAAAGGTCAAGCTCCTCATAATTTAAATGCCTCTTATTTATACTGTTCACTTCTCTTACGAAATTTTGCCGCAAACAAGTTTTCCTTCCCACCTCTTAAACGATGGAAAGATTTTTTAAACATCGGTGCTATCTATTGCTTATGTTATCAAAACAAGCAATTTCTACTTTTCTCTTTCTGTATCCAAAATATCGATTTCTGCGATTTTATACATGTCTTCGCCTTCTACAATCTTATAACGCTTATTTCGCTTATAGTTTGTAACTTCATCTAAATGATTAGTAAAATCGAATTCTTCATACGTAGTAATAAAAGCTGCGTCTTCCTGGATATCATATTCAGTTACGTTGTCTGTAATAAATTCATACAAATAATAGTCAGTGCCAATATCAGCAATGAAATCTTCTACTTCCTTACTAGTTTCTGAATTTTCCAGTAAGTAGTCCTCCACTATGGAGTAATCTTTACTGTTTAAAGCACTTTGATAGGCGGAACGGAAATGAGTAATGAAATCTGCGAGTGCTTCTTCTGTAAAAGCTTCTGAATCAGTTGCTTCCTCTTCTTCAGCCGCAACTGTTTCTTCCTCTTCTGGATAAATTGGCAGTTCCAACACATCACCTGCATACGCTGTTTCTTCTATAGAGGTTTCAATTTCACCTTTTTTGTTTTTGCGCTCTACATGAACTGAAATGGTATCTTCTTCGGAAACTGGCCCTACAACAGATAACTCATCTACAGTTTTACCTGTAGATTTTTCATCAATATAAACAGTTGCATTCGGATCATCGGAAGATATCTTCACCATTACCTGTGCCTCTAGAATTTCTATTGTCATATTTCCATCACCTGAAACTTCTTGCTCTTCATTCATCGTACGAACAATTTCTCCGTTTGTAACGGTCAAGGCTGATTGATAAACTCCCGGTAAATAAGCACCTATCTCTATTTCGCTTTCATCAGCTTGAATTGTTTTATCGCCCAATTGGTATTCGGCATTTTTGATATCTGTCAAAAATTTCACTTCAACAGGAATTGCTTCGATTTCAATTACAGGGTACAGTCCTATGAATTTCTCTTGTGTAATACGTAAAATGTCTTCTCCATTTTCATGTGAAACAAAGCGAGCAATACCGTCACTTTCCACTCCGCTTGCCGCTTCATAAATTCTGCTTTGAAATGCTTCAAGATCTTGGGATTCCAAATACTCGGTGAATACCTGATCATCTTTTACAATATTTTCAGGAATTATAATTTCTTTCATAATTCCTTCTGTATCGCCTATTGCCAGTGCCGATAAGAAGGCATTCACTTTCTCTTGCGGAGAAGTTTTGGCCTCTATCATATAATGTCCTGCACCAAGACCAATGGCTAATATTGCCACTAGTACTAAACTGACTTTCTTTTTCAATGACATTGGCTTTTTCACTTTTTCTGTAACTGGTTGGGTATTTAAACTATAACTCGCTGGAGTTGAACTTTCTACTTCGCTAGAATTTTGGATGGGTGTACCACATTCCGGGCAAAAAGTTTGATTTGCTTCAAGCTTGTTTCCACACTCCTGGCAAAATTTCTCCAAAGCTTTCCCTCCTATTCTATCTTTTTAAGTACAAGTTGATTTACGACCTGCTATCACTAGACTTTTTGCAATATCTATAAAATTTGTAACGACTTTCTATTTAAGTTGCTTCTATTCAAATTTTAAACTGATTAATTTTCAAAAACTTGAGTAGCCACCCATTAGATCATTTATTTGTGAAATCAAATCGCTAAGTGTCGCGTCTACAAATACAGAAAGGATAATTGAAAGGCCAATAGCAAATAAAACAATATAAGCGATAAATGCATAAAAAGAATCAATTTGTTGTGATTTTTGATTGATAAGCGTTGTAATTAAAAATAATGGCATTACAAAAATGCTGAATAATAAACCTAAAGTAAATAAAGTACTGCCAATTCCTCTAGAGTCTATTAATAGTAAAAGATAAGCTGCAAATACTACTAAAATTGAAGGAATTAGATAAGTGCCAAACATTGTAGCGAGCGGCTTGAAATGTGTTTGAGGACCAAAAAATTTAGAAACAGCAAAAAGCGAACCAATTGATAGTGCAAAAACTACTCCTAATGCCACGACAACATAAAGCAATATTTTAACGAATGAGGGCTTTAAGCTCTCCTCTACAAACATCTCGCTAAATTCATCAACAGGAGCAATTAAATAGCCAATCATATCGTTAATGCTTAACGCGGTGACCAATGCAAAAATCGCAAAAGTGATTAATGCATTTATAAAATTCATATCATAGCGTTCAAGAATCGTAGACGGTCTTTTCAAATGTTCCAAAAAATAGGCCCAATACTGCTTAGAAGTTTCTTTAACTTTTTCTACATGTAGATTTGGATCAGTAGGTGCCTGATAAGTTGGTGCTGCTGAGGGAGCTGAAATTACTGGCTGCGCGGTAGATACCTGTTGGAAAGTAGGTCCCGTATTAGTTGACGTTTGTGCTACAAGTGCATTCCCGCATTTTCCACAAAATTTACCTGTAGTTTGTTCATGGTTACATTTTTCACATTTCATTTTTCTTCCTCCTAAGATTGTTTGGTTAATATATTACATGCCTATAGCTTTTACTACTTTGCCTCCTTTTCTTTATAGCCAGGTTGATAAATCTCTTAGTAAATAATAGGCTATGTTAGTAGTCTTAAAATACTAGATAAATAATATCATATATTTTTCTTTTGCAGTTAAAATATATTATTTTTTTCCCATATTAATGTATTAAATTCTAATGTCTTACAGAGTATATTGTTATTCGAGTGGTAATTTCAGTAAAGGGAGTTCAAAATATAAAAAACAGACGGCTCAATAACACAATCCGTCTGCTTATTATCTTTTCTATACGAGAACTGTCCGTCCATTTTTTTTCTTGGATTGCAACAAATCGGAATTTCCATTTTCGATTTGTTTTCCAGCTGGGACGGCTCTTTCTTTCCCCCAAGCTCTGATACTTTCGATTTGTTCTGGACTAGTCTGAGACAGTGGAACAATGTTTTGAAAATAATCCAATAATGTCTGATCCGAAATAGAATCATCACCCTTAACGACTGCTTGCTTGACTACTTCCCTTACAGCTGCTTCTAAATCTGAACCTGCAAAACCTTCAGATATCATAACCAGTTTTTGCAGCAGTGCATCTGGCAAATCTACTTTCAGACCCTTTTTCACATAAATACGGATAATTTCTTCTCGCTCCTCCGGTGTAGGCAAGTCAACAAAAAACAGCTCATCAAACCTTCCTCTGCGGAGCAATTCCGGTGGTAATTGCGAAACATCATTTGCCGTAGCAACAATAAATACTCGCGCTAAACTTTCTTGCAACCAGTATAGGAACTGGCCAACCAAGCGGGTGGATGTTCCGCCGTCTCCACCTCCAGTGGCTCCAGCTAAGCCTTTTTCAATTTCATCAATCCATAAAACACAAGGTGCTACATGATCTGCTGTAGCCAAGGCCTCTTTTAATCTTGATTCGCTTTGTCCTAAATACTGGCCGTGAATTGTAGAAAGATCTAAGCGATATAAAGGCAAATTCCATTGAGAAGCAATCGCTTTTGCAGATAAAGACTTTCCGCATCCCGGAACCCCAACTAACAAAATACCGCGCGGAGGGCGAATGCCTCTTTCACGTAAATCTGCTGTTAACAATTGCTCGTTAGCTTCTAACCAGCGTTTCATGCCTTCTAATCCGCCGACCTCGTAGTCATCTCGGACTTGTACGCGTTCAATTCCTGAGATATCAGCAAAAATCCGATCCTTCGCATGCATAAGTTCTTTAAGATCAGAATTTAGTATAGAACCATTAGCTAGTAAAGTAGCAATCACATTTTCTGCTTCGATTTGGCTAATACCTGCTAAAATAGCAGCAGCTTGTTTTTCTTCTTCTGGTCCCCATTCAATGACCATTTCACCGCGGTAACCGGAAATCTGATCCTGAATAATTTGAAGCATTTCATCTTCGTTCGGCGGATCTAAAGCAATCGACATTCCCGAACGTTGTAATGGCCCCCACACAGGCTTATTGGTAATGACAATAATACTGCCCCCAGTTTCAATTGCCATCATCGCTAAATCTTGAAATTGCCTCGCAATCGGTGTGTCGTCCTCTAAGTCCTGTACTTCTGTATAAATAAACGTGACATTTTGTTGCTGGCTGATTTTCTGATTTGCGAAATCCAACCCTCCCATAACCGAGCGATCCTCATTAGCTAAGCGGTTTGTAAGAATATCCCTTGTCCCTTGGGAAATAGTATGACTGTAGACGGGAAGCGATAGCTTATAAGCTATTTGTGCCGCTATCTCTAAGGCTCTTTTATGTTCAGATGTGCGGATTGTAATAAATGGGATTCTTGCTTTCAAATATCTTTCTAATGTTTTAAAGCAATTAGTGGCATCATTCATTTAAAAATCACTCTTCTTCCCGTCGGTTTCGGTTCACTGCCTGCTTTTTTCTCTTTAGTCATATTTACAGCTCTAGACGTTGTTTCAACAGAAGAACCAAATACATTTTCTACTTTCTCAAAGCTTGTAATTGGATTATTTTTAATGGTTATTCTTAATCGGCCAGTTCGATCTGTCTTTGCACTATCTTCAAGTGATTGCTGAGATTTTTTAGCGTAATCTGAAAGAATGGTGAGCATTGCTTCGTTTACTTTGTCTGGAAATACTGAAAGCTGCGCTAGCCTTTTTAATAGAGCTAATCGCTTGCGAACAGAAAGAATGGCTTGGACCAAAGCAATTTCATCTCCGCGGCCATGGTTCAACTGTTTTTGGAATTGATCAGAAGTTTGCCGGAGCCTATAATCAATCACTTCATAAAGCCGTTGAGTTAAACGTTCAGCAACGCCTGGCGTCCATTCAATACTTCCACGTTCCATCAACAAGATTGTTTCTTCATCTTGCATAGCAGTTTTTAAACAATCCAAACACTCAATCCATTGCGAATAAGTAGTCGGAGGATTCATTATAATTTTGTCCGCTTTCTTCTTACTAGATTGGCTGGCGGCTTCAAATCCCATTCTGGAAATTGAGTAGCAAGTGTATTATTGATTGTTTCTTTTTCTACTTCTTTCATCATCTTTTGAAATGAAGTTCCTGGATTACTATTTATAGATTTCTGTCTATTTAGTACGCTTGACGAATTTTCTGGATTGCTCATTTTTCTCTCCTCCTTAATTTACAACTGCTCTTGCAGTATCATGGCTCGAGAATGAATATTGCTCTGGATTAATAGAGTCAAGAAGTTCAGTGACTAAAGATGCATTTGCATCTTCATGCGCATACTCTTTTCTCCAATCAACTGTTTCCGCTAACGCCGCAAGCAATTTCTGCTTAGATTTTTCGGATAACACCCTAAAATCTTCTGCAACTTGATCTTTTCTTTTTTGAATCCCTTGTTTTCCTGAATAGAAATACCAGCCGCAAGCTGCTGCGAATAGAAAGAGGAATGGAGTGCTGAAGCCGCCTATTGCGAATAATATCCCGCCTGCGAGAGCTGCCCAATGGGCCATTTTTAGTTTAACTTGAGAAATCGCAAATTGTTTTCTTTGTTCCATATTGTTTTCAAGTGAGGATACTAGCTCCTCTTCGTTAGAGCCGTCTTGTGTTTGTCCCGTCCATTGATCGATCTCTAAGTCAATATCGATTGGAATAGTCGCACGATTTTCAGCGGTTAAGTCATCATGGGCATGCTTGATCCACTCTTTTGACCATGCGATCGAAAACTTTTGTGTTGCTATTGATGCATTAGATACCTCTGGATGCATGGCAAAGTTCGTTAATAATTGAGTGAAAGAGACGCGTTCTTTTAATGTGTTCTCATTTTTGAACATTTTTTGTGCCGTTGCATTGTCCCCGTTTTGTTGGATGATTAACGAAAGCAATCTTTCATCGTTTCTTAGTGGCAATTCCTCATCATCGAATTTAGACACGAGTGTATCAAGAAGTCCGTCTACTGCATATGCGATGCTTTTAGCTGGAGTAATTTCACGTCCAAGAATTTCAGTAAAGTAATCGGTAATAGTTCTATGGATTTTTGCCCCTTCAAGGCTAGACTCTAGACGAGGCCATGTCTGGCTATGCGCTTTCAAGTATGGATAGGATTGATCATTCAATTCCTCCAGCTTAGATTCCAATGCGACTTTCCACTGGGCATTTTGTTCTTCTATAAAACCAGCCTTTTGGGATAGTTCCGAAATCCAAGACTCAATTTGCCTTCCACAATTCATACGGGCATTCGGTCCGAATATGCCATTTGTAAAACCATCGATCAATACGACAATTTCTCTTTCTAATGATTCCGGGTTTTGCAATCCGAAATATTTATCTAACCAATCGCTGCTGGCTTTATATCTGGCTCCGCGGCGTGTTACAAGAGCAAAAAACAACGAAGTTTTTTCGCTATCGCGACGCAGCGCCTCTAACATGGCCTTATCCGCCAGCTCTTTATTGTCATTAAGCCAGGCAGAAAGCGAAATTAGACATGGCGCTAACCAATACCGCGGAGCTGCCAGCATATGTTCTTCAGTAGAATTTTCTATAGTCTCTTTTTTCACCAGTCCAACATCTACCGCTTGTAGGATTCCGGTCACTCGGCGGCGCACTTCTCCGTAATGTCCATAGCTCGTTTCAAGCTCCTGCCGCACTTTGACGATTCGGGTTTCAGCCAGCTGCAAGCTTTTCTCCAACAAGTCTTTCTTTACATAATCTTGAAATTCTTGAATAAGATGATTCAAGTTATTTCTAATGTCCACTACTTCACTATTTACTGTATCAACTTGATTCGAGACATAGTTAACGCCATTTTCTAAAGAATTAAGGCTATTCTCTATATAAGTTAAATTGGCTCTACTAATCGATTGTTCTGATGACATTTTTTCTTCACCCCTTAATCACTGCTACGTCACCGTTTTCAGAAACAGCCCGTAGCGAATCGTTATAAACTTCTATAAATTCATATCTCGGATGCAATGCCAAGCCTTTCCCTCGATCCATGGATGCTGGCAATGATTCCCCTTTTTCATAATGCTTTACAATATCTAGATTCAAGTCAAGAGTATGTACAACGTAAGGCTTTCCTAGATAACACTTAGAAATAATGCCAATCAGATATTGAGATGGCGATAAATCCGGAAATTCGTTTTGAATTGTTTGCTTCAATTCTTCAATATCGCTGTGGCTGCATATCACACCGCCAGCATCCAGTTTGGTAATCCCATTTATATATTCTTTTGAACGTTTCTGCCTTAACCGTTTATCAAGAGCTAAACCGGTAAGTTCTACCTTATTTGAAGAAACCTTGCTAGGCGATATGCTTACATTGATTTTTTGGCTGGTGTTCGTGTTAATTAAAGGCCTTCTCATCTTAGTCCTCCTTTTGAATGTCAACTGATCGGTCAACAATGAAATCAGTGTTCCGCTATCAACTAATTCTTTAGCCTTTATCTCCCTCCTCTTTACATGCTATTTATCATAAAATATTCCTTGTATTACCTTTATTATAGTTACAAAATAACAGGTAAATAATACCACAAATAACAGATAACCGTATATATTTTTTTCAGTCTTTTCAATAAATAAATATTCATTGAAAGTACTCAGAAATTAGGTTTAAGCAAAATCGCATTAGATATTTCTGCATATCTAAATAACCTTTATAACACTCATATGCAACATTAAGACTTTTTCCTAAATCCTATAAAATTTTCTAGAAATTTCACCAAATAGAAAACTACACTGAAACTGTAAAATATGTTTACCAGCTTGAGTGCAGTTTATTTTGTTATAAAGTTATTTCTCTCATCTATATAGTAAATACTAAATATAAAGTTTCTTGAAGTATCACAATAATATCCTTCACAATACTTATTTCGTTTCATAAATTTGTTCAGCTTGTTCTTCGTTCAAATAATCCATATCGTCTTCAATGAGGTACCCATACTCGTTGTCATATTCCGTAATGTACATAACCACTAATCCCTCATAGCTTTCTTTTTCTCCTTGGTAATCTCCTTGCATCTTTAAGTCCACTAAAACTTTTATGTATTCTATTCCATGCTCTTCAACTGGCGAATCTTCCATGATTTTTATAACTTTGGCTCAGTATTCTTTTATTTTATAAACTTTCAGCTCTTCCTCCCATTCCTTGATCCCTTCTTCTCTTTCTTCTGCATCGCTATCTATAGATGAGTCCCACGTATCATAAATTGTTTCAGCATCTTCATTTCTAAAAGCTTGAGTATAAATATCAATAAATTCTTGCAAATCTTTTTCAGATTGTTCTTCTTCCACTGTTTTTTCCACTAGCCTAGCTGGAGAGGAATTTTCTTCTTCAAACGCTACAACTCTCTCGTAACTCTCTATTGATTCATCAAACACAGCATCAAGATCACCCAACGTATATTCTGTATTGGCATAAAGGTGATTAATGCCTTCTACAATTTCCTTAAACGGATGAGCGTCTAATTCTTCTTTCTTCAACTTTTCAGTAATTAGTTTTTCTTTCTGTTCATCTGAATATTCGAACCAGGTCGATTTAGTATCTTCCAATTTTTCTCCAGGATTCTTTTGGAAATCCTTTAGGATCATTTCTTTTGCACAACCGGTAAGAAGCAGCACCAGGAAAACTATAGATAAAAGAGTATATATTTTCTTCAAAAAATCACTCCTATATGTTCATTAGATCTGTAATATAGAATTCACCATCTTTTGATGTGGTAAATTTGTATTCTTGTTTACTGCTAGATGTGGCCTTAGCTGTAATGAGCGTACCCACTTTCAAATTAGTTGTTTCAGCAAAAACTGAATCACCCAAAAATAAAGTTAATATAAAAACAAATTGGTGTAAAAAATCTTTCTCAATGAACTGCACTCCTCTCTATTCTCTCTTTTTATAATGTTGTCTTTGCTCCATTTTAATTTTTACACCTTTTTATCCGCTCCTTACTATGCAATTTACAATAACTTTTCTTCATCTTTATTTCTATTACTTAAGTCGAGGTATTCAGGTAAAAGATACTAAAAAATATATTATCATATAGTCCAAATCACATTAACCTCTTTCTGTATTGGAATACAAAATAAAATATCTTGAATGTTAATATCCCAACAATAATATTAGGCATATGTTCTCTTTACTATGCTTTATCAATTTCCTTTCATCAGCCTCTATTTAATATTTGGAAGAACTTTATAATTGCTTAATATAAAGTTTCACTAATCTTTTTTAAGAAAACCTATGAAAAAATAATCAATTATTTTACAAAAATTTTACTTTATTTTAATTATCATGATATATTCAAATAATTAAAGGAAATTATCGGAGGTAAATATGCATGAATAATTGTCGAAATTGCGGTAGGGCTCGAACAGATTCTAATTTGTTTTGTTTGAATTGTGGTGAAAAATTTGATGATCCTATAACTTCAGCTTCCACTAATGAAAGACCAAAACAACATAGTCCTAAAAATTCTAAGATTAAAAAAGCAGGATTCGTTGCAGCAGCGGTAGTTTTACTTGCTACTGTCGGTACCCATTTGCTTCTTCAGTCAAAATATGACGCCTCAAAAAGCATCGTAGCTATGAACCAAGCTTTCAGCCAAAATGATGCGGATACGTTTTTTTTCTTTTTTACTGTTCCGGAAGATGCAGCAGCAGATGAAAAAGCGTTTTATGATTTTGTAGAAAACGAAGGATGGGAAAGCCTGCGCGACCAATTGCAAACCGAAACAGCATTGCTGAAAAACAATGAAATGTCCGATGTTATCTTAGATTCAAAAGGTAATAAACTTATATCAGTCGTTAGTGAACCGGTCTTATTTGGTCTATATGACAAAGCTACCTTTTTAATCCATCCTGTCACCGTAGAAGCAGAAATGCCTTTGGATAAAACAAGTGTGGATATCGGAACCAAAACAGTCTCCGGTAACCAAGGAGAACTCGTTTCTGTTGGAGAATTCGTCCCTGGAAGCTACGATTGGAAAGCTTCAGCCGAAAGTGAGTTTTCTCCTATCAAGGCAGAAGGTACGATGGATATTCAAGGAGATGGAAGCAACTCCTATTTAATCGATCCTGAATTGGAAGGTGGCATGGTTTCCATCACTTCGGATGTTGAGGATGCGGTTTTATGGATAGATGGAAAATCCACTAAGAAAACAGTAAAAGAAATGAGCTTGATCGGACCATTAGCGTTTGATGGATCCGTGGAAATTTCGGCTGAATCGAAAGATGAAAAAGGTCAAGTTATCAAAGGAGAGCCTGTAGCAATTGAAACTGGTTCTGCCCACATCACTTTCCCGTCCGTACAGGAAAAACTTGAAAGCGACCGTCAGGAAACAGTGGAAGAAGAGGAATTCCGAGCATTTATTGAATTGCATGAACCGAACCTTAGAGATCTGATTAGTTCTTTCCGATATGAATTTGAATCAGCTTTGAATTATGCCGACTTCTCCTATATCTCGAGCTTTTTCCCTGCTGCTAGCCCAATAGAAGCAGAATACATAGCTAAAATGGAAGAGCACTCTAAGCTTGAAGGATATTACGAGTATGATTTCACCTCCACTGTAGTTTCTGATATTGAAGTGGTTGACGAACAGACCTTTCAAGTGATTACCGATGAGGTTTTCAACTATACGTTGGATGAAGATGAATTCAACTATCACAAAACAAAAGCATATACAGTTGAAATACAAATAGGCGGCGGCTACTATATTACAGCTATTAAAGAAGTAACTAGTGATTACAACGAATTGTAATAGCGAAATTTATAAAAGAACTTACTCCTTCCCTAAGAACTTAATCGGCAATCGATTAAGTTCTTTCCTTTTTCAAATATAAGTTATAAATACCTATAAATAGGCAGTATAATATACCTGTAAGGTTTTTATATTTGATATTCTAGGAGGACAATAATGAAAAAGTATGGCTTCATCAGTTTATTGGTTTTAATCTTAGGGGCTTCAGGATATTTTCTTTATCCTCAATTCTTCCCGAAAGAGTCAACACCGGTTCTTGCAGACGAAACTGCAGAAACGATAAAAGAAGTGGAGATTACCGATGAAGATAATTTCCCTATCAACTACGGAGTTCCTATAAATCACAAGTGGGAAATTTCCTTTGATGGAAAGTTAGATCCGAAATCTATTACAGAAGAAACTGTATATGTTTTAGATAACGATGAAAACCATATCGAACTGGAAGTAACTTTAGAGGACGACGGACATTCTGTGGTGATTGAACCTCCTGCCAATGGTTATGCGAAAGGCTCATATTACGAAGTCCATATGGCAAATTCACTTGAGTATGTAGATGGCGATACAGTATCTAAAGCCTATAAAATGGGGTTCTTTGTCGCCCGCGATGAAGTTGAAAACGTTACTTTTAACAATGCCATTATTCCTATCAGCGAAAAAGCTATCATTTCTAACAAAGAAAAAATCTTGGTTCTTCAGAAAGCCGAATTGAAAACTGAATTGGCTAAAGATGATATTTTGAAAATACCAATTACGCATGAAGTATTTGAAGAAGAAGCTATTAAAATTGATGAGATAAAAAGTTCAAATGGTGAAGTAACAATCACTTATTCTCAACCAAAATTCCAAGAACTCTTTGAAGAAATCGATATCTATAACAAGATATTGAAGTTTCCCCTAAAGAGATTAAAGCAAAACCAGGTGATAGCGTAACATTGAAGATAAAAGGTAAATATCTCGATACATCTACAGGTGCCGACTCTAAGAAGAATTTACTGATTGGAGAAAAATCCCTAAATAAATTTGAAATTACGACGGACAATCCAGAAGTCTCAACTGTTAAGATAAGAGAAACTATATCTTCAATTTCTTCTGCCAACATTAGCAAATCGAGCAAAGATACAAAAATCAAATTGAAAGCCGATAAGTATTACAAGGTTTTAGTGAAAATACCAAAAGATCCTGGAGACGATAAAACAACCATTACCGTCACTTACGATGGCAAGTTCAAAAAAGAAATTCCAGTCACTTTAACAGGGGTCCAGAAAAAATTGCCTCCAGAAGAAGCCAAACAAGTGATGAAGGATTTATACGGAAGTATTATCAAAACCTATCAAGATTTAGGCGTTGAATACAATTGGACGAAGATGAATAATCCGCCAGATTTCGATATACTCCGGCCGGAACTTTTAAAATATGCTACTCCTAACCTTACTGACGGAACACTGAAGACCATAGCAGATGATATGTATTGCCAGTGCGACTTTATTGTCACACCAGGCGTGGATTTCGACATTCGTTTTGATATCCATGAAAATTCAGCCAACAAGTTAGTAGCTTCTTCTATCCAATTTGAAGATCTTCTTACTTACAATGGAGAAACGATTTATTTTACAGCTATAAAAAAGAATGGGAAATGGCGATTAGATAGCTGGGACTCCGTCTCTCCTGCTGATGAGAATATGAATGTAACGTGGAAGGAATATGAAAAATACTCTCACAATACAGCAAAACTGATCAATGAAGTCATGGATGGCGGAAGGAAAGTTTATATTATTTCTGATTCCAGTGGCATTGGTATACAAGGCGTGTACGCCGACAGCACAGAAATTGTTCTTGACGTTCCAAACGAATGGCTGCCTCCCGAATACCAGCAAAGCTCGGTTTCAGGGTTAAACGGAGATTGGCTAATCCAAGAAGGAAAAACAGGAGAATTGTCCATTTCAAATGAAACCGGGCAGTCCTTTGATTTTACTATCCATGTAGAAGGTGGCGGCCATGTCGGGGATATAGAAGGCACTTCTACAATTGATGGAAGCACTGCGGTATTCCAAGATGAAGTTGGCTGTACGATAAACTTCTCATTTGACGGGGAGGAAGTCAGCATTGCAGAATCATACGAATGCACATATTGGCATGGTATGGCGATTAATTTTGATGGTATGTATAAAAAAGAATAAGGCAATGGTTTATTTGAAGAAGAAAGGTTAATAAAAATCCGCTCCTGTAAGTTTGAACTTACAGGAGCGGATTTTTTTATACTCTTATTATGAATTTGCACTTTTGCACTAAAACAGCTCTTTTAACTTCCATCTTCAGCACAAAGACCACTTATATCAACTTTTAAATTTCTTTTGTAGAAACTAGTTCTTTAACAAGCCAACCATCACCATCACTGATTAGAATGGTTACTGATCGGTATTCTTTTTCACTGCTATCGCCCTCTTTGTGAATGATAAATCGATCAATTGTTGTAACTTTCACTTGGTTAGCATCGATTTTCTCCACTTTTTCCAATGAAGTTCCAAGATGCTCTTCTGTGATTCCTTTAGAATAGACATAATCGACATAGTCAGCAGACTCCTGATATTTTGGTCCATCTTCTGAAATCAAATAAGAAACATGTGAAAAGTCACCAGAATTCATGGCCATGACACTTAAGGAATTGTATTGATTCATAAAATCTTCAATTTCCATTGCTTGATCATCTGAACTTACAGATTCACTACTTGTTTCTTTTACTGCATCAGTAGAGCCTTTGACTTCATATACCTTTTTGGAGCCTTCTACTGTTTGGAGTGGTTCAACAGTAAAATCGCCGTCATAGTAATTGTCTTGATCAAAGTCTTCCACCAGCCACTTTTTCTTTTCACTATCATAGATGAATTTGGCATAAAGCGGGTATTTTTCCGTTTCCACTACTGGCTTTTCCGATTGGTAATAATAGGCGCCTTCAATTACCACTTCCCCTGTTACACTTACACCGTCCGACAAAAGTTGGACCGACTCTCCATCAAAATTAATTTTGGTTAAAGAGCCTTTGAAGAAGTATTCATTCTCTTTCCAGCTATCGAGAGTATCTGTAACTTCCTTCAACTTGCCTGGTGTTAAAGACGTATACACAGATGCATCCCTTGTACCAGCGGCTTTGATGTCTTCTTCAAGAAACGCAGCGAATTGATCAATCAATTTCCCTTCCGTTTTTTTATCCAATTTAGCAATATCTATATTGATATACTCTCCGTCAATTGGAACAGCATCCGAAGTGACTGCTCCCCAAGGAAATTCCACTTTAGCTTGAACATTCATGCTTCCATCAAGAAGAAACGGACCGATATCTTCCGTGCTCCCGCTTTCATCTACTGGATATTCTTTCTCACCGATAACTATTTTCGTCGTGTAACTTGGTGAATATTCAGCTACTGTCACTTGGAAAACAGTCGATCCTATTGGCAGGTCTTCTTCAATTGTTGTTACATACGAAGTATCTTCCTGGTATTCTACAGTTAAATCGAACAGATGAGCAAAAACTGTCTCTCCATCATCAAAGGCAAATTCCGCTTCGTAATTTCCGGGCGCAATTCCTGAAAAAACATACTCGCCATCAGCGTTTTGCATTGCTTCAACGGATTCCCCATTCAAATTCAAATTCAACCCGTCATACGGAAAGTAAAAAGATACTTGTTGAGGAGTCAAAATTACTTTATGGGCATCAAAAATGCCGGCGAACTTTCCATTCTTTTCTACTGTCGCCATTTCTTCCAATTCAATTGGCGTTATATTTTGGTATAAATCAATAAAAGCAGACGCTTCTTTTTCAGTAAGTTCTTCGCCAGTCGATAGAACAGCATACTTGCTTAACGTAGCTGCATCTTTTTCCTGCAAAGCTTCAAAAAACTTCGATACTGCCGTTTCAGCAGATGCGGTTTGGGTTCCCCATGTATACAAGCCTATTATTGAAGCCAGTAACACAATGGCGATGCCTGCAAGCAATTTCGTTTTGAAAGGCAGCGGCTTTTTCGGTCCCTGTGGGGCCGATGCCTGTTTCGGCTCTTTTGTTAATGACGTTCCACATTCAACACAAATCTGATTTGTGCTGTTATTGGAGTGGCCACAGTTCGTGCAAAATTTCTCCATTGAAGTCTCTCCTACTTTCATATAGTAAGTTTAAAATACTAGATAAATAATACCACGTTTTTACGTTTTATAAATATTTATTATTCCTTTTTTCTTACTATCCATCCTTAAAATGTAATATTTTCGCTTATGTTTCTTTTTGCGATGGATAATTGAAAAGCAGGTTTGTATGAGAACTATCTTATAAATCTTTTATCGATACTCCATTTTCCTGTTTTATTATTCTCTCATTAGATCATTGTATACTTCTCCTGTTTCTGGGTTTACACCATACCATCCATAAGTAAAATTATGAGAACTTATATCATCTTTTACTACATCATATACATGGATTACATAATCCCCCAATTCATTATCATGGTCATATATAAATGACCTTTCCGTATTTTGCTCCGTGCCTAAATACTGCCTGACTAGAAGCTCTGCCTCTTCTGGCGTAATCTTTCCACTTGGTTCTTCTTCTATTTCCGCTTCTTCTCCCTCGGGAGGCCCTTCGAGCCAGACTTCTCCAGTTCGTTTATCGACACTATAAATGTTAGAACCGTTCACCTCTACGATATAAGCAGATTGTCCAAATTCATTCGTGTATTCCCTTGTAACTTTTACAACATCATTTGGATGGGAAGCCGCGTATGAAGCTTCCACTTCCTCTGCAAGCAGTTTTAAATCTTCGTTATCTAACTCATAAAACCAGTCATTCATTTTCCATTCTGTTCTCTCTTTTTTAAATTCAAGAATTTGTTTCCGCGAATTATAATCCATGATATTTGCTAAAAAGATTCCTTCTACCCGAAAAGTTTCGGAATCAATCGTTTTTACGTTAACCCGAATCATCGTGTCATCTATTCGCGGCGACAATGTTGTATCGCATTCACAATAATATTCTTTTTCTACGTAGTTTCTCATTTGCTCTTCCACAAACCTATCTGTAATAAGAGTGCTGAGCTCTGATTCTACTAGGCTATACTTTCCTGGTACTTCATTGAAAAGTTTGTGCTTTTCTCCTGCCTCGTTTAAAATCCGCAAAATCTTGTCTATCGTGGTTTTGGCAATTGCCAAAGACTCATCCTCAGACAAGTTTTCTTCTTTGATTTTTTTGAAACCTTTAATAACTATAGGAAGTTCTATTTTAGAAACAACTGGCTTGTCAAAAGCTTCACCTTTTTCTTCATATTCAATCGTGACCACCGTATTTTCTTTTATTGGAGCATCATCCGCCGTCAGCACTAGCCTGTCATTTTCCAGGCTTGCCTCGGCTACTTTTCCGTCTGCCGATACCGCTTTTAAACTCTTGCTGTTTTTCAGATCCAAAGTTCGTGATTTTCCGCTTCCCAAGTCTGTATAAAGCCCTTTTATGGAAATTTGTATTGTTTCCCCTGCAGCGAGTTTGACTTGTTTCTTTTTCACCTCTAGCTTTTGGAAAACATCGCAATTTCCTTTGATGATTTTAGGGTTAAGACTTGCTTTAGCGAGAGTGCCCTTGTATATTTCCTCCCCTAAAAAATCCACAAAAAGATTGCCTTGTAAAATAGGATTAAATGCCGCTTTGTAACAGGAATAGGCACCGTACTCCTTATTAACCCCTGTATGGAATTCACCGGTTCCCCCGCCTCCACCAAACGCTTCTATGCCAACTCCGGCCACTGCAAACGCCTCTATGCTAACGCTCGCTGCAGCTCCCGCGCTAGTCTCTACTGTTCCGGTTCCTTTGAGAGATGCATCTAATGTAGGGACAAACTTATTGATCGGCTTAGCTGTTTTCCCGTCATATATAACGCCCCGTTCTTCATCGATTTCAAAGACGACGGTGATTTCCGGCTGATAGGAAAATGCATAATCCACCTTCAGATAAAAAGCGCCCGTTACAAATACTCCCGGAGCAGCTGTTGGCATTTTCAGCTTCGCCAGTTTTATTTTTTCATTTGTTTTCTTGAGTTCTTTTTCTATTTTCTTGCTGGTCTTTCCACCTTTTCCTTCTGCTGCTGGAGGGGAAATTACAAATTTACTGGCAGAAGAACTAGTCATGCTTAGTTGATACCTTGTTTTCTTTCCCAACTGCATATCGGTTTTAGTAACGGCATTTTGATAGCTTAAAGAACCGTCTATTAGCGGGCTGTACTTATCTTTTCCAAGAGGCATATTTTCAAATGTAAACTCAATTCCTTTGACAGACTCTATCCCTTTTGGAGCTTCCGGTGTTTTAAATTCAAAATCCCATCCTGTTCCATTACTTGCTGCAAGCATCGTATTTAGATTCATGCCTGCAAAATCCGTCACCGTAAGCCCTTTAATGCCTTCCTCAATTTCGATATGTTCTTTTTTGATTTCATATGTCTTGTAAATATCCAGCTCGTTGAATAACTCGGCGAAATCAGGCTTTTCAACGATTAGTTGGTACGTCCCCTTTTCTTCCTCCAGTTCAAGGACTTTTAATGCCGCACCCTCAGGGTTCTCTTTCGAAGGAACAATGACAATATCACCGACTGCTAGATCCGGCTTGGTGCTTTTTTCTACTGTTACTTCATTTTCGCCAAAAGCTTTCACTTGCTCCGGCTCTACAAAGACAAGGCCCTCATTCAGTTCCACTTTTTCAACTTCGTCTCTTTCCGTAATGAATTCCTTATGGTATATTTCCTTAACTGGATCGCCATTTTCATATTTGATGCCCTCTAATATTTGAAGTTCATAAACAGACCCTTTTTTATATTTATCTTTAGGTGCTTGTATTTTCATTGTTTTTTTGTCATCGGAAAGCGCAATCCGAATTGCCACTTCCTTTTGCTCCTCATCCAACACTTTGATAATATCCTTCGTCATAGTTGACTCATCTAATTTTTCGCTAAAAGAAAATTCAAAAGTCTTATCGAGAGGTGTATGAGTTTCTATAGAAGTCTTAATATCGATCTTACTTGTTTCAGTTTCAATATTTGAAGCTTCTCCTTCCACCTCTTTGTCCTCACTAAAAGCCCTAAACACAAAAAAACCTATAGCCATTGCTATTACCACTACAAGTGGAACTCTTAATCTTTTCACTCTTTACTCCCCCCTAAAATTCGGCCTGCTTAGCTTAACTCTAAAACAGAAAGCCGAAATAATTTTAATAGTTAAATAATATCACACCTTAATATTATTTTAGTTCTTTTTATTCATAAATTATAAATTTCAGCAGTAAAAAATATAGTATTTCTAACTAAGAGTTTATATGCTAAGACAATAACATTCCTGTAAGTTGAATAGTTCTGCGCTTCAATTTTTGCACAAAAAAAGAGTGGCCGATGGACCACTCTACAATATAGTTATTTTTCTCTTTTTGAAAATGCATTTTATGTATTTCGTTTCAATATCAACATCACCACGGGAACCGCTTCTCTTACTTCTGGTAGTGCTGCTACAAGTTGCCATCTAGTTTTCTCATATTTAGATAACTCTCTTTCCCGCTTTGACAAAACCATTACACTTTCTTGTGTCAACAAGATGAAATTTGATATTAACCAAATTCAATTACTTTTCCTTAATAATCCGCTCTATCCAACCTTCGTCAAACAGCAGGCTTCTGACTTTTTCCACCTTCGCCTGAGTCGACTCACCTACATGCGCGCTTCCATTCCGATACTTAACCAGTTCAGTAAGAAAGCTTCCAATTCCTCTGAGCTTGTCTACTAATATTTTTTTATCTGCTACAAGGTAATTGATATTTCCCAATGTAAGGTTTTTGCCGAGCTGCATTTTCTCAAGCAGCAGATTCAGTTCCCTTTCAATAACTTTTGAAAATTCCACCATAATAGGGGCATAATCAAAGTCTATGCCTTTGTGAACCTGATACAGATACTCCCCTGTGCTTAAGAAATTCAGCCCTTTTTCACTTAACTTTGGATAGCGGACTTTAAACTCTATTTTAATCACTTGATAGTCCACAGTATCCGTTTTGCTTCTATCCTTCATCTCAAGTGCAATTTCATGGATTTGGTTAAGAATGGCCCTCCACTCTTCCTCTGTTAGGTCCTCTTCTTTTTTCGTATAAGTATACTGATTTTGCAAGTGAACAAGTTTGACCAACGATTGATTTGCTTCTCTTACGCCCTCTTTAACTTCCGAAATCCCTAAATTCATTTCCACTAATTCTTTCGATGAGCGGTCTCCTTGCTTCTTGATTTCCGCTGTCACATCCCCCACTAAATGATTCGCTTTATCATCGATGAAGTAAGACATTTTTTTATGTAATTCCTCTGCTTGCTGAAAAGTTAAGGTATTGCTTACAGACCGGGATATTCGATCGATTTTCGAATCGATTTCACCAAGCTGCTCTTTTTTAAACTCTTCCACTAATTTCTTCGTTTCTATTTCAAGCTGCAGGGAGTTGGCTGCCTGCTTATTCAGTGAAAAGTCCAAGCTTTCCATCCGTTGTGCCAGCTCTTCTTTCAGATTGGTAAATAATTTTTCGATATTCGATTCTGCCAGTAACTTCCTCATCATTTCTTCAGTTTTCAGTTCCACTTCTGCAACCGCAATTTCATCTGAAAGTCTAACTGCCGGTGCAATATGTTCTTGACGCTCTTCTGCAGCTATCCTTCTTGTCCCGTACAACTCCATAAGAGAAGCGCAGGCAAACAATAACATGCAGAACAAAGCAGCGTGAGGGAGCGGGAATAGGAAAAGAAAAATGCCGATAGAACCAGCTGCCAGAAAAAGAAAGTAAAAAGCGTCTCTTTTATTGTCCTTGTTCCGTAAAGCTTTTTTCAGCACTATGAGTAACCCGATACCTGCGAGAATGGCCACAGGCCAGTATACAATTGGCGGCAACACAAGTGAAAGCAGTGAAACACTGAGTGCAATGATTGAAATTTCATATTTGTTCATTGTATCGCCTACCTCTAATCAATTAATACTTTATCGACGATCAACGTCAGCTGATCTTCATATACTTCCACAACACCTACGATGCGAACTGGAAACTTAGCCGACTCCGCTTGCAGAATCCGTTCTTTTCTTCCTTCGAGCTCATTCGTATCGGCTTTAAACAAGGTCGTTTCGATTTTCTTGCCGTCTTTTTCCAAAGTGAAAAACAGATGGCCGTCCTTGCTTTCAGATACATCCGAGATATTTCCTTCCGTCAGAAGCTTTTGACCGCGGTCTTCTGCTGAAATAGCATCGATTTCTTTAAAAGCCGCTTCATTCAGCTCGCCTGCCGTAATTTCCTTTATAGCTTGCAGATTGCTTGGAATCACTTGCAGGTTTCCTTTGTATTCGGATATCTCCCCTTCGACTTCGATAACGGCATTAGCTTGAAAAGCATTTATATCAGGTTTAAGAGAATTGAAGATAGGCATTTCCAATTCCTGGCCATCCGTTAAACGAAGCGTCAGAAACAGGTGCCCATCCGGATGCTCATACCGGGAAACAACTTCCCCTTTCAGAACGACCGTTTTTCCCAAATCCGCTTCCGTAATCGGTTCCTTCAAAGCAGTTTCCAGGTGAATGTCTTCAGGAAGCGCAGGAACCACTTCGTATTTCCCCTGATATTCTTGGACTTTTCCTGTTACGTTCACCGTTTTCCCTTCCTGATAAGGTTCAGAATCGATTTCTTTATCGGCAAAAAGCGGTACAGACAGCTCGCCTGTTTCATCCTTCACCGTCAGAAATACATGTCCTTTACTGTGGATCTGGCGCGAAGCAACCAACCCTTGAACAGTAACCGTCTTGCCAACATAGCTACTGTCTATCGCCGAGATTTCAATAACTTCACTTTCAATCTGAATTGCTGCTTGTTGGACCGTCTGGCCAGTCCCGCTATCAGATACTACGGCTTCAACTTCCGTGTTTTTAGCACCTGTGGCGGAATCTGCAAAAAATAAATAATTTTCTTGATAAAGAAAACCTCCAATTCCAATCACCAATACGGCCAGTAACGAAAAAATAAACAATCCTTTTTGCTTCACTGCACTTTTGCACCCCTTTTTCTTAACAATACTAATACTATTTTATCATGACGAGTTACCTAACAGCGAATACATTTTCATCTTTTTTCTTTCTTTTCCTGACTTTCTCAGTGCTCTGTATGCATTTTCGCGTTGCTATCCGTACTTCCGCAAACCATAAAAAAATCCCAACCCGAAAGCTACCAAGCTTTTCTAGACTAGGATTTATATTGCCTGCAATTGTAGGCATTAAGTTTTTTCATAACGCAAGGATGCGACACTCTTCTATAATCTGATTGAAGCGATCGTTGTGTTTGGACTGTAAATCTTTTTCCGCTAACTGCATCTACAATTTTTTTCAAGCTTAGTATTACAGTTTCTCAGAAGATTTGCTTGCTTTTTCAAGAAAACATTAAAGGCTTTATATGAAACGTCTTCGTTGAACAGATCAAATTTCGCTCGGCCTTGCCTTTACGATGATTACTTTGTTGTGATACACATACCTTCGGCCAAGCCATTTCTCCAGCGACGTACTAGGACATTTGAATCTATTGCTAAGCGCGCCGCATGTAGTAACTAAACTAAATAGTTCTTAACACAGAAATGCAATTCCACATTATTCTTTCTCTCGATCCTCCTCTGCCTGTTTCCGTTTGCTGTACTCGATTGCACCTGCATCATGATCAATGTCATCGTAGTTTGTCGCTTCGTTTTCGCCGTCGAACACTTCTTTTATCTTCATCGTGGCTTTGTCGGTCAAAGATTCATTAGCGCCTACATTTGATTGGGGCATTCGACCCGCTGTGCCTTTTCTCGTCATTCGAAATCCCTCCTAGTTAAATTCTATTACTAGAGTTTACCCGCATTAACCAGAAATAACCGCATTAACTGCAACTCTAAAAACGCAGAAGGAATTTACTTATTTACTAGCCGCCCCCTTCCTAAAATTTCGCACATTTCAGAAGAGCAATTCATAAGAGTGAACCTCCCCCTTTTTCCCTTTACAATAGACCTACAGAAGTTTGGTTGCTTAATAGCAATCGCTTAAGAACAATCAATCCTCACCAGTTATTCCAAGGGTATTCCCATGGCGCCAATCGATGACCTCATTCAATCGGAGGATTATGGGCAATTTGAAATAAAGGACACCTATCTACACTTTGGATGCCACATTAAATGGCGGCCTGAATAGTACATCCTCTACTACAGCCACGAGCGCATTGAACAAAAATCGGCTGGCATGAGCCAGTAACTTACCGGGTTCATGCCAGCCAATCAGCCGTATAAAGAAAACTTCAACTTCAAGGGGTTATACTGCCGTTCTTTGCTTTGACTATTTACTTTACTGCATATACAAGCAATTTCTAATTACTTTTCCCCTTTATCTTTCTCATGATTCGACGCATGCACTTTTTTCAACAAACAAGCTTACGATTTCCAACGAATTCACCCAATACGCACATTGGTTTTAAATTCTAGTTCCATCTAGCCTAATACCTTGATACAATCTTTCGAGTCTAGCTTCATTTTCAATCAATCGTCATCTTTCTATACGTTTCCATCACTTGTTCCTCGTATTTCTCATTTGCAAAGATCGACTCATCTAAATATTCGTCTGCTGTGTTTTCATATTCTTCGAATAACTCCATATATTCCTCGTCACCTGCTATTAGATAAGAGCCAATATTAGAAGCCATATTTTTATGCGCATTTAACACTTTTAACAGATTTTCATGTTCATACACAAAGTATTCCGGAGGTTTTACCTTTTCCAACCTGTCACTGAGATCCTCGAAATCTTTCTCAAGATTTTTAGCAGGTTCTATTAATTGCTTATACTCCTCTGACCATTCTGGTTCTAACCCCATATATATACCTGAGTAATCGATTGCATCTGAAAAATTATCCATAGCAAGCTTGTCTTTAACTAGTATCTCAATAGCCAAATCTTGGTATTCCTGCTCCGTCAATTTCTTGGGAGAACCTAGATAAATTATGAGGCATATTGATATAGCAAGGATAATGCCGATTGCTTTTTTGTCATATTTTCTTTTTGGCGTATTTTGGCCATGCATTGGATCTTGTAAACGGCTGCCACTGCTATTAGTTGACTGCTTGTTTTCAGCTTGAAGTGATTGATTTGGTTCTTGTCTCTTTATTTCTGAGCCACATTTCCCACAAAAACGAGAAGTGGCTTCGATTGAATTTCCGCATTGTGTACAAAAGCCCATAAATAACCTCCAACTCTTCTCTATTTCAATCTAATTTTTGTTAAATTTTAATCAACTTTAGATGTTATAAATCTACATATTAGAAAAGCCTATTAGTCATGAGAAGTTTCATCTATACGTATCTATAGAATATAACTTCTATATTCATAGCTACTATTTTTCAGTGAATGCAGCATTTGAGTTATTTATTTCTCTTAAAATATCATGTTTTCAACCTTCCATTAAGTAGTTACATAGTCTCGGTAATATATTATCATTTTTTTTCCATTAAATAAATGTTTATAAAATTATAATAACCACTATTTACTATGTTTTTTAATTAAGTGTAAGATTTATTCCACAAGCGCCTCTTTTAATTCCTATAATTGAGTGAATACGCACGTATTCCAGACAATGGCGCCTACGTTCGATTTGGTAATCAACCCGATGTGCCTTTTCTCGTCATTGGTAATTTCTCATTTTTAGAATCTATTATTAAATTTCACCCTTAATTACCAGAAATAACCGAGTTCGCTTCCAATTGACCTTTTTCGGATCAATTGAAGTGGAAATGCCGCTTTAATTTGCTGCAATGCTTTGCTACTAATATTTTCTTCATGAAGTTCTGGCATTTCATCATGAACTAACAGCGTTTTACATGAACTTCCGAGTTCTTTTCGTGACTTTCTAAACTTTCTACATGTATTTCCTGCCAGTTAACTCCCCTTTTGTATATTTTGCATCTTCCGCATGCTTCATGTGATCGTTTTCCACCTGAAATAGTATCGAATAGATTTCTCCTAAGAAAAACCACAATATAGTTTTTTCTTTTATCTTCACCCTATCGCTTTACTTGTACCTGTTCCTTTCCTTTACAATAGACATACAGAAGCTTGGTTGCTCTCTAGAAAATAGTTAAAGACAACCAAAACTCATCAGCATATTCCAAGGAGGGTTCCCATGGCGACAATAAACGACATCATCCTTTCAGAGGACTATGGACAGTTTGAAATAAAAGAAATCTATCAGGCAGCACAGCTGCTGCTGCAGGAGTTCCAGAAGACGAAGCAGGAACCGGAAAAACTGGGAGACTTGATCACCCATTTGAAAAAACGGCTTGAAGGCCAGGCGGCATATCCCTTCCCGGTGCTTCTGGAATGTAGCCAGCTCGGCATCCGGCACCAGCTGCAGAAAGACTGGAACAGCCCGATGAAGCAGCGCCAGCTGTTTTTGTTCGAGAGCCTCCACTTCCAGTTCCGCGGCAAAGTGCCGGCGCCCGTATGGAATCAAATCTGCCTGAACTATGCGGAGACGCTGATTTACGTCGGACGTGCGATTGAGGGGATCCAAGTGGCGGAGGCCATGGTCGAGGCGGCCGATGATCCTTCGTTCGCCAAAAAAGACGGCGAACGGGGATGGGGCCTGTTGTTTTATTCCACTTTACTGCAAGACACGATTGAAAAAGCAGAGGCGCTTCATGCAGCGCGTGATTTCCTGCGGCAGTCGCTCGAGGCAATCCATGATGAAAGCGGACGCGCACTCTACGCGGAGCGGTTGAAACTTGCGGAAAATATGCTGGATAAACTTGGCCCGGTCGATGTGACCTCGGGCTATAAACCGAACTTCTTTGAAGGCCGCGAGAAGGAATACCGCGATTGGTGCGCGGAACACCGGCTTCTCTTGAATGGCGCGAACGAGTTTGATGCAGATAATATGATGAAGCTTGATACGCTCAGTTACCGCCATAAGGGCGAGGACAAAATTCACGGCGCTTTCCTTTCCAGCTATATGGACGCACTCGTCTCGGAATTCACGGCGCTCCGCTGGACGCTGTTCGAGGCGCTCGAACAGGACCCAAAGGATCCGAACCGCAGCGAGCGGCTGAAGAGCGTTTTCCGCCAGGCGTTTTCACTGTTCGATAAGATAGCGTCTTTCCTGAACCACTATTACCAGCTCGAAGTGCCGGAGCAGCGCGTCGGCATGCAGCGCATCTGGTTCGAGGAAGAACATCCGAAAAAGCCGCTCAAGCCCTTTATCCAGGACTCAAAAAATGCCGCTTTAAAAGCGCTCTATTGGCATTCGAAGGAAGTGTTCGGCTATGAACGGTCCGAGCAGCAAAGTCTCCCGATGCTCCGCGCGCTTGGCTTGCGCCACCAGATGGAGCGAAGCTTTGTGCAGGTCATCGACTCGCCGGAAGAAGTGGCGAAAGAAGCCGAGCTCCGAAAGCATCAGATGACGCGGCTTGAGCTTGAGCGTCTGGCAATGTCGATGGCCTCTAAGGCCAGGAATGCATTGATGTACCTGGGCTTTGCGCTCGGGTTGGAGAAGAAATAAGGTTGAAACAAAAAAGAGCGTGGACAGCCTGCCAGCTGTCCGCGCTCTTTTTCATTGCCCCGGGTTTGGTGGTGCGGCTTTCTGCAGCACCTCCATTTTCCTATGGACCGTTCATTTGCGGTAATCATTCCATATTCATACCCGCCGATATTGCATTGCAAGTGAAATCCTTAATCAGCAGTCTCATCCAACCCTGGCTTCGAAACTTGCCTTATTTCCAATTTGCGTTCCCTTAATTTCCTTATGGCAACTTTCCCCCAGCTGATGGAAGGTTCTTCAACCCAATAGTAAGCAATCGCTGCAACGATGATCGACAAAAGCAAGGAAATCGAGAAGATGCCTACTATATGGATTTTTCCATAGAACAAGAAAACCATCGGCAATAAAACCAGCATATGATATAAATATAAACTGTAAGAAATCTTACCCAAAAACAAATTGGTTTTCAAATTCAAAAAACGCGAAAATGCTTTAGATGTAAAAGCCAAGAGGATGATGCAAGACGCTCCTAAAATGATCACCCAATCATCCAGAACATGGATGATCCGAAAATCCCTGAAGAACCACCAAGGGTATGTCAGTAACAGGATTCCGCCTATGAACAGCGCATAATTTTTAACCTTGAATTTGTCGACAAGTTCGAGCAATAGAAAACGATATTTTGCCAATAGGGCTCCAACAACAAATACCAGCAAATAATGAAAGGAATAGAGAATACTCTTGCTTGAAGCTCCCGTAAGTTTGATCAAGACTATAGCAACCAGAGAACAAGCAGCCGCTGCCCCGACAGTTTTCCATAACTTGTTCTTATTCATGAACATTACGACAAAAGGGAAAATCAACGAAATGCGCATTTCGTGGATCAACGACCAGATTGGCGAGTTGAATGTCCGAGTCGTATATTCGCCTAAGAAAAGGATATGGCTAAGAATGATTCCAGCATCAATCGCATTTTCCCACAACTCGTTGAATCCGCTGCTTAAACCCGAGATTCCCCTCTCCTCGACAATCAACCTTAACAAGATTGCTATAAAAATCGAGACGATATAGGGAATGTAGATGCGGAAAAATCTTTTGACCACATAGTCCGTATAGTTAAATTCCCTTCCCTCTTTAAAGAACGGCAGGGACAACACAAAACCGCTCAAGATAAAAAAGAAAATGACCGCTTCATGTCCGGCCCACAAAATATGCAGTGGTGTATGGGTGAAGAGATCGATCCAGAGATTTTCAGGCGATGCATCATCTTTGAAAGCAGGAAGTATAAATAAAAAATGATGGAATACTACAATAAGAGCCGCAATTCCCCGCAAGGAATCCAATTCTTGAAAACGTTGATCCATTTTGTCCCCTCCAAATGTAATAGAATAAGTTTAATTTTATTACATTTTAAGGAATTAAAATAGTTATTTTTTAAATTTTCAGATAATTATCATATTATCTCTACTGGACTTCTGTCTTTTACTTTTGCTATCATTCGAGAGTTCCATTTCATCCCTTTACGGCCAAATGATTGCTATTTAGTATTCCCGCTAAACTTTTACTGTTAACAAAAAAGAGCTGTTCAAAAGATCGTTGAAATAATCTTTTGAACAACCCTTTATAATTACGTGTTCTTAGTTTTTCCATCCCGGAAAAACATCAACATCAAAAGCACGATAGCTACTACGAAAATCGCAACGTACACAATTGATAGCGGGATATTAATAATCTCCAATAAGCTTAAGGCCAGCAAGACACCCAGCAGGATAAGAATAATTGATAATAGATTTTTCAATGCTTCGATACCTCCTTTTTAACGCTCTTACATTCCAGCCATGCCGATGCAGTAGGCAATGACTCCCTCAGTCAATAAACCCGCTCCCAACAGACACGGTACGCATCCTGCCCCTGCGGATCCAATACAAGCAAACCCGCAAATGACAGAAAGGGAAGTTATGGCCCAACCAGCAATCCCTTGGCTTGACAGGCAATCGTTAAAGTTGCTCCACCAGCCGGCTTCAGCCGTTTGGGGCTGTAATAACGATAACATTGAATTGGATATTGTACTAACCTCTTTCTTTTTAGCCTTTTCTATAATGATTTCCACGCCTTCTTCTGCAGAAGCCAATACATCTTTTTAAGAAGCTTTGATGTAACAACGAACGAATGTTTACTTTTAAAAGAGAAAGGATTCTTGGGCAGGAAATTTTAAAATCTACTAAAGAGGAATGAAGCAGCGTAGGCAGCTTCCATTCAATTAGAATTTCACATAAAAAAACAGCACTGGAAATCCCAGTGCTGCTTGTTATACCGATATTGATACCGTTTTTAATGATTGAAGGTAATGCCATACCTTCTCAATGTGTTTTGTTGAAAATAATTTCTTTTTTCGCTCGTTCCAATTTTGGACTTCTTTTGTGACAAAAGTTAAATCCCTAGCTGACTCAGAGTTATTTTTCATCACCCAATGAACAGTTGCCAGTAACTCCAGTCCGTAAGGTGTTTCAAAACCTTGAATGAGTTCTTTTACTTTTTTTAATCGCTCTAAAGAATCTTGATCTTTTTCAAGTATCGTTTCAGCCCAGGAAGCCGCTCCCTCTAAAAGATAGATTTCCGCTTCTCTACTTCTGTCACCATATCCGCGAATAAAATGACCTTCGATTCTTTGCAGAACATGATTTAAGTTCTCAGCGTAAGGTCCATACTTATTTTTTTCAAAACGCAATTTCATGGGTTCTCCCACTTCCTGCAAAAAATACGCCAATTTTTGGATTTCCAAATGAGAAAGACGATATCCAGGAACAGAATAACTGTCCATGAGGGATATTAATAACGCTCGGCCTTTTGTCAGATTCGGTTCAGCAGTTCCTATTTTTATTTGGTTAGCAAGAGGAGAACCGGCAGGACCATATAAATGAACGTCTATAGGGACGTCTCGGAATGCCTGCTCAATTTTCGGCTGCACTTCTTCCTAAGCCAGCCCGCCATTTCCGCAACCAAGTGGAGGTATTGCAATTGATTGAATGCTCAACTCTTTTACCACTTTCACCAAATCCTGGAGACCAGATTCGATATAGGCCATCTCAGATGGATTTTTCCAATGCTTTTTCGTCGGAAAATTGATAACATATTGAGGATTTGTCAAAGATTCCACCTGTACAACGTGCATCTTTCCAATCTTTAAGTTTCCAAACTTAGAGTCTTTCGCATATTGCTTGAATACTTCTGGAAATGCCTGCTTAAACTGCAACGCAATTCCTTTCCCCATTACACCTACCGTATTGACGGTATTTACATAAGCTTCTGCTTGATCTTCCAGTAAATTCCCTGTCTTTGATATAATCATGCTATTCACCTCCTTAATAATAAAAATGCGGGCGTATAAATACTGGCTTGTCGATTTGATAAAAGTTCAATAAGTTTTCAACCTTTCCCTTTGCTAGGTTGTTCATAACGCCGAACCCCGCAATAACAGATAACGGTACTTGGCGATGAATTAGAAATTCTGCTTGCCTTCTTCGTTTTCTGTCAGGATCTTCTTCCGTATCGCCCCAATACTTATCTTCCATGATGGCCCAATCCACTTTATCCAAATCACTCAATTGCGAGTAAAATTCTGTTATGTACATAATCGCGTGCCCATCTGTAAATAGATAAGGCAAATTCCCTTGCTCTACTTTTACGGTATCGGTTACCAGATAAACGATGTCCTGTTAATCCACTCCACTGTGCTTCACCGAATATAGCATAGGTGAGCGCGGTGCAAAATAGAAAGGGACATATTCATGTAGAACGCCACCCGGCGCAAGCGGAACAAGTGTAGTCGATCGCCGGTCTTGAATATTTGCATTAGCGATATCCTGTTAGGTTTTGTTTAGTGATGCTAGTTCTGAGTAAGCTAGTAAGCCTTGATTTTTAAAGATCGACTGTAAATTTTCAATATGAGTCATGTGAAAAAGCAATTTCTTCATTTAAAATGCCACGTCCAACCTTATCGATTCTTTTGATTAATTTAACCATAACTCGATATAACTTTCCCTGTTACGAACTGTAATAGCAGCTAAAAAAGAGGCTCAATTCCGGTCGATAGAATGAGCCTCTTTTTCTACTTCGGCCAAAACAATAGCCGTATACAACCTTTAGATCTTTTTACCTTTACAATCCGGTACATTCCAGGTTTTCCTCGTCAGCTTCGATCGGCCATAGGAAATAAATGATTAGTCGCTGGCACTTAAGCAAAACTATACACATCCGTCTCCCCGTTTTCCGCAACGCCGTATAACTTCCGGTAAACCTCTCTATCCCACACCCGCTGCCCGATGCAATACTTGAAGCTGGTGTTCTGGCTGAATTGCTTTTTGAAGATGTGCATGCCGGTTGCTTTAGGATCGATCAGCCAGCTGCCATCGAGCAGGAGGTCCACGCCCTGCTCTTTTCCCCATAACGTGAGGCCAAAGTGCATGACATGTTCCGGTGATAGATAGCAAGAAGAAGGATCGACCACAAATAGATGAGTATGCAAAATATTATTGGCAAGAAAGTTCAAACCCATGCCGATCACTTGCCCTTTGTACACCGCTTCCACAAGCACAATCTGCTCGCGAAATGAATTCCCGCATTCCCAAAAAAAGTCGGCCTTAAATTTCTTTTCGCCTTTTCCACCAAAGGAAGAATAGAACTTATGAAACTGGTGGAGATTTTTCGGCTTTTCCGTAATCCGGTATTCGACGCCTGCCTCTAAAGCTTTCCAGACAGCCCTTTTAGCACTTTCGGAAAACTCCTCCTGCACCGGATCTGCAAACCCCTGCAGATCGGTACCGAATGCTTCGCCGATATAATGGAGATCATAGCAGTCGGCAAACGCTTCCGCATTGCCTATCACCGGATGAAAACGCACGTATTCCCAGACAATATGGTGGTCCTTGCAGTACCGTTCAAATGCAAGCGCGAATTCATAAACCAACTTCCGTATATCGCCTTCTTTGCAGCCGGCAATCATCGGCCTCCCATATCCACAAGGCGTCACAATTTCATAGAAAGCCTTTCCGCCCATCCTGATTGGAATCTCCCGCTTGATAAATACATGCTTCACCGTTCCTAAGGCATGAAAGAAATCAAACACCTCGCACGTCCCGTTTTCCATCGCTTCATGCAGCCGGCCAAAGCTTTGATCAACATACAAGTCTCCCATCGTCCTAGCCTCTTTCCTTTGAAGGATCCCGTTGGCTCTTTATGGCCCCAGTCTTTCCATTGTTAAGACGAATACTAGACCCAGCAGGTTAAAAGCTGGTTAAATTAATGGAACACGCTGGTTGAAAAAATCAAAAAAAAACAGCATATTTTCACTAATATTTTGTATGCCGTTAAATTGGGACAACTCATGTTAATTGCAAAAACAAAAAATCATCTCCAAAAGCCATCAAGTTTATTAGAAAGAGATTTATTCCTATGCAATGCAGTTAATTATTAATTTTTTTCCAGCACAGGAACACGTTTCACCAATTATTTCTAATACCTCTTTTAAAAGAAGAATATGTAAACTATAATAGGCTAAACTACACACATAAATCTTATAGCTTTGCGTGCTACTACTAAGGCAAGGGGAAGTTAATCAATGGGAGTTTTAAAGAATATCGTTAGTTTTGGAGCGCATGGAAGAATCGAAAGAAAAATTGAAGAAAACGATGATTTGCAGAGTAAATATCAGCAGTTACACGCTAAAATGGAAGACAAAAGGATACAAGTAAATGACAAATTAGAAGAAGTGATAGAAGCTAAAATCGCTGCAGTTAAATCCCTTAAAAAGATCAGCAAGCTTTCTAAAAATCTTCAAAGCAAAGAACGAGATATCGTTGACCAAAAGTTTGAGAATAGTATGGGTACAGCCAATTTCAATCAAATTGATGCAACAATCACAGCCGGCACCATGGCAATGAACGCTTCTAAAGGATTATCCACCGGTGTAGGCACAGCGGTCGGCGCCTGGGCTTTGGCTTCGACCTTTGGAACCGCTTCAACTGGAACTGCATTAGCCGGGCTATCCGGAGCAGCAGCGACAAATGCTACTTTGGCATGGTTTGGAGGCGGCGCTTTAGCTGCTGGCGGTGGCGGCATGGCAGCAGGAACTGCAGTTATCGGAGGATTGGTTGCGATTCCCGCTCTTGCATTAACTGGAGTTATCAGTCATATCCAAGCCAATAAAAAAATTACTGAAATTGAAAAGAATATGGCAGAAGTGATAAAGTTGATGGATCAAGTCCAAGCCAATATATTAAAAATGGACTTAATAAACAAGCGCTCCGAAGAACTGATCCTCTCTTTAGAGAAATCAAATCAAGTTTTTGAAGAAGAGTTCCAAAAAGTTTTCAAAGAAATATATAGAGTGCCGTTCATATCCAGGTCCGTGAAATGGATGCGGAAAACACTGCTGAGAAGAAATTACTTTTCAAAGAAAGATTACGAAAACATTGCTTACATCGGCGGCATTGCAAGCAACTTTGCACTTTTAATAGACACAAAAGTTTTCGAAGAAGAGGAGCAATGATTATGTTTGAATTATCCAAGGGTTCATCAAAAAAGAATTCTTCTCAAGCCTTAAAGAGGCTAAATGAAGTTTCTCATGTACTCCCGAATGCTGACGTAGTAGATATATTTTCTAAACTAACGGATGCTTATGTAGAACACAAAGTTACTGAACGTGAACTCGCAAAAATCCAAGCCCAAAAAGAATTTCTCTTAACAGAGATCGAGAAAAAATATGATCTTTACCGCTATATCTTCGAACAACTTTTCAATGAAAGAAAGGCCGTAATCAATAAATCTTTTGAGATTATTGACAAAGGACTTAAAGAAAACGACAAGGAATTAATTAGTACAGGAATGCAGGGACTGAGTAAAATTGTTTCCACTAGTCCTTTTGCTAATTTGGACCAATTAACAAAAACGATTGAAGGCAATCGAGTGATTGAAATATAAGAGTGGCCATGTTTTTACAAAGTAAAAAAGCATTCGCTGTTCCTAGAAGTTATAGGAAAGCGGATGCTTTTTTCAATTTCATCGAAAATAATTAGTTCACACTTTAATTTGTCTACTTACTTAGAATGCCACTTCCGAGCACTTTCAATAATTGCTTCCAATTCATACTCCGGCTTCTACCTAAGCGCCTTATAGATCTTTTCAGAAGAAGATTCCCTGATTAAATCAGCAAGTTGAATAACATCGGATCATTGTTGATTTCCTTATAAGGAAATCCGTTTTCGTCCATCCTTCTCAGAAGCGGCACGTAGTCTTCCCGGCTCTTCAGTTCAATGCCGACGATGACGGGGCCTGCTTCGCGGTTGGTCCGTTTTGTGTATTGGAAATGCGTGATGTCGTCCTGCTCGCCTAGAACTTGGTCCATGAATTTGCGCAGTGCGCCGGCACGCTGCGGGAACGTGACGATAAAATAATGCTTCAGCCCTTCATAGATGAGCGATTTTTCTTTGATCTCTTGCATCCGCTCAATATCATTGTTGCCGCCGCTGATGACGCATACCACATTTTTCCCTTTGATTTCTTCTTGATAGAAATCCAGCGCCGCCACCGACAAGGCACCCGCCGGTTCCGCTACAATCGCGTTTTCGTTGTACAGCTGCAGGATGGTCGTGCAGACTTTGCCTTCGGGTACAAGGGCGATATCATCCAAAACGCCGCTGCAGATGGCTACTGGCAACTCGCCGACCTGTTTAACAGCTGCGCCATCGACAAATGTATCAATGGAATCGAGACGGGTCACTTGGCCCCTGTCGAGCGATGCCTTCATGCTGGCAGCTCCCGCAGGCTCAACACCGATCAGTTTCGTGGACGGGCTGATTCCTTTTAAATACGTTCCGATGCCAGACGCCAACCCGCCGCCGCCGATAGCACAAAATGCATAGTCGACCGGCTCCTGCATGTCGTTTAGGATTTCCACTGCCACGGTACCTTGGCCGGCGATAACCAGGTTATTATCGAAAGGATGGACAAACACCTTTCCTTCGGCTGCACCAGATTCCACAGCCGCTGTGTAGGCATCGTCAAACGTGTCTCCTGTAAGGACGACCGATACGCGATCGCCGCCAAAGCGCTTGACTTGGGAAACTTTTTGGCTTGGGGTTGTCAGCGGCATGAAGATCTTTCCTTCAATTCCCAGCGCAAAGCAGGAATACGCAACGCCTTGGGCATGGTTGCCGGCGCTGGCACAAACAACGCCTTTGTTTCGTTCTTCTATCGACAGGCTGCGGATGAAGTTATAAGCCCCGCGCAACTTGAATGAACGCACCACCTGCAAATCTTCCCGTTTCAAATAGACATTGCAGCCGTACCTGACAGAAAGAAGTTCATTTCGCTGCAGCGGCGTTTTGATCACAACGTCCTTGAGCGCTTGATTCGCCACTATGATCTCTTCAATGGATACTTTTGACGAGGTTGCTTTCCTTTCCAATTCTTCGATGTTGTTTCTAGCCATATGGGTCACCTCTTATTTTTTGTATTTCCTTACTCTACCATAATATATTGCATAATTGGAAAGAAAATTTCGATAATATCGTTGCACTTGAAGCCGCTTTGCTTGCGTCCGCAAAGAAAGTTTTTCAATTTTATCGAAGAATAAAGTTCCGTGATTAGCCACCTCAATCAGCCTCTTTTTTTCTTATGAAACTTTCGTACTTTTACCTCCACTTTTAAGTTTCTTTATAACTTTCTAAACTTTTACACGCTTTTATATGTTTCTTTATAAACTTCTAAAAAACAGACATAGAAAAAGCCACATCCGGAAACTAAAAGGTTCCTAGACGTAGCCATCAGTTCATTTAATTCAATTTACTTCTTTAACTACCCCAATAACCTGTCCATCAATACAGAAATATTTACTACTTGTTATAAGTGGTTCATAACTAGAGGTTCCAAGAGAAAAGATAACAATCTTAAATTTATTTTAATTTATCGATATTAACACATCATTATAAATTATCCAAAGTGCTAAACTTGTTAACTAACTATCACTACAAATGGAGTGCGCACCTTTTTAAAAATTAATATGCTCTACTACACAAATAATCATTTTTCCATATTAATAAAATTCTTAACACTAACTTTCGCCTTTTTGTTAGATACTACATAAGCACTACCATGCCTAATGCGCTCTTGTGCCTTTAATTTCTTTTTAGCACTCCATTTTATTAAATCTGTACTTGTAGTAAAATAATAGACTCCTGCGTCATTTTCAAAGCTATCACCATATAAATAAAATTTTTTATTATATTTAATAATCGAAATACCTTCTGTGTTAGATAATGGTTCAATACTATTGCTAATTTTTTTATACTTTCCTGTTATTCTATTACTTTTCCATAATTCTATTTTTTTATCATATTCATTTTTAATGAACATATAGTATTCGCCTTTATGTTTAATCATACTTGGATCAATTTTATTACCGTTGTCTAATTTTAAAGGTTTTGGTGTTGAAAACTTTAAACTCTTAATATCGAGACATTCCGTAATATATGGTTTAAACTTTGGTATGCTTTTTCCTTTAATATCTTTAATATCAGCACCTTCGCGATTAGAAAGCAAAACATAAAGTTTATTGCCGTCTACAAAAAATTCTGGAGCCCATATCTTATTGTAATCAGATTGATATAAATTTAAGTCAATTTCTTCTGTAGTCCAATTAATTAAATCTTTTGACTTTGAAATTTTAAAATCTTGCGGATTATATCCTGTATAAGCAATTAAAAACCATCCTCCGAAAAAAGTAATTGACGGATCACGTAAATTAGCAAGATTTAATTTTTTTTTATTAATCTTATTGATTCTTTCTCCATCAGTCGATACATATATTCCAGTATTCGTGTCCGAATTATTCTTAAAAAAAGAATATATTATATACTCATCAGACTTTTTTTTAACATTAGTTGATGTAGCAGCAAATGATTTTTGAGTAAAGTCTACATTTGTTTCTATAGCACTGATTGATAAAACTATCAATATAATATAAATTTTAGCTAATTTAATCATAAATCTATTCCCCCAATCAGTTTTATATAATCATTATTTTCTTCAAAAAAATTAAAGATATAATTTATCTTCTGTATTTTATAAAAGGCTAGATAAACAAATTTATATTATTAGTTAAACCTAACAAAAATGAATTAATTTCTTGCCTAAAATTCCTTAATATTATAAGAAATTAAAATCTTTTCAATTCCATTATGAGTTATCTTTTTTCTAAAAGTTTTCTCAGTTCCTTTTTTTCAGCCTGTACAACTACCTCCGCCGCAAGCAGTCTTAAATTGTCCTTAACTAAAACAATATTTATAGATAGAAATTTTGCTCTTTAAACTCATAATGCTAAAAAATATTAAAGAATATAAAAAATACCTCTTATAAAAAATGTCACACCATTGGGTATATACATTAATCATATAAAGGTACCATTTCATTTAGTAGATACTATGTCATTGCATGGTAGAAACATATAGTTTCTATCTAAGCATTAAGCTGAGATAATATTACCAAACTCAAAAAATATTCTATTAAACTAGAGATTTTTTTCAAAATTTAGGTTTCTATTTAGTCAATTTAGACCTTTATCATATTTTTTAGATCTCAATTCTTCTCGCTGTCTTTCGCTTATCACTTCTGCGTGAGAACTTGTGCTAACTAATGAAAAAACTACTGTTAAAAGAATTACACTTATTATTGATAAAATTATCCACATAAGAACACCTCTTATTTATGTATCTTTTGTTTTTTTTATCTTACCTGTTTTTATTTTCTTATAAACATTTAAAACTCAATAGAGTTATATATACTTAGCATATTTTTATTAATCACAACATTTGACCTAGATTCGAATTAATAATCTGTAACTTAATAGTAAAAGCTCCACTCTCTATAAATTAGAAAGTGGAGCTTTGATAAAGCTTTTATTAAAATTTTATATCACTTATCATTTCATGAACTTTCGAAATTTCCTCTTTAGATATAATTAAATAATAGATGCTATTTAACATGTTGCCATCACCTTTTATCCTATAACTGGTTACATTTTTTCGTACATCTGCATGGTTAATTAAAAGATTTTTCATATCATTAAAATCCGTATTTGTTGACATGCTCGCCCCTAGCACTGCAAGCATCTCATTTGTTTTACTGACAGATTTTACACTTGCACTCTTTGTTAGAATTGCTTCAATAATCTGTCGTTGACGCTTTGTCCGTCCAAAATCACCATCGGGATCTAGATGGTGCATCCGGACATAGCCCATAGATTTCGAACCATCTAGCGCAATTTTCCCCTGTTTATTATGAGAATTCTTTTTATAATATCCTTCGTCATACCAATCCAGTTCATTATTGACCGTAATTTCGCAAAGCATCAACCATATCAGATAGACCTTCCATATTCACTTCAATGTAATAATCTAAATCGATATCAAGAAGGTTTTCTACAGTAACTATCGACATATCGGTTCCGCCAAAAGCATAAGCATGGTTAATCTTACCTTCATTTCCTTTTCCAACAATAAGCGTCCGTGTATCTCGAGGAATACTAATAATTTGTATTTTGTCATCAGCAGGGTTAATGGATACTACCATTAGAACATCTGAGTGTCCACTGTTTCCTGGGCGCTAATCAACATTCAATAATAACATATTTAATGGCGTTTTCTACCGATCTTTTCCTTTAATTCCTCTGCATCTCTTCATTTATCGTTTGTTTTGTATGAGTATAAATCGAGAATGTATAAGCTCCTACTCCAATAAAAATTAGTAATACTACAGCTAAGCTAATTTTACTCCAAAGGTGTTTAGGTTTTCCTTTTTTAGTAAAACTTTTTTCTTCCATTCCTTAAACCTCAATCCAAATCTTTACTAAAGATTCTATACCTTTGAATTATAAACAAAGGTTTCATTATATCCGTTCACATTATTTTGATGCCAATTCCAAGCATGTTTAACCATCGACTCTAAATCAGAGTATTGAGGTTTCCATTGTAAATTAATTTGCGCTTTTTGAGAAGAAGCGATGAGTATTGCTGGATCTCCTGCTCTTCTCGGTGCAATTTCTGTAGGTATTGAACGGCCTGTTACTTTTTCACATGCATCAACTACTTGTTTTACTGAAAATCCAGTACCATTTCCTAAATTATAAATAGCGCTTTTCTTTTCTTCTCGAAGTTTTTTTACTGCCAAGTAATGAGCTTGCGCTAAGTCTAAAACATGTATATAATCTCGTATGCAAGTCCCATCTTCAGTAGAGTAATCATCCCCAAATATTTTTAAAGAATTACGTTTTCTTAAAGCCACTTGTAAAACAATGGGAATCAAATGAGATTCTGGATTATGATCTTCTCCTATTCTTCCTTCTGGATCAGCACCGGCAGCATTAAAATAGCGAAGGGCGATGGATTTTAAACCATATGCTTCATCACTCCACTTCAATAGTTTCTCAATTGCTAGTTTTGTTTCACCATATGGATTAGTAGGGACTGTAGCATCTTCTTCTTTTATAGGAATTGATTTCGGTTCACCATACGTAGCTGCTGTAGAAGAAAAAACAATATTTTTCACATTGTATTCGGCCATCTTTTTAACTAAGTTAAAAGTTCCCATTACATTATTTTCATAGTACTTTAAAGGATTGGTAACACTTTCACCTACTAAAGAACTTGCTGCAAAATGAATAACAGAATCAATAGAGTTCTCAATGAATATCTTATCTAGTAATTCAGAGTTATGTATTTTCCCTTCGTAGCACACAGTTCCTTCAATCGCTTTTTTATGGCCAGTAGAAAAATCGTCAAGTACAATTACTTTTTCTCCCTGCTCTGTTAGGTAAAGTACTGTGTGGCTACCGATATATCCAGCACCGCCGGTTACTAAGATAGTCATCTTTTATCTCCTCTTTTCGTCTTTTAACAAACCATTAATATCAAAATAAATATTTTCTACTTTCCACACTAATTTGTAAATGCTTATAAATATAATTACTATCAGTTATTAATATCGGAATACGCGAAATACTATACTAATAAATTTTCTAGAAATATTTATATACTTTCAGCTTAAAAACTTTCGATACCATTACATAGCCTATGAGATTTACAAGAACCATTGACAGCATTGTCGAAAAAGCAGCACCATCAACTCCATATTTCGGTATCAGCATATAGTTTAAAATTATATTTATTGAAAATGCGGTTAAGTTAGCATATATATGGAATTTTGGTCTTCCAGTCATAGCTAACATTAGCCAAACACTCCCTACTGCAACATTGATAAATTGACCAAAAGATCGCATAATTAATGCACTTTTACCTTCAATAAATTCTGGCCCAAATAGAGAAAGAGCAATTGGACTTCCTAATAATAGAGTTGTAAAAAAAATTAAAGATATCAGACCTAATATACGAGTAGACTTTACATATAAATTTCTTAATTCTTCTAATTTGTTGGTATGGAAGAGATTTGATATTTGAGGACCAAATACTGTATCAAATATAACTAAAACCATGAAAAGTATATTTGCTACTTGTATTGCTATTTGATAGATACCCACATTTTCCATGTTGGTCATATTCCCTAGCATAATTATATCTACTCTATCCATCGCCACGCCCATAACTGCTGCAAGTACTAAGGATAAAGAATACGATAAGTACTGTTTATCATAAGCTACTTTTCCAAAAATATGTCTATTTTGTAAAAAGTAAAGAAAATTAGACAATAAGTATGAAAAATATACACCAACTACAATACCAACGAAATTTTTTCCAAATATGAAATAGAATGAAATTATTATGAGTATTCTTATTACTAATGAAAGAAAACCATTAATATAGTAATACTTTTTTAAATTGCCATTTGCTCTATAAATTCCGAAAAATATTTGCTCTACAGATACTAACCAAATTAAAGGCAACATTACTCTAACAAAATGATCCCAAATAAAAAACATAGATATTAATACGAGAATAAAAGAAACTGCAGCATTAACTAAAAAGCTAAAGCTAATATATTTGTTTCCGCTTTTTGGAATGTAATATACTAAACTGTTATCAAATCCTGCTTTTGCAAATATCATCAGTAGAGTAATAATTGAGAAAGCATAAGTGTATTGACCAAATAATTCTGCTCCGTATAAACGGGTACAAACTAATGAAAAAACCATAGTAAATAATATGAACGAAACTTTTCCAAAAAATGATTCTACTAACTTTGCTTTAAAATCACTTCTGTTTATATTTTTAGCTTTTAATATATTTATCAAACTGTTACTTCCTTTTTATATCCTAACTTGGAGAATTGTTTTCTAATCGTAGCTTAAAAATTTCCAAGTCAAATATTTCATCTATATCCACATCAAACTCTCTTGCCATTATATAAGCTAGGCTATTATCATTTAAGCTAGTATCATAATTGAAATTTTCATTGATTTTATTTATATATACAGATCCATTAACCTTATAAATTTTCGAAAAATCTTGCCTTCTAACAGTGCTCTTTATTTCTAATAGATTGTTTGCTCTATTCTTTTCATCGATAGTTCTCATTAATATGGGATGTTCATTAACTTCTGAAACACTTACAAGACTGTCGGCATCTACCTCGACTATCTTCTCAATAGCTTCATCTATATGCCAACTTTTTCTTAAAGGTTGAGTAGGTTGTAATAAGACTATATAGTCATATTTTCTTCCTTCTTTTTCTAGTTTTCTCAAAGTATAGATAAGGGCATCTATCGTTCTAGAAGTATCTGCTGCTAACTCTATAGGTCGTAGAAAGGGTACTTCTGCTCCGCACTCTAATGCTACTTTTTTTATAGCTTCATCTTCTGTAGATACAACAATAGCATCAAGATATTTTGATTTTAACGCCTCATCTATGGAATATTTTATCAAGGGTTTCCCTACAACTTGAATAATATTTTTATTTGGGATTCCTTTACTTCCACCGCGCGCAGGAATAATTGCTAATAATTTTTTGTTTTGATACAAAATCATCACACCTTATAATAAACATCTCTAAATGTTTTTTGTATATCAATATTACTCCCAAGTATTTTTTCTATTATTTCTATGAATTTTTCATCGCTTCTGCCGTCTCCAAAATTAACCGGAAAATATTGTATTCCGTTAAGTTGTTGAATAGCATTTAATATTTGATTCTTTTCTTCCTTAACATGCACGATATTTCCTTCTTCTTCGATACTGTATCTGCCTTTCTGTCTAGTACCTAAATCAATTGAAGGAATTCCATATAAACCTGTTTCCCTTATACCTGCACTTGAATTCCCTATTATAAAGTCGCTATTTTTTAATAAAGTTAGAAAGTACTCAAATCTCATGGAAGGGAATACTTTAAAACGTTCATTGTTAATAATTCTTTCGTATTCTTTCAATATTATCGAACTTCCAGAGTCATTATTTGGGTAAATCACAACATAGTTTTTGTTCGACTCAATCAATGCATCAATAATTTCCTTTGAGTTGTTTGAAAGTTCTTCTACCTGAGTAGTCACAGGATGATACATAAGAATACCATATTCATCGTATGGTATTTCATATCTTTCTTTTACCTTTTCAATATCTGGCAGGGTATCAGACACCATAATGTCCATGTCTGGAGACCCTATTACATAAATACTTTCTTGATCTTCACCTAATTGAACTACTCTATTTTTAGCTTCTTCATTACTTACAAAATGAATATGGGAAAACTTTGTAATAGCATGTCTAATAGATTCGTCAATTGTTCCAGATACTTCTCCACCCTCTATATGAGCGACTTTAATGTTGTTGAAAGCTCCCACAATTGCACCAGCAAGTGCTTCTAATCTATCACCATGTATCACTATCAAGTCAGGTTTATGCTCATGAACATAATTGCTTAATCCTAAAACTGTATTACTTAAAGCAATATCCATAGTAGAATTGTAACTTTGATTTATAAAATGATAAGTATTTTTAAAGCCATCTTTTTCTATCTCTTTCCATGTAGAACCGTATTTAGATAGCATATGCATCCCGGTTACAAAGATATTAAGTTCCAAAACTTCGCTTTTCGCAACTTGCTTCATAAGCGATTTTATTTTTCCATAATCTGCACGGGTGCCTGTTAGAAACAATACTTTTTTCATAACTACTTCACTCACTTTGCTATGTCAGCCCATTTTAAATGTTCATCATTTACTATATCAACCAAAACTTTCTTACCTATAATTGAGTTAAAATGCTCTGCTTTAATTTCACCCGTTCCAGGTCTCTTTGCCCAAATGTTCTTTTCGCTTAAAACGTCTCCTGCTTTAATATCTTTGATTGCAACGATAGTTGAAAATGCAAAATCACTAGTTACTTTTTCTTCAGCAGCGGCCTCTTTCTTTCCGCCTCTCATTTCTGCAATCTCAGCACTTCCTTTGATTAGTTCTGACAATGCTTTAGGATCCATTGAGCAAACTATGTCCGGTCCCGGGCGATCCATTGAATCTGTAAAATGCCGCTCTAAAACAGACGCACCTAGAGCCGTTGCAGCTAAACATGCATTGTTGTTTACCGTATGATCTGATAATCCTATAACTGCATTAGGAAAAGCAGATTGCAATTCTTGCATTCCACCTAATCTCACTAGCGACGCTGGAGTAGGGTAAACGTTTGTGCAGTGTAACAAACAATACTGAACATTGTATTTTTCTAATATATCAACTGTCTTTTGAACACTTTGAATATCGTTCATTCCTGTTGATACAATCATTGGCTTTCCATAAGATGCTATAAGTTCAATTAAAGGATAGTTATTGCATTCTCCTGATCCAATCTTGTAAGCAGAAACACCCATTCTTTCTAACCTTTCAGCTGCTGCTCTTGAAAATGGTGTACTTAAGAAAATCATTCCTTTGGCTTCTACATAATTTTTTAAAGCTGTTTCATCTTCTTCGTCCAAAGCACATCTAGCCATAACTTCATAGATTGATACATCGGTATTTCCTGGAATTACACTTTTTGCATCTTTACTCATTTCATCTTCCACTACATGGGTTTGATGCTTAATAATTTCTGCCCCCGCTCCATAAGCAGCGTCAACCATTTTTTTTGCTAGCTCTAAGTTGCCTTCATGGTTTATTCCAATTTCAGCAATTACTACTGGCTTATATTCTTCGCCAATTTTTCGTTCTGCAATTTCTATATATGCTTTACTCATTTATATTTCCCCTTTTAAAAAATTCACTATTAGTATTTATTCTTTCATCAGCTTCTATTGTGTCGATTGCGCTTGTGCAAATTCCGATTGCTTTATTGAATTTTAGATTCAATAAAGCAAAAATTTCACTAGGAAATTCACCATCTAATTCAATTACATTTTCGAGATTATAATTTGTTTTCTCTCTAGGGTGCTTTTTTATAATCATAGAGTATTCGTTTTTATAGCGATCAATTATTTCTTGATATAAGCCTATTTTCACTTTTTCACTTAAGTATCCATCTTCTGATAAAGGTTGGCTTAATACTATAATGGAATTTTTTTTATTTTTCAAACTTGCTATAGCATTAGTCGATCTAGTTGACAAAAAGACATTTAATATTTTGTTTTTTAATTCTTGGTCTAACTTATTCATAAGATTATTTAGATCTAACAGAGTGAGTTTTGGTTTAAGAAAATCCGGATATTTACTAGGGTATTGAACTAGTATACTTTTTAATTTTTTGTCTTTATAGAAATTTGTTTTTACTCCATAAACAAATTTCTTTACCATAATTTTAATAATTCTAGGCTTTTTATATTGGTGGAGATTTGATCCATCTTCGACTAGATGCAATTGTTTCGATTTGGTATATATAAAATTTGTAATTGTATATAAAGAATATGGATTCCAAGGAAAAATATATACCGTACTTGTTTTTATTACTTTTTTCAATTTAATATATTCAAACTTGTCTATTATTCCTTCTATCAGCATCCATTCCTTTATTTTGTCTCTTTTTCTAATATATACTTCTACAACATTTTCTAGTTCTAAAAGCTTTTCTTTATACTTGTTAAAGTTTTTTTCAGAAAGACTATCATGTGTAGTTAAATAGAATATACCTTTTTCATTTTTCGAATTAAGCAAACATATACTTACAAATATATGATAAGGCGTGGAACATACAAATAAATTCATTTTATTTCCTCGTTTTACTTATTTGATTTAATTTTTACTAATATTACTAGTTCTAACATGTTTCTTCGTTAAATTTTTAGTTATTATAGAATGAACAGCTAGAATAGTTATTATCAAGATAACTTCCAAAGAAAAAAATTTATTAAAGTCTGATTGTAATAAAACATTGTTACAAATTAATAATAATCTAGTATATAAAATAGTAGGAATAATTCTATATAATTGAATATTTTTTATTAATTTATTAATTACAAAAAAGTATATTATTCCAGAAATTATGGAAAAAAGTATCAAACCTAACCCTTTGAAATAATAATATATTGTTGCTTGAGTAGAATAGGCATATCTACTATTTTTTAAATTTACTTTTTGCACAAATACATCATATGGAGTTGTAAGTTTCATAATCTTATAGATTCCAGAATTATACAGGTCATTTTTGTCAGTTTTTATTCTAAAAAAAGTATTAAATTCTTCTGAAATTTCTTGAAGGTTATTTTCTTTTCCTTTTTCTACTCCGTAGGTAGCCCACCACAATTGCCCTTGTTGAGCTAATCTCATTTTGATGTATTCATTGTTTTCGCTATAGTTTCTCTCATATACTATAAAACTTTGGAGAGATACTATAATTATTAAAAGAAGGATTCCTCCAATACTTGCTATAATTATTTTGTTAACAACTTTTTTTGAAACGTACCATATAAATGGCAAAAATATTATATAACCTAAGCTTAGAAAAATAGAAAATTTATGACCTATCCAAAATAGGTAAGTAAAAATCATGAAAAGGAAAATCAATACTTTTTTATCTTTTGTATGAAAATAATATAACCCTATAAGCCCAGAAAAATATAGTATCGAATTAGAAATTTTATCCCATATCCCTAAATATTGATCTTTATATAAAAACCGATCAAGCTTAACTTCAAAGAAAGGTGTATCTATCACCCGACTAAACATGAATAAAAATAGAATAAGAAATATCCATATAAGTATTTGCAGAAATTGAGATTTTTCAATCCTAAAGTTTTTGTATTGAATTATAGATTTTTTTATAAAATTACTCTCTTTTTTCTTTGAATCTAAAAATCTTAGGGTTTCAATAAAAAAAACATGAGCTAAAATAATCATCAAAAAGGAGTTATTATTAAAAGAATATGTTCTTAATTCGGATAAGTAAAAATAATCTGTTTCAATCAAGAAAATTCCTATTATATTTGAACCAATGTAAAAAATTATATAAATATATCTGAGCATAAAATTTCTATTAAAGATAAAAACATTAATTATATAAGATAAAAATATAATTAAAACAATATAATGATTTAAATAGTCAAAGCTTATATAAAAAAATTCTAAAATAAGAAACAAAAGCATATGAGTAAAGCCATATTGGTATTTCATAAATCAGCTTACCTTTCGAGCTAAAAATTTATAAATTTTATCTCCCCATTTTATTCCTTCTAAACTTAAAATCTTTAATTTGCTAATTTTCAACCCCTTTTTATGTATCCAAACATTAAATAATCTTTCGCTCATAAAACCAAATATTCGTTTCTGATATGCATCATAAGTAGTTAAATCAGTTCTTTTTTCTAACTCAAATAATATCGTAAACAACCATTCGCAATAAGAATCAAAGTCACTTTTTTTCATTACAAACATATTGTATAAATGAAGTTTTTTTCCACTCATTACTTCATTAAAGCTGTTTAAGTAATCTGGATAAAGTTTTTCAATAATATTTTGAGTCTCTTGTAAATCTTTTATATGATGAGCATTTTTATAATGAGACCATATCGTTTCAATATAGTAATTTCTTTGCGAAGGGAGTAAAATTTCACTATTCCCCATTAATTCTTTAATTTCTTGTTCATTTAGAATCGAATTAAAATTGTCAAATTCTGTTTTAGATTTTCTTTTCGCTTTTTTGGTAGTAAAATATCTTCTATAATGGCACAAACCAATATAATCACAATCTAAATTTTTCCAAGCCCAGTAAAGTCCTGTTAACTCACAATAACTTTGATTTTTTATAGAGATATTATCTCCCGTGTTATCCCCTTGGTACCCTAAGTCTTCTTTTCCTTCTCGTCCCACATGTAAAGGTAAATAAATATCATTATCAGGCATTTTATACTTCTTATGGGTAGCTACTAAAATTTTAATATTATTCATTTTTCTTGAATTCCTTTTCTACTTGAGTTAAAGCAGCTCCAATAATTTGATGCATATCGTAATACTTGTATGTAGCTAATCTTCCGCCAAATATTACATCATCTTCATTGTCCGCTAATTCTTTATACTTCTTATAAAGTTGGCTATTTTTTTCGTCATTGATAGGATAGTATGATTCTTTTCCTTTTTCCCATTCTGACGGATATTCTTTTGTCACAATGGTTGTATCTTGAGTGCCAAATTCAAAATGTTTATGTTCGATGATTCTCGTATAAGGAGTCTCTCGATCCGTGTAGTTTACTACAGCATTTCCTTGGTAATTTGGAATTTCCATCTTTTCCGTTTCAAAAGTTAAACTTCTATATTCTAATTCCCCAAACTGGTAATTAAAATACTCATCAATCATTCCAGTAAATATAATCTTCTGAGCGATATTTTCAAAGTTTGTTCGATCCTCAAAAAAATCTGTTTCTAATCTTACTTCCACACCTTGAAACATTTTTTCGATAATAGCTGTATAGCCACCTATCGGTATTCCTTGATATTTATCATTGAAATAATTATTATCGTAAGTGAATCTTACAGGTAGTCTTTTTATAATAAAATCGGGTAATTCTGCTGCAGCTCTTCCCCATTGTTTTTCTGTATATCCCTTAATAAGTTTTTCATAAATATCAGTTCCTACAAGAGAGATGGCTTGTTCTTCTAAATTTTTCGGTTCTTTTATTCCACTTGCATTCTTCTGTTTTTCTATTTTTTCTTTAGCCTCTTCTGGAGTTATAACGCCCCATAGCTTATTAAAAGTATTCATGTTAAAAGGAAGATTGTAAATTTCACCTTTGTAATTTGCAACCGGGGAATTTGTATACCGATTGAATTCTACAAACCCATTTACGTAATCCCATATTTCTTTACTGTTGGTATGAAATATATGTGCCCCGTATTTATGTATGTTTATTCCATCTACCTTTTCAGTATATACATTTCCACCAATGTGAGATCTTTTATCTATTACCAGACAAGTTTTACCGCGTTTAGAAGCTTCGTAAGCAAATACCGCTCCATATAATCCTGCACCCACAATCAAATAATCATAAGTTTTATTGTTAGTCATTATAATCCTCTATTCTAATTTATATAGATTTCACGTCTTAAATTTAAAAACTTATATAAGATTTCACTTCTAAAGTCTTTGCTATTAATAAGCCCCTTTTCTCAACAATACTTGAACAACTGTTTTAAATAAAATAGTTAAATCTAGTATCAGCGACTGGTTATACATATAGTGAAGCTCAACATCAACACGTTCAGGATAATTAACTTCGCTTCTTCCACAAGTCTGCCAGTATCCAGTTATACCTGGCTTTACAGAGAGAAATAAATCCTTTTTATCTCGATATTCATTTAATTCAATTTGGACGATTGGTCTTGGTCCAACTAGACTCATTTCCCCTTTAAGAACATTTAAAAATTGTGGAAGCTCATCTAAGCTAGTTTTACGAATAAATCTTCCAAAAGAAGTGATTCTTGGATCTTCGTCTGGTTCAAGTTTATAACTGTTTGCTACATACTTGTCGTATAGCTCTTTATCTTCCTTCAAAACTTCTTCAGCATTCCGGATCATCGAGCGAAATTTATAAATACCAAATTGCTTTCCATTTTGCCCAATACGTTGTTGTTTAAAAAATAAAGGCCCACGATTACTACCTATTAAATAAAAAGGAATTAACGGAATTAAAAACAATAGCAATATGAATAAACCGACTATCGCTCCTAAAATATCTATTGTTCTTTTTATGAGTTTATAACTACTTTTTATAGCAATGGTTTCATCTTGATTTATTGCTGTGTTGTATATTAATTCTTCTTGACCTCTCAATTGGTATTCCTCCTTTTAGCTCTTATACCATCTCTTTAGTAAATTGATTTTTCAATTGCATAATGTACTGTATTAAATCTTCTTTTAGTTCTGGATGTTCCAACGCAAATTCAATTGTCGTTTTTACAAATCCAAACTTTTCTCCAACATCATATCGCTTCCCTTCAAAATCATAAGCGAAGACGTTTTGAAGTTCATTTAACTTTTGAATTGCATCGGTTAATTGAATTTCCCCACCTGCTCCAACCTCTTGTTTTTCTAAAAGGTCAAAAATTTCAGGAGTTAAAATATAGCGGCCCATAATAGCTAAATTTGATGGTGCAGTACCTAATGCCGGCTTTTCAACAAATTCGTTAACTTGGTAAAGTCTGTCTAGAGATTTTCTAGGATCGATAATCCCATAACGATTCGTGTCTTCATCAGGAACTTGCTGAACTCCAATAACGGAAGTTTGAGTAGCATCATATTGTTCAATTAATTGTTTTAAACAAGGTTTATCAGCTTGAACAATATCATCCCCAAGTAAAACAGCGAACGGTTCATTCCCTATGAATTTACGTGCACTCCATACCGCATGGCCAAGGCCTTTTGCTTCCTTTTGTCTGATATAGTGAATTTCAACTTTAGATGATTGAGCCACTTTTTCCAAAAGATCGAGTTTCCCTTTTTCAAGAAGATTCGCTTCCAGTTCAAAATTGTTATCGAAGTGATCTTCGATAGCACGTTTCCCTTTACCTGTAACGATAATAATGTCTTCAATCCCTGAAGCAATCGCTTCTTCTACAATATATTGGATTGTCGGTTTATCGACGATCGGCAACATCTCTTTCGGCATTGCTTTTGTAGCCGGCAGAAAACGTGTTCCTAGTCCTGCTGCTGGTATAATAGCTTTAGTTACTTTTTTCATTTTTCTTCCTCCTATAAATATAATTTCACTAGCCTTTATATAAGTAAATATACTTACATCAATAAAGGTATATAGATTCTATTTTATACTAAATATTGGAATAAAAATTCATAAAAAAAATCGATGCAAATTGTCTTAAACAATCAGCGAATCGACTTTTTAATAAGAATTTGATTAGGTAAAAAGACTAATCTTCTAAACCCAAACGTTACTTATACCCTGTTCGTCGTCTTCTAAACTCATTCTAACATACTATTTATGGGAATTGATATAGTTTTTTTATCAATATTATACTTTTTTTAACGAAATAGCATAAAACGCTTTCATACTGAATTTACTAATAAATTGACAAACAATTTAATTAAAAACCTTCCACCATTTGGACTTTCGCACTGTTTGAGGTTCCAGTACATGCAAGTTTTCGTTTAATAAAATACGGTCATTGTTTTCTAACATAATATCAATGATTTCATGGTAGTTCTTCTTCTCTAAGTAGTCCAAGCCTTCATTAAAAAGAAACGGTCTAGTTGTCAAGTTATGGATGTCCGAGCCGTATACGTGGATAAGATTGGCATCAATCAAGTCCATTGCGGTCCGCTGAATCGCTTTACCAAAACCACCCGCTACGGATCCTGCTGTTACTTGTGCCAATGCACCGTGAAGCAATAATTTACGCAGCCGTTCCGGTTTTTCAATAATTCCTTGGTTACGTTCCGGATGCGCGATAATCGGCACGTAATTGCTCGTAATCAACTGCTGAATAATTTGAATCGTGTATGCAGGAACTCCTGAAGACGGAAGTTCGAGTAAAACGTATTGAGAACCGGCAAGCGTTAACGCTTCACCTGTTTTCAAACGTTCAGGTAGTTTTTCAGATAGGCGGCATTCCTGCCCGCTGTAAATTTTTATCGGCAATCCTTGTTCCGATATGTATGCATTCGTTCTTTCCAATTGATTGTTTAGTGCTGTTAAGTCGGTTTTGAAGTTCGGATGATAGGCATGCGGCGTGGCGATAATGCCAGTAATTTGTTCTTTTACCGCTGTTTCAAGCATTTTTCGGGTCTGCTCCATCGTTTCAGCACCGTCATCCAACCCGGCCAGTATATGTGAATGTGTATCGATCATGTCGCTTCCTCCTTACGGCATTTAAAAAGAGCAAAAAGGAAATCCTTTTTACTCAGTTGTGCCATAATACTGATAATAGTGACTATCTTTGGCCAATTCGTAATTATTCAAGACAGCGCCAATGATTTTGCTGTTGGAGGCAGTGATGGCCTCTTTCGCTTTTAACGCCATTTCTTTCTCTGTATTTCCTGAATTGACGACCAATACGGTTCCATCACATTTGTTGGCAATAATTTGGCCGTCTGTTACAGAAAGAACAGGTGGTGCATCAAAGATGATAAGATCATACTTTTCTTTTAGTTGTTTGATTAACAAGTCCATTGATTTTGACGCTAAAAGTTCCGCGGGGTTTGGGGGAATCGGTCCACATGTCAAAAGGTCCAGTCGTTCAACTGCCGTTGGTCGGATAGCTTCTTCTGCCGCCGCTTGGCGAGTCAAGATGCTTGAAAGGCCGATTGTATTCCCCATATGAAATGTGTAATGCGTTGTCGGTTTGCGCATATCGCCATCAACTAGCAAAACCCTTTTTCCTTCTTGGGCGAAGACTACAGCTAAATTTGCGGAAGTTGTCGACTTGCCTTCTGATGGTGCCGCCGAAGTGACGACCATCGTCCGGATGTCGCTATCCGGTGAAGAGAAGGTAATATTTGTCCGAAGTGTCCGGAATTGTTCAGCTACGTATGATTTTGGTGTTGTAAACGCAATGAGTTTACGAGCAGTTTGCTGCAATACTTTTTTCTGTCTAGCCATCGTTTAACCCGCTCTCCTTCTGGAAGATGTTGCTGCTTTTTCAGTTAACTCTGCTTTTTCCTGGATTGGCGAGATAACTCCAAGCAATGGAATCCCTAAAATGTCTTCGATATCTTGGTCAATTTTCATTGTTGTATCTAAATAGTCAAGCAAGCACGCTATCCCTACCCCGAGCATCAAACCGATAACGGCTGCAATTGCCATATTCATCATTGGATTCGGCGCAACAGGTGCTAAATCTTCTTTTAATACTGCAGGAGACAGGATCGATACGTTATCGACGCTCATGAGTTCCTGGATTTCTTCTTGGAAGACGTTAGCCGTTGTGTTCGCGATATCTACAGCAACTTGTGGGTCCGGATCTTGCACAGACACGTTAACAACTTGAGATTCTTCCGCTGTCGCAACGGTGATTTTTTCAGTAAGTTCTTCTGTTGTTAGTCCGAGATTCAGCCGCTCTTCTACTTGGTCTAAAATAGCCGGACTTTTAATGATGACGCTATATGTGTTAATCAATTGCAAATCGGCTTGGATGTTTTGGTTGATCATTTGAGCAGCATCTGTTTTTTCCTGGTTAACGAGAATTTGTGTGGATGTTTCGTAGATTGGCGTCAAAAACAAATATGATACAGCGCCGGCAATGGTAATAGCCAAAATTGTCAGCAAAGCAATCATTCCAAGGCGCTTTTTCAACGTTTTGAGTAAATCTTGTAAACTGATGGTTTCTTCCATGTACGTGGTGGCTCCTTTAATGGTCTTTTTAAATAGCTTTAGCTAGTATAGCACAATGTTTTCCCTTTGGAACTTCCATTTTTAAAAAGTTTTATAGGCTAATAGATTTAATTATGATATGTTATGGGATAGAAATGATGAATTTACGGAAGGAGTTTAGTAAGGAATTGAGAAAATTAGGCGTGTTTTTGCTCATCATTGCATGCATTGCAATATTAGGATTCAGTTACATAACATGGAAAGACAAGTTGGCATCTGCTAGCACAAAGCAGGCGGATGCTGCTCCTCTTATAGAAGAAAAAGAGGAAATGGAGGAAACTCCGGACTCGATTGAGGAAGTCATAACGAAGGATCAACTAGAAAATTTGATAACTGGTATGGATGATTCAGTTCAAGAAATTTTCTTGGACCGATTTGAGAGGGATGAGAAAGTTCAATTGTTAATTGCCGGGTCTGAAGCAATGGATGCGGGCGAGCCGGGGTACGGGGAAACTCTAGAAGCAGCAATTGAAGAAGCTTACGCGGGATTTGTTGAAGTGGACCGAGTTCCTTTTAATGGGACTTCCGCTGAGTTTATGGAGGAAGACATTGATTTGTCTAGCGGATACGATGTAGTACTCCTTGAGCCGTTTACGTTAAATAATAACGGCTTGGTTGAAATCGAAGTGGAACATGAACATATCTTGGCATTTTATAACCAAATTCAAAGTAAAGTGAGTGATACGGTCTTGCTGCTGCAGCCTCCTCAACCGATTTTCGGTGCCGGGTTTTACTTGACTCAAGTAAACGCTTTGGAAGAATTTGCTCTTTTAAGCAATATTGTGTATATTAATCACTGGTCTGCTTGGCCTGGTACTACCGATCCAGCACTCCAGGATTATTTAACTGAAGAAGGAAATCCGAACGACACTGGCGCACTGACTTGGACAAATGAATTAGAAGGCTATTTTATAGCTGAATAACGGGGGAAAGATTGATGGAACAAAGCAGAAAAAAGGCCAAGAAGAAAATTTGGCCTTGGGTTGTTGGAATATTGGGATTGCTTGCTGTAGGGATTGGCATTTACGTATTTATGGTTTTCAACAGTTTATCAAATACATTAGAAGAAATGCACGAACCGATTGACCGTGAAGTCTCGGAAAAACGGACGGAAGAAGTCGTGTTTGAGGATAAAGATCCATTCTCTGTCCTCCTGCTTGGCGTTGATGAGCGCGAAGGCGATCAAGGACGTTCGGATACAATGGTCGTCATGACAGTTAACCCAACAGAAAAATCGACGAAAATGGTTTCCATACCGCGTGATACGTATACGGAAATTGTCGGACATGGCACGACAGATAAAATCAACCACGCGTATGCATTTGGCGGCATTGAAATGTCACTTGCAACAGCCGAGAATTTATTGGATATCCCGATTGACTATGTGGTGCAGGTAAACATGGAAGGGTTCCAAGATATCGTCGATGCAGTCGGTGGTGTGGATGTGAATAATTCACTGGCATTTGATGACTTTGCAACTGGCAATATCCACCTGACTGGCGAGCAGGCGTTAGCGTTTGTCCGTATGAGATATGAGGATCCACGCGGCGATTTCGGCCGTCAAGACCGCCAGAAGCAAGTGCTTCAAGGCATCATGCGCGAAGGCGCATCGGTTAACAGTTTGGTCAATTTCAAAGATATCTTTGGTGCGCTTGGCGACAACGTTCGCACGAACATGACATTTGATGAAATGGTTGACGTGCAAGCTAATTACCGGGACGCAGTCGGCACAGTCGATCAGATTATTGTAAAAGAAGGTTACGGCGAAACAATCAACGGCATTTGGTACTACATGATGGATGATGCTGAGTTGACCGAAATCCAAAGTACGTTAAAGAACCACTTAGGAGTATAAAAAAACCGCGTTCTCGGTTGAGAACGCGGTTTTTTGCGACTTGGTTTTAATTGGCAGCTACTATGGCTAATTTTTTAAACCAGAACTTTTTTTTTAATGTCGTCTAGTTTAAGTGGTTTTAACCCATAGTGGTTTACAAAATGCATGAATACCTGACGTGGAATGCCGAGTTGTTTGGCGCTCACGGATGGCCCTTGCTCATTTGTAATATAGAGTGTGGTTAAAATCTCTTTCAAGTCTTGGTTGTACTTCTTTTCAACTTTGTCTTTATAGGATTTGTAATTTCCCATGGCCCATTCAACCTTCTTCCCTTATAAGATTTCTTTCTGTCTGTTATTCTATTTCCAGTATATAGGTATAATGACGTTTTGACTAGTCTAAAATACACATTATTTTAATATATTCTATAGATTTTTTATAAAAACATAAAAACCAGAGACGTGTCGTGCCTTTTTTCCTATCCCAATTGATTGGCTTTTTGATTTTAATAAACTGAAAATTTGTACACCAGGACACTAGGTTTTATTTCTTTTTACCGAGGGATTCTAGTAAGTATCGCTGTCCTGCTTGCTGCTCCAGTCATTTTCGTCTAAGTGGCCGAGTATTTGTTCGATTTCTTCCTGAGACATCGGGTTGTTCAGCCAGTCCGTAAGGAGACTATCGACTGTGTGCATCGGAATCGAGAAGCCGATGGAATTGCCGTCTGTGTATTGGATCGAGTTGATGGCGATGACTTTCCCGGTTGCGGCGTCGACAAGCGGACCGCCGCTCGAGCCGGGTGCGAGCTGGGCGTCGATCTGGTACATGTCCTTATAGATGAAGTTGTGTTCGAAGTCGCGGCCCGTTCCGGTGACGTAGCCGATGGAAGCCGAGTTTTCAAAACCGGACGGGCTGCCGAAGGCGATGACTTCTGTGCCGACTGCTGTTTGGTTTGCCTCCACTTCGATCGGCGCGTTGCCGGCATAGGCTTCCGCTAGGACAAGCGCTACGTCGTCTACGACTGAAATACCGATGACTCGTCCCGGTTGCTCTTCCCCTTCTGCGCTGCGCACGATCAACCTGTCGTTACTGGCAACTACGTGGGCATTAGTGACGAGTATGCCGCTATCGGTGAACAGGAAACCAGTGCCGGACGTTTCGTCTGTTTTGATCGTGAAGACTTTGTTCCGGGTTTCTTCGATCAGATTGATTTTTTCATTGGCATTTTCTGTTTGAGGGGCTGCTTCCGTTTTTGGCGCCGGTTCTTGGCCGTGTGTCTCTTTGGTGCTGGCGGTCGCTTCTATGGTCGCGGGCTGTGCGGCTTCCTCTTCGTTAAGCTGGGCGACGGAGAATCCTGCCCCGATGAGCATGAAGGATAGGACAATTGCGTGCAGTTTGTTGCGTTTTCGTTGCTTAAGAATCCGGGTGATTCGATCCATTGGTCGGCCGCAGTCTATGCAAAATCGCGCTGCCTCTTTGTTTTTGTATCCACAATTGGAACAAAACATAGCGGTCTCCTCCTACTGGACTTAGTTATAGATCGTATACCCGTTTATATACTAATAATTCTGAATTATAAATCTATTTTATAGATGTATTTTTATACGAAAAACCTATTCCACTTTCCAATAGAACTGCTTTTGAAAAGCGTATGGAATTGAAAGGACTAATAAGCTGGTTATTTCTTCTAAGATAGGGGTGGCGTTTTATAAGAGGATCGAATGAAATTGCCAAATGGAGGGGCGGCATTTGCTGGAGCAGCACTTTCGGACTTGCTTGATCAAAACAGTTATAAACAATAAAAGGAAGTGATCTTTAAAAAGACCACTTCCTTTTACATTATTTTTTAGGTGTCGTTATTTTTGGAGAAAGTACGGGTTTTTCCGTACTATATGACTGGGAATCGGATTCATCTATTCCGTAAAAGTACTGATTGCCCAACTGGTCTTCATATTGGACAGTATAATACAAATCATAAGTAGACTTCTTAGTATAGGTTATTTGATTGGTTCCTGTGGCTAATTTGTAGACAGCCTCATCCTCTACCGTATAACTATAGTAATCGTCATATACATACAAAGTCATTGTAATCGGTTCTTTCACGTCTATCGTCAAATTAAGTTTTGTATTTTCCCAATAATAGTAGCTTGACGGAGTAAAGGAATATTTATGAGATGTAAGCCAAGCAGGATTTTCCTCATTTGTAATTTTCCCTTTGGCCGTCGTTTCATTTCCTGCTGAATTTTCAGCTTTGACTACATAATAATATAACTCGCCTTCCCAATATGCACGATATCCATCATCATCATAACCGTCCCAGTTGAAATGATTGATGCCGGCTTTGCGGGATGTTGTTTCGACTGTCCGTACTTTGTAGTTGCTGCTGTCATAGATTTCAACCGTTACAGTTGCATCATGCGATAATTTATAATACACATCGCTGCCATAATTATAGCCATAGAAATTCACGACCGAAGGGTACGAAATTTCCACGGCTTCCAATGCCGCTGCAACAGTCACTGTCATGTTTCCAGTATAGGAAGTTGTGTTTTTGTATTTATCGACTGCAGTAATTGTGTATTGGTATATTCCATCTGCAAGAAGATTCCCCTCTTGGTCTTTGCCATCCCAGACAAATGTGTTTGCTCCGGCATTTTTAGAGATGCCAGATTCTATTGTCCGGACAACTTGTCCATCTTTCAATAGTTGAACGGTCACCGATGCAGACTTGCTTAAATTATAGTTGAAGGAGGCAGTTCCTTCCGTCTTATAAGTGACGTCCTTCGTTGAAGTAATGACTGGTTTTTGCCAGTTTTCCAAAGAAAATACTTTCGACTTTGCCACTAGCACATTCCCTGCAACATCTTTAACTTCCGTTTGATACATATAGTTGCCCTCGGCAACAAACTTGCTTTGATCATTTTTTCCGTCCCATTCAAGTGTGGCTGCACCTGCATTGAACGTTTGTTTATTAGTCAATCGTTTTACTTTTACCCCTTTATCAGTTGTCACATAAGTGGTCATAGTGACTTTTTCTTTAAGGGTAACTTTCAGTGCAGATTTTGAAGTCCCATCCAGTTTGAATGGAGACGCTAAAATTTCGAGTTGGGAAGTCGGTTTAGTGGTATCAGTCTTTATGGACACTTTGGCATTGGATGCCTTGATCTTATTTGCGCCAATTCCTGATACGACCAGTTTGTACGTACCGTCTTTCACTCTGGCCCCTTTACTGTTAGTCCCATTCCATTCTATTTTGTTCGTTTTGCCTGTTACGGTTTTATCGCTAAATATAGTTTTGACTAAAGTATTGTTGCTATCATAAATTTTAGCGGTAATGCTTGTTGTTTGGTTAACATCATACGAAAGTGTCAGCTTGCTCGATACTGCCGGCGAATATAGGACCGATGAGTCGATTTTAATAGTCGGCTTCACTTTGTTTGTAAGTTTAACTGTTTTCTTCTTGTACACGTTTTCTTTGCCGTTTGTCAATTTGGCAACAACGGTATAGGAGGCTGAAGGTGCGTATAACCCATTGTCCCGCTTGCCATCCCAAGTTGCAGTAACCTTTCCGCCATTCCACTTTTTCGGGTTAACCAACTTCTTAATCGTCGTCCCTTTAGAGTTTTGGACGTAAACAGATACCGTGGTCCCTTTTTGTGCAGTGAAGCTGATTCCGCTCTTATTTGTCCCATATGTTGTAAAAGTGGAAGAGGCCGAAATGTCGGACATAGGTGCTGACGTTTTTTTCAGGGCCTTCAAGGCATCTACCCGGCCATATCCATAAAAATAATCCCATCCCTCGCTTCCTAAATCAGCGGCTGATCCAGTAAGGATATTTTCAACTTGATCCGGGCTTAACAATGGATTCTTCGATAAGACCAATGCAGCTACTCCCGCTACCACTGGCGATGCCATTGACGTTCCACTCATATTCATATAAGAACTTCCTGATACCGAAGAATAGATATCTTGCCCTGGTGCGGCTAAATCAATATGAGAGCCATAATTTGAAAACCCGGTTATTCTGTCACTGCTGTTAGTGGCGCTTACTCCGATAACAGAGGGCAACGATGCAGGATATGTAAGTGTGGATGTATCATCATTCCCAGCCGCCGCTACAATAGTAACCCCTTTACTTTTCGCATAAGTTGTTGCAACATCTTGCACGTAACTATAGTTATAACCGCCAAGACTCATATTGATGACATTAGCGCCTTTGTCAGCTGCATAGATAATGCCCACAGCAACGTCATAGGCATATGCCCCTCCTGATGTTTGGAATACATTGACCGGCATAATTTTCACATTTGGAGCAACGCCCGCGACTCCTTTTTTATTGATCGAAGCGGCGATAATGCCAGCTACATGTGTTCCATGCGGTTGAGCAGAAAAAGTAGTTCCGCCTGTCACAGCATTATATGGAGAAACAATCTTTCCTTTTAAATCCGGATGGCTCACTTGAACGCCGTTATCAATAACAGCAACTGTAATAGCGCTCGATCCTTTTGTTGTATCCCAAGCTTTCGGCATTTGGATCTTAGGCAAATGCCATTGTTTTTTATAGCCTGAATCGCTCGGTACATAAGCACTTTCAACTTCATAGTTCGGCTGTACGAACTCGATAATCTTTTGTTCAAGCAACTTATCGGCGGCAACGACAAGTTGAGTACCTTTCGGAACCGAAACGAGAGAAAATTCGCCATTCAACATACTCGAAACTTCCGTTCCTTCAATTAGGCTTAAAACTTTCTTCTTCTCCGCCACAGTTGCTCCTGCTTTAAACTTCACAATCAATTCATTGTAGTTATATTCCTTGTTATCATCAAACATGGTAACCGTATCATTTTTAGAAATCTTCGGCTCAACTAACACTTTATCTGCTAAAGCACTAGTTGAAAAAATGAAAAAGGACACCAAAAAACTGATGATTATTAAAAAAGAAAATTTCACTTTCATATTTCAACAACCCTTCGAATACCTCTTATGTTTTTTTAGTACTGTTCAACGCTCAACCTAAAAAATTCAAAATTCCTCTAATCTGTTTCTTTACCTATTATTACTATCAATAGGGTAAATATATTCTAATAACCCCCTTCTAATAACCTCTTTAATAACCATTATTGCCCATTATTGAGAAAATAGATAGTATTTTTTGTCCGATAAAAATACTATTTATATGTCTTTGATACCAGAAGCAACTAATCATTTTAATCCTATTAATATGAGGGCTTATAATGCGCTTTTTTAATGTTGGTAGTTACAGTTCAGGAGCAAAAATCTTATTTATCTTTTATTGTGACCCCTAATTATCTGCAAGTTGTAACTTTCTTTTCCCTTCATAGCTATTTTGATCATTATTGCAAAAAAAAAATAGCCATTCACTCCGAAAGTGAATGGCTATCTTCCTTATCTACTTATTCAACTTCCAAAATAAACTTAGCGAACCCGTCAGTAGCTGGTGCCAAGTATTTGATGCCGCTGTCTGCCGGGATCACGTCTTGGGCTTTTGGCGAGCTTTCGAATGTGAGTGTTGCGTCGCCGCCGATTGGCGCGAAGTTCCAGTTGCCGTCAGCGGATGGGTTTATCGTGCCGGTTTCCAGCATGTAGTCCATGATGGCTTGGCGGTTTTCGTACGCAAAGTCGATGGCTTCAGAGGCGTTGCGGACGCCCGGGAAGTTGCCGCTCGCGCGGTAGTTGTTTGTAGCAACCAAAAATTCCTGCTTGTCTGCTACCGGTGTTCCGTTATACGTAAGGTTCTTGATGCGGTTTGCCCCTTCGTTTACCAAGTTGCCGTCTACATCGTATTTCGCTGGCTGGGTTACATCGATATCATACGTGACCCCGTCAATGACGTCAAAGTTGTATGTGCGGAAGTCGTTGTTGATCAATGCTTGTTCGCCTGCCGCTGCCGGGTTGATCTGGTTGAATTGCCCCGCTGACATTTCAAGCCATTCTTTCACGTCTGCTCCAGTCATTTTCAAGGCAAATACAGTGTTGTCGAAAACGTAAAGGTCTGCGACGTTTTTGATGGCGATGCTGCCTGCTGCGATATCTGTGTAATACTCAGCGCCGTTGCGTGAGCCTGCTTTGAACGGAGCGGCCGCAGTCAGGAGCGGCAAATCAGCGTTGGCTGTTCCTGCGACTTTCTCTTCAACAAACCACTTTTGTGCGTTGTTGACGATTTGGACAGATGGATCATCTTTCACTAATGAGAAATAGCTGTTGATCGGCGCAGATGTTTCGCCGACCGGCTGGCGGACATAATTGATTGTCGCTTCATGCGCTTCTTTTACCGCATTGACAACTTCTTCAGCCACGTCGTTGCTCTTTGTGTCGATGGCGCGAAGTTCCGCTTCCTCTTCAACAACAGTCCATTCTTTCCCTTTTGGCATCAGCGTCAAGTCGATTACGCCCAAATGGCTGCCGAACTTGCCTGGCATCACGACTGGCGTTCCGTTGATCGTTCCTTGTTCTTGGTCGACGTTCGGCAAGTCACTATATGCTCCCGGGAACTGTTCGTGATTGTGGCCGGTGATGATGGCGTCGATTTCTTCAACTTCGGAAAGCTGATACGTGACGTTTTCTTCGCCGACTTCATGGACGGCATCGCCCATGCCTGAGTGGGAAAGGACAACAACCACGTCAGCGCCCGCTTTTTTCACTTCCGGCAAGAACTTCTTGACGGATTCCACAGCGTCTTTCGCGACCACTTTGCCTTCTAAGTTCACGCGGTCCCATTTCATGATCTGCGGCGCAACGACTCCGATAACCCCGACTTGGATCGTCTGTTTTTTGCCTTTGTTGTCGACCACTTCTTTGTCGATGATTGTGTAAGGCGTAAAGCGGTTTTTGCCTGTTTCCGCGTCGTAGACGTTGGCATTCAATACCGGGAACGGTGCGTCATCCAGTGTTTCGTCCAAGTAATCGAGGCCGAAGTTGAATTCATGGTTTCCGAGCGTTGATGCGTCAAAATCCAGCGACTGGAGCGCCGCGTATGCCGGATGCAATTCGCCATCTTCCAATTTGTCGACAGTCGCTTTGTAGCCGCCAAGCGGTGTTCCTTGGATCAAGTCGCCGTTGTCGAACAGCAGCGAGTTTTTGCTTTCTGTGCGTGCCTGCTTTATAAGAACCCCGGTTTTTGCTAATCCGAGGCTATTTGAGATTTTATCCTGGTAATAATCATAGTTCACGAAATTTGTGTGTATATCGGATGTGCCGAGAATGCGAAGCGATACTTCCTGTTTTTCGAGACCTTTACCCGGGTTGTCCACTGCATTTTTTGCTGCGAGTGCCGTTGTGTCCGCTGTTACTAAACCGCTTACCGCGAGAACCACTGCTGAAGCAGTCATCGCCGCTTTCTTCTGAATCGACATTGTTTCATCTCCCTAAAAGTGATTTGTCCAACGCTTTCATTATATATAGAATTTATTGAATAATTGCTTTTTGTAATTAAGATGTAATAATTAAATGTTTTCTTAATTGTTTTTACAATTCATTTCCCGGGAAATGAATTTCGAATTGTCAGATTTTATTTCCTGGGAAATATCAGTTGGAATCACCTTTTCGAAGGTTGGGATGCGTGTATGGACGAGTTGCGACTTTCTAAGTTCCAGTTCCCACATAGGATATAAAAAGCAGGAGGGATATCCCCTCCCGCTCTGCTTATTTTTCGTAAATGACCGCTTCGCCCCTATTTCCTGCGGCATCTGTTACCCCAATAGTAATCTTGTCGATGGTGTCATCCGTTGGCACTGGTACGGAGAAGGAGCCGTCTTGATTGAGATTAAATGGCACCGGCCCCTCTGCTTGACCGTTTCGGGCAATAGTATAGGAGGCGTCAAGTTTTTCATTCAAGTCGTAATCGGATTCATACACTGCCAGCAGTTGGTTGAAGTCCAAGTATTTGTCCGCCACTTTGCCGGTTGCTGTTCCAGATGAAACCGATCCTGTAATCTCCGGTTTGGAAGTTTTGACGAAGAACGGCATGTAAGACGCATAAAGTGATGCAAATTCATCATCAGCAGGTGTGAAGCCTATAAATTGAATCGAATAGACTCCTTCCGGGATGACCGTTCGCGGATCTCCGTACCACGGCTTGTAAGTGCCGTCGAGGGTGAAGGCATGCTTGCCTTTTTTCAGCGCTTGTCCATCGAACAAGACTCCCATTTCGGAAAAGAAAGGAGTCCCTCCTTCAGGGTCATCCTTCAGATTGAATATCGTCGCTTTGTAGCTGCTCAAATCATCGGTCAACCCAAAGCTCATTTCCGCTTGATCTTTCACTCCATCCCCATTTGGGGACAGATCGGTTTCAGTCAAACGAATATTTTCAAGTTCTATATATTCCAGGTCGCTGAGGCCTGCCGCAAAGGGCAAGGAAATCGTCGTATCCCCTTTTGACAGGTGGACATAGCCGAGGACTTCCGCTTCAAGCTCCACATTCTCATTTTTGGAAGCGGTCAATGTGACGGTCAGCTCCTGCTCGCCCGATAAAGTGAACGCCGGTTTATCGACAGTCACTTCGGCATCGCCGTAAGGCTTAGTCACTTCGGCTGTCGCTTCGAATTCCCCTCCCGCTCCTGAAATGTCTTTCACGAGAATCTTTTTTGATACTTTGATATTCTTTTCTTTTATCGACTGGACACCGAATGTGACGGTTCCTTTCAAATTATCGGTTAAAACCCCAGTCTCGTTTTGCACCGCTTCGTCCTGTGCATAGGCCAGCACTTCAGGATGGACTGCTGCATAAGCTTGGACACGCCCCGCACCTTGTGCGAAAACATCGTATTTCTTTGGATCCAGCCTTTTCGCTGTGTTCGACAGTGCGACTTTGATGTCGAACGGTGTCCAGTCCGGATGGGCCTGTTTCAATAACGCCACAATGCCGGTCACCTGGGCAGCGGACATGGCAGCCCCGGATCTGCTTGTATATGCTTCGCTGTATTCTGCATCCGGGAGGTAAATCGGCTTTGTCGTCAGGATGTGCATACCGGGCGCCAGGATATCCGGTTTGATATCATAATCCGGATTGACCGGTCCCTGGCCGCTGCTTTCAGCCACTTCATCGCCTTGGGTCAGCGTTGCTTGGAACCCGTCAAATGCGACGGTTCCTTTTTCTTCTTTCAGATGCAGACGAAGCGCTTCCCCGTCCGCTTGGGACAGGTCGAATGCCGGAATATAATCGAAAGATTCTCCTAAGAAGGTGCCCGAGGGTTCAGGCGCCTTTTCTTCATTCGCAACGTTATGGAGCAAAATGGCTGCTGCCCCTTGCGCTTTGGCAGCGCGTATTTTTTCTTCCGGCGTTGTCCGGCCCATAGCTACAACTGCTACTTTTCCGGCTGCGTCGATGCCTTGATAATTTTCCGGCCGCCCCTCTTCCGGAACCGCTACCAGTTCATAGCGACCCGTCAACTTCTCTGCCGGATTTTCATTGAATGTTGAAGCTATGAGATTGGCGGTTCTTTTCAATGTGTAATCACCGATTGCAGCATTTAAGGCCCCGCTATGCTTTTCTTCAGGAAGCGTCGTATTTCCGACTGCAATGCCAAGCCGGGAAGTCGCAGGAGGCGAAATCGTTGAGCGGTCTGGACTATCACTTATCGCTGCCAATACCGGAATCGTTCCGGCAAGCATTGCATTGTTGATGGCATAGGCAATGCTGTTGGATTCGGACGAACTCCAAAATTCGAAGGATAAGTTGATGACATCCATATCCTGTTCCGCCGCTTCTTCAATTCCCGCAAGAATCCATGACAATTGAGCGGATTCATATGCCCCTATGACGCGGTAAGCATACAGATCCACTTTAGGGGCTAATCCCTGGAATCCAAAAGGGTTCGCCCCTATGGCAGCAATCGCTCCTGCTACATGCGTTCCGTGCGATGTCGCATATGGAGTTCCACGTCCATTGATTTCGGGCTGATCACTCGGCCGCTCTGATGGTTTTGTTTCAGACGGGTCGTTGTCCGCCCGCGGTTTTGTATATCTGAACGAATGCCTGACAAAGTTCTTTCCGCCTTTGTAAATGCCTTGAAACTCCGGATGGTCCGGGTCAATGCCGGTATCAAGCACCGCCACTTTGACGCCTTCCCCTCGGAATCCTTCGGCCCAAAGCTTATCGATGCCTAAGAATGCTGGAACGGAAACGGCGCTGCTGGCTGCTTGGGTCGTTGCTGTTAGTTGTGCTGCGTCTTCAGCCATTCGGACTGTCTGGTCCGGTTCAATGCCTTGGATTGTCGGCAGCTCGAGCATCCTCTTTAAATCACCTGCTTTGACAAGAGCTGAAAAGCCGTTCAGGACAGTGGAGTAGGAATGGGTTTCTTCATATAGAATGTTGTTTTCCTGCAGTTCGCTTCTGACTTGTGCTTGCTGCGCTTCGACATCCGCTTTGATATCAACTGCTCGTTCTTGTGAAAACGTTCGGCCACGGGATGCTTGGATCCCTTCCTCAAATGCCACAGGCTTTTCGGTTAAATGGACAATGACTGCCACTTCCTGGTCGCCGGAAACGTTCTGCAAATCTTCATGGAGCCTTGGTCCCTTGGCCGCCAGCTTCAGCTGTTCTTCAATGGCCGTTGCGATGGTCGCCCGTTTTTCACTTTCTTCGCCCTCTTGGCCTGCTGCCGCTGATAGGGATAACGGTGATAAAAATGACAAGACCAAAACCACTGGCAATATGCTGCTGAAGAGTTTTCTTGCTTCCCGTCCTTTCACTTCCAACTCCTCCTTAAACAAGGTATGTATGGAAATCTGAACGTTTGAGTCCTTCTATTTTATCATAATTATTTGATACTTTTATCACTTTATCGTCATAAAGGATAATAAAGTATCAGGGAAAAGGGGATTGGATTTTAAAGTTTATCGTCACTCAGCTTGATGCCGGATGCATTTCGAGCTGGATTGAGCGAGTTGCAACTTTTTTCGGATGAGTTCCAACTTTTCGGGCGTGAGTTCCAACTTTCATAAAAATAGCAGGAGTTTTGATCGGCGTTCGCGGAGGCGAATGCCTTCTTTTTGGGGTGAGGGCTTTCCGCCTTGGCGAAAAGCTTTCAAACCTGTCTTTTCCTGGCTTGGTTGGAGTGAGCTGTGGCTTTTCCAGTCGAATTACAACCTTTTGCTTTCGAGTCCCAACTTCCTTTGCCTGAGTTACAACTTTCTCCTTGCGGGTTACAACTTTCCACCCCCGATTTCCAACTTCCCGCATGGAAAACAAAAAAGCGGGAGGGATCCCCCTCCCGCTCCGCTATTTTTGGTAAATGACTGCTTCACCCCTATTTCCCGCGGCGTCCGTGACTTCGACGGTGATTCTTTCTACTGCATCATCCAGTGCTACCGGTACGGAGAACGAGCCGTCCTGTTCGAGGTTGAATGGCACCGCTTCTTCCGCTGCACCGTTCCGGGTGATGATATAGCTGGCGCTCAGTTTTTCATTGATGGCGTATTCCGCGTTGTAGTTCTGCAGCGCCGGGATATAGTCGACATATTTGTCCGCCACTTTGCCGGTCGCCGTCGATGAGGACACGGTGCCTGTGATCACCGGCTTTGTGGTCTTGACGATAAAAGGCGTGATGGCTTTGAAGACAAACGGGAAGAACAGTTCATCTTGTGTGGTGCCTTGGAATTGAAGCGAGTACAGGCCGTCCGGAATGGTCGTTCTCGGATCGCCGTTCCATGGTCTGTAGGTGCCATCGATCTTGAAGGTATGTTTGCCTTTTTTCAGCTCCTGCCCTTCGAACACATAGCCGATTTCCCCCCCGTATTCATAGCCCGGCGTGGATTCCGAGCCCAAGTCGTAAAGGGTCGCTTCATAGCTTTTCAGGCCGGCTGTAGCAGTGAAGCTCAGTTCCGCTTCGTCCTTCACGCCGTCCCCGTTTGGCGAAAGGTCGGGTTCCGATAGGGTGAATCCCTGGATTTCAGTGACGCCGACTCCGCTCAGGTTTGCTGCAAACGGCAAGGAAATGGCGGTCTTGCCTTTTTTGATGTGGATATAGCCGAGAACTTCCGCCTCAGGCCCCGCTTCCTGATTCCGGGAAGCGGTCAATGTGGCGGTCAGCTCCTGCTCGCCTGACAAGGTGAACGCCGGTTTATCGATGGTCACTTTGGCGTTGCCGAACGTCTTTGTCACTTCTACTGTCGCCTTGTATTCCCCGCCGGTTCCTTTGATGTCTTTCACTTTGATCTTTTTCGAAACCGACAAGTTTTTTTCTTTCAATGAGTGGATGCCGAACGTGACGGAGCCTTTTGGATTTTCGACCAAGACGCCGGTTTCATTTTGCACCGCTTGGTCCTGGGCATAAGCGAGTGCTTCAGAATGGGCTGCAGCGTATGCCTGGACGCGCCCTGCCCCTTGTGCGAACACATCAAACCGCTCTTTGTCCAGATGTTTGGCCGTATTTGACAGCGCGGCCTTGATGTCAAACGGCGTCCAGTCCGGATGGGCCTGTTTCAACAAGGCGGCAACTCCGGTCACATGCGGCGCCGACATGGATGTGCCGGAATCCCGGGTATAGGCTTTTGAGTAATCAGCATCCGGGAAGTCCGCTTTGTACATCGGCTTTGTCGACAGGATGTGCATGCCGGGTGCCAGGACATCCGGCTTGATGTCAAAATTCGGTGTGCTCGGGCCGCGGCTGCTCGTGTCATGCACTTCATCGCCTTTGGTGGTTTCCGACTTGAAGCCGCCGAACGCCGCTGTTCCTTTGCTGTTTTTCAGCCCGGAACGGATTGCTTCGCCGTCCGTCTGGGACAGATCGAACGCCGGGATAAAATCGAACGCATCGCCGATAAAGTGGCCGGTCGCTTCCGGCGCCTTTTCCCCGTTGCGTATATTATGGAGGAAAACGGCAACTGCTCCGTTCGCTTTGGCGACCCTTATTTTTTCTTCCGGCGTGATGCGGCCGAGCGCGACTACCGCCACTTTGCCGGTCACATCAATGCCTTCATAGTCCTTTTGCCGGCCGGCGTCCGGTATTGCAGCGAGCTCATATTCGCCGGTCAGCTGCTCAGCGGGATTTTCATTGAACATCGTCGCCATCAAGTTCACGGTTTTCTTGAAGGTGTAATCGCCGATCACTGCGCTTACCTCTGCTGAATGCCGCTCTTCAGGAAGCGTCGTGTTGCCGACTGCGATGCCGAGGCGCGATGTTGCCGGAGCGCCTATCGACGAACGGTACGGGCCGTCATTTCCTCCCGCCAAAACGGAAGTGGTGCCGGCGAGCGTCGCGTTGTTGACGGCATACGCCATGCTGTTCGATTCGGACGTATCGAATTCCCCTAGCGACAAGTTAAGGACATCCATGTCCTGCTCTGCCGCTTCTTCAATGCCGGCAAGAACCCATGACACTTGGCCGTTTCCATACGCGCCCATCACCCGGTAAGCATACAGCTCCACTTTCGGTGCGATGCCTTTGAAGCCGAAAGAGTTTGCCCCGATGGCAGCGATTGTCCCTGCTACGTGTGTGCCGTGGTAGGTCGCGTATGGAATTCCCCATTCATTGAACTCCGGCATATTGGCCGGACGCTCCGACGGCTTGGTTTCGGAAGGGTCATCTGACGGGCGCGGCTTGGTGTACCGGGAAGAAAACTGGACGAAGTTCTTGCCGCCTTTGAAGACGCCTTTGAATTCCGGATGGTCCGGGTCGATGCCTGTGTCGAGCACCGCCACTTTGATGCCTTCCCCTTCGATTCCTTCCGCCCAAAGTTTATCCACTCCTAGGAGCGCCGGTGTGGGATCCGCGCCTTTCGCTTGCGGCTCGGCCGTTTGCGGCGCTCCGTCCGCCATCGCTTTCACCGCATGGTCCGGTTCGATAAAGCGGACACCCGGCACTTCAAGCATTTTTTCCAGATCTCCTGCTTTTACGGTGGCTGAAAAGCCGTTCAAGACCGTCGAGTAGGAATGGGTTTCTTCATAAGAGATGTTCTTTGCTTGAAGTTCTGACCGGACTTGTGTTTGCTGCAACTCGACTTTCGCTTTAGTATCGGTTGCCTGCTCTTTTGAAAACATCTGTCCCTTTGATGCCCTTATGCCTTCTTCAAGCGCGACCGGTTTTTCCGCAAGATGGACGATGACCGCCACTTGCTTGTCTCCATCAATATTCCTCAAATCCTGATGGAGCCTCGGACCTCTTGCTGACAGCCTCATCTGTTCTTCGATTGCTGCTTCAAGCTCGTGATTTCTTTCGGTTCCTTCCGCTGCCGTTATAGAAAACGGAGATAAGATCGATAAGACCAATACCAGCGGCAACATGCGGCTAAACAGGTTTTTCGTTTTGGTTCCGCCCACTTCCCACTCCTCCTCTAAATGATATGTATTGAAATCAGAAAATTTAAACAAATATAGTTTATCATAAATATTTGATTTTAGAGTAAGTTTCTTCTATATAAATAGAGAAATAAAAAGCACACGCAATGTGTGCTTTTTAAGGAACGATATATTTGATGACGGGCAGTTTCTGCAAGATCAAAATGATTCCGAATGAAATGGAGTATATCAGCAGCCAGAGAAATGGGATGCCGATAATGGGATTGATCGTGCTTTCGTTCAATCCGAACCATAAGTTCAGGTACACCTGCACGAGCGGATGGATCACATAGATGCCGAGTGTCGCGAGACTGAGCTTCGTAATCAGCGGATTCGGTTTTATTCGGGGGGCCAGGTGCTGGAACAGGACGAATACGAACAACGTGATGGCCATCGAATTCGGACGGAAATGCTCATAGAAGAATCCATCAAATTCACCGGCCTTGTCCGTCAAATACAGATTGCCGAAAAGCGTGACGAAAATTCCCGCCGCAGCAAGCACGCCGAGCAAAGGCAGCCATTTTTTCGAAATGGGATACAGGAACAGGTACGCACCGAGCATGAAATAGCCGATATACGGTTCAAACATGCCTGCCGGAAAAGCCATTTCCAGCTGCAAGAATTTCTTCAGCACCGGGAAGATGCCGGTGAACAGAAACCAGAACCCGAGAAAATAGAGGAATGTTTTTTGGTTCATATTGTGGACGAGGATCCGAAGAAACGGCGCCATCAAGTAAAGGCCGATGATCGTATAGAGGAACCACAAATGGAAGTAGATATCTTCCCCGAAAAACAGCTGCACCGCTTCCCAAACGGTGTATGAGCGGTCCTGCTGGAAAATCCGGTAGGCGATGTAGACCGCACTCCAAAAAATGAGCGGGACGAACGCTTTCGCCAGCCGCTTTTTCAAGAAGCTCCACACCGGCTCATCCGGCTTTCGCGTCAAGAGCAATGCTCCGCTCAACATAAAAAAGACCGGCACACACCAGCGGAGAGTTGACCCAAGCGCATGGGCATACTGCCATTGCCACTCGGTCGGGGGAGTATGATTGACGACTCTTGATATAACATGGATGCCCACCACAGCAAAAATCGACAGCACACGGAGCCAATCCATGTAGTCGTACCTTTTGGCCATTAGTGCACCACCTTTCTCTAGATGTTCAGTATGTATCGGTGTCAGTTTTCCTTTCCCCTACCTTTGGGAAGATGAAACTTTTAGGATGCGGCGTTCCGCTTTTTGATGAGTCCCGACTTATTGGAGATGAGTTCCAACTTTTACGAAGCCAGTTCCCACTTATTGGAGACGAGTTCCGACTTTCTTATAATACACAAAGCGATCCATTCCTGGCCGGTTCGGCGCATGAACTATATAAAAAGCTTTCGCTTAGTGATGTGCATTCGCTGCTGCGGATGCTTTTTTTTTCTGGCTTATAGGGACCCAGAAAACCTCTTACATGAGGAGGATCAGTATTGAGAGATGACAGGCCATGTAGATGGTCTAGGAAAAAAGAAAATACTTCTATATAAGCCGTTCAATTGGGCGCAGTCGATGGATTTATTAAAACGCCAAAAAGAATTATCGGTATAATAAGAAAATTGCATTATATTAAAAATGCCTTTTTTAAATATTGAAATAACATTTTTTTGACTAGTTTTAGTGTATTTTTAATAAGTAAATTTTTCATATGTAAAAAGATGATATCAGAAATCACTGGATGAAATCCAAATGTTATTTCAATAATAGAAACTGTTCTAATACACATCATTTCTCCAGTCGCGTCCAGATCCTGTTACAATAGGCAGAATGATTTTCTTGCATTTTTAAGTAAATATATGTAAGTTATTTTCACTAATTCTGTATAGGCTAATAGATTAGATATGGAGTTTATTTTTAGTAATTTTTTCATTAAAATTAACAAGTAATTAGAAATAAAGATGAAAATAGAAGAAATAATTACCAATATTTTTGTTAAAAGGTAAATGATTTTTTGCACATTTTCTTTTCATTCCCATCTTTTTTTCTTTTTAAACATTTTTTCTTATTTTTTTCAACGCTTCAAAACGTTGATATATCAACGTTTTAGAGCAAAAAATATTATTGTCATACAACTGTAATATAACTGCAATCGAATTAACATTGTTTTTCATAGTTTCACCCCCTATAGTAAGTAGCAGAGAACGAAACACCCAATCCTATTCTTGGATAACAAAAAACGTTAGGGGAAAAACAATGAAAAAATTAGTCTTCTCAATCTTAGCAGCAGGTTCATTGATCTTATCTAACTCAGCCACGGATGCCGAAGCGGCAATCAACTCTACTTCAAACGCTAACACAGCGATTGCATATACAAACACAGTAAACTCCCAGGATGTTGAGCAAGTTGCTTCAAGCAAAGCAGTTGCCATCTCTGGAACATATAAATTCAAATACAACACAAACGTCCGCCAAGATGCGGGCACTAAATATAAAGTGGTAACAGTCGGCAAAAAAGGCGCTACTGCTAAAGCAACTTACAAAAAGACAGTCGGCGGAAAAACATGGTTCAAAGTGAAAACTGGAACTAAAACTGGTTGGGTCCTAAGCTCACTAGTTTCAAAATCAAGCACAGTCAAAACAGTGTCAAGTTCGTCTTCATTAGATTCTAAAGTTGTTTCTGTAGGCTTGTCACTTAAAGGCATACCTTATAAGTTTGGCGGCACTACACCTGCAGGATTCGACTGCAGCGGTTTCATCCAGTACGTATTCAAGCAAGCTGGCAAATCAGTTTCACGCACAACACTTACTCAATACGCAGAAACAAAAGCTGTTTCTTCTCCACAACCAGGAGATCTAGTATTCTTCGCTAACACGTACCGTCCTGGGATCTCTCACGTCGGCATCTACATCGGCAACAACCAGTTCGTTCATTCTGGCGGTTCAAAAGCTGAAGTAATTAGCTTGGACAACTCTTACTGGGGACCTAAATTCCATAGCTTCAGAAGCTTCTAAGAAACAGATTGAAAAGCCAACACCGATCATCGGCGTTGGCTTTTTTTTTATTGAACGCTATTTCTTTATGCAGTTCAAGGCCTCTTACATGAAGTATCTGCATTCTTATAACATCAATCCGCGTTTCTTCATGAATCGGCAGCATCCCTTCACAACAAATTTGAGCTTCTATATGAAATTCGCTCAAACGGCGCTCTGCAGTTTTTCGGCGAGAATACCACTTGCAAGCAAACACTATTTATATAGAAGAAACTCATTCGCTCTTCTCTCCAGCCCTGTCTCTTTGGTTCCCTTCATCATAAACCTGTTAACTTTCATTCCTTTTATTAAATATTATAGATAGTTACTTTGAAATAATTATAGGCAGTTATTTCTATAAAAGATAAAATCATTTTTCATCTATCTAATAATTTCTTTAAGGTTATGACTAGTAATTTTTACCCCTTTTTCGAAGCCCTCTTATACGTTTTATTCTCCAGCTCGAATTTTAATTTTCAACTAGATAATTTCATCCTTTTAGTGTGCATAGATGTAAATCCATCTCCTTTTTAGGTTTATTTACTCTTCTAAATAGAATTAAATTACATTATATTTTTCCAAAATCCTTTTAATATATCCTTTTCTTTTAGTTTTTAAACATTTTTCATATTTTAAGAAACCCTATTGCAGCAGTATTTGTAAGCGTTTTTCCATTATGTAATATAATTGTAATACTTTAGAAATGTTACTGACATTGTATTTTGGATCTATAGTCCCTATAGTTGTTAACAGAGAACGAACACTTAATCCTTATTCTGGGATAACAAAAAACGTTAGGGGAAAACAATGAGAAAATTATTCGTTACAATCTTAGCAGCAGGTTCATTGATCTTATCTAACTCGGCCACAGATGCAGAAGCGGCGATCCACTCTAAAACTAATGCTGTCACTACAGCAGTCGCAGACCAGTCAACAACCAGCGGATACAACTTGGATGTCGAGCAAGTTGCTTCAAGCAAAGCTACAAAAATGTCTGGCACATACAAATTCAAATACAACACGAATGTCCGCCAAAATGCGGGCACAAAATATAAAAAAGTAACGCTTGCTAAAAAAGGCGCTACTGCCACTGCCACTTACAAAAAGAAAGTTGGCAGCAAAACTTGGTACAAAGTGAAAGTCGGTTCAAAATCAGGTTGGGTTTTAAGCACACTTCTAACTAAGAAAGCATCTGCCAAAAAGGCATCAACATCTTCAAGCAAGGCATCAAAGTTATCCGGGACATATAAATTCAAATACTCTTCTAACGTCCGTTCAGGGGCGAGCACTAAATATAAAGTGGTAACCGTCGCTAAAAAAGGTGCCAAGGCTACTGCTACCCACAAAAAGAAAGTCGGCAGCCAAACTTGGTATAAAGTGAAAATCGGCTCAAAAAAAGGTTGGGTTATAAGCACGTTGGTAACCAAGTCGACTGCTAAAAAAGCGTCAACTACTGTTAAAAAAGCATCTAGTTCTTCATCTATCGATTCTAAAGTCGTCTCCGAAGCATTGGCTCTACGAGGAACTCCTTACGTGTTCGGCGGCACAACTCCGAGCGGCTTTGACTGCAGCGGATTTATCCAGTACGCATTCAAGCAAGCCGGGAAATCCATATCGCGCACTACACTTTCGCAATATGCGGAAACGTCTCATGTTTCAAACCCGCAGCCTGGAGATCTTGTGTTTTTCGCGAACACTTACCGTGCAGGCATTTCGCATGTCGGAATCTACATCGGCAACAACCAGTTCGTGCACGCTGGCGGCTCTAAGGCAGCGGTTGTAAGCTTGAACGATTCTTATTGGGGCAAAAAATTCCATAGCTTCAGAAGCTACTAAGGAGCTCTTAGAAAGCCGGCCATCATTTTCGATGGCCGGCTTTTTATATTCCAATATATAGCAGTGCGTTTTAGAATAACACCTATTAAACTTGTAGTTTGTTGTGTATGGAGCGGAAGACATCATTTAATGGCTATACTTGTTCATGTTGAATCATGAAGCAGGTTTTCCCATCCCGTTTTTTGATCCTAGCAAGGCTTTTTGACAAAACGCAACTCGCTCGACAAGCAGCATCTTTAGTCGCTTTGAGCCTGTGATTTCTAAGGAACTTTTAGGAAATCCAGATAGAATTGCGAATAACTCCTTTAGAAGGCTTGGTTTATTATGTATAGAACTAAAGAATTTATGTATATGCTTCGTTTGTTCATGTGAAACTTTGAAATTTCATGAAGAAAGTATTCCCATGCCGCTTTCTGATCCAAGAAAAATCTATTGTTTGGATAGAGCTTGTTCAATCACGAGAATCTAACTTCAGTTTAAACGTTTGTTTTAGAGAGGCTTTTTAAGAAATTCATATAGAAATGCAAATAACCCTGTAAAAAACCAGGTTTGTTATGCAAGCCCCGTATGAGTTCTTGTAGAAGCTGAAGTATTACATGTTAAAACCCCAAAACTTCATGAAGAAAATATTCCCAGCCTCTCCACTCCCTCTTCCACATAAAAAATCCCGGGGAACCATCCCCGGGATCCTGCTCGTTCTTATTTGTCTTCAATTGTTTCTATCATATAGTCGCCGAATTCATCGATCACTACGGTATAAAGCTTGTTATGGGTGATTGTAGCAGTTTCATCATTTTCCGGACTATGGAACGTGAAAACTGCTTCCACTTCTATAACGGCCTTTTCTTCGCCGATTTCGATGTTCTTGACAGTTGGCTTGATGATGTCGAAGGTCCGGTCTTCAATAGCCAGTTCTTCAACTAATTTCTTGCCTTCTATTTCTCCTTGGCTTCCTGGAAGCAAGTAAGATTGGTAGTAAGCTATTTTCTGGTCGTTCAATGAATATGGAAGCAACTCGTAATAGGCCTCTATAAAGCTCTTTAAGAGCTCTTTGTCAAAGTGTGCATCTTTGACGTCCGGCAGCACCACTTCGTCGTCTTCGTACTGGATCGGGTTTTTAACCCACTCATTCAGTTGATCGATGACGGTGTAGATCGGAATGGCATAGCCGATGTTCGGATCGTCTTCGAGAATGATCGAATTGATGCCTAGGATGCGCTCAGTTTCTGCAGCAATCAACGGGCCGCCGCTTGAACCTTTTTTGATCGTTGCGTTCATTTCGTATAAATCCTTGTATTCATAATCGTCTGAGAAGTTTTTGCTGGTACCGGTGATTTGGCCTTCCGTTGCGGTGTTGCTGATGTTCTCAGGGCTTCCAAGGGCGAACACTTCTGTGCCCACTTCCACTTGGGAAGTTTCCATCGCCATCGGTTCTTTCCCCGCTAAAGCTTCCACTCGCACCAGGGCAATATCGGTTGTTTCCGAAATCCCGATCACTTGCCCCGTGAATTCCTGCCCGTCGCTGTTGGTCAAGACCACATAAGAAGCATCTTTGACGACATGGGCGTTTGTTAAAATATCGCCTTCAGTATTAAACAGGAATCCAGATCCTTGTTCCAAATCCGTATATATGGTGTAAACGTATGATTTTGCATTGGCGATTGTCGTTGATAGATCTTTTTTCGGTGCCACAACCGGTTCGGCGCTTTCTATCACCTCAGGGACTGGCTCTTCTGCAGGTTCTTCCACCGGCGCTTCAGCAGTTTCTTCCCTCACATCTTCCACAGCACCTTCTATCGGGGTCTCCGGTTGCTTGAGCTCTTCGACATCTTCTTCCGCTATTTTAAAGCCGGCGTACGTTTTTCCGGCAAAAGAATCTTGTTTGCTGACCAGTTGCGCCGATGAATCAGGCGTTGCAACTAAAAAGTAACCACCAAGCCCGATAGCCGCTAATAAAAGAAACGACCATACGGTCATGAATATGCGTTTTCTTGCTTGAGCGGATTTTCTGTTTTCCAATCGCTTGTTCATATGTTCAACTCTTTTCATCTTTTATGGTCATATAATAGACGTTTCAAAAATCTTATAGTTTCAAATATAAATCGCAGATTTAAAACTTGCGTTATTGTTGTTATTGTTTAGAGAAATTTACAATTCCTCGAACTAATATAACAAAAAGAAGGAGGATAATCAATTTAAACTTTTTACCGTTCAAAAAGGCTGGATTCCCTCGAAAAGGAATCCAGCCTTCTTCACTCGGTATAGGTTAATCGGAAACGACAGTGTAGTTTCCAAGATCGTTCATAGATATAGTGAAAGTGCTGCCACTTTTCTTACCGGCGGTGTTCTTCCATTGGCCATTGGCCGCCTTTTTTGCGCCTTTCAAATTTTTCGCCCCGCTGCTTACATCAAATGCAAGCTTTGCGGCAGGAGAGAAACTGACCGCCTTGTTATTTCCTCCCACGTTTTTTATGCCGATCGAGATTTGATTGGTTACAGCGGTACGGTTGCCTGCTTTTCTGGCGTAATCGTATCCAAGCTGCAAAGTGAATATATCGCCAGCCGCCGTCACAATTTCCCTGATATTACCGGCGGAGAAAGTTAAGTCAGCACCAGGCATATCAACTTTCAACGGTTTTTTGCTGATAAGGAGCTTTGCAACTGTCACTTCGCTGAAATGGATGGCCAAATTGCCATTATCATCAGCCACTCCTGCTACAACAATCGCAGTTTCCCCCGAGAAGTCCGGGTCAGCAAACTGCTTGCCTGGAGTGGACGGGCCACCAGGTCCAACCACTACAAAAACAGGATCTTTTCCTGCAGCAAGCGGGGATAAGTTAAATGATAAAACAACAGATATAAACAACACAAAACTTATTAATAGCTTGCTTATCACGCGTTTTTCCAATGATTCCACCTCTTTGTTATAGTCGGGATTATAAACAAGTATACAAGAATCTGGAAAAAAACAAATACAATAATTAGAATTTTTAGAAATATGTTAATTTGAACCGTTAATAATGAAAAATTTGTATGAAAATCATTTATAAAGCTTTAGGATTGTTTCAACTATAGAAAAAGCACCCTACATAAGGGCGCCTTTTCTCTAACACTATTTCTTTACTTTTTTAACAAAGAATAACGGATCCACATTGACTTGCCGTCCAGAACTCCGTAATACCAAAGCGAAGCCCCGACTTTTTCAGTTTTCTTCACTTTAAACGGTTTGTTTTTATACGTTTTCAAGCTTTTCACGCTGATGTCGTTTGTTCTTCCCCAAGCTTTCGTATATGAGCTTCCTCTTCCCGTAATGTATAGGGTTTTGGCCGTTTTGTCGATAGCTTTGTGGGTGTGCGCTTTCATGTCGCTCGTTTTGACCCAGCCGACAACACCAGTAGTGATGCTTGGTTTACTGCTCAACAAGTAGTACGATACGCCATTCAACACCGCTTTTTGTTTGATGTAATAAGCTTTGTTTGTGTAAGTCTTTCCTGCAGTGACCGTTGAAGACAAGTTGTTCAAGTCTTTGTAGATTTTCACTTTACTGCTTTCTATTTGACCAATTTTGCTTGTTGCCGTCTTTTTGACAGAAGAAACGGCAACTTTTTGCGCTTCCCCTTCGCTTGACAACAAAGAATAACGGATCCACATTGACTTGCCGTCCAGAACTCCGTAATACCAAAGCGAAGCCCCGACTTTTTCAGTTTTCTTCACTTCAAACGGCTTGTTTTTAAAAGTTTTCAAGCTTTTCACGCTGATGTCGTTTGTTCTTCCCCAAGCTTTTGTATAAGAGCTTCCTCTGCCCGTGATGTATAGGGTTTTCGCCGTCTTATCGATAGCTTTGTGGGTATGTGCTTTCATGTCGCTCGTTTTGACCCAGCCGACAACTCCGGTCGTGATGCTCGGACTGGTGCTCAACAAGTAGTATGAGACACCGTTCAACACCGCTTTTTGCTTGATGTAATATGCCTTGTTTGTATAAGTTGTCCCTGCAGCGGCCGTCGAAGACAAGTTGTTCAGGTCTTTGTAGATTTTCACTTTACTGCTTTCTATTTGACCAATTTTGCTTGTTGCCGTCTTTTTGACAGAAGAAACGGCAACTTTTTGCGCTTCCCCTTCGCTTGACAACAAAGAATAACGGATCCACATTGACTTGCCGTCCAGAACTCCGTAATACCAAAGCGAAGCCCCGACTTTTTCAGTTTTCTTCACTTCAAACGGCTTGTTTTTAAAAGTTTTCAAGCTTTTCACGCTGATGTCGTTTGTTCTTCCCCACGCTTTTGTATAAGAACTTCCTGTCCCTTTGATATAAAACGTTTTGGCCTTTTTATCGATGGTTGTGTGGGTATGTGCTTTCATGTCGCTCGTTTTGACCCAGCCGACAACTCCGGTGGTAGCGCTCGGACTGTTGCTCAACAAGTAGTACGAGACACCGTTCAACACCGCTTTTTGCTTGATGTAATATGCCTTGTTTGTGTAGGTTGTCCCTGCAGCGGCCGTCGAAGACAAGTTGTTCAAGTCTTTGTAGATTTTCACTTTACTGCTTTCTATTTGACCAATTTTGCTTGTGGCTGTCGTTTTAGCAGCTGAAACATTTTTCGCTTCAATCCAAACCGTTTTTCCATTCAATACACCTTGATACCAAATAGTGCTGCCAACTTTTTCAGTCAAATTCACTTTGAATTCGCGGCCAGAGCTAACAACAAGTTTTTGGAAGTAAAAATCTTTCGATCCCCCCCACACTTTTGTATAAGCACTGCCTGTTCCTAATGCATAGAAGGTTTTCGCTTTTTTATCCACTGTCGCATGAGTCTGGGCTGTTACGTCTGTCGCTTTAGCCCAGCCGACTACGCCTGTCGTGCTGCTTGGATTTTTGCTTAGAAGGTAGTAAGTTGTGCCGTGTAGCAACACTTCTTTTTTGATATAATACACTGTATTTGTATAAGTTGTTCCAGCCGTAATAGTAGAACTCAACTTCGTCAAATCTGGGTAGATTTTTACTGTGCTGCTTTTGATATGCCCCAATTTGCTTACTGCTTTTTCTACGGAGCTTACAACGTTTTTCGCTTCAATCCAAATGGTTCGTCCGTTTGCAACGCCTCGGTACCAAGTGGTGCTGCCGACTTTCTCAGTCATGTTGACTTTAAATTCAACCCCAGCGCTTGCCGCAAGGCTCTTGAAATAATAATCGCCTGTGCCGCCCCATGGTTTTGTATAAGCGCTGCCTGTTCCTTTGATATAGTAAATTTTTGCATTCTTGTCGACTGTTGAATGGGTTTGGACAGTAATGTCCGTTGATTTGACCCATCCCACTACACCTGTTGTAGCGCTTGGTTGTTGGCTGATCAAATAATATTTAGTGCTGCCGACAGTTGCTTCTTTCTTAATGTAGAAAACTTCGTTCAGGTTTGTAGTTCCTGCGCTTGTAGAAGCAGTTGAAGAGAGTTTCGAATAGATTTTCGCGCTTGAGCTCTTCAAATGCCCCAATTTGCTTGTTGCCACTTCTTTAGGGGCTGCTACTGGAGTTACCGGTGTTGTAGTTCCTGCCAACTTTTTGTATTTAGCTGTTACAAGTTCTGTGAATTCCGACCAGTTATATCCATATTTCGCAAAGTAGCCATGCGGGTCTGAGTGGTTCGTGCCGCCTAAGAATTTACTGATAGCCGCATGCGACCACAATGTGCCCGAACCTTTTGTTTCTGCGCTGCTTACGCCCAATTTGTATTTATACAATACAGATGCAATATAAGAAGCATAGTTGTCGATTGATCTTGCAAAGTTATCGAACGTATGGACCCGCACCAGTTCCACTTGCGCAAAACGCTGGTTGCCGTAGCGGCCTGCGCCCCATACACTATAGCCTGTCGGATGGATTTCAATAATGCGCTGATGGTCCACAAATGCATGGACAAACGCATTTTGGTAGTTTCTGGTCATATAGGAGATTTCACCAGTTATCGTGGAAGAGTCGTTCGCTGTTTCATGTGCGACAACGCCTTCAACTTTGGCATAGCCAGAGCGGTAGTTCATTTTCGGGAAAACTGATTTATAGTCGTATTCTATCTTAGCGGTTGTAAATTTCTTTGAAACAATATAATCGTTCACATTTGGATAAGTTGCCGCACGCGACATTGCACCCTCCGGCGCTTCTTCTTCGTGCTCTCCTTCAGCATGGCCATGGACGTCTTCAACTACACCATCTCTCCAGCCTTCCGGAATGTATTGAAGTTCTTCTTCACTCAATTCACTGATATCTTCGCCGTGGACCATCGTGCCTTTTTTGATGCCGAATTCGTTGTATTCGTCGTCACTAGACGCACTTTCCTGGGTGGTGTCCTTTTCTGTGTCTGCTGCTAAAAACTGTGCCGGGAACAAAGAGTTGCAAAGTAAAAACAATGTCATCAAGATGATTAGTTTCTTCATTTTTTCCTCCAAATTTCAAATAGGGATTGATTTTTTACGGGATCATTTAATATTCACGCTGTTTTCTGGGTTTCAACCATTAGTGCTCAGTTATGGGATAGGAAGAAAGAGATTCAAGCAGCGGCTCTCCGTTCTTTCTTCCTTAAATATTTTATTTGGATCAATTTCTAAAAAATTTCCCAATTTAGGTTTAACTTACTTATATTTGGGAACATCTAAAGTAATAGTGTAAGAATCTAACATGTTATACAAAGAGTTCATCCGTACGGTTTGCTTGGCAGCCCAACCAATATCGGATGCGTATTGATGAGTAGCAGGACTTGCCGGGTTCCAGCGCATTTTGTAGAGCGTGTTCTGGCCTTTGTCCAGGTAATTTGTTCCAACAAATTGTGCCCCGCCGATGATAGCCGCTTCCGGCGTAAACCAGCCGGAGTTGTATGCTTTAATGGCACCCGCCGCAAGTGCATTGCCGTCAACTGCGCCGATGCCGAACATATTGTAGGTTTTCTTGATTGACGTTAAGCTCGAGCGGTTTGCTGTCGTAACCAGCACCGGTGTGCCTGTTGCATTTTTTCCGACTTCTACGCCATTCGCCAATTGGGATGTACCTTGGCCAGTTTCAAGCAAGGCATGGGAAATCAGGTAAACTTCATTTACGTTATATTGTTTTCCGCCGTTAATGAACGCTTGGCCAAGATTTTCAAGAATGCCTTTGCCAACCAATATTTTGTTCAATTCTTCTGCTGATACCCCAGCACTAGAAGTCAGCAACAAGTGTTGGAATTTATCGTTGTTGCTTGGTTCCAAGTAAGTTGCTACATCACTTTGTGTCGGGTTTCTCCACGTACCGTAACTGATTTCATGCCAGCCGGTGCCTTTGCTGAGGATTGTCACTTTGGCTCCTGCAGCAAGGGTGCCATAAACATGACTTGTTGCACTTGCAGCGCTCACTACGTTAGTTTTTGCAGCAATTGTTCCTGTAATGGTTGATGTATTGACGATAGATGAATGTGCATATAAAGTTTCACCGGCATAGCTGATTTTGTACCATTTGGTGCTGCCGGCATAAGCTTCCCCAGTAAACGTGCTGATGATCGTAATTTTTGTTCCTTTGTTCACCGTATAGGAAATGTTGTTTGTAAAATCTGCTGATTTGCGCAATTTAGAGCCGTCTGTTGAAACTGTTGCGGTTTCTTCAATAGCACTTACTGACGAGCTTGCAATATACGCTTTGCTCTTTGAATATTTATCTGTTTGCTGCAAGATTTTCATCTGCTTGGCTAAAGCTTCGTCAAATGTGTAATTGTATTGCGTATATAGTGTTTCCACTTTTATCAAATCCGATTCCTTGATCCAGACAGTTTTGCCGCTGAGGACTCCTCGATGCCACACTTCACTCCCTACTTTTTCGGTAAGGTTGATTGCGAATGCTGCGCCTTTCAACGAGCTCAAGTCTTGGAAGACAATGTTTTTCGTGCCGCCCCAAATTTTAAGGTAGGCGCTTCCTGTTCCTTTGATGTTGTATGTTTTAGCAACTCTATCCACGCTTTCATGAGCAGCCGTTTTAATATCTGTTGATTTGACCCATCCGACGAGACCGGTTGTGCTGCTTCGGTTGCGGCTGATCAAATAATAAGTGGCGTTATTGTAAGCTGCTTTTCTCTTGATGTAAAACACTTCATTGGTGTTTGCTGTTCCAGCTTCCGAATAAGAGCTTTGTTTCAAATAGTCTGTATAGATGCGGACACTTGTACTGTTGATATGTCCAACCAAACTGATCGGGCTCTCCAACGAAGGCGCCAATTGCGAAGCTTCTACCCACACTGTTTTTCCGCTGACAACTCCTTGATGCCATGTTGAAGTTCCGGCTTTTTCAGTCGCTTTTACTTGGAACACAGAACCCTTTAATGACGTCATATCTTGTATTGAAATGTTTTTTGTACCGCCCCAAATGTCCGTATAGGCGCTTCCCGTTCCTTTTACATAGTACGTTTTTGCATTTTGGTCTATTACCGTGTGTTTTTCAGTGGCAATATCGCTGGATTTGACCCAGCCTGCCGCTTCTGTTCCACTATTGCTTTCGCTGATCTGGTAATAAAGTGCATTATTGAATGCAGCTTGCTTTTTGATGTAAAACACCTTATCGGTATTAGCAGTTCCCGCTTCTGTAAAGCTTGTTTGCTTTTCGTAAGCCTGATAGATACGGACGCTTGTGTTATCAATGCGCCCTACTAGACTTGTTTCAGTTTCATAAGATACGGCCAATTGCGAAGCTTCGATCCACACCGTTTTGCTGTCGATTGTGCCTTTATACCACAAAGCTGTTCCTACTTTTTCGGTTGCTTGAACTGAAAACAATTGGCCTTTCAAGACAGCAAGATCTTGGATGGCTATGTTCTTGCTTCCGCCCCATATTTTCGCATAGGCGCTTCCTGCTCCTGATACATAAAACGCTTTAGCGTTTTTATCCACTTCAGCATGAGTTTGCGTTTCTATGTCCGTCGATTTCACCCATCCAACAAGTTCAGTTGTTCCGCTTGTATTTCTACTAAGCAGATAATAGACCGCATTGTTGAATTTCGCTTGTTTTTTGATGTAGAACAAATCATCTGTATTTGTTGAGCCAGCTTCTGTATATGCTGTCTGTTTTGTATAATCGGCATAAATGCGGGAAGTTGAAACCCCTATTTTCCCAACTAAATTTGTTGCGCTCTCTTCTTTTACGACCGGCGGCGCTTCCGGTTCTTCAGGTTTTGTTGAAGTCACATGCTGTGCTTCAATCCACACTGTTTTGTCATTCAATATCCCTTGGTACCATACCGTACTTCCTACTTTTTCTGTCAAACTGACTTTGAATTCACGGTCCGTACTGACGACTAGGCTTTTGAAGTAATAATTCTTCGTTCCGCCCCAAGGTTTTGTATAGGCGCTCCCTGTTCCTTTTACATAAAAAGTTTTTGAAGCAGTATCAATTGTTACGAGCTTCTGCGTGGTAAGCGCGGCCGCTTTGGTCCAGCCAACAACACCGGTTGTGCTGCTCGGATTTCGGCTGATCAAGTAATAGACCACATCTTTGTAAATTGCTTGTTTCTTAATATAGAAAACTTCATTGGTGTTTGCTGTCCCAGCAAGTTTGTAAGCCTTCGGTTTTTTGTAATCCGCGTAAATCCGGTTGTTGACACTTCTCATATGCCCGAGAAGGTTGACAGAACTTTCCACCGACTCGTTCGATACTGGAACCTGAGTGGTCACTGCCGCCGCTTTGGTCCAACCGATCACGCCGGTTGTTGCACTTGGCTTTGTGCTGATCAAGTAATAGACCACCCCGTTATAGGTTGCTTGTTTCTTGATATAGAATGTTTGGCTCAACTTAGCCGTTCCTGCCAGGCTGTACGCAGCAGGTTTTTTATAATCTTGATAAATCCGATTGTTTTTGCTGTTGAATTTTCCTAATAGGTCGACAGAACCTTCTTTAGTTGCAGCTTCAGCTTTCGCTGCCGGTTGCTGGATGCTGACTGCCGCCGCTTTTGTCCAGCCAATGACGCCAGTTGTTGCGCTTGGCTTTGTGCTGATCAAATAATAGATCTGATCATTGTAAGTAGCCTGTTTTTTGACATAGAATGTCTGGTTCACCTTAGCAGTTCCTGCCAAGGTGTAGACAGTCGGTTTTTTGTAATCCGAGTAAATGCGGTTGTTTTTGCTGTTGAACTCGGCTACCAGATCAACCGGGACTTCCTGTGCATCGCTTTGCAAAGTGATTGCCGCCGCTTTTGTCCAGCCAATCACGCCAGTTGTTGCACTCGGCTTTGTGCTAAGCAAGTAGTAAACAACACCTTTATATGTTGCTTGCTTTTTTATGTAGTAAACCTTGTTAAGTTTTTCTGGACCAGCCAAACTATAGGCCTTAGGCTTCTTATAGTCTTGGTAGACACGGTTGTTTTTGCTGTTCAGTTCCCCTGACAGGCTAACTGAACTTTCTTGCGATGAAGCTGCTGTACTTTCTGCTGCCAGTACTGTTGAAGGCAGTATCAAGGAAAATACAAGTACTAATGCAGTAAGCAATTTGACTATTTTCATCTAGCTTTTCCCTCCTATTTTCTTTATATTCGATTTTAACTGGACAAATCCCTTTAATTTACCCAAATTATTAACAAAATTTGTAATGAAGTCACTCATATAGGTTTGAGCTTTTACTACTCTATCATATAATATCATTTTTTTGTTTGTGTAAAATATCCTGACTTTCTTTACAATGTTACAAAAAAAATAAATAAGAATATACCTAAATACCTATTTTTTGTAATGTTTGAAATTCTAGCACCTTTACTTTTTTTAGAAATTTGACATAAAAAAAGAGTTCAGACCTGTACAGATCTGAACTCTTTAAATTTTCTATTAAATTCTCTACCATGTTCAAAACTCCTGTAAAAGACAAAAGCAAAAACTTATCCTTCTCTTCGCTTCGCTGTTTCTTTACGAAATGCTTCTTGTTCTTTTTTGGATAGTTTTTTGTAATGATTGATAAACTCTTCATATTCTGCCATGACTTCTTCGGTCGTTCCGTATTTTTTCAGCCTTCCGCCTTCAAGCCACACTACTTTTTTGCAGAACTTTTTGATTTGGCCCAAGTTATGGCTGACAAAGAAAATTGTTTTTCCGTTTTCCTTGAACTCATTCATTCGGTCAAGGCTCTTATTTGTAAACGTCTGGTCCCCTACTGATAAAGCTTCGTCGATCACGAGAATATCAGGGTCAGCGGAAACACTGATAGCAAAGCCCAACTTCGATTTCATCCCGCTTGAATATTTCTTCACAGGCTGATAGATAAAATCACCAAGTTCTGAAAAAGCAACAATTTCTGGTGTTATCCGTTTGATCTCTTCTTTGCTGAATCCCATCAACAGACATTTGAATTCAATATTCTCAATGCCCGTCAACTCGTTGTTCAATCCAGCGTTGATCGCAATAACATGCGTGTCGCCATTTTTTATAATTTCTCCACTTGTAGGCGGAACAATGCCGCCGATCATATTGCTTAGTGTGGATTTTCCAGAACCGTTGATGCCGACAAGGCCGATAACATCTCCTTCATACGCTGTAAAAGAAACATCTTCAACTGCATTGAAATTCTTGCCGCCTCTGCCTGGCAGGAGCAAATCTGTAATCTGCTCTTTTTTCGAACGGTACATCCGGTATTTTTTTGATACATTTTTAATGATTACGGCTTCTTTCATGTGAACACCTTTCCCACTTTCAAACTTTTCAATCGGAACTGTGGCGGTTTATATAAAATCAGAAAAACGGTTTCTAAACTTAAAGTGCGCTGCTGAACCGACTAACAACAGCAAGAAAATCAGCCCTAGGTTGTAAGCGGTCATTTGCCATTGATCGATGATGTACCACTCGTTATACAGGAGCGATGCGCGGTACCCGTTTGCCAGATAAAAGAACGGATTCAATTGCATGTACGGTTCGATAAAATCCGGCAAACGCTCTGTCTGCCAAAGAATCGGAGACAAGAAGAACATGACCCGCAAAGTGGACTGGATCACCATTTGAATGTCGCGGACTACCACAGCAAGGGTGGACGTCAAAAGAGTCACCGCGAACGTGAACAGATACGAGATCACAATAAAATACACAAGTTGGATATAATAGATCGACGGCAAATAGCCGTTGATCCAAAACACAATCAGCAGGAGCCCTAACAGGAACAGATGCCCATATAGCTTGCTGGTTATAATATAACTTGGGAGCGTTGATAAAGGAAAATTCATCTTCGCCACCAGATTGAATTTTTGATAGATGGATTTTGTGCCGTCCAGGATCCCTTGGTTCATAAAGAACCACATCGAGATACCTGCAAGCATCCAGAAGATGAATGGAACTCCGTCAATGTCAGCATTGCCTTTTAGGCCAAGGCCGAATACAAACCAATACATGGCCATTTGAATCGCCGGGTTCAGAATTTCCCAGATAAATCCTAATATATTATTGCGATTTTCGATTTTTATATGGAACATAGCCAAACGCTGAATCAAATAAAGCGATCCTATTTGTTCTTTAATAATATTAATTAGTGACTTCATATTGTTCCTTCCTCAGTTCCAAATAGCTTTCATGGAGCTGATTAGTTTTCAATTATATTTTGACCGGTTTTGTTTTAGGAAGTCTTCACTTTCCTCAAACAGTATAGCATATAACATTATGAGAAAGGTTTTATACCACGTCTATAAACAGACATTTTTTTCTGATTTGGAGTTGGAATTCCATTTGAAAATCCCACTTTTACAAAAAAGAGAAGACCGCAAGTGGACCTTCTCTGAAATGCAAAAGTCTTTCGTTCAATCGACCATTTGGATGGAGCGATCAAACAATTCTTTTCTGGATTTAGCGGGTGGCAATATCACTTTTTCTTTATCTTCCGCTAAGTGCTCGTCATTCAAACTTGGAATGATCAATTGGTCTACCACATTCTTCGACGCTTTCCCTAACGTATCGTTAAAGAAGTATTTTACGAAAGGCGGAATTTTTTCTAATTGGAATTGCTCATTTTCGATGGCAGAAATAATTTCCTTGGTCGTTCTCAACAAAGGACCAGGAATGAATTTGAAGTAATCGTAATAGAAATCTCGTGATGCGATATACTCTTCAACATCAAAAGCAAAAAATAACATCGGTTTGTTCAATAATGCAAACTCAAAGCAGACTGACGAATAATCTGTGATCAAAATGTCTGTCACAAGCAATAAGTCGTTGATTTCACGATACTCGCTCAAGTCGACAAAAAATTCGCTGTATTCATAGGGAATGGTAATTTTGTTTTTGACGAATGGGTGGATTTTCATCACGAAGACATAGTCTTCACTCAATGCTTTGTAAAGCTCTTCCATATCCAAATGTTCATATGGATAATGGGCGGAAGCTTGTCCATTGCCACGGAAAGTCGGCGCGAACAAAATGACTTTTTTCTCGCGCATGAATGGATATTTTTCATATAGCGAAGTTTTAACATATTTCTTATATTCTTCGTCGAAGAATATGTCGGCTCTCGGAAGTCCGGTTGCGTATACTTTATCTTCTGATATACCGAAACCTTCTGCATAATTGCCACGGATCCCTTCACTGCTGACCGCTGCTTTTGTATAGTTCCGGTGGTTTTTGGATAACGGGGAAGGTCCTCCTGGACGGCCTAATCGGCTAAAGCCGAATGTCTTGAATGCTCCAGCCGCATGCCAAATCTGAATCAAATCTGCCTTTTTCCGGATTTTCAACGGATAAATCATCGGATAGAAATCATCAAGCAAAATGATTTTTGCCGTGGCGAAATGATATGCGGTTTTAACCAAGTCACTAATGGTCCGCTTAGAGCCTATCCGCTCATTGAACAAGAACTTTATGTCCAAGTTCATATCCCTCTCCAAAATTTCTTCATATACAAAAAAGAAATTCCCGCTCAAGTCTTCCCGGCTATCTGATGCAAATATGACTTTGGTTTTCTGGATAGGCAATAGGCAAAAGAAAAAGTAAAACAACCGGAACAAGCGGTTTTTTACAGCGCGAACATGACGGTTTTCTTCCGGCACTTCATCCATTTGGATTTTGCGAGGATCATACGATTGCAGAATATTATTTTTCAACTTCAAGTTTTTGCTGTAATTATCAAATGACAACATCAAACTATACTTTAAAACAAGATTGTTTGAAAAATACTCCAACCGTGTCGTTAGCACATTGTCCTTATGGAAATTGCGGCTAGTGGAAAGCGGAATCACCTTATGATGTTTCAAAAAATCATTTTCTTCATCTAGCTGTTCAAAACTGATGAAAATATGAAACTCCCCTGCTTCCAACGGCTTTCCTCTTACTATAGTAGAAAAATCTATGCTGCCTTTGAATCCGCCTAATGAAGAAGCGAATTCTTCGGGTAAATCTTCAGCTTCTTCATACACATCCGCAACCAAACAATTATCAAGCGGCGCTTTGATCGTTACTTCATCCAGGATTTCATCGTCTGTTTTATCCGCCAGCTCTAAGTCCCGTTCCCGATATGCGGCGATATCGATACTCGGAACAATCAATAGGACCTTTCTCGTTCTGTTTTCCTGATAGGAATGAATGCCTTCTATGGTGGCGTAGCCTTCGATTTCTAAACGAGGGCCTTTCAAGTTAATATGCGTAACCTCACTAAGAAGCTTACCGTTTGTTGCTAATACGACTTTCTCATTGTCGACTGACGACACATTCATTGTTTACAACTCCTCGAGCTATGATAAAAAATGTTTGGTTATTTGTTTTGTAGCACTAGATACGTTACTGAAGTTGAAGGAAAGCATACGATTTGTATCCCAGCTTTCATTTTTTGTGCGGCTATTTATCCATACGGCGAGCCGGCTGTATTCATGGATAATTTCCCCGTCTGAAATTTTTTCGATCGGGTAGTATAAGCCTCGCCCTTTTTCATATTCCACTAAATCCGGAACAAAATGTGCAAGGGGTTTTTTCAAAAGAGCAAATTCAAAAATCGCAGATGAATAATCGGTGATAAAAGCATCAGCAATCAGCATCCATTCGTTGACCGTGTAATCTTTTGCGACCAGTATATTATCATAGTTTTTCAGCTGCTCGAGGCTTTCGTTCATCAAATAAGGATGCGGCTTATAAACAAGGATCTTGTCGGGCTCTAAATCTGTCGCCAAGTCGGTTAATATTTTGATGAAATCCACTTCGGATTCTTTTTGCTTGTTGGCTGCCCGATAAGTTGGCGCAAACAAAATGACCACTTTACCCAAAACAACATCACTATACTGACGTCTCATCTTTTCAATGGTTTCCCATCTATGTTTTTGGCTGGTGAACATGTCCATACGGGGAATGCCTAAAGGATAGATGTTCTCAGCCGGCATGTTGAATGCTTCCGCATAATGCGGCACAACATTAGGCGATGAAACATACACATGCGTATAGTTGGAGTGGACCGGAACAATCTTCAAATAGCCTTTATCCGGGCCGAACGTTTTATCGACCGTACTGTAGCCGAATTTTTTGAAAGCACCCGCCGCATGCCAAAGTTGAATGACTTTCAGCGTTTTTGCTGGTTTTATCAGGTAAACCGGCAGAAAGAAATCATCAAGTATCAAATACTTGGTTCCGGCAATCGCAAATAGTTCTTTAAACAACTTAAGATTCATCTTATTTGCTGAAGAAATAAGATGAATCTTTGCGTCGGGTCTTTGTGTAATTAGTTCATCATGGATGAATTTCAGGTTTCCTTCTAACTTTTCGGATCGTGAAACCACCATTAGGATTTTATTTTCATTTACCGGTACAATCAGCGAAAGCACCCGATAACAGCTTTGATAAACAATTTTAAAAGCCCAAAAAAGAAAGTATTTTATTTTACGGATAGCTTTCATATTAAATTTTCCACCGCATGATGGTTTTCCCCCATGAATTGGACAAATCAGTTTCAAACGCATTGGCGGCTTCTTCAAGGGATGTGACATCGTAGACATTGCCAATCAATGTCGACAAGTAATCCACCACTTCCGGATAATCTTTATAGATATCGACTGTGCGCTGGAAATCAGCTGCGCCACTTCGGCTGCTTCCAATCAAGGTCAATCCTTTTTCGAGAACCATACGGGTGTTCACTTCGATCGGGTGTTCGCTTACGCCAAGCAGGCAAACAGTCCCTTCCGGTTTGATATGTTCAATAATTTCATCAAGTGCATACTGGCTGCCGATGCCGCCCGCGCACTCAATGGCATGGTCGACTTCAAATCCATCCGGAATATCACCGACTTTGATGGCTCGGTCAGCGAAAGAAAAATGGTTCATCTTGTAATCGGTTTTACCGAAAATGATGACTTCACTTTCCGGATACAGCTTTTTAAGCAATAGGCATGTGATATAACCCAGATTGCCGTCGCCCCATACGCCGAAAGATCCTCTGCGTTTGTTGGCCTTTTGTTCAAAGCGGCTCAACGCGTGGACAGTGATCGTCACCAATTCCGTAAATGCAGCAACATCCATATCGATATCCTGTGGAAGCTCAACCAAACGGCCACGGTCCATAAAGACATAGTCCTGCATAAAACCATCATAACCGCTTGAGCGGAATTGGCTCGTGCGCAAGTAGTTTTCCGCCACAAACTCATCTATCTCTGTCGGATTGTTCGGCACCATGACCACTTTTGTACCGACCGGCAATATGTTCTCCGGATCATACACCACTTCGCCAACGCCTTCATGGATCAATGACATCGGCAATTTTTCTTTCATCGCCTTTTCGCCGCGCGTTCCCGTAAAGTAACGCTGATCCGCAGCACAAATAGAAAGGTGCGTTGGACGCACCACAACATCGCTTGAGGCGATCCATTTGTCGTTATAGCTGATTTCGAATTGTCTAGGAGATACGAGTCGATAAATTTGGTTGATCATTTGTCGATACTTCCTTGTAGAATCGCATTGGCAACTTTCAAGTCATACGGTGTCGTCACTTTGATGTTAAAAATTTCCCCGCGAAGTAATTTTACTTTTTCACCTTTTATGGCGAAAATTTTGCATGCATCTGTTAAAATCTCTTTTTCATCATCAGTCAATTTGCCGTAAAGTTCCTGCAGCTTTTCAATATTGAACGTCTGCGGCGTCTGTCCCTGGTACATATGCCCTCGGACTGGAATTGACGAAATATAATCGCCGCCTGTCGATTCAACAATTGTGTCGATCGCTTCTATGACCGTATCAACAGCAGTGTGTTGAAGCCCAAGCTCGATGTTCTGCTCGATGATCCGATGCGTTAAAAATGGGCGGACTGCGTCGTGCGTCACCAGAATATCTTCCGGTGTCAAACCATGGTGTTGTTTGATATGTTCTACGATAGCCATGATGGTACCGTTGCGATCGGAACCACCTTCTGTGATTTCCACTTTCGGCAAATCGATTTTGTACTTTTTGAGCACATCTTTCGTATGGTTCATCCACTCTTTTGGTGTTGCAATTATGATTTTATTTAATTTATTATTTAATAAAAACTTTTCTATTGTATGTACAATAATCGGTTTTTCGTTTAGCAGTAAAAATTGCTTTGGCATCGGAACGTTCCCCATTCTAGTGCCTTTTCCTCCAGCCAATATTCCAGCGTAAATCAATCCAATCACCTCGTCATTATATATGGATAATTGTAACATAATGTTTGCACTTTTCAAGTTGACTAAAGACCTAGCATAAATACTTGATGTTTATGAGATTTTTTTGTAATCCATCAAGTAATGCCTTTAATCTATAAAAAAGAGCATCCTTGGTAAGGATACCCTTTTTGGTACATTTTATTCACCTTAATCTAGGTGCTGTTTAATAGATTCACTCTTCTTTCAGAATCGAGAACTCCAATTCCGTCGCGTTTCCTGCTAAATCGGTCGCGATAAGTTTGTAGTCGTTTGTGCCTTCTTCGAGCACCGGAATTTTAGCCGTCACTTCTTCATCGAAATTTTTCACTTCATACGGAGTGGAAAGTTTATGGGCATAGATCTCGCTGTCATACACATAGACTCGGATCTCATCGAAGTTGTCTTTGACGTTGAAGGTGATTTCCGCTTCCTTCTGATCTTTCGCTATGCTTTTTGGCACTTTGATCAGTTTCAGTTCCGCGGCCGTCGTGTCAACGAAGATTTCCCGGCGTATCTGCAGGTCATTGCCGCTGTCGTCGGTTGCCGCCACATCGATTTCCTGGACGCCGTCTTCAAGCGTCAGCGTATGGTTGAAGTTCCGTCCGTCAAACTGCAGTGCCTGTTCGCCGTTCACCGTGACCGAAGCCACTTTCGACTCGTCCTCCACGTGTCCTGCCACCACAATATTTTCCATATTGTGGATGGATAGTGCAGTCGGCGAATTCAGGAAAATCGTCGGTTCTGAAGCTGCTGCACTTGCAGCGGCGGTGAGTTCAACCTGCTGGCTGTTGCCTGCAACATCGTAGAAGATGGCGACCAGTTCATCCCCCGCTTTCAGCGCCGCCGGAAGCTTGAAGTTTCGGGTTGCCGGAGCCAGTGATTCATCAGCCGGAGTTGCCGCGTCTTCCGTCAGTTCGGTGCCGTTCAGGAACACTTCCCAGCGGTCCGGGCCAGCGCCCGCTTCGGTATCAGTGAAGCTTGCGACTTCTACCGTCGTGGTGTCCGCATTATAGGCCGCTTGCGCTTGCGGTGCTGTCGTATCGACGATAATTGGGAATTCGATCGACTGCCACTCCGCATCCGGATAATCGATGACTGCCCTCAGCTGGATCTGGTAATCTCCGTCCTCCACGAGTTTGCCGAGCACTTGCCCATTCCATCCATATGCCGGATTGGCGATAAAAGGTGCCAGCGGACTGTAGTTTTTTGTCAGTTTCTTATCGGTCCGGATGGTCCGCAGTTTTTTGCCCTCGGCATCCAGAACATTCACTTCCAATTCTTTTGCGTTGCGCAAAAGTGAAAAGTACGGGTAAATCACATCCCACATGCCGTCCCCGTTCGGCGAGAAGGCAAATTGCTCCGGCATAAAGTTCGCTTCATGCGTGCCGCCTTTCATGATGGCGCCTTGATTGTTGACCAGTACCGTGGTGCCGTAATACGTCATCGGGTCCCAGGCGAATTCATCAAAAATATCCGCATCGTTCCAATCGCCGTTAAAGCCGAAATAAGGGACGACCAGCGCCGGGTTACCAGTCACTTCTTCACTCGCATCGGTCAATGTGACAAAGCCGTCCACGAAAAAGCCGTTTGAGAATACGGTTCGCAGCTGGGGGCTGACGGCAGACAAATCAACCGATACCGGAATTTCCACTTCGCCGTTTGCCGGAATGGTCACCGCTTGCGGCGCATCTATCGAAACCGCTCCGGTAATATTGTCCGAACCGAGCGTATTTGGATCGGTGACGAAACGGGTGCCTCCACCGTTCATCGTTTTATCCACTTGGACATTGAGCGCTACGTTGTATGTGGCTGCATCAGCCGAGAAATTCTTGGCGACAAGCGTGAATGACAGCCGGTCGTCCGTTATTTCTTTTAGCGCAACTTTCGCTTCGCCGGTCGCTTTGTCGGTCACCATGGCTTTGGCCGACAGTGCATCATGCAGCTGCATAAGGCCTGCACCTTGCCGGCGGGGCGAGACGAACTGCCCCTCGGCGAATTCAACCGGATTAGCTGTATTCATCATCAAGTTTTTCGTGAACTGCACACGGTCCGCCGGATCTGTTTTCAGCTCGTCCTCCAAGCGCTGGAACAACAGGGCCGCACCGCCCGAAACATGGGGCGCCGCCATAGAAGTTCCACTCATGAGCCCGTACTGGTCATTGTTCAATGTCGAGAAGATATTGCCGCCCGGTGCGGTCACTTCCGGTTTGAAATCCAGATTCGGTGTCGGCCCCCACGATGTGAAATCGCTCATTTTGCCGGCAGTCGGACTTGCTACATCTAAGTACTCGCCGTCAAAGGCAACCGCCACTTCGCTTCCACCTGCCAATGCCTCTTTCATTTGCAAACCGTCGCTCTGCAAGATCGACAGGAATGGAATCCGGATGGCCGGGTCGCCGGCCATGTTGATGACACCGGGCACATTGTTGTAGATGATGACACCGACTGCACCGGCCGCTTGCGCATTCAGCGCTTTTTGGGCGAACGTGATTTCGCCGCGTGCGATAAGTGCGAACTTATTGACGAAATCCTTTCCTTCAAACTCTTCCGGTTTGCCGAGGCCAGCATCCAAAACCGGATAACTGTCTTGCGGCAAGTCGACGGGATCGACATCATTCGACTGGAAGTAGATACTGCGCCCTGCATCGGTGCCGTTTATGGTTTTTGCAAAGCTTTTGGCGGTGATGCGGCTGTTTTCAAACGACGCCACACCGAACGAATCATAGGAGACGCTCGGCGAGCCGGTCAAGCCGTAATCCTGGTTGATGGCGAGCGGCGGCGCAAAGCCCGAACCAAGCAAATTTGAATTGCCTGCAGAAACGGAAACAAGGATTCCGTTGTCCGTCGCGCGCTCAACCGCTTGCTGTTCCGGATCCGATGAATCTACGAATCCGGCTGTAGCCCCTATCGACATATTGATGACGTCTGCGCCGAGCTTGATCGCGTCATCAATCGCTTTCACATAAATATCGCCGTATGTGGACTTGTTCAATGGATCGTTGGAAAACACTTTCAGCGCCAACAGCTGCGTTTCCGGCGCCACGCCCTTCACTCCGCCTGTTTCCTCGTTGCCGTTCGCACCGACTGTCCCAGCGACGTGCATGCCGTGCATCGTTGCGCCCGTTCCGATATCGCGGATTTCATCGTTGCCGTCCATATAGTTATAGCCGAACGGCACTTTTTCCGTAAAGAACTTGCCGTTCGAAAGGGTTTTTCCAGCCACAAGCGCTTCCACTTCCGCTTTTGTCAGCTCAGCTGTCGTTGTATCGCTTAAAACCATGTCTTTGTGGGACGGGTCAAGGCCGGTGTCGATGATGCCGACGACCGTCCCTTCACCGCGCAAGCCGTAATCGTTCCACACTTGCTGGGCTTGGACAAGCTCCTTGGAATAGATCATCTCAGGAACGGCAGCCGGCCGTTCGTATTCGGTCGCCTTGAAAATCGCTTTGATGCCATCCTGCTGGGCAATTTCCTCTACTTGCTTCGCTTCCAGTTCCGCTGAAAAGCCGTTGAAGACCGCCGAGAAACTTTCCAGGAAAGCGGCGTCTGGCGCCGTTTTCTTGATGGCCGCTTTAACTGTTTTCTGTTCGGCGGCTATGGCAGCTTCCAGACTTTCTTTTGTGGCTTCCGGCATAGCCTTGTAAAGCATGCCCCTTTTTGTCGCACTGTTTATCGCGGGCGCTCCTTCAAGCTCGACGATGATCCGGACTTTCTCGTCCGGGTCCTCCGGCTTCAGCAATTCAGATGAAACTTCCGCTTTTGCTTCTTGCGGTGCAGGCGCTGCCGCGGATTTGATCGAAACTCCCATCAGTCCAGAACCCGTTGCGAGTAAAAAAACCATTGCCATCAATAGAACCGTTCGCCAATCTTTCACTGTGAGACCCCCTTGAGAATATGAATGCAGCGAGCAGAAAAGTATCATTACCCGCATAATAACACAAAATAAGGGAAGTTATTACTAATTATTCGATAATTTCGAATATATTGACGAGTTGTGGGGCGAGGTTATGAAATAGGATGGATATATTTTGGGTAAAAGGCTGAATAGTTTATGATGGTGGGTGAAAAGTCCATGAAGAAACTTCGTTTCGTCCCGTTAAAAGCACAAGAGTCCATGATAAAATCGCGAAACTTCATGAAGCAATTTCGACAACTGAGTTTATCGCTTTTCGCCTTGCGAAAAGCGTACATTAGGGGTCTTCATGCAGGAGTGCGAAAAGCGCAGGTAGAGCGCTTGATTTGTCATGATGGAACATAAAAAGTTCAGGTATAACGAGCGGAACTTCATATAAGAATCCCAAAACTTCATGAAGAAAATATTTCCAGGCCGCTTTACAACAAAAAAGGCGGTTCAGCATCAAATTAACGATGCTGAACCGCTTTTTCCGTATGCCTTGGCCGGTGCTTGATTTTCATGAACAGCTTCCAGAGACTGAGCGCAAGAAAAGCGCCGATCGAGTCCAATAATACATCTTGGCCGGTTGGCGTGCGGCCGCCAGTCAAGGATTGATGGAATTCGTCAAGGAACGCAAGCCCGACCGTAATGGCGAATGCCAGCCAAAAACTTGGTTTCGGCAGTAACACCACTACCGCGATAGCCACAGCCCCGAACATGAACAAATGGGCACCTTTTCGCAGCAAAAATTCGATAAACGCAAAATAACCCCTTTCTTCAATCGAAACCAATGTTCCGTAGTATGGAATGTGCACATAACTGAGCAAGCCTTCAAGCGGCTTGGCCGCCAAGTATTTTTCCATTGCCGGAATGAGTGTTTGTTGTTCATACGTTTGGCCAGAGGAAACAAATAAAATGCCGAGCAATAATAAAAGAAGCAGTATATTTTTCATTTGAAAATTATACCATAGTCCTTAACCCTCTTGCACATCGGAATAAAACCACAAAAAAACCCTTTTGCAGTTTTGCAAAAGGGTCAAAGATTAATCTCGATTGGTTTCTTCCCAACATTCGGCGTTTTTCAGGCCGGGGATGTCTTTCGCAAAGAATACAGGGTTTTTGCCTGCTTTGCGTTGGGATGTATAGTTTGCAAGCACCTGGAACGCTGTTTTTCCGAGTATGGCAATGACCACCAAGTTAAGGATCGCCATGAAGCCCATGAACAGATCGGCCAAGCTCCAAACAAGCGCCACTTGGGCAAGGGATCCGAACATGACCATAGCGAGCACGCCTAAACGGTAAGCTGTCAGCCATGAGCGGTGCGTATTGATAAATTCGATATTCGTTTCACCGTAATAGTAGTTCCCGATGACCGAACTGAACGCGAAGAACAAAATCGCGATCGCCAGGAAATACGGAGCCCAGTCGCCAACGTGGACGTTCAGGGATTCCTGTGTCAGCAAGACGCCTTCCGCTTCCGATGTGCTGTAGATGTCAGCTAAGATGATGATGAAAGCCGTCGCCGAACAGATGATGATCGTATCGAAGAATACGCCCAAGCTTTGCACCAGGCCTTGCTTGGCCGGATGCGAAATGTTCGCAGTCGCAGCCGCGTTAGGCACAGAACCCATTCCCGCTTCGTTCGAGAACAATCCGCGGCGCACGCCTTGCATGATAGCGGCACCGATACCGCCGCCCACTGCCTCTTCAAGGCCGAATGCGCTCTTGAAGATCAATGAAAAGACCGCTGGAACTTCGCTGATGTTCATGATGACAATATAAAGAGCGACCGCAATATACATAAGCGCCATGACTGGCACCAGAACTTGTGTCACATGGGCAATCCGGCGGACGCCCCCGAAAATGATCATTGCAGTCAAAATTACGAGCGCAATGCCGACTGACCAATCCGGAATATTGAATGTTTCCCCGAAAGATTGGGCGATCGTATTCGATTGCACTGCATTAAAGATAAATCCGAAAACGATCGTCAAAAGGACTGCGAAAAGAATGCCGAGCTTCCGGTTGCCGAGCGCTTTTTCCATATAATACGCCGGGCCGCCACGGAACTGGTCGCCGTCGCGCACTTTATAGACTTGCGCCAGTGTGCTTTCGATAAACGCCGTCGCCATCCCGATCAACGCCACCATCCACATCCAGAAAACCGCACCCGGACCACCGATTGCGATTGCCAGCGCCACACCGGTGATATTCCCGGTACCGACACGTGATGCGGTTGAAATGGTAAAGGCCTGGAATGCGGAAACCCCGCTTGTTCCGTCTTTCTTTTCAGTGATGACGCGGAACATTTCACCAAACAAACGCACCTGGACAAATTTCGTGCGGACTGTAAAATAGACTCCCAGCCCAAGAAGCAGTGCGATCAATATATAAGACCATAATAAGTTGTTTCCTTCGTTGACAAGAGCTGTCAACCCTTCAAAAAATGCGTTCATGTCCTTTGCCCCTCTACTTGTGATTTATCTGAATTCCTATACCCTATTGTGTGCAAAGAAGAAACGTTCGCCCATCCTTCTAATGAACTATTAATCATTTTATTTTTCCTCCTTCTTTCAAGTTGTCTTGAGCGTCTCAGCGAGCACCCGCGCGCCGATATCGAGTGCGGCATGGTTGAACGCCATGTCGGAATGGTGGAGCCCGGGAGACAGATCAGCGCCGACGCCGATCATCGCGGCTTTCAATTCCGGCTTTTCGATAGTATAAAAATGAAAATCGTCCGCACCCGTCGTCTCAACAGCCGGCGCGGCATTAGCGTCCCCGATGACCGAGCGGATTGCCGCGTCCGCAATTGCGAGCGCGTCGATTGAAACTTCCGCGGCGGGCGTGTAGTCCTGCCATTCCCACTCAATCCCCACGCCGTAAAGGGTCCGGATCGATGCCAATCCTTCTTCTACGCGCTGCTGCAGTTCCTTCATCAAAGCGTTCGACTGCGACCGGAGATCAAGCGCGAATGCCGCGTTCCCCGGAATGATGTTCAAGCTGTCGCCGCCTGCCTGAATGTTCGTCAGCTTGACCGAATACGAGTCGAACGGGGAAAAGTAGATCGACTTGAGAAACTGGTGGATCGCCGCAATCACGTCGATGGCGTTTTTTCCTTGCTGCGGCCGCGCGCCGTGCGCGTCAACTCCGCTGATTTTCCCTTTCAAGAAAATGGCGGAGCCGTGGTAGATCGCCGGTGCCACTTTGCCGAACGGCATTTCCTCGATCGGCCGCAGATGGACGCCGTATAAATGCGTCACCTCTTCCGCCGCGCCCCGTTCAATCATCGCAAGCGCGCCGTTGCCTTTTTCTTCTGCCGGCTGAAAGATGAAGCGGATGCGTTTCGACAGCGCTTCATCTTTCAAGTAAAGAAGCGCCCCGAGCACCATCGCCATATTGGCATCATGCCCGCACGAGTGGTTCGCTTGGAACTTGCCGCCCACTTCTTGCCAAAGCGCATCCATATCGGCACGGACCGCAACCACTTCCTGCCCTTCCCCAATTTCGGCAATCAATCCGGTAACATCATCAAACATGCGGTATGGAACTTGGAGTCCGTCCATGATGCCCGCCAGTTTTTTTGTCGTTTCAACTTCTTGCCAGCTCACTTCCGGATGCGCATGGAAGTGGTTGAAAAACTCCTGGATTTTCTCTTTATGGTCCATCTTGCTGTTCGCTCCTGTCAAGCACTGCTGATTTTATCGTTAGTTTGTTCAATTGGGCTTTATCCACCATAACGCCGAGCCCCGGTTTGCCGGACAAGTGGACATGCGGTGGCTTGAATTCCAGGTCGCCGATTTCTTCCTTGAACAAAAGCGGCCCGGTCAGTTCCGCCGACCGGATGTTGCGCCGCGACATGACAGCATGGTAGCCGGCAGCGGATCCGATGGACGATTCCACCATCGAGCCGATCTGCGCCGCAATACCTGCCTTTTCCGCCGCTTTTGCCATCCCTACCGCGGGGAAGATTCCGCCTGCTTTCATCAGTTTGATATTGATGAGATCCGCAGCCCCAAGCCGGATGATTTCAAGTACATCTTCCATCGAGTGGACGCTTTCGTCCGCCATGACGGGGACGGAGGTTTTTTGGCGGATTTCCGCCAATCCCCGCAAGTCGCCCATGCGGATCGGCTGCTCCACCCAGGCCAGGTTCGCAGCTTGCAATTGGTTGATCGCCTGGATTGCCACACCCGCTGTTTTCCAGCCCTGATTGACATCAATGCGGATGGGCATCGCTTCACCGACCGCTTTCCTCACCGCATAAACGCGTGCAATATCCATAGCCGGCTCATCAAGACCGAGTTTCAGCTTCAAGCTGCTGAAGCCCGAATTTTTGGCAGCTGCCGCTTTTTCCGCCATGACAGCCGGCGCTTCAATGCTCAGCACTTTAGCATACTGGAGGCTTTCGTGCGCCCGTCCGCCAATCAGATTATAGACGGGCTGATTCGCCGCCTTCCCCATCAAGTCATGGCATGCAATGTCGACCGCCGCTTTTGCAGCCGGATTCCGGGCGATCGAAGCATCCATAAGGAAATGGATCGTTTCGATATCAAAGGGGTTCTGGCCCAAAACCCGGGGCAGGAGCACCTGCTTCAAGATTTCAAACGTTCCGGACACATGCTCGCCAGTCACGTGTTCATCCGGCACCGCTTCCCCGTAGCCGATAAGCCCGGTGTCGGTTTCCAATTTCAAAATGACAGCCGGCATCGCAGGGTAAGAAGCATAGGAAATGATAAAAGGTTCTTTTAACGGGAATTCCACTATGTAAAGGCAGGCTTTCACAATTCTCATCCAGCTGCTCCCTTCCCCTTTGTTTATGTATAAATTACATTGTACCTTAGATAGCCGGAGAGGTGAAGGGGCTCAATTTACTACGTTTTTCATTCGAATGAAAAGTGGTGAAACATCATTTGCCAAGCTGCACTCCGAGGAATTTAACGATTTTTCCTTGTAGTATCGCGGTTTTTATATATATTCTGTATTTTTTATCATAATGCATCGGAACTCCTACATGAAGATTTTGCTTTCTAACAGACACTTTTAAAAATTCAACGCTGTTAATAAAAAACCATTCCTTTTTTGTTAGCGGGGAGTCTGATGACACATCTGTTGCCATAAGTCGCTTCAGTAAATTTTTCTGCTCCTTCATGAAAACTTGTGCTTTCTATATGAACTTTCGGGGTTTTATAGAGGGCGAACCCGTTCCATACATGAAATTTGTAGATTTCAACATGCACTTCCAATTTTTCGCATAAGAAAAAAGCTTTCCGCTTCCGCAAAAAGCCTTCCTTCTCGAACTTATCTCCGAGTCTCATTTATTTTTCCATTCTTTTTACGTATTGCCGGTGGCGCCTTCCGCCTCTTTCCTCAAGCCCCATCCGCTTCAGCAGGCGCTTGGCGGCGTCCCGGTCAGGGAGACCCAGAAATTCTTTGCATTCCGTCGTGGTTATAGTGGATTTATGGATCATAAACCATTCTTCAAGCGCTTCAAAATGCGCTTCGCCGCTCAAAATAAAACAGCTTTTGCATTCCCAGATCCGCAAAAGGCGGTCCATCTTTTTTAGCCGGCAGCGCGGGCAAAAGACGCCATTTTCAATTTCACTTGGCAAAATATCGAATTTCGGCGCGAGCGGGAATGGATTGTAGTGGTCTTGAATGGAGAGAAGATGGTCGCCCAGCGCTGTCATTTGGCTGGCGGAAATCGAGGAGTTTGTCATTTGCAGGCGTTCCAGCTGGATAAGGACTTCATCAGCACTCCATACTTTCGCGCCAGCCGGAACACTTTCAACAATTTGAGAAGGATACGCGATGACAATTGCGCTCTGGACACGAAGCGGGCAATTCAGCTGTTTCAGCAGCTTCGTGATTTTCATTTCAGCCGTTTCCATTTGAATAATCGGGCTTTTATACCCTTTCATTTCGCCAGCCGGTGTCAGCTGATGCAATGCGCTCGGGTTTTCGGTGAACCGGAGCCGCCCGGCAATATTTTTCACTTCCAGCAGCACAAGCCAGCTCGGCGTGATCACCATCAGATCGATTTGGCATTTGCCGGGCAGCTCTACCCCTTGGAGCACCAAATACGGATACGGCGGATCGAATGATTCCAGCAATTGATCCAGGCGTTCTTCTCCCCCAAGCCCCGCTCTCGCCCCGTTCAATTTTTCCTGTATCAGCCCCCGTTTCGCGTGGTGGGCCGGCAACCTTTTCAACAGCGCTTCATACCCGGCAATTTTTGCCGGCTTGTCCCGATATTTGATGATCAAATCAACACCCCTTTTCCTATAGTAGCAAATGTGGGCAAGAAATTCCATAAATATCCAAATCCTATTTTTGAGGCTTCCATAGGGGGCAAAAGTGAGATTTGAGCCCCCTTGTATATTAAGGGAAGCTTCGAAGTATCGACCGGTCTCCAAGTTTTCTTTGGGAGGTTTTCACTTTTTGAATGGACACTTTTCATTTTTTGCGCTCCTATCATGACGAAACAAACTCCATACATAAAGCTGCGTTTCCTAATCAAAAATAGCGCCAGAAGCACGGCTTCCATCATTTTCTTCATAAAGTTTTTCCTCTCTTACATGAATTTTTCCCGTTCTTACATGAACCTTTTCCTCTCATACACGCCGTTCGAAAGTTTTTTATGATGGAGTACACTCCCAACCCGGCAAGACCCCTTCATCCCCAACAAAAAAAGCCGCATCAGCTGCGGCTTTTCACGGATATTGAGAGGATCATGTCTTCCAGCAATACCGGCATTTCTTCAAATGTGTTTTTGATATGCAGGCGCTCGGTGCGCTTATGCGCGTCTTTTCCGAACGGGCCGACATTCAGTACGGGCGCTTTCAGGAGTTTCATCGCTTCAAATGGGATGCTGTAGGAATCCCCATAGATCGGCGTGTTGTTTTCATAAACATGGAAGCTGTCGCTTTTATCGTTGTAGTTCACATAGCTTAAATCGGAAATGCCATTAAAGTAATGGACTTGTTTGATTTCCAGGCCGAATTTCTCCCTAGCGTTTCCGACCACTACATCGACGCACTTTTTGACAAGCTCGTCTTCCGATGAATTGACGGCCGGATAATACGGCGGCGCATACATGAGAACGATAGCCGGTGTCAGTTCCTGGCAGTTGATGAGCAGGATGTCCGTGATGTGCATCGATTTTTCGCGCACGTCCCACTCCGGGTGCATCATCGTTTCGTGAAGTGATTCGTTGACATATTCGACTCCGAACTTTTCGATGGCATAGCGCATCAGTTCCTCGTAACGGAGCACACGGATATCGCCGACCGGTTCCACGTTTTCGCGTTCGCACATTGCATGATAATCGCGTGTGCAATGCGCGGCCGCATCAATCGCCACTTGCTCGAAAATCTCGAATACCTCCGCAGCGCTGCGTTCCATCAGGAAGACGTTGTACATCGCCGACGTCCGGTACGGCGTCTGGGCCGAGTACTCCAGCTTGATATCACGCTGCGTAAGTGTCACCGGAAGCGGCGTCTTTTCGCCGTAGACCGTCTCGGTGAATTCCGTGTTCCACTCCATGCGATGCGTCAAATAGGTCGAAATATAGCTCGACGTAATGCCCGACAGCGGTTCGCCGACATGGGTTTCCTTGCCATAGAAAAATGCGGCCGGCATGATCTTGCCGATGCTGCCGGTATACAGATAATGCGTTTGATCGCCCGGTTTAAATGCAAAGACCGGCTCTCCGTTCAAAAATAAGATAAAGTCCAAGCCGTGCTCGCGTTCGAGATCGAGCAGTTTGGAAACTCCATAGCGCATGCCGGCGGAATTGGTTTCCTCGTCCGGCACGGTCATGAGCAGAAGATTGATCGGCCATTCTTCTGTAGACGCTTTTTCCAGGAGCGCCATATGCAGGGCAAGCCCCGCTTTCATGTCCATTGTTCCGCGCCCGAACAAATAGTCGCCAGAGTGAAGGTCTGCCTGTGCATCGGTATCCAGTTCATCGCTGACCGCTTTGAACGCTTCCGTCAGTTCGCGCGGCAAACAGCTCAATGGCTCCAAGTCCCCATATTCTTCGGTTTGCACCGTGTCGAAATGGCTCATCAAAACAATGGTATCCGTCGCTTCCGGATGCTTGTAAAGCGCCGTCACATATTGCCGCCCCCAGTTGACCTCGCCGAGAGATACGTATTCCGGATGTTCTTGGAAATACGGCAATAAATTCAGTTTATCCTGCAATTTATAAGCGAAATTGACTTCGCCTTCAGACAGCGTGATGCTGTTCCAGCTGACAAGTTCGCAGAGAAGTTCTTCTAATTTTTCAGGGGTGCCCCATAATGTTGCCACTTGCTTGCCCTCCTTTATTCCTCTAATGTTTTGATCCATTCGCTCATTCGCTCCATCGCCTTTTCAAGCGTAGGCATTGAATATGCGTAGGAAATGCGGAGGAACCCTTCGCCGAATTCAGTGAATGCTGAACCCGGTACAGCTGCGACGCCGCCTTCTTTCAGCAAACGCGTCGCAAACTCAAATGAGGTCATGCCGTATTTCGCGACCGACGGAAAAATGTAGAATGCCCCTCTTGGCTTGACGACATCCAGCCCCATTTCAGCCAGCTTGCCGTAGACAAAATCGCGCCGCTCCTTATATGCCCGGTTCATTTCCTCCGGTGCATCGCGGTTGTTTTTCAGCGCTTCGATCGCTGCGTGCTGGCTCGGCAGCGAAGCGCAGACAGAATTGTACATATGGACTTTTAAGATTTGCGACATGTATTGCTCCGGCCCGAGCAAGAAGCCCATGCGCCATCCCGTCATTGAATGGGACTTCGACAAGCCCTGCACAAGAAAGGTCCGGTCTTTGATTTCATTGTAACCCGCAAACGATTCGTGTTTGCTTTCAAATGAATTCTCGCTGTAGATTTCATCGGACACGATGAAAATATCGTGCTGCTTCAATTCCTCCACAAGCGGCGCCATTTGTTCTTTCGTGATCGTGACACCGGTCGGATTGGATGGAAAGTTCAACAGGATCGCTTTTGTTTTATTCGTGATCAAAGTTCTTAGCCGCTCAGCTGTCGGCACAAGGCCGGTATCGGATGTATTGAGAAGAACAGCTTTCCCGCCGTTCAAGCCGACGAGCGGAACGTAGCCGGTATAGCAAGGCGCGGGAATGATCACTTCGTCGCCCGGCTCCAGAATTGTGCGGAACACCGAATCGAGCGCTTCACTGGCGCCGTTTGTTACGATGATTTCCGTTTGCGGTTCGTATGTAAGCCCGTAGCGGTCGCTGAAGAACGCCGCAACTTCCTGGCGCAATTCAATCAATCCCGCGTTATGGGAATACCCTGTCAAATTCGCCGCGATGGCGTCCATACCCGCTTTTTTCACTTTCTCGGGCGTCGGAAAATCCGGCTGTCCGATCGTCAAATTGATAGCATCGGGGTAATCGGCCAGCTGGTTGAAAAATTGGCGGATCCCCGAAACAGCGAGCCCCTCGGCCCGTGGATTTAGTGTCAATGGCATAAATGGTCCCCGTTTCATATTGTGACTTTCTTCTATTATATTCATATTTTTTTCAAAAGGAACAATTGCGGGTTATTTTAATAAAAAACGGCTCATGTGCTGAGCCGTTTTTTGCGTTTTCTTATGATGTCATCCGCCGCCCCCGAACCGAAGATAACACCAATGACGATCAGGATAAGGCCAAAAAGATGGCGCGTTGTGATTTCTTCGCCGAGGATGACGCTGGCGCCGACAAGTGAGAAAAAGGTATTGAAGTTCATGAAGATCGCAGCTTTTGTAGGGCCGGCCTGGCCGATCGAATAATTGTAAAGCATGTGGCCGACTGCCGTCCCAAGCATCGCCGAAAAACAGAACGCCAGCCAGAAATTCGGCGGAACCTCAGCGAATGCCCGTATTTCGCCAGGTTCCTGAATAAGGGAAATGATGAACAAAACCACCGAGCCGATGACGAACATATATCCAGTCAACAAGCGCGGATCGAGCGTGTGCGCCATCTTGGCAATGATCAAATAACTGAACACTTGCGACAAGATTGACAGGAAAACAAAAACATCCCCTATATTCATGCCGTTTGCTCCCCCGTTGCCGACGAGCACTGTCGCGGACACCCCGATCATGCCGACCACCACGCCAAACCATTGCAGTTTCGATGGGTAGTTGCGCATGATGAGCGACACCAATACCGCTGTCAGCATTGGCCCCGTTCCAAGCACAAGCCCAGCATTTGTCCCGCTGGTCAGTGCCAAGCCGCTTGACAAGAAATAATGGTGCCCCACCACATTAAGCAGTGAGGCAAGAAAAATGTACTTCCATTCGTTCTTTTCCGGCCAGCGCAGAAGCTTGAAAACCGCAAGCAAAGTGAACACCGAAATGCCCGCCGTCAAGATGCGGAAAGACGTCAAAGTCACCGGGTCCACAAACCGGACCATATATTTTACCGAGGGCAAATTAAACCCCCACATGAGCATAACAAATGTTAAAATCCCGTATACTTTCCACTGATTCAAAGCAGCTTTCCTTCTTTCGGGTTTCGAATTAGCTTCTTATTTTACTCTTATAAAGCGGAAAAGTAAACGGAGGCTTTGGGTGGAAACTGTGTGGATAAAAGAAGAAAGTCTGGTTAGTTCAGCTGGGATAGAACGGGTTCGTGAATATAGCAGGCCGGGAGGTTGCTTCTAGGGGAATCCATATAGAAAAGTGGATGGTTCATGTTGAAAGCCGGTTCCGTCATGATTGGAGCCCAAAAGTTCATGTTGCAGCCCAACGAATGCATGTAAAAGCCCCGAAACTTCATGAAGCAAATTTCCCCAGCGGCTCCCCAAACAAAAAACCCGAAAAGCCGCAGCTTTCCGGGAGTTGCTTTTTTATTGTCTTGCGAGCAAGTATTCGACGTATTTGCGCCAATTCGTGGATTTGGCCAATTCGTAATTTGGCTGTTCGCTCAGGAACGGCACAAAAACTTTTGGAGCGTTTTGGAAGTTCCGCAAGGTTTTTTCATTGGCGACGATTGTGCCGGGAGCGATCCCTTCTGCCAAAACAGCTTTTCCGTTGACGTCAAAGCTGACAGTGACGGGAATGGTTGCCGCGCGGCCATCGGTTTGCAGCTGCAGGACCGAACCTGCATCTTCTGCCCGGTCAAAAAGCCAAGGCTCAGGAAGCGCCACCGCATCCGCCGCTTCATTCACAACAATCTCAGCGTTGGCCGTTGCACCGTAAGGAATAGGGCCTTCAACCGGTGAATCGGCCGCGAGCTGGACTTCATAAATGGCTATCGGATTTTTCTGGTCGACCGGATCGAGGGCATTATAAGCCTCGAGCCATCTGGAATCTGTCGCAGGCAATGCCGAAACGCTCAGCACGGTTCCCGATACCGCTTGGTCCATTCCTTTTACATGAACCATGGCGCGGTCCTGGGCTTCGACATCCTGCCATTCATCTTCCAAAACATAAGTTATAAACACCTTATCGTTCGAGTAGATTTCAATGCTCATCGGTTCGGAATCGCGATTGATGGAAGCAACGACACCTTCCTCCGGACTGATCAATGCCGGATTTGCCAGGCTTTGGTTGAGCTGCGCTTCCACAACAGCCAATTGGGATCCGATTGCGGCAATCCGCCGTTCGGCTTCCGCGATGGCCGCCGCGTATGGACCGTCTTGCGGTACATCAACGTTCACGTTCACATCGGTGGTGTTGCCGTTGGCGTCTGTAATGGAATCGTTGAATGTCCCCGAATCCGTTCCTCCTATCGGCCGTTCGAGCACCAGATTGCTCAGCGAAAGCTCAACTTCCGCCAATTCGGCTTGGAGCGCATCCCGTTCAGCTTCCCAGATTGCGCGCTGTTCTTCGGTCCGCGATTCGTTCAAAGAAGCAAGTTCAGTTCCCCCTTGGACTGCGTCCCCTTCCTTGACCAGCCATTGATCGATCGCTTCGCTTTCCTGCACATAGATTTGTGTGGATCTGCTTGGTGCTGTCACCGCTTCTTTCGGAAGATTTTCCGTGTATGCAGCGGCGTATGTCCGCTCGGTTTCGCCGATATAGACGGTTTTCGGAAGGACGCTTTTCTCGCCGAACAGCAGAAGGAAGTTTGCTGTGATAAAGGCTGTTACGGCAATGGATAAACCGATAAAAAAGAATCTGTTCAAAGGATATTGCCTCCTTCCGTAAATCCTCTCAGCATATCCGCAAGCGGCAGCAAGCTAAACGATGCCACTAGAAGGGCCGCCAAAATATGGAGCGCAATCAGGATGGATAAAATCCCTTTCGGCGAAAAGCCGGTAAAGCTCCGGACATAGCGGTATTGGAACGCGATGATGAGCGCCGTGAAAATGGTCAGCTGGTTGAAGAAATAGGTTAGAAAGTGATTGACGTACTCATTCGGGAATTCGACGAACGTAGCGGCCATCGGCCCGAAAGAAAACATCGACAATGTGGTTGTATAGCCTAAAACCACGAATACCAGGAAAACCAGTGCCTTCTCGACGATCAAAACGGCTGCCACATAGCTCTGCATGACGATTGCCGCACGCCACGGCATTTTGGTCAATCTGCTGAACAAAAAAGCCGTCACATACAGATGAAACGCCAAGTAGATGCCCGCCCAAAGCAATGTGCCCGCAAGAGATGTCCAGCGTGCAAGTGTGTATTCATCCCATAAGCCGGCTGCAAAAAGCGGCGTCAGCGAAGCCGTATTCATTCCCCAGATTTCGCGCAGTGCAAAAACCAGCACTCCCAGAAGCAAAATCCAGGCAAGCCGGCGATTAAAGTTCCGCATCTGTGTATTCTGCAGATGATGTATCAATTCTTCCTGTCGGCCAAAGTAACGCCAGAATTTAAAGTCAAATATCATACTATGTAGTCCTTTCAGTGCTATCGGATGTCCTGCTTTCCTTTACTTTACCAAAAAAGAGGAACCAATGAAACGCAGGGGCAGGCCCATTCGCCATTATTTTCGCTTTTGAGCCAAAAGGCACATCCAAAGCCGAACAGCTTCCCAATTCAAGCGAGCAACGGGACAATTTAAGGATAAGCCCCTTTATGGAAGTTCCCGTCAAAAACTTCTTTTTCTTTGATAAGCGTTCAGTAAATCATGCAGAAAAGCCCAGACTGCATGCAAAAAAAAGTCAACACTTCATGAAGCAGATCCTCCCACTCTTCCACGCCGGCTTTCAGCATAAAAAAAACACCCGCTAGATAGCTAGCGGATGTTTGAATTATGCTTCGACTATTTTGTATTTCTTATGGGAAATCACGGTCATATTGGATGCCGCGCCAATTTCTTTTGCGTCTTCCGGAGATATCTCGACGATTACCGAGTTATCCATGATTTTGAAGATGGTGCCGTTAACTTCGACGCCATTTCGAGTGAAAGAGATCCATTCACCAATTCTTCGTGCTGCAACAAATTCTGATACTTCTTTTTCATGTGGTTGAAATGCCATTGTTAATCAACGCCTCTCTTTTATGAACCATATCAGTTTATTATAACACGATTTTGACTGAATTTCACTATAAAACTTTCGCAACTCCACCCTATCCTCTTCTTTTATTGATATAGATGGCACGCCACAAAATGGCCGGGCTCCTGCTCTTGCCAGACCGGCACTTTTTCGGCGCAGACCGCCATGGCGTTCGGGCAGCGGGTGCGGAATACGCAGCCGCTCGGCGGATTGATCGGGCTCGGCAGCTCGCCTTGCAAGATGATCCGTTCACGCGCTTCTTCAATATCCGGATCCGGAATCGGGATGGCAGACAACAACGCAGCCGTGTATGGATGAAGCGGGTTTTCATACAGCCGGCCGGATGTTGTCAGTTCGACCATATGGCCGAGATACATCACCGCAATGCGGTCGGATATGTATTTCACCATGCTGAGGTCGTGGGCGATGAACAAATAGGTCAGCCCTTTTTCCTTTTGCAGCTTTTGCAAAAGTTTCACGACCTGCGCTTGCACCGACACGTCAAGCGCGGAAATCGGTTCGTCCGCGATGATGAAATCCGGATCGAGCGACAAGGCGCGTGCGATGCCGATGCGCTGGCGCTGGCCGCCGGAAAACTCATGCGGATATCGGTTCGCATGGTCGCGGTTCAAGCCCACATCTTCAAGCAATTGATGGACACGCGCCTGCAAGTCCTTTTTGTTTTTATAAAGGCCGTGCACCTGCATCGGTTCGGCGATGATTTCAAAAACCGTCGAACGGGGATTGAGCGAGGCGTACGGATCCTGGAAAATCATCTGCATGTTGCGAAGATATGAAAACCGTTCTTTTTCGGACATTTGGTGGATATCGACGCCTTCGTATTCGACCGTGCCATCCGTGCTCCCGTATAAACCCATGATTGTCCGTCCGGCGGTCGATTTACCGCAGCCCGATTCACCGACCAAGCCGAACGTTTCGCCACGCCTGATGTCGAACGAAATGCCGTCGACCGCTTTTAGCGTCGCGTCTTTCCCCAGATCAAAATGCCGCTTCAAGCCTTTTACGGATAATAGAGTTTCGTTCGTCATCCTCATTCCTCCTGTGCAAACCGGCGGACTGCACACAGCTCCCGCTCGTGTTTCGTGCCTGCCAGTTCGATGATTTCAATGGCTTTGCCAGGGGTCGGCGAATGAATCATCATGCCATTGCCAAAATAAATGCCGACATGATGGGGCTCCCATCCGCCTTCTTCATTGGAAAAGAACAAAAGGTCGCCGATGCGCCATGAATCCTGCGCGTCTTTTTCAACTTCCTGGCCGTCGCGCGACTGGTCGCCTGCGTCGCGGGAAATGATGACGCCGTTCGCTTTCAACATGTTATAGCTGAACCCGGAACAGTCATAGCCATAGCTCGACATGCCGCCCCAGAAATATTGCAGGCCTAAAAATTCCATCCCAAGCCGGGCAATATCCCTTCCGCTGCCCGTAGCCACTTGATCGTAATCCGCCGCAAGTTCCACATCATCTTGCAATATCAGCGCGTCGCCGTCCGGCGTGTGCACTCGGATATAGCCACCTGCTTCCTTGGCCGGCAGCATCGCATTGAATGGCACGGCCAACAGCGGTTTTCGGTCGAGCGTCCATAATTGCGCTTTGTTTGCGGTAACCCGCGCATAGCCCAGTTCGTTTATCGCTTCAATTTCCGCAAGCTGCGCTATCGGTATCCATCCGGGATAACCGCGTTCGTCTTTGTCCGACGGCTGCCAAATTGCTACGATTCTGGCCCAATCGCCCTCAACTCCGTCAACTATCACCGGTTCGCCGTAAAGCAGCTGCGTCTGGATGCGTTTGCTTTTCGTCAAGTCATGGTTCTCCTCTTCATTCATCGACTCGAGCCAGTTGTTGATCTTGACGGTTTCCCCAGTGCCATGCGCATCAATTCCGCGGGCTTTTTCAGGTGAAGTCCAAACTGTGCCCACTGGTACCCGGCAAACCCAAATTGCCGATTCTCTTTGCATCATTTATTGATCCCCTCCCATTAGCCGCTGCAAAAATTGTTTGCTGTCTATGCCAAGGCCCGGCTTTTCGGAAAAACGGATTTTATTGCCGGAATACTGGATGCCTCCTGGCAGGATGTCCTTTTTCAACATCAGCGGCGGATCGAAATCAAAGCGCGTGATATTCGGCTGGCTGGCAGCAAAATGGGCTGCGGCCGAAACGCCAAGCTTTGTTTCAATCATGCTGCCGGTCATGCACTTGACGCCATAGGCTTCCGCAAGCGCGTTGATTTTCAGCGCCTGGTGGATGCCGCCCGCCTTCATCAATTTGATATTGATCAAATCAGCCGCGCGCAACTGCAGCACCCGGATCGCATCCTGTGGAGAAAAAATGCTTTCGTCCGCCATGATTGGCGTCATTGTATGGTCTGTGACGTATTTCAAGCCATCAATGTCTTTCGCCGGAACCGGCTGTTCGACCAATTCAACCCCAAGGCCGGCGTCTTCCATCCGCCTGATGGCGCGGACCGCCGCTTTCGGCTCCCAGCCTTGGTTGGCATCGAGCCGGAGCAAAACATCCGGACCGACTATTTGACGGATAGCGCGAATCCGATTGACGTCCTGTTCAATCGTGTCGATGCCGACTTTGATCTTCAGGACATCAAAACCGTCCTGTACGTATGCGGCAGCGTCTTCAGCCATTTCTTCCGGCGAATTGACCGATACGGTAAAGTCGGTTTCGATTTCATGGCGGTAGCCGCCTAAAAAATCGACGAGCGGCAAGCCCGCCTGCTGGGCTGCCAAATCATAAAGCGCCATATCGACCGCCGCTTTGGCACTTGAATTGCCGATGATCGCTTTGTCCAGTTTTTCAAACAAAATTTCACGGCGGCGGATATCATGTCCAATCAATTGAGCCGCAATCAAACCTATTGCGGACTCGATGCTTTCGAGCGAATCGCCTGTAATAACATGGGTAGGCGGCGCTTCGCCGAATCCGCTATGCCCATCTTCCGTTAAGATGTGGACGATGACCGATTCAGCTTGTGTAACGGTGCGAAGCGCCGTCTTGAACGGCTTTGTCAACGGCACCGCTGTCCGGTACGCCGTAATCGCCTGGATTTTCGGCACCTTACTCCACCCCCGGCAAAATCGTCAAGGTTTTCGCATCTCCATCCAGCCGCGCTTTGACGCCAAGCGGCACCGAGAAATGCGGTTCGCAATGGCCAATACGGAATCCTTTCACGACAGGCACTTTCAAACTGCTGAAATAATCATCGAATACTTGATCGAGCGTCAACGATTTTTCCGGTTTTTTCGGTTCAGGATTCTTGAAATCGCCGATGACAATGCCGGCCACTTCATCCAGCTTCCGCGCCATGCGCAAATGGTTGAGCATTTCATCGACGCGATATGGCTCTTCGTCAATATCTTCAATCAGCAGAATCTTTCCTTTAACATCGATTTCAAATTTTGTGCCGATGCCAGACCGCAAAAGCGACAGATTTCCCCCGACCAATTCACCTTCCGCAATGCCTCCGCAAATCGCTGTCAAAGGGGAGATTTCTTCGCTGTAATGGAGTTCGAACGGACCGAACAACTGGCCGAACATACGGGCGCTCCGTTCATGGAATTCATCTTTTCCGACATCCGATGCCAGCATCGGGCCATGGAATGTTACAAGATCCGAATATTGGCCGATGGCGGTATGCAAAAATGTGATATCTGAGTAGCCCCAGAAAACTTTCGGGTTTTCTTTGATCATTCCGAAATCGATGCGGTCGGTATACCGGGCCGCCCCGTAGCCGCCGCCCGCGCAGATGATGCCCGCAATTTCCGGATCTTCGAACATAGCATGAAGGTCCGACAGCCGTGCGTCGTCATCCCCCGCCAAATAGCCGCGCTTTGCTTCCACCGACTTGCCCATCTTCACTTTCAATCCAAGCTCTTCCAGAAACGGCAACGCTTTCTTTAAATTCTCTAAATTCGGCGGGCTTGAAGGCGCAATCACACCCACTGTATCCCCTTTTTCCAATCGTTTCGGCAAAGTTCTCAAAAAAATCCACTCCTCATCTTTTCCATTCTTCATTCAATCAACCAGTTTGGCGGATTCAATCAAAAAAGGAACTATAAAAACGGCAGCGCCTTTGGAGGCGCTACAGTTAAAAAATGCGCGGCGCTTGGCCGCGCATCGGTTTAGTGCTTTAGTTCCGCAAAATCATACCCTTGCTTACTCTTTATCCGCGTTCTTCAAATCCAAATAACCAACCGGATGGCGCAATACTCCGCTCACGCCTTCTTTTTGAAGCTGGACCTGGTTATAGAAATGAATCGGGAAGATCGGCATTTCGTCCATCAGGAGTTTTTCAGCTTCGATCAGCTTTTCCCAGCGTGCTTGGGAATCTGTTTCTGTTTTCGCATCCGCAATCAGCTTGTCGAATTCCGGATTTGACCATTGCGTACGGTTCATTGATGAACCTGTGATAAAGCTTTCCAGTGCGTTGACCGGATCTGCGTAATCATGCAGGAACGAGCTGCGCGACAATTGGTATTTGAACGCCGATTGCTCTTCAGCAAAAACAGCACTTTCCACGTTCTGCAATTTCACATCAACGCCCAATGTCTGTTTGAACTGGTCTTGAAGCGTTTCAGCAATGATCTGGTGCGTATCGCTTGTCGAGTACGTAAGTGTGACTTCCGGAAGTGTGTCCCAGCCTTCTTCCTGCATCCCTTCCTCAAGCAATTGCTTCGCTTTTTCTGCGTCAAACTTCACCAAATCGCCAGCCGCATCACGGAAATCCTTGCCATCCGGCCCTTCAAATCCGTATGAAGTGAATCCGTATGCCGGTTTCTCGCCATTTTTCGTTACATATTGCACGATGTCTTCCTGGTTGACCGCAAAAGCGAATGCTTGGCGGACTTTTTTGTTGGTGAACGGTTCTTCTTTTACATTATAACGGTAGAAATATGTTCCCGCTTGGTCTAATACGGAAATTTCCGGCGACTCCATCAAGTCTTCCGACAATTCAGCCGGCACGCTGGAAACATCCAGATCGCCCGCTTGGTACATCTGGTATTCAGTATTTGTATCATTCACCATCGCCCAATGGACGCCATCCAGTTTCACATTTTCAGTATCCCAATATTCTTCGTTCTTTTCAAAAACGAATTCTTCATCATGGCTCCAAGAAGCCAATTTGAACGGCCCGTTTCCAACAAACGATTCCGCTTCCGTATGCCATTCCGGATTTTCGGCTGCCGTCGCTTCATGGATCGGGAAGAAGTTCGGATTGGTGATGATATTCAGGAAAGCTTCTGTCGGAGCTGTCAGCGTAACGACCAATGTCTTATCATCTTCCGCCACCACTTTCACATCTTCCGCAGAGCCTTCCCCTGTGTTGTAAGCCTCCGCGCCTTCAATAAAGTAGCCGAGGAAAGCTGCGGGCGAAGCTGTTTCAGGATTTAGCATATGGCGCCACGCGAAAACGAAATCACTCGCTTTTACCGTCTCGCCATTTGACCAGTTGGCGTCTTCACGAATTTTAAATGTGTAGGTTTTTCCATCTTCCGAGATATCAATGGACTCAGCAGTCGCTTCTACAGGCTGTGAACTTTCATCCAAGCGTGTCAAACCTTCCATCAAATTGTTCAAGGCGTTCCAGGAAACGGCGTCAAAACCGATCGACGGATCAAATGATGTCGGTTCCTGCGCATTGTTCAATTGGAGAATTTTTTCTCCGCCTGTTTCTGCAGTTGTCCCTTCTTCCCCTTCTGCAGGCTCTTCCCCCGCGTTTTCGCTTGCAGTACAAGCCGCAAGAACGAAAGCCGCCATTGCCATCAAAAATAAAACCAGCCACTTCTTCATTCATTTTCCCCCTTTGTTTCGTATGTGTTTATGTGAATGCGCAAGTGCGCCTCCAGCCAAAATCAATGTGCGAACGCCCCATCCTGGATCAATTTTTTCGCCCGCTCATCCTGCAGCCAGCAATCGACTTTCTGTGTCGCCGATAAATGGGTCGGCTCCGGATAAACGCGTGCGCACACTTCCATCGCAAATGGGCAGCGCGGTGCAAACGGACAGCCTGCCGGCGGCGAGAACAAATCCGGCGGCGTGCCATCGATCGGCACCAATTCCTCTTCCTTCAAGTCCAACCGCGGCACTGAGTTCAACAAGCCTCTTGTGTACGGATGATTGGCCGTATAGAAGATTTCGCGCTTCGTGCCGGTTTCAACAACCTTTCCGGCATACATGACGGCGATGCGGTCCGCGATTTTCGCCACCACCCCGAGGTCGTGCGTGATCAAAATAATCGAAACGCCTGTCTTCGCCTGTATTTCTTCAAACAAATCCAAAATCTGCGCTTGAATCGTCACATCGAGTGCCGTCGTCGGTTCGTCGGCTATCAGCAGTTCCGGTTCGCAGATCAACGCAATCGCAATGACGATGCGCTGCCGCATGCCGCCTGAGAATTGGTGTGGATATTGCTTCAAGCGCTCTTCCGGGTTAGGGATGCCGACCAGATCGAGCATCTCGACGGCGCGCTTTTTGGCTTCCGCGCCGCTCAAATTTTTATGCTGCTTCACCCCTTCGGTCAATTGCTCCCCGATTGTCAACGTCGGGTTCAATGCGGTCATCGGATCCTGGAAAATCATCGAAATGTCGACCCCTTGGATTTTCCGCATTTCCTTTTTCGATAGTTTTGTTAAATCTTTCGATTTGAAACGCACGCCTTTTGACGTGATTTTGCCCGGCGGCTGCTGGATCAGTCCCATGATGGCATTGGACGTCACCGATTTTCCGCAGCCTGATTCGCCGACAATCGCCAGCGTCTCCCCTTTGAACAAATCGAATGTCACACCGCGCACTGCCTGGACCGTTCCGCCATATGTACGGAAAGTCACATGAAGGTCCTGGACTTCCAAAATCTTCTCGTCCGTCACCGTCCGTTTCCGCTTTGGCTTCGCGATTTTGCCCCGCTTCGCATCGTGCGCGAACGGATCGGATTCCGCTCCGTCCTCCAAACGGGTGCGCGTAAGTTCATCTGCTAATGGTCTGGTCATATCATCACCCCCTCATTTTCGGATCGAGCGCATCTTGCAGCCCGTCGCCCAACACGTTAAATGCGAACATCGTCAGCGAAATGAACAGTGCAGGGAAAAACAACCTCCACCAGTCGCCCGATATAATGACCGGCAATGCGTCATTCGCCATTACGCCCCAGCTTGCAAAAGGGGCTTGGATTCCCAGCCCCAAAAAGCTTAAGAATGCTTCCGCGAAAATCGCACTTGGCACGGTCAACGTCATTTGAACGATAATCGGGCCCATGGCATTGGGGATCAGATTTTTCCGGATAATCCGTCCTGTTTTCGCCCCAAATGATTTGGAGGCAGTGACAAATTCGTAATTTTTCACTTGCAGCACTTGGCCCCGGACTATACGAGCCATGCCGACCCAGCCCGTAATTGTCAATGCGATAATGATCGTCATCAAACTTGGCCCCATCACCACGAGCAGCAGAATCACGACAAGCAAATACGGCAATCCGTAAAGCACTTCCACGATGCGCATCATGACCGCATCTGTCCGGCCGCCTTTATAGCCCGCGATGCCGCCGTATAAAATGCCGATAAAAAAGTCGATCAGGGCCGCCATCAAGCCAACAAACAAACTGATGCGGGCTCCGTACCACGTACGGGTGAAGACGTCGCGCCCGGATTCATCGGTACCGAACCAATGCGTGCTGCTCGGCGGCTGATTTTGATTCGGCAAATCCTGGATGGTCACCGAATGAGGCGAAAAGATCGGTCCGAATATCGCCATGAGCGCCAAGAACCCCAAGAAAATCAATCCGCCCATCGCCAATTTGTTTTGCTTCAGGCGGCGCCAGGCATCTTTCCAGTAGGACAAGGATGGCCTGACGACGGTTTCTTTCTCATCCCCATCTTTCGCGAGTGGATGGAACCAATCATCCCGGATTTGGGTCATCACACGTCACCTTCTTTCTTATGAAGCTTTATGCGCGGATCTAAAATTCCATAGACGATGTCGACAAGAAACAGCATGAAGATGAGGAAAGCACTGTAAAATACGGTCGTTCCCATGATCACTGGATAATCACGGTTGTTGATCGAATCGACAAAATACTTGCCCATCCCTGGAATTGCAAAGATTTTTTCAATAACAAATGTTCCGGTCAGGATCCCGGCGAGCAGTGTGCCCATGATTGTCACAACAGGCATCATCGCATTGCGGAGCGCGTGGCGAAAAACGATCCGGACCGGTTTGATCCCTTTGGCGCGCGCCATCTTTATGTAGTCCTGGGTCAGCACTTCCAGCATGCTTGAACGGGTTAGACGCGCTATGATCGCCATGGGGCCGGTCGCAAGTGCAAGCACCGGAAGCACCATGTGCATCGGGCTTTTCCAAGTGGCTGGAGGGAAAATATTCCATGTAACGGCAAGCTGCTGGATCAACAGTGTCGCCATAACAAAGTTTGGAATGGAAATTCCGATAACCGCAAACGCCATTGCACCGTAATCGAGCAGTTTGTTATGGCGCAGCGCCGCCAAAATCCCGAGCAGCACCCCGGAAAGGACCGCAATGATTATGGTAATGATCCCAAGCTCGAACGAAATCGGAAATCCGCGTTCAAGCAATTCATTGACCGTGCGGTTCGGGTCTTTGATCGATGGCCCGAAATCGAAAGTGGCAAGCGACTTCATATAGTCGAAATACTGCACGTAAAGCGGCTGGTCCAGTTTATAGAACTTTTCCAGGTTTGCTTGGATCGCCTCATTTGTCGTCCGTTCCGTTTCCAAAGGGGACCCCGGAACTGCATGCATCAAAAAGAACGTCAACGTGGCAATGATGAATATGGTCATCAGCATCATCAAGAAACGTTTTATAATATATCTGCCCATCTTCTCATTCCCCTTTCAGCAAAACTTCGCTTGCATCGCAAGTTCCGTCATGACCAGCATTGCCCGGTAAGCCTCCAATATGTCTTTTGCCTGATAGCGGACAACGGTCGTTCCAGTTTCGATTTCGCATCCCGGCATCATCGCAGCAAGTTCCGCTTCTCCGTAGTTTGTAAATTCGATTCGGAGCAGCGGGGCATCTGGAGGCACCAGCGGCTTGACGCGCTCACGATTGCCGATTGCCTCCTGGGTTTTTTCCCGAAGCAGCGCTTGGGCTTTTTTCGGATGCAGGGTTTTAACGGCGGAGCGCGTCAAGGATTCCTTGACAGCTGCCGTTACAATATCAGGTATGAGCGCTTCCGCTTCCTTGCAGGCGGCATCGTCTCCTGCCACCAATAAAACCGGCACACCATGGAACCCTGCTACATAAGCGTTGAATCCCAGTTCGCCGATTTCCATCCCGTTGATCCACATCGTCCGCACTGCAAAAATCATCGAATGCGCCATGACCCCTTTTTGTCCGGCACGAGCATGATAGCCGCCAAAGAAAGCACCATCATATGTCCCGTCCAAGCCTTCCACCATCGAATAATTTTTAACGCCGCCGGTTATAAGGAGCGCTTCTTCATGCAACTCTTCCGCTATCAAGTTGTTCATCTTCGAATGGCTGTCGTTTACAAGAAACTCCTCTGCTCCTTCATCGAATGCGCCTGAAATAATAGCATTGGCGTCTCCAGTCATTAACCGCCTGCCCCGCTCGTAATTCGCTTCTTTCGATTCCACATATGTATAATCCGGTAATGCCGTTACCCCTTCCATATCCATCGATAAATAAAATTTCATTTGCTTTTCCCCTTAAACCAATATAATTTCCCAAAAATTTGTAAAGAGCTTATTGATAATGTAACAATATTGTAAGAATATTTCAATATAATTCTATTTTCTTGCAGTTTAAAATTTCACATACCCTAAAATTGGCTATTAATTTTATTATATTTAGAATTATTAGTCATTTTGATTCATGTTATTTTCTCACTTTCTTTTATAATAAAAAACAAGTTACAAAAAGCGGCCTGATTGTAGCTTGCCCTATAAGATCTTCTATGTCGGGAATACACATCATGAAGGGATGGATGACGATGAATTTTGATAAAGTGCTTGAAATGGAATGGGAAGATCTTGTTTTGGGAGTGGCCGGTTCAACAGCTTTGATGCTGGTCCTTAATTTTTTCATACTAATGTAGAGGTGACTTATGTTTAACTCAACTTCATAAAAGCCCTTTTCCAAAATCATGGAAAAGGGCTTTTGACTGTTTTTGAGCATATAAAAACGCCTGCTCCCTTTGTAATCGGGCAGACGTTTATCCATAGGCTCCATTCACTTTACAAACCTCCAGTGTTTTGGCGTTCCAACAAGTCATGAAACATTGCTTCATCCCGGATCGACAAAGCATAGTCAATCATTCTCTCAAAATTCTCATGCTCCAAAAACTCGATGGCATCCATTGCTTCTGTTTTTATTTGGTCGTTCACTTCCGTTACGCCCGACTTTTCTTCCTGCAAGATTGCTTGAAGATGCGTGTGGATATCGGATACCAACAACAATTGATAAAGCGGCAAACGGATAAAGCGATTGCCTTTTTGGAACACAAACACTTCCGACAGGTTTTCCACTTGGAATGTGTTCAAGTTCACAACAATCTCTTTTCCTTCAACTGGGATAAAATGAAACAGCTCATCATCTTTCAATATCGAGAAGTATTGATAGGCAAAAACGAATTTCACCAGATGGCCTTCTCTTTTTGTGTAGAACGGTTTCAGCAACTTTATCTGCAGCATGTCTTTTCCCCCTTTCCCAGTTATTTGAATATTCTTACTATGATAACTATACCACATTTCCCTTAGTTTTAACATAAAAAAAGCACAATGATTATCTCATTATGCTTCTCTTTTGACAGCCTAAATATTTAGGGGAAACCACAAAATGCATTTGGTCTTTACGGATACGGATAAACATATTATCCAGCATTTCCAATAGGAATTCCCCAAACTCGCCCTGGTCGACTACCCCTTGGAAAAAGACAATCCGCTTGTTTTGGAAATCTATCTCAGCCGCTTTCAACCGGCCATAAAAAACAAGCAATTGCTGCAATGTTCCGCTCTTCTCCGAAGAAGAAGCTTGCCAGGCAATTTTCTCATACCGCTTTGATGCTTGAAGCAAAAAAACTTCCCAGCGCCGCACATCTTCATAATCCAATACATAATCCAAATCGGGAATTTCCAAAACATATGAACTTCTCAAAGACATTCTCCTGTTCCGTCATGATATAGGTATTTTTAACTTCATTATATCCATTTATATTACAAATAATAAAACAATTCAACCACTAAATGATTTATTTCCATCTAAAAAATCCTGATAAATAGCTCTATGCTGCAGGAAGAGTTCCACTTGATGCTTTAAAGGCTTATCGCTCCCATGCAAACTTCCATTTTCTCTCTGCATCATGGACTGAAAGCGGCAAACGCCATACTATCGCCGACCGGTTGCCTGAAATCCAAGAAGCCTGCAATTTGCAGGGCGGCCAGTCCGGGGAAAAGATTGGAGCTTGGATTTACTGATTCCCGCTTGCAGGCGCACTTCTTCAAGTGCCATCCTTCTTAATGCTGCACGTGAACCGGAGCAGCTGATAACCGAAAATCAAAAGAAAGACGATGATTAACTTTTCTTCAACGTTTACGGAGCCACCTCAAAGCCGTATAATAGAAGGAAAGTTTTATTTTGGGGCGATGCATATGGCTACGGTTCAATCCTTGGCACAACGATTCGATGATACTATTCACAACTATATGGCTGCTATCGATAAGTCGCTTTATCCGACGCGTGAGCTGGATGAAGAAATGGTTCGAAAAGCAGTCTTTTTAGTGCGCCATGATGGCGTACAGATCCAGTCATTCAATGAAGAAAAGCTGCTTTTGGAAGCTATCGTCAAAGACGCCCATACAGTCAAAGTTTTTCTCAATTTCGATAAGCTCACCGCGATTTGCGCATGTCCGCAAGAAGAAATGTGCCGGCACAGATTAGCGGTTATTTTTGCGCTTTACCAAAAAATCGGTTCTCTTACCCAATGGGTAGCGGACTGGCGCTCCCGGCCGAATGACCAATTGGCAATGCTCTCAAACAAGCGCTCTCCCGCCCAATGGACTGCTATTATCCGGAACGCTTGGCGGGATTCCATTCCGGATTATACGACACGCAACTATTTCTATTTCGAGCAAATGTATGAAGGGCGCTTGAAAAACGCATTGTCGTTCGTTCCACTTGAACGGGAATGGAAAGTGCTTTATCGGACATATGCCCATTTTATTTCCTTGACGGAAGTTTGGGATTCTTATATCAGCGGCACGAAAGAAGTACACCACTCATTTTTTAAAACATGGTTCGAAGACGAATTGCATGAATTGCATGATTTGCTTGAGCAATTACGGACCCAGCACCGTACATTTGAATCAGATGCTTTTTTTGATCATCTAAGATCGATGGTCCGCGCATTCGCCAAGGTGAAAGATGGATCATTTTCCCAGCGATTTGCAGTATATCAGCTTTTTTGGACAAGTTTATTCACTAATGCCAAAATGCGGATTGAAGAAGCCTCGGCTTTCTCAAAAACGGATCAACGGATCAGTGCGTTTTTTGCAATTTTATTGAAAGATACAATGGCGGAATTGAAAATATCGCCTCATGAAGCACATGACTGGATCGGACTTGCAGTTCTCGCCGAAAGCGAAGAGCATGAGCAGGCGCTGACTGCCATTCTGATGGCGGTCAAGCCGCACGTAAAAACATTTTTGTTTGAAGGGCTATACTCGCAGTACCGCCAGCAATATGTGCGGACACTAAGCCGGCTTTTTTCGCTCATTCAGTTGAGCGAAGAGGATTGGGAAGATCTGTTCAAACAGTTCGGCCATTACGGCTTGCCTGCTTATTCTATTTATTTGATTGAAAAACAATTGTATAAACAGTGGGCGGAGCTTCATCACCTTCATAATTCCCCGCTCTATTTCGTTGAAGAGTGCGGGTTGAAGGAAGTGCAAAACGCCGCACCTGATTATGTACTGCCGCTTTACCACCGCTATGCGCTGGCCCATCTTGAAGAACGCAACCGTTCCAGTTATAAACAGGCAGTGCGAATCTGGAAAAAGATGAAAGCCGCTTGTAAAAAAAGCGGCCAAATGGATTTCTGGAATTCCTATATGAATGAAATTCAAACTCAAAACAAACGCCTTCGTGCGCTTCAGGAAGAAATCGAGAAAGGAAACCTTTTATGAATCAATTCCAAACAGAAGGAAGCCGCACTTATTATTTGAAAATCAGACGTGCCGAAGAGTTTCGCATCCAAGCAATCAACGAAGCCGGAAACCGGATCCCTCCGGAAGTTTGGATCCCGTATTTGTATTTTCTGGATAAGGATAGCTTTTTCGGTTTGACCTCTGTCACCGATGGGCTTGATCTAGTACTAACGCCAGCGGATTTCGTCCGTCTGTTCCAACGGGAGCCGCACCATTATGTGGCTTTTTCAGGGCAGCGGCCAGAAGATGAAGCATGGCTCAGCCTAGCCGGAAAAGTATCGGATTCCTTGAATGACCCTTCGCTTTGGGACCACGTCTCGGTTGCCGGAGACGACATCACAATCGCCAGCGATTACGGAGATGAAGATATCCGAAGTTTTCTCAGCGACACTATCCGCCATCAGCTTCGCCAGAAAAACTTGGCCCCGGCCCAATTGCCGTATCTTCAGCATTTTGTGCAGAATGTCGGCTGGGATGGGTTGCCGGCTGCCGAAGATTACGCCATTGCTGTCCAGTTAAGCGAACCGGACAGCACAGATTTATGGTCATTGAAAATTGCTCTTCGGTCAAAACGCGGTTCTGTGTACTGGACACCGCCAAAACGCCGCGCCGATGAACCGATCGATAAAGTGCTGCCGGAAAAATGGCGCGCCCATACCAAAGAAATCGCCGAGAAGCAGGCTTTGATCCTTAGCCTTTGCCCTTCTGTCGACCGTTTTGATGAAGAACGGTTATTTTATACGGAATGGACCGATGCCGAGGTTCTTGAGTTTTTGCGCAGCGATGCAGAGATTTTGCAGGCTTTCGGCATAGAAGTTTCAATACCATCCTGGCTGAAAGCTGTCCAAGAAGCGAAAGTGCGCGTTAAAGCGAATGTCCATTCCCCGAGCAAAAAAGCATCGGTGGTTGGCCTTGACCAGATCATTCGTTTTGATTGGCAATTTTCATTGAACGGCCATGAACTCAGCATGCAGGATTTCCAGCAGCTGGTTTCAGAAAACAAGGAATTCATCCGTGTCGGCAATGAATGGGTGCGGATTGATTCCAATCTGCTGTTGCACCTCCGTAAGCTTATAGAAGAAGCGGAAGACGCAGATTGGACAATCAAAGATATGCTGTTCCACAACGTTCCTGAAATCATGCTGGAAGATGCAGGCGACAACGAAGATCCGCTTATTGAATTCCAGTTGAACCGTTCGTTAAAAACTTTGCTTGATAAGTTACTGGACAAGCGTGATTTGCCTGAAACGCCGATTCCTGAAGCCTTGCAGACCGAATTGCGCCCTTACCAAAAAATCGGTTTTGATTATTTGGTGTTCATGCGTGAAGAAGGGTTCGGCCTCTGCCTTGCAGATGATATGGGCCTTGGAAAAACGGTGCAGCTGATTGCTTATTTGCTTCACGTCCACGGACAAAATCCAGGCAAGCCATCTTTGATCGTATGTCCGACTTCCGTCCTTGGAAACTGGCAAAAAGAGTTGAGCCGCTTTGCCCCCGATTTGAAAGTTGTCACTCATTACGGCAGCACACGCCCAAAAGGCGGCGACTTTATCAATTTCCTGCAGACTGAAAACCCGGATGTGGTATTGTCGACATACGGCATAGCCTCTTCGGATGCTGAGGAAATCCAGGACCATTACTGGGCAAGCATTACGCTTGATGAAGCGCAAAACATCAAAAACATGTATACGAAGCAATCACGCACCATCCGGAAATTCAAAGGCGACCACCATATCGCGCTGACGGGTACGCCGATTGAGAACCGCTTGTCCGAACTTTGGTCCATTTTTGACTTTATCAATAAAGGCTATTTATATCGAATCAAGCAGTTCCAAGAAAACTTCATGATTCCTATAGAACGCGACGATTCGGAAGAAGTGAAGGAAAAGCTGCGCCAGCGCATCCAGCCTTTCCTTCTTCGCCGCACGAAGAAGGATCCGGACTTGCAGCTGAACTTGCCTGAAAAACAAGAGCAGTTGGAATACTGCCCATTGACTCCGGAGCAGGCCGCTTTATATGAAAGCCTTGTCCAGGATACGGTGCAGAAAATGGAGACGCTCACAGGATTTGAGAAAAAAGGCCTTGTCTTGAAAATGCTCAGCAAGTTGAAACAATTATGTAATCACCCGGCACTTTATTTGAAAGAACCTTATTCTTCTGCTGAAGAAATACTGCCTAGATCTCAAAAGCTGGAGCGCATAGTGACTCTCGCCGGGGAAATAGCAGAACGCGGGGAACAATGTTTGATATTCACCCAATACATTGGGATGGGGCATTTATTGCAGCAAGCGATCAATGAACTGTATGGCCATGAAGTGCCTTTCTTGACAGGAAGTATGCCAAAACAGCAACGGGATTCCCTGGTTGCAAAATTCCAGGCTGGCGATTTCCCGATTTTCATCTTGTCGCTGAAAGCGGGCGGAACAGGCCTTAACTTGACGGCTGCCACGCACGTGCTCCATGCTGACAGATGGTGGAACCCTGCTGTCGAAAACCAGGCGACCGACCGTGCGTACCGCATCGGCCAAACACAATTTGTCCATGTGCATAAATTTGTCACTATCGGGACGATCGAAGAGAAAATTGATGCTTTGCTGACTCAGAAGCAGACGATGTCGGATCAGTTTATCCAATCCAGCCAGTGGATGACGGAATTGTCCGATGATGAATTGAAGGACCTTTTCACATATACGCTATAATAAGTCGGCCAGGCCCCCACCTGGCCGACTTCCCTCATTCAGACATGAAACCGGTCAATTCTTTTCGGCAGCGGAACGGAATACAGCTTTCAACTCACTTAGCTCCCGTTCCGCCTCTGCCAATCGTCTGTGAAGCAATGCAGTTAAACGGATCAACTGCTCCATATGAACTTCCAATTGCAATTGCACGTCTTTCGGCATGGCTAAGCGGCCCCCTTTTTTGGTTTATACATTCACTTGTTCCGTCCCTGGCGGCTGGAAGTCAAAGTCTTCTTCAGACTGTGGCTCCTGCTGCTTGCGGGCGGTTTCTTCTTCTGCTGCTTTCTTTTTGTCCAAGAAACGGATTTGGTCGCCCTGCACTTCAGTGACATAGATCCGCGTTCCATCATCTTTGTCATAATGCCTCGATTGCAGACGGCCCGTCACCGCTACAAGCGATCCTTTGCGGCAGTACTTCGAAACGTTGTGCGCCGGTCTGCCCCAGGTTGAACAAAGAACAAAATCCGTCTCTACATCCCCTTTCTGGTTTTTATAATTCCGGGAAATCGCAACTATGAAAGAAGTATGTACGCGTCCTTCATTCATCACCCGAGTTACCGGATCTTTCGTCAAGCGGCCCACAATTCCGACTTGGTTCATCAACTCACCTCCTTTCTTTTTTACATCATACTAAGAAGATCGAATGTTGCGCAAAAGCGGAAAAATCATTTATGGGGCAATTTCGCTTTCGATAATTCGAATTTAAAGAACCCTTAAAGAAAATATTGTGCCTGTCTATTGATATGCCAAGGAAAAAGAGAACAACCACGTTAAATTTAAAAATGATATTTTGCAGCCTTTCCAGTTTATTTGCGCTGCGAAACTCGCGGCCCCAAAATTTTCGGCTATGCTATACTAGAAAAAAGCAACGTTTGGAGGGATATACATGAAGACATTTAAATTGCTGTCATTGGAAGTTGTCGAAGATGAGAATATCGTTGATTTTCCTCTTCATGACGGAATTATCATCAATCAAGAAAACAATGACCGCTCATGGCTCCTGGAAATGCTCGTGGATTTAGACTACCGGGAAACGTTTGAAAAGATGAAGGAATCCGGTAGAATTTTTGATGTTAAAGTGGTTATTTCCTATCCAGGCAACGAGCCGGCCCCATTCCAGGTGAGCATTTACAGCGTCAAAGTTATCGGCGAACATATTTCTGTACTGATGAAGGGCTCTTTGAAGCTTGCCCGCCGCAAATACGCCGAGACGCTATTGTCGGAACTGCTTGAAGATGGCTTGGAAGGTGAAGAGCTGCTTCAGCGATTTGAACACGATATGCGTTCACGCCCAGTACTGAGAAGCGATGAAGCAAATTCCCGCCAATAAAAAACCAGCGTGGCTGCCGTTATAAAACGGTGTGCACGCTGGTTTTTGCATTTTATATCGCCGCTTGTCCTTATCTTTCCACTACCGGCCCCAAGGCGAACAGGATATCACACTCGCAGGCGATTTCGCCGTCTACCGTCGCAATAGCGTGGCCTTTGCCCATCGATCCCCGCAACTTTGTCAATTCCACTTCCAAGCGCAATTGATCTCCTGGAACAACTTGGCGCTTGAACCGGCAATTATCGATGCCTGTGAAGAAAGCAAGACGCCCTTTGTTCACTTCCATCTGCAAAACTGCAGCTGCTCCCACTTGAGCCAACGCTTCCACGATCAGCACGCCTGGCATTACAGGATAACCCGGAAAATGGCCGTTAAAAAACTCCTCATTCACCGAGACGTTTTTCAAACCGACCGCTTTTTTACCCGCTTCAATTTCCAAAATCCGATCTACCATTAAAAACGGCTGACGGTGTGGCAATATCGCTTGAATTTGTTCTACTGTTAACATAAACACAGCTCCTTCTAGAAATAAAGTAATGTGCAGGCGGATTTCAACTCCGGCCGCTCATAATATCGATGATATGCTGCCATGTGCGCCATTTTAAGGCATCCGCTGGCTCTCCGTCCCCAATCACCCCATAGCCGACCATGACACCTAAAACCATTGCTACAATGAGGATGGCAAGGATGATGAGGATTCGCAGCCAAATTGGAAACAATCGGATCCGGACCCAAGAACTTGAATCAGTATCAGGTGCCGCTTTTTCATTTTCATTCACTTCTTTGGCCTCTCTTCTAAAAGGCCTTTTGTTCTTCCATTCAGCCATTCGCTTAGTCAACCTTTCTATTGATGGGCGTCCATTTCTGTTTTCACATCCAGAACTTCATCGTCCAGATTCTTTATGCAGGCAGTGGCATAACGAGGTTCAATAATTACCATTATATTGAAATAAAAGTTTCTTTCTTTAACGCTTAACAGCCCCGCTTCAAACGGTAGCTTTTCTTCCGGATCTCTTGCCCATGCTGTCTAGAATAATGCCAGTCCCTAAAGCTACACAATCCATCGGATTATCCGTAACCGTAACCGGCACCTTCAACTCGTCCGCAAGCAATTGGTCTATGCCATGAAGGAGTGCCCCCCCACCGGTTAAGATGATGCCCCTGTCAATTATATCAGCTGACAGCTCAGGCGGTGTTTTTTCCAGTACGTTTCTGGCGGCAGAAACAATATGGCTGACTGACTCTGCCATCGCTTGTTGGACTTCCGCTGATTGAACTGTAATGACCCTTGGCAGTCCCGTCACCAAATCACGTCCTCGAACTTCCATCTCGTCTTTTCTGCCGTTGGGGGAAACAGTGCCGATTTCTATTTTGAGCGCTTCCGCAGTCCGCTCCCCGATCAATAATTTATAATGCCGCTTTATATATTGAAGAATATCATTATTGAATACATCGCCAGCCACTCTGATTGATTCGCTTGTCACAATATCACCCATGGACAGCACTGCCACATCCGAAGTTCCTCCACCGATATCGATTACCATATTTCCGCTAGGTTGAAAAATGTCCATGCCTGCGCCAATAGCAGCCACTTTCGGCTCTTCTTCCAGAAACACTTTTTTCCCTCCTGATTTTTCAGCCGCTTCGCGAATCGCTTTTTGTTCTACACTGGTGATATTCGTCGGACAGCATATTAAAATACGCGGCTTTGTCATGAAGCCTTTCACTTTCAACTGATCTAAAAAATATTTAAGCATAATTTCCGTAACATCAAAGTCTGCGATGACCCCATCTTTTAAGGGACGGATCGCAACAATATTTTCCGGTGTTCTGCCAATCATTTCTTTAGCTTTTTTTCCAACTGCCACCACGCGGTTCGTTGTGCGATCTATAGCGACTACAGAGGGCTCGTTCAGAATAATTCCTTTGCCTTTGACATGGATCAGAACATTCGCTGTCCCCAAATCAATCCCAATATCTTTCGAAAACATTTAAGCGCTTCCCCTTCCATCTTTGCCGCACCTTTTATGTAAATAAAAAGACTCTCCTAAGTGAACATTTTAGCATAGACAAGATGAGAAATGCATTATTTTTTCGCAAGCCAACATGCTCTTGCCAGTACGTCCAGATTGATATAGGCCGCTTTCTGCCCTTCCATCACCAAATTAAAAAGCCTGCGGGCTAAACAGCTCGCAGGCTTGAATAATTAAGAAGTATTAGACCAATTGCTCCACTTTCGCTTCTTCAGTTGAAACTCGTTCGATGTCAGCACCTAAGGCAGCCAACTTTTTATGGAAGTTCACATAACCGCGATCCAAGTGATAAAGGTTGTTTACTCGAGTGATGCCTTCAGCTGCTAGTCCTGCCAGGATAAGCGCTGCTGCTGCACGCAAGTCAGTTGCAGCAACTTCCGCCCCCTGCAGCTTCGATGGGCCTTCCATGATAACTGAACGGCCTTCGATTTTAACCGATGCATTCATGCGGCGGAACTCTTCTACGTGCATAAAACGATTTTCAAAAACTGTTTCAGTCAAAATGCCATTTCCTTGAGCTGTCAGCATCAACGACATCATTTGTGATTGCATGTCTGTCGGGAAGCCAGGATGCGGCATTGTCTTGATATCAATTGAACGAAGCGGACGTGAAGCGCGGATGCGGAGCCCTTCTTCCACTTCTTGAATGTCAACGCCCATTTCTTCGAGTTTTGAAATTAAAGCAGCCATATGTTCAGGCACTGCATTCTCGATGATGACATCGCCTTCAGTAATAGCTGCAGCCACCATAAATGTACCAGCTTCTACACGGTCAGGAATGATATAATGTTCTGCTCCGTGAAGTTCTTCAACGCCTTCAATGCGCATTGTGTCTGTTCCAGCGCCGACTACGCGGCCGCCCATTTCATTGATGTAATTTGCCAAGTCGACAATTTCAGGTTCTTTTGCAGCGTTTTCGATAACCGTAACGCCTTCAGCCAAAGCAGCTGCCGCCATAATATTTTCCGTAGCCCCCACACTTGGGAAGTCCAGATAAATCTTAGCACCGCGAAGACGGCCGTTTGTTTTCGCTTCAACAAAACCGTTGCCGAAAGAAATCTTGGCACCCATCGCCTCGAAACCTTTCAAATGCTGATCGATCGGACGTGAGCCGATTGCACAACCGCCTGGAAGGGCAACACGAGCGAATCCATTGCGAGCAAGGACAGGCCCCATTACCAGAATTGAAGCACGCATCTTTCTGACATATTCAAATTGCGCTTCACTTGATAATGTCTGGGATGCGTCAATCATCATTTCATTTTTTTCTGGAAAATACTCGATTGACACGTTCAAACTTTTCAGCACTTCCTGGATGGTATAAACATCCGCTAAATTTGGTACTTCTTTAAGGATACTTTTTCCATTAGAAGCCAGTAATGCGCCGGCAAGAATTGGTAGCACTGCATTCTTAGCACCTTCCACCCGAACTTTCCCTTTTAATTTTTGGCCGCCTTTTACAATAATCTGATCCACTGATATGCCCTCCATCTATAAATTAATATCTATATGTACTTTACGTACGTTTAAAGTCCAATGTCATTTATTAGAAACAAAACCTTACTTATAGTACCTGTTTTCTAATAAATTCACAAGCAACTTAACACCTATTTGTAGTACTTTTTTGTGATTGCTATAAGATTCGTACACGCAATCCCTTATGTGTCGGTTGTTTGTAAAACTTTTTGAGGAATATTACATTCTCATTACATACAACAATTCCCGTGAAACTAGGATATAAACCTATTTTCCGAGATTTATTTCCCAGGAAATGTGTACTAGTTAGTCATTTTGGCGTTTTGCCATGGGCACGAAGTTCGCAGCCATGGCAAAACAACAAGCTTTAGAAAAGATAAGGCAATTGCCGCGACCATAAGGAAATATTCAAAAAAAAGGTTGATACAGCCAATCCGATGGCAATGCTCAGGAAAATATAAAGAATCTGTGCTTGCAGAACATGCTGCTTACGGATCCATTTTTCAAACATAACGGCGCGTAATGCATAAAAGGCTACACCAGTAAAAAATATGTGGCTGAATATAGAAACTAATGCCTGCTGTCCAATTACTGTTTCCAAAAGAATCCTCTCCTTTTCATATATTTACAACTTAATGAAAATTTTAGAACAAAAGAAAAAGCGGACAGAAGTCGACTGCCCTTCTGTCCGCCTGCTTCTTTTAAATGTTACCCTCATAAACGTTGATACGATTCATCGCACGTTTTAAAGCCAATTCTGCACGTTTAAAGTCAACTTCATCTTTATTCGCCTGAAGTCTCGCTTCAGCACGTTTCGCAGCTTCTTGAGCGCGAGCCAGATCAATGTCTGTCGCACGTTCTGCGGACTGTGCCAAAATCGTCACTTTTTCAGGACGAATTTCAAGAAATCCGCCATTAACCGCAACCAATTCCGTTGAGTTGTCTTTCTTCAATCGGACTGCACCGATTCCAAGAGGAGCAACTGTCGGGATGTGTCCAGGCAGAACGCCCATTTCACCGGTTGCTGTGACTCCAATAACCATAGAGACTTCTGAATCGTATACCGGGCCGTCGGGAGTGACAATATTGACTGCAATGGTCTTCATTTTTTTCCCTCCTGGTCCCTTATTTTAAACTTCTACGCCCATGCTTTTCGCTTTTGCGATTACTTCTTCAATGCGCCCGACTAAACGGAATGCATCTTCAGGCAAGTGGTCGTATTTGCCTTCAAGGATTTCTTTGAATCCTTTGATCGTTTCCTGAACTGGCACATAAGAACCTTTTTGGCCTGTGAACTGCTCAGCAACGTGGAAGTTTTGAGAAAGGAAGTTCTGGACGCGGCGTGCACGGTTAACCGTCAGCTTGTCCTCATCACTCAACTCATCCATACCAAGGATTGCGATAATGTCTTGAAGTTCTCTGTAACGCTGAAGCGTTGACTGAACTTGACGGGAAATTGCGTAATGCTCTTCTCCAACAATTTCAGGCGACAATGCGCGTGAAGTCGAAGCAAGAGGATCCACCGCAGGGTAGATACCCATTTCAGAAAGTTTACGCTCAAGGTTGGTTGTTGCATCCAAGTGGGCGAAAGTTGTAGCTGGAGCCGGATCCGTATAGTCATCGGCAGGTACGTAAATCGCTTGGATAGATGTAACAGAACCTGTGCTTGTAGTTGTGATGCGTTCTTGCAGCTGACCCATTTCCGTAGCAAGTGTCGGCTGGTAACCAACGGCAGATGGCATACGGCCTAAAAGCGCTGATACTTCAGAACCTGCTTGAGTGAAACGGAAGATGTTGTCGATGAACAAAAGAACGTCTGCGCCTTGTTCGTCACGGAAATATTCAGCCATAGTCAAACCTGTCAAAGCAACACGCATACGTGCGCCAGGCGGCTCGTTCATCTGGCCAAAGACCATTGAAGTTTTCTTGATAACGCCAGAATCGCTCATCTCGTGGAACAAGTCGTTTCCTTCGCGTGTACGCTCACCAACACCAGCGAATACAGACAAACCGCCGTGCTCTTGGGCAATATTATTGATCAATTCCTGGATAAGAACGGTTTTACCAACTCCGGCACCACCGAAGAGACCGATTTTACCGCCTTTGATGTAAGGAGCAAGCAAATCGACAACTTTAATGCCTGTTTCAAGAATTTCCACTTGTGTAGAAAGGTTTTCGAAAGTAGGCGCTGCACGGTGAATCGGATTGCGGCGTTCTGAAGCAGGAATTTCTTCCCCTAAATCGATTACTTCGCCAAGTACGTTGAATACACGGCCTAATGTTACATCTCCAACTGGAACAGTGATCGCACTGCCCAAATCGGTTACTACTGATCCGCGTTGTAATCCATCCGTGGAATCCATCGCAATTGTACGTACTGCATCATCACCAAGGTGCAACGCCACTTCAAGAGTTAAAGTAGTTGGCGCTTGTCCGGGACGATTGATATTTACAGTTAGGGCGTTGTAGATTGCTGGAAGTTGACCTACGGAAAACTGAACGTCTACAACCGGGCCCATAACTTGAAGAACGTGTCCTGTGTTCATGCTGTTCCCTCCTGTCTTACATTTGTCTTTCAATAATTCGTTTTGACAGCAGTAGGACTCCCGCTTCAAGAAGCGGGAGGTCGACAGTCTGCTGCGCTTTTCAGTATTATTCTAAAGCCGCTGCTCCGCCGACGATCTCTGTGATTTCCTGAGTGATCGCTGCTTGGCGGGCACGGTTGTATACAAGTGTTAAACCATTGATCAATTCGTTCGCATTGTCGGTTGCGCTCTTCATTGCTGTCATAGATGCAGCATGTTCGCTTGCTTTGCCGTCAAGGACCGCACCGAAGATCAAGCTTTCTGCATATTGAGGAAGAAGAACTTCCAAAATCGCTTCTGCTGATGGATCGAATTCATACGAAGCAGTAGACGTTGACGGTTGAATATCCGTCAAAGGCAGAACTTTCTTTTCAGTAACGTCCTGTTGAATAGCAGAAACATAGTGATTATAGTACATATAGACTTCGTCATACGTACCATCAGAGAACATACCAACAGCTTTGTGCGTAATTTCTTTGATATCCGCAAATGTAGGATGATCCGGAAGAGCAATTTTGCTTTCAAGAATCGTCATTCCCTGCTTGGCAAAGAAATCCCGACCTTTACGGCCGATACTAAGGATTACAAACTCGTCATTGGATGTATGGCGCTGGCGGATTTTAGCCGTTACTGTACGCAGAATGTTGCTGTTGTATCCGCCCACTAATCCACGATCCGACGTGATTACTAAGTATGCCGTTTTCTTCACCGGACGGGTAGTCATCATTGGATGACTCGTATCATTCGATCCTGCAGCAATTGCAGATACTACGTCTTGAATTTTACCCATGTAAGGAACGAATGCTTTCGCATTTACTTCCGCACGGTTCAATTTCGATGCAGAAACCATTTGCATGGCTTTCGTAATCTGGCTTGTTTTCTTTGTAGACGTAATTCGGTTTTTTATATCGCGTAAAGATGCCACTGGTATTTCACCACCTTTTTATTTTTTGTTCTTATCCGTAAGAAACCGCTGGTCTGATTAAGCGAATGTGCGTTTGAATTCGTTGATAGCAGCAGCAAATGCTTCATCAGATGGCAATTTTTGCGTTGTGCGGATATGATCTAAAATTTCCGTGTGGTTCAAATCCAGCCAGCTAGTCAATCCAGCTTCAAAACGGCGAATGTCACCTACTGGAATATCGTCAAGGAAACCTCGAGTCAATGCGTAGAAAATAACAACTTGTTTTTCAACTTTGATCGGATTGTTCAAATCTTGTTTCAATACTTCAACAGTGCGTTTCCCGCGCTCAAGTTTCGCTGCAGTAGCCGGATCCAAGTCAGAACCGAACTGGGAGAACGCTTCAAGTTCACGGTAAGCAGCCAAGTCAAGGCGCAGCGTACCCGCAACTTTTTTCATTGCGTTGATTTGAGCTGAACCACCAACGCGCGATACAGAAAGACCCGCGTTGATCGCTGGGCGTACACCCGAGAAGAACAAATCAGACTGAAGGAAGATTTGTCCATCAGTGATTGAAATTACGTTTGTCGGGATATAAGCCGAGATGTCCCCTGCTTGTGTTTCAACGAACGGCAATGCTGTGATTGAACCTGCTCCAAGAGTTTCGTTCAACTTCGCAGCACGTTCTAGCAACCGGGAGTGCAAGTAGAATACATCCCCTGGATATGCTTCACGGCCTGGAGGACGACGAAGCAATAAAGACAATTCGCGGTAAGCGGAAGCTTGTTTAGTCAAGTCATCATATACGATCAATACGTGTTTGCCATCAAACATGAACTCTTCCGCCATTGTAATACCTGCGTAAGGAGCAAGGTACAATAATGGGGCTGGCTGTGATGCTGATGCAGTAACAACGATTGTATAGTCAAGAGCGCCATTTTTGCGCAAAGTTTCAACTACGTTACGGACAGTTGATTCTTTTTGTCCGATTGCTACATAGATACAAATCATGTTTTGGTCAGCTTGGTTCAAGATCGTGTCGATTGCTACAGAAGTTTTACCTGTCTGGCGGTCACCGATGATCAATTCGCGCTGTCCGCGGCCGATCGGAACCAATGCGTCAATCGCTTTGATGCCAGTTTGAAGCGGTTCGTGAACCGATTTACGGGCCATAACGCCTTGTGCCGGACTTTCGATTGGACGAGTTTTTGTTGTATGGATCGGTCCAAGGCCGTCAACCGGCTGTCCAATCGGGTTTACAACGCGTCCGATAAGTTCTGGTCCTACAGGCACTTCCATGATACGTCCAGTACGGCGCACTTCGTCGCCTTCTTTGATATCAGTGTATGGCCCAAGGATGATAATACCAACATTGTTGGCTTCTAAGTTTTGTGCAATACCGACTACGCCATTCGGGAACTCTACAAGTTCTCCAGACATAACGTTATCAATGCCATAAACGCGAGCGATACCATCACCGACTGTGATTACTGTACCGACTTCGTCGACTTTAATCTCAGATTGATAATTTTCAATCTGCTGTTTAATTAAACCGCTGATTTCTTCAGCTCTGATACTCATGTATGTCACCCTCTCAAAATTTCTGATATTAACCGATCAATTGACGTTGTAGTCGCTCCAATTTCGAGCTGATGCTGCTGTCATAAATCTGGTTTCCGATTTGAATGCGCATTCCACCAATAAGAGACGGGTCAATGATATTTTCAATTCGCAATGCTTGTTTTCCGACTTTTTTTGCGAAAACGGAAGAAACAGAAATGCTTTCTTCTTCTGACAAAGGGCGGACGGAATAAACTTTTGCATCTGCAATTCCTTGCTCTTCGTTGGCTAAACGGATATAACCATCCACTAGTCCAACGATTTCATCTAAACGTTTGCGTTCCGCCATCAAAAGCAATGTGTTTACTACAAACACATTTGCCTGTCCGAACAGTTGAGTGATGATGTCTCTCTTGTTTTCAGACGTCAGATTCGGGGAATCGATCAATTCCTGGAGTTCAGGATTTTCAGCGAAAGCTTTTTTGATTTCGCGCAAATCTTCTTCCACTAAAGCCATTACTTCGTGTTGTTTTGCTGTTTGGAACAATGCTAGAGCATAACGTTCTGAGACTTGGCTCATCGTACGTCGCCTGCCTTCGCAATCGTTTCGTTTATCAACTGACGGTTGTCTTCTTCAGAAATTTCTTTTCCAAGAACTCGGGATGCTGCAAGCATAGACAATGCAACAACTTCTTCACGAACTGCGGAAAGAGCTTGTTCTCTTTCGTTCGCAATTTCCTGAACTGCAGATTCTTTGATGCGGCCAGCTTCTGCACGAGCGTTTGCAATGATATCCTCACGAGAAACTTCGCCTTGTTTCTTAGCGTTTTCAACGATTTGTTGAGCTTGTGTGCGCGCTTCTTTCAACAAGTTCTGCTGCTCTACCAGCAATTTCTGTGATTCTTGACGGCTTTTTTCAGCCGTTTCAATTTCCCCAGCAATCAAGTCTTCACGTTGTTGCATTACTCCCATTAACGGGCCCCAAGCGAATTTCTTCAGCAATAACATCAGGACGATGAAGACGACGAGTGTTGCAAGGATGTCTCCAGTGTTCAAAAACTCAGCTGCATGCGACTCCGCAGCACCAAGTGCAAGATGATCAAAAAACACGATTGTTTCACTCCCTTCAAGAGCCTAAATTCCAGTCTTCTATAGTAAGATCTAATGTTTCAGATGTTTTTTCGAATATCAAAAAGGAACAGATAAGCATAAATGGCGAAAAATATGCCTAAGCAATCCCGCCATTTAGCCTGTTGTATAATGGAAATACTATTGGTTCATTACGATGAATGCGATAACTACGGCGATGATTGGAAGTGCCTCAACCAAAGCAACCCCGATGAACATTGTTGTTTGTAGAACGCCGCGTGCTTCTGGCTGGCGAGCGATACCTTCAACTGTTTTTGAAACGATAAGACCGTTACCAATACCTGCGCCTAGTGCTGCTAAACCTACTGCGATTGCTGCTGCTAATAAACCTAATGAACCTGTCATTGTAATGTGTCCTCCTCAGGATAGTTGTTTTTTTTGCTCAATTGAGCATTTTATACTTAATGGTCGTCGCTGACTTTATGCGATATATAAACCATCGTTAACATAACGAAAATGAAAGCTTGAATCGCCCCGATAAAAATCGAGAATCCTTGCCACGCCATCATCGGAATGATTGATGCGGCAAACCCTACTGCACCTGCACTGCCAAGGCCTGCCAATAACCCAAGCAGGATTTCCCCAGCGAAAATGTTTCCGTAAAGCCGCAGACCAAGTGTCAGCGTATTTGCGAAATCTTCAATAATGTTAAGTGGCAATAAGAAAGGCATCGGTTTGAGATACCCTCCTGCGTAACTTTTCAATCCCTTCATCTTAATGCCATAATAATGGCTCAAGATGATGACAGTTGCCGCAAGCGTCATTGTTACCGTTGGATCAGCAGTTGGTGATTTCCACCAAACGTCCCCGTGGACAATGATAGAGAAAGGCAATCCCAACATATTTGATACAAATATGAACATGATCAGCGTAATTCCAAGAACATGGAATCGGCCGCCGGTTCTCCAGTCCATGTTGCTTTTGATAAGGCCTTTTACAAAGTCCATTATCCACTCCATGAAATTCTGCATGCCTGTTGGTTTAAGCTGCAGTTTCCGTGTAGCGAAAAAAGCAATTAGGAATACGATTAGAGCGGCTACAAGAAGCATCATAACGTTCGATAAGTTGAACCATATGCCGAACAGTTGATACATAGGAGCGCCATGACCCACGATAGTTTCACCTCTCTTTCCACAATCTTAATAGTGTTTCATGTGATACATAATTCGTTCTGCCAACAGCAGAACATACGGAATCATTAACCCGATGACCGTACTGGCCAGGTGGATGTGCTCAGCGAACAAAAGAGCAATCGCTACAGCCGCAATCCCTGAACCGAACCGTAATGCCGTTCCAAGCGAACGAACTTTCGAGCCTTCTGCCACCGCCCTGTCAAAACTCTCCATCCGGCGAACCAGAATCCACATATTATAAATGCCGAACAAAGTTCCGATCAAAAGACCAGCGAAAATCGTCTGGTATGGAGTAAATCCCCAGCCCATGACAAGCGCCGCAAGGATGAAGTAAATCATTCTTTTTAGTCTTGTATAAATCTCCCTAAGTCCATCCATTTTTAGTTGTCTCCTGATTCGAATTTTTGGACGGTTTTAAGCATCGCCCACACGCCGATGGCTAAGCCCGTGAGTAAGCAGATGATTAAGAAAAACGGGGCGGTTCCGAATTGTTCATCGAGCCACATACCTGTGAACAGACCGATGAGCACGGACCCGACAAGTTGTGAGAGAATGGCACTGTAAAGCGCCATCGCTTGTAAGGGACTTTTTGTTGGGCGCATGATAAACCCCTCGAAATTCGTTTTGATTTGACATTTTATCTCTTAAAAAGAGCCGTCGCATCCGGCTTTCAGAACCACATCTTTATGTATGAAAACCTTCTCATGCATACCCTTTGTAAGCATACAATAGGGGTAAAACCATGTCAATTAGTAGAAGTGAAAAACTTCACAAGCGATTTTGTGTCGACATATTGTCGACAAATTTAGCATTGCCTGTAAAATCCTTCGTTTATTTCTTGCTTTTTTTCTCATTCAGGTACCCGACAAGCGCTTCAACAATCCGGCGGGACGCTTCCCCGTCTCCATAAGGATTGGAGGCGTGCGCCATCTTTTCATACACTTCCTGATCTGTCAGCAATTCTTTTGCAAGCCGGTAGATAACGGCTTCTGAAGTTCCAGCCAGCTTCAGCGTCCCGGCATCAATGCCTTCCGGACGTTCAGTCGTATCCCGGAGCACCAAAACCGGTTTGCCCAGCGACGGAGCTTCTTCCTGAACACCGCCGGAATCCGTCAATATAATGAAGGAACGTGCCGCGAAGTTATGGAAATCCATCACTTCAAGCGGTTCGATCAAATGGATGCGCGGATCTCGGCCAAGCACTTCCTCCGCAATTTCCCTTACTACTGGATTCATATGGACAGGATACACTACTTGAACATCTTCATGTTCTTCGGTCAGCCTCTTTATGGCGCGGAACATATTGCGCATCGGCTGGCCCCAGTTCTCCCGGCGGTGCGCTGTTAATAGAATCATGCGGTCCGAGCCGATTTTTTCGAGGACAGGGTGGCTATACGATTGCCGTATGGTTGTTTTCAGCGCGTCAATCGCTGTATTGCCCGTGATGTAAATCGTTTCTTCCCGCTTGTTTTCCGCCAGCAGGTTCTGCGCTGACTTTTCGGTCGGCGCAAAGTGGATATCTGCTATGGTCCCCGTCAGCTGGCGGTTCATTTCTTCCGGATAAGGCGAATACTTGTTATGCGTGCGAAGCCCCGCCTCCACATGGCCGACGGCGATCTGATTGTAAAAAGCGGCCAGGCTTGCTACAAATGTGGTCGTCGTATCGCCATGGACCAGGACGATATCCGGCTGCGCCTGCTTCATGATTTCATCCAGCCCATGAAGCCCGCGGACGGTCACATCGCTCAGTGTCTGGCGGTCCTTCATAATATTCAAATCATAATCCGGCTGGATCTGGAATGCATTAAGAACTTGATCGAGCATTTGCCGGTGCTGCGCCGTTACGGTTATAATCGGTTCGATTGCTTCGGGATGCTTTTGAAGCTCCAACACAAGCGGCGCCATCTTGACTGCTTCCGGCCGTGTGCCGAAAATCGTCATCACTTTCCACTTTTTCGTCAAAAGGACCAGTCTCCTTTTATTTTCGATATCTTATATCCTGCAGCCAGCCCCTGGAAGCCCGTTCGCCATCGCCGGCGAACGGGCCGCCGCTGCTTGGGGCAAAGCCAGCCGGTGCCATTAGTTTTCCTGCTTACTTTGTTCCGAACAAACGGTCGCCGGCATCGCCTAGACCTGGGACAATATAGCCGTGATCATTCAATTTCTCATCTAAAGCCGCAATGTAAACATCGACATCCGGGTGTGCAGCTTGAAAAGCTTCTACGCCTTCAGGTGCCGCAATAATGCACATAAAACGGATTTTTGTGGCTCCCCGTTTTTTCAATGAATGGACAGCTTCGATGGCAGAACCACCGGTCGCAAGCATCGGATCCACGACGATGAATTCACGTTCTTGGACATCGGAAGGCAATTTCAGGTAATATTCGACCGGCTGCAAAGTTTCCGGATCACGGTACAAACCGATATGCCCTACTTTGGCTGCCGGAATCAGTTTCAATATTCCATCGACCATACCAATGCCGGCACGGAGAATAGGCACGATGCCCAATTTTTTCCCTGCCAGTACCCGGGACGTCGCCATTTGGACCGGCGTTTCCACTTCGATTTCTTTCAAAGGCAAATCACGGGTGATTTCAAAAGCCATCAACGTCGCAATTTCATCTACCAATTCCCGAAATTCTTTCGTCCCTGTCGACTTGTCACGGATGTAAGTTAATTTATGCTGGATTAACGGATGATCAAAAACATATACTTTCCCCACGGCACATCTCTCCTTTTCAAACATTATCTTCACTAGTATATCAGAAAATCAGCATCCCGAGGGATTCCAGGAAGCATTGAAATTATTCAGTTTTTTTAATGCCGGCCCTCGCCTTAAGCAGAAAAACAAAAACCGGAGCCACTTGGCTCCGGTTTATAAAAGGCGGGCTTCTTCCAGAGGCATCGGCCGGTAAAACAAATAGCCTTGGCCGATTTTACAGCCAAGCGTAAGCAGGATTTCCCGCTGGCTCTCTGTTTCAATGCCCTCTGCCACAGCCTGCAAATTCAGATTCTCCGCCAGTTGGACAATTGTGCGGACAATGGCGAGTGTCGTTGGTTCATGCATGTTGGAAATGAACGAACGGTCGATTTTAATTTCACTGACTGGCAGTTTCTGCAAATAGCTGAGCGAAGAATAACCAGTCCCAAAGTCATCAACAGAGCTTGTAAAACCAAAAGTTTTCAGTTGCTTGAACACTTTATAGGCTGTTTCAATGTCCACGAACCCAATGCGCTCCGTTATTTCCAATTGGATCCAACGGTGTTCGATGCCGCATTCAGCCATCGTATCCACCAGATGGGGAATAAAAGAATGATGGAAAAAATGATCGGACGACACATTGATCGCCACTTGATACATTTGAGCGCCTTGGTCTTTCCGGCTTTTCAGCCACGCCAGCACCCGTTTCAGGACAGCTTGCTCCAAGATTCGAATTTTCCCGTTCTTTTCCGCCGCCGGTATAAAGACATCCGGGGCGATCGTGCCGAGTTCCGGAGAATTCCAGCGCGCCAATGCTTCAAAGCTTAAAATTTCACCGGTTTCCAAGTCCACTTTCGGCTGGAGGTGGACACCGATTTCTTCCCGGCGCAAGGCTGCTGTCAGTTCATTGGCAATCCGCAAGTCCTTCATCATGAATTCATCATGCTCATTTTCAAAATAGCAGAATGATTCTCCTGCCTGAAGCTTTGCTTTGGACAATGCGCTGTCTGCATAGCGTATCAATTCATCAGCATCCTGCTGTTTCGGCGTGATGATCGCGACGCCGATTTTCAAGGTGATAAACAATTCCAGATCCCTTACGACCACCGGCTCTGCCGTTGTTTGATTTATAAGCTCCAAGTAATCCGGAATTCTATCAAGCGGAGTCTTGCTGTACAAGGCGATAGTTGAACCCGAGAACCGGGCGATTAGCGGTTCACGAGGCATGCGTATACGCCCAAAGCGCCTGCCCAGTTCAGCAATCATCATATCCCCTGCCTTATGGCCATACTGGTCTACCACTCTTATATACTCGCCGGCAGAAATAAAAGCGATAAAGCCTTCTTCTTTTTCTTTAAGAAAATCCATCAATTCGTTTTTGAAAAAATGGCGATTCGGCAGCTCGGTTTCTTTGTCTGTATAAGCCAGCTTTAAAATCTCCACCTGCTGCCGGGAATATTTAACTGTAAGTGACACGATAGACGCAATTTGCCTGAGGAAATCCTTGTCATTTTCACTTGGTGTTACAGGCAATGGGAAGTAGACGACAAATGTCCCGATAGGCTCTCTTGATGCATCCAAAATAGGCGTAGACCAGCTTGCCACCAAGTTGTACTGCTCTACCACCCCTTGATAATCCCGCCATAGAAAATCGGTTTTCATATCGGTAACGAAAACCGATTCTTTGGAAAGAATGGCCGGACCGCAAGTTCCTGCAGTCTTTTCTATTGGAAAACCGTTCACTGCTTCATGAAATTCTTTTGGAAATGAGTTTCCGGCACCTACTTGCAAGTGGTCATTTTCATTGATCAGCATGATGGTGCATCTGGTATCGTCCTGGAAAAAAGATTCTGCCGTATCGCACGCTAATTGCAGCAGCATGCTCAACATATAGCCCTGTTCAATGCCAGTATAGGTTTCCTGCTGCAATTTAATAAGGGCATCTGACCGTTTCCGATCTGTAATGTCACGCTGCAGCATAAGTGTCAACTGCAAATTTTTCTCCGGAAACATCAAAGGCTGAATCGTGATCTCATTCCAGAACGGAGTACCATTCTTTTTATAGTTGATAATTTCGAAAATACCCGGTTCCTGAGATTCCGCGCATTCCCTGATTTGGCGGCTGACCGCCGTATCCGTTTTTTTGCCATGCAAAAAGCGCCCGTTTTTCCCGAGTATCTCTTCTTCCTTATAATCGACCATATCGCAAAAAGCTTGATTGGCAAAAATAATCGGGTGATCGTCTGCCCCTGAATTTATGACCAGAAAACCTGTATGGAACTCGACACCAATTCGGCGCAGCCAATCCATGATTAATTTCTTTTCTTTCTTCAATTCATGTGTGTGCATGCGCTGCACCTCTTTCGCCTATGTATTCGTACAAAAATACAGCTGCCGGCAATCCGTACATCGGCAGCTGCATTTTTAAATTATCTTATTTGTATAAAGGGAAACTTGCTGTCAGCTTCGCTGTACGTGCAGCCGCCTCTTGTTTCACGCTGTCATCCTCCGGGTTTTTCAAGAGCATTGCCATAATGGCGGCAATTTCTCTCATTTGCGGTTCTTTGAAGCCGCGTGATGTAACTGCAGGAGTCCCAAGACGGATGCCCGAAGTGACAAATGGGCTTTCCGGGTCGAATGGAATGGTGTTTTTGTTTGTCGTGATTCCGACTTCATCAAGAAGGTGCTCCGCCACTTTGCCCGTCAGGTTCAATGAGCGCAGGTCAACCAACAGCAGGTGGTTGTCTGTGCCGCCTGATACGATTTGCACGCCTTCAACTACAAGAGCTTCAGCTAATGCTTTGGCATTTTTCACGACTTGGTCGATATATGTTTTGAATTCCGGCTCTAGAGCTTCTCCAAACGCTACCGCTTTTGCTGCAATCACGTGCATCAATGGGCCGCCTTGGATACCAGGGAAAATCGTTTTGTCGATTTTTTTCGCGAATTCTTCTGTGCATAGGATCAATCCGCCACGGGGTCCGCGCAATGTCTTATGGGTTGTAGAAGTGACGAAGTGTGCATGCGGCACTGGGCTTGGATGCGCTCCTGTTGCTACAAGGCCGGCGATATGTGCCATATCGACCATCAACAAGGCTCCAACTTCATCCGCGATTTCACGGAATTTAGCAAAATCGATAGTCCGTGAATAAGCACTTGCCCCTACAACAATCAGTTTTGGCTGATGTTCAACTGCGACTTCCCGAACAACGTCATAGTCAATCATTTGCGTTTCTTCACTGACGCCGTATTCAACGAAATTATAAGTCATGCCGCTGAAGTTTACCCGGCTGCCATGCGTCAAATGCCCGCCATGATTCAAATTCATTCCAAGCACTGTATCGCCTTGCTTTAATATCGCAGTGTATACGGCCATATTGGCTTGAGAGCCTGAATGCGGTTGAACGTTTGCATGATCCGCTCCAAAAATTTCTTTCAGGCGGTCTCTTGCAATGTTTTCCACTACGTCTACATATTCACAGCCACCATAATAGCGTTTCCCGGGATATCCCTCTGCATATTTATTGGTCAATACTGATCCTTGGGCATCCATAACTGCTTGTGATACAAAGTTTTCAGAGGCAATCAGTTCAATATTCGCTTCCTGCCGCGCTTTTTCCGCTTCCATCGCTTCAAATACTGCTTGGTCCTGCACCTTAATCAATTCCATCCGTATATCCCTCCTGTGATTGAACAAGCTCACGAGTATACCGTGCGCGCTCCCCGCCAATCAATTTTGGCCGTGTAGTAGCAGCAGATACAATCGCATCTCCTACTAGTTTAACAGAAGTTCGCACTGGAACGGCTACTCTTTTTAAATGCATTCCGATCATTGTTTGTCCAATGTCGATTCCCGCGTGCGCCTGAATCTCTTCCACTACTACCGGATCTTTCATATTCATGAATGCATATGCGCTCATCGAGCCTCCAGCTTTCACGTCAGGGATGACGGTTACCGGCTCCCAGCCATATTTTTCAGCAGCTTGCCGCTCAACTGTCAATGCCCGGTTGATATGTTCACAGCCTTGGAAAGCCAAATGGATTTTATGGCGGGCCGCAAACTTCTCAAACGGCTCAAACAAACTTTCCGCAATATCCAATGCGCCGCCAGTGCCAATTCGCTTCCCTGCTATTTCGGATGTTGAGCAGCCGATCACAAACACTTGGCCTTTTCTGAATTGAATCTGCTGCTCCAGTTCGTTCAAAATTTCTTCCAATTGCAATTGCCATAACGTTTGCATTTCGGCCACTCTCCTCAGTTTTCTAAATCTGAAACTTTTTGGATGCGTGTTTCGTGTCTGCCGCCTTCGAATTCTACTGTCAGCCAAGTTTTAGCAATTTCACGGGCAAGTCCCGGGCCGATGACCCGTTCACCCATCGCCAGAATATTGGAATTGTTATGCCCTCTTGTCGCTTTCGCGCTAAACACGTCATGAACAAGGGCACAACGGATGCCTTTGACTTTATTGGCCGCAATCGACATGCCGATGCCGGTTCCGCAAATGAGTATGCCGCGGTCAAATTCCCCGTTAGCTACGCGGTCGGCTACTGGTTTTGCATAGTCAGGATAATCAACGGAGTCGTCCGTATGCGGGCCGAAATCTTGATATTCCATCCCAAGTTCGTTCAATAGATTAACAATTTCTTTGCGGAGGATATTCCCGCCGTGGTCAGATGAAATAGCGATTCTCATAAAATGCCCTCTTTTCTTTAACGGTTTAGTTGTCAGCGCGTCAGGCGCGCATCCACTTTTCTTAATTCTATCATTTTTATGCTTAAAAACCTAGAATGCACTGTTCCGCGCGCTTTCCGCCTTTCCCGAATTCAAAAGAAAAAAGCAGCGGGCCGCGTTTCCGCCAGCACCTGCTGCTTCCTACTCTTCTTTTAATTTATGGACAAGTTTATCGATCAGTTGATCTAACTCATTGAAAGTTTGTTGATATGTCGATAAAGATCCACCGTATGGATCGGAGACATCTTCTCTCGAGCCATCAACAAATTCTTTCAGTGTAAAAATTTTGCTGGATGCTTCAGGATAACTCTGCATCAAAGCATTCCGGTGAGCGGCTGTCATCGCCAATATAAGATCTGCCCATTCGACGTCGTCAGGGTTGACCGGTTTTGCCGTATGGGAGAATGGTATTTTTTGCTCGTCCAATACAGCCCGCGCATTTCTCGATAAAGGAGCGGAAGCTGCAAAAATCCCAGCCGAACGCACTTCAATCCCCGGCGATCCTTTTGCCGACAAAATGGCTTCAGCCATTGGGCTCCGGCATGTATTTCCAGTGCAAACAAAGAAAATATTCATCTTGCCCGACCTCCCCAAATTTCAGCTGAACCATTTATGGTCAGCGGCTTTTTCCAATCGGTTCAACACAGCTATATCTTTTTGTTTATCGGAAGAAACGGCCGCCAAAATAATATTCACATCGATCATATCGCATTTCCGCAGGCTGCTGTATAGCGTTTCCGCAGATAACGGAAAATCAAAATCCGCATTCGGAAAATCATGATGGCTCAGCACCGCCACTTTTTTCCCTTCGTTATGGACATGATCGATTGCCATTTCAATCAACCGTGCATCTTCTTCTATCAAATACACCGGAGCTTCCGGTGCGTAATGCGTGTACTTCATGCCAGGTGACTTTGGCGCATTTCCTTTGATGTCGGACGATAATCGAACCATCCCGATAACTTCCTCGATCTGTTCTTTTGTAACTTGGCCCGGACGCAAAATGCAGGGCGGTTCGCAAGTCATGTCCAGCACAGTCGATTCAATGCCGATTGCTGTAGCTCCTCCATCCAAAACCAAAGGGATTTTGCTGTTCATGTCGTGAAAAACATGTTCAGCGAGCGTCGGGCTCGGCTTGCCGCTAGTATTCGCACTCGGCGCCGCCACTGGTTTTTTCAGTTGTTTCAATAATTCCAATGCCACAGGGTGATCCGGCACCCTGATTCCTACAGTATCAAGACCAGCTGTCACGTTAGCAGCAAATGTGTCAGGTTTTGCTGTTAAAATCAACGTCAATGCTCCCGGCCAAAAAGCGTCCATGCACTTCTCCGCTTTTTGCGTAATATTCACCACATACTCCATTGCAGTTTCTTTTGAGTCGACATGAACAATCAACGGATTGTCCGAAGGGCGGCCTTTCGCTTTGAAAATTTTGTCGACGGCTTCCAAATCGGTTGCAACTGCCCCCAATCCATAAACTGTCTCGGTAGGAAAAGCAACAACTTCCCCGCTTCTCAACATCTCCACAGCTTGTGAATAACTTTTTTCAACATTTTCGTTTTTATCCACAAGAATGGTTTTCGTTTCCATGTGAACATCTCCTATTGTTTATGGTTTCACAAAGTTATCCTATTTCCGGGGATAACTTTCATAATTTATGCACAATTCTTCCTCGGTTATATATTAATGCAAAAAACCATCCGGTCTTTTCTGTTGATATCTTTTTTAACATACACTTTTGCTTCCGGAAATGCAGCTTTTAACATCCCGCTTACCGCCGCTCCTTGTGTATAACCGATTTCCAATCCGATAATACCTGGTTTTTTCAGCAGTTTCGGAAGCTGCCGCGCTAACTTCTCGTATAAAGCCAAACCATTGTTATCCGCAAACAAAGCTAAATGCGGTTCAAAATCGCGGACGCTATCCGATAATTCCGGGGCTTCCCCGTAAGCAATGTAAGGAGGATTGGACAAAATCACATCCCATTCACTGCCGCCCAACGGCTCCGCTAAATCACCCTGCAAAAATTCAACATCAGCCTTCAGCCGTCCGGCATTTTTCCGGGCCATTCGCAATGCTTTCTCCGATATGTCTGTAGCTGTCACTGACGCATCAGGAATTTCACATTTCATCGTTACTGCAATGATGCCGCTCCCTGTGCCAATATCAGCGATTTTTATCTTTTTCGCCGGCAAGTTGCGGGAAATCAGCTCTAAGGCCTCTTCGATCAACTCTTCTGTTTCCGGGCGCGGAATCAATACGTCCCTATTGACCAGAAAATTTCTGCCGTAAAATTCTTCGCTGCCGGTGAGATGCTGGATAGGCGTCCCGGCAGCATGGCGTTCGATATTTGTCCAAAAACGTTTGTAGACTTCATTTTCCATTTCATCCCGCATGGAAGCAAGGAGCCCGGCATGCGATAAGCCAAGTTCGTGCTGGAGAAGAATGCGGGCCGCCGCCTCTTCTCTGCCATTGTCCTTTAAAAAAGAAGAAGCCCCGTTAAGGGCCTCGAAAATTAATAGTTTATCAGTCATTGTTCAAACTTTCCATTTTCGAAGACTGTTCTTCTACAATAAGAGCTTCGATGATTTCATCCATTTTGCCTTGAAGGATCTGGTCTAGCTTTTGGATGGTCAGGCCGATGCGATGATCAGTCACACGGTTTTGCGGAAAATTATATGTCCGTATCCGCTCGGAACGGTCGCCTGTGCCTACTGCTGATTTTCTTACCGCATCGTACTCAGCTTGCGCTTCTTGCTGAAACTTGTCGTAGACCCGTGCCCGCAGCACCTTCATGGCACTTGCTTTGTTTTTGATCTGGGACTTTTCATCTTGGCATGTTACAACCGTATTTGTCGGAATGTGCGTCAAACGCACTGCCGACATTGTCGTGTTGACCGATTGCCCGCCGGCTCCGGATGATGCATATGTGTCAACGCGAATATCATTGTCATGGATTTCCACTTCAACTTCTTCAACTTCCGGCAGACATGCCACAGTCGCTGTGGAAGTATGGATACGTCCGCCCGATTCGGTTTCAGGAACCCGTTGGACGCGGTGTGCGCCGTTTTCATATTTAAGTTTCGAATAAGCGCCTTTGCCGGCAACCATGAAGACCAATTCTTTAAAGCCGCCAAGGCCTGTCGGATTGGAATCCATAACTGTAACTTTCCAGCCGTTCGATTCAGCATACCGGCTATACATGCGGTAAAGGTCTCCTGCGAACAATGCCGCTTCATCCCCACCCGCTGCCCCGCGGATTTCCATAATGACGTTTTTATCATCGTTCGGATCTTTTGGTATCAATAGAATGTGGAGGCGCGCTTCAACTTGCGCCAATTCCGTCTCCAGCTCGTTCACTTCTTCTTTCACCATTTCACGCATATCCGCATCCAGCTTTTCATCAAACATCGCTTTTGCGTCATTCAATTGGGAAGTCAATTCTTTGTATTCCCGGTAAACTTCCACGGTTTCCTGCAAATCGGATTGTTCCTTGGAATATTCCCGCAGTTTATTAGTATCGCTGACAATTGCCGGATCGCTTAACAACTCATTCAAACGGTCATAGCGGTCTTCAACTGCCTGTAATCGATCAAACATGATTTCACCTCTAATTTTCAAGTTTCTTCTATATAAATATATCCCTTATTTCGATACTGTAATGCCCGCTGGCACTTCGTGGTGATGGCGGCAGCGCGGCTCATATGCTTCTGAAGCTCCGACTAGGATGGTTGGATCATCAGCCCCTGCCGGCCGGCCATCGATCAGGCGCTGAGTGCGGCTTGCCGGTGATCCGCAAACGGTGCAAACCGCCTGCAATTTTGTGACTTGCTCAGCAATTGACAATAGGATCGGCATTGGCCCAAATGGACGCCCACGGAAATCTTGATCCAGTCCGGCTACAATGACCCGAAAACCATGATCCGCCAATTTCTGGACATTTCCCACCACTTCATCATCGAAAAATTGGGCTTCATCGATAGCAATAACGTCATATTCATCGTTCACGTAGTTCCAAATTTCACTGGAATGTTCAATAGGCAAGGCGATGACAGAAGTGCCGTTATGGGAAACGACCGCTTCTTCGCTATATCGGTTATCAATTTTCGGCTTAAATACCGCTATTTTTTGTTTGGCAAATTGCGAGCGGCGAACCCGGCGGATCAGCTCTTCCGATTTTCCGGAAAACATGCTGCCGCAGATCAATTCCACCCACCCGGATTGTTTCATGACGTACATAAGTAGAGCCCCTTTCAAACACTTTTCATTTTTTTTGCAAGAACGAATTCCGCTATTCCCGCGGAACACCGCTGTCCGTAAAAGCACGAATATTGCAATGAGCAATCCGCCAAAAAACAGGAATCCGATGGCTGCACTTTTACTTTATCATACCTAAAATCATGTGAAAAAACCGCTTTTTCTCTCTATGTAAAAGACTTTTTTGTATAATAGGACGAAAAAAAATACCTGCCTTGCGTTTTCGCGCCAGGCAGGTATATTTTTTTGACTACTGGTTGATTTCTTCTTTTAAGCCGTACTTTTTGTTGAAACGGTCTACGCGGCCGTCTGCAGAAGCAAATTTTTGGCGTCCAGTATAGAATGGGTGGCATTCTGAGCAAAGTTCAACGTTGATGTTTTCTTTTACAGAGCCTGTTTGGAACGAGTTGCCGCAAGAGCAAGTTACTGTTGCTAATTTGTAATCTGGGTGAATACCTGTTTTCATAATGTTTTCTCCTCCTGCCCTGAACCATCTGGAACAGAGTTTATTGTAATCTATTTTACTATTGCCTTACACGGCTCTTTAGGCCGTATATGCAATAGCACTGTTTTAATTCACTTATATTATCTTAACAAAAACAGAAGCCGTTTGCAACTATTTAAATCATCTTTTTGGTGTTTCGGTGAGCTTTCATCTCGGTGTTCAATTGCTCAAAAAATTCTTCGTTTGTTTTGGTCTGGCCAAGCTTTTTTAGGAAGCGCTCGCCGAAATCTGGTGAATCGGAAAACGTATTGCGGATCGACCATAATTTATCAAGCTGCTGGCGTTCAATGAGCAGCTCTTCTTTTCGTGTGCCTGAGCGGCGAATATCAAGGGCCGGGAATATGCGGCGTTCCGCAAGGCTGCGGTCCAGATGCAGCTCCATATTGCCTGTTCCTTTGAATTCTTCGTAAATGACTTCATCCATACGTGAACCGGTGTCTACCAAAGCAGTTGCAAGTATTGTCAAGCTTCCGCCTTCTTCAATATTCCTGGCCGCTCCAAAAAAGCGTTTGGGACGGTGGAATGCCGCTGGGTCTATCCCTCCTGATAGTGTACGCCCACTCGGAGGAATAACCAAATTATATGCCCGGGCAAGACGGGTGATGGAATCCATCAAAATAATGACATCGCGCTTATGTTCAACAAGGCGCATGGCGCGCTCCAGGACAAGTTCAGCCACCTTCACGTGATTTTCAGGGACCTCATCGAATGTAGACGAAACTACATCCGCATTGACAGAGCGCTCAATGTCGGTCACTTCTTCCGGACGCTCGTCGATCAGCAGCACGATCAGTTCAGCTTCAGGATGATTGGTGGTGATTGAATTGGCAATCTCTTTCAATAACATGGTCTTCCCTGCTTTTGGCGGGGCTACAATCAAACCGCGCTGGCCAAAACCAACCGGCGCCACCAAATCCATGATACGGGTCGATAAATGTTTGGTTGTTGTTTCCAAGCGGATGTGGCGGTCAGGATAAAGCGGAGTAAGTCCAGGAAAATGGACGCGTTCTTTCGCAACTTCCGGATCTTCCCCGTTTACCGCTTCAACTTGCAGCAATCCGAAATACCGTTCGTTCTCTTTGGGAGGACGCACTTTCCCTGACACTTTGTCCCCGTTCCGCAAATCGAAACGGCGGATCTGTGAAGCGGAAATGTAAATGTCCTGCGAACTTGGAGAGTAATTGATGGGACGCAAAAAACCGAAACCTTCAGAAGGGATGATTTCAAGGACGCCTTCCATAAAGAAAAAGCCTTCCTGTTCTGCGCGTGTTTTCAGGATTGCAAAAATCAATTCTTTTTTCGTCAATTTACTGTAGTTGGTCAACTTGTATTCTTTCGCCAAAGTGTAAAGTTCTTTCAGCGTCATATTTTCCAAAGAGGAAATTGTTATTGTTGCCATAAGTCAGACACCACTCTTATTTTTTATAGGATTTGTATAGATGAGGATCGATATTTTGGGAAGTTCTTTAAAGAAGGAGTCCGGCAAAACGCCGGACCCAAGAAGTATTATTATGAACCTTTTATAACAAAACTCGATTTTTCTTTAATCTGTGGCGTCAATTCGCAAACCGTACAATACCGATATCATGCTCGTGGCATCATTTATTTTGCAAAGATTGAGCGTCGTTCTTCCATTTCAGCTTGAAAAGAGATTAGTTAGCGTCTTGCGCTGATTTTGAATTCAGGCTTGCCACCGGATCGATCGTCTCTCTCCGGATGTCTGCACCAAGTCCGCGAAGTTTTTCGATGATCGAGGAGTAGCCCCGTTCAATGTGATAGATTTCACGAATCTCCGTTTCGCCTTCTGCAAGCAATCCTGCAATGATTAGCGCAGCGCCGGCCCGCAAATCTGAAGCTACTACAGTAGCAGCCGTAAGGGGAGTCGGACCTGTGATGATAGCCGCTCTTCCTTCAACCCGGCCGCTTGCGTTCATGCGGCGCAGTTCATCGATATGCTTGAAGCGCGCTGAGTAGATGGTGTCCGTAATCATTGAAGATCCTTCCGCCTGCGTCATCAATACAGAAAACGGCTGCTGTAAATCTGTAGCAAATCCAGGATAAACCAGAGTTTTCACATCAATCGCCTTCAAGCCTTTTGACTTCGGAATGAAAATGGATTCTTCCCCTTCTTGAACATCGACGCCCATTTCACGCAATTTTGCGGTTAATGCTTCCATATGGAAAGGAATGACGTTATCAATGGTAATCCCGTCGCCTGCTGCTGCTGCCAAAATCATAAAAGTGCCGGCTTCAATACGGTCAGGAATAATCGTATGTTTCGTGCCATGAAGTTCTTCGACACCGTCAATCCGGATGATATTCGTTCCGGCCCCTTTGATTTTAGCGCCCATGTTCGTAAGAAGTGTAGCGACATCAATGATTTCAGGTTCTTTTGCTGCGTTTTCGATAACAGTCTGCCCTTTTGCCAGAACAGCGGCAAGCATGATGTTGATGGTTGCGCCAACGCTGACAACATCAAGGTAGATTTTTGCGCCGCGCAATTCATCGGCGCGCAAATAGATGGCTCCATGTTCATTGGTGACTTTGGCGCCAAGCGCCTCAAAACCTTTGATATGCTGGTCGATTGGGCGCGGACCAAGAAAACAGCCGCCAGGCAGCCCGATAGCCGCATGTTTAAAGCGGCCGAGCATGGCTCCCATCATGTAATAAGAAGCACGGAGTTTTTTAACATTCCCATTCGGCAACGGCATGTCGACCATGTTTGTCGGGTCGATGCTCATGTTTCCGTCTTCGAACGTCACTTCTCCGCCTATTTCTTCCAAAATATTTTTCAGTGTCCAGACGTCGGAAATTTCCGGCAAGCCTTCAATGTCCACCGGCGAATTGGCCAGGATAGACGCAGGAATCAATGCCACTGCGCTGTTCTTGGCTCCATTCACTTTTATAGTGCCTGATAGGCGATTGCCGCCTTTTATTTTATATACATCCATCAGATTGAATTTCTCCTTTGGTCCCACTTTTTCGGGCAAACCTATGCCTGTAAAAGTTCGATTAGTTAAACGAACACCAAGCAAGAAAGCATGCTTGACGAAGTTTTACTGAATCCATTACTCGGCAGAGCGTTTTTCCCAGTCAGCCAAGAATGCTTCAATTCCTTTGTCAGTCAACGGGTGGTGGAATAATTGCTTGATCACTTTATATGGCATTGTGCCGATATGCGCCCCATTCAACGCCGCTTCAGTAACGTGTTGAGGATGGCGGATCGAAGCAGCGATAATTTCTGCTTTGATGTCATGGATAGCGAAAATCGTCGAAATGGTGGAAATCAGATCCATGCCATTATGGCCGATATCATCCAAGCGGCCAAGGAAAGGAGAGACGTAAGCTGCGCCTGCACGCGCCGCCAAAAGGGCTTGGTTGGCACTGAAAATCAGCGTAACATTGACCTTTTTGCCTTCACCTGCAAGAACCGCACACGCTTTCAAGCCGTCCGGCGTCATTGGCAGTTTAACCGTGATATTTGGAGCTAAAGCCGCCAATTCCCGGCCTTCCTGAATCATGCCTTCAGCGTCCAGGGAAATTACTTCCCCGCTGATTGAGCCGTCAACAAGTGCAGCGATTTCTTTCAAGCGGTCGTGGAATGATACGTTCTTTTCTTTTGCAACTAGAGAAGGGTTAGTCGTAACTCCGGAAAGAATGCCCCAAGAGTGGGCTTCTTTGATTTCATCGAAATTGGCCGTATCAATAAAAAATTTCATCGATTTTCCTCCTAGTTATGTTGAAAAAGAGAAGAGACCTATCGGACGCTTCTCTTCTCCATCCATTCATCATGGTAATGTAGTTTATGCTTTGTTTGAACTGCCGAATTCGCGCATTTTGCCGATGACTGTCGCTTTGATCGCGTCGCGGGCAGGCGTCAAGTATTTGCGTGGATCGTACATCTCGGCATCTTTAGCCAAAGCTTCGCGGACTGCTTTTGCAGAAGCGATTTGGTTTTCGGTGTTAACGTTGATTTTTGCTGTACCAAGTGCAACTGAGCGCTGAATATCTTTTGTAGGGATTCCAGTGCCTCCGTGCAATACAAGCGGCACGTCGCATAGCTGAGAAATTTCTTCCATTTCTTTGAATCCTAAGTTTGGCTCGCCTTTGTAAGGCCCGTGGACTGAACCAAGCGCTGGCGCTAAGCAGTCGATGCCTGTTTGTTCAACCAGCTGTTTGCATTCCTGCGGGTCAGCGTAGATAACGCCGTCAGCGATGATATCGTCTTCCTGGCCGCCGACTGTTCCTAGTTCCGCTTCTACAGACACACCGTTTTGGTGTGCATATTCCACTACTTGCTTAGTGATTTCCACATTTTCTTCGAATGGGTGATGGGATGCATCAATCATGACAGAGGTAAATCCAGCGTCAATCGCTTCCTTACATTTTTCAAAGCTGGATCCGTGGTCCAAGTGGATTGCCACTGGCACAGTAATCTTGTAATCATGCATCAAGCCCTTCACCATATGTACTACAGTGGTGAATCCGCCCATATAACGGGCAGCGCCTTCAGATACTCCTAGAATGACTGGAGAATTTTCTTCTTGTGCCGCTTGGAGAATCGCTTGAGTAAACTCAAGGTTATTTAAGTTGAATTGGCCAATTGCATAGCCTTCCTGTTTTCCTTTGATCATCATGTCTTTCATTGAAACTAATGCCACGCTAAATTCCTCCTAAGGCTAGATATATTGTAAATATCCATACTATCATAACAAAATCCCTCTGCCTGCGCCACTGCCGAAGCTATCAGTCTTCCAATAAACTCTTTACGGCGTCCCGAACTTCGAAAACATCGAACGGTTTTGTGAAATACCGGACAGCGCCACACGTGATCGATTCTTCGATCAAATCCAGCTCTCCGTAAGCCGTCATCATCATGACCCTTAAATCCTGCTGCTCTTTTTTCAGCCTTTTCAAGATTTCTATGCCATCCATTCCAGGCATCTTCATATCCAGAAGAACCATATCAGGACGGGATTCCTCCGCTTTTTGGAGCGCCTCTCTTCCGTTCCCCGCCGTAATGGTATGAAACCCTTCCAGCGAAAAAACTTCATCCAATAAGAGCCGGATGCCCGGCTGATCGTCTACTATCAAGATTGTTTTCACGAAGAGTCACCCTTTCATTTCCTTCTGGAACTTCTTTTCTTCCATTCTATCAAATTTTTCCCAACTTTATCACTCTTTCCTTTCTTCTGATATACTTTTGTAATGAGGTGAAGAAAGATGAAAATGTTGACGACGCAACTTACAGGGTTGTTTCAGCGCATTGCCCAACAAGAAGAGGCCATTGAGGATACCGCCCGCCTACTGGCACAAGCCGCTGTCGGGGAAGGGACAATTTTTCTGGCGGCTTTCGGCGAAATGAGGGCTGTTGCGGCCGCTGCCATCGACGGACCGGAACCGCTGCCGCGCATTGAGGAATGGCGTCCGGACAGCATCATTACAAGCGCTGACCGGATATGGATCCTAGCGAAGAAAGATGAAGGCGACGAACTTGCCGGCAGGCTGGCCGATGCCCATATGCCCGTAGCAATGCTGGCTGCCGAAACAAAAGAGACTGACTTGGCTGATGCTTTCATCTCGTTGAAAATGGATAAAGGGCTGCTGCCGGCAGATGACGGCGGACGGACGCTCATCCCGCACGCGATGGGCGCCCTTTACGTATACCATGCAGTGAAATTGACGATTGACGAAATGCTTGCCGACTGAAAACCTTCTATAAAAAGAAAAAGCCTTCCCGAATTTTTTCGGAAAGGCTTTTTTATTATTTGTTTTCCAAAGACGCGCGCACAAATTCACGGAAAAGCGGTTGTGGGCGGTTCGGGCGTGAAATGAATTCCGGGTGGAATTGGCAAGCGACATACCATGGATGGTCAGCCAGCTCGATGATTTCCACTAAACGGCCATCCGGGCTCGTGCCTGAGAATTTGAATCCAGCCGCCTCGAATTGCTCGCGGAATTCGTTGTTGAATTCATAGCGGTGGCGGTGGCGTTCGTAAACAATTTCTTCCCCATATGCTTCATAAGCTTTTGAACCTTTTTCCAATTTCGCAGGATAGAGGCCAAGACGCAGTGTGCCGCCCAGGTCTTCAATATCTTTTTGCTCCGGCAATAAATCGATGATTGCATAAGGCGTTTTCGCGTTCAATTCAGATGAATGCGCACCTTCCATTCCCATGATGTTGCGGGCGAATTCAACTGAAGCCAATTGCATGCCAAGGCAAATCCCGAAGAACGGCACGTTGTTTTCACGAGCAAATTGCGATGCCGCAATCTTCCCTTCAACACCACGGTCCCCAAATCCGCCTGGAACTAAGATGCCGTCGACGCCCTGCAATGTTTCTGCAACGTTTTCTGCATTGATGTGTTCCGCGTTGATCCAGTTCACTTCAATTTCAGCGTCATGGGCAAATCCAGCGTGTTTCAACGCTTCAACAACTGAAATATAAGCGTCCTGCAATTCGACATACTTTCCGACAAGTCCGATTTTCACTGTTTTTGACAATGATTTCACTTTATCGACTAACGCGGCCAGCTCGGTTACGTCAGCTTCAGGAGCTTCGATGCCAAAATGGTCAAGGACGATTTGGTCCATATGCTGAGCTTTCAGGCGAAGCGGCATTTCGTAGATCACGTCAACGTCGCGTGATTCGATTACTTCTTCCGGCTTGATATCGCAGAATAACGCGATTTTATCTTTCATGTCCTGCGGCACTTCGTGCTCAGTGCGCACAACGATCAAGTTCGGCTGAATTCCCAAGCTGCGCAATTCTTTTACGCTGTGCTGGGTCGGTTTTGTTTTCATTTCTTTTGCAGCGCCCAAATATGGAATCAGCGTACAGTGAATGTACATCACTTGCTCGCGCCCAAGGTCCGATTTCATCTGGCGGATTGCTTCCAGGAATGGCAACGATTCGATATCGCCGACCGTACCGCCGATTTCCGTGATGACTACATCCGCTTTAGCGGTTTTCGCAGCACGCACCAAGCGGTCTTTGATTTCGTTTGTGATGTGCGGAATCACTTGGACAGTTCCGCCCAAATAATCGCCGCGGCGTTCTTTTTGGATAACTGTCGAATAGACTTTCCCTGTCGTCACATTCGAATATTTGTTCAAGTTGATATCAATAAAACGTTCATAGTGCCCAAGGTCCAAATCTGTTTCCGCGCCGTCTTCCGTTACAAACACTTCGCCGTGCTGATAAGGGCTCATCGTTCCTGGGTCAATGTTGATATATGGGTCAAACTTCTGGATAGTTACGCTTAATCCTCTATTTTTCAATAAACGCCCTAAAGACGCAGCTGTAATTCCTTTGCCAAGCGACGATACTACGCCACCCGTCACAAAAATATACTTTGTCATGCTTGTTTCCTCCTCAAAATAAAAAAATAAAAAGCGCCCCGCCTGCAGCATGCAGAGGGAGCGCGTAAACTGTACGATTCCAATCTCCTTTTTAAGGAGCCCAGTAAAATCTTATCTAGTCTCGCTTAAGAAGTCAAGGTAAAAAAATAGTCAGTTTATTTTAGGTCCTCGTCGTCTTCATCTTCTTCGATATCAAGGTCGTCATCCAGATCTTCATCATCTTCACCGAGAATTTCAGGATCCAAGTCGACTTCTTCTTCCTCTTCCTCGTCAAAATCCAAAACTTCATCGACTTCAACCGGCAATTTGATTTCGTCGTCCTCATCCTCGTCTTCATCTTCAACGATTCCCAGGCCTAAATCAATGCTGTTGTCGTCATCATCGTCTTCATCGTCATCTTCATCGAAATCGTCGAATTCCAATTCATCTTCCAGCTCAAGATCCAAATCATCGAAATCTTCATCATCGGCAACTTTCGCTTTCTTCTTGCGCGCTTTTACAGTTGGAGCCGATTCTTCTTCGATTTGTTCAACCGGGTACCACTCGCGAAGCCCCCAGCGGTTTTCCCCGAGAATCAAAAAGCGGCCATCGATGTTCATGTCTGTATAGAACTGCACCAGGCGGGCTTTCATGTCCTCTTTTGACAAGCCCAGCAAGTTTTCGATTTCTTCAACAATTTCCGGGTAAGTTTTCGTTTCATGTGTTTCTGCTAAGATTGCATATGTTAAGTCAACAAATGACTCTTCAACCAGTTCTTCTCTTGTTAATTCACGGATTTTCATTCGTGCACGTCCCTTCTTCTGTCTTAACTTAATCCATTATATACAAAGTGGTGTCCTTCGGCTACCGTGGTTTCTTTTTTCTGCTATACAGCTGAGCCCATGCAAAATAAAACAAGTAGAAAGAGAGGATCAAAAAAGGGATCGATCCAAGCGCTTTGCCATATAGAAAAAAAATAAGAATAGTACAGAGGACAAAAATTATGTAATGCTTCATATTAGGCATGGAGTATCATCCTCCGCATTTTCTACAATTTGCTTTCTTTATATTATACAGAAAACAGCCGGCTATGACGACCAGCCCGGTTTGGAGAATTGAATTTTTGTTTATAACTTGAAAATTAACCAGACACTCTCCCTTCAAAATCCACTTCCTTTCATTTTTCATACTGAAGGTGCATGATTCCTGATCGTTTTGCAGAATTCCTCCATAAACAAAATTCAGACATATATGCAGTTTTTCCATACAAAAACACGCAAATTCGTCTTCCAACGAAAGTTGCGTGTTTCTTTCCGTCCCGGCACTGTGACCGGCATTTGCGCTTTTCCTTTGTCCAGCGGCGGCAACAGCCTCCTCGCAGTCAGTCTTATGCCTGTCGGGTCTTTCGCGATCGCCTCTACTTTTCTAGTTACATATTCCGCCGGTATTGGCCGCCGACTTCATACAGTGCTTGTGTGATTTGTCCGAGGCTGGCGACTTTTACGGTTTCCATCAGTTCTTCGAAGATGTTGCCGCCAGTCTTCGCTACTTGCTTCAAGCGTTCGAGTGCTTGTGTAGAATCGTTGCGTGCCTGGAACGCCCGCAAGTTGCTGATTTGGGTTTCTTTCTCCTCCGTGGTCGCACGGGCGATTTCCATCGAGTTGATGTCATCATCGCTTTGCGGGTTCGGATTCAAATACGTGTTGACGCCGATGATCGGCAGTTCTCCGGTATGTTTTTTCATTTCATAGAACATCGATTCTTCCTGGATCTTTCCGCGCTGATATTGCGTCTCCATCGCGCCAAGAACCCCGCCGCGGTCGTTGATGCGGTCGAATTCGGCAAGCACGGCTTCTTCGACCAGCTGGGTCATTTCCTCCACGATGAACGCGCCTTGCAGCGGGTTTTCGTTTTTTGACAAGCCATGTTCTTTTGTAATGATCATCTGGATTGCCATAGCGCGGCGGACAGATTCTTCCGTCGGTGTTGTGATCGCTTCATCATAGGCATTCGTGTGAAGCGAGTTGCAGTTGTCCTGCAGCGCCATCAAAGCCTGCAGCGTCGTCCGGATATCGTTGAAGTCGATTTCCTGCGCATGCAAGCTGCGCCCCGAAGTTTGGACATGGTATTTCAGTTTTTGGCTGCGTTCGTTCGCGCCGTATTTGTCGCGCATGACGATTGCCCAAATGCGGCGGGCCACTCGTCCGATCACAGTGTATTCCGGATCCAGGCCGTTTGAGAAGAAGAACGAGAGATTTGGCGCAGAGTCATCGATGTGCATGCCCCGGCTCAAGTAATACTCCACATACGTAAACCCGTTCGACAGCGTGAATGCAAGCTGGGAAATCGGGTTAGCTCCCGCTTCGGCAATATGATAGCCCGAGATGGATACTGAATAGTAATTGCGCACTTTATGGTCGATGAAATATTGTTGGATATCGCCCATCAGACGCAGCGCGAATTCTGTTGAAAAAATGCAGGTGTTCTGGCCTTGATCTTCTTTCAAGATATCGGCTTGGACTGTTCCGCGCACGACTTGCAGAGTGCCTTCCCTGACTTCCGTGAACTCTTCGACAGACAATGTGCGGCCAAGCTCTTCTTCCCGCTTTTTGACTTGCTGGTCGATCGCTGTGTTCATGAACATCGCGAGGATGATCGGCGCTGGTCCATTGATGGTCATGGATACCGACGTGGACGGTGCACAAAGATCAAATCCCGCATACAGTTTCTTCATATCATCCAGTGTGCAGATAGAAACGCCGGACTCGCCGACTTTCCCATAAATATCGGGGCGGTGGTCCGGGTCTTCGCCGTAAAGCGTCACCGAATCGAATGCCGTCGATAAGCGCTTGGCATCATCATCTTTCGACAAGTAATGGAAGCGCCTGTTCGTCCGTTCCGGCGTCCCTTCCCCCGCGAACTGGCGCTTCGGATCTTCGCCTTCACGTTTGAACGGGAATACTCCTGCAGTGTAAGGAAATGAACCTGGCACATTCTCTAAATAGACCCATTTTAAAATTTCTCCGTAATCTTCGAATTTCGGCAAGACCACTTTCGGCACTTTGATGCCGGATAAGCTTTCAGTACGCAGAATTGTGCGGATTTCTTTATCGCGGATCTTCGTCACAAACTCATCACCCGTATATGCTTCTTTCAAAGCTTGCCAGTTGGCAAGAATGCGTTTCGATTCGGCGGTCAATTCGTCTCGTATTCCATCCGCGAGCGATTGCAGCGACTGAATCAGCGCATCGTCCGGCGCTTTTTCCCTCACCGCTTCGATAGCGCCTTCCAATTGGAACAAACGGCGTGCGAATCGGGCCTGTCCTTGTGTTTTTGCATGGTATCCGCGAACTGCATCCGTAATTTCCCGGAGATAGTAGCGGCGCTCATTCGGAATGATCATGTTTTCTTTTTGAGTTTTTGCGAACATCTCATAATCGGTCTGCCAATCTGTGCCGCATTTAGCATTAACAACGGCGACCAGGGCCGCAAACAATGCATTTGTCCCTTTATCGTTGAATTGGCTGGCAATCGTGCCGAATACCGGCATATCATCCAAATTTTTGTCCCATAGCTCCCGGCTGCGCTGATATTGCTTCTGCACTTGGCGAAGCGCATCTTCAGAGCCTTTGCGCTCGAATTTGTTGATGACAATAAGATCCGCATAATCGATCATATCGATTTTTTCAAGCTGGGAAGGGGCGCCGAATTCGCTTGTCATAACGTACATCGAAATGTCTGAGAAGTTGGCGATTTCCGCATCTCCTTGCCCGATGCCGCTCGTTTCAACAACAATCAGATCAAAGTCAGCCGCTTTGACAACATCCAGCACATCGCCAAGCGCCCCTGAAATTTCAGTGCGGGAACCGCGTGTCGCCAAGCTTCTCATGAATACGCGTTTGTTGAAAATGGCATTCATGCGGATACGGTCGCCAAGAAGCGCACCGCCTGTTTTTTGTTTTGTCGGGTCAATTGATAGAACCGCTATTTTCTTATCCGGCAATTCAGATAAGAAGCGGCGGATCAATTCGTCTGTCAGCGAACTTTTTCCTGCACCGCCTGTTCCGGTGATCCCAAGGATCGGCGTGTTTTTGCTTTGGGCACGTACGGCCTCAAGCAAACCTTCAACATCCGTATCCCGCGTATGCGATTCTTCAACCGCTGTAATGGCGTTCGCAAGGGCCACCGGATTTTCAGTCGACAAGTTTTCCGGGACCAGATCAGGTTTTACCGTCGAGAAATCACACTCTTCCACGATTTCCTGGATCATTCCCTGCAGCCCTTTTTTGCGGCCGTCTTCCGGAGAGAAGATGCCTGCAATGCCGTAACCTTCCAGTTCTTCTATTTCACGCGGCAAAATAACGCCTCCCCCTCCGCCATATATGCGGATGTGGTTCGCCCCTTTTTCCTGCAGCAAATCGTGCATGTATTTGAAGTATTCCATATGGCCGCCTTGATAAGATGAAATGGCGATGCCTTGGACATCTTCCTGAATCGCCGCATTTACCACTTCTTCCACCGAGCGGTTATGGCCCAAGTGGATCACTTCCACGCCCGTGCTTTGCAAGATGCGCCTCATGATATTAATGGAGGCGTCGTGGCCATCAAAAAGGCTGGATGCCGTCAAAAACCGAATATGGTTTTTCGGTTTATAAGTTTTTGGTTCCTGTATTATAGCCATGAATTATTGAGCCCCCTGTATCGAGATTTTCTCCCCTGCCATCCCCTGCAGAAGAAACTGCGTCTGTGTCTGGATAAATTCCTGAATGGTGAATTCCCGAAGCGCCCAGCGCCGGAACGCCCACATTTGCCCTTGGACAAACAAATGATGGGACGCAAGCTTGATTTCTTTCTGCGTCATGTTCAGTTCGCCGCTCTCCTTGCATTCCATCAGCAAACGCTCAAACAACGCGACCATTTCCAATTCTTTCTTCAATACATACTGCAAGGCGTCTTTCGGAAGCGCTTTCGACTCCTGATACATGACAACGAATTCATCCTGCATGTCATCGATCAAGCCGTAATAATGTTCCAGCGCTTTAACGAGCACTTCCACCGAACCTTTTTTGACATCCAATGTATCGAGGCGTGCATGCACCTCATCGTAGATCGAATCACAAACGAGATAGAGCACGTCTTCTTTCGTACGGATATATTCGTAGAGCGTGCCAATGCTAAACCCCGCTGCTTTCGCAATTTCCCTGGTCGTCGTCCGGTGAAAGCCTTTTTGTTTAAAAAGCGTGACAGCACCGCGGATCATTTGCGCACGGCGCTTTTCGATCAGGCTTTCGTCTTTTACCGAGGACTGTATTTCACGCTTTTCGCTCATAGACATTACCTCCGGTTATTTTGTGACCATACGGGAAATAACAAGACGCTGGATTTCCTGTGTGCCTTCGTAAATTTGGGTGATTTTCGCATCCCGCATGAAACGCTCCACCGGGTAATCTTTCGTATAGCCATAGCCGCCGAAAACTTGGACCGCTTCGACTGTCACTTTCATTGCCGTGTCGCCGGCCATCAGTTTCGCCATCGCCGATTCTTTGCTGTATGGCAATTTGTTTGATTCGAGCCAAGCTGCCTGATAGGTCAACAAACGGGAAGCTTCGATCGAAGTTGCCATGTCCGCCAGTTTGAACGAAACGCCCTGGTTCGCCGCTATCGGCTTGCCGAATTGCTCGCGTTCTTTCGCATAGTTGACGGACGCATCCAATGCGCCTTGTGCAATCCCGACAGCTTGGGCAGCAATTCCGTTGCGTCCGCCGTCAAGCGTCTGCATGGCAATTTTAAAGCCTTGCCCAAGTTCCCCAAGAACGTTTTCCTTTGGCACCCGGCAGTTGTCAAAAATGATTTCAGTTGTCGGGCTTGAACGGATGCCAAGCTTTTTCTCTTTTTTGCCCACCGAGAAGCCTTCAAAATCTTTTTCAACGATAAAAGCGGTCGTGCCTTTATGTTTTGATTCAGGATCGGTTACGGCAAAAACAATATAGATATCGGCGATGCCGCCGTTTGTGATGAAGATTTTCGAACCGTTCAGGATATAGTGGTCGCCATCTTCTTTTGCATTTGTTCGCATCCCGCCCGCGTCAGAACCCGATTGCGGTTCAGTCAAGCCGTATGCGCCGATTTTTGTTCCTTCAGCCATCGGGCGCAAGTATTTTTGTTTCTGTTCTTCCGTCCCAAATGTGTATACCGGCCAGCCGGCAAGCGACGTATGCGCTGAAAGGGTTACGCCTGTCGATGCGCAGACGCGCGACAATTCTTCCACCGCGATGCAGTAAGCCAGATAATCCGATCCGATGCCGCCGTATTCTTCGGGCCATGGAATCCCGGTAAGCCCGAGTTCTGCCATCTGATCAAAAATTTCACGGTCAAACCGCTCTTCCTCGTCCCGTTCTTCAGCGGTAGGACCTACTTCGTTTTCCGCAAAATCGCGGACCATCTTGCGGATCATTTCATGTTCTTCGCTTAGTTGAAAGTTCATTGTCCAATTCCCCCAATTGTTTGATTTTGCTAAATGTAATTACTAATATTCCACAAAACAGCTGCGAAGCTATTGGCCGTAGCCTGCAAGGCCAATAACTTTGCGGCGAGCTTGCGCAGGAGCATATGTTTTAAGCCCAGCGGGCGAGCGCATAGCGCTACAGGAGCAGTACGTTTTTCTCCGCTGATTTGCTCCATTTATATAGGATAATAAAGGCAGCTCCCAAACATATTTGATTAAAAGCTGAATAATTAAGCTAGCTGTAAAAATTCATTTTCATAAGACTAGAAGCTCCATAACAGAAAGAGCGGAAGGCGTCCGCCTGAAGCGATTTCTTCTAGCCCTCCACTATAAGCCGAACAAATTTCAGGCTATACTCATATTGTTCAAGTAGAATTAAATTGTCATCGAACTATGACAGTATGACTATTTCAACAACTGTTTACTAATCACAATGCGCTGTATCTCGCTCGTGCCTTCGTAGATTTCGGTGATTTTTGCATCCCGGAACAGGCGCTCCACCGGATAGTCCTGCGTATAGCCATATCCGCCAAACACTTGCACCGCTTCTATCGCAACGTCCATTGCCGCTTTTGAAGCGAACAATTTCGCGATAGATGCTTCTTTATTGCAATTTTTGCCTTTCGCATATAAATCCGCCGCATTGTAGACGAGGAGTTTTGCCGCTTCCACCTGCGTCGCCATATCAGCGATCTTGAAGCCGATGCCTTGCTGAGCGGCTATCGGCTTGCCGAATTGTTCCCGCTCTTTCGCGTAAGCCACCGCATATTCATACGCCGCCTCCGCAATGCCGAGCGCTTGCGCTGCAATACCGATGCGCCCGACGTTCAAGTTAGCCATGGCAATACTGAAACCCCTGTTTTCTTCGCCGAGCAGATTCTCAGCCGGAATCTCCATATTGTCAAATGTCAGCTGAACAGTCCTCGAACCATGGAGCCCCATTTTCTTTTCGTCTTTCCCGACGATCAAGCCCGGGAAATCTTTCTCGACAATAAATGCTGAAATGCCCCGTGAACCCGCTTCCGGTTTAGTGGATGCGAAAACGATATATGTATCGGCTTCGCCGCCGTTCGTGATAAAGACTTTAGAACCGTTGACGATATAACGGTCGCCATTTCTAACAGCTTTTGTTTTCAAGCTCGCAGCATCCGATCCTGCCGCCGGTTCTGTAAGCGCAAATGCGCCAAGGTATTCCCCAGAAGCCAGTTTCGGAATGTATTTTTCAATCTGCTGTTCGGTTCCGAAATTCAATATCGGGTTGGTTCCGACCGATGTATGGACCGATAAAATGACCCCGATCACCGCACTCGCTTTTGACAGTTCATGGATGGCGCTGATATAAGAAGTGAAATCCATTTCCGATCCGCCGTACTTTTCCGGAGCCGTGATGCCCATCAATCCCAGGCTGCCCATTTTCTTCAGGATTTCATGAGGGAACTCCCCTTCTTCCATCCGGCCGATAAACGGCGTGATTTCTTCTCTTGCAAAATCGCGCACCATATTGCGCATCATGGTCTGTTCTTCTGTGAATCGCAAATCCATTGCGGGTTCCTCCTAAGATTATGTGTATTCGTAGAATCCGCGTCCGGTTTTCTTGCCGAGCCATCCCGCTTTTACATATTGGCGCAAAAGAGGGCTTGGGCGGTATTTGCTGTCCCCAAAACCATCATGCAGCACTTCCATAATGTAGAGGCATGTATCCAAGCCGATAAAATCAGCAAGCTGCAATGGCCCCATCGGGTGGTTCATGCCAAGGCGCATAATGTCATCAATCGCTTCTTTGGTCGCGACGCCTTCTTGAAGCGTGAAAATCGCTTCGTTGATCATCGGCATTAGAATGCGATTGGAAACAAATCCTGGGAAGTCATTGCACTCTACCGGTGTTTTTGATAGTTGAACGGTCATTTCTTCGACAGATTTATAAACTTCATCCGTCGTAGCAAGGCCACGGATAATTTCCACCAGTTTCATGACCGGTACCGGATTCATGAAATGCATGCCGATCACTTGTTCCGGACGGTTTGTTGCGGCCGCAATCTCCGTTATTGGAAGAGAAGAGGTATTTGATGCCAGAATGGCATGTTTTGGCGCCACTTCATCGAGCGTTTTGAAAATACTGTGTTTTACTTCCATATTTTCAACAGCCGCCTCGATGACAATATCTGCATCGAAGGCGTCTTTCAAATCGAGAGAAGAAGAAATACGGTTTAAAACCGCAGTTTTTTCTTCTTCTGTCATGCGTCCTTTTTCAACATTGCGTGATAAGTTTTTTGTGATTATGCCGATTCCGCGGTCATACGCTTCTTGTTTCATATCGTTCAATTTCACGTTGAATCCTGCTTGTGCGCATACTTGCGCAATTCCGGAACCCATTTGGCCGGCTCCGATGACCATTACATTTTGGATTGCCATTGTCAGTTTGCCTCCTGTTTGGGAACTTCAATCATGATGGCATCGCCTTGGCCGCCGCCTGAACAGATTGCCGCAATGCCGACTCCCCCTCCGCGGCGCTTCAGTTCATAAGCAAGCGTCAAAATGATGCGCGCTCCGCTTGCGCCGATCGGGTGGCCAAGTGCTACCGATCCGCCGTTGACATTGACTTTTTCGGCATCCAGCTCCGCGATTTTCGAACTGGCAAGCGCCACTGCAGCGAACGCTTCATTGATCTCAAAAAGATCGATTTCATCAAGCGTTTTGCCTGTTTTTTTCAACAGTTCGTTGATGACGATTCCCGGTGTTTCAGGGAAACGGTGCGGTTCAATAGCAATTTCGGTATGAGTCAGGATATGGGCCAGCGGCTGTTTCCCTTCTTTTTCCGCACGCTCTTCGTTCATCAAGACGAGCGCCACCGCCCCGTCATTGATGCCAGGAGCGTTTCCGGCAGTTATGGTGCCATCTGCCCCAAATGCCGGTTTCAATTTCGCCAATGCTTCAATTGTCGAGTTGGCGCGCGGCGCTTCATCAAAATCCACCACAATCGGATCGCCTTTTCGCTGCGGGATTTCAATTGGAGCAATTTCTTCCGCAAACAAATCTTTCGCTTTGACTGCGCGTTCATGTGAGCGGGCAGACCATTCATCTTGCGCCTCACGCGTTAAACCGAATGTTTTGGCTGTGGAGTTTCCGTAAGTCCCCATATGGACTTTGTCCGGGTGGAATGAGCAGGACAAGCCGTCATGTACCATGCCATCAATGACTTGGGCGTCGCCCATCCGCATGCCCCAACGCGCTTTCGGCAAATAATAAGGCGCATTAGACATCGATTCCATGCCGCCTGCTACGATTACTTCCTCATCGCCTAAACGAATGATCTGATGTGCAAGCGTAATGCTTCGCATCCCCGAAGCGCAGACTTTATTGATTGTTTCCGATTTGACGTTATACGGAATTCCCGCTTTTTTTGCAGCTTGCCGGGAAGGAATCTGCCCTTGTCCGGCCTGCAGGACATTCCCCATAATAACTTCCTGTACATCTTCCGGTTCGATGCCTGCGCGGCTCATTGCTTCTTTGATCGCCACTGCCCCTAATTCGCTTGCCGATAACGTGCTTAAGTTTCCGCCGAATTTCCCGAATGCTGTACGTGCCCCACCTAAAATCACTGTTTTTGCCATGATATTTCTTCCTCCCCTTTTTGTAAACGGTTACATTTATAATGAAAAAAATATGAAGAAGCGGCAGAGAAACCGCTTCAGGCGGACGCTTTCCCGCTGGAGTCGCCGCCTTTCACTCTTTCTCCAGCTAGCTTCACTTAATACTTTTACTTTTATATCGCTCCGCTATCTTTATTCTATCCCTTTGCTCCTGCATCGCTCAGCTAGCTTCGAAGCATGAAAGGGCGTTGCAGTGCTTCGCGCTTCGCCGCAAATAATTGCCTCTGCATCGCTTTGCTAGCTTCATTTTAACCTTTTGCTCCTGCAGTGCTTCGCACTTCGTCGCAAATAAATCGGCCGAATGATGTTCGGCCAATTTATTGACTGAACGCTCGCTCGGTTTTGGTGCAAAGGAAAAGGGAGCGTTAAACTCCCTTTCTTTTCATTTAGCTTATAAGTGAATCTTAACCAATATTCTGTCTTTTTGCAATTTTTATTTTGCGTTTTAGTGGACGATCGGGGCTTCAAGTGCCGGCGATGATTTTCCGATAACTGCCATTTCCAAAAGTTCTGCTACGTCGTAGGTTCCTACTGTTTCTTCGACTTCTTTCGCTTTTGTTCCGTCCGACAGCATTGTCAGGCAGTATGGACATCCGGACGAAATGATGGTCGGATTGACGACCAGCGCTTGTTCGGTTCTCGCCACGTTGATGCGGTTGCCTGTGTCTTCCTCCATCCACATCAATCCGCCTCCGGCTCCACAGCACATGGCGTCCTGGCGGCTGCGGACCATTTCAACGAGTTCAACCCCTTCGATCGCTTTCAAGATTTCCCGCGGCGCGTCATAGACGTCGTTATAACGTCCAAGGTAGCACGAATCGTGGAAAGTGATTTTTTCATTGACCGGGAATTGCGGCTTCAATCTGCCTTCCTGCACCAGCTCAAACAGCATTTCCGTGTGGTGGTAGACTTCCGCATGGAATCCGAAGTCAGGATACTCGTTTTTGAAAATGTTATAAGCATGCGGATCGATTGTGACGATTTTCTTGATGCCCGCTTTTTCGAACTCTTGGATATTCGCTGCCGCCAGTTCCTGGAACAGGAACTCGTTCCCTAAACGGCGCGGCGTGTCGCCGGAGTTCTTTTCTTTGTTTCCGAGAATCGCGAACTTCACACCGGCCTCATTCATCAAACGGGCGAAGGACAATGCGATTTTTTGGGAGCGGCTGTCGAATGACCCCATAGACCCCACCCAGAACAAGAATTCAAATTCCTCTCCCGCTTTGTTCATTTCTTTTACTGTCGGAATGTGGACGTCTTCACGTGCCTCCCGCCAGTTTTCCTTCTCTTTCCGGTTAAGGCCCCACGGGTTACCCTGCTTTTCAATGTTTGTCATCGCACGCTGCGCATCTTTATCCATTTTCCCTTCGGTCATAACGAGATAACGGCGAAGGTCGATGATTTTGTCGACGTGCTCGTTCATTACCGGGCATTGGTCTTCACAGTTGCGGCAAGTCGTACACGCCCAGATTTCTTCTTCTGTAATGACGTCGCCGATCAGGCTAGGGCTGTAAAGTTCGTCGATTGAAACGCCTTCAGCTCCAGCAGCCATCGCCAGCTGATTGCCTTTTGTATTATTGAATGCCAGTGCCGGCACCCATGGTTTTTGCTTTGTCATCACCGCTCCGGTATTTGTTAAGTTGTCCCGCAGTTTGGTGATCAAGTCCATCGGCGAAAGCATCTTGCCGGTGTTGGTTGCCGGACACATATTTGTGCAGCGTCCGCATTCTACGCAAGCGTAGAAGTCGATCATCTGCGCCTGATTGAAGTCGGTGATTTTTCCGACGCCAAATGATGGCATGGCATCCTCATCTTCCTCGTCTTCCATTTCTTCAAAGTTGATCGGTTTCAAGCGGCCAACATGGTCGACGCGGTGGAACCACGTGTTGACTGGCCCAAAAATCAAATGCGCGTGTTTTGATTGCGGCACGTAAACCAGGAACGTCAATAAGAACAACAGATGCACCCACCACATGATGTAGAAGACTGCAGCCGCGGCGGCTGCCGGCATCCACGAAAAGCCAGCAGCGATAGATGAAGCCACCGGTTCTGTCCATGCTGCTGCATGATTGTGCCAGATCATCGCCATTCCGTTCCCGACAAGAACAGAAACCATCAACCCGCCGATGAAAATCAAGACAAGCCCCGATTTCCAGCCGCGCTTCAAGCGGACAAGCTTTTCAATATACCGTCTGTAGAACGCCCAGACGACTGCTGCCAAAATCATTAACGTTACAAGTTCTTGGAAAAATGTAAAAGCCGGATACAGCGGACCCAGCGGCAAATGCGCTCCAGGAACCAATCCCTTGATAATGAAGTCTATGGCGCTCGCTTGCACCAATAGGAAACCGTAAAAGAACATAACATGAATCGTTCCGCTCTTCTTGTCCTTCAGCAATTTCTTCTGGCCAAACACGTTGACCATCACTTTGCGGAAACGCTCTTTGAAATTTTCTTCAAATTCCACTTTTTTGCCGAGTTTGATAAAATCGTATCTGGTCTTCAGCAGGTACAGAAACAAGTACACGGCGTATGCGGTTACGCCCAGAAACAAGACCCAGTTTGCTATGAGCAATGGCTCCATGAAGAGATCCCCTTCCTATGTGTGTATATTCAAAAAATTCAAGCCATGCATCCTTTTAAACTCCACCCATTGGCAGATGATACCTTTAATAATAAATATGAATGAGCATTCAGTCAATAGGGAAATTGAAAGGGTTTGCATTCAAAAGCAAGTTCTTTCGTTCATCAAGTCAAAAACGAGAAACACCGCTCCGTACAGTGTTTCTCGTTTTATCTATGGATTGGGTAGAGGTGTTTTCCAAAATGCCCAGACAACTGGCCGGCCATTTCCTTCCGGAAGCCAATCAGCACACATGTTGACGGACCAGCCGATTTTTTGATGTCGAGGCCGGGAACAGAATTTATGTCTTCTCCGAACAACCGCCGTGCTTCATGGCCGATTCCCTTTGATCCGATCGGCCACAAGCTTTCAATCAATCCGCTCGCCCGGGCTTCGCTCAGTTTTTTCAGGTCTGCCAGCTGTTCCGCTTTGAGCAGGACAGCTTCACCGACAAGCGGAACACCATAAACGTACCACTCCAGCGGTCCTGTTCGCCCTTCTTGTTTTCGCCTCCCTAACATCGTTACGGCGATCGCAGATTGCAGCGTTGCGATATTCGTTTCTGAACTGCCGCTGATCTGGACGTTTTCAATGCGGGCTTCGGCAAACACATCTTCGACACCGGCAATATAGCGTAACCACTGCTCTTCCCCGCTAAAATTATGAAGCAGGACAGCTTCCGGCTCGCTGCCGGCTGCCCATTGTTCAAGAAGTGCGACTCGAGCCGCGAACTTTGCTGTCAGCCGATCCGGCGCTTGCACAAAGTCCATCGGCTTCTCGCCGATCCCTCCGGAGTTGTCCGAGGTGATGACCCACTCACCCAGCATCAATTCATGGCGCATCACTTCACCCCCTCCCGCAGCCGTTTTTCCATAAATGGCATAATGGCTCCCGCCCCGAGGGCATTAATCCCTGAAGCCGCGAGCAATCCTGGTACAGCTGCATAGAAAAATGCGGGAGATAACAGAAAATAGAAAGGAATAGCTGCAACAACTCCGTTGCCTAAAACGAAAGCGATCCATTTCACATTGCGGCGGCCATCCTTGTGCATTTTTGTAAACAGCCAGACAGCCAATCCCATTTCAAAGGCGATCATTGCGTGGAATGGGCCAAGCGGAAAGCCGCCGTATAAGGCGGAGGCCAAATGGCCGAGCGCGGCTACCACTCCCGCAAGCGGCGCCGATAAAAAAAGGGCCGCAACAAGCGCCGGCATCGCATCGAGCGCAATGGACGCGACACCGAGCGGGATTTTCAGCATGCCGCCGATCGCCGATAAGCTGATAAAGAGTGCGGCCAAAGCCATATTTCTCGGTTTCATCACTCTTTTTTCTTGGCGCGGCCGCCATTTCTGAAAACTTTCGCGCTCCGGACATACTCGTTGTCAGGCACACCCGCACGCGAGTTGACGACGCGTGCAGCGGCAAACAAATAATCGGACAGGCGGTTCAAATAACGCTGAACCACAAGCGGGAATTCTTCTCCAGATTTCATCAAAGTGACTGTTTGGCGTTCTGCACGGCGCGTGATGGTGCGGGCGATATGAAGCGTAGCTGCAGCAGGAGATCCCCCCGGAAGGATAAAGCGCTCCAACAGCGGCGGCTCCTCCATCAGTTCATCGATCCGCTTTTCCAGCACGGTGACCGGCCCTTCCGTCATTTTGAATTGCGGCTCTTTTCGGACGTCGGCCAAATCTCCGCCGCAATCAAACAATTCATTTTGAATTGCTTCTAAATCCGCAAGCAAATCCGAATACTTCTCTGAATCCAATTCTGTCATCGCTTTGCCGATAAATGAATTCACTTCGTCGATTGTGCCGTATGCTTCGATACGCGGCGCATCTTTGTCAGCGCGCGCGCCGATCAAGCTTGTCTGTCCTTTATCGCCCGTTCTTGTATAAATTCTCATCGTCATCCGCCCCTTTTAAAGTTTCTGGTATGCCGTACCAAATCCGTGTCACACTTGCCGCTTCTTTGAACAAAAACTGATAGAGCCGGCCCACAACATCCCGCTGCTGCCTTTCAATGGGATCAAGCGGCACAATTCCCCGGTTGATGTCTGTTAAAATCCAGATTTGCCGGCTGCTTTCGTTCAACAAAAGCGCATCACTGGCGCTCTCCAGGATTTCTTTTTCGCTCTTTCCAGTTTCCAGCTGAAGCTTTACCCATTTCTCCACTCCCGCTATCACCGTGAAAAGCGGGCTCCTTTCAGGCATAACCCCTTCGAACCAAGAGACTTCCTGATTTCCCAGCTGTTCTCTCACATACTCGCGTTTGCCATTAAAGGCGCCGCCGAAAACGATGTGCATTGTGCCTCCTCCTCAAATGCTTGCCGGTTTTGCCATATGAGCGTATAGCAGTGGCCATGAAGCACGGTCTGATTCCAAAATGCTTCCTTTTTTGCACGCGCCAGTAAATGGCGGATGGGACCCCCGTGTGCCACAACCCAAAACTCCTCCCCGCTGGGCAATGAGCGGACGGCCCGTTCCACACGGACGGCTACTTGGTCCAAACTTTCACCTCCCGGCGGTTGACAGTGAAAAGGATCATCGATCCAATTGCGGTATGCTTCCAGGCCTTCAAGTTCAGGATACGTTTTTTGCTCCCAATCGCCGAAATGGCATTCGCGCCAATCTGAATCGGAATGGTAGATAGCGTTCGGAAACAAAACTTCCGCTGTTTGCCGGCAGCGCTGCAAATCGCTTCCCCAGACACGCTGCACTTCCGGATACGCCGGCGCTTTGAACGGCAATACCGGTTCATCAGTCCAGCCGATATACTGTTTTGCCTGGTTCCCGGCAGCCGGGGCGTGCCGGATCAGATGAAGAACAAAAAGACCGCCCATAGCAACAGCTCCGTCCCTTCTATATAAGCTCCGAACAAATCACCAGTCACTCCGCCAAAATTCTTCAGGCACCACTTTCTGTAAAGGTAAATCGACACCAGAAGAACTGCAGCCAGTCCAAAAGCCAGCCGCAAGCTTTCCATATACCCCAAAACACCCCAAGCTGCCGCCAACCAGACGGCCGCCCCTAAAGCAACCTGTCCGCCGTCCGCCCGCCGCTGAAAAAAAGCCGCAAGCCCGCCCTCTTTTGCGCTGGCGGTTTTGCTGAACAACAGCATCAAGCCGATCCGTGAAAAAACAGGGACGAATGCTACCGCTATTATCGGAATTCCTTCAAGCACTTCCGACACAACTATGATTTTCCCGAAAATGAGCAGCGTCAGCGCCATCGCGCCAAACGCACCGATACGCGGATCTCCCATGATCTCCAGCCGCTTTTCCCGTTCCTGATAAGAAAAATAAGCATCCCCTACATCAGCCACGCCATCCATATGCAAACCGCCCGTCAGGAAAATGCCAATGACAACAACAATAAAAGCGGCGAATAGCGAACTAAGTTCCGTAAAGTTCAACAGCGTCCATGCAGCTGCTGCGGTGATTGCGCCGAAAATCAGACCAAGAAACGGCAACGCCCTGTACATTGATGTTATGTACCCCTTTTCCAATGGCAACTCTTTTTTCACTGGTATGATGGAGAAAAACTGCAAAGCGAGCAACAATCCGATCCCTAAACGCTTCATCCCTTTTCCTCCATGATCCGTTCAACCTGTTTCCAATCGATATGGGCTTTTACATGTTCAGCAAAACGGCTGTAACGGTCCGGCCGCTCTTTCACTATAGGTTCTGATATATTTTTTTCCTGCCGGATGGGCGCTAAAAATGCCTGGCGGCAAACGGCCGATCCAAAAAAACCATGCAGGTGTGTGCCAATCAGCCGCCCTGTTTGAACCCCTTCGGTTCCGTCTTCATATGAAATCAGCGCTTTACCGCCATACTCTGACCTGCCGGTATGAATTTCATAGCCATCAATCTTGAAGTCTTGGCCATTCATCTTGACGGTTCCGCTCCGCCTTTCGACAAACTTTTCCGCAGTAAAGTGTGTAGCCATCCCGGAAACCAGGCCCAGCCCTTTTTCGAAGGCAATTTTCATGCCGTCAAAGCCGGCCGGATCGGCTAAACTGTCGCCGAGCATTTGAAAGCCGCCGCATAGTCCGATAATCCGCGTCCCATTCTGCAGGGATCGGAGCGCCTCTTCCAGTTTTTGTTGTTTCCAATACCGCAAATCCGCGATAGTGCTTTTCGTGCCTGGAAAAACTAAAATATCCGGTTGGCCAATGTCTTTCACAGATTCCACCCAGCGGACCGCCACGTCCGGCTCATCCAAAAACGGTTCCAGATCCGTGAAATTCGACAAGTAAGGATGCTTCAATACAGCCATGTCGATTGGCCGATTTTGGGCATCCCTAGCTAATTCGCGGACGCCCAAGGAATCTTCCTGTTCAATTCCATGGCTGCCCATATACGGAATCACCCCCAGAACCGGCAATTTGGTGTATGATTCCAAAAAAGCGATGCCATCTTCAAACAGCCTGATATCCCCGCGGAATTTATTGATCAAAAGCCCTTTTACCCGTTCCGGATGAGGCATAAGCGCCAGCGTTCCCACTATTGAAGCGAAGACGCCTCCCCGTTCGATATCAGCAACCAAAATCACCGGAACGTCCGCACGTTCTGCTACCGTCATGTTGACAATTTCCCGGTCGTTCAAATTCACTTCTGCAGGGCTTCCTGCCCCTTCGATGACCAGGTGCGTATAGGTTTTCGATAGATTTTCCAAGGCCTGGCCAATCGCTGCCAAGCCCTTTTCATAAAAGTTCGCACGATAATCCATGCCGTCCATTGTTTCGATTTTTTTGCCAAACAAAACAATTTGGGACTTCATATCGCTTTCCGGTTTCAGCAGGATCGGATTCATATCCACCGTTGCGACCGTTCTCGCAGCTTCCGCCTGAACGCCCTGAGCCCTGCCGATTTCTTCCCCCAGCACGGTAACATAGGAATTGTTCGACATATTTTGGGATTTGAACGGTGCCACCCGGATTCCTTGATCGGACAAAATCCGGCAAAACGCTGTACAGATCATGCTTTTTCCGACATCAGACGCCGTTCCTTGAATCATCACGCCGCGCATTCCATCACTTCCTTCTGTAAGCGGCTCCATTTTCCATTTCAAAAGCTTGGTCCGCTTCCGCTGCAAGCCACCGATGGATTTTCCCAAGCCACATTTGGTAAGTTTCGTCGCGTATAAAATCGTCCAACACTTCGTTTGAAACGACAACCAAAAGCCGGACTTGGCTTTGCATTCCAGTTAATGTCCCCTGCAATTCCCGCCATTTCCGTTCCATGCATCCGGACTGCTCTGCGCAAGGAGAGCCTTGCTCCCAGCCTTCATAAAGTTCATTTGCCAGCCAGGTTGTCACACAATCCCAAAGAACAGCGTCGCCTCCCCGAATATGGGCGAGCACCTTTGCCATATCGCCAGGCTGCTCAATCGTTGTCCAGCCTTGGCCGGCGCGGTCATCTTGGTGCTGCCCGATTCGCACTTCCATCTCCTCGTCATAGGCTAGCCCGCTTGCCAGATAGACATGCCTCAAAGCTCCGGAAGCCAGTACCAGCTGTTCGGCATATGCGCTTTTCCCGCTCCTGACACCGCCGCTGATAAAAATCAATTGTCCTCTAGCCATTTCGCTATCGCCTCCCGGAGTTCCTTCATATGACCGGTGGATTTCATGCCGATGCGGAACCACCGCCCATCCATCCCGTGGAATGAATTTGTGTGGCGGAGCACGATTCCGGCTTTCAGCATATCCGAAAAAAATTGTCCGGACCGCTGCGGATCGGGCAACTGGAACGACAAGAAGTTCACTTCGGAATCGGTGGCCATACAGCCTTTTTCATGGAAAAACCCCTTCATCAGCTGCCGTTCTTCCCTGGCTGCCTGGATGATTTTTTCACGGTATCCCGTTTCCTCAAAACAGCGGGCTCCGATCAAAGCGGAAAGCGCATTGACATTCCAATGGGCAGCACCGCTTTTCAAAGCTTCTATAATCGATGGGGCGCCCATCGCATACCCAAGCCGAAGCCCGGGAATCGCATACATTTTGGTCATCGATCGGACGATTATCAGGTTCGGGTGCGCATTCAACTCCGGCACTAGCGAATTTTGCTCACCGGTAAAATCAACGAACGCTTCATCGGCGACCAGTTCACATCCAGCTTGCCGGCAGGCTTCCGCCAAATCAAGCAAGTCGCTTTTGGGCACCAGCCGTCCTGTCGGGTTATGCGGATTGCAGACATAAAGCGCTGCACAGCCTTTGATAACCCGCTTCGTTTTGGCTATATCCAATTTCCAAGCCGTTTCTTCCTTCAGTTCAACCGCGGCGATTTCAACATTTTCAGCTTCCAAAGTTTTTCGGTATTCCGAAAATGCCGGCTCAATCAGCGCCACCCGCTTTTTCCGGTAACGCCGGGCAAGCCAAGTGAAAATTTCCGCCGCCCCGTTCCCCACTCCAATCTGATGCAGGGAAACTCCGTGGTATTTGGCAGCTGCGCTGCGAAACGGTTCGGCTTCGGGATCCGGATAGCGGCTGACAAGCTCCTGCAAATCAGGCCATATCTCTTTCAGAAACACAGGTGGCCCAAACGGATGGACGTTTTCACTGAAATCGATAATGCGTGCTGGCGGCTCCATCCCCATTTGTTTGTATAAAAGAAGCGGATTTGCTCCATGATCAGGCAAGTTCAAGCCATACCCTCCCTAATGAAAACAAGATGAAAAACCAGAAAGTCGCGACATTCATATGCCATACTGCCGCATGGATGTGGTGGGCTTCCAATGGGAAAATCGGAGTGCCCATGCGCGCCCTGTTCGATACGATCCCTTTATACGTATTGACACCGCCCAGCTCGATTCCCAGCTGAACGGCCGTTGCAGCCTCCAACCAGCCGCTGTTCGGGCTTGGGTGTTTTTTCGCGTCGCGTTTCCATTCCACAAAACGCTGACGTATGGTCATTGACCGTTCATTTTTTGTTGCCAGTAAGATCAAGAGCCCGGTAATGCGGCTTGGAATCCAGTTCATCACATCATCGAGGCGGGCGGATGCATAGCCGAACTGGTGAAATTCGTCATTTTTATAGCCAACCATCGAATCGCACGTATTAACCGCCTTATACAGCCACAATCCTGGAGCCCCGAATAAAAATGCCCAAAACAACGGTGCAGTGACTCCATCACTGGTGTTTTCAGATACCGTTTCCACTACGCCCCGGGTAATTTCGCTTTCATCCAGCTTATCGGTATCACGGCCGACAATCCAACCGAGTTTTTCACGGGCCGCAGGCAGGTCTTTTTCGATAAGCGGCCGGTACACTTCTTCCGCGGCATCACGCAAGCTTTTCTGCGCCAGCCCGGCAGCTATCAGCAGCGCCTCGATTGCCGCGCCCGCCAGCCAGTGAATCGAATAGCCGATAAAAACCAGGAAGTAGGCACCGGAAAAAGCGCTTGCCGCCACAATACCGGCCATCCAAAAACCGTTTAGGAAGGCATTAGGCCCATGATTCCATTTTGCAGTCAACTTGGAAATCAAGGCTCCGATCCACCGGACTGGATGCGGCCATGAAGGGGGATCGCCTATGAGGCGGTCGAGCAGCAAACCGGCAGCTATTGCCAACAGGTGGACCATCATAGTTTTTTCGCCTCACGGTACAGTCGGATCGCTTCAACCGTACATTCAAAAACGCCGGCACCTATCAATTTGCCAAGTTCCGTCACCGGGCCGGCGTATGGCAAATGCTCGCCTTGCTGGGTTGCGGCCACCAGGCAGCTGTCAGTCGAAGTCCCAGTCGCTATCGTATTCGTCAGAGGATCCATGACCGCTTCATGATGGAGCGCTTTCGATTTCGCTTCGGTCGCCGTAATCATGGCCTGTATGAACGCTTCATCCGATAAATCGCCGTTGATGAAGATCCATGTGTTGATGGTGCCGACTTTCACTTCCCGGTCAAGCGCTTTTGATACGTCAACCGCATTGCCGACCCCTGCGGTCACTGCAATGACCACCGAACCGAACGGCCCCTGGTATTCTTTGACAATTGCATCTTCCGTCCGGACAGCTGTCATCATCCCTACCGTATCAGTCGGCTTGAATCCTTCCTGTTCAATGAATTTTGCCATTTCCTGCGTGCTGTCATCACATTCATAGGTATTGTCGACATGGCGGTTCATGAATGTCCTGTACCAGCCGGCCCCTGCATTGATGACAGCCGATGATACCGTCTTCAACGGAATCGGGCTCTGGTAAAGAACATGATCGGCTGAAACAGCAAAATCCGCTGCTGTTATAAGGGCTTGTGCGGCAGGCCGGGTGATTCCCGGAAGCAAAGTGATTTGCGGTTTCGGCAGCTCGGGATGCGGATGGTTGCTGACGCGCGTTTTATAAACGGCTTCAATGTCCTGTTCGCGGACCACTTCATGCGGTTCGCCCATCCGCTTGATCTGTCCGCCGTCAAGCAGCAGCAGCCCATCGCAATACATCGACGCCAAGTTGATATCATGAAAAATCGAAACCACCGTCAATTCTTTTTCAATTGCCTGTTTTTTGATGGTATCTAGCAGTTCTTTTTGGTGGTTGATATCCAAATGGTTTGTCGGTTCATCCAGCAGGAGAATCGAAGCATCCTGCGCGAGCGCTTGGGCAACAAACACCCGCTGCTGTTCTCCGCCGGACATCCGGTCAATCAGCGTATTTTCATATTGCTGAATGTTCATCAAGCCCATCGCTTCCACGACAGCCGCCTCGTCCGCTTCCGACCAAGAAGCAAACCATCCGCTTTGATGCGGATATCGGCCGAGTGAAACCGTTTCCCTTACTGTATGTTCAAAAGCATGCGCATGAAGCTGCGGGAGTACAGCCATTTTCCGCGCGAGCTCTTTAGCGGAAAACCCTGAAATGGGCTGCCCATCAATTTCCACCTTTCCGCTTTTAGCGGGCAAGACGCCGCTGATCAACTTCATCAAGGTCGACTTTCCGCTGCCATTCGGTCCTAATATTCCGAGCATGCTGCCTTTTTCCACATGGAATGAGATATCGCTGACAATTTTTTTTTCGCCATAGCCGCCAGTCAATCCGGTGATCCGAAGCATATTAAACTCCTCCTTTCCGCTGCCGGAAAAAGATAAACGCAAAAACCGGGGCGCCGATAAATGAAGTGATAACCCCAATCGGCAACTCGGTCGGTGAAATGATTGTCCGTGCAACCAAATCGCAAAGAATCAGCAAAGCCGCTCCATTGATGAAGGACAGCGGCAAAACATGCCGGTGGTCCGCTCCCCAGAGAAGCCGGACCATATGCGGAACAACCAGTCCTACAAAACCGATTGTACCGGAAACGGAAACTGCTGCCCCTGTTAAAACGGAACCGCCGATCAAAATCATCATTTTCCGCTTTTTGACGTCAACACCGAGATGGCGCGCACGCTCTTCCCCGAAAAGCATAGCATTCAATTCCCTGCGGTTCAGCCACAGAACAAACGAACCGACAAGAAAAAATGGCAAGGCCATTTGAACATATGGCCATCCCCGCATTGAAACGCTGCCCAGCAGCCACCCGATGATTTGGCGCAATTCTTCTCCGGTCAACGCAATCATCAGCGAAATAACCGAACCAAGAAACGAACTGAAAATGATTCCGGTCAAAATCACTGTTTCCATCTTCATGGACCGGTCCACCAGCTTCGCAAATCCCATGACCGCAAGCATTGTGGCAAGCGCGCCGACCATGCTCATGACCGGCAAGGTGAATATCCCTAAAAAAGGCGCTGAAATACTGAAAAAGAGCGTCATCACGGCGCCAACTGAGGCACCGGACGACACTCCTAAAGTGTAAGGGTCGGCTAGCGGATTTTTGAGCAGCCCTTGGAACGCTGCCCCTGCAATGGCAAGAGACGCTCCAACAAGGCCCGCCAGCACAACGCGCGGCATCCGGATATTCCATAAAATATTGGCTGCCGACTGGTCAGAGCCCCGGTTCCACAGCACTTCCGGAGAAATTGAAACCGTTCCGACCAATACACCCAGCAATACAGCTCCTCCCAAAAAAACAAGAGAAACAATATAGGCTGCCGTGCTTTTATTCACTGAAAACCTCTGGATATACAGCTTTTGCCAATTCCTCCAAGCCATCAGTCAAGCGCGGGCCTGAACGGCTGACCATATCGGAATCCACTTCATGAACCGCTTTTTCTTTTACTGCCGTTACATCGGCAAAACCTCCGCGCTCCATGATCTGGTTGACGGCTTCCGGATTGTATGTCCCTTCTGTAGTCACGATTACATCAGGATTTCTGTCTACGATCGCTTCCGGATCGATAGTTGCCCAGCCCTTGAGATCCCCAGCTGCATTTTCAGCATTGATAAGGGAAAGCATTTCGTCCATGAATGTGCCGCTTCCTGTTGTGTAAATTTCAGGAACACTGCTTACTTCGATGAATACTTTTTTCGGATCTTCAATCGATGCTGCTTTTTCTTCAATTTCCGCCACTTCTTCTTTCATTTCGGCAATTTCCGCTTCCGCTTCTTCTTGCGTTCCAGTTGCTTTGCCGATTGTATCAATCGTTTCGTAGACCTGCTCGAAATTCTCGGCATTGTTCACAACGAAAACTTTAATTCCTGCATCCCGCAATTGTTGGAGCCCTGCATCGCCGACGCCTAAACCTGATTCATGCGCAAGCACGACATCCGGCTGCAAAGAGATGATTTTTTCCACATTAAATTCCTGGCCGCCGATTTTCTCGACTTCAGCCGCTTCTTCCGGGTAGTTGTCAAAATCGGAAACTCCGACAATCTTATCATCCAATCCAAGCTCATAGGCGATCTCAGTGTTTGATGGAATCATCGAAACAATCGCTTCCGGCTCTTCTTCGATAGTGATTTCATCCCCTACGGCATCCGTCAGCGTTACCGGAAATTCCGTTTCCGCTGGTGCCGCCGGCGTTTCTGTCGCGGTTTCCTGTTCTGCTGGCGCCGCTTCCTGTCCGCATCCCGCAAGCAAAGCCGCTGCCAATCCTGCGCTTACCCCAAACTTCCAAACCTTTTTCATCAATAAAATCCTCCGTTTCTAATTGGAAAACTGCAGATGCACCATTTTTCCGGGTGCCTGGACTCCAGTGAGCGGACACTCAGTTCCCGCTCGACCACCGGCGCTTTTCTTATATAAAAAATCCCCCGCAGTGTTTGCGAGGGATCGAAAGGACGACATAAAAAGGCATGTACATCCCCTCTTGTCCTCGCAAGCATATGGGTATTTCCATAAAGGCAGGTCTCCTGGCTTGTAATCATCGCTTGCTGCGCCTTCCCGAAGCTTCCTTCAGTGGCATTCCGCAGCTTGCTCCCACATACAGTGGCGGGACCGCGCCGGAGTCGAACCGGCTTCCCTTTTAACTCATGTTCTTAGACATAAGCACCTTTATGATGCGTTATCAAATTATCATTCGGATTTATTATACACCAAATTTTTCCGTTGTCTCTTACATTTTTTCCGGTGCAGCGACACCTACGGTTTTCAATGCATTGGCAATCGTTATTTTAACAGCCGTGATCAGAGCGAGGCGGGCACGGGTCAATTCTTCGTTTGATGTGTCCAATACTTTATTGGCGTTATAGAAGCTATGGAAGTTGGACGCTAATTCCTGGATATATGTTGTCACACGGTGCGGCGCCCGCAGTTTTGCCGCATCTGCAATCACCAGCGGGAAATCGCCGATTTTCTTCAGGACATCGATTTCTTTTTCAGATGTCAGCAAGTCCAGGCTGCCGGTTGAAGCGGTGAAGCCTTGGCTTTCCGCTTGGCGCAAAATGGAGCAGATCCGCGCATGCGCATATTGCGAATAGTAAACCGGGTTTTCATTGGATTGCGAAACTGCCAAATCCAGATCGAAGTCCATGTGCGAATCACCTGAACGCATTGCGAAGAAATAACGGACTGCATCAAGTCCGACAAGTTCAACAAGTTCGCGCATTGTCACGGCCTTGCCGGTACGTTTGCTCATCTTCATCTTTTCGCCGTCTTTGTACAGCTGCACCATCTGAATAATGCTTACTTCAAGGGTATCGCGGTCATAGCCAAGCGCTTCGATCGCCGCTTTCATGCGTGGGATATAGCCGTGGTGATCCGCTCCCCAAATATTGATCAGCTTATCAAATCCACGCGACAATTTGTCTTCGTGGTAAGCGATATCGGGCAATAGATACGTGAAAGAGCCGTCATTTTTGATCAATACGCGGTCTTTGTCATCCCCGAATGTTGTCGAACGGAACCAAGTTGCTCCTTCTTCTTCGAAAATATGGCCGTTCTCACGCAGTTTGTTCAAAGCAATGTCAATTTCGCCTTTCTCATACAACGATGTTTCCGAGAACCAGACGTCGAATTCAACCCGGAAATCCGCCAAATCTTTTTGAAGTTTCGCCAATTCCACTTTCAAGCCATGCTCACGGAATGCTTTGTAACGCTCTTCGTGGGTTATATTGGCAAATTTATCGCCGTGCTCTTTCACTAAGTCTTCAGCGATATCCTTGATGTCCTGTCCGCGGTAACCATCTTCCGGCATGCTGTCAGGGTTGCCAAGCGCTTCAAAATAACGGGCTTCGATCGACAGGGCCAAGTTGTTGATCTGGTTGCCGGCATCGTTGATGTAGTATTCACGGGACACATCGTAGCCCGCAAGGTCAAGAACATTGCACAAGGAATCGCCAACTGAAGCACCGCGGGCATGGCCAAGGTGCAGGTCGCCGGTCGGGTTTGCAGAAACGAACTCGACTTGGACGCGTTCTCCGCCTCCTGATGTTGAGCGGCCGTATTCTTCTTGCTGTTCAAGAACGGTTTTCACCACATCCAGCAAATAATCTTTTTTGATGGTGATGTTGATAAATCCTGGTCCGGCAATTTCAACCGTTTCAATGTTTGCGGCTTCTTTGTCAAGGTTGGAGACAATCGCTTCCGCAATCGCGCGGGGCGGTTTTTTCGCAAGCTTCGTCAATTGCATTGCAATGTTCGTCGCGTAGTCCCCATTTGTTTTATCTTTCGGCGACTCCAATTGAACCGTTACCGGTTCTGTTGTCAATTCCGCTTTTTGGACCGCTTCACTGATCACTTGTTTGATCGTTTGTTGAACTTTTTCTACTGCATTCATTGTTTGCCCTCCGTAAACTGTATTTCCATTTCGTATTCACCGACATGGTCGGCACCCATCGCCAAATCGTAGCGGACTTTAAACCGGGTATCCTCGACTAATAATTCATGCGCCATGGTCGTCAACATGAACGAACCTTGCGCATTCGTCAAATTGCCCGTTTGTTCTTTATGTAATAAAAATGGGAGCCGCATCTGCAAGCCTCCACTTCTTAAAATAAGCGCTTCATCTTCGCTCAGTTTCACGACCGTCCGGATTTCGAGATCCTCCTGCTGCTCTGCATACTGCAAATAGCGCCGGTTGTTCTTCTCCGTCAGCAACCCTTCCGACCGCAACTCCATTACTTGATCATCCACATTCGGCTGGCGGATTGTTGTCGTGAGCCTGATCATTACGGATTTCTGCATCCTCTCCGCCTCCCCGTTCGTTTATCCCGCTTTATAACCTATTCATTATAGCCTGAATCCAAGGGGTTTTTCAATTAAGTTTCCCGTTGAAACCAAAAAGCGCCGCATGCATTCGCCTGGCGGATGCATGCGGCCCTTCAGCTTCAAATCAAGCAGAGAGAAGAATCGGTTCACTTCATATAGGTCTTCACATAAGAAGGGCGGGGAAAAATGTTCGGGCGCTTGTCAATGCCGTCTTCGGTGCCGCGTTTGGCATGCGCATGCCCATACGCCTGCGACTCCTGCCAATCCGCGAAAGATTTTTCATCTTTCCATAGAGTGAGGATAATGTAAGTATCCGAGTCCAAAGGGCGCAAAACACGGATCGCCGCAAAGCCAGGCTCTTTCTCGACCATCCCTGCCCTGTTTTTGAATCGCGACTCGAATAACTCCCGGCCTTCCTTTGCCACCGGAATGTTATTGAATACCGCAAAATAGCCGTCATTGATATCTCCGACAGCATCCAGCACTTGGTAGCCTTCAAAACCCTGCACCGGAGAACTTCCTTCCGCCTCAAAAAGCACGGCCGCTTCTTCGCCATTCGTCATGTAAATCAGCCGTGAGTTTGGAAAGGCCGCGAGAATTCCCATGCCTTGATCCCGGTGGCCTACCCATTTATACAATTCCATAGTCAGCACCTCTTCCAATTATGTATTCATTTATCTTATCGTTTTCAGCGGGAAGAATCCATCCAACCTCATCTTGGATGGATCCCTTTCTCCGCTTTCTATCGGCTGTCCCTGACAACCCGGAACCAATGCTGCGTTATTTCACATTGAGTCCCAGCTTTCGGATCAACGGCTTGATGGTCAAGCCTTGGACGATCAGGGAAAATAGGACGACGGCAAATGTCAGGAGCAGCACAGTTTCCCTTCCTTCAAAATCGGCCGGCAGGCTCAACGCCAGTGCAATTGACAAACTGCCTTTCAATCCGCCCCAATTCAAGAGGACCCGCTCTTTCCTGTTCAAGCTCTTTGCAGGCATCGTACTGAGAAAAAGCGCAACTATTCGCGCTGCTATGACAATGACGATGGCGTAAATGATAATATCCCATCGGCCCGAGAAATCAATATTCCGAATCTCCAAGCCGACAATCAGGAAAATCAGCGAATTGGCGATCAGCGTAATGACATCCCAAAAGACATTGATATTTTTTTCGGTGTTTTCAGACATGCCAATTTTTCCGCCATAATCACCAAACACAAATCCGGCTGCTACGACCGCGATTACGCCGGAAACGTGCAGGTGTTCGGCAATAAAATAACTCCCGAAAAACAAAAGGGCGGAAATTGCGATTTCAAATGGGTAGTCATCGTATAAGCGAATGATCTGGGAAAAAACAAACCCAAGAACAAGGCCGACCAGAACGCCGCCCACTGCAAACTGCAGAAACAGCCAAACGCCGCTTCCAACTCCTGCCCAGCCCATTTCGATATATGTCAGCAGATACAAAGACGAAATCTGGAAAAGGACAATCGCGATTCCGTCGTTGAATAGCGATTCCCCTTCCATAATTGTGGATATTTTCTCAGAAACCCCTGCAGACTTGAAAATCGAAAGCACGCTGATGGGATCGGTCGCGCTCATTAAAGCGGCAAAAGTGAATGCCACGGCAATCGGCAAGCCGATGAAATAATGAGCAGAAAATCCGATAAGGATGAACGACAAAAAAGTTCCGCCTAAAGCCATCCACAAAACCGTCTTTTTCCATTTGTATAGATGATGGAACGGCAGTTTCAACGTGGCGTCTCCAAGGAGAATCGGCAAGAACAAAGAAATTATAATTGCGTGAAACACGTTGGACTGCGTAATGTATTCTTCCGCATGGTCAAGCAACGGAAAAGGGAGGGTCACAATCCCTAAAAAAAGTCCAACCAATACAAGGGCAATCGTATCCGGCTGTTTGAGCTTTTTAGCCACCCCGACTACCGCAACGGCGATTGCCAACAAAACCAGCAGCTGAATAAAAACCTCATCAAATTCATGCATCATCCATCTCTCCTAACCTGGCGCTTAACTATACTTTTCTCTAAATAGAACAAGTTAAACCTGATTTCACCAGAAGAAAGGGCCAGCCGGAAAACAATATAAAAAGGCTCCTATAAAACAGGAGCCTTTCGCTTTCTTATTTTACCCAGCCCAGGATCATTTCACGGATCAATTTGCTGGCTGTGTTGGCGGTTTGGTCGGAATGGTCGTAAACCGGCGCCACTTCCACTAAATCAAATCCGACGACGTTGATCTCGGAAGCTGCAATCGCATGGATGGATGCGAGCAATTCGCGGGAAGTAATGCCGCCTGCGTCAACCGTACCTGTACCGGGCGCGTGAGCCGGGTCAAGAACATCGATGTCGATCGTCACATAGACAGGCCGTCCCGCTAATGTCGGAAGAATTTCTTTCAATGGCTCAAGCACTTCGAACATGGAAATGTGCATGCCGTTTTCTTTTGCCCATTGGAATTCTTCTTTCATGCCTGAACGGATGCCGAATGAATAAACGTTCGACGGTCCGATGAGGTCGGCGATTTTACGGATCGGCGTCGAATGGGAATATTCTTCGCCTTCGTAATGTTCGCGAAGGTCCGTGTGCGCATCAAAATGGATGATTGCCAGATTTTCGTACTTGCTGGCGACAGCTCTCATGACCGGCAGGGAAACAAGGTGCTCGCCTCCCATGCCCATTGGGATTTTGCCGTCATTCAACAAAGTATGGATGTAGGTTTCAATTTCCAGCAAGCTTTTTTCCGGATTGCCGAAAGGCAGCGGAATGTCGCCTGCATCAAAAAACTTCACATCTTCAAGTTCGCGGTCCAAATATGCACTGTACTCTTCAAGACCGATTGAAACTTCGCGGATTTTGTTCGGGCCGAAGCGTGAACCTGGGCGGTAGCTTACCGTCCAGTCCATCGGCATGCCGTACAGCACCGCCTTGGATTCTTCATAATTCGGATGGCTTTTGATAAACACTTTTCCGGAGTATGTCTCATCGAATCTCATTGTTTATTCGCCTGCCAAATCTTTTACGAATTTCGGCAGCACGAATGCTGCATTATGCAATTCTTTCGTGTAGTACTTCGTATCGATATCGTGGAAGCGCTCAGCAGGCACTGCCAACGGATCATATTTTTTCGATCCGATCGTGAATGCCCAAAGGCCTGATGGATAAGTCGGGATGTTCGCCAAGTACAGTTTTGTAATCGGGAAGATTGTCTTCACATCTTTTTGCACTTGCTGGATCAAATCGCCTTTGAACCATGGATTGTCCGACTGTGCGACGAAAATGCCGTCTTCTTTCAACGCTTTTGAAATTCCAGCATAGAAGCCTTTTGTGAACAAGTTCACCGCAGGGCCAACAGGTTCTGTTGAATCGACCATGATCACATCGTATTTGTTTTCAGATTCCGCAATGTGCATGAAGCCGTCCCCGACAATCACTTCCACGCGCGCATCTTCAAGCCCTGAAGCGATAGAAGGCAAATATTTTTTCGAGTACTCGATCACTTTGCCGTCAATGTCGACAAGCGTCGCTTTTTTCACGGACGGGTGCTTCAGCACTTCACGGATAACCCCGCCGTCCCCACCGCCTACAACCAATACGTTTTCCGGGTTCGGATGCGTAAAGAGCGGCACATGGGCAACCATTTCATGGTAGACAAATTCATCTTTTTCCGATGTCATGACCATGCCGTCCAAAAACAGCATATTGCCCCATTCAGCTGTTTCCGCCATTTCAAGATACTGAAAATCCGTTTGTTCGGTATGAAGCGTTTTGTTGATTTTCATTGTAATCCCAAAATTCTCCGTCTGCTTTTCTGTGTACCAAAATCCTGCCATCTATAATCAAACTCCTTTATCTTCCAGAATAAGTGTTATTTAAGTAAAGTGCTTTTTTGCATACTTTTAAAAGTATAAGTGTTTTCAAGGAAAGTGCAATAATTTTTTCTGCCGCTTCCTATTGCGGAGCCCATACCGCCGACGTTCTTCGGCAAAATGCGCTGCGGCAGCGGCCAAGGAAAACGCGTTTATAAAAATTTTCATGGAGGAACAGCTTTGCTCCGGCCATATAGCTTCCTTACCCGCTCGGCCACACAATATTCCCCAAAACAAAAAGGTTTCCTGTACAGGGAACCTTTTCCCTTCACAGAAAACCTTTTTATCCTGATGGTGCGGAGCAAGAAACATGAGGCATTGGCTTGGGTTGACGCAATGGCTCACATCACCCGCTCGCATTACAGGTGTCCTAGCTTTATATTCAAAAGCTGTACGTCTAGTGTACTTCCTTTTCCAAGCAACTTCAACCGTTATTGAAGCTATTTCCAACTGTCACAAACTGTTCATCTTATATTAGAATTCTGTGTTCAAATCCGTATGGAGCTGTTCTGCGCTGCGGTTCCACATCTCTTCGTTGTGGCTCTTCAAATAGTCATGCAGCACTTTCTTTGACGGCGCATCCATGTGGTCGACAAGAATTTTGCGCTTCATCGATTTGTCCATCCGGTTGACGTGGTCGGCCAAAATTTTGTAGCCGCGCCGTTTTTCGCGGTTGACGACCATTTCGCAAGCGGCGACGCCCGCATAATAGGGCCCTTGCGGATTGAAGTCGATGGTGACCCATACGAGCCAGTAGTCCTTGCCGCCTGCCGAGTCCTCACGGTTGGTGGTGAACTTGATGCCGCGCTCGACTTCGCTTCTTGCGTGCATGGCGCCGATATCGACGACAGCGGTCCCTTCTTCCACGTCAATAATGACTGGAGAGACGTTTTCCAGCGACAATGAGCCGATGCCATAGCCTTTATGTCCATCGGTCGGATCGTCTTTTATGATGGTAAAGCCCAGTTTTTGTTTTGGTTTTTCTTCATTTGCCATGTTTACAATCCTCCGTTCTGCTATGATGGTGGTAATCTCAAGAAAAGGAGCTGTATCCATTATGCCATATGTGACTGTTAAAATGCTCGAAGGGCGCACAGAAGACCAAAAACGCGCACTTGTTGAAAAAGTGACGGAAGCCGTTTCTGAAACAACTGGCGCACCGGTCGAAAACGTCGTCGTTTTTATCGAAGACATGAAAAAAAGCGACTACGGTACAAAAGGGAAACTGTTCTCTGATCAGTAAAAACGATATATTTAAGTTGAACTAAAGAAGTATCATTTACACACCGCTTCGTTCGCTTTGGGCATGGCTCTCGCAATAAGCCCGCAGACGCGCCGAAGCTAAGAAATGCCTTAAGATTTCAAGTGACTTCTGGTAAAATTGCTGTTTTACTGCTAATTGACTGAAAGGCATGGAGCAAAACAGCGGAGAAAACCATGTGCTCCTGCAGCGCTGTGCGCTTCGTCGCAAAGTATCAGCCGAATGCTGGTCGGCCGATACTTTCCTGCGGGATAGCGAAGTGCCGAAATCCACTCGGGCAAAAGCCCGAGTCAGTTCGGCGTGAGCCCGCGGAAAGCGCAGCTGTTTTGCGGAATGCCAACAACTAAAGATATGAAGTTCAACTTACTACATAAAGTAAAACTCCCGAAAGCGGGAGTTTTTTCTTTTACATCAGCACTGACAGTTCTTCAATGAATTCGAACGCTTGGTTGATTTCTTCGTTTGTAAAATTGAGTTTGCCTTTGACGACGTGCAGCTTTTCAATTTGTTCTGCCCGCTCCAAATGATCGAAATACAGGAGCGTTGCAGTCAGCTCCAAAAAGCGGCCGCTTTTTTCATTGAGCTTTACGGCTTGCGACGGATTTCCGAGCACCGATTTTCCAAGTGCATTAGAGAATTCCATCCCTTCGGCCGTCACGCTGTATTTGTACTGTACATATGAACCTTTATCTTCCAGCTCTTCTGAAACAAATCCCATATCGCATAATTCCTCGACACGGGCCGTCAGCTCTTCCGAATAAGGGCCATAAATATGAAATTCATATTTTTCCTGAAATGGCACACCCATTTTCTTCAATATGTAAATCATTTTCTGTAACTTCTTGCGGCCGGTAATCCCTTCCGCCAATGATATGAAATCTACTATTTTTGCGTGTTCCTGGAGCAATTATACTCCTCCTTCTCGAAGCATTTGCAGGATTTGCTGTTTGACGGCCTTTTTCTTGCCATCAATGAGCAACTCTGCAGGAAAATACAATTTATAATCGGTCCGCCTTTTGCCGGAAATGGCATCGACGATTTGTGAGGACCGGGATAATTCTTTGATTTCGCCTGACGGCATCAAGAGATGGATCGGCAGGCGCTCCTCCTCTTCGCCCGGACGGTAGAAATCGTAAGGCAGGTCGGACGTTGAATCATCAATCAAATAATAATCGGGATCGATCCCCGCTTTTCTGAACAATTGGGAGAGCTCTCCGAGTTTCCGGTAGTCTTTGCCCGGATCAAAATCGACATACTGGAACAGCCGCCGGTTGACAAAGCGGTCGCTCAAATCGGACAAAATCGGGTCGCGTTCCGTCATCCATAGCTGGAAATATGTCATCAATACCCCTTCATCAAGCGCCAAGTAATCCTTCAAATTGAACGACCTATCGAAAAAGGCCATAAAATGGGTCGGCGGCTGCTCGAATTTATAGCCGGATTCGCTCAATTCCTTGGCTCTTTGCAAAATCTTCCGCAAAATCACTTCCGCGCTCCGGGCAACGGGGTGGAAATACACTTGCCAATACATTTGGTAGCGGCTCATGATATAGTCCTCGACTGCGTGCATCCCGCTCGATTTGATGACCACCTGGTCCTCTACCGGACGCATGACGCGCAAGATGCGTTCCATATCAAAATGTCCGTAAGAAACGCCTGTATAGTATGCATCACGCTGAAGATAGTCCATGCGGTCCGCATCAATCTGGCTTGAAATCAGCGAGACGACTTGCTTGTTTGAATAGGTTTTCGCTATCACTTCAGCCACTTTCTTCGGAAAATCAGCCGCGACCTTCAACAAAATCCCATTGACTTCCGTTTCGCCAAGCAATATCTCCCGTGTGAACACTTCATGATCGACGTGGAAAACTTTCTCGAACGAATGCGAGAACGGTCCGTGCCCGAGATCATGAAGAAGCGCCGCACATAAAACGACAAGCCGTTCGCTCTCATCCCATGCCGGACGTTCATGAAAGATATCATCGACGATCCGGCGGACGATTTCATAAACGCCGAGCGAATGGTTAAAGCGGCTATGCTCCGCTCCGTGGAACACCAGATAAGAAGTCCCTAATTGTTTGATCCGGCGAAGGCGCTGCACTTCACGCGAATTGATCAGATCCCAGATAACTTGGTCGCGTACATGGATGTACCTATGAACCGGATCTTTGAACACTTTTTCTTCTGCTAATTTTTGTGCAGCATAGCTCATGGCACACCTCCAATTTGTTCTATCAACTCATATTTTAACTTGCCCTCAATTTCTCATTCAAGGGGCGCTGGCAGCATTTTCTTATTCCGTTCCACTACCCGGTCCAAATAAAACCCGTACAGCTCCATTTCTTCCGGAAGAAGCGGCTGCGGCGCCGGCATGCCCAACATGCCATACAAATCGAGCATCACTTCGGGAACAGTGATGGTTCTTCCCAACAGCTCGCTGAGCGACGCCATCACTTCCGGCTGGATCACAGGGTATGCGAATTTCGTTTCTTCCCCTGCAAGGCCTGCTTCGTAAAAATCGCGGATCAGTTCCGCCCGTTCCGCTCCGCTTCCTTCGACACAAAGATAAATTTGCACTGCGACCCCTCTGCGGATGCGGCGTTGGGAAATGCCTGCGAATTTTCTCCCTCCGATGCTCAAATCATAAGAACCCGGGCAATAGGAGCCGACGATTTCATAAGCTTCAATCGGGGCATCGGGAAACAAATTCCGGATCAATTCGAGCATCATATCATATCCTGAGGAAATATCAATGGCACTTTCCTTTTCCGACATGACGAGTGAAATATTCAAGACACCGGCATCGAGCACGACAGCCAGCCCTCCCGAATTGCGAACAATCGGCGTGAAGCCGCGGGACTGAAGCACCTTTATCCCCGCTTCAAGATGCGGCAGCCGGTGGTCTTGGATGCCGAGCACGACCGTGTTGTCATGGACCCATGTGCGGACGGCCGGCAGGCTTTTGCCCGAACCGACGAGCTCGCATAATGTGTCGTCTGCGGCAAACGATTCCAGTGCGGATCGGTTTTTCGCGCTCAAGGACTGGTCCCAGAAACGCCACTTGATTTGTTCTATAGATAACGGCATAACGATTTCTCCTCTTCCCGAATAACTTCCTTTCAGTTTACCCGACTCAAGCCTTGCTGAAAAGGCGTCCAAGCCATGACGAATTGGTGACAGCCCCTTCTTTTGGAGGAAGTTGCCAAGGTGTTGTGATAAACTGATTTTGTGAGAGCAAGACTAAAAGGAGTGTTTGATAAATGAACGAAGCAGCAATTACATTAGACGGCTGGTACGTCCTTCATGATTTCCGTTCGATGGACTGGGTTTCATGGAAATTGTTGACGGACGAAGAGCGCCAGTTCGCAATCGACGAATATCAAGCGTTTATCGAAAAAGTCAACCAAGCGGATGAGAACAAGACCGGAGCGCACGCCTTGTATTCCATCGTCGGCCAAAAAGCCGATTTGATGTTGATGTTATTGCGCGAGACGATGGACGAACTGCGGGAACTTGAAACAGAATACAACAAGCTGACATTGGTCGCTTATACAGTTCCAACTTATTCGTATGTTTCTGTCGTCGAACTTTCCAACTACCTGGCTGGAAAATCGGATGAAGACCCATACCAAAACCCGCATGTCCGTGCGCGCCTGTACCCGGAACTTCAGCGGTCGCAATACATCTGCTTCTATCCGATGGACAAACGCCGCCAAGGCGAAGACAACTGGTACATGCTGCCGATGGACGCGCGCAAAGAGTTGATGCTGAGCCACGGCAAAATCGGCCGCAGCTACGCCGGCAAAGTGAAGCAGATCATCTCCGGTTCTGTCGGTTTTGATGACTATGAATGGGGCGTCACTTTGTTTGCGGACGACGTTCTTCAGTTCAAAAAATTGGTCTACGAAATGCGCTTTGACGAAGTCAGCGCCCGCTATGCCGAATTCGGTTCGTTCTATGTCGGCACACGCCTAGACGCAGACCGTTTCGTGAAGTTTTTGGAAGTATAAATAGTTGGAAGCCGCCTCTAGGCGGCTTTTTTTATTGCTTTTAACCTTGAACGCATCTTCCGCCTATAGTTCTGCATCCCAATTCTATCTTTTCGCACCTAACATGAACTTCCGGAGTTTCAACATGAATTTCCGCACCCTTTACATGGCAAAGTGCACTTTCTTCATGCGCTTCGCGCTCTTCTATATGAAATCCGCAAAAAAGCAGTCCGCCTTGGCGGACTGCTTTTTTGCATTATCTTATAATGCTTTTGCCGCTGCAACAATCAGCATGATCCAGCCGACGATGAATGCGACGCCGCCAATTGGCGTAATGGCACCTAAAATACTGATGCCCGATAGACTCAAGACATAAAGGCTTCCTGAGAAAATGATGATGCCCGCAAGCATCAAATACCCAGCCCAGTTCAACGAGCTGATAGGCCCGATAAACGCGGAGCTCATCAAGACTGCTACAATCATCAAACCGATCGAGTGGAACATTTGATATTGCACCGCTGTTTGCCAAGTGGCAATGTACTTATCCGCAACGCGCCCTTCCAGCATATGCGCGCCAAATGCACCGAAAGCGACAGACAACAACGCGTTGACCGCTCCGGCAATCAAGAAAAACTTCATGCTTTCTCCTCTTTCCGCTTAAAAATCAAACAATGAATCCCCGTTGGCGCCTTCTTCTTTCAACTTGTTCTCGCCCAACGAAATTGGTGGCTTTGAAGCTGGGGGCGTGAGCGGCATAGCACGCGGCGTTTGTTCCTGAACGGGTCCGTCCTCATCCAGCAACAGATTGCACAAAGCCCGGATAGCGGCGACCGATTCGCGCATTTTCGCCGGATCTTCAGTCCGCGCTTTGCCGGCGTATTTCTCAATCTCACTCAAAATACGTGCAGGTGCGACAGCCATCGTAAATCCCCCTTTCATTTCTAATCTTTTCCCTTTCGCTTTGACGGTCAGCCGAGGCAACAACACCCCATCAAGCAGGGTTTCCCCTTATTTTAACATGCCTTGCTTAAACCGCATCAGGCAAGGCAAAAATCGATCGGCTGCTGCCCCCGTTTTTGTAACATTTCGTTCACTTTTGAATAAGGCCGGCTGCCGAAGAATCCACGGCTGGCGCTAAGCGGACTCGGGTGCGGGGCTTCCACAATATCGTTGTTTTCCAAGTCGATAAGCGGCTTTTTCTTTTGTGCGGGTTTGCCCCATAACACAAAGATGACCGGTTCTTCCCGCTCCGACAATTTGCGGATCACTTCATCAGTGAACGTTTCCCATCCTTGATTGCGGTGCGAATTCGCTTGCCCCGCCCGGACCGTCAGGACTGTGTTGAGCATCATGACGCCCTGGTCCGCCCATTTTGTCAATGTGCCGTCTTTCGGCTTTTGGCAGCCGAGGTCTTCTTCCAGCTCTTTCAGCATATTGCGCAAGCTCGGCGGATGCGGAACTCCCGGCTGCACAGAGAAGCTCAATCCATGCGCCTGGTTCGGGCCATGGTACGGATCTTGCCCTAAAATAACGACTTTAACATCTTTGAAAGGTGTATGCTCGAACGCTGACCAGATGTTCTCCTTGGCAGGATAGATGGTCTCGTTCGAATACTCTTCTTTCAGGAATTCCCGCAACTTCAAGTAGTAAGGTTTTTCAAATTCTTCTCCCAATACGTCCTGCCAATCGTTTTGAAAAATCTGCTTTCCCATAGACCCCACTCCTCAATCTTCAAATTGGACTTCCACATCATAATCGACCAAGTTGAACATTTCCTGCACAGACCGGGCCGCATTAGCTTCGGCCGTTTCCAGCACCCCTTGGCCGGTCGTTTCTTCCACCATCAGTTTTTTCGCTTCTTCCGCAAGTTCATATGCTTCCGAAATATCGGTATCTCCACGGAGAAGGCCTTCGTACGAATACACTTCCACTTGGTCCATGAACAATTCAGGGCCTCCCAGAATTTTTGCAGGCGGCAACGTCAATGTCGCAGTCTTCGCTTCCTCGTCGAGGACGATATCTTCTTCGGTGACTTCAGAAAAATCAATGCCCGCACGGACTGACCCCGGAATCACAACAAGCAGCTGGCGTTTTGTCCCGGGCAAATCCAAGCCGATTTCCTTTCCGAACAGCGCATTGTCCTGGCGCTCGATAATCACTTTCGAATAAGCTTCCGCTGTCGATAACTCATTCAAATCCTGGATCCGTTCCAAGAACGCACCCTTGCTTTCGGTCGCGGTGGAGCCTTGGATCATCCACCATGTACCCAGAGGCAGAGCGACCAGCAACAACAGGAGAGCTGTAATAAGCACAAAAAAAGAATTGCGGAAAACCCCCATCATGACTTTGGCTGTCCGCCAGAATCCTGATTCTTTTGTTTCTCCTTTTCCTTTCACTTCATTCAATAAACGCTCAATTTCCGTCAACTTCGGATCTTTTGCCATATAACATCCCTCTTTCTATTCATTTCATTATCGCCCCATGATAGGATAAGCAAAAGGGGCGATAACGATGGCTGATTGGCGAGAAAAAATAAAAACAATTTCCGCAGCGGATGGTTCCAGTGCTCCAGAAAGGGCAAAACAAGCCGGCATCGGATGCCTGGCAGCGTTCTTAATCGCTGTGTCCATTCTAACATTTATCATCGCGATTGGTCTTTTCAGAAGCGGCAGCTGGATCATCGCATTGTTCATCGCAGCGTTCTTCGCGCTAAGCACCATAAGCGCCGCAATTCTGCTCACGCCTCAAAAGACCGATTCATTGTAAATGGGCTGGTTTTTGATAAAATAAAACTATAAAATCAATTTCTTTAAAGGAGTTTGACCGATGACACTTAAGAAGACTTTAACAATCGCAGGTTCAGATACATCTGGCGGAGCTGGCATCCAAGCTGACTTGAAAACGTTCCAAGAACACGGAACATACGGAATGAACGCTTTGACCGTCATCGTAACCATGGATCCGAACAACGGCTGGAGCCACGGCATCCATCCGATTCCGGTCGAAACGCTTCACGCTCAACTTGAAACCGCATTTTCTACAGGTGTTGATGCCTTGAAAACAGGGATGCTCCCGACAGTCGATATTATCGAAATGGCCGGCAAAGCCATTCAAAAATCCGGTTTGGAAGATGTCGTCATCGACCCGGTCATGGCATGCAAAGGCGAAGATGAAGTATTGTTTCCTGAAAACGTCGACGCAATGATTGCCCACTTGTTGCCGGTCGCTAAAGTTGTAACACCGAACTTGGTCGAAGCTGGCCAGCTTTCCGGTTTAGGAACACTTCAGACAGTTGAGGATTTGAAAGCTGCAGCGGAAAAAATCCACGCGCACGGCGCTCAATACGTTGTCATCAAAGGCGGCAAGCAATTGAAACATGAAAAAGCTGCTGACCTGCTTTTTGACGGGACGACACATTATTTGCTGACTTCCGAAAAAACGGACACAACTTATAACCATGGTGCCGGCTGCACATTCGCTGCTGCAATCACCGCCAACTTGGCAAACGGCAAATCCGTTAAAGAAGCTGTACTTGACGCAAAAACATTCGTTTCCGCCGCCATCCAGCATGGCTGGAAATTGAACGAATATGTCGGCCCAGTAATGCACGGAGCTGCCAACAAGTTCGAGAAACCTGAAATTGAAATAACTGAAGTTTAATCCATATATCCAAAGGAGGCCGCTATCGCGGCCTCCTTTTTTCATTCTGCCGAGAAAGGGATATAGGTTTGACATTGCGCTTCACTGTATCTGCCGCAAATATTTTAGCGCCATACCAATTGGGCTCCATTTCCACAATCAGTTCCAAACCCCTATTTTTTATTTTCAAATTTCTTTTCCCTGGTGCTGTTAGTATTCTCGTAAAGCATCGTTTTCGCTTTCTTTTGGACTTTTGCCTATACTAAAAAAAGAAGGATTGTTGAGGAGGAGCATTATGGAATTAGTCGAAGTAAAAAAATTGCAGGTTCAGTTGGATGCTTTTGCAGGAAAAGATGTGTATTTGCATCTTGAAACAACTAACGGGTCTTATGCCACCCACTTTAACGAAGGTTTTTTCAATGCCGGCGCGTTTATCCGCAATGTCGTCATAAATTACGAACTCGGAAAAGTGGTCGGCGAAAGCCCGCATCGGGTCGGCCTGAAACTGCCGCACGGCTGGGTGTATGCGCAAGGCATCACTCATTACGAAATGGACGAGCAAGGCAGATTGCTGCTCGCTGGACATGACGGATCAGGAAAATTGGCGGTGGCGCTGGAAATCAGCGAAACACCGTTCAGTTATTAAGGAGGAACGAACATGGCATTACCAGAAGAACGGCATGTATTGGTCGTCTTCCCTCACCCCGACGATGAAGCGTTCGGTGTATCGGGAACAATTTCAACTTATATCAAACAAGGAACTCCAGTTACATATGCTTGCCTAACCCTTGGCGAAATGGGGCGCAATCTTGGAAACCCGCCTTTTGCAACGCGGGAATCTCTGCCGGAAATTCGGAAAAAAGAATTGCAGGCGTCTGCAGAGGCCATGGGGCTGACCGATTTGCGCATGATGGGCCTCCGGGACAAGACGGTCGAATTTGAAGAGGACGAAAAAATGGTCGGCATGATGGCTGAATTGATCACTGAACTGAATCCATCGCTAATCATCACGTTTTATCCGAATCTATCCGTCCATCCGGACCATGAAGCGACCGCCCGGGCTGTCGTCAGAGCGGTCCGCCGGATGAAAGACCGGCCGAAACTCCACTGCGTCGCTTTTGCCAACAATACTCTTGAAGTGCTCGGGGCACCTGATATTGTCCATGATATGAGTGCTGTACGCGACCAAAAAATGGGCGCGATGAAAGCCCATATCTCCCAAACCGCTTGGATGCTTGAGGAAATGGAGCATAAACTTGCGCAAGGCGATATGGATACGGAAAACTGGCTGACACAGGAACGCTTCTATGCTTATCGCTGGGACCAGGATTTCGAAGAAACTTTCTAATGCCAAAGCACGGTTTCTTATTATGAAACCGTGCTTTTTATTTTTTTATTATATTAAAATTGAAAAAAGTATGCGCTTTCACTAAAGAAATCATGTATACTCTGAAGAGTTACATTTTTATTTCATCGGAAAAGGGGAGTCATTCGTGAAAAAGTATCCACTGTCAACATGGCTATTATTTTTAATTCCTTCATTACTGGGCATCCTGTTGTTTATCGTGCCCGTACCAACTGCAGAAGGCTGGGTCGTAACGGTTGCCTTGTTGGCAAATTTATTGGCCGGCGAAATCGAGGCCTATGCCCCGTGGATCATGATGGGCATAATGATCATTGCAGCGCTTGGCTCACTCGTATTTATCACAAGAAGAGTTAATGAAAAACATCATGTTTCGTTCCTTGATAAATTGTTCAATGTCAATTTGTTTTGGACCATCGTCCGTATCCTAGGAGCGGTTTTTGCTGTCATGGTCATGTTCCAATTGGGGCCAGAAGCTGTTTGGAGCGAAAATACAGGCGGACTTCTATTATCTGCCGGCGGGCTTCTTGCCTTCCTTTTCACCATTTTCTTGTTTGCGGGCTTATTATTGCCGCTCTTGATGAACTTTGGATTATTGGAGTTTTTCGGGACTATGATGGTGAAAGTCATGCGTCCTTTGTTCCGCTTGCCTGGGCGTTCTTCAGTTGATGCGCTTGCATCATGGGTAGGCGATGGAACAATCGGCGTATTGTTGACAAACACACAATATATCCAAAACAAATACACACAGCGGGAAGCCGCAATTATCGGAACAACATTTTCTGTTGTTTCAATCACATTCGCCATCGTTGTTATCCAGGAAGTCGGGCTTGCCCAATACTTCTTGCCGTATTACGGTACGGTCATCCTGGCCGGAATTGTGCTTGCCCTTATCATGCCGCGTCTTTATCCGCTGTCAAAAAAACCGACAACGTTCATGAACGGTAAACCGCAAGATACACAATCAGAAGACATTCCTGAAGGACATACCGTCTTTTCCCACGGCCTTGAAAGCGGCTTAAAAACAGCAGAAAAAAATCGTTCAGCCAGTGAATTCTTCAAAGATGGTTTTAAAAATGTGCTGGACATGTGGATTGGTGTGGCTCCGGTCGTCATGGCCTTCGGTACGATCGCATTGATCTTGGCGGAGTATACATCCGTGTTTGTAATATTAGGCGCGCCGTTTGTACCATACTTGAACTTGCTTGGCGTCCCGGAAGCCGCAGAAGCTGCCCAGCTGATGGTCGTCGGTTTTGCCGATATGTTCCTGCCGGCAATTCTTGCGGCAGACATCGAATCTGAGTTGACGCGTTTTGTCGTAGCGACAATGTCTGTTACCCAGCTTATCTATATGTCTGAAGTCGGCGGATTGCTGCTCGGTTCTAGAATACCGGTAGGCATCCTTGACTTGATCGTCATTTTCCTGCTCCGTACAATTATCGCTTTGCCGATTGTTGTCGGCATCGCCCATTTGTTGTTTTAATGGAAGAACCCTTCGCAAAATTTGCGAAGGGTTCTTTTTTATACGTTCTGTAATTTGATTTTCAATTTTTCCAGCATATCGGCTGTCATAGCATCCAAATCGTATCGGGTTTTAAAGCCCCATTCGTTTTCCGCTGCTGAAGCGTCGATGCTGTCCGGCCAGCTGTCAGCAATCGCTTGGCGAACCGGATCGACGGCATAAGACAGTTTGAATCCGGGAATGTGCCTGCGGATTGATGCCGCGATTTCTTCGGGCTCGAAACTCATCGCCGTTACATTAAAAGAGTTGCGGTGCTCTAAGCCCGACGCGTCAGCTTCCATCAAATCGACAATCGACTGCAGAGCGTCAGGCATATACATCATATCCATATAAGTTCCGCCCGCAATATAAGAGGCATATTCCTGTTGTTCAATCGCCTTATAGTAAATGTCCACTGCGTAATCTGTTGTGCCGCCTCCTGGCTGTGCCACGTACGAAATCAAGCCCGGAAAGCGCACACCACGGGTATCGACGCCAAACTTGTGGAAATAATAATCGCACAGCAGCTCCCCCGCTACTTTGTTGACTCCGTACATTGTCGTAGGTCGCTGCAAAGTGTCTTGAGGAGTGTTCTTTTTTGGAGTTGAAGGGCCGAAAGCGCCGATTGAGCTTGGCGTGAAAAACTGCATGCCTAATTCACGGGAAGCTTCAAGTGCATTTACCAATCCCCCCATATTCAAGTTCCAGGCAAGCAATGGTTTTTCTTCTGCTGTCGCCGACAGCAATGCCGCCATATGCATCATGGTATCTGCTTTGAAATCTTTCGCTAAATCAAACATCCGCTGTCCATCTGTCACATCAAGCAGCTCGAACGGCCCGTTTTCCGCTGCCGCCGGCCGGATATCTGTCGCCAATACATTGTCCATACCATATATCCCTTGCAGTTTCCCAACAAGTTCAGATCCGATCTGGCCTAATGCCCCGGTAATCATAATACGCTTCATCTTTCAAACTCCTTCCAAATAAGAAAACATTTGTCCTGTGCAGAAAAACATTTATACTGAGATATCTATTGATTTTACGCGGTTTCCTATGATGCCATTATAAGTTGTTCGTTATAAAAACACAATCACTTTTACTGTTCAGCAGTTTCTCAAAAGGGCCCCTTACGTTTTCACATGGCAATATACTGACTTCAAACTATTTTATTGAGCTGGCGAATAAGGGGTGCTATAATGAAACAGCCCTGGAAACAAAGTATTTATGGGCTCTTTTTTAATTATTAATAGGGTTTTCCGCCCTTTAAACCTACTATTCCGCTCTGCTTAGTTTTGCCGTTTCTTTCCGCCAAAACAGGGTATAAAAATGAGGAGTATGGATTTGGTGCAAAGGAGCAGGGGAAGCGGTCTATTAACAAAAATTCTATAGGAAATAGAGGAGATCAAAATGAAAAAAATTAGCTTGTTGTTATTATTGCTGCTAAGCACTATAGTATTGCTCGCTGCTTGCGGCGGCGGTTCGCCTCAGGAAGATCCAACAACAGATGATGCTGCAGGATCTGGAAGCACAGAACAAGACCTGTTGGCAAAAGTGCAGGAAGAAGGAAAATTGGTTGTCGGCACTGAAGGGACATACCCTCCTTTCACTTTCCACGATGATGCTGGAACATTGACCGGGTTTGACGTGGAAATCGCGCAGGAAGTCGGAAAGCGCCTTGGCGTTGAAGTTGAATTTTTGGAAACGCAATGGGATGCCATGTTTGCCGGACTTGATGCAGGGCGCTTTGATATGGTCGCAAACCAAGTCGGCATCAATCCTGAACGCCAGGAAAGCTATGAGTTCTCAGATCCTTATATCACTTCACAAGCGGTACTGGTTGTAGGAAAAGACAACACGGAAATCAAAAGCTTTGAGGATCTGGAAGGAAAATTATCAGCACAGTCTTTAACAAGCAACTATGCGGAAACAGCACGCTCTTTCGGAGCTGAAATCGAAGGCGTCGAAGGGTTTAACCAGGCGATTGAACTGCTTAACTCAGGCCGGGTTGATGCAACTGTCAACGATAACTTGACTGTTTTGGACTTCTTGAAACAACGCCCTGATGCAAACATCAAAGTGGTCGATGAAGCTGATGATGCAGCTCAAAGCGGTTTGCTATTCAGAAAAGACAGCGGCGCAATCGTTGAAGAAGTCAACAAAGCGCTCGATGAAATGATTGAAGACGGCACGTACGAAGAAATTTCCAATAAGTGGTTTGGCGAAAATGTACTTGAGTAGTATTTTCTCAGATCCAGTCAGAACAGAGCGGCTCATGGAAATTGCTCAATCAGCCTGGGTGCCATTACTGGAAGGGTTGGTTCAGTATACAATACCTTTAACGGTTATCACTTTTATACTCGGGCTGGTATTGGCGGTCATTACTGCCTTAGCCCGAATTTCTACCATTAAAATATTCCAGGTAATTGCGCGTGTATATGTTTCCGTTATCCGAGGTACACCATTATTGGTTCAGCTGTTCATTCTATTTTATGGATTGCCTTCCATCGGAGTCGTTATTGATCCGTTTCCGGCCGCTGTCCTTGGCTTTTCCTTGAACGTGGGGGCTTATGCATCTGAAGTTATCCGGGCATCAATTTTGTCCATACCGAAAGGGCAATGGGAAGCTGCCAATACAATTGGCATGACCTATACACAGGCGCTTCGCCGCGTGATCTTGCCGCAAGCGGCGCGTGTATCCATCCCTCCCCTTTCGAATACATTCATCAGTTTGGTAAAAGATACTTCCTTGGCATCACTTATTCTTGTTACGGAAATGTTCCGCATTGCTCAGCAAATTGCCGCAACGAACTATGAATTTCTATTGCTATACGGGCAAGCGGCACTTATCTACTGGGTCGTCTGTTTTGCATTGTCAGTCGGCCAAGGCAGACTGGAGCACCGATTTGACCGTTATGTATCCAGATAATAAGGGCATTCAACAATTGCAGTAAGGAGCGAGCTATGATTTCCATTCGAAATTTACACAAAAAATTCGGCGACCTTGAAGTTCTGAAAGGCATTGACCTGGACGTTCAAAAAGGGCAGGCTGTTGTGGTCATTGGCCCTTCCGGCTCCGGTAAAACGACGTTTCTAAGATGCTTGAATATCCTGGAGACGCCCACTGCCGGCACGGTGACAATCGATGATCAGACCGCCGACTTTTCAAAAACCTTTTCGAAAAAACAAGTGACGGCTTTCCGCAAGCAGTCCGCCATGGTTTTTCAACATTACAATCTGTTTCCGCACATGACGGCGCTTGAAAATGTCATGGAAGGCCCGGTTATTGTCCAAAAGAAAGATAAAGCGGCGGCCCGAAAAAAAGCCGAGCAGCTTTTGGAAAAGGTCGGCCTTAGCGACAAGAAGGATTATTACCCATTCCAATTGTCAGGCGGACAGCAACAGCGTGTCGGCATTGCCCGAGCGCTTGCGCTGGAACCGAAAGTCATGCTGTTTGATGAACCGACTTCGGCGCTTGATCCGGAACTTGTCGGTGAAGTGCTGCAAGTGATGAAGGACTTGGCTTCTGAGGGAATGACAATGGTCGTCGTAACGCATGAAATGCGCTTCGCCAAAGGCGTTGCGGATGAAGTCCTGTTTATGGATGGCGGCAAAATCGTCGAAAGCGGCCGTCCTGAAGAGGTTTTCAACAACCCGAAAGAACCGCGCACACGCCAATTTTTGAGTTTGATTGAAAAGACAGATGTTATCTAAAAGACTCGCTGCCAAAAATGGCGGCGAGTTTTTTTATGGAGTGATTTCCTCAGCTCCTTTCTTGCTGTATAATTATACTTATATTGTGTTTAATATACTTCCACATTAAAGGAGCCTTTACTATATGCAAACGCTGATCATAGATACACTTGAATCCCTGTTCGATGAAATGGTTGAAATCCGCCGCCATCTTCATATGCATCCGGAGCTGTCCCATCAGGAAGTCGAAACGCCTGAATTCATTGCCTCCAAACTTGAAAAAATGGGCATTGAAGTGCACCGCGGCATAGGAGGAAATGGCGTTGTCGGCTATATCCGGGGCGGCAAGCCCGGCAAGACGATCGCTTTCCGTGCTGATTTTGACGCACTGCCTATTGACGACAGAAAAGAAGCAGCCTATAAATCAACAGTTCCAGGAGTCATGCATGCGTGCGGCCACGACGGCCATACAGCAGGCCTTCTGGGCTTTGCCAAAGCAATGGTATCCATAAAGGAAGAACTGCCAGGCACCATCGTCCTGATCCATCAATTTGGCGAAGAAGCACCTCCTGGCGGTTCCCGGGCGATGATTGCCGACGGCTGCCTGGAAGGCGTCGACTTGGTGTATGGGGCGCATGTCCAAAGCAGTTTGGAGCATGGAAAAGTGTTTGTGCGCGATGGTTTTTTACAAGCTTCTGAAGATACCATCAAAATCATTGTGCGAGGCTCCGGAACCCATGGGGCTGAACCGCACCTTGGCGTGGATCCCATTTTGGCCGCAAGTCATATTATGATTGCGCTGCAATCGGTCGTCAGCCGGAACACCGATCCGCTGCAGGAATTGGTGGTCACCATCGGTAAATTCCATGCCGGTGAAGCCGACAATGTCATCCCCAGTGAGGCTGTGCTGGAAGGGACAATCCGCGTCTTCAATCCCGAACTCCGGAAGCTTGCAAGCGAACGGGTGACCGCAATAGCCGAAAACGTGGCCAGCGCAATGGGAGCCAGCGCGGAAGTGATTATCGAAAGCGGCTATGATTCTCTATGGAATCATCCCGAAGCGATGGACATCGTCCGTACAGCCGCCCGCGCTGCAATCGGCGAAGAAGCGGTAAGGGAAATTCAGCCGGTCATGCCGGTTGAAGACTTTGCTTACTATACGCAGGTCGTTCCCGGGGCATTCTTTTTTGTCGGAGCGAAAATGGCGGATGAAACGCTTGTCTATCCGCACCATCATGAAAACTTTGACTTTAATGAAGAAGCGATGCTCATTGCGGCGAAAGTGTTCGCGGCAGTTTATTTTGAAGCCCAGAACCAAACAAGTTATTGAGCTAAAAAGCCCCTCTCTATATCCATATAAAAAACCCGCCCGGGAATGAACTGACCCAAAAAAGTTAGACAATAATTTAAGCGGCTTGTTGCACATGAGTTCGGTAGTCAACCGGACTCATGTTTTTTAATTTGGACTTCATTCGTTTCTGGTTGTAATACACCATATAGGCGTCCAGTTCCTGGAGGAAGTGCTCCACACTCTCGAATTCCTGCAGGTACAGGAGCTCCGTCTTGAGAATGCCGAAAAAGTTCTCAATCACAGCGTTGTCGAGGCAGTTCCCCTTACGGGACATGCTTTGGGTGATGTTTCGGTTGGCCAACGCTTTTTGGTATTTCGCCATCTGGTACTGCCAGCCCAGGTCGGAATGGAGGACCAGTTCCGTTTCGGAATCCAGCCGCTCAAAAGCTTGTTCAAGCATCGTGGAAACCAGGTCGAACGTTGGCCGGCCTTGAACCGTATAGGCAATGATTTCGCTGTTGAACAGGTCCAGCACAGGCGATAGGTAAAGCTTCTGGCCAAAAAGAGCAAACTCCGTCACATCGGTTACCCACTTCTGATTCGGTTTCTCGGCAGAGAAATCTCGCCCCAATACATTCGGGGCAACCTTCCCGACGCTCCCCCGGTAGGAACGGTATTTCTTCATCCGTACCCGGCACGTAAGGCCGATCGTTTTCATCAACTTCAGAACGGTTTTCGGATCAAGCTGGATGCCTCTTTTCCTCAATTCGATGTGGATATTCCGATGCCCGTAACGTCCTTTGTGCGCGTGAAAGATGGCGGAAATCAGCTCTTTTGCCTCTTTGTATTTGTCGGGGCGTTCCTGGTGTTTGATCCAATAATAATAGGTGCTTCTCGGAAGAGCTGCCACCTTGATGAGGTCGACGACCTTGAAATCATGCCTTAGCTCGTAGATTACTTGGGCTTTGAGTTGCGTTGTGAGCGTTCCTTTTCCTTCACTAAGGCATTCAACTTTTTTAAGTATGCGTTCTCCATGCGCAGCCGTTCCACTTCTTCTTGGAGGGATTCTTTCGGCATTACGGGATTTGTCGGTTTTTTCGGTTTGTTTTTCATGGGTGGACGCCCCTTTTTCATTGGAATGAGGGCTTCCGTTCCGCTTTGATCCATCGCTTTCTTCCATTTCCCTACCGTGGTCCGGCTTGGAATATTGAAAACGGCGGCTGCTTCAAGCGAGGATGCCCCGGTATCTTTCATAAAGTTCAGTACGTCCAGTTTAAACTCGGCTGTGTAGTTTGTATACCGTTTCCGCAACCCGTCTTCGCCATGATGCCGATAAAGTTCCACCCATTGTTGGAGCCCTCTGGCGTTGACGCCATACCGTTTGGCAAGTTCTTCTTTCGACTCCTGGCCGGCTAAATAGGCGCGAGCAGCCCGTATCTTGTCTTCAACCGTAAATTTCGCCATAGAAAAAACTGCACCTCCCTTGTTAGTTGTGTCTAACAATTTCGGTGCAGTTCAGGAAGCCGGGCGGGTTTTTTAATTTAGTTGATAACGCCAAGTTCTTTCCCGACTCGAGAGTAAACTTCGATCGCTTTGTCGAGCATTTCTTTAGAATGCGCCGCTGTCGGCATGTTGCGGACGCGTCCCGTGCCTTTGGCAACTGTCGGGAAGACGATGGATTTTGCATAAACGCCTTCTTCGAACAAGCGCTTTGAAAACTCTTGCGTCAATTTTTCGTCGCCGATGATGCATGGCGTGATTGGCGTTTCAGAATCACCGATATTAAAGCCAAGCTCTTTCAGGCCTTTTTTCAAATAATCTCCGTTGTCCCATAGTTTATCGTGGAGTTCCGTGGAATCAATGATCATCTGCAATGCAGAAATGATTGCCGCGACATCACCAGGCGTCACTGCTGTCGAAAACAGGAACGGGCGTGAGCGGACGCGCAGCCAGTCAATCAGGTTCTTTTTCCCGGCAACATAACCGCCGACAACGCCGACCGCTTTGGACAATGTGCCCATTTGCATATCAATCTCTTTTTCAAGGCCGAAATGCTTTACAGTGCCTTTCCCCTTGCCTGTTACACCTGAACCGTGCGCGTCATCCACATATGTGATCAAGTCGAATTCTTTGGCGATTTCCACGATTTCCGGAAGCTTCGCAATATCGCCGTCCATTGAAAAGACGCCATCTGTAATGACCATCACTTTGCTGTACAAACCGGATTCTGTCGCTTCTTTCGCTTTCGCGCGCAGATCTTCCATATCGGAATGCTTGAAAGCAATGATTTTCGCTTTCGACAAGCGGCAGCCATCAATGATTGACGCATGATTCAGCTGATCGGAAAGAATTGCATCGTTTTTGTCCATTACAGCAGAAATCGCAGCCATGTTGCAATTAAAACCTGACTGGTAGGAAATTGCCGCTTCTGTCCCTTTGAATTCCGCTAATTTCTCTTCCAATTTCACATGCAAATCCAATGTTCCATTGATCGAACGGACTGCTCCAGCGCCGACTCCGTATTTATCAATGGCTTCTTTCGCCACTTTTTTCAAATCTTCGTTTGTTGCAAGGCCCAAATAATTGTTCGAAGACAAATTGATCAAGTCTTTGCCGCGCACTTTGATGATCGGCCCATTCGGCCCTTCTACCGGATCCACTTCGTTATATAATCCCTGTTCTTTTAGTTCGCTCAAATTAGCATCTAAAAAAGCATCTAGTTTTTTCGACAATGTTCTCTTCCTTTCAAAACAAAATTCTGTACTTATCTTATCATACCCCAAAAATCGGCCAAAAGAAAAAGCGGACTGCAGTCCGCTTTTCCCTTGCTTGTTATTCTTTTTTCCCTTTGTTCGGCTTATCTTTTTTATAAAGCACTTCGTATGTGAATTCCTGGGCTTCTTTTTGTCCCGGCTCAGCTGCGTAAGAAGTGATCATCTTCACATTGCCTTCACGGAGCACTTGCTGCAGATCAAGAGCTTCTTTGTTTGTCACGTTGAATGGATCTACATGGAAGACGCGCTCTTCGCCATTCTTCTTCGTTTGGACGAACGTTGTTGTGAAATTCACGTATTCCCCTTTCAACTGCCCAAGTGATTGGAACGGCTCAGTGGAAGTTCCATCAGCAGAAAAATCACCCAGTTGAATATTCTTAATGAACCACCCTGTGTCGTTATAGCCCCAGTCCGTCAAGTTGCGGAATGAAACCAGCACCTCTTGGCCAGCGTATGCCGAAAGATCGAAAGTTTCTGTAGACCAAGCCAATTTATGGCCAGTAAAGCCTGGTACATTTTCTTTGATTGTCGGATGACCTTCATCAACGACCTCAGTACTTGTGTTGCCGTTTGCCAATGAAGTCCAAGTTTCCCCATTATCCGCGGATACTTGAACAACACCGTAATCCCAATTCTTTTCAATATCGTAGTAATGGTCAAATGTCAAAACTGCATTTCCAGCCGGAACCGTGGCACCAAAGATCAAAGCTTGGTCGGCTTCATCGCCGTTGTTGGCATGCAGCACTTGTTCGGCAAGATCCAAAGGGTTAGCAACCGTCTTCCACTGCAATGGAAGGAAATCAGCGCCGTCAAACTTCAAGCCGCGTACGTCTTTTCCAAAGTTGAATTCTTTGAAATCGCCGCCCCAAGCAGGCACGCCTTCTTTTTCAAATGTTTTCGCTTTTTCAAAGTCGATCGTTTTTCCGCGGACGCTTCCATCAGTGCCAACCGGCAATTCGCGGAGGTTGATGCTGTCGAAGTTATAGTCGCTATCAACATTTGAATTGTCCAAAGTCAGCGCTGTCATAAAGTCCTGGTAAATTTCCGTAAACGTTTTATCAGAGCCGTATTTCTTAAGAACTTGATCTACGCTTGCCATGCCTTGGCTATTGCCGTCAACCGCAAGCTCACGAATAAACTCTTGGCCGAATTTATCGTACATATAAAGCGTGAACAAGTAAACTTGTCCGTAATCTGCAATCGTTTCCGGTCCTGTTTTGGCAGTTCCATGCTCATCCCAGTTGACCAGCGAATTTTCCGGATGATCCAGGTAGAAATTGATTGAACCTTCTCCGTGGCCGTAACCGCCGAGGAATTCGGAGAATGTTGACATCCCTTCGTTCAACCATGTTTCTTCCGCGCCGTCATTATCGGCATGGATCAAATGCTGCAATTCGTGGATCGTCGTCCCGAAGAATGTCGATTCAAGGCGAGTTTCCCATGAATTCGTATCAATTGTGATGATATTGCGGTCCGTGTAGTTTTCAAGTGTCTGCCAGAAGAATCCGGCTACGAAAAATGGATACGCCGGATTGTTCCATCCTTCATCCTGGACGTTGTCCACAAGCATGATGACTTTGTCGGAGCCTTCATAATAACCTTCAGGCAGCCCGACCATTCCTGGAAGAGGGGATTTGGAGCCGTCCAGCTGATCCGGCGTCCCAAAGAATTCGGTCGCTTTCGGGTAGATATTGCTGTCGAATTCGTTGCGCAATTTGTCGACTTGCGCTTGTGTCACGACGTCAGCCGGTTTCGGATTGTTCGGGCCATATGCCAAATCGTTTGCTACCCAAATTTCCACATTGTCGCCTACGCTGCGGAGGGTGAACTCTTTGAATTTCAAGTTTCGATTTAAAAAGAGTTTAGTTCCGCCGTCATATGTAAATGATGAGTTCGCATCTGCCGATTCTTCGGAAGCCGCCACTTCATCCGCCTGTGCTTTTATCTTCTTTTCCGCTTCTTTCAAGAAATCCGCATTTTGAGAAAGCTCGTTTAATTTTTGGTCAATATCCACCCGTTCCCCATAACGCTCGCTGTTCCAGTCCTTCAACGAAGCTGAAGGCACGGATTCAGTCGGTGCAGCAGCTGCCGGAGAGTACAAGCTTAATGCCAGCACGCTTGCAGAAAAAATTGAAACCCATTTGCTTTTCTTCATCTTCCTTCCCCTCTCATCGCTATCAGAATTTTCCTTCTTATAAGTATATTATCAACTCATAATATTATTCAAAATAGGACATATGTAATATTTCGCCTATCAAAATAAATTAAAGAAAGATAATTATCTTTTTGATAAATTTATGATTTCCTTTCCATATAAAAAAGAGCTGCATCTCGCTGCAGCTCTTTCTCTCCCAATTATTGCAAAGCATTATTCAAATCTTCCATCAAGTCTTCCACATCTTCGATGCCTACCGAAATACGGACAAGGCCTTCAACAATGCCAAGCTCCCCGCGGCGTTCGACAGGAATCGAAGCATGGGTCATTTGAGCTGGCACCGAGATTAAGCTCTCCACCGCTCCCAAGCTTTCCGCAAGCGTGAAGTACTTGAGTTTCGCAATAAGTTCGCCCGCTTTTTCTTTGCTGCCTACATCAAATGAAATCATGCCGCCGAAACCGGTGGCTTGTTTCTGCATCAATTCGCGGCCCACGTGCGATTCAAGGCCCGGGTAAATGACCAAGCCGACTTTTTCGTGCTGATCAAGGAATTGTGCAATCTTGAGGGCATTGGCATTTGTTTCTTCCATGCGGATGCCAAGCGTTTTCAATCCGCGAATCAACAGCCAGGAATCCTGCGGCCCAAGAACCGCGCCGATTGAATTTTGGACAAAGTGGAGCTGCTCGGCAAGTTCTGCTGTGTTCACTACAACTAATCCCGCAACGACATCGCTGTGGCCGCCGATGTATTTTGTTGCACTGTGCAAGACGATATCCGCACCAAGTTTGATCGGATTTTGCAGATATGGCGTCATGAACGTATTATCCACAATCGTCAATAAACCTTTCGATTTTGCAAATTCGGCCACCGCTTCAATATCCGTCACTTTCAATAACGGGTTTGTCGGTGTTTCAATGAAAATCGCTTTTGTATTTTCTTGGACCGCTGCTTCGACTGCAGCTAAATCCCCTGTATCCACGAATGTGAATTCAAGGCCAAAACGGTTTAAGACTTTATTCATCACACGATAAGTGCCGCCGTAAACGTCATCAGTCAAAACAATGTGGTCTCCCGAAGAGAACATCATCATAACGGAAGAAATAGCCGCCATCCCTGAAGCAAACGCAAATCCTGCATGGCCGTATTCAACATCAGCAATCAATTCCTCAAGCGCATGGCGCGTCGGATTGCCTGTACGTGAATATTCATAGCCTCTAAACTTGCCAACTGCATCTTGTTTATATGTGCTGACTTGATAAATTGGCGTGGAAACGGCACCAGTCGTCTCGTCCCCAAAAATTCCGCCGTGAATCAATCTAGTTTTTGCTCTCATTTGTTATCCTCCTCGAACGTTCTTCCGTAAATATCCTGGCTCATATAGCGTTCGCTCGAGTCAGCAAATACGGTGACGATATGGCTTCCAGGTTCCGCTGTTGCGGCTTCCCGCAGCGCCGCAACATACGCGGCCCCGGATGAGCTTCCCACTAGCAGCCCTTCCCTTTTCGCCAATTCTTTCAATGCTGCAAATGCTTCTTTGTCGGTAATGGTATGGATTGAACCGAAATAAGATTCGTCCATATAGCCTGGCAAAAATTCCATGCCGATTCCTTCCGTCAAATGGGGACCGCTTTGGCCGCCGTTCAGGATTGACCCTTCCGGTTCGACAATGGACGTTTTGATGGCTTTGTTCTTTGATTTCAAATAACGCGATGTTCCCATGAATGTGCCGCCTGATCCTGCACCCGCTACGAAGATATCGATTTTGCCATCCAATGCTTCCCAAAGCTCCGGGCCGAGTGTCCGCACATAAGTTTCCGGATTGGCCGGGTTTGAAAATTGGGAAGGAGAAAAGGCGTTTTCCTGCTCTGCCATTTCTTTCGCTTTCGCGATGGCGCCTTTCATGCCGGCTTCGGTCGGTGTGTTGATAACTTCCGCTCCAAGTGCGCGCATAAGCGCCTGCTTTTCCTGGCTGAACTTCTCCGGTACGATAAACTTCACTTTATAGCCTTTGCCGATTGCCGCAAGCGCCAAACCGATTCCGGTGTTGCCGGCAGTCGGTTCGATCATTGTGCCGCCTGGCTTCAGCAATCCGCGGCGTTCTGCATCTTCAATCAATGAAACACCCAGGCGGTCTTTGACGCTGCCGCCCGGGTTAAAATATTCCAACTTCGCGAAAATCCGGCATTGGTTCGGGATGTCCATATGTGTCAATTCCAGCAGCGGCGTGTTTCCAATCAGCTGCTGGATTCCTGTTGCATATTTCATGTCTCTTCTCCTTAAACAGCTTCGTCTGCAAAAACTTGGCGCCACTCATCTTTTTTCGCCAGCATTTCACGCGCTAATTCCTTGGCACCTTCCAGGCTATGGCTTGCCGCCCAGCCGCATTGCACTTCGTTGCAAGCTGGAACTTCGTCAGCCGCAATCACATCTTTTAATGTGTTTTCCAAGATTCTTAAGATATCATCATAATCGTCATGGTTGATGACCGACAAATAAAAACCGGTCTGGCAGCCCATCGGCCCGATATCAATAATCTGGTCCGAATGGTTGCGGCTATGCTCAGCCATCATATGTTCAAGCGAGTGAAGGCCAGGCATATCCATATGCTCTTTGTTCGGCTGTTTGAAACGAATGTCATATTTGCGGATCGTGTCGCCGTTTGCGCCTGTTTTTTCTCCAGCCAAACGCACGTATGGCGCCACTACTTTCGTATGGTCCAAGTTAAAGCTTTCAACATTCATTTTTTTCATTTGTACCCATCTCCTTTTGGTTTGTTGTTCTGCCCTTGTTGGCCGTTGGCACTTCGGTCTTTCTGCCCATGGCCAAGACCGCCATGAACCTCAAGCTCTCAAGCGCTTGTCCAGTCTCCGGTGCCTAGCTCTTCAGGACATAAGTCAGAGCTGAACAGGCGCTTCCGCTTTTCTCTTTGTCAGAGCTTACCGGCCGTTGCCGCTTTTCTTTGTCGCGTCGATCAGCCAAACGTACTTGTTAAGCTGCGTGAATTCCACTGTGAAGCCTGCTGCTTCGATCAGGCTTTTCATCACCGGCAGAGTAGTATAGTATTCGCGGTTCAAGTCTTCCACCAGGTTTACATGTCCACGCGTTTTTTCAAATTCGATTATTTCCTGCTGTGCTTCAACTGATTTGAACACCGTATCAGCAAAGACCACTTTCCCGCCTGCCGGAAGTTTTTCTGCATATAGCTTGAATGCTTCCGCTTTCTCTTCATCCGTCAAGTGGTGGAACGCATAGGTGCTGACAAATGTTTCGGGTTCAACCTCTATTGTAAAGTTTAAAAAGTCGCCGTCAAGAATAGCGACATCCGGCATTTTTTCCGCCGTGACTGTGCGCATTGCATTGTTTGGCTCGACGCCAATCACTTCGAGCCCACTAGCACGCAATTTTTCTGTCAGATTGCCCGTTCCGACACCAAATTCCACAACAGGACCGCTCGCTGCATCTGCAACCGCCTGTAAAATTTCATCATATTTCAAGAAGACATCTCTATATTCTTTATCTTTTCCGCTGACAGAATCGTCATACGTATGAACCCAGTCATCAAAAATTTCTACAAATTCCAATCCCATGAAAATATCCCCTTTTCGGGTTATTATAATAAACCCAATAGCATTACTCGGTTTTATTTATATCATATGTAGAAAGGGGTTTCAACTATCCAGTTTGGCATTCAGATTTTCAGCACTGGCGGTATGTCGCTCTTTTTTTCAATGATTTTTTTCAAGACCTTTTCAAACCATGGCAAAGTGAATTGGACGATCCTGCCGGTGATGAGCGCGACAGCAATCGTGCCGATGCCGACCGGTCCGCCGAGCAGCCAGCCCACGAACGCCACGGCCACCTCAATGCCCGCCCGGACAACACTGATGCTTAGACCGGTTTTTTCAACCACAAACAGCATTAAACTGTCCCTTGGGCCTGCACCTATCTTCGGCGCTACATAGCAGCCAATGCCAATACCGGCCAATAAAATGCCAAGCACCAAAACAAAAACCTGCCCTGACATCGTTTCAACATCAGGAATGGCGAAGTTGAAAATATCGATGAAAATCCCGACCAAAACCATATTTAAAAATGTCCCGATTTGCGGCATCCGGCGGTATAAAAAGGCAGTTAACGCCAAAATGGCGAGCCCGGCGATAATTGCCCATGTCCCGATCGTCAAACCGAAATTCATAAAGAGCCCGACATGAAGGACATCCCAGGGACCGATCCCAAGCCTGTTCCCTTTGATCGTCAGCGTAAAGCCGAGCGCCATAACAATCAATCCACACAGGAAAAATAGCCACCGATAATACAACGAACGTTTCATCCGATCACTTCTTTCTGTCTTGTAATAAGAAAAACCACCCATTCATCATAAATGGGTGGCATTGTTATTCGGCTCCCACCGTTAAATCCGCCAATTGTCCATTTGTCACTTTCAGCAATTCTTCTGGGAGGAGTTTGATCTGCATACCGATTTTCCCAGCTGACACAATGATTTCATCCAATTCCTTGGCTTTATCGGATATAAAGGTGGGAAATGGTTTTTTCATTCCGACCGGCGAACAGCCTCCTCGGATATAACCGGTCAGCGCAAGAATATCTTTTACCGGAACCATGTCAATTTTCTTTTCGCCAGCGGCTTTTGCCGCTTTTTTCAAATCCAGTTCCGCTGAAACCGGAATGACAAAAACATAATGCTGTTTTGAATGGCCAGCCGCCACCAGCGTTTTATGGACAGTTTTATCCGAATAGCCGATTTTCGCTGCAACAGAAACCCCGTCAACGAGCCCGTCTCCCGGTTCATATTGCAGGATATCGTAGGCGATTTTTTCTTTGTCTAAAATCCGTGCAGCATTGGTCTTTGCAATTTTCTTTGCCATGGCGCCACCAGACCTTTCAGCGTTCTTTTATCAGCATACTGCCATTGGCGGCAGCCCTCAATCGTTTTGTCCAAGCAATTTTTTCAGTGCGTCTGCCATTGCCGTATTTACCGGCGGCTCGTCTTGCTGCTTCAGGAATTTGTTGACGTCTTTCTTTGTCGCTTTCGACTGTGAGGATTTTTTCCGCTTTTCAAAAGCCGATAGTTTTTCACGGTATCCGCATTTGCAGACAAATATCTTGCCCTCGCCTTCCCCCTGCATCTCCAATTTTTTATGGCAATTCGGGCAGCGGGCATTTGTCTGCATAGCCACTTGTTTTTTATAGCCGCATTCGCGGTCTTGGCAAACATTCATTTTGCCGCGCTTGCCGTTCACTTCAAGCAGCGGCTTGCCGCAGTCCGGGCACATTTTGCCGGTGACATTATCATGCTTGAATTTCTGGTCGCTTTTCTTGATGTCCGACACCGATTTTTGGGCGAACAGGATCATCTCTTTCATAAACTGCTCTTTTTTCAGCTGGCCTTTGGCGATCTTCGTCAATTGCTGCTCCCAATTCGCAGTCAGCTTCGGTGATTTCAAGTCTTCCGGGACAAGGTCCAGCAGCTGCCGCCCTTTTGAAGTTGTCATGACGTCATTGCCTTTTTTCTCGATCAGGAATGTGTTGAATAGTTTGTCGATGATATCAGCGCGAGTAGCAACAGTGCCGAGTCCGCCAGTTTCGCCCAATGTCTGGATCAATTCCTTTGATTCGCCAGCCATGAACTGCGCCGGGTTTTCCATTGCACCAAGAAGTGTTCCTTCATTGAAGAATGCCGGCGGCTTTGTTTTGCCGTCTGTCAAAACGACTGCTTTGATGTTGAGCTTCTGCCCTTTTTCAAATGCCGGCAGCAACGTTTCGTTGTCGTCGTCTTCATCATTGTAGATTCGTTTCCAGCCTTCATTGCGGATGGTATTGCCTTTTGTCTGGAACGTTTCACCGCCGACAGTCAGCTTCACTGTTGTCTGGTCATATTCATGAACCGGATAGAACACCGCCAGGAACCGTTTGACGATCATATCGTAAAGTTTACGTTCTTTGTCGCCCAAGTCGTGGAGCGGCGGTGTTTCCTCAGTCGGGATGATGGCATGGTGGTCGGATACTTTCGCATCGTCGATAACGCCTTTTTGAGCAGCTACCGTCCCTTTCAGAATGGTGTTCGCCAGCGCGCGGTAAGGTCCCATTTCCACTGCTTTGATGCGGTCTTTCAATGTATCCTTCATATCGGACGTCAAATGCTTCGAATCTGTCCGCGGATATGTGACGATTTTATAGCGCTCATACAAACCCTGCAGCGTATTGAGCGTTTCTTTCGCAGACCAGCCATAGCGCTTGTACGCTTCTTTCTGAAGTTCCGTCAAGTCGAACAAAGGCGGTGCCGGCTGCCGTTTTGGCGTGATTTTAATATCCGTTACCGTACCTTCATGCGCACTGTCCAATTGTTTGAAAAGCTTGTCGACCTTTTCCTTGTCGAACGATTGTGCCGAATTGCCGTCCGTCCAAGTGAATGCAGCTTTTTCCGTAACTGCCTGCAAACCGTAATACGGCTTTGGCTGGAAGTTGCGGATCTGCTTTTCGCGTTCAGCTATCATCGCAAGAGTCGGCGTCTGCACGCGTCCTGTGGAGAGCTGCGCGTTATGTTTCACCGTCAGTGCGCGAGTCGCATTGATGCCGACGACCCAATCCGCTTCAGAGCGCGCGACTGCTGCAGCATAAAGGTTGTCATAGGCTTTTCCATCTTTCAAATTGTTGAAACCGTCTTTGATCGCTTTATCGGTAACAGACGAAATCCATAGACGCTTGATCGGTTTGCGCGTTTTCGTTTTCTCCAAGATCCAGCGCGCCACAAGCTCGCCTTCTCGGCCAGCATCGGTTGCGATGATCACTTCATTGACATCGCCGCGGCTTAACTGAAATTTGACCGCATTGTATTGCTTCATTGATTGCTTGATCGGCACAAGCTTGAATGGATCCGGAATGATCGGCAAGTTTTCCATTTTCCATTCTTTATACTCAGCATCGTATTGCTCCGGCTGTGCTTGTGTCACCAAATGGCCGAGCGCCCATGTTACAATATATTGTTTTCCTTCCAGATAACCGTTTCCCTTTTGTGAACATCCCAAGACGCGCGCAATATCGCGTGCCACAGATGGTTTTTCTGCCAGTACTAAAGATTTCATTTCGTTTCACCCTCATTTCTACAGGAATTATTATAGCATCTTCTGTTTTCCAGAGGAAAAGATGCGCCGGAATCCTATTTGAGAATCCACGGAGCCTATTCCCAGCAAAAAGAAAAAACCTCCGCTAAGAGGTTTTTTCTTTTTGTCTCAATGGTTGTCCAGTGTGACTTTCGATAAATGCTGGCTCATTTCGGCGTATTGCACAAAAACCCGAGCCAGTTCGCGAAGGCGGTTGTGGACATCATCATTGATGATTGTATTGGCTGCATCGAAATGGCTGGAATGCGTGTAGACATAATTTGGCGTCACTAGGCAGCGGAAATAGTCGAGTATCGGCTTCAATTGGTTTTCAATGACCAAATGATGCTGATAAGTGCCTCCGTTTGCGACGATTGATACCGGCTTATAGCGCATTGTATGCGGATGCAGCATATCGAATGTGTTTTTCAAGACCCCTGGAATAGAGCCCTGGAAAATCGGCGATGCGATGATGTAGCCATCCGCATCTTCAAAGCGGCGCACGATTTCACGCATATCGTCGTTGTATTCGGCGAGCGGCCGTCCATCGACAAATTGATGCTCGAAATCAGCAAGGCGGAGCATCTTCAATTCCATTTCCGGATTGAAATCCTGGATATATGTTTGGACCTGCTCTAAAATGGCACCGGTTTTGCTGCCGATAATTGTTCCATCCACTAACAAAATTTTCATCATTAAATCCTCCCTGAATGCGCATATGCAGAGCGGCAACAGCCGCTTTGGATATTCCTTTGGTTTCCCCGTTTGCGGTAATCCACACTAAACGGATAACCGGTTGAGTTTATCATAGCAAAGAAGGATTCAGAACACGTATAGAAAAACCTCACGAATTGAAGATTTCATTCTTTAGACTGAGACAACACCTTTTGCCGGTTTGTTTCAATTTTTTCCTGCAGACGCCCTTGCTGATAGGCAGGCGGGGAGAAACTGACAATAACATCCCCGGTCTTCGGCTCCACTTCCTGGCTGCCGGTGAAAAATTCGATGCGCCCTTGTGCACGTTTCACAAACAGCGGAATGGTGCCTTCTATCTTGTTTTTCCGGAAATTATTGTACGTGTACTGAGCCGTCAAAGGCGTTTTGCGAATGCTATAGCCTTCTTCCAATTTTTTATCAAGCTTATGGATATTCCATTCATCGCCAAACAAATTCCGGCCGCTGAGCGACGAATGGAAAACAGTCGGATCCCCGACCTGCAGCGCCGTTTGGTAAAGGTTGTCCCGGCCAAGTTCCGGCACGAAATTGCTGACAACAAGTGAATTGTAAGAATCGGTTTCGGTTGCGACGACCATCGTCTCATAAGGCGTCAAATCCACTTCGTACTCGGTATGCTCCGACAATATCTCTCCGGCATGAACCGGAATCCCGGAAAGCCGCGCTTCCTGCAGCCGCCCCCAAGCCGAATCGATGATCAAGACATTTTTGCTTAGATCTTGTAATGTTTTCGCAAGCATTGTAGCAAATTTGCTGGCGCCCACAATGATGATTCCGGGTTCGGCAGAAGATGCCAAGCCCAGCTTCCTGCCCAGCCAGCCGATTGTGAAGCCATGGGCCACTACGGTCGCCAATACCAGAGCGAATGTCAACGCCGTCAACAGTTCCGCGTCCTCAAAGCCTGCATCCAATAAAGTTTTGGCGAAATAACCCGAAACTGTGAGCGCCACTATTCCGCGTGGGGCAATCCAGCCGACAAGTGTTTTTTCTTGCACTGTCATGTCTGTGCCGATCGTCGAGAGCCAGATGGAGAGCGGCCGGACCAGAAACAGCATGGCCAGCACGAAGGCGACGATCCGCCAATTGAAGATGCTGATCAAAATATCCAATGGAATCGATGCAGTAAGCATGACAAAGATGCTCGAGATGAGAAGAACCGAAATATTTTCTTTGAAATGGCGCATGTCATTGATCGAAGAGATGTGCATATTGGCCATCGTCATCCCCATTGCCGTCACAGCGAGCAATCCTGTTTCATGCATTACCATGTCCGACAGCGTAAAAGTCAGCAGGACCACTGCAAAGACCATCGGCGACTTTAGAAATTCAGGAACTTGCCCCTTTTCAAACATCGCCCCCATGGCACGGCCGGCTACTACCCCTAACAGCACAGCGAACAATGACGCCAAAAAGAACAGGCCGAACGCGGCTGCTGTCTCGTCGCCTTTCGCGAACAGGACAAACTGGAATGCGAATAGTGCAAGCAGCGCGCCGAACGGATCGACGATAATGCCTTCCCACTTTAATATGGCAGCGGGCCGCGACGCCAATTTGGATTGCCGCAGCATCGGCAGAATCACAGTCGGTCCGGTGACGATAAACAATCCGCCAATCACAAACGCAACAGCCCACGACAATCCAGCCATATAATGGGCTGCGAGCGATCCGGCAATCCAAGCAATGAACGCTCCGACCGTGACAATCCGCCAGACTGGCTTATTGAATCCCCTAATTTCTTTAAAATCCAAATTCAAACTGCCTTCAAACAAAATAATAGCTACTGCCAAGGAGATAATCGGACTGAACATTTCCCCGAAACTTTCAGCTGGATGGATAATGTTCAGCAACGGTCCGGCAAGAAGCCCCGCAATAGACATAAGAACAATCGCCGGCAACTGCAAACGCCATGCAAGCCATTGAGATAATATCCCTAAAAAGATGATCAACATTAAATCGAATAACAACGTATCGATAGTATCTTGCCTCCTTAATCTGTGCCTTTTTCGAGGCATGCTTTCTTATTTTGAACATTATACGGGTTTTATCGATACAAGGGAAAGAACTTGCAAGGCGTGAGGGATTTAAAATTGAATTTTTTATGCTATAATGATAGAAAAATAAGGGTGATTTTGTGAGCAGGCAGGAAATTGAATTTGAAATTGCTGAACTGAAATCCGATTATGTCCGCCAGCAAGGCGATATTGAAAAGTTGGAAACGACTGGACACGCCGGCATGGTGGAAAAAGCCGAAGAACGTTTGGAAAAAATGGAACAACGATTAGCAGAATTGAACCGAAAACTCGCGGAACTGTAACCGCGATTTTTTTTTGCTGTTAGACAGGAAATTCGCCAGACAGGCGCTTGCACTTTACTTTTGATCCAGTTTCAGCGCCTAGCCCCTCGAGGTCGCGGTCTGTCTTGGCTGCCATGGCAAATAGCGCCATGACTGCCAAGCCCTCCAGCGCTTGTCGGGACTGACACAGGCGCTTGCACTTTACTTTTAAAATATGGAGGAATACTATAAATGAGTTTATTGACAGTAGAAAATTTAAGCCATACATTTGGCGACCGTACGCTTTTCAACAATGTGTCGTTCCGTTTGGTCGAAGGCGAACATGTAGGGCTTGTCGGCGCGAATGGCGTCGGGAAATCCACATTGATGAATATTTTGACCGGAAACTTGATCCACGATGACGGCCGGGTGGAATGGCAGCCAAAGACCCATTACGGATACCTGGACCAGCACACACAGCTGACTCCGGGACGGACGATCCGGGAAACATTGCAAGACGCGTTTTTGCCTTTATATAAGAAAGAAGAAGAATTGAACAATATTGCGATGCAGATGGGCGAAGCTAGCCCGGAACGCCTTGAAGAGTTGTTGGAAGAAATGGCTGAAGCGCAAGATGCGCTTGATGCCGGCGATTTCTATACGCTTGATGTGAAAATCGAAGAAATTTCACGCGGTCTAGGTCTTGATGCAATCGGCTTGGAACGCAATGTTGAAGCCCTTTCCGGCGGACAGCGCACAAAATTGCTTCTTGCCAAACTGCTTCTTGAAAAACCGAAAGTGCTATTGCTCGATGAGCCGACCAACTATTTGGACGAAGAGCATATTCAATGGCTCGTCAACTACTTGAAAAACTACCCGCATGCTTTCCTTTTGATCTCGCACGATACGGAATTCATGAGCAGTGTTACCGGTGTTATTTTCCACTTGGAGTTTTCACGCTTGAGCCGCTATACAGCGACTTACGAGAAATTTATCGAACTTGCCGAACTGGCGAAGCAGCAGCATTTGGATGCTTATGAAAAACAAGCGGATATGATCAAAAAGACAGAAACGTTCATCGCAAAAAACAAAGCCCGCGCCTCTACAACCGGCCGTGCGAAATCGCGCCAGAAATTGCTTGACCGCATGGACCGGATCGAAAAACCTGAAGTTGCAGCGAAGCCGCAATTCTCGTTCAAAGAAACCCGCAGTCCTAGCCGCTATGTTGTCGAAGCGGAAGAATTGGTCATCGGTTATGACAAGCCGCTTATGCCGCCTTTGTCGTTCATGATTGAACGCGGCGAGAAAATCGCGCTTGTCGGTATGAACGGTGTCGGTAAATCGACGCTTCTTAAAACGATGCTTGGCAAAATCAAACCGTTGGACGGCAAAGTGATCCGCGGGGAATACTTGACGCCAAGTTACTTTGAACAAGAAGTGAAAGCCCCGGCCCACACACCGCTTGACGAAATTTGGGCCGCTTATCCGAGCATGGAACAGGGCCAAGTACGCGGCGCATTAGCACGCACTGGCCTGAAAAGTGAACACATTTCGCGTTCAATGGCACAACTGAGCGGCGGCGAACAAGCGAAAGTCCGCTTGTGCAAATTGATTCTTGAAGAAAGCAACTGGCTCCTTTTCGATGAGCCGACCAACCACTTGGATGTCGACGCGAAAGCAGAATTGAAACGCGCAATGCAAGCTTACAAAGGCACTATTGTCCTGGTCAGCCACGAACCGGAATTCTATGAAGGCCTAGTCACAAAAGTCTGGAACGTCGAAGAATGGATCAATGCGGGCAAACAGCCGCAAGAACAAAAATAAGATTCACAAAAGCCCCAGCTGAATTTATAGCTGGGGCTTTTTTTATCAATAGGTCGTCAATTTGAAGATTTTCTGGAAGCCGTATATGCTGCGTTGAAAAAAGGAAAAGGAATTCTGGTATTCTCCTGTATCCAATGTATACAGCGCGTCTTCGTTTTCCCATAACCGGGTGAAATACCTGTCCATTTCTTTTACCAGCTCACTGTCATTCGGGGCAATGATCCGTATATTGCTTTCCAAGTTGTAATTATTGAGCGCGCGTTCCGTGTAATTCGCTGCTCCTGCTGAAATGATTGTTTCTTCAGCCGTTTGAATCATAATCGTTTTTGTATGAAATTGCCCAACAAACGCGTTATACCAGCGCACTTTCAAATGGCCATTCGATTCTCTCAGCATTTCGTTGGCAGCCGGCCGATTGGGAAGACCGGTTTTTTTATTGCCGAAGGAATTTTCATTCGGATCGAGAATCATCTGGACATCGACGCCTCGACCAGCCGCATCAGTCAATGCTTCCACCACATCTGTTTCGGAAATAAAAAACATCGCAAGCCAAATCGTATCCCCCTTTTCCGTGCCGGCGATATCTCCAAGCAAAGCATCGAGAATTTTCTTTTCCGTAACAAATTGCGCTTGATATGGGCCTTCTTGTTCTTTTGCCTTCGTTCTTGGCAAGTCAGGGCCGCCTGACAATCTGGAAACCGCTTCTTCCGATTCCAGCATATCGTTGATGACAGGCCCGCTCACTTTGAACGCCATGTTCCCATGAAAACCACTGGCGTCATGCGGATTGGCTGAACTGATGATCGCCTCTTTTTCTGTAATAACCACCTTGCGATGGTTGGCCTTGATATTCATCAATTTCGCGTAGGATGCCAATTTCATCTCTGGAGCTTCGCTTGACATGCCATTGGCTATCCAGCCCTTTTCTCCAAAATCGAACCATTGGAAGAGAATCCGGTACAAACCGGAATAGATAGGCACCGAGTCGCGAAGCACCGTCAAATCGGTGTAGACCACTTCTATTCCAGCATCTTTCAAACTGTCGATCAATTCACTTTCATAAGAGCCATATCCTCCATTGACGGGATCAGTTATAAAAGTAATTGGAAAATCAGGATTTTCTTCTTTCTTTGCCAGCAAATGATCGGTCAAGGTTCCAGCTATTTTCGGAAAATCGATTTTCTGGTCATTGTAATTGTCAAACAAGAAAAAATCCAAAACTATAAAGTCATCAGCCCGGTCTATTGCCTGATTGATCTCATCAAATATCTGCAATTCATGCGTTGCTCCGGTTCCTTCTTTATCCGGCGCGTAAGACAAATCATAAAGCATGTCTATCGTCTCCACATTATGCATTTCACCTGCGTAAGAAATCCCTTCCGGCAAAGGTTTATATGTATGCCATAACATTACACCTATATAAGTTAATACAAAAACAGCAGCTAAACTAACCTGCACCTGTTTTTTTCTGCCCCATCCCTGCCATTTCTGTCCCTTCATACTCTTCCACCTCCCCCTTATTATAGCAATAAGTGCTGGAAAGATTTTTAATATTTTAATGCAAAAAGAACCAGCCGCAACCGGCTGGTTCTTTCTAGTGATCATACCCTCGGGGTCATATGCCACTCTGAATGTATAATCTGACGGGTAATCCGATTAAACTGTAACGTATTCGCGTGTCCGCGCATCTTCAATCAACATGTCCTTCAACCGCTGTTTTCCACGGAACAAACGGGATTTCACCGTGCCAATCGATACTTTCATCGCTTCCGCAATTTCAATCAATGATAGCTGATGAACATAGAAATAAAGGATTGTCGTCCGGTAAATGCCGTCCAATTCAGCAATCTTAGTGCGGATCATTGTGGATACGTCTTGTTGCTCCAATAATTCGGCAGCACCTGCTTCATCCGAAGCGATCAAATCCAGAAGCGACACATCCAAACCTTCCGGCTGGTGCATTACGTGCTTGCTGCGGCGTACGTTTTTGCGGTAACGGTCGCGGAATGTATTCATGCAGATTGTAGTCAGCCATGCTTTCGCGTGTTCCACTTTATCTATAGAAGACTCATAGCGCACAACTTTCAGCCAAACTTCCTGCATCAAATCTTCCGCCTCGGCTTTGTTCCGTGTCAGTTTCAAACATAAATGATAAATATAGCGATTGTATTCCGAATATAACTGTTCCATCTTCCATGCCCCCGTCCGGTTTTCTTATTACCCTTATTGTGCCGGAAGCAAAGCTTTCACTCTATCGCATCGACTTTCATTTTTCTTACAAAAATGTAATATAGAAAAGCGGAAGCGCCTGTGTAGATTTGACGGGCATAAGCTAGACCGGCGAAGCGGCGCCTTTATGCCGCACAGCAGGGCTGGCTTATGACCCTAGAATCTAGGAGCTGGAGTCTGGACAATATAGAAAAGCACAGGCGGCTGTTCAGCCCCGACAAGCGCTGGAGGGCTTGCCGAACATGGCGCTTTTTGCCATGAGCGGTGAGACCGAAGCGACCTCGAGGGCTGCTGGCCGCCGAAACTGGACAATAAGAAAAGCGGAAACGCCTAAAAAGAAAAAACTCCCTGCCCTGAGGCAAAGAGTTTATGCATACACTTCTTCATTTGTTTTTGTAATCGTCAAACGGACAATCCGGTTTCGGTCCATTTCGTTGATTTCGACATGGAGATTTTCGTAATCGAATTGTTCGCCTTCGTCCGGCACATGGCCCAACTGCTGCATGACAAAGCCCGCAATCGTATCATGGTCATTCGGCACATTAATATGGAACATCGCATTGACGTCATCGATTTCCAAGCGGCCATGGCATGACAATCTGGTTTCCGTCATTTCAAAAACCAGCTCTTCCTCTTCAATATCCGTTTCATCTTCGATTTCCTGGCCGATCATTTCTTCGATGATGTCTTCATGCGTGACAATGCCAAGTGTTCCGCCGTACTCATCCAAAATGACCGCCATGTGTTTTTTCTTGGACAACATCAATTTGAAGACTTTCTCTACGCTCACCGACTGGACAACGAACAACGGATTATCATCCATCAATTCCTCCAGAGTCAAGTTCGGGTTCATCGACCATTCAATCAACTTTTTCGAGTAAAAAAGTCCGACTACATTATCCATGCTTTCCTCATAAACAGGATAGCGCGTATACGAAGATTCCAAGATCAAATCCCGAACCTCTTCATACGTGGAATTGATTGCGATGCCTACAATATCCGTCCGGTGAGCCGACATGACGTCTGACACGTCCTTGTTCGGGAAGTCCAAGACCCCTTTGATCCGCTCCGACTCTTCTTCTTCAAACGTTCCTTCTGTTGACGCAATATCCACCATTGTCCGCAATTCCTCTTTTGAAATTGTCGCCTCTTTTACGGCGCCTTTGGAAATGATGCGGATAAAAATATTGGTAAACTGCGATAAAACCCAAGTGATCGGCTTGAACAGAACAACCAGAAACGAAATGACCGGAAATACCAGGTAAGCAACGCGGTCAGAGAATGTTGCCGCAATCGTTTTTGGCAGCACTTCACCAAAAATGATGAGAACAACAGTCAATACCGCTGTCGCTATCCCTACTTCCCATCCTCTCGTCAATGCGATTGTTGTTACTAAAGTCGGAAGCATGATATTGGCGATATTGTTTCCGATCAATAGTGAAGTGATCATCCGGTCCGGCTTCGCGATCAGCTTTTGCAGCCGCTGTGCTTTCACCTCGCCCTGCTCTGCGCGAAGCTGGACCTTCATCCTGTTAACTGCCGTCAAAGCCGTTTCGCTTCCTGAAAAGAAAAACGACATAAATAAAAAAAACCCTAATGCGATAAACAAATCAGTTCCCCCATTTATATTGAACACAAAATTTTACGAACTCTTTCCGTATTATGCATTATAGCATATGGATTTTCAGCATGTCGAAAACCAGAACTTGGTATGTTATAATTTTTTTCATAATTACAAATCCTAAAAAGCGAGGTACGGTAAATGAATGCACAAGCAGTAGACACTTATTTTATAGAACACCGGGAAGAGCATCTGGAAGAACTGAAAGCGTTTTTGCGCATCCCTTCTGTAAGCTCTCTGTCAGAACATAAAGAAGATGTCCGCCATGCCGCGGAGTGGCTAAAAGAATCAATGGAAAAAGCTGGTCTGGAAAATGTAAAGGTTGATGAGACCGCTGGCCATCCGGTAGTTTATGCTGACTGGCTCCACGCAGAAGGCAAGCCGACGGTTTTGGTTTATGGCCATTATGATGTCCAACCTGTCGACCCGCTTCATCTATGGGAAACGGCCCCATTCGATCCGCAAGTACGCGGCAACAAGCTGTACGCCCGCGGCGCAAGCGATGACAAAGGCCAAACATTCATGCACGTCAAAGCGGTGGAGGCTTTGCTTCAGTTGAATGGAGAGCTTCCGGTGAATATGAAATTCATCATCGAGGGCGAAGAAGAAATCGGCAGCCCCAACCTTCCAGTGTATGTGCAAGAAAATCAGGAGTTGCTAAAAGCTGACTTGATCGTTATTTCCGATACTGGAATGCAAGGTCCGGGACGCCCGGCAGTCTGCTACGGACTTCGCGGTTTGGCCGGCATCCAGATCGACCTGAAAGGCCCTAAAGGCGATTTGCACTCCGGCCTTTACGGCGGCGCCGTACAAAACCCGCTGCACGCCATCTCTGAAATTTTGGCTTCTTTCCATGACAAAGACGGAGTCATTACGGTCGATGGCTTTTACGACAACTTAGTGCCTGTTTCCGATGAAGAACGCGCTGAGTTTGCTGCTCTTCCGTTCGATTTGGAAGAAGAGAAAAAAGCGCTTGGCATTACGGAAGACTTCGGCGAAAAGGGCTTTACGTTCCTTGAACGGACCTGGATCCGCCCGACGCTTGAAATCAATGGCATTACCGGCGGCTTTTCAGGCGAAGGCATCAAAACCGTCCTGCCATCAGAAGCCAGCGCAAAAATCACATGCCGTCTGGTGCCCGGCCAAGATCCGGACGATATTGTCTCAAAATTGAAAGCACATGTAGAAAGCCACAAACCGGCTGGCGTGACTGTTTCAATTTCCGAATTCGACAAAGGAAAACCGTTCCTTACTCCATACGACCATCCGGCAATACAAGCGGCAGGCCGTTCGTATGAAAAAGTGTATAAGGTTCCGACCGCCTTCACACGTATGGGCGGATCGGTGCCAATCGTAGCGGCATTTGATGAAATCCTTGGACTGCCAGTTGTTTTGATGGGCTTTGGCCTTTCATCCGAAAACTTCCATGCACCAAATGAACATTTCCATCTTGAAAACTTTGATCAAGGGCTTCGCGTCATCAGCGATTACTTGTTTGAAGCTTCTAATCTATAAAGCATCAGACAGCCATTCCAAATTGCGGAATGGCTGTTTTGCTTTCGCTTGGTTGCCGATTGAACGGATTTCTTCGGTCGTGAGATGCCGATTGGTCCGCCATGCCCCAGTTCTTTTCCCTATGCCCCTTCCTTTCTCTTTCCCTAACTGTTTTAATAATTGTAACAACCAAATTAGGGGGCACTTGATGATTTTATACTGGATTGCATCCTATCTTATCGGAAATTTATTGACGGCTTGGTGGGTCGGAAAGTGGAAAGGCATCGATCTGCGGACCGAGTTGAGCGGCAATCTTGGGGCGCGGAATGCTGGAGCCGTCATCGGAAAATCCGCTTTTTTCCTCACATTTTTAGGTGATGCCGGAAAATCGGCATTCGTTGTCTGGCTTGGCAGGTATTTTCAATTCGATTTGTGGATAATTGCCGCAGCGGGGCTTTTGGTGATTGGCGGCCATTTGTTTCCTTTTTGGCTAAAGGGGCGCGGCGGAAAAGGCATTGCTTCGTTTATCGGAGTGACAGTGTTTTTGACTCCCAAGCTTTTTCTGGTCATGTTCATCGTTTTCGCTCTTTGTTTGCCATTTGTCAGAAGTGCAACATTGACCATGCTTTTTAGCTATGGCGCTTTCATTGTCGCAGCGGTTCTTTGGCAGCAATTGGGCTGGACATGGCCGCTCATAATTGCCATTCTCTTCATATTGATCAAGCACCAAAAAGACTTGAAGGAATCGTTCGAAAACCGTTTTTCTAAAGCCTGATATTATTCAATGAATGCCATTTCGTTTATAACATACACGCTCATTTGGGCGGAAATAGGATTATGCTACCGGGACAATATTATTAATGGTATAGTTTTATTATTCAAATTATAAAAGATGGGATGTTTAAAATGAAAAAACCATTCGCCTGGATTTTAGACAGTACAGCCTACGTCACTGAAGAGTTTAAGGCTCATCCGGATGTTTATGTAGTTCCGTTGAATTTGCATTTCGGTTTGGAAGAATTTGTAGACGGAGTGGATTTATCAAATGAACAGCTGTATCAACGCATCAAAGCCGCTCCGGAATTCCCTAAAACGTCACAGCCTTCTGCCGGCAGATTCGCAGAACTTTACGAGAAGCTAAAGGAAGAATACGAATGCGGCATCGCTATCCATGCTTCCGCTAAATTGAGCGGCACGATCGCTTCTTCTGTTTCAGGAGCTCAAATGAGCAATTTCAAATTATACGCTGTTGATTCAATGGCTCTGTCCTATGGCTTGTCGGGCTTGCTTGAAAGAGGATTTGAATTGGCCAAACAAGGGTTGGAGGCAGAAGCGATTGCGCTTAAGCTCGAAGCGGAAACCAAAAATTTCCGCAATTATATATTGATCGGCAACTTGACTCAACTATATAAAGGCGGCCGGATGAGCGGTGCTCAATATTACATCGGCAGTTTGCTCCAGGTGAAGCCAATCGTCCAACTGACTCCGGAAGGGGAATTGGCCCCAATCGACAAAGTCCGCTCACATAAAAAAGCGGTTCAATATTTGTTGAACCATGCCAAGAAAGATCACGAAGAGCATGGCGTAAATACTTTCCAGGTAATCCACGCCAATATTCCAGCGGAAGCCGAAAGCTTGAAGCAGGAAGTGCTGAAAATTGCTCCCGAAGCGGATATATTGATCGGTGACATCAGTTCTTCTCTTGCAGTCCATGCCGGTGAAGGAACACTTGCCTTAATGTGGAGAAAACCACCCCAATAACAAAACGCCGCAACTTCAAATCGCTTATAGAAGAGCAAGCTGCAATCAATCAGTAGTATAGTCCTGTTTTTGGCCATTCTTTATTTTTTTTTAGCTTGTCGATTCTTCTGCAGCCCCTTCTTTACTAACTTTCTTCTCTTAGTCTGCTACAATAAGGAAGAGAATAAGGTGCGAGGTGGATTTAATGCAGCATGTAGAACGGGAACTTACAGAACACGTAATGCTTTGTGATGCAAAAGGCCAATTAAATCCCAACGCCATCGGCTTTGCGAGAGAGCCGCTTATCGAGTGCAATTTACGGGGGAACTTTTTGCGCAAGAAAAAGTGGAACTATTGGTGTGTTTTCGGGGAAGAATTGATGTTTTCCGCAACTATCAGCCACTTGGACTACGCCACTATTTGCAACGTCTACTTTTTAAATTATGAAACATTGCGCTTTCAGGAGAAAACTGTCATTGTTCCATTCACACGCCAGCTCAAGCTTCCTGGACAAGTATTGGAAAGCAGCTTTTTCCGCCATGATGATATGGTGATTCAATTTGATTACAGCCAAAATAAAACACATATTACTGTAACCGTAAACGACTTTGAAGGCGAATCGCTGCAGGCTGATCTCGAAGTGCATCATCCTGAGAGCCATGATTCCCTGAACGTCGTCATTCCCTGGAATCGGCAGACGTTCCAGTTTACCGGGAAACATCTCTCTCTTCCAACTTCCGGTTCGGTAAAAATCGGCAGCCAGCGATATGAATTTGATGTGGATGACACCTACGCCATATTGGATTATGGAAGAGGCGTCTGGCCTCGGGAAACATCTTGGAACTGGGCTATGGCCTCCCAGCGTTTTCATGGCAAAGTCATCGGATTGAATTTCGGCGGCAAGTGGACCGATGGAACCGGTATGACTGAAAATGCTTTTTTCATAAATGGGAAAATGACCAAAATCCATGAAGATGTCTTGTTCCGATACAATCGGGAAAACTATAAAGAACCATGGCTTATCCATACAAAGTTTTCTGATGATGTGAAGCTGACCTTCGTTCCTTTTTTTGAACGAGTCTCCAAAACGGATGTTCGGCTTGTGAAATCAGAAATGCATCAGCTTTTCGGCTATTATAACGGCTATGTCCGCGAACCCGATGGGAAAAAGGTGAAAATCCTTCAAATGCTTGGGGCAATCGAAGAACATCATGCTAAATGGTAAAAGAGGCGCCCTTGGGCGCCTCTTTTTTACGGCAATCTCTTTAACATCACTTCCGGATGATTTGTGATCAATCCGTGTATCCCGATTTGCTGGAGCTCTTCGGCATATTGCAGGTCATCTCCGGCGTAAACGTAGACAATCGCGCCTTTTCTCAGCGCATCGGTAGCAGTTCTCCGGTAGGCGCCCGACAACGATATGTGGATGCGGTCTGTGCCGATTACCCGCGCATAATCATAAGCGTCCACTAAAATATCCGATGTCAGGATAGCTGATTCAACATGCGTTTCTCTGCATACTTTTTGAACATCTTCATGATTGAACGAAGACAAAATGAGCCTTTCAGTCATACCACGCTTGTCCGATATTGCAATCACTTTTCCAATCAGCTGGTCGTATGGAAAAAAATCCGTTTTCAATTCGATATTCAGGCGATGGTCAGTTCCCTGGAATATATCGAATACCTCATCGAGAGTCGGAATTCTTTCTTCTTCCCAGTCAGGAGAAAACCAGGCTCCGCAATTCAAATCCTTCAGTTCCGTGAGTGTTTTGTCTTTCACATACCCTTGCCCATCTGTAGTGCGTTCCAGCCTCTCATCATGGATAACGACAACTTTTCCATCTTTTGAGAGCTGTACATTCATAACAATTCCTGCAATCGGCAGCTCAGCGGCAGCTCTGAAAGCGGCAAGTGTATTTTCAGGATAATTCCCTGAACTTCCTCTATTTGCGTAAATTTTCATGAAGCTCCTCCTATAGATCCGTGCATATTTCCCGAATTTCCGGGAAGAAGTATTGATCGGGCACTTTCTTTAAGTGATTGATGCCACAATCTCCGAATGGCAGCGTACAATCCTGGGGTTCGGATAGCTTCTCCCAGCTTTTGATGAAGCATTTCCTTTTTTCATTAATTTTAGGATATATTTAGTTTTATACCCCAATACGATGCCAATCATGCGGCACTGATGAAATTGAAAAGCGCTGGAATTTCCTGAGCCATCGCGGAATTTCATATACGCGGCTGGCATTATCGCAGCCAACTGGAAAAACTCCATTCCTGCCCCTCTCGGACATCCTTCTTCTAAATTTCGCCGCTTTAGGAAATCCCCGTTAAAGATTAAAAGCACGAAAATCGGGAATGATGATCATAATAAGAAATACGACAGCGAAAGGATGAGACTCATGAGGTATCGCAAGTATCCCCTATTGACCGTTTTATTTCTATCCTCAACAATCATGCTTGCTGCCTGCGGCAGCAATGAAGAAGTGACTGAACCGGTCCAAAACGAAGAATCCACCGATCCTTCTGACACGAATGCTGACGCAGCCACCAGCGGCGGTGTTGACAGCCAGGAAGTCGGCGGCGGGACATTCGGCTTCACGGAATTTGAAATGACAGTAGACTATCCGGACCAAGATGAAGCCTATGCCGTCAGCTACGAAGAAATCCGCGAGAAAGTCGAAGCCACCTATACAAACAAAATCGACAATGTAGAACTTAGCGGCAACGAGGCATGGGATGAGATTGAACCGGCCTTTACAAATATGGAGCTTCAGCCTGACATGTCTGATGAAGATGTTATTTCGCAAGTCGCGGAGGCTTTTGGTTTAAAAGAGGGCTACAGCAATATTGAAATTGAAGTGCAGTATCAAGGCGGAGAAGATAAAGAATATCAAGCATCCGGAAACTGATTCAAATGCATGAAACCACCCCGAAACAAGGGTGGTTTTTTTGATTTATTCCCCTTCTTTCCGCTTCCAGTAATGAACCGTATCCACTGGCGAAAATCCAGCTTTTTCATAAACCCGGATTGCATCATTCGTCGTTTCAACGTCTAACAGCACTTGGCATTTGTTTTCAACAAAAGCCTGATTGCGGCACCAGCGCAAAAATGCCTGGCCATAGCCATTTCCTTGTTCTTTCGGATCCACTGCAAAAGCGGTGACCCAAAGCGCGTCTTCTTCCGCGATTAGCGTCGCTGCCGCTATAATCCGGCCTTCTTTTTTCATCACCCAAATTTCCCGTCCTGCTTCATCAATATTATGGGCCATGACCGGCAGTACATCCTCATCAAAAGCAGCCACTAAAACTGCTGCCAATTCGGCTTGTTCGCCGCCATAGGGCACAACCGACAAGCCGGCCGGCAATTCTTCCGCTTCATGCGCCGGCGCCCCAAGCAGAATCTCCTTGAAGCCGGCTGCATATCCCAAACTCTGCAGAAAAGCCGCAGCTTTTTCGTCTTCAATAAATACTGCTAACTCGCTTTCCGCTTCCCGCTGCTGGAGCCCGTACGCGACGCCTTCAGCAAGAGCCGTCCCAATAGCCTGCCGGCGGAACTCCGGATGAACAATAACCGACCACTCGTAGTGGTGAAGCCCTACAATATCAAGGCACGTTGCAAAGCCGATCAAGCCGCTGCCTTCCAAATAAGCCAAAACCGCAAAACCTCTCGCTTCGGGAAGCCGCCAAACCGGCGCATTCAACACCGTCCCGTAGTCTATCGGCATCTGATCCAGCAGCTCCTGCATGTCGCGGGCTGTATCATCATCAAGCGGAAACGAATCAATCGATAAAGACACATTCATCTTATGTCCCCCTTATCCATTTTTCTTTTATCCTATCATAACAAATCCGATCCTACGACCATCCCAGAGATGCATAAGCCCCAAAAAGAAGCTGCCCTCAAATAAAAGGACAGCTTCTTTCTCTTTATCCGTCGGCATCTGCCAGCATGTTTGCATACATTCCTCCGCGGGCTAGCAGCTGCTGCTGTGTGCCGGATTCGACCAGTTCGCCCATATTCATAACCATGACCAGATCCGCTTGGCGGACTGTGTTCAAGCGATGGGCAATGACGAAACTTGTCCGCCCTTTCATTAGCCGTTCCAGCGCTTCCTGGATCTTCAATTCGGTGACCGTATCAATGCTGCTGGTCGCTTCGTCCAGCAGTAAGATGACGGGGTCCGCGATCAATGCCCGGGCAATCGACAGCAGCTGCTTTTGCCCTTGGCTGATCATCGATCCATCGCCCGAAAGAACGGTATCGTAGCCATCGGGCAATTTTCCGATAAACTCATGGGCATTGGCTTTTTTCGCCGCTTCTATCACATCTTCATCGGCTGCGTCCAAACGGCCATAACGGATGTTCTCCATTACTGTAGCTTCGAAAAGAAATGGATCTTGCAGAACAAACGCAATCTGTTTGCGCAAAGTTTCCCGCGGCATCGACGCAATCGGCGTACCATCCAAACGGATTTCGCCTTCGTTGGCATCATAGAAACGCGCAAGCAGCTGCATGATGGTTGTTTTTCCTGCGCCGGTCGCTCCTACAAGCGCCGCCGTTTGGCCCACATTCACCGTAAAGCTGACATTGCGGATCGTCCAGTCCTCTTCGGCTCCCTCGTATTTGAAAGAGACATCATCAAAAACGACTTGGCCGCGGAGTTCTTTGTCCGCGTTTTCAACTTGGTCATCGGGCTCTTCCTTTTCCTCCATAATCGAAAATACACGTTCTGCGCCCGCGATTGCCGACAAAATAGTATTGAACTGGTTCGCAAGATCATTCAACGGACGTGTGAATTGCCGGGCATACTCCGTGAAAATGACGATCACGCCAATTGAAATCGAGCCGTTCAACGCCAGCACCCCACCCACACCGGCTACAATCGCAAAGCTCGCATTGTTCAGGAAGTTCATCACTTTCGGGATAAATCCGGCATATGTCCATGCCCAGAAACCGGTGTTCCGCATCCGTTCGCTTTTAACCAGGAACTCTTCCATGACACGCGGTTCTTGGGAAAATGCCTTAACAATCTTCTGGCCAGAAATTGTTTCCTCAATATAGCCGTTCAAATCGCCAATCGCTTGTTGCTGTTCCTTATACAATCTGCCTGTCCGTTTTGTAATCCATTGCATCGACACATACATGAGCGGAATGATGACAAGCGTCAGCACCGTCAGCAACGGGCTAAGCATCACCATGACGACAGCAGTGCCGGCTAAAGTCAAGATGCTTGAAAACACTTGGATAAACGAGCTGTTCAGTGTCGATGAGACATTTTCGATATCGTTCGTCATCCGGCTCATCAATTCACCATGCTGCCGTTTATCGAAAAAAGAAACGGGCAAACGCTGTAAATGCTCGAACAATCCAGTCCGCATTCGATAAATGACCTGCTGGGCGATTCCAACCATCCAGTAGTTCTGTAAATACATCGTCAAAGAATAACCCGTATAAACAACAATCAGCCAACCGATAATCAGACCCATTCCGCTAAAATTCTGCGGGACGATGTACTGGTCGATGATATAGCCGACAAGATATGGACCGAGCAGCGCTAAAGCCGAACTGAAAAACACCATGCTCAGCACAACGATCAATAAGATGCGGTGCTCATCAACGAGCTTCCAGATTCTGAGCAAAGTCGATTGCCAGTTTTCTGCCCGTTCGGCTTTTTTCGCCGTTTTCTTTTTCAGGTCTTCTTTTTTGATAACCGGTTCATAGCCGAAAGGGCGGCGGATCGCATCAAACATATTCGTCCACCTCCTCTTCCTGTTGGGAAAGCGCAATCTGCCTGTACAACTCTGAGTGTTTCATCAAATGGTCATGTGTGCCATAAGCTGAAACCTCCCCTTCTTCCATGAGCAAAATGCGATCGGCTTTTTTCGCCGTCCTGATTTTCTGAGTAACGACAAGCATTGTCGCTTTTTCGGTTTCCAACGCTTCCCAGAGCGCCGCTTCCGTTTTCACATCCAGAGCACTGGTACTGTCATCCAAGATGAGGATCGATGGTTTACGGACGAGCGCACGCGCAATAGACAACCGCTGCTTTTGGCCGCCCGACAAATTGACTCCCTTTTGCCCTACCCGCGTGCCATATCCTTTTGGAAAACGCTCCACTGTCTGATGGATTTGGGCTTTCCCTGCAGCCATCGCCAATTCTTTCTGCTCAGCCTGTTCTTTGCCCCACGACAAATTCTCGGAGATTGTTCCGGTAAAAAGGAGCGATTGCTGCGGCACGACACCGATCGTTTTTCGGAGCGCACGCAATGACCAGTTTTTCACATCATGCCCATGAATGTACACAGTGCCTTCAGCAGCATCGTAAAATCTCGGAATCAATTGCAGCAGTGATGTCTTTCCAGAGCCTGTCGCCCCCATGATAGCCAGTTTTTCATTGGGCTGCATCCGGAACGAGATGTTTTTCAGCACTTCGCGGCTTGTTCCCGGATAAGTGAACGAAACGTTCTCAAAAACAATTTCCCCGCGGCGGATTTCATGAGCCTCGCCCTGCTCTTCTTTTTCACGCGAATCTTCCGCGCGCAGCACTTCTTCGATTCGTTCTGAAGAAGCCTTTGCCCGGGCGAACGCCATAATAATGAAAGAAAACATGGAAAAAGCGCCTGTCATGCGCATAGCGTAGTTGACAACGGCCACCAATTCACCAATCTGTGCACCGCCTGTCTGAATGGATGAAGCACCGAACCACAGCACCGCCAATAATGAAAGATTCATGCCAAACAACAAAACCGGCAAAACCACTTCCATGATTCGGAAAGCTTTCACAGTATCGATTTTAAGCGATCCCGCCACTTCAGAAAATCGGCTTGACTCGTAGTTGCCCCGCAAATAAGCCTTGATCAAGCGCACCGCCTGCAGATTTTCCTGAATCAATCGGTTGACCCGGTCCAAGCGCTTTTGCACAAAGCTGAAGTGAGCGACCCCTTTCAGCACCATGACATATAGGAATATAAGCAGCACCGGAAAAACGACGACCAAGTAAACGGCTAGTTCAGCATTGACGACAAACGCCATCAACATGCTTCCTATAACAAGCAATGGCGCCCGCAGCATGATCCGCAGCCCCATAAAAAGCACTTGCTGGACAAGGTTGACGTCGCTCGTCAACCGCGTAATCAAACCTGATGCCGGGAATTTATTGAAAGTGGCTAACGAGAATGACTGGACCCGGCCGTAAAGCACACGGCGCAAATCGAAAGAAAAACTCTGTGAAACGTGGGAAGCGTAATAGGAATTGGTAATACCTGATATAAGTGCAATCACAGACAGTCCAACAAGCAAAATTCCCAGTTGTACAATTCGGTCTTGGTCGCCGGCCACGATGCCTTCGTCCACAATTTTCGCTATAACCAAAGGCTGCATCAATTCAACCGTCAATTCAAGCAACATCAAAAATAATGCAAAGACAATATATCCTTTATATGGTTTTGCATAGGAAAAAACTGTTTTCAAGCAACCATCCCCTTAAACATTTCGAAACACGAACTTTTATGGTAATTATTATGCCACAACTTTCTGATAACGCATAATACTTTTCCTTCAAATCAAAAAACAGCATCCAGGAAAAGATGCTGTCCCAAGTGCCGCTATGCTTTTTCTTCTTCGAGCTTTTCTTTTCCGGCAAGCGACAGCCATGTGACAAAGACCAGCATTGCGAATGCTCCAAACAATTGGACCGGTGCCAAAAATTCGCCAAACCAGAAAACCGAAAGGATCATGGCAGTCAATGGTTCAAACGCTGATAATATGCTGGTCTCTACTGCCGCAATGAACCGCATGCTGCTTAAAAAAAGCACAAAGGCGAGTGTTCCGATTACAACAATACCGACTATGGAGAGGATTGCATGGAAGCTCATAATTTTTGGCCATTCAGCCGAAAGGAAAATCGGATTTGCCAATCCAACAAAAACGCCTCCGATGAGCATGGACCAGGCAACAACCAGCAAGACACCCCATTCCTGCATCAGCCGTGCCGGATAGATTGTGTAGAACGCGAAAGCTGCGCCCAGCAAAAGCCCCCAGACCAAAGCAATGCCGCTGATGGCCAATTTATCCGGCTGCCCATTCGTCAACAGCAAAAACAAGCCGGCAAGAGTTCCTATCACCCCTACCAATTGATAAGAAGGCGGCCATTTACGCCGGCCCAGTGATACAAACAGGATAATATAGACTGGCGCTAAAAACTGCAGAAGCGTTGCGACTACTGCATTGCTTACATGAATTGCTGTAACAAAAGCATACTGGCACCCAAGCATGCCAAGAATCGAGAAAATGACTAATTGGCGCACCCAAATCCTGTCCCGGAAAATGCCAGTCAAATGCACTTTCTTGATTTTCAAAAAAACGAGCAGCAAAATGCCCGCCGTTGACATACGGATCGTCAAAAGAAACGGGACAGACAGTTTGTAAAATGCCAACGTCCATTCTATCAAAGGACCTGTCGCGCCCCATAGCATGGCGCCGCCGATGACCATGGCGATTCCTTTCAATCGATTCACACGACCACCCCTTGCTTCAGAATATAAAATGCACGTTTGCCAGGTTTCGAAATCAGAAAGTGACGTTCAGCATCAAGCCGATGTAAACAGTGATGATAAAACCTGTGCCAAAAAGAAACGGCAGCCATGACGAAATTTGCCGATAAGAACTGAATACCATCATTCCCAGCAGCAAAACCCCGATTGCAAGAAGCGCAATGCCATTTGCCGACCAGTCAAGTGAAGCGTCAAATGGAATAAATTGCTCGCCTTTCAACCAAACAACCAAAGGCGCGGCCCCTTCCGCCTGGAAAGTATGATGGACTTCGTGAGGGGGAGCTTGCTTGCTCATGAACGCCGTAAACAGAAAGACAAAGAAAAGCAAAAAGCTTTCCAGTTTCAGCCATACGCGCTCCAGCGGACGTCCTTTGTTCAAAAAACCGTTGATGAAAGCCGCGGCAAGGAGCGGAATGATGCTTAAATGTTTCAGCAGCAGCATCTGCCCATATGGCAGCACCCAAGAATTTGCATAGCTTTGAGGTTCGATAAAGTAAAACATGATGAAAACACCTGTGGCAATCAATGCCGCTACACAAAAAATGGCATATGGCGTAAACCAAGCTAAAAACCGCGGCCAATTGGAGCCATCTGTTGAGAACCAGGCAACGTGCAATAACACTCCTGTCCAAATCGCCATAAAAAAGAAATGGAGAGAATGGCTGGCGAAGCCAGACCATAAAGACAGTGACGCAACATGACTAAAGTAACCGATTACTAAAATCAATAAAACCAAATAGTAGGCTTGATTATATTTAGAAGTGTCAAAGAAAATGGCGAGTCCCAAAAGAAGCGATAAGGCAAGTGCAACAAGCCAGCCATGCCCTGTTCGCGATTCGAGCAAGACTGTCAGGAATATCTTTGTCCAGCCTTCGCCATTTTCCAGGAAAGCCGCCAATTCGATAAGCGGCGCCAGTGAAAACAGCGCAATGCCAGCAGCACAAATCAGCAATACAGTTTTTGACTCAACAATCCGCGGCTTTTTATCTTCAGGGACGAATTTCAAAACAACCGATCCGGCAAGATACGAAAAAGCAGTATAAAGCAGAAAATCAGCTAGCGCTGTAAAAATTGTCATTGTCTCTTTTTGAAGAGGCTGAACATCCCAGCCGCCACTAACAGCGCTGCAGCGACAATAAGCACCGTGACAAGCGTGCTGCTTTTCTCTTCGCCGACGGGTGCTGCCTGCTCGCTGGTCTGCTGTTCTTCCATAGCCGGTTCTTCTTCCGAAGTACCCTCTTCTTCGACAGCAGGCTCTTCATCAGCTGTTCCTTCATTTTCCACTACTGGCTCTTCTGTGGTCTTGATATCCACGGCAAATGGAATTTCACCTTCAATCGGGTGGCCGTCGGCGCCGATGATTTTCCATTGCACCGTATATGCGCCATTTGGCAATTCTTCCGCAATGTTCCCTGTCATGCTATCATCGGACACTGCGATGCCTTCGAATTCGTATGTCCCTTCTTCCCCTTGCAGAACCATTGTACTTTCTTGCTCGATCGTTGTGCCAAATGTAAGCTGCACTTCCTCAAGCACCTCTTTGACCACTTCACCTTCAGCTGGTCTAGAAGCCGTCAATGCCGTATGGGCTTGTACCGAAAACGGCAATGCCAAGATCAGGAAAATCGAAGCCAGTAATATTTTTCTCATAGTGTTCTCCTCAATGAATTATTATTTTTTTCGATTGTCTCATGCCATTTGAGTTTATCATAGTGAACAATATTCATAAAATGATAGAGAATATTTCCAAATAGATGACGTTCTGCCTTTTCTTCTTTATAATGAAAAGAAACTATGGAGAAGGAGCGTCATTGAATGAGTGAAATGCAAGAACTGTTATCCGATAACCTCGTTTTTAACCATATCCCTTTTCCCATTATTATTATGGATAAAAACGGGCTCGCTGTATGGTGCAACCGCCATGCGGAACGAACTTTTCAAATCCAATCGGAAACGGTCAAAGGCAAAACTATTCCTTATATGAATCCTGAAAAAGCTGCCATGTTAAAGCAGCCTTGGGAAGCAATACTACATAACAGAGAACCGATACGATTTGAAGACGTTGAAATCGAGCTGACTGATGGTATACGGATATATACAACTGTTGTTGCAAAAGCTTTCACTTCAGAACAGGATCAATTTGTCATGACTATTTTCGAAATCGATGAATCCCAGGCAGAAGGGTCAGCAAGCAGAGAATTGGACAGTTTGCGCCAAGGCTTGGATGATTCGTTTATGCTCTTGTATTTTGATGAAGAGTTTTTGATTACATACGCAAATCCGCTTTTTTTGAAGTTGAGCAAATGGACGCCGAAGCGAATTCTTGGAAAACCGATTTGGCAGATGTTTGATGGTGAAGCTGACGATGTCCATTTAGTGGAGACCATCATGTCCACATTGAAGAATGGAAATGTCTGGAATGGCGAAGTTAAAAAACTGAAAAAAGACGGAGAAGTTTATTGGGTGGATTTAACTGCTATCCCTATGCACATAGCAGGAGATGACGCCTATTATATATTCCTTGAAAAAGATATTACCGCAACAAAGAATGCCCAGCACCATTTGGAGGAAATCGCCTTTATCGACCCTGTGACCGGTTTGGAAAACCGCCACCGCTTGGAGCAAGTGGTCAATGAATTTATAGAAGAACAAAAACATTTTTCTTTTGTCTTTTTGGACATCGACCATTTTTATACACTTCGGGATGTCTCGGAAACCGATACAGAAAACCAATTGCTGATTGAATTCACAAAACGGCTGCGCACGTATTTCTCGGACTCCATCATTACACGGGCAGGATTGCATGAATTTGCTTTGATCACTCCGCTCAGCAATTGGTTCATTGAAGGATTCCTTCATTATTTGCAGCAGCATCCGATCTACTTGCACGGAGTTGCCATCCCGATGACTGTCAGCGGAGCCATTACTCGCTATCCCGAAGATCAGCAAACGTTCGTCCATTTGATCAAAGCATCGCACGCGACAGTCAAAAAAGTGAAAGACCGCGGAGGCAGCGCCATTTCCATGTTGACCGCGGATGACCACGAACAGTTGAACCGCAAAGCACAAATCGAAAAGCGCCTTATCCATGCGCTCGACCGCCGGAATTTACAGTTGCTTTACCAGCCGCAAGTCAATCTGAAGACCGGCGAAGTGGAACGTGTGGAGGCGCTCGTCCGCTGGAATGACAGCGAAGTTGGCATCGTGCCTCCGAATGAATTGATTCCAATTGCTGAAGAAAGCGGCATGATTCATGAAATTGGATTGTTTGTCCTTGAAACAGTTTGCGCCCAATTGAAAGACTGGAATTCAAGGGGACTGGATCTCCATGTCAGCATCAACTCATCCATCCGGGAATTCCGGGACAAAGACATGGCGACTGCATTGATGAAACAAGTTGAACTGCATGGCTGCGATCCTCGTTCGCTGACTATCGAAATCACTGAAAAGTTTGCGCTTGAAGCGGAAGCCGAACGCTCCATCATCCGGCAGATGCAGCAATTGCATCAACAAGGGCTCAGCTTCACGTTGGACGATTTCGGCACCGGCTATGCTTCATTCCGCTATATGCTCCTATTGCCAATTTCTTCGCTAAAAATCGACCGGACCATCATCCAGTCCATTACGCGGCAAGAAAAAATGCAAAAAATGATCAACGGCATGATTCAGTTCGGCAAATCGCTTGATTTTCAAGTGACGGCTGAAGGCGTGGAAACGAACGAACAGCTTGAACTGCTCCGTGTCATGAATTGCGACAGCATCCAAGGGTTTATCATCGGCCATCCAATGGAAGCGGCTGAGCTTGAAAAATGGCTAAAGTAATATAGAAACACTATAAAAAATCGGCATGACAGAGAATCAAGTTCTTGTCATGCCGATTTTTCTTTGTGTTCTTTTCGCTTGCTGCCTGAAAAACAGCTGCATTAATACTTCTGCAAAAACGAGGCCCATAGCCACCGCTCCTGAAATCATCAGCGCCTCCGATGCAAAGGCGATTGCATCCAAATATTTGTTTTCCACAATATTGCGCATTGCATTATACGCTTTGCTGCCAGGCACAAGCGGAATGATGCCGGCGATGCTGAAAATGATCATCGGCATCCGGAACTTCTTCGCCAAAATATGGGCAACGAGCGCTACCACAAAAGCTCCAGCAAAAGAGGCTTGTACCGAATCATCGAACATCAAAAAATATGACCGGTAGATGAGCCATCCGCTCATGCCTACCAATCCGCAGCTTAACAGTGTCCTGCGCGGAGCATTGAAGATGATGCCGAATGATGCCGCTGCGATAAAACTGAGAAATGCTTCCAATGGCCAGTTCATCCAATTCCTCCTTTAAAAAGATAAAACGAGCGCAACGCCGGCACCGATTGCAAATGCCGTTAAAAAAGCTTCCGCCCCATTTGATAGCCCTGAAACAAAATGGCCGGCCATCAAGTCCCTTACCGCGTTCGTAATCAGTAAACCGGGCACTAGCGGCATAAGTGAACCGATAATCAGCGTATCCAGATTTGTGCCAAGCCCTGCCCTGACCACGGCCAGGGCCAATGCAGCAATTACGAATGCAGCGATAAATTCCGAGAAAATCTTGACGCGGGTTTGGGCCAAAATGATATCTACTATCAAATAGCCGATGCCCCCGAACAAAAAGGCGAAAGGCAAATCACTCCAGTCTCCCCCCATCAATATTAAAAAACATCCGCTTGCCGTTGCAGCTGCTAATACTTGCAGGCGCATGCTGAACGAATAGTTGGTTTTATCGATAACTTGCATTTCTTCATAAGCTTCTTGCAGCGAGAATTCCCCTGAGACCAGCTTTCTTGAAACTGAATTTACAAGAGCCACTTGCTCCAAGTCCGTTTTCCGGCTGCTGATGCGCACAAACCGGGTGGCAAGTTCATCGCTTGGCGAAAACATGATTCCCGTTGGAGTGACAAAACAATGGGCATTCATCATATTTTGCGATACTGCCATGCGCATCATCGTATCTTCCACCCGGTACGTTTCCGCACCGCTTTCCATCATGATCTTACCAGCTAACAAACAACAGTCCAGGGCAAGCTCCCGCCTCGTCTCTTTTATATGAGCCACATGCTTTCCCCCTCTTCTTTCTGTCTATCTTAACCTAACAACACAAAAAACTAAACGCCCCGATAGTCCGGAGCGTTTAGTCCAAAATACTACTGATTAGTTGTTATGGTTTCAACACTACTTTTGTACATTCATCCAAGTGGTCATTGAAAACTTCATATGCGGCGCTAGCTTGTTCCAATGGCACCACATGCGAAATGATCTCACGCGGATCAAATTCACCATTTTTAATTTTTTCAAATAGCATCGGCATCAAGTGAATAACCGGTGCTTGACCCATTTTCAGCGTTACATTGCGTTCGAACATATTCCCCAACGGGAATTGATTGTAAGTTAATCCGTATACTCCTGTCAATTGAATCGTTCCAAATTTGCTGACTGCATCTTTGGCTATATCAATTGCGCTAAGCGTACCGCCTTGCAGCATCAATTTTTGCTGAATAGCTTCTACGGCAGATTTTTTTCCGTCCATCCCTACACAGTCGATGACTACTTGAGCACCGCCAGCTGTAATTTCATGGATAAACGCTCCCGTATTGTCATGCTTCGAAAAGTCGACAATCTCTACATTATTCATGTTCTTGGCGCGTTCCATCCGGTAAGGAAGCTCATCAACTGCAATGACCCGCTTCGCCCCAAACATCCAGGCAAACTTCTGTGCCATTAAACCAACCGGACCACAGCCAAGTACAACAACTGTATCTCCCGGCTTTACTCCGGCACTCTCGACGCTCCACCAAGCTGTCGGCAGAACATCTGATAAAAACAGCAGCGATTCATCTTCCAACTCTGTTGATTCCGGAATGAGAAGTGGTGTAAAGTTGCCGTAAGGCACGCGTAAGTATTCGGCTTGTCCGCCTTGATAATCACCGTAGCGTTCTGTTAAGCCCAAATAGCCGCCTGTGTCGAAGTGGGGATTGTCATTTGAATTATCACACTGGCTTTCCATATCGTGGTTGCAATAAAAGCACTGTCCGCAGCTGACATTGAATGGCAAGACGATGCGGTCGCCTTTTTTTACTTTTGTCACTTCCGGTCCCACTTCTTCGACTATCCCCATCGGTTCATGCCCAATGACATAATCTTTACGGGCCGGCAAAGCCCCTTGATAAATATGCAAATCCGTACCACATATTGCTGTAGAAGTTATTTTGACAATAATGTCGTCTTTTTTCTGTAGCTTCGGATCTTCTACTTCTTTAACTTGCATATTCTTTACACCTTGAAAGGTAACTGCTTTCATCCATATCCCTCCGTTTTTTCAGAATACTGTACATCTTCCCTCTTTCCTTCATTAAAAAACGTTAAAAGCGGAGGCAAAGAATTTTCTTTGCCTCCGCTTTTATTTATCTGTAGCTCAATGTATGCTTTAAACTGAAGTTTTCCAAGCTATAGCTTTTCAGTTCAGTCGGGGACACCGTATAAAGCGAGTCGCCGATGTAAAGAAGCCGCTGGACGCTGGTTTCCCAATTTTCGATGCCCGATTCCGTCTTAGCCAGGAGGTTTGCTGTTTCTTCGATCCCTTCCGGTGTAATCGTATAAATCATCGCCCCTGCTCCTTCAAACTTCACATAGTCGCTGTCTGTTCCGCTAAAAACGGAAACCGGAAAGCCGTAGAAGTTTTTATCGGCATGGGTGAACAGCGCTTTGTGGTCATATTGAAGCGTCGAATACGTTCCCGCCCCTCCGATAATTTCGGTATCTTTTTCAATTGGATTGGAAAAATCGGTGATATCAAACAACGAAATCTTCATCCCGCCTGTCACAACCCGGGGTTCTCCGCCTTTTACCGGTTCAAGTTTTGTATCATAGCCGAAACCGATCAAATGGTCTTCACCCATCGGATGCAAATAGTTGGAAAAGCCAGGGATTTTCAATTCACCCAGCACTTCCGGAGATGAAGGAGCCGAAACATCAATGACAAAAAGTGGATCTGTTTCTTTAAAGGTCACCATATACGCTTTGTCTTCGATAAAGCGCGCTGAATAGATCCGTTCGCCTGGAGCAAGATCTTGCACTGAACCAACTTGCTTGAGTTTGTCATCAAGTATAAACAAATGATTTTTGGAAGGCGCTGCTTCATCCCAAGCAAATCCTTCGGTCGTTACGGCCCGGAAGTAGCCATCGAACTCATCCATGGAAAATTGGTTGAGAAGCGAGCCTGTAATTTCTGTTGAAGCCAAATATCGTACAGCGGCATCATCCAGCGCGAATTTGAATATTTTGGTATTTGCCTGCTGAGGCAGCCAAATCGACATATCAAGCTCTTCGTCTTTTTCTTCTTCACTGATTGGCATATAAGCCGAAGCCGTTATATACAAATGCTCTTTTGTCATGTATAGCTGCTCGCTGCCTCCTAAATATCCTTCCATCACAAGTTCGCTTGCCTCCGGATCGGCCAGATCGATGGCCGTGATTATACTGTAGCTTGCTGAAGTTGTCCCCGGCAAAATGGCGAGGCTTTCATACGGCAGCGGCTGGAGTTTTTCACCGTTTTTCGAATCGTACATATGCGGCCGGATTTCCCCATTGTCCGGTTCTTCCAATACGCGGTAATCCGGTGTGACATTGGTTACGTAATACAAGAGGCTGTCTGTCAGCCTGGCTCCGTTCAGATTCCCTTCCGTGCCGAATTCCCGGATCAGCTCGGGATTTTCCGGGTTTTCTATGTTGTATATATGGACAGTGGTCAATGCCGTCTGCGGCCGGAACTCAAGAATGTCGCCGCCGGCCAGCGGCATCGCAGAATACTCGCTTCCAAGAACCACAAGCACTCCGTTTGATAAAAACAATTGCTGCGGGTACATATTCTCTTGGAAAGCCAGTTCTTTTGCAACTGCCATCGCATCCGGATTTCTTACATCCGTAATAACGACCTTCGCTTCACTGATGGCGTAAACAAAGGAACCATCTGTCTTTACGAGGTCCGCTTCATCCACCCCTTCAACTTGATTGTTCGTAGTAGAATGGTTTTCCCCGCCATTCCCGCCTGCAGAACTGCTATCAGCCGCTTCTTCCGTAGCGACAGATCCTTCGTTTGTAAACAGTCCGGGTTGTCCGCTGCTTTTCTCCAAAACCATCAACTGTTTGAAATATGCTTCCAGTTCTTCGGCATTCGATAATTTTTTCAATTCTTCCTGGACCGCAAATGAAACCTCTGAAGCAGACAGCGATTTGAGAAAACCGCCTTTCACTGCCGACTCTTTGATATGCAATTTGTAATCACCCGCAGGAATCCGGGGAATGTTGATGGTTTTCCCGTTTTCGAGTAAAACCATTTCTACGTCTACCCGATTGCCATTGGCATCAGTGATGTACAGATCTCCTTTTTCGATCGCAGCGGGATGGAGCTCCGAAGAAAAGCTTGCGCTCCAGCCCTGCTCTGCCAAGGCAATAGCAGATGCACTGACGGAAACTTTATCGCTTATGACAGCAAAAGCCACCCCGAAAATTGCAATCAATGCAGCGGCCAACAGCCATACTCCCCTTTTCTTCATCATGTTCCCATCCTTTCGGCCGTTCTTTCCCCATTAGACAGCAACGCTCTGAAAAAGTTACAATTTTCACTGTAAATTTTTCAATGAATTCCTGAAAGCTTCGAACAAATTTTCCACAGGCTGGGCAAACACTCCTCCGCCTTGTCCGAACTGGGCATTCCCACCGCCCTTTCCATCAGTCATGGCGAGCAGTTCTTTCAGGGGAATTCGCATGTCGCCATCTGCGTCAGCGCCTCTTGCACAGACGAAGCGCACTTCTTCCTGATTGGTCGCTAAAAACAAAAGCGCCGCTCCCGGATGGTTTGCAGCCGTAAGCTTGGCCAGCTGCTGGACTTCTTTGATAGCCCGATTCCCGAATACTTTTTCAATCGTCCCTTTTTCCGGGTCGGGGCTCAACAGGGCCGCTTCTGCTTCGAGCAATCCGGCATTCAGTTCTTTTATCGTTTTTTCATTCGCCGCTTTTTCCTGCAGAATTGCCATGGCCGCTTTGTTCAATTCCTGGACCGGAGCGTTCAATTGGCGCACGAGTTCATCCGTTGTTTCAAGAAGCTGTTGAAAATAACGAAATGCCCGGGTGCCGCATAAAAAGTAGACGCGCATGCCGCCTTTCGACTTTTCCATGCTGATCAATTTTATAGCGCCAATTTCTGCCGTATTCAGCGGATGCGTCCCTCCGCATGCATTCGAATCGACGCCATCAATGATGACTAAACGGATAGGGCCGTCAACTGCCGGCGGCTTTCGCAATTTCAAAGCTGAAACTTCTTCTGCCGTAATCCAAGTTGACTGGATTTGAAGGTGCCGCTGAATAACTTCGTTCGCTTTTTTTTCAACGTCCATCCACTGTTCTTTTGTGATATCATGTATATCCAAATCGATGGAGACACGTTCGGCGCCTAAATGGAAGCTGCTTGTTTTCATGCCATAATGGTCGTCAAAAATGGCGCTTAGCACATGCTGGCCCGCATGCTGCTGCATGTGGTCCCATCTTCGCTCCCAATCAAGCTCCGCTGAAACAGCTCCGAGCGGCAGCGGCTGGTCTGTGTAATGGCGAATCTCCTGATCTACTGTCTGGACATCGACCACTTTAACCTTGTTGATAACCCCGGCATCTGCCGGCTGTCCGCCGCCTTCCGGATAAAAGCATGTTTGATCCAGCACCGAGAAATAGCCTTTTTCGTCTTTATCACTTCTAACTACAGCAGCATTGGTTTTCTTCAGTTTCGGATTCTCATAGTACAATTTCGTGGTCATGTAAAATCCCCTCATTCCGGATAATAATCGCTTGTCTTTACGGCTCCTCTAAATCCTGTGTTTATAAAAAATACCCAAGTGGAAAATGATAACTAATAGAAGGTTTAAAGGAGGTTAGTGGTGTGCCAAGATTCAACCATACTGTTTTATTGTATAACGCTCAGGCTGGCCAGTCCATGAGCGAAGAGATGATTGCCCTCACCACCCCTGCGCTGGCAGCAGAATCCCAAGCACTGGAACTGGTCCAAACGAATTCTCCCGAAGAATTTACCGAAGCCTGCAAAAGAGCGGCAGAATCTGCGGATGCACTGTTCGTGGTCGGCGGTGATGGCACGATCCATTTAGCGGTCCAAACATTGACCACACTGGAAAATCCTCCGCTTCTTGGAATTTTGCCTGGAGGGACATGCAACGACTTTGCCCGGACACTCGGCATTCCTCTTTCTTTGGATGAAGCTGCCGCCTCCCTCGTCGGCGGAGATATTAAAGAAATTGATACAGCCCGGATCAACGGAAATTCCTTCCTCAATTTTGCCGGGGTCGGTGTCATTACCGAGGCATCGACCAATATCGATCCCGAACTGAAAGAACGCTATGGCAAATTAAGCTATTTCATGAGCGGCCTCCGTTCACTCAGGCAAGCCGAAACTTTTTCTGCCACTATCGATGTGGATGGAATCGTCCATCCTGAAGAAGGCGTAGTTATTTTAGTGATGAATGGCAAATCGATCGGCACCCATACGGTTCCGTTGCCGCTGATTGATCCCGCTGACGGGCTGCTCGATGTGTTTGTCATCCAGTCTTCTTCCATCGCAGCCGTTCGCGAATGGCTTTCTCTTTCGCAGCCGGAAATACTAACCGATGAACTGGAGCATGTAACCCATTATCAAGGGCGCCGGATTGCCATCCGGACCGAACAAGAAATGGATGTCGATACCGATGGGGAAATCTATATGAAGACTCCGCTGGAAATTGAAGTGGAACCGAAAAGACTGAAAATGCTAGTTCCGAAATCAGAAGATACTGTTGCAGAAATCTCTGCTTGAAAAAAGGGTGGCCGGATTCCCGGCCATCCTTTTGCTGTTTCAATGGAAGAGCCCAATCGCTGTTTTTTTGATGGACACAGCTGCTTTCGGGGCAAAAGTCTTTCTTGTTCTATGTATAAGGAATCAATTGAACTCTTTTTATTGAAACAGATTGACAGTAACGGAGCGTTATAGTTTAAACTAGTCTTGAGGTGATCAATCATGTACAAAGTACAAGAAGTGGCAAAAATTGCAGGAGTCAGTGTCAGAACCCTTCACCATTATGACAGCATCGGCCTTATGAAGCCATCGAATATCGGCTCTAACCGGTACCGTTATTATAATGATGAAGATTTGAAACTGCTTCAGCATATTCTTTTCTTTAAAGAAATCGGTTTTTCGTTGAAAAAGATTCAAGAAATTGTCGCTGAAGGATTTGATCCGGAATCCGCGCTTGACCACCATGCGGCATTTTTACGCCAGAAACAAGAACGCCTGGAGAAGCTGATCCAAAACGCTGAAATAACGCTGCGTGAGTTTCAAGGGGAAGAAACTTTGACGAATGAACAGCGTTTCAGCGCCTTTGCCGATGGCAAAGGAATTGAAAGCATCGACCAGTATAAAGCAGCAGTAAAGCAGGAAGCTCCTAAAACTGCCGTTGCTGCTGGAGTTCCAGACGCTGCAGGTGAAGCTGCTTTTGCAGAAGAGCCGATTGCGATTGAAGAAATTGTTTTAAGCGAAGAAACCGTGTATTCGGAAGAAACCGCTTCTGAGGAAAAGTCAGCAGCTGATGAAACGATCCGCCTGCCCGAACATTCCACATCAATTGAAAAAACCGAGGCTGTTGAAGAAACTGCGCTTGAAGAAGAACTGGTGCCGGAAGCTGAGCTTGCCTTTTCAGAAGACGAAGTCCCTGCTGAAGAACCGGCTTCCGGAAAAGAAAAGGAAGATTTAGAAGAAATCAATCGGGAGGGCAACCGCATTTATACCACAGTAGCATCGTTGATGCATTTGCCGCCGGAATCACCGGCAGTCCAGAAGGAAATGGGAGCTTACTACATATTGTTGGACCGCTTCTATAATTGCAATCCGAAAATGTTCCGCGGCCTTGGCGACTTGTATGCCGCAGACAGCCGCTTTTCCCATAATATCGACCAGCACGGTGCCGGTTTGTCCAAGTACCTGAAAAATGCCATGTACATTTACGCGGATGGCATCGAAAATGCGTGAGCTGATTGGACCGTGCACTAACTGCGGCAAAGATGTCTATTGCAGAGATGGCTTTTTGGAAGGCGTTTATAACAATGGCAAACTGCTTTGCAACGAGTGTGCAGAATCTCAAGAAAAACCCCCGCAAAAGTAACTTTTTGCGGGGGTTTCTTATCTGCTGATAAAAATGGCAATTGTGTTCCCTCCTCTCTTACTTTAAACTTCTTGTTAAGTTGATTGGATGCTATATAAAAATAGAAATGAGTGAATCCGAAATGCCTTTGCAACGAAGAATCTTTTTATATGGAGCGCTTTTCATCTCCACTGTCATGGTGCTTGCAGGTATTTCGTTTTATCTGACCATATCGGATGCAATCGAAAAAGAGGCTGGTGAACGCGCACTGGACATTGCGGAAACGACTGCCGAGCGCCAAGATGTCATAATGGCATTCAAACTGCCTGACCCTTCAGCCGCTCTTCAGCCGATTGCCGAGAACATCCGGGCCCAAACCGATGCCGAATATGTGGTAATCGGCAATCAGGAGGGAATTCGCTTCGCACATCCTTTAGAAGATCGGATAGGGAAAAAGATGATCGGGGATGATAATGAGCGGGCCCTCCTGCATGGTGAAGCCTATGTTTCTGAAGCCACCGGCTCACTGGGCCCTTCCCTTCGAGGAAAAGCGCCCATATTTGATGAGGCCGGCAACATCATCGGCGTTATTTCAGTCGGATTTTTAAAAACCAGCATGACATCCACTTTCCTTGAATATGCCGATTCAATCATCGGCATTGTCCTTATCGCCATTGCTTCGGGTGCCATCGGTTCAATGGTCCTTGCCCGCAACATCAAAAAGACGCTCTTCGGTTTGGAACCGGAAGAGATTGCCAGCCTCTATAGAGAGCGCAATGCGCTGATAGAATCTGTCCGCGAAGGCATCATCATGGTAAATAAAAACGGCGAAATCACCATGGCGAACAACTCCGCTTATGAAGTTTTGTCCGTGCCTAAAGAGAACCAGCTGATTGGCAAACTGATTGAAGAGGTCCTTCCGAATACACAATTGCCCCATGTCCTGAATACAGGGGAATCCCAGCTGGACCGGCCCATGACCATTCACGGAAACAAGACGATTGTCAACCGCATACCGATCCGCCATGGAAATGACATCATAGGAGCCGTTTCCAGTTTCCGCCTGCAGTCTGATATCGAAGGGATGCGGAACGAAATAACCCAAGTGCGCCAATATGCCGATGCATTGCGTGCCCAAACCCATGAACACAACAATCTGCTCTATACCATTTCCGGCTTGATCCAGCTCAATTCTCTCGAAGAAGCCATGGAGTTGATCCATAATGAGACAGAAGAACAGCAATCACTCGTGCATTTTGTTTTAAAACATGTACAGGATCCGCTTCTTGGAGGCATTTTGATCGGCCTTTTCAACCGCGCCCGCGAATTGAAGGTGAAGTTTCTGCTGGATGAGGAAAGTTTTTTGAAAGAGCTTCCTCCACAGTTTGAAAAAAGCTTGTTCATTTCCATCCTTGGAAACCTCGTGACAAATTCGTTTGAAGCGGTCGAACACCTTCCGGAAGAACAGCGGATCGTCCGGCTGTTTCTTTCCAATAATGGATCAGAGATCTTAATAGAAGTGGAAGACTCAGGAGAAGGACTGGATCCCAGCATTCTTACGGATCTTTTTAAAAAGCGCATATCCACAAAAAATGGCGAAGACCGGGGATATGGACTGGTCAAAGTATATGAGAATGTTTGTGATCTGAACGGGGATATTGCCATGGAATCAGGGGATTTGGGCGGAGCGTTAATGATTATTTCCATAAAAATTGGAGGAAATTGAAATGATTGAAGTTTTAATAATCGAAGATGATAAAAGAATTGCCGATATACATAAGCGCTTTATCGAAAAAATCGAAGGGTTCCAAGTAGTCGGTTCGGCCAACACGGGATCCGAGGCAAAAGACTGGATCCAAACGTTAAAGCCGCAGTTGATTTTGCTAGATGTATATCTTCCGGATATGAGGGGCACTGAACTGATGGCTTTTATCCAGGATGAAAGCCCGGAATCGGATATCATCTTTATCACTGCAGCTTCTGAAACCGATATTGTCAAGAAAGCCTTCAGAGGAGGGGTTTTTGATTATATCCTAAAACCTTTGACTTTCGACCGCTTTAAAGAAAGCCTCCTTACCTATCATCAAAAAAGGAGTTCACTGGAAAAGCAGGGCTCGTTGGACGAAGAATCCATCAAGCTGCTTTGGAACAAAAGCCATTCCGCTCCTAGCGAACAACCGTTGACACCGAAAGGAATCGATCCGAGTACGATGGCCAGAATCAAAGAAAAACTGGCAGCTTCCAGCACAGGCATGACAGCAGAAGAAATGGGATCCGCCTGCGGAATGAGCCGTTCGACTGCCCGGCGTTATCTTGAGCACCTGGTTTCCGAACAGTCGGCTGCTGCCGAACTGCTCTATGGAACGATCGGCAGGCCCGAGAGGCGGTATTTTCCCCGCCCGTGAACTTTATGAACAATATTAATAATTTGGACAATATTTCTCTTATGCCCATAAACATTGAATTTCATAAAAGTTCTGATAAGTTAAAGACAGCAAATGAAAGCGCTGTCTTTTTTATTATCATAAAGGGGGATGAATTATATGTTGAAGAAAATATTTTCAGTTTCAATGGCTGGTGTTTTAGCTCTAAGTCTCGCTGCCTGTTCTTCCGGCGGAAACACGACTGCAAGTGAAGCGAAATATCCTGAACGCGGAATCACTATCGTTGCACCGTCCGGAGCTGGCGGCGGCTGGGATCTGACTGCCCGTTCCATCGCAAAAACCATGAACGCCACTAAATTGATCGAAGAACCGATCACTGTAGAGAACAAACCTGGCGGCGGCGGAGCCGTCTATATGGCAGAGTACGCTACTAAAGAAGCGGAAAACGATTATATGATGCTGGTGAAGTCTCCTCCGATCTTGATCAACAACAATAAAGCGGAAGGCAACAGCCCATATGGCTACAAAGATACAACACCTCTTGCCCAGCTGACACGCGACTATGGCGCTATCGTTGTCAGGGAAGATTCCAAATTCCAAACTTTGACAGATGTTCTGGAAGCCATCAAAGCAGATCCTACTGCTGTGACTTTGGCAGGCGGTTCCGCTCCTGGTTCGATGGATCATTTGGTGGGCATCTTGCCGGCATTCGAATACGGCATTGACCCGAAAGCGGTAAAATACGTTTCCTATGACGGCGGCGGTGAAGCGGTGGCTGCTTTGCTTGGCGACAATGCTGATGTTATTGCAACCGACGCATCCACAATTGCGGAATACGTAAAATCCGGAGATGTCCGCGTGCTTGCTGTCAGTTCCCCGGAACGCCTTGAAGGCGAACTGAGCGAAGTGCCGACATTCATGGAAGAAGGAATCGATGCAGAATTCACCATCTGGCGCGGAATTTTCGGCCCTAAAAACATGAGCGATAATGCAAAGGAATACTGGTCCACAAAATTAGAAGAAATGTCTAAAACCGAAGAATGGAAGCAAGAGCTTGAACAGAACGGCTGGCAAAGTGAATACAAAGATGCCGCAGGTTTCGAGGAATATCTTCAAACCCAGGAAAAGGTAATTGTAGAATTATTGACGGCGCTTGATATGCAAAAATAATGCGAAAGCGGCTTCGGCCGCTTTCTTACTTTAAAAAGGAGTGAAAGACAATGAGTAAAACGTTCGATCGCTTTGCTGGAATCGCATTTTTACTGATTGGCCTTCTGTTTATCATCGAGAGCCAGCGGATTTCCCAAAGTTCATACGGTTCAGCGGTCGGCCCGGACATCTTCCCCATCGGCCTTGGCGCAGTGTTGGTTTTATTGAGCCTGCGGCTGCTATACGAAACGTTCCGTTATCAATCCGACACCCAAAAGGGAGAACTCATACTATATAAAAAATTCCTCGTGATTTTTATCAGTGCCCTTTTGTATGCTGCACTGCTGGAGCCGCTGGGGTACGTCATTACGACTTTCGCATTTCTTCTCGTTGCGTTCCAAACAATGGAGCGCGGAAAATGGATCAAGTCCATTGTGATCGCAGGACTGTTCTCCTTTGGCGTTTATTACTTTTTCGCAGAATTCCTCGGCGGTTCACTGCCAGGATTTCCGGTATTTCTATAAGAGAGGAGGAGCAACATGAATACTATACAATTTTTGATGGATGGATTCAGTATCGCTTTTCAATGGCAGAACATCCTCTTCGCCTTTGTCGGAGTATTGATCGGGACTGCAGTCGGCGTGTTGCCCGGAATAGGGCCAATGAGCGGAGTAGCGCTTCTGATCCCCGTTACGGCGACCTTGACGGCCGGCTTGCCGACAGAAGCGGCAGCGGCAAGTTCAATCATCCTATTGGCAGGCGTCTATTATGGTGCCATGTATGGCGGCTCAACAACCTCCATCCTGCTTAATACACCCGGCGAGTCTTCTTCTGTCGTTACGACACTTGACGGTTACCAGATGGCGAAGCAGGGACGCGCCGGATCGGCTTTGTCCATAGCCGCCATCGGTTCATTTGCGGCAGGGATCATTTCACTGATCGGCCTTGTATTGCTGGCGGAGCCTTTATCAAATGTAGCTCTTCAGTTTGGCCCTGCCGAATACTTCTCCCTTATGCTGCTCGGCCTTGCTGCAGTAAGCGGGCTTGCTGGAAAGTCGATGACAAAAGCTTTGATGATGACCGTGTTCGGTTTGATGCTCGGCACAATCGGAATCGATGCCGTTTCCGGAATTGCCCGTTTCACTTATGATATCCCTGTCCTGTATTCCGGGCTCGAATTCCTGACGATTGCTGTCGGCCTCTTCGCCTTGGGAGAAGTTTTCAAAACTGTTTTGGAGCGGGATCATGAAGATGGCACAATGGCGAAAATCGGCCGGATCCTCCCGACAAGGAAAGATTTGAAGGAAAGTGCTGCACCTATCATGCGCGGTTCATTTCTTGGATTTTTCATTGGTGTTCTGCCTGGTGCAGGAGCTACACTCGCTTCATTTTTCTCCTATATCGGAGAGAAAAAGTTCAGTAAAACACCGGAACAATTCGGCAAAGGGGCCATCGCTGGTGTTGCCGGCCCGGAAGCTGCCAACAATGCCGCTTCCGGCGGTGCCATGATTCCCCTGCTGACTTTAGGGATTCCCGGCTCCGGGACAACCGCCATTCTTATGGGCGCTTTGATCATGTACAATATCCAGCCCGGCCCGTTATTGTTCGATGACCATCCAGAAGTGGCCTGGGGCCTGATTGCGAGCATGTTTGTCGGAAACCTCATGCTGCTTGTGCTGAATATGCCGCTGGTCAAAGTGTTCGCTAAAATCATCCAGACACCTAAGAAATATTTACTGCCCATCATTATCGCTATTTCGTTCTTCGGCGTCTATGCCGTGCAATACACAACGTTCGACCTGTATCTGCTTCTAGCTTGCGGTGTGCTCGGCTATCTGCTGACAAGAAACGACTTTCCGGTTGCACCTCTTGTCTTGGCGCTGGTTCTAGGCCCAATGATTGAAAACAACATGCGCCGTGCACTCACTATTTCAAACGGCGATTTCTCGACTTTTGTCACAAACCCGATTTCGTTGGCTCTTTTGATAGTGGCTGCTGCATGGCTGCTTGTTCCTCTGCTTTTGAAATTGAAAGGCCGTTCAGTTGTGTTGAACGAAGAAGGCTGATGCACCGGTATTGAAAACTTTTTTCCGGCATATCATTTGAATGTTACGGCAAACAAAAAACCGTCCTTGAGGGACGGTTTTTGTTTGTTTAAACTTCAGTTGTTTCTTTAAGTGCATCCAATCGCGCCTGCACTTCCACGCCTGTCAATCCGTGTTCGAACGCATAGCGGTTGCGCGGGTGTTCACGGCATTCATCAGAGCATGAACGCATGTATTTATGTTCGTTTTCTTCAGACGCCAAAATTTTCTTGTTGCAATCAGGATTTGCACAGTTCACATAGCGCTCACATGGTTCCCCGGTGAAATGGTCTTTTCCGACCACTACGTGTTCCACCTGGTTAACCGGAACCGCGATACGCTCATCAAAAACATACAATTGGCCGTCCCATAATTTCCCTTGTACTTCCGGGTCTTTTCCGTAAGTGACGATGCCCCCGTGCAATTGGGCTACATCTTCAAATCCTTCTTTTTTCAGCCAGCCTGAGAATTTTTCACAGCGGATTCCGCCTGTGCAATATGTCAGTATTTGCTTGCCTTCAAACATTTCCTTGTTTTCACGCACCCATTCCGGAAGGTCGCGAAAGTTTTCAACATCCGGACGGACAGCTCCGCGGAAATGGCCAAGGTCATATTCATAGTCATTGCGCGCATCAAGAACAATCGTATCTTGATCCTGCATGCGTTTATAAAATTCCGCAGGCTCTAAATATGTGCCTGTCAATTCGTTCGGATCCACATCGTCTTCCAATCCAAGGTGGACGATTTCTTTTTTCGGGCGGACATGCATCTTTTTGAACGCATGGCCTTCAGCCGCATCTATTTTGAAGACGATATCCGAAAAGCGCGGGTCGCTTTTCACCATTTCCATGTAGGCTTCAGTTTGTTCGATTGTACCGGAGCAAGTTCCGTTAATGCCCTCGTGGGACACAAGAATACGCCCTTTTAATCCCAGCTCTTTGCACGCTGCCAGGTGTTCAGCCGCGAAAGTTTCCGGATCTTCGATCGGTGTGTATAAATAATAAAGTAAAACGTTGTGTGTATGATTTTGCATGAATCATACCTCCTATTTTTTCATTTTGTTTCCTTGCCTCTTAAGGCTTCAAAACCTTATCAATTCTACAACAAAACGAGGGGTTTTTCAACTTCCCGCCGAAAAAACTCTTGTTACTCTTTTCACATTGCGCTCCAGGCGGATGCTTTCCACGGAGTGCGGCATAAGCCTCCTCGCTCGCTTCGAAAACCTTGTGCTCCTGCATCGCACTTCTTTTCATTCTCTTTAGAGATTCTCTACGATCATGATTGTTTGAGCAAATTCGCTGTTAGTGTGTCCTGCTCTCCAGATAGAAAGCCAAGCAGCGGAGACGCCTGCGGGATAGCGAGACAGCCGAGACCCCGCAAGGCGCGAAGCGGCTGAGGAGGCTTGGCGCTCGCCCGCGGCAAGCGCAGCTGGTTGGCGACCTATCGGTTAAGGAAGACGCTCATACAATGTTAACTTTCTCAACAAGCTGGAAAAAAGCATCCGCACAAGCGGATGCTTTTTTAAAATAAGGCCTAGTTCTTCTTTTTCGCTTGGCCTTTGTTTGTTACGACTGTATAGTTTCCAAACTCATTGATGCTGAGTGTGAACACATCCCCGTTCAGTTCGCCTTGGATGATTTTCCATTTGCCTTTAGCATCTTCGCGCGCACCGAATTGGATTTTGACGTCAGTTGTGTCAAATGCCAATTCCACACTTGAAGTGAACTTGACCGAAATCTCTTCGCCTTCAGCGTCCGTTATGGCAATGCCGATCTGGTTTGTCAATGCCGGACGGCCGTCTACTGCCGCCGCATCGTCCACTGCAAGAGCCAAGGTGAAGCCTGCACCTGCCGCTTCAGCGAGCTGCTGCAGATTCTCATTGGAAAGTGTCAAATCTGCTGTCGGCAGGTCGATCAAAAGATCTTTGCCGCTTTGGATCAATTCTTCCACTGTTCCTTCAGAGAATTCAATGTCGAGTGTGCCTTCCTCATCAAATTCGCCAGCTGTGATGACAGCTGTTTCACCTGCCATATCAGGATCCGCTTCCTGCTCGCCGGGAACGGCCGGATCAGCGAACGTGATTTGGGCAAGCAACGGATCGTGGTCTGATGCGCGGCCATGTTGTTCCATGAACATCGCATTGATGTGGACCATATCAAGCTCTGTTCTGTCTGCCAAGTTGTTTGTTACAAACAGGTGGTCAAGAACTTGTGAATTGCCTTGGTAGTAATAAGAAAAACGGTCTTCCACCGGCACATCTTCAACTTTGTTCGTCAGGATGCCGCCTTCCAACGCTTCGAGAGCCGGTGTGAATTCAAAGTCATTCAAGTCTCCGGCTACAATCACGTTCAAGTCAGGATCTTGCGCAAGCCCTTCTTGGATAAAGCCGCTGATGGCTTCAGCCAGTTCGATGCGTTCTTCTTCAGAGCCAAGGACTGGCGGCTGATTCTGTCCGAATAGCGGCTGGTCTCCGCCTTTGGAATTCAAGTGGGCGCCAATGACGACGACTTGTTCGCCTTGGAAATCAAATTGCGCCGCTATTGGTTTTCGGGTGTTCGGCATCGGGATCGGCTGGACGCGTCCAGGGTTAAGCGACAACTCGCCATCCACCCATACCGTATCCTGGGTCGCCGTTCCCTTTGTTCCTTCAGAAAGTGTGACGCGTTCAGGGTTATACAAGAAGCCGACGCGGATGTTCCCGCCCGGCTGTCCGCCGTCCCGGTTGTATTCAGGTGCAATGTCGGTCCATTTGTATGCCGGGCCGCCTGCCGCTTCGATTGCAGCAATCAAACGATCATAGCTTGCTGCTGCATCCGTATTTCCTGAAGTTGCCGGGCCGTCGCCGTCCTGCACTTCGACAAGCGTGATGATGTCCGGCGCATTCAAGTCATTGACAAATGACTCGGCGATGCGCTCTGCTTTTGCGTCTGTTGTATGGCTTGGATCTGCAGAGAAGTTCTCGACATTATAGGAAGCGACCGTCAATTTATCTTCTGCATTTTCGATCCATGTTTGTTCTGGAACTGTCCCGCCGTCAACGATTTCTGGAAGTTCACTTTCTTCTGTCCAAATCTGATAGTTGCCGTAGCCGTAGCCAAGGACACCGATTGGCGTCTCGGCGAATATGTCGCCGGCTTTTGCCACTACATTTTCCCCAGTTGTGACGGTAATGCGTTCAGGGTTGTAGTCGTCTTCAGAAATCAAGACTCCTCCCTGCTTATGGAAATCATTGTTTGTTGCATTCTTAGATACGACGAATACTTCGCCGTAGTCTTGCGGTCCGACGATTTGTGCATTAGCCACACCGACACGCATCAATTCAAGGGATTCCCAGAAATCAATGCCGTCTTCTTCCGGATTGAATTGGGTCAACCCGTCATTGTCGATGTTCTTGGTCGGCGGGAAAACATCTTCACCGATAATCAACGCTTCCGGAAGTTCCGCTGTTCCACCTTTTACAACTTCCGTTGACCGGATGCGTGTAAGAGGAAGATCGTTGTCCCTCATATCGGAATAGCCTTTATAGAACCATTCCTCCACTGTACCGGCAACGGTTACCGTATCACCCACTTGAAGTGAATTGCTGGCATTTGACTGGTTGACGATGATGGCTTCGGAAGTTTTCCAGTCGCTGTCTCCGTTTGGATCTTGAATGACAAAGTTAGAGCCATTATAAAAATGTGTGATGACGCCTGTAATTTCATCCACTAAAACATCTTCATAGTCCGAATGATGCTTTTTGCCTTGAATATCGCGGATTTTCAAGTCTTCGGTTTTCAGTACTGTGTACTCGAATGTGAAGACTTCGGATGTCTCTTCGCCGACAGCGATGGCTTTGATCACTGTGTCTTCTGTCAACGGAATTGGTGCGGTGTACTGAGTGCTTGCCGCTGTCGGCGTTGAGCCGTCGAGCGTATAGTAGATTCCTGCATTTTCCCAGCCCGATTGCAGGGTTATTTCCGTCCCTTGCGAAACGACGCCCGGGAAAACATCAGTGAAGACTGCAGGTTTGTTGACCAGGTCAAAGCTTTCGATGCCCAATGTCTTCACTTGATAGGTATCGTTGTATTTAGAGGCGATTCCTGCAACATGGATCAGATCGCCTTCTTTGTACTGCTGTATAAAGCGGTCATATGCCAATCCATTGCGGTTGTCGTTTCGTATGACGACCTTTTCGCCGTTTTCGGCAGTTGCCGTAAACTCGAATGTGCCATATGTGTTCACTGACTGGAGGCCTGTGATCGTGATATTTTCGAGTTTGATCAATTCGCCTTGCGCTTCTTCATCGACGCCAGCCGGAGTGATGGTTTGGACTTCCGGGAGGTCATTGTTGGAAGAAAGCACTTCTATTGTATTCGGCTGCAGCTGAAGCTCACCCGAATACTCGGATACAGAGCCCACAAGGCGTACATTGTCGCCTGGCGCTACAGTCGCTTTTGATGTATAAACGTAAAGCCCTGCAGTTTCGTCCTGGACATAGAACGCATTCCCTCCCCAGAAACCGGTTCCAGTCGTCACTGTGCCTTTGACCGAAATCAATTCACCAGGCATTGTCCGTGCTTCCGCCAATGAATCGACCGCTGTCGGTTCAGGCGGCGCTTCACCTTCAGATAAGATTGTATAAGCAGACGGCGATTTCAAACCGGCTGTTGAAAAATAAGCTTCGAGTGAGCCTGTAATAGTCACTTGAGCTTTGAAATTGGTTGGATTATCCATAAGATTTAAGCCTGTACGGATTGAACCTGAAGGGAGTTGCACCGGCAAGATTTTCGCTGGATCTGTTTCATCCGGCGAATCAGCTAAGCCTAAATTCGTGTTTACTGTAAATGGTGCCTCTTGATCATAACTAGTCTTGCTGCTGGCAGTCCCGACAATATATCCTTTTACTGTCGCTGTTCCAGTATTATTCGCAATCGCTTCCGCTACCGTAATCGGCTCTGCGGCATTGGCCGTCGCCGTAAACGGCAGTGCTGCTGACAAAAACAAAATGAAGCTCAGAAAAATCTTACTTCCTGCTTTTTTTGACAAGCTCATTCACTCCTTGGAATAATTTGGTGATACAAAATTATTATACAGGAATCACCAGATGAGTTTGTTAAAATTGTGTAATTTTTTAATTTTCTTACCATTTATTTGTTAGTACAAAATAGCTATGTACCTTAAGAATGAAGTTTAAGGATGCTTAACTTACGCTATCAAAATCCTTGCAGAACCGTTTATCAACTTTCAGTGCCTTTCAAGCGGTGTTTATATCCGCTCTATATAAAATAAGTTTCCTCCAATGAAAAAGCAGGCCTCAAAGCGGCCTGCCTTCCATCGTTTTATACAGTTCGCTCTGTTGATAAAACCCTATGAGAATTCAACTTTTCATCTGGCTTAAGAGCTGCTTTTAGCACACACGGTTCTGGACCGATCGGCCTTCCAAGCAAGCGGCGATGGCTTCAGCGTTCATTTCCATCATTGCCAAACGCGTTTGGACGGTAGCGCTGCCGATATGCGGCAGGACCGTCACATTCGGCAAAGTCAGCAGCGGATGGTCTGTCGGCACTGGCTCCTGTTCAAAAACATCCAGTCCCGCTCCCCAGATTTTTTTGGCTTTTAACGCTTCATATAAAGCCGCTTCTTCCACTACGCCTCCGCGCGCCACATTGATCAGGCAAGCCGTTTCTTTCATCAGCGACAATTCCCTCTCGCCAATCATTCCTTTTGTTTCCTTCGTAAGCGGCGTTAAAAGAACAACAAAATCAGCAGTTTGAAGAAGTTCGTCTAACGCTGCATATTTGACATCTTCCAAGCTCTTTCGTGTCCGGTTATGGTATAGCACATTCATCCCAAATCCCTGGCCGCGCCTCGCCACCGCTTCGCCTATACGGCCCATGCCGATGATTCCAAGCGTTGCGCCACCGACATTTTGGCCAGTCATCCCCATCGGCGTCCAAGATTTCCATTCGCCTGAACGGACTGTTTGGTCGGCCTCTACAATGCGGCGGGCCGTCGCAAGCAATAGCGCGAACGTCAAGTCGGCGGTCGTTTCCGTCAATACTTCCGGTGTGTTTGTGACCATCACCCCGTATTCATGGGCGGCGTCCAAATCGATATTGTTATAGCCTACAGCGAGATTGGAGATGATTTTCAAGTTGGGCGCCGCTTCAAACACCGGCCGGTCGATGGTATCGGAAAGCATGGTCCAAAGCGCGTGCGCTTCTTTGACCTGCTCCAATAATTCTTCGCGCGGTGCGGCCGTTTGGTCATCATGCCACATGCGTACTTCATATGAATCCCGCAGCTTCGCAACTGCCTGTTCCGGTAATTTTTGTGTTATGTATATGATTGGCTTCATTCTGTCCCTCCAAACTTCATAGTCTAACAATTATATCAATTAAAAAAACTGCAGGCAAACGCCTGCAGTTTTACTGTTTTCAATTTGTCCGCGTTCTGATTTTCTTGAAATAATACCAGACTGCTGCAAGTGCTGCCAAGACTATCAATGCATAAACTATATTCGAGTAAATTTCCAATTGCTCCAGAATCGCTTCCCGATTGTCGCCAACCGCTTCCCCAATAAAAACCAATACGGTATTCCAGATAACCGTCCCAAGTGTGGTGAAGAGCAGGAATTGCCAAAACCGCATATTTGACATCCCGGCAGGAATGGAGATTAAGCTTCGTACCAGCGGAATCAGCCGTCCAAAAAAGACGGTCCATATGCCGAATCGGTCAAACCAAGCATCTGCACGGTGCAGGTCCGAATGTTTCACTTTCAGCACATTGCCATATTTATCAATAATCTTTTCCAGCCGTTCCACATCCAGCAATAATCCGACTCCATACAGCACGACGGCCCCGATCACAGAACCTGCTGTTGATGCAGCGATAACTCCTGGAATCGTCATTGTCGTTGTGGTGGTCATAAAACCGCCCACTGTCAAAATAACTTCTGACGGAATCGGCGGGAATATATTCTCGAGCATAATAAGCAAGAAAATTCCTATATAACCATAATCCGACATAATTGATGTAATCCATTGTTCCATTTGTCCGCTCCCTTTACGTTTGCTCTTTAAATTTCATTTTAATCGACCATAGCTCTGAACGGCTGCCGATCCGTATAGGAGGCCCCCAAAAACCGAAACCGGAAGATACGAGAAAATGCGATTTTCCTATTTGCCGATGGCCGTAATCCAATTCAAACACTTTCTTCGTTATAAAACGGTTGGGCCACATTTGCCCTTTGTGGGTATGGCCGGACACCTGCAAGTCTACACCTAATTGAGTCGGGGCATCCAATCTTGGCGGTGTGTGGTCCATGACAATCCATGGCAGGCTATCTTTAGGTTTCAATGTCTCAAGAAGCGGCCGATTGCGGAACGTCCGGTCTTCTCTTCCTGTAAGATAGAAACGATTTTCAACCAAAATGGTTTCATCCCGCAATATATGGACGCCTGACTTTTCCATCAGCTGCACAAGCAACGGTATTTTTTTTCCGTAATAATCATGGTTGCCGAGAATGCCGTAAACTCCAATGTTCGCTTTTAGCTGGGCCATAACATCCGCCATTCCATAACGGCCGTACCAAATTGGATCATCATCGACCAAATCGCCTGCCAGAAGAACAATATCCGGGTTTAAGCTATTGCTTTTTTTGACAAAGCGCTGCAGATGATTTTTGCCGGACAGAACGCCCAGGTGAAAATCCGAGGCCAGGACAATATGCAGCGGCTCCGCTTCAGGAGCATCCACCGTAATTTCCAGTTCCCTTACAACCGGATTGTAAGCCAAAAAAGATCCTGCCATGAAAATCAACAGAAACACGCCTGCCATCACCGAACCGACAATCAAAGCCGGCTGTTCTGAGGGCACAAACAAACTGGCGATATCAGCCAACGGAAGGAGAAGAACCCCGTATTCAAAAAAGGCGAACCAGTAAGCTCCTATAACTGAAAACAGGAGCCATTGATGCCCAAGCCTTCCCACTAAATAACTGAAAGCCCATAAGAGCCATAGCATCGCAAAGATCCAAGGATTCAATCCAGGAAACAAACTATGCAGCCATAAGTACACATTCCAGCCGATGAAGGCCGCAAGACTCGTATAAATGATTAAAGTGCCAATACTGGCCGTAATTATTCTCATCAATACTCTCCTCTTTCCAATATAGAAGCCATTATACCATTCTATTTCCAAAACAATAATTCCTACTCCCGGCTACGCCTCAAGTCCTAGATAAAGATGCAGTCAAGGGCCGTGTTGCGGAATCTTCCCCGTTGTTAAGATTAGCTTATAAATCGAGAGGAGGAAATACCTTGAACAAATTTTGGTTGATCACATTTGGCATCATCGCCGGAATCGTCGCACTCTCTCACATCGGGCCAATGATCGGATTGGCAGTCTCGGGCTTCATCATCTACATGGGTCTACACTTTTATCTTCAAAGCACATCAACAGCTAAGAAAGTCTGGTGGGCTTTCGTCGGAATTGTCGGTGCGATTTCAGCAATCTCCAACGCTCCGGCACTTATCGGTGCAGCGGCAATCGCAGCCCTTTGGATGATTTACCGCCAGTGGAACAGCAAACCGGCAATTCGCTTCACAGAAACAAACGACCCGTTCACGAACTTTGAACAACAATGGAGCAGACTTTCAAAACAGGAGGAGTACAAATGACCACACTATGGGAACGCTTTAAATTCGCAGTCGCAACCGACATGGACAAAGTGCTGGCAAAACGGGAAGAAAAAAATCCGATTGCCTTATTGAACCAGTATATTACAGAAGCTGAAAAACAGACAGAAACAACCGGCAAATGGCTTGGCCGCCAGGCTCAGTTAACCCGCAAACTGGAAAAAGAACTGGCGGAAGCTGAAAGCATGCTTGATAAGCGCACATCCCAGTTGGAACTTGCCGACGCTTCCGGCGAAAGCGACTTGGCCGCCTTTGCTGAAATGGAAGTTGCCGCCTACTCAAACCGGGTGGCTGAACTGAAAACAAGCATTAACGAAAACCTGGCCGAACTTACAAGGCTCGAACAGCGTTACGAGGAAATGAAGCATAAAGTGAAGGATATGAAAGTCAAACAGCTCCAATTGATGGGCAAAGAAAATGCCACACGCGCCCATTATCAAATGGACAAAGTGCTAAGCCCGGAACTTGTGGCGGAACGCATCGGTTCGTATGACGACATGGCTTCTTACATCAAGAAACTAGGCAGCAAAGTGGAAGAGGAATATGAACGTTCCGCCATGGAGCGCCGGTTGGAAGCTTTAGAGAAAAACAGCGCAAAACAACAGGAAATTGGTTAAACTGAAGTGAGAAGAAGAAAACTTCTTCTCACTTTTCTGCTACAAAGAAGGAGGCGAAAACAGCCATGCAACGATTTTCAACCAACAAACAAGCGTTTTTCCTGTTCAGCGCTTTGCTCCTCATATTCGTGGAAGTTGCCTTTTTTGGCAACGGCAGCGTGTTTTTGGTTCTTCTTGGTATCGGATTGATTTATTCAGAGTTAAAAAATAAAAAAAAGGCGCGAAAGTCTTTTCTTTGGACAGGCTTTATCTTGATCGGCATTTCAATCCTTTCGATGTGGAGTTTACGCGCGCTTATTCTTGTGGTAGCCGTCTACTTGTTGGTCAGGCTTTGGAAAGGCGAGGAATGGCAACAAGAAGTGCCCATCAGAAAACCGGAAGATAACGCGCTGATCAAAAATAAACTACTGGCTGTCCAAAGCACGCCGATTGAAGCATTTGAATGGAAGGACATCCATGTTCAAGGTTTTGTCGGCGATATTCTGATTGATGCGACCCAAACGGTCTTACCTAAAAAAACTTCATTGGTTTCCATCCGCCAAGGATTTGGAAAAGTGCGCATCATCGTCCCTTACGAAGTGCCGGTCCGCATTTACTACTCGACGCTTCTGGGTGAGGCCTGCTTTTTCAACAAGGATAAGCAGCGCATTTGGTATGGCACTGTCCATACAGAAGATGGCTACGAGGAGGCAGAAATTAATAAAGCCGAGATGATTCTTTCGATTTCAACCTGGATGGGAGATGTCGAGGTGATTCGCCGATGAGACAGATCCTGCCGCGCAGCCTGTTTTTCATGGGTGTGTTTGCCATTATTATTTTCGGCATTTTGCTTGTTCTTTTAGGCATGCCTACTGTCCAACGGTGGTCGATTCTCTGGGAAAATTTTGTCGCAGGCCTGCCATTTGGCTTGTGGCTCATAGTCATCATGCTTGTGCTGTCCGGCGGCATCTCCTGGTGGTCGGAATCCTTGTCGCGTTCTAAAGTAAAAGAAGTGAACGCCATATTTCAGGCCCTCCTGAGAAACGAAGATCAGACGGTCATTAGAGCGGCCCATATGAAAACCTTACCGAGCAACCTGTCAGCTTCTATTTTGAAGTTGCAGAAGCTGTTGGAATCCCAGCGGAAAAGCTTAGCGCGCATTTCGAACGAACGGGCGGAAACGCAAGATAAAATCATCCAGGAACGGCTCGTCATGGAACGCCAACGGCTCGCGCGGGAATTGCACGACTCCGTATCCCAGCAATTATTCGCCGCTTCCATGCTTCTGTCTTCGATGACCGAAAGCGGCGAGACGGCGCCGGGCTTGGCTCAAACAGAGAAAATGGTACAGCAGGCGCAGCTTGAGATGCGCGCCCTTCTTCTGCACCTGCGCCCTGCCGCTCTTCATGACAAAACGCTTCAGCGAGGATTGTTTGAACTTGTGGCCGAGCTGAAGGAAAAAGTGAACTTCACAATCGAACATAAACTGGAAGACGTACCGCTGCAAAAAGGAGCTGAAGACCACCTGTTCCGGATTGCACAAGAAACACTGTCAAATACGCTTCGTCATTCAAAAGCGACCGAAGTCCATATCTTATTTGTCGAACGAGACGGCTTTGCCATTTTACGTATACAAGACAACGGCATCGGTTTTGAAAGCGAACAGTCCAAGTCCACTTCTTACGGCTTAAAGCATATCGAAGAACGTGCCATTGAAATCGGCGCCACCAGCAAAATTGTTTCTGTGCCTTCGGAAGGAACGATTGTCGAAGTAAAAGTACCCATCGAAAGGAAGATTGGCCATGATACGAATCTTATTAGTCGATGACCATGAGATGGTGCGCATCGGCGTCTCCGCTTATCTGCAAGCCCAAAAAGACATGGAGGTAATCGGTGAAGCGGCAAACGGCAAAGAAGCAGTAGAAATGGCGCTTGCCTTACGCCCTGACGTTATCTTAATGGACATGGTCATGCCTATCATGAACGGCGCAGAAGCAACAGAATCTATCATAACGCAGTGGCCCGAAGCCAAGATCATGATCGTTACAAGCTTTTTAGACGATGACAAAGTGTATCCGGCGCTCAAAGCCGGTGCCGTCAGTTACATATTGAAAACATCCAAAGCTTCCCGAATTGCTGAATCCATCCGTGACACGATGAACGGGACTCCGGTCCTTGAACCTGAAGTGATGAGCAAAATGATGAAGCAAATGCGCCATAGCCACGTGCTCCATGATGATTTAACCGAGCGCGAAATGGAGATTTTGCTGCTAATGGCCAGCGGCTATTCAAACCAGGAAATTGCCGATGAACTTTTCATCGCCATAAAAACCGTCAAGACCCATGTCAGCAATCTGCTCGCGAAACTTGAAGTCCACGACCGTACGCAAGCGGTCATTTACGCGTTCCAGCATAAACTTGTATCTCCACCCCAGTGATTTTTTGCGGCCATTAGTTTTCTACTGACCTTTTTTGCGTCCTCTATCCGTCAAAAGTAAAAACATGAAACTATACGAACAACCAGTTTGAATTCTCTGAATTTAATTATAAAATGAAGTATATCTATGACTTTAGAGATTGCAAGGGAGTGGAAAGAATGATCAGCAAAGTGGGCCAGGTTATGCTGTATGTTAAAGACCAAGACAGAGCAGTGGATTTTTGGACAACAAAACTAGGGTTTATTGTAGTTTCTGATGAAAGCGGCCATGGAATGAGATGGATTGAAATTGCCCCGCTTGGGAATTCCGGAAGCAACATTGTTTTACATAACAAAGAAGCGGTAGCTAAAATGTCGCCTGAACTCAATCTAGGCACACCTTCATTGATGTTTTTTACGGAAGATGCGGAAAAGCTTCATAACGATTTATCCGAAAAAGGGATTATCGCAGGAGATATTGTAGACATGCCCACAGGCAAAGTGTTCAACTTTGCCGACAGTGAAGAAAATTATTTTGCGGTGATGGAAAAGCCAAAGTAAAAAGGACTCGTTCGAGTCCTTTTTACTTTGGCTTATTATTGGATAGAGTCGCCTCTTCGAATATTTCGAATTGCCACCGTTACTTTGAACAAATCCCCATCGACTTCAATTTTCATGGAGCCGCCGTGAAGTTCGACAATAGACTGGGCAATTGCTAAGCCAAGGCCGGATCCTTCGGTTTGCCGCGAAACATCTCCTCGCTTGAAGCGTTCAAACAATTCGTCTGTATTCTCCCCAAGTTCATAGCGGGTGACGTTCTTAATGACAAATTCCGCTTGGCCATCCGCTTCGGTCAAAGAAATATAAACGCGCGTGCCCGGCAAGGCATATTTGATTGCATTGATAATTAGGTTGTCCAATACGCGCCACCATTTCTGGCCGTCCGCATGAATGCAGATTGCTTTATCCGGTGCATTGATCCGAAAATCAAGGCCGGACGCTTCAATGTCTTCCGCATGTTCCGCAAGTGCCTGGGTCATCAATTGCGTCAGATCCAGACGAGTCCGCTGAAGCTCCATATTGCCGCTCGCCATTTTCGACACTTCAAACAGATCTTCGATGAGCGTTTTCAAGCGCTGTGATTTGCGGTCAAGAATTGCCACATAGGACAAGCGCTCCTCATCGGAAAGATCCGGCGCTTTCATCAAATCGGTATAGGTGATGATAGAAGTGAGCGGTGTGCGAAGGTCATGGCTGACATTGGTGATCAGTTCCGTTTTCAGCCGCTCGCTTTTCGCCTGCTCGGACATCGATTGCCGAACCCCTTCTTTCAGCAAGTTCAACTGGCGCGCATGATGCGCCAAAGCTGATTTGCCTCGGATTGGAAGCTCCTCATTCAATCGCCCATTCGCAATGTTTTCTGTGCCTTGCATCAAGACATTCAAATATCCGAAGCGGTTCAGCATGAAAAACAGAACCGGAAGGCCGATAAAGAGCGTCGCCGGAATCCAGATGAGTATCGTTCCCCCAACAAAGAACATTAGAGCTGTACCGAAGCCCCAGAAAAAGATGACGATCAATAACATAAGCGCTTGAAAGCCGATTGATTTATTCAGAAAAGCTTGCTGGGCAGTAAAAAAGCTTTGCAGTGCAATGCTTTGCTGCAATTCGACTTTCAATGATCGTTCGTTTTTGTAATATGCTGTAAACCAAATCAATTGCAAAACAGCTAAGCCGATAAGTAGCAAGGCAGTACTAAAATGCACGAACATCCATATTGAGTTCTGCACCATACTGCTATCTGACCATGTATACTGAATGATTGAAAACAGATCTGCTGATGCACCTAATGCAAATATTAAGGTAAAGAGAATGAGTAAAAATCGAATTTCAATCATTAACTTTTTCCACTTGTGGTATAAAAAAACGCTAACAAACCACTTTTTTTCATATTTTAGCGTAGTAAAGAGCAGAATGATGCCGGCAATTGCCATAGCCGCAAATATAAACAACATGTTTTTGGCAAATTCAAATCGCTGTATTTCTTCCGCATACATTGAAGCAGCCAGCAAATCCTTATCTATTTGAACCGTCCCTTCAAATTTCGCATTGGAATACAGCACATCTTCTGGCACAGCCATATCTAACGTATAGTAGCTAGTATAGGACGAGCTTAACGGATCTCCCGCAGTATATGTTTGTTCAAAAAACGGATTTTCCTTAATTGTCCCTTTTGTGAAGGTTTCACCGGTTTCAATATCCTTTAACCGGTACACATAGTAAGCCGACTCTTCTAAAAAGGAAGACTTTGAACTGCTAATTTGATTGATTGCTTGAGTAAGTCCTGCTGCACGCTCTTCTTTTATCTTTTCGCGCACCACATCGTCGTCTGCAAAGTTGGCAGTAATGGCTCCAAGTTTTTTATCGCGTTCTTCTATAAGGACTTTCTCGAGGCTTTCATTATTTGAACTTTGGGCCTGTTCAATATCAATAATGTATTGATCTTGAATGCTCCTGATCTGATCAGCCAGGTTTCCATAACGGTTGCGATATTCTTCAATATCTTCAGCAGTTATTGGCCATTCCTTATCTTTTGTTATTGGATCTAGTACAAGTGCAATCAACTGATCTGTAAAGAGGTTATAATTGTGGCTGAATTCTTCTGTTTCAACATACGATTTGCCAAAATGCCTTGAACCCATTTCCAACATGCTGAAAAACCCAAGCAAAACCAGGGATACAACCCCTAACCATATCCATTTTTTCATTTTAAGCATCCCCTTGTGTCATTGTCCGAAGTGAAGCCAGCAGTTCGGATGCCGGCGGAGAAAACAGCATATCCCAGATAAATGAAAAACAGTAAAGCAAGCTGAACAAAGCGATGATAACAGCAGCAATTGACCAAAGATCATTTTTCAATTTTGTAGCCAATGCCCCACACCACCTTCAAGTATCTTGGATTTTTCGGATCCGCTTCGATTTTTTCCCGGATTTTCCGGATATGGACAGCGACAATATTCTCTGCGTTATAGGCGGGTTCGTTCCATACCCGTTCGTAAATATCCCGTATAGAGAAAACACGTCCGGCATTTTCCATCAATAGTTCGGTAATTTTAAACTCGATAGGTGTCAGTTTGACCGGTTCACCATGAAGGCTGACTTCTTTTGATTCGGCATCCAGCACCAATCCGTCAATTTCCAGGCGCTGATTTTTCTCTTGGTATGTCCCAAGTGTGACGTATCGTCTTAGTTGAGATTTGACCCGTGCCACCAGTTCCATCGGATGAAACGGCTTGGTCACATAATCATCTGCTCCAACGGATAGTCCGTGTATTTTGTCGGAATCCTCCGCTTTGGCACTGAGCATGATAATCGGGATGTTGCGCCGTTCCCGAATTTTAAACGTTGCGGAAATGCCGTCCAATTTTGGCATCATAATGTCCAGAATAATGACATGCACTTCATTGGACTCCAGCTGTTCGATTGCTTCAAGGCCGTTTGAAGCTTTCAAGACCCGGTAGCCTTCGTTTTTCAAATAGATTTCTATACCGTCCCGGATATCTTGGTCATCATCTGTTACCAGTACCGTAAATTGGCTCATTGTCCACACCTCTTTCATCTATGTCCTTATTGTATAAGTTAAATCTTAAGTAGAGCTTAGGGAAAATATGAAGAAATTCTTAAGAAAAAAAGACGGCGCATCAATTGCTGGCCGTCTTTTTCCCGATCGTTTTTTTCTTTGCAAGGGTCAAGACCAGAATTCCGCAAAGCAGTAAGAAGACGCCCGACCATGCGGTGCCGCTTAAGGTTTCCCCGACAACCAGCACTCCAAGAAGAGATGCAGTCAGCGGCTCTGCCAGCGACAGCGTGACGGCGGATGACGACGCGATTTGTTTTAATCCTGTTGAAAACAAGATATAGGAAAGGCCGGTGGCTGCAATGCCCAAATATAAAATGACACCTAAGTTTTGTGGAGCCTGTATGTATGTTAAATCCAAAAACAGCAAAAATGGCAGCAAAAACAGCGCACTCAATGAGAAAATCACTGCGACCGCAGGCACCGCTTCCATCGCTTGAAGCACGGATTTGCTGACGATGGCGTATCCCGCAAATGACAAGCCTGCCCCTAATGCCAATAGGACGCCGAACGAATCGATGGTCGCTGATTCAGTGTTTGCGAACAGCAGAAAACAGCCGGCAATCGCGCACGCCGTGGCAATCATCCAGATGCGGTCCGGATTCTTCTTAAAGAAAGTCCACTCCAGAATCCCGGTAAAAACAGGCGCGCTCCCGATTGCCACTACTGTTCCGACCGCAATGCCCGTCAGTTGGACGGATGAAAAAAATAAAGGCTGAAACAGCGCCATCGCGGCAGCCGATAACCAAGCCGCTTTCCATGGAATCGTTCTGGCGTTCAAGGTTTTTGCCCATATTACAAAAGCCAAAAGCGAAAAGCCGCCAATGCTTAAACGAAGGGCGCCAATCGTTAATGGATGCGCGGTTCCATCGATGAATGTCTGGGCGGTTCCAGTCGTCCCCCAAAGCATTGCTGCCAACAGAACCCATAAATAAGGTAAAAAATTCACGTCGTTGCACCTGACCTTTCCTATCTCCATAAATACCTTACCACGAATTTAATTGTTTGAGACCCGGCTTTCCATGAATTATAATAAAGGAAAAAGAGGAGGCGATCATATGTATATGACAGTCCCGGAAACTGCCGCTTTTTTATCCATGCCCGAGGAACAAGTGACCCGCTATGTGCTCGAAGGCCGCATCCGCGCAGTCCATGACGGTGAACAATACTTGGTCAACACCTCACAGTTCGAGTCGCATTTCCTGCAGTTGGAACAGATCAAACAAGAACTTGAAGAATGGCGCAACACACCGATTCCGGATGACATCGACATTAAAGACGAGGATTGAAAAATTTCCATTCCAAAATAAAAAGCCAATCAGCTGAAAGGGTTCAGCTGATTGGCTTTTTGGCTTATTGGAGATTCCGCCTAACTATCGCCCTTTTCTAACCAGCAGGCTGAGAGACGAATAACTGGTTCAATTTCGTTTGGATATGCCCTCCCCATTTTTCGAACTCGACCAAGAAACCGTCATGGCCGAAGTCCGTTTCGACAAGCTGCCAAGCCGCTTTAGGCAATGAGTCCAACCAGGGAGCCATCAGTTCTTGCGGATAAAGCAGGTCATGGGAATAGGATAAGGAAAAAACTTCCGTTTCGATTCCAGCTTTTCGCACATCGTGTGTGTTCATCGCCTTCAGCAACGTTATATAGCTATTGGCATCAAAGCGTTCAGCCAACTTTTTCCCTTGATACGATAAATAAGATTCGACATCAAACTGGCTGCCGTTATGCTCGCGGGAAAAGCGTCTGTTGAACAGCTGGCTGCTCCGGTATGTCACCATGCCCGCCATCCGCGCGACATGGAATCCATTCAGCCGCGCCGAATCTTCATAGTTTCCGCCTTTGAATTCGGCATCCCCTTCAATCGCTTGAATGCCGATGTGATTGAAGGCAATGCCGTAATCGCTGTAAGCCGGCGTTACGGCAAGCGGAAAGATGATATCCACAAAGTCCGGATACAGATGCCCCCACTCCAAAGTTTTCATGCCGCCGAGCGAGCCGCCGATTACAGCGGCCAAGTGGCTGACGCCCAACCTTTCCAAAGCTGCCCGCTCCGCCCTGACCATATCGCGAATCGTCAAAAGCGGAAAAGAGGCGCGGTAAGGTTCTCCGGTTTCCGGATTGACCGACTGTGGGCCTGTCGATCCATTGCAGCCGCCGAGTACGTTAAACGTGATCACTTGAAACACATTTGTATCCACTGCTTTTCCCGGCCCGATCAATCCTGCCCACCACCCCGGCCTTTCTTCTGTTCCGACGCTATGCTGGTCTCCAGTCAACGCATGGCAAACAAGAATGGCTGGGGCATCCTTTTTGCCTACCCGTTCATAGGCGAGCGATGCGCCGTGTAAAACCTGGTTTGACTCAAGAACAAGAGAGCCGATGGATACTGAAGCCACATGAATCCCCTCCTATACGTTTTCTAACACCGCAGCTTTTATCGCCTGTTCAAGGTCCGCAATCAAATCATCTGCATTCTCGAGTCCGACCGATAAACGGATCAATTCTTCCGTAACGCCTGACAATTCCAGCTCTTCTTTCTGCAATTGCTGATGCGTCGTCGAAGCAGGATGGATGATGAGTGATTTCGCGTCTCCGACATTGGCTACATGCGACCATAACGCAACGCTGTCAATGACTTTTCTGCCTGCTTCGCGTCCGCCCTTCACGCCGAAGTTGACGATGGAGCCGAATGTGCCTTTCAGGTATTTCTGCGCAAGGACATGCGACGGATGGTCTTCAAAGCCGATATAATTGACCCATTCCACTTGTGGATGCTCCCGCAAAAACTCGGCGACTTTCCGTGCATTGCTGCTGTGTTTCGGCAGGCGCAAATGCAAGGTTTCAAGGCCCTGCAAAAATGCATGGGCACTTTCCGGGCTTAGCGCCGGCCCAAAATCGCGCAGCAGCTGGACGCGGAGTTTGGTCGCAAATGCCGCTTCCGGCACATCGATTCCAAAACGGATGCCATGATAGCTTTCATCCGGTTCCGTATAGTTCGGGAAACGTGAATTGTTCCAATCGAACTTGCCGGCATCGACCACAATGCCGCCGATCGTCGTCCCATGTCCGCCAATCCATTTCGTAGCCGAATGGATGACAACATCCGCCCCGAATCCGATCGGGTTGCTGCCGTATGGAGAAGCGAATGTATTATCGATCAACAGCGGAATGCCGTTTTCATGCGCGATGTCCGCCACTTTCTCAACGTCAAAAACATTCAGGCTCGGATTGCCGATGATTTCTCCGAACAGCGCTTTAGTCTTATCGGTGATTGCTGCCCGGAAATTCTCCGGATCCGCGGCATCCACGAATTTCACCTTGATGCCATAGCGCGGCAGTGTATTGGCGAAAAGATTATAAGTGCCTCCGTATAAATTGCTGTCTGCAACAATTTCATCCCCCGCCTCAGCGATATTCAGCACTGAAAACGCGATGGCCGCCATGCCGGATGCGAGGGCCACGGCAGCTGTCCCGCCTTCAAGAAGCGCCACCCGCTGCTCGAATACATCGACTGTCGGATTCATGATGCGCGAATAAATGTTTCCCGGCTCTTTCAAGCCGAAAAGGTTCTGGGCATGCTCTGTGCTTTTGAACACATAAGAAGTTGTTTTATGGATCGGCACCCCTCTTGCCCCTGTTCCTGGATCAGGCTGTTGTCCTCCGTGCAGTAAAAGCGTTTCCGGTTTGAAATTTGTCATTGTCAATTCCTCCTAGTGTTTTTTATAGATGGATTCCAAAGACGAGGAGGGAAAAGAAAAAAGCCCTCTTCGTTAAGAAGAGGGCCGTCATATACGGAGATACCTCCTCTTATCTGCCAGACCTATCGCCGGTCTGTAGGATTTAGCACCTTTGCAAGCAGGATCGCTTGCAGGTTGCCGGGCATCGCAGGGCCTATTCCCTCCGCCTCTCTTGATAAGAGTATTCAGATTTAGTTTTCCATCATGTGGAAAAGTATAAAAAGTCTTTTCCCATTTGTCAAGGGAAGTTATTATAAAATTTAGAAACTTTCTCGCTGCTAAAACGTTTATTATTCAAGAGGGGGATTAAGATGATTTTATGGATTGCTATTGCACTTATAACAGGTTATTTTATCGGATGTCTGCATGGATCCCTGGCAGCCCAGTTCCTATCAGGCATCAATATCAAAAAAGAAGGCGTCAAAAATTCCGGGGCTTCGAACGCCGCTATCGTGCTCGGCTGGAAATACGGAGCCCTTGTCGCTTTCCTGGACATTGCCAAAGGGTTTGCCGCGGTGGCTGGTTTAAGGATGCTGCTTGAAGGGATTAGTTTGCCGAATGAAATGGTATGGACAATGCTTTTTGTTGCCGGCGCCGGAGTGGTATTTGGACACAACTTCCCTTTTTACATGAATTTCGATGGCGGAAAAGGGACTGCGGCAGTGATTGGGGTGATGCTTGCGCTTGACTGGGAATTGGGATTGGCCGGCGGTTTGCTGCTGGTGGCAGCAGCTTTGACAACCGGGTATCTGGTGATTGGCGTGCTTCTTCTCTACGGCATGTTCATGGCTATCGCTTTATGGCCGGCTGAAAGTGTCTGGCCGATTGTAACAGCCTTGCTGCTTTTTGCCATGGCGGTGTGGAAACATCTTGAGAATATTGCGCGCATCAGAAACGGGACGGAAACAAAAGTATCCTCCGTGTTCAAGAAAAAAACGGCCGGCTCTAATTGAAAGAGCCGGTTTTCCTTTCAAAACGCCTTTATTTCTGCTGCAAATTTCTATGTTTGAAAAACTTTTTTCAAAAGGTTCTTGACTTTTTTATTATTTCACACTAAAGTAAAACTCACAAATCAAATACGTACATCACTTTCTTATCCAGAGAAACCGAGGGACAGGCCCTATGACGTTTCGGCAGCGGGTTCGCTTTTTGCGGACACTGTGCTAATTCCTGCAAATGCGCTTTTGCGTGTTTGGAAGATGAGAAATTAGATGGTTTCATGCGAAGCCTTCTTTTTTCTTGCGGACAAGAAAAAAGAAGGCTTTTTTATTTTTTGGAAAAGCTGATGTATAAAAGGTTTGCTAAGATCTACACTGCTTGAGGAGGAAGACATATGATTCAATTTGAGGGAGTCACCAAGACCTACCAGTCAGGAAAACAAGAGATCCATGCATTGAACGGAATCGACCTGACAGTGGAAACCGGGGAAATTTTTGGCGTCATCGGTTTCAGTGGGGCTGGAAAAAGCTCGCTCATCCGTACAGTCAACTTACTGGAACGGCCGACCACCGGCCGTGTGAAAATACATGGAAAAGATATTTCCACTTTTACCAGCAAAGAAATACGGACGACGCGCAAGGATATCGGCATGATATTTCAGCATTTCAATCTGCTGAACTCGAAAACAGTTTTCCACAATGTGGCAATGCCGCTTATCCTGGCGAAAACCCCCAAAAACAAAATTAAAGATCAAGTGAAAAACTTGCTCGATTTTGTCGGTCTTGCCGATCAGGCCGAAAAATACCCGGACCAATTATCAGGCGGACAAAAGCAGCGCATCGGAATTGCCCGTGCTCTTGCCACAAACCCTTCCGTCCTTCTATGCGACGAAGCAACTTCCGCCCTGGATCCCCAAACGACCCAATCCATTTTGGATCTGCTCCGGAAGATCAATCGCGAGTACAGCATCACTATTTTGCTGATTACCCACGAGATGGGCGTTATCCGGGAAATCTGCGATAAAGTGGCTGTGCTTGAAGCGGGGAAAGTGATTGAGCAAGGAACGGTATTCGATGTCTTCACCAATCCGCAGCAGCCGACAACACAACGTTTTGTCCGCTCTGTCATGAATGATGAACTGCCGGAAACCTTGTTGCAGCAAATACAGAATGCGGGAAGCGATCATTCAATCTACCGCATCCAGTTTACCGGCACTTCTGTAGGCCGGCCGCTTATTTCCCAGATATCACGGGAATTCAACCTCGACCTTAATGTTCTGTTCGGCAACATTACAGAATTGCAAGGCACGCCGTACGGCAACTTGATTGTCGAATTTATCGGCGACCGCCCGGAAATTGACCGTGCTTTATCTGCTATCCGAAAAAGCGACGCCACGGTCGAGGAGGTAACAAACTATGCTAGTTAACAACGAACAAATTTTAGAAGCCCTGTGGGAAACGGTTTACATGACCGGTGTCTCTTTTGCTTTCTCGCTCCTGATCGGTTTTCCGCTCGGCATCTTGCTGGTGGTAACACGCAGAGGGCACCTGCTTCAAAACGAAGCCATTTTCAAAGTGCTGAACGTCATCATCAATATTTTCCGTTCTGTGCCATTTATCATCTTAATGGTTGCCATCATCCCTTTAACGCGCCTTATTGTCGGGACTTCAATCGGCACATCGGCAGCGATTGTCCCACTCGTCTTCTATGCGGGCCCTTATATCGCCAGGCTGATCGAGAACTCGCTGCTTGAAGTTGACAAAGGGGTAATCGAAGCTGCTCAAGCGATGGGTGCATCTCCTGGTCAAATCATTTTCCGCTTTCTCATTCCGGAAGCGCTCAGCTCGCTCGTCCTGGCATTGACCATAGCCATCGTCGGGTTGATCGGAGCCTCAGCAATGGCTGGTGCAATCGGCGGAGGCGGTCTCGGCGACTTGGCCATCACCTATGGCTATCAGCGATTTGATACGCTTGTCATGGTATTGACTGTCGCTATTCTTGTAGTGCTGGTGCAAGGGGTACAGTCCCTTGGAAATATTTTATCGAAACGTGTGCGACGCAGTTAAATTTTCACCAGAGACTAAACTAAATTATTGGAGGAAGTAAAACATGAAAAAAATAACAGCATTATTAGTATTAGCCTTAACAGCTTTGATTTTGGCAGCTTGCGGAAGCGGCGGAGAAGAGTCCGGCGCTGAGGGGAACAGAAAAATCACCTTGGGCATCAGTGGTTCTGACACTACAATTTGGGATTTCGTTGCCGATAAAGCGGAAAAAGAAGGCATTGACCTTGAAATCGTTACATTCTCTGATTATGTAGCACCGAATATCGCGCTTGCTGAAGGCGAGCTGGACTTGAACGCTTTCCAAACCATTTCTTATTTCGATGAATTCGTTGCAGAGCACAAAATTGATATCGTGCCAATCGGTTCTACTGTAATTGCTCCAATGGGCCTTTACTCTGATAAATACAAGTCTATTGAAGAATTGCCGGAAGGCGCTCAAATCGCTTTGCCGAACGAAGCGACAAACATGGGCCGCGGACTTCTGCTTTTGCAAGAAGCTGGTTTGATCAAATTATCGGATGATGCAGGGCTGACTGGAACTGCCGAAGACATCATTGAAAACCCGAAAAACATCGAACTTGTTCCAATGGTTTCCGGCCAGACACCACGCGCAATGGCGGATGTTGCGGCATCTATCATCAACAACGGAATCGCTGTTGATGCAGGGCTGAACCCTACTGAAGATCCAATTGCCCGCGAAAGCAATACAGCGAAGCCATACATCAACCTGATCGCTGCGAGCAAAGAAAACGCGGATGATCCGGATTACTTGAAAATCGTTGAATTATACCAACAAGAAGACACTAAAGAATTTATCATCGAACATACTAAAGGGGCACAAATCCCGACATTCATCCCTGTGGAAGAATTGGTCGATTACCAATAATATTCGAGGAGGAAACCATATGACAGTAGTTAGAGAAGCAGCTGAAACCATTTCCCAGTCAATCGAATCAAAACGCGGAGAGTATATCGCGACAAGCCAGGCCATCCATGCAAAACCGGAAATCGGCAACGAAGAAGTTTTCGCCAGCGCCACGCTGGTTGAATTGCTCGAAGACGCCGGATTTACTGTGGAAACGGCTGTGGCTGGCCATGAAACTTCCTTTTTTGCCAGCAAAGAAAGCAGCCTTCCTGGCCCGACTATCGCCTACCTGGCGGAATACGACGCTCTGCCGAAAATCGGCCATGCATGCGGCCACAACATTATCGGAACAACAAGTGTTGCAGCTGCGATTGCATTGTCGGAAACCTTCTCCTTCACCGGTGGACGTGTAGTAGTGCTTGGCACGCCAGCCGAAGAAGGCGGCCCAAACGGCAGCGCGAAAGGCAGTTTCGTGAAGCATGGCCTCCTCAAAGGCATCGATGCAGCGTTAATGATTCATCCTTCCGGGAAATCGGCGATTACCGGCCCTTCTCTCGCTGTCGATCCCCTGGATTTTCATTTTTACGGCAAACCTGCACATGCTGCGGCGTCACCCGAAGAAGGTGTCAACGCACTGGATGCGGTCATTCAGTTGTTCAACAGCGTCAATGCGCTCCGCCAGCAGTTACCGTCCGATGCGCGTGTCCATGGCATCATCACTCATGGCGGCGACGCACCGAACATCATTCCGGAATATGCTTCCGCCCGTTTCTTTATACGCGGCGATTCCTGGAAAAAAACGGCTGACACTGCACAAAAAATCCGGGCCATTGCAGAAGGGGCTGCCCTTGCAACAGGCGCGACTGTCAAGATTGAACGTTTCCAGAATGAAGTGAAAGACTTGGTTCTTACCGACGCATTGGATGCAGTTGTGCGTGAGGAATTGCAGGAGGTCGGCGAAGATGTCGCCGCTTCACGTTCAACAGGTCTTGGTTCGACAGACGCAGGCAATATCAGTTACGAAGTGCCGACAGCCCATCCTTACATCAAAATCGGACCGGATGATCTGATTGCCCATACGGTTGAATTCCGTGAAGCAGCAAAATCGGAAGCAGGCAATGAAGCGCTCATCAAAGGTGCAAAAGCCCTTGCCAATACAGGCTATCGCTTATTGACTGATCCGGAGCTGCTGGCAGAAGTTAAAAAATCCCATGCGCAGGCTTTAGAAGCGAAATCAAAATAAGTTACAGTAAGGCAGGGCTCCTTCCCGGGAACCCTGCCTTTTTCATTTGTGCGGATTCGCATGCAAAGCTTGATGGCAAGAATTTCATGCCGATAAGGTTGATCTGAATTTTCTTGGTGCGTTTCTTCTTCTCCGCATATTGCCAAAATTCGTTCTTTTCATGCTAAAATGGAAGTAATACATATAATAGGAGGATTCATCTATGTTAGAAACGTTAATTGAACGCCTTGTGCGCTACGCAAAAATCGATACGCAATCCGATTTCGCCACCAGCTCCACCCCTTCGACACCAGGACAATGGGATTTGCTTCGGGAGCTGGAAAAGGAAATGAACGCAATCGGCCTTCAGGAAGTCGAAATGGACGGGCATGGCTACCTGTTCGGCACGCTCCCTTCCAACACAGACAAGGATCTTCCGGTCGTCGGCTTTTTGGCGCACATTGATACCGCGACAGATTTCACCGGCAAAAACGTCAATCCGCAGCGGGTTGAAAACTACGACGGCAACGATATTCAGTTAAGCGAAACGGTGGTCATGTCCCCTGCTGATTTTCCGGCATTGAAAAATTACGTCGGTCATACATTGATTACGACAGACGGCACGACGCTGCTCGGCGCCGACAACAAAGCAGGCATCGCTGAAATCATGACAGCGATGGAATACCTGGTCCAGCATCCGGAAATCAAGCACGGCAAAATCCGTGTAGCTTTCACTCCTGATGAAGAAATCGGCAAAGGACCGCACAAGTTCGATGTTGCCCGCTTTGGCGCGGACTTTGCGTATACGATGGATGGCGGACCGCTTGGCGAATTGCAGTATGAAAGCTTCAACGCTGCAGCGGCTAAGCTGACAGTCCAAGGCAAAAGCGTCCATCCTGGTTCTTCAAAAAATAAAATGGTCAACGCTTCCGCAGTGGCGATCCGCTTCCAGCAGGAAATGCCCAAAAACGAAGTGCCTGAGTTAACAGAAGACTACGAAGGTTTTATCCACCTGAACAGCTTTCATGGCGATGTGGAAAAAGCCGACTTATCCTATATTATCCGCTATTTTGACAAAGGCGAGTTTGAAGCGAAAAAAGCATTCATGCAGCAAACAGCGGAAAAACTGCAAGGCGAATACGGTGTGGATGCTGTGAAACTTGAGATCGAAGACCAATACTACAATATGCGCGAGAAAATTGAGCCGGTAATGGAAATCGTCGATTCTGCAGAAGCAGCCCTCAAAACTCTAGGCATCGAGCCGAATATCGTTCCTGTCCGCGGTGGAACAGACGGCTCCCAATTGTCCTACATGGGCATGCCAACTCCAAACATCTTCACCGGTGGTGAAAACTACCACGGAAAATACGAGTTCATTTCCGCGGAGAACATGGAAAAAGCCGCGCAAGTCATTGTGGAAATCGTCAAATCAATGGAACAAAAATAAGATACCTTTTTGCAGACACTAAATATCGCCATACAAAAAGCCCGTTCAACTTAACAGTTGAACGGGCTTTTTCTTTCAGATGATGCTTCGTCCATTTTGCGCCAAAGCATAGTGGATGCCGTGCTGCAAAGTTTGGAAACAGTTGAATTTAGATAAATTGATGCCGGATTCGGCGATGACCATGCTCATCTGCGGCGAAATGCCAACCAGGATTGTGGTCGTTCCGATCAACGAAGCGGTGGCTCCAAGTTTATCGATCAAACTTGCCGCATGCTCGGTAAATTTGTTTGTTAAGCCGGTCAAATCCAGGACCAGGTATTTCGCTTTATGGGTCGGCAGGTTTTGCAAGGTCTTCACCAGCAATTCTTCCGCGCGGTTCTCATCATAAGTCCCTAAGAGCGGAACGACTACAATGTCTTCCAAAACCGGAATGATCGGCGAAGAGATTTCTTTGATCAATTCGCTCAACTCGGCGGTTTTTTCTTCAACCAGATTTTCCAGTTTGCTGATTTGTTCCGCTTCTTTTGAGCGGGCAAGCCGGTGGATGTTCTTTTCAACGTTCTCCTCAGAAGGAAAATACTGAATCCGCGTCTCATCAAATCCTTCGATTTGATGATGAACAACTTTATACCAGATGTTGCGCCCTAAAAGTTTCGTGAAAATCCCAGCATAATGGGCCGGCAGAAAATTGCCGCCCACTTTTTTGCCTTGCGCAACGTTTATTTCATGTTCCCAGCTATTGCTTAAGTGAACTTCAAGCGTGCCTTCTTCCGTATTCAATTCCCGGATTTCAGCCAATCCCCAACCTGCAGAAGCATATGTATTAGTTATCAGTCCAGCGGCTGTTGCTACATCGACATCTTTTTTATCAGCGAAGTAATCGCCAACCACCATTCCTTGGCGGAACCCGGTTGTTTCCAGCACTACACCTGCCGCTTCTTCCCCAGAAATTTCTTCTACCGAGTCGAAGAACATTTTCATGGCAGTGGAAGTCCAAAAAAGGACGGAATCTTGTCCTTCAAATTGAAATTTCCCTTTGTCTAAATCCCAGTTGAATTGCAATCCGCCCACTGTAATCGAAGGTTTATTTTCCATGATGCAACTCCTTTCGTTCAATGATTCTATCTTATCATAGTATTTCTGCAAGTAGCTATTCTCAGGTTTTCCTATAACCGGAATAGCGCAAATGCCTCTCCTGTACTTTGCCTGCCAGACCCGTCCATGTTTTAAATGTCACCAATAAAGGAATATACAACTAACATCAAAAGAAAGAGGTGCTTGATCAATGACGAACAATCATCCTGGTGATGGCAAGCCTGAAAAAAAAGCAGTTCCTTCCATGGATAATCCCGAACAATTCACTACTGATAACCAAAGCATTCAAGATATGTTCGAAGAAGAACAAAATGTGGATAGCATTCCATTAGAAGATTTGAAACAAGATATGCGAGATGAAGCGAACCCACGTGCAACAAAAGAAAATTCAGCCAGCGAGGAGAAATATCCGGATTGATATTGAATGCACAAGAGCTTTCATCAAAAGAACCGCATGAATAGTTCCATACGGTTCTTTTTTATTTGAATATGATTAATAACTTAAAGGAGAGATGACAATGACCCAAGAAGAATTGAAGAACAATGCATTGAAAATTCTAGAAGAAAGCCATGTGGGAACTTTGGCGACAGTGAAAGACAACAAACCGCATTCCCGCTACATGACATTTTTTAATGACGAATTCACATTGTATACGGCGACCAGCAAACAAACCCAAAAAGTTGAGGAGCTTGAAGCTAACCCCCACGCCCATATTCTTTTAGGCTATGAAGGTCAAGGGGTCGGTGATGCTTTCCTTGAAATCGAAGGCGAAATGGGTATCCACGACGAACAAAGCATGATTGACAAAGTATGGAACGATGCCTTGAAGGGCTGGTTTACAGGTCCAGATGATCCGAACTTGGTCATTCTGGCCATCAAGCCGAGCCGGGTCCGCCTCATCAATAAAAAAGGCGAAGAGCCTCAAACAATTGAATTGCAATAATAAAAAACGGCTCGCGTTGATCGAGCCGTTTTTTATATTGGTGAAATTCCTGCTTCAATCCATCAGCAGTCCTCTGCTTTTCATTTCATTTTTCGCAGTAAATATAACAAGTAAGGTGTTCCGATCAATGCGACGACGAGGCCGCTTGGAATGTCTTTTGGTGCAATCAAAATGCGTCCGATAAAATCAGCGGTTACCAGCAGCAAGCCCCCGAGCAAGCCTGAAGCAAGCATAAGGGGCAGATGGCGGAAGCCGACCAATCGGCGCGCGATATGCGGAGCCACTAAGCCGATAAAACCGATTGTCCCGACCACCGACACCGCAATTGTTGAAATCGCTACGCCGATGATCAATGCCCATACACGCGTTGAGCGGATATTCAAGCCAAGGCCAGCCGCTACATCGTCGCCGAATGTCAGTGTATCCAGGCTGCGGGTGATGTAAACTGCCGGCCAGATAAACAGGACAAATAAAATCAGGGCAAATTGGACATCTTCCCACCCTTTGCCGTATGTGCTCCCTGACAGCCAGACAAGCGCGCTGGCAACAGCCAATTTTGCTTTGACCACAAACACTTGAGTAGCGGCGGAACCGAAGGCTGAAATGGCAATGCCCATTAAAGCGACGAGCATCGGCTGAAAATTGTTCTTCCAAGCCGTCACCAAGATGATGCCAAGCGCCAAAACCGCACCAAGCGTTGCACCAAGCGGCAAAAATGCCGGAGGGATTTCAGGAAATACGACGAGCAGGAGCATCGCGCCAGCTCCAGCCATCGACGTAACGCCAAGTACGCTTGAATCGGCCAATGGGTTGCGGAGCACGCCTTGTAAAATCACTCCGGTAATCGCCAGCATGACGCCGACGATAAATGCAGTAAGCACCCGGGGCACCCGGAAATTCCAGACTACCGGCTTCATCCAGTCAAATGACCATTCGGCCCCATTAAAGCTCAGCGCCAACGTTATGATGATAGCGATCATGGCCATGAGGAGCGGCACAACCAATTTCAAACGAATCGGTTTTGTGGTGCCGCCCATTTGGCGATCGCCGCGTTTCAGCGATTTTGCTGTCTTCCATGCCAGATACAACAACCACGGTCCGCCAATCAGCGCAGTCATTGCACCGACAGGCACTTCCTGTCCGGGCTGGATGAGCCGCCCAAGCACATCAGCTCCGATTAGCATGACACTCCCCCATAAAAAGGAGTGGATGAAAATCGGCAAATGGCCTCGGATTCCCATCATCCGGACAATGTGTGGCGCCATCAGGCCGATAAAGCCGATTGGCCCGACGACACTTACTGTCGCAGCGGACAGTACGATGGCGGCTCCCCATGCAGACAGCTTGACGAGTTGGACATTTTGGCCGAGAGATGAAGCTATGTCTTCACCAAGCGACAGCACGTCCATCGATTTTGCAAGCAATAAGGAAGCAAGCAGGAAAGCAGCAATGACCGGCGCCGCAAATTGCACTCCGTCCCAATTCAATTGGACGAGAGTCCCTGACCCCCATAAAAAGAGGCCATTGGTCTGGTTTTCAAACAATAATTGCATCGCCCCGGTCATTGAAGAAAATAACAGCGAAATGATCATTCCTGTAAGCGCGACCCGAACGGGATCCATTTGCTTTCCTGATAGCCCCACAACCAATAGAGAAGAAATGACCGCCCCTAAAAGTGCCGTGATGAATGGAAATTGCCCAAAGAACGAAGGAAAGAAAATAACCGAGACAACCACGAAGAAAAATGCGCCGGCATTGATTCCCAACGTCCCTGGCGAAGCAAGCGGATTGTTGGTCAATGTCTGCAGGACGGCGCCGGACACTGCCAACGCCCCGCCCGCCAATAGCCCGATGACGAGCCGCGGCAGCCTGAGGCTTGTGACGATATCCTGGATACGGCCTTCTGCCCAGACTCCTTGGAGGAGCTCTATTGATGTGTAATCCGCTTGCCCTTGCGTCAAATGGACGAGGGATAGCGCAATAAGCAGGAAAAAGCCCCCTGCCAAAGAGACAAAGGACTTCTGTTTTACTTTTCCTTGCATTAGTTATTCACCATAACTTCCGTAATTTGGTTCATGAGTGTCTTCGCTGATAAAGGGCCTCCGTACAGCCACGTGTCAGCGCCTAAATCGTATGTGCGGCCTTCTTTAACAAAAGCCAGGTTTTCCCATACTTCATTGCCTTTTAATTGGTTTTCGTAAATATTATCTTCGTCCGGCACCGTATACAAATAGTTGGCATTTTCATATTTCACTAAGCCTTCGACATTGAATGTGCTAGAGCCGAATATTTCAAATTGATCCGGTTGGTGGACATTGTTCAAGCCGATGCGCTCCAAAATGATCGATGCCATGGAGTTTGGCGTAAAGACGCGAATTTCCGGCGCCTGTGGCCCTGTGTAAGCCAAAGTTAAGATAACGTCTTTTGTCTTCAGGTCCGCCGCTTCAATCTCAGCCGCTTTTTCTTCGTATTCGCTTTCTAGATCTGCAAGCACTTGGTCGGCTTCTGCAGTTTTATCTACAGCTTTTGCAATTTCTTTGAATGTTGTTTCCATTTCCTCATAAAGATCGATGCTTTCATCTTCCGGATATGGATTGAAAATTACCGTCGGTGCGATTTTTTCCAGATCCGCAAGCATTGCATCATGGCGGAAACTGACGCCGATGATCAAATCCGGCTCAATGGCGGCAATCGCTTCCAAGTTAGGTTCTTGCCGCCCTCCCACGTCTGCTACTGTTTCATCCAACTGCGGTTCGATATTGACATAGTTTCCATAATCAGCGATGTCCGCCATACCTGCCGGCTGAACGCCAACCGCCAGCAAATCTTCAGCATAAGTCCATTCAAGAACGACGACTTTTTTAGCTGGCGCATCCAGCGTCACTTCTCCATTTGTCCCTGTAATTGTAACGGGTTCCGCTGCTGTTTCTGTCGCTGGCGGCTCTTCGCTTGCAGAAGAACATCCTGCAAGGACAAGCACCAATGTTGCCAATAACAATAAAATTCGCTGTTGCATATTTTTAACCCCCAAGGTTATTTGATAATGATTCTCAATACGTTTTCATTCTATTGTTTTTCGTCACATTTGTAAAGGATTTTTTTGAATTATAGTGAAAATCGTTCTCACTTATTGCAATTTTATGATATAGTTAGCGTATTGAGAAATCCTATCAGTTATTTAACCAGCGAAAGATGTGGAGGAATTACACAATGACGATGGCTGTCCAAACAAACGACCTATCTATTGGATATAATGAAAACCTGCTATTCGAGAATTTGAATCTATCCATTCCGCGCGGCGAAATTTCGGTGTTTGTCGGCAGCAACGGCTGTGGCAAATCCACTCTTCTTCGCTCAATCGCGCGTTTATTGAAACCACAAGAAGGTTCAATCTTATTGGAAGGCAAAGAAGTGCACCGCATGTCTTCGCGGGAAGTTGCGAAGAAAATGGGCATCTTGCCGCAATCGCCGGTATCGCCGGAAGGCTTGACGGTCCACGATTTAGTGAAACAAGGGCGTTATCCGCACCAGTCTTGGCTGAAGCGCTGGACTGAGGAAGATACGGAAAAAGTCGAAGCGGCGATGAAAGCGACACGCGTCGATGAATTCCGCGACAAGCCAGTCGACGAATTGTCCGGCGGCCAGCGCCAGCGCGCATGGATTGCCATGACTCTGGCCCAGGATACCGACATTATTCTATTGGACGAGCCAACAACATATCTGGACATGACCCACCAAATCGAAATTCTCGATCTTCTGTTTGAACTGAACGAAACACAGGGCCGTACAATTATCATGGTGCTCCATGATTTGAACTTGGCTTCCCGCTATGCCCACAATATTATCGCCATTAAAGACGGCGAAGTCTTTGGCCAAGGCACCCCGGAAGATGTTATCAATTGCGATTTGGTCCGCTCCGTATTCGGCATGGAATGCCAAGTTTCCAAAGATCCGCTGTTTGGCACGCCGCATTGTGTGCCATTCGGCAGAGGCCGCTGCATCGTTCCGGAACTCCGGGAAGCCAAACTCGGTTCATGATGATGAATGAATTGGAAGTTTTTCAAGTGGCTGTCCAAAAAGGCGCGAGTGGATTTTTGACTGTTCAGGAAAGCATGGACAATCGCTCCGCTGAACTGTTAGCCGAAATCAGCCAAACAGTTGAAGCACCAAATGAAGCCGTAGCCTCGTCCGTTTTTATGCGACGCTTCGGCTTTTTCATTACCGCCCAGCTTTATTTGCTGGCTCAAGGCAAAATGTGGGATGGACAGCTGCATAATGTCCATCTGGTCAAAAACGATAGCGGGATTTCGTTTTCCATTGATGAGCGTTTTCTTCGGGAGCGCCAGCCAGGCGATCTGGAAATAGTTTTGAAACAATATGCCATGCCGGCCGTGGAGGCCTTCAAAAAAATCGGCCATGTGTCTAAAGTTACTTTATGGGAAAACATTTGGGGATATGTTATTTGGATGTACGGCATGCAGGATTCCGCCCAAGCCGAACGCGATGCCGCATCCCTCATGGATGCGGAGCTTTGGCGCCCTGAAATGCGCAAATCGTTTTTTTATCAGTTTTTAGGCGGACAAACTTTTCCTGAAGCGAAAAACAATTACAGGCGCCTCACATGCTGCTTATTGAAAGAAGTGCCAGGCACCGACAAATGCCCTTATTGCCCATTGAACAAATGAACGCTCCGCAATTGCGGAGCGTTTTGTTTTGGCTTTGAGTCTGCAAACAGTCATAAACCCGATTTTAAAAACTCCAGCCGATTGCCGAACGGGTCGGCGATGAAAAAGCGCAATACGCCTGGAATGCTGTCATCATTTTTCACTTCGATTCCGCTTGCTGACAAGTGTTTTTGCAGTTGTTCAAAACCGGTTACCTGAAATGCGGGATGCGCTTTTTTAGCAGCAGAAAAAGGTTCTTCCACTCCGACGTGCAGCTGGTAAGACGCAAACTCGAACCATACCCCTCCTCTGCCTTTTAGCGCATCAGGCTTTTCCACTTGGTTCATCCCCAGGATGCCGTTGTAAAAGCTGATAGCGGCTTGTTCGCTATTGCTTGGCGCCGCTACTTGGATGTGGTCGATTTTATCAATTGAAAAGTCCATAACTCCACCCCTTTTCTTTTCAGCATACTCATCTCTCTTTGAAAAGGAAATTCAATTGTTTTTATGTATTTTGATAAGATTTCCTTATGTCTTTGCAAAAAAGCGTTCTTCCCGTAGCATAAGACTAAAAGGAGCAATTCCTTATGCCTTTTCCTGACCAGCTTAAATATTCCCTTGCGGCCCATTCCGTTGCCGTCGATCAGCCTCCGCTTCGTCCGCTTCCGCAGGACTTAAAATCGATGATGGATGACATCAGGCATTGGAGCGGCGCACAGAACGATGGTGTGGCCGTCTCTTATTTCTTCCGCCAATATGCGCTTTTTGTCTCAGCTCAATTTGATTTGATAACCAGCCACAATGGCTATTTTGCTTGTTCGTGGCAGGAACTTCAATTCAGCCGGGTCCGCAATTACGGCTATAACCTGCTGCAGACCCATGCAGACTCTCGCAATTTCCTGGCGATTTTACCAGAAAATCGTTTTGCGGCAATGCATTTTGTACTCTATAGGCAAACCGAGGAGTTTATAGCCGAGTTCCGCAAACTTGTTAAAATTTCACCCATCACTTTATGGGAAAACATTCTAGGTTCCTTGTTATGGTTCTATGCCAGCCTTGAAAAACGCCAGCCGCGAAGAGCCGCCGAAGACATGGAATGGCTGCTCGAATCCAAGAACTGGCATCCCATCAAAACTTCCTATATGCAAAAACTGATCGGCTCCCAACCGCTTGAACGCGCCATATCAAGCCCTCTTCGAAAGACATGCTGTTTGTACAAAGAGCTGCCTGATTTCGCTGTTTGCACATTTTGCCCATCTCCAAAATAAAAAACGCCTCAGCATAGCGCTGAGGCGTTTTGTCAACTCAGATTCTCAAATACTTCATGCAGAATCTGGCTTGGGGAGCTATTGGCCAAGTTCTTCATTAAGCAGCTTGCAGGTTTCGTCTGCAGCGCTTTCGAGAACGCTTTGGCGTGTTCGGTCTCGCCTACTACATGGATTTCATCCCAATGGCGCTCTTTTTTCATTTTTTCAACTTTCGCTGCTGTTTCTTTATAGAAACGCTCTAAGTTTTCCTTCATGCGCCAGTTGAAATCATCCGCCGCGCTTCCTGAGTTTCCTCCCACATGGCTTTGCTGGCCGAAGGAACTAGTGCTGCTGCCCGCTGTGTGAGTTGCGGAATGGACGCCTTTTTGCTCATTCCAAAAATCGAGCCCCGAATCGAATTCATGGAAAATCTCTTCGTTGATGATTCCCATGGAAGTATCTAAAATACGGACCCCTTTCATGCTCGGCAAAACTACTCCGGCATAAGGATAAGCCTTATACATATAGCGCAATTCATCAAGCACCGGTTTTGTCTCCCAATGGAAGCTGGTCTTCACCGGCACTTGGACATAGTGCACAAACCAAAGGTCCTGATGGGGTGATGCAAAAATAATGACGCCTTTGTGCAGATCGTTTTGGTGGTCCAGAATTTCACGTTCTACTTTTTTCTTTAATTTTTTATAGTTATTTATTTCTTTCTCGTCCTGGGACGCCGTTAAGTATTCCTCTAATCGCTTAAGCCCATTTTTAAGATGGATTCTCCAAGCACCGTTTTGAGCATCTAAATCTGCCGGATTGGTATTCAAATAAACGCTCAGTACACATCGGTCCTCACAGTCAAAGTTCTTCAACTCTTGGATTTCGTTATACAAAATCATGCATTCATCATCCTCCTTAAATTCCATCCTTGTTATAGTGAATACCCGAAGACATTTCCCCTAAACGAGAATGCGCTTTCTTTTTGAACAATCTGACGTTTAAAAGAATCTCCAGGTGGTAAACAAGAAATGCAAGCAACAATGCAAGTAACTAAAAGGAGTGAGTAAAGAAATGGAAAACGTTGATAAAAAAGTAGACGAGAAATTACGGACATTTGACGACGAAAAGAAAGAAGAAATTCTGGCCAATTTCAATCACTTTAAACAGTACTTGAGCGGAAAAGTTGAAATCGGTGAAAAGATGGGGTTAAGCGAAGAACGTTTAGCGCAGATCACCGAAAAAGTAGCCAGCTATTTGGCGAAGCACGAAGAACCGAAAAACCGCGAAGAATATTTGCTGCAGGAATTGTGGAAAGTCGGGGACAAAGAAGAACAGCACATGATGGCGCATATGCTATTGAAGTTAGTTAAAAAAGAGTAAAACAAAAAAGACCTTCCTTAGATGGAAGGCTTTTTGTTTTTTATCAACACATGATTTGAAACAGCCCTCCTCAATAGGAGGGCTGTTTTTCAAACAAGCGGAACATCAGCAGGTATACAAAACCGCTGGCGATCGCCAGTATTCCTAAAATGGCGAAGGTCCAGCCGAAACCGAACCATGCCGTCATCGGAATGGATATCGGCGCAATCATCCGCCCGATTGTATAGCGCATGCTGGCTGCTGCAAAATATTGTCCTCGCATTTCTTCAGGCGCAAGTTTCGATATGAAGCTTTGCTGCAGCCCTACTATCATCAGTTCGCCAAAAGTGAAAATCCCCATCGCCAGCACCAGAATCCAAAAAAGTGAAGTCAGCGGAAAAATCCACATCGCCACTCCATAAAGGACAGCCGACATGAAAAATACCCATTTCTCCCGGAACTTTGTCATCCACCTTGTGACGAACACTGTGAAAAGCGCCACAAGCAAGCCATTTTCGGCCAGCAGAAATCCGAATGAGGTTTCTCCTGTTACCGTCCATTCCCAATCAAACAACGAAGCTACGGTTTGCACATCTATCCGTTCTTCCAAGTACACCGGAATGAGCAAGTCCAATTGCATAAAAGTCTGCGCCCCAAGAATTCCCGCAATAACAAAAAGCAGGAACAGACGGTCTTTGAAAATCAAGCCATACTCATGGAATTGCTTCCCTACTGCAGCAATCCAGCTTGGCGACACATTGTTTCCCCATTTCTCCATAGCCTTCTGTGACAAGGTTTCATTGGTATATAACCGCATCACCAACCCAAGCGCCATGGAAATTAGAGCAACAGCCAGCAATAATTCAAACCGGAAAGAGAAAAACAGCACCGCTCCGGCAAGCGGTCCGATAACTACAGCTATATTCAATGTGGTATAAAAAATAGCGAATACGTCACTCCGGTATTTCTCGGGTATTACATCGGCAATCATCGCCTGGCTGGCCGGCCAGTAAAGAGAACCGCACATCCCGACAATCGTGAAAGCGGCAAATCCAAGTACAGGCGACTCAAGCCAAGGTGAATTTGCGAAAGCGAACAAGAGGAATGCTAGTCCTTGCCCTACCGACGCTACCATCAGCATGTGTCTCCGTCCATAGCGGTCCGCGCAATATCCTCCAACTAAATTTGCCCCCACAGAAAAAACTTGGGAAACTATAAGCAAAAAACCCGCCAGCCCTTTTCCGAATTCTGCAGCAAAGTATATCGCCAAAAACGGAAATACCATCCAATAACTTGTATTCATAAAAAATTCGCCTACAAGGCGAACTTTTAAACTTCGGTCCCAATCCCTGATTTTCATGTTTTATCCTCACGTTCTTTATACTTCCCCAAACCTCTTAGCCCGCTTTTTATTTGATCAATTCCAGCAGTTTATAACTCAGGCAGATGTCGATCATCAGCTCTTTGCGTTCTTTTGCAAATTGGATGACAAGCCGTTCGTGGTCACGCCCCACAATTTTTCCGGCACCAAAAACCCGGTGGCGGACTTTAGCGCCTTCTACTAGCACATCATCCTGCTGCACGGCATTCGGATTGTCCGGAACTTTCACTTTGATCGGTTTTGCAGGAACAGCCGGCTGCTTTCTTACCGGCTGTTTCACAGGCACCACGATTTCCCGCACCTCGTCCATAAACCGGGATTCGCTGCCACAGCTGATCAGTTCCAGATGTTTTTTTGCCCGCGTCATGCCTACATAAAACAATCGGCGCGCTTCTTCCAGCAAATCCGGTTGTTCTGCATCTTCTTCTGTCGGAATGACCCCTTCCACCAGATCAATCATATAAACCCGGTCAAACTCCAGCCCTTTCGAGCTATGGAATGTCGACAACGTCAGCATATCATCTGTTTTCTCTGTTTTTGCCTGTTGTGTCACTTGTTCAAGTTCTTTCAAGCGTTTGGCAAACTCGGTCATTGAAGCCAGCGGCTCCGCAATTTGTTCGAGCGTGATCAGAATTTGTGACAGATAGTCCATTCGCATGCCAAATTTTTCAGCGCGGCTCGACAGCATCTGGTCATAGCCGAGATCCGCCCGAATGGTCCGGATAACTTTTAAAGGCTTCATCGTTTTCAATGCTTCAAACCACTTTTTTTGCTCCCCTAAGATTTTGATTTGATAATCCTTCAATGCCACATTGAGGTTGATTTCGTCAAAGGCGTTTTTAGTTGTCGGTTTCATGCGGCTCAATAGCTTGAGCTGCGAACCCGACCAATAAGCATTGGTTTTTGACGCGATTTTCGCGTAAATATCCAAGCGCTCCGGCTTCAAGCTAAAGCGCATGAAATTCAGCATGTCTTCCACAATCCAGTGCGAGAAAAAGCGGTTGTCTGCATCTTTCATATAAAAAGGAATGCCAAGGCGGTCCAGCTCGCTCATCAGCAAAGTAGAAGAGGAGTTGTTGCGGTATAAAATGGCCACATCGCCGAAACTCGGCAATTTCTGCAATTCTTTTCTCAAGTATTTCAGCTGGTCTTCCTCGGAAGCGAGCTTCCGCAAAACAATCGGGCCGCCTTCTTCTTGCTTGGTGAACATATTTTTGTCGTGCCGTTTTTTATTTGATTTGATAAAAAGGTTTGCCGCATCAACAATGTTTTTTGAGGAGCGGTAATTTCGCTCCATCTTCATGACATACGCCGTTGGGTAGACATCTTTGAATTTCAACAAGTAAGTCGGTTCTGCCGCCCGCCATGTGTAAATGGATTGGTCGTCGTCTGCCACGACACACAGATTTTTGTGCCGAGCCACCAGTTTTTCAACAATCGAGTGCTGAATCAATGAGGTATCCTGGCTTTCATCCGTCATCACGTAATCCCACCGCGCTTGATACTTCGCCAGAAGCACCTTGTCTTTTTCCAACGCTTCATTGGCAAGCGTCAGCATATCATCAAAATCCACTAACCTTACGTCATAGTTCTCTTTGAAAGCTTCATAGGTTTTCAGGATTTCGACAGCGCCAGGAAATGGCCCTTCAAGTTTGCTCCACTTTGTCCGCGGCATCATCTTGTTTTTAACAAAGCTGATAAATGACGTCAGCTCATCCAGCTGGTCTTCTGTAATCGGTTCATCGTTCTCGGTCTGGTACATTTCACGCAGTAAACGTTTCTTATGAAGGCCATTGGTTTCACTGCCCTCAATCATCACGTAGCGGGAGCCTGAGAAATACTCGCGTGTAATTTCAAAAGCCAGGCTATGGATGGTCGAAAAATCGACTGGGGCTTGTTTAGGAAAAAAACGCTTATAGCGCTCAAGCATATCAACGGCAGACGCCTTGCTGAACGTTATCGCTTTAATCCGCTGTGGAGCGACTCCTTTTTCTTCGATCAAATAGCCGATGCGCATGATCATCGTAGTCGTCTTCCCAGATCCAGGGCACGCCAAAAGCAGCAATGGGCCTTCTGTGCGCTCCACCGCTTTTCGTTGGATTTTATTCAATTGGACTCCAAGCTCCTGCTGTTTGCGTTCAAAAAATTGGCTCATCTGATACTCCTCCGGTTTTAAGTCCTTTTATTTTAACACAAGAAAAGCGCCAGCGCCCGGCAGAATCGACGGGCATAAGGCGGATTGGCGAAGCTGGGTTCTTGACCGCACAGCCGGTCCAAACATAAAAAAGAGCCCAGAATACTGAGCCCTTTTTCTTGAAATCCTGTTTTTTGAACTTCCTTTATTTCGAACTCAAAATTTCACATACCCGGCCTACTTGGCCGTCTTCAAGGCGCACTTTAATGCCATGGGGGTGCGTTGCGGAATTCGTCAGCAAATCTTTCACCACTCCGCGCGTTTTCTTTCCGGTGCGCTGGTCCTGCTTCAATATTACGTTCACTTCTAACCCTGGTTTTACGTCGCTTCTTTTCTTGCCGTCCATCCCATTACCTCCACTTTTCTTCTATCATATCGCAAAACGCAAAAAAGCGGGGGGATTCCCCCGCCTTGCACGTGTGTTTCAATTAAAAACGGTCTTTTTCATCACGATTCAAGTCAGTGTTTGTGTTTGCGTCTTCATCAATATCCGCTTCCTCGCGGCGAACAGTTTCATTGATGGTTTCCGTGTCTTGGACTTTGCGTTTGCCGACGACAATTTCTTCACTGACAACATTCGTCTTGCTGACTTCCACGCGTTCTTCCGTCAGCGGAATGTGGATGCTGTCGCCTTCTTGATAAGCATCGGCTGAGATGCCTCCTGAACCACCCCGAGTTGCAGCAGTGGAATCTTCGTTGACGGGACGTCGTTCGATTACAATTTCTTCCCGCTCAACCGGCACATCGATAGTTTGCCTTTCCTCTACCACGCGTTTGCCGACGTTCACTTCACCGGTTTGCACACGGTCTTTATCAACTTGCAAACGTTCTTCGTGAAGACGGAGAGTTTCTTCATCGGTGTCTGACCCGCTTCGGGCATCCGGGTTGCCAGAAGTAAAGGCTCCCGCGTTGCGGTTTGTATCCGCTCCCGTTCCTAAACCACGGGAATCATCGCTGCGCCCTCTGCTGGAATCGGCTCCCAATCCAGTTCCGCCTGTTTCGAAAAGGGTAGAATCGCGGTTTGCCGCGGTATCATTGCGTCCTGTATCGAATGTACCGCTGTCCGATGCTTTAGAACCTTCATCAGTTCCATAAGTGTCGGTATCACGGCGATCACGATCCTTGTCCGAATCGTTTGATCCAAAGAGGCCGCCAAGAATTCCGCCGCCGCTCTTCGAATTATCGTCTTTGTCCAATCCGCCAAAAAGGCTGCCTGAATCGCTATTGGCTGTCGTTCTGTCATCAGCGCCTTGGCCGCCTGAGCCGAACATGCCAGAAGAGCCGTCTGTTGTCGCACTGCTGTCGCGGTCCCTGTTAGTTGCTGAAAAATCGTTTACGTTCCGGTCGGGATTTGGGGTATCGTTTACCGCTCCGCCTGTCCCCAGTCCAAAGCCGGTGCCTGTTTTATCTCCCACGCCAGCTGTTTCGTCATAGCTTGCATTGTCGCTGGAACTCGGGCTTTTCGAGCCGTCTGAATATAAATCTCTCCGGTCTTCGTTGAAATAAACGTTGTTTTGATCGTTTGTATCAACTGTCAAGCCATCACGGCCTACTGTGCCTGTATCCACGTAATTGGTCCGGTCAGGCGACGGAGTGCCGTATGCCGCATTTTCCGTAGTTCCTGCTGCAGCTGTAGTTTGATTGTCATTCATATAATCCCGGTCAACGAATAACAGAATTTTCCCGTTTTGGACTTCGTGGTAATAGCGATCTGCTTCCCTTTCGTCTACACCCATCCCTGCAAATGCCTGGCGTACAGGTTCATTGCCGGACAGGAATCCCATGAACTTGTCTTTCCAGCTGCCTTCTGACGATTTATAATCCACGTCTGTGCGGCCGCGCACCATTGAAAGCTGCTCTTCGTCCTTCGCCATAACGTACATATGGTCTTCTGTAGCCCCTTGCGCTTTCAGTTCTTCAATTTTTCTCAATACTTCTTGTTCCGTGTCGAACGTTCCCATAAACTTATTGTCGGCCATTTTCTCTTCCTCCAATTCATTATGTGTATCGATGATAATCTTTCTTGCCTTAAAAATACCCCGCTGTTGGTTTCTCAAACATTCCAAGCAATTGGCGGTTCCACCGGCGGCAGACGCAACACATTATCCCTATTAAAAGCCGGCGCCTTATCCTCTGCCTCCCTTCCTTCTACACTATTTTCCTTAACAGTCTATCTACTCTTCTACTACCCTATGTAATCAGCAGGAAACTTGGCGCGCCAACAATTCAGACAATTTATTTTACCGGGATTTCGGCACGGGAACCTTACAGGCTGACCCTTTTTTTCCCGTAAAAAGCCCTCCTTTGTTTGAACAAAGGAGGGCAATTATTACAATTTGCTGTACCAGGCTTTTGCAGCTTCCACTTCAGACATCGTCAATTGATGGCCATTGCTTTCCCAATGGAGTTCCACTTTTGCCCCGGCATTTTGAAGCAATTTTTCAAGGTCTGTCGACTCTTCAGCGGGACAGATCGGATCGTTTGTCCCGGCGGCGATAAATACCGGAGTCCCGGTTAAATCAGGAAGTTCCGTTTCACGGTTCGGCACCATCGGATGATGAAGAATGGCGCCTTTCAATGCATCCGCATAAGTGAACAGCAAATTCCCCGCAATGTTAGCGCCGTTTGAGTAACCGACCGCAATTACATTGCTGCGGTCAAAGCCGTATTTTTCAGATGCTTGACCGATAAAATCATAAAGTTCTTTCGTGCGGATGGCCAAATCTTCCATATCAAAAACACCTTCAGCCAAACGCTTGAAAAAACGCGGCATGCCGTTTTCCAATACATTTCCGCGGACGCTCAAGACTGATGCGCTTGGATCGATGTGCCCTGCTAAAGGCAAAAGATCCCGTTCGTTGCCTCCAGTGCCGTGAAGCATCAAAAAAGTGGGGCTTGCCGGTCGTGAACCTTGCTGAAAAATATGTTCCATCGTTATAAAACCTCCAGTTTTTATCTTGCTATTTTAGCTTTTCCCTTTAAAGAGAAATCAAAACTTATCTTGAATTCAAGATAATTTTATCATACTATCAGCTGCAGATTCAAATAAAAAGATGATGAAAATAGAAAAAACCGCCCAGAAGACTAAGCGGTCTTTAAAATCCTTAAATAGTGGCTTTCAATAATTCTTCCAGATTTTCTTTTGAGAAATGATAATTTTCGTTGCAGAAATGGCACTGTGCTTCTGCCTGTCCATCTGTTTCGATCATATCCTGTATTTCTTCAGTGCCTAGGCTTTGGATGGCGTTTGAAATCCGTTCCCTTGAACATTGGCACTGGAATTGAACCGGCATCGTATCGAGGAAATTGACATTTCCTTCGCCAAGCACCGCCACCAGAATTTCTTCCGGAGTCATTCCATCACGCACCATCCTCGAAATCGTCGGAATCTCTTTCAAGCGTTCTTCAATATTGACGATCACTTCTTCTTCCGTCCCCGGCATCAGCTGAATGATAAAGCCGCCAGACGCCTGAATTGAATTATCGGGATTGACGATCACTCCCACGCCGACAGAAGAAGGGGTTTGTTCTGAATTGACGATGTAGTTGGTAAAATCCTCCCCTAATTCGCCTGAAACGATCGGCACTTGGCCGACATACGGCTGGAGCAATCCGATATCTTTGGACACTGATAAAGTCCCTTCGGTTCCGACAGCTCTTCTGACGTCCAGTTTGCCTTGGTCATTCAAATCAAAGTGGGTTTGCGGATTCGAAACATAACCGCGAACTTCCCCGTTGGCATTGGCATCTACCAGGATAGTGCCAAGCGGGCCTCCGCCATTGATTTTGATGGTCAATTTCTCTTTCCCTTTCATCATTGCACCAAGCATGACGCTTGCTGTCATTGAACGCCCTAACGCTGCTGATGCGGTTGGCCATGTATAGTGCCGGCGCTGTGCTTCTCCTACTGTTTCTGTTGTACGTGCAGCGTAAGCGCGCACTTGTCCGTCATATGCTAAAGCTTTCACTAAATAATCGTTCATTATATTTTCACACTCTTTCTATATAAGTAGTAAGAAGAAATCAGTTCAACAAAGATTTTTCTTGGCGCACTTTTTCGGGAGTGACGTCATTTCCGATTGGATCCAAGACAGTAAGGCCCGTTACAGTGTTCTCGACCTGCCCGCGAATTTCTCTTAAATAATCTTCGCGCAAAACTTGCTGCTCCACTTTTTCCGCATTGGTCAATCCGATTTCCCTTGCTTTTTTTGCTAATTCGTTGATACGTGCCAAGCTGGCTATCATCTTTCTCCCGCCTTTCTTATGCAACCATTTTTTCTTGGACCCATCGCTGTAACTCTTTCATTTTCAGCTGAAAAGGCTCTCTATGCATTTTTTGTGCTAGCGCCGCGATGGTTTCCCGTTTCATCACTAACTTCCACGCATCTTCGGCCTCGTCCATCAAATCGGTCAACAAGCAGCAATCTTCATCTTTTTCCAATTCAAGCAAATCTCCTAAAATTCCGCTTGAAGAATAAAGCGATTTCTGCCCTTCTATCGCCAAATAAATATCGTAAACACAAATATCTTCCGGTTTTTTCGTAAGTTTGAATCCGCCTTTTACCCCTGGCACTGATGTGATCAAATCAGCGGATACCAGTTTCCTTAAAAGTTTCTGGAAATAAGTGGGGGATGCGCTCAGTTGCTGGCTTATCGCTTCGCATGGCAAAACGGCTTTGTCCGGCAGCATATTCAGCAGCAGTATTGCATAAACCGATTGTTCGACCCCTGTTTTCATGTGCATCATTATTACCCCCGATAAATACTAAAGCGGATAATAATTGTCCGCGTTAGTAAATAATAGCGGATGGCGTATTATAAGTAAACAAATTAAGCTTGCACAAAACGTCAGCTTTAAATTTCACACAAAAAACCACCCTTATTCGGGTGGTTTTCCTCTTTCATATAAACGTAGTGAGTGCGCCGTATACCAGCGCCAAAACAATGACGAACGCCGGATGGATCTTCCTTATTTCAAGCAGCCAATAACTGACCACTACCAACACGACGGTTTGGATGCTGCCGAATGTTTCATTTGACGTTACGAAAAATTGTACAGTCATCGCCCCAAGCAAAACCGCAATGACCGGACGGATCAGTTTAGTAATGTTTTTCACTTGCATTGAATCCTTATATTTCATAAGGGTTGCCATCAGGATGAGCATCAAAAAAAGTGAAGGTGCGACAGAAGCGAACAGCGCAACAATTGAGCCGAGCACTCCGCCTTCCATATACCCGATATAACCGGCCATCTTCGTCGCAATCGGACCAGGCAAGGCATTTCCCAGGGCCAATACTTCCCCAAACTCCTGTGTGCTCATCCACCCGTAGCGGTCAACCACTTCTTTTTCGACCAGCGGGATCGAAGCTGGACCGCCGCCATACCCTAAAATTCCAGGAATGAAAAACGCGAGAAAAATGGACCAGTAAATCACATAGTTCCCCCCCTTTTCTTGAATGGCAGCAAGACGATGAGCAAAATGCCGACAATCAGCACCGCCGGATGGATGTGAAGCACTTCCAGCAAAACAGCAAACACGATGGTCAATACCACTGCCCGCTTCCAGCCTAGCGACTCTCCGGATTTCTTCAGAAAATCCCATGTCATGACCGCAAGCATGACGCCTACAACTGGCACAACAGCCGCCGACATATTATTGACCCACTCCAAGTTCTTGAATTGCTGCAATACACCCAGCAACAGGATCATCAACAGGACTGTCGGGACAACCGATGCCAATAAAGCAACAAGGCATCCAGTTATCCCATTGACCCGGTAGCCGATATAGCCGGCCATCTTTGTCGCAATCGGACCAGGCATAGTATTGCCTAGCGCCAACGTATCGCCAAATTCATCGTCTGTCATCCATTTGTATTTTTTTACGGCTTCGCGATGAAAAAGCGGAATGGAAGAAGGTCCTCCTCCAAACCCTAAAATACCGACACGGAAAAAGGCGGCAAAAATGTCGGCATTTGTTTTCAGGCCTGAAACTCCGCTTCCCTTTCCTCGCGTTTTGCCTTCACTTACCAAGCGGCCACGGCTCCGTCCGTACGTGATTCAGTGCCGCCTGATAATACGCCCGTTTCCGGGTTTCTCCAAATGATCTGGCCGCGGCCAAATGCTCCGCCGTCTGTCGCCACTTGGATTTGATGCCCTTTCCGGGCCAATGCTTGGGCTAAATAGTTCGGGAAGTGAGGTTCAACTAAGACTGTTTTCCCTTCCATCCACTGCCATCTTGGCGCATCAAGCGCAGCTTGTGGATTCAACAGGAAATCGATGGTGTTCGCCACCACTTGAAAATGCCCTTGTGGCTGCATATAGCCGCCCATGACTCCGAATGGTCCGACAGCTTTTCCGTCTTTCGACAAAAACCCTGGAATGATCGTATGATAAGTGCGCTTGCCGCCTCGCAGAACGTTTGGATGGCCTGGGTCGAGCGAGAAGTCGGCGCCGCGGTTCTGCAGTCCGATTCCGGTCCCAGGCACCACAATTCCAGAACCGAAGCCCATGTAATTGCTTTGTATATAAGAAATCATATTGCCTTCTTCGTCTGCTGCAGACAGATAAACCGTCCCGCCTTTCGGCAATTCATAAGGTTCTGGATGAGACGCCGTTTCTCCGACTGTTTCCGCGCGCTTTTTCGCATATTCATCAGAAAGCAAATGTTCCGCACTAACCGGCATTTCAGCCGGTTCCGTGATAAATTCTTTGCCGTCAGTAAATGCCAGCTTCATCGCTTCGATTTGTTCATGGTACGTTTCAGCAGATTGCCATTTCGGTTCGTTCAGGTTTTTAAAAATATTGAGCGCCATCAACGCCACCATGCCTTGGCCATTCGGCGGTATTTCCCACACGTCATAACCGCGGTAATTGGCAGAGACCGGCTCCACCCATTCCGGCTGATAGGCTGCAAGATCTTCTTTTGACAAAAATCCATTATGCTTTTGCACATAATCCGCAATCTTTTCGGCAAGGGCTCCCTCATAAAATGACCGGGCATCGGTTTCGCCAATCTCCTTCAAAGTAGAAGCATGGCCTGGAGATGTCCACATTTCACCGATTTCCGGCGCTTTGCCGTTTGGCGCGAAGGTATCAAACCAAGCCTGGTATTCTTCAGCAGTAAAAGAAGTTTTAAATTTGTCATAGGCCAGTTTCCAATACTTGCCGAGAATCGGTGTTAATGGATACCCCTCTTCCGCGTAACGGATAGCCGGTTTCAACGCTTCTGCAAGCGGCAGCTTCCCGAATTTCCTTGACAGTTCAGCCCATGCAGCTGGAGCTCCAGGAACTGTGATTGGGACAACGCCGTGAACAGGCATTTTTTCATGGCCAAGCGCTTTTACCGCTTCAGGGGAAATGCTTTGAGGGGCAGGGCCTGAGCTGTTTAACCCATGCAGCTTGTCTTTTACCCAAACAAGTGCAAAAGCATCTCCGCCAATGCCGTTCGAGGTCGGTTCCACTACTGTTAACGCTGCTGCTGCAGCAATCGCTGCATCAATGGCATTTCCGCCTTTTTGCATTACTTCGATTCCCGCTTGGGCCGCTAAAGGCTGTGATGTTGCGACCATTCCTTTTTTTGAAAAAACCGTATGCCGTTTTGATTCAAACGGATGTTGTAAGTAATCCATTAAAATTCCTCCAGTATCATGATAAGAGCCAGCTGCAGGGAAGTTCCCCTGCACCCGGCTCAGAGTTTAACGCCAGCAAAATGACATGCCGCAAAATGGCCTTCTTCGTGCTCGATAAATGCAGGTCTGTCGACTTTGCAGACTTCCTGCGCCATCGGGCAACGTGTATGGAAAACGCAGCCGCTTGGGGGATTTGAAGGGTTCGGCATATCGCCGACCAAACGGATCCGTTCTCTTTTCGCGTTCATGTTCGGCCTTGGAATCGCAGATAACAGGGCTCGAGTGTACGGGTGAAGCGGGTTATTGAAAATCTTTGAAACATCGCTCATTTCAACTGTATGCCCTAAATACATCACCAATACCCGATCGCAGAAATAGCGGATAACCCCTAAATCGTGGGAAATGAACAAATAAGACAAATTATACTTTTTCTGCAAAGCTTTCAGCAATTTCAAGACTTGGGCCTGGACCGATACGTCCAGCGCCGATACCGCTTCATCACAAATGATGAACTGCGGGTTCAGAGCAATCGCTCTTGCGATGCCGATGCGCTGCCGCTGCCCCCCGCTGAACTCATGCGGATAACGGTCGTAATGTTCTGCTTTCAATCCCACTTCTTTCAATAGATCCACAACAGCGTTTTTCCGCTCTTGCGCAGACAAATCGGTGTGCATTTTAAACACTTCATCCAGTGCATGGCCTACACGCTGTCTTGGATTGAGCGAAGCGTATGGATCCTGGAAAATCATTTGCATCTCTTTTACAAATTTCTTTTTCTCTTTTCGCTTCAAGTCTTGGATTTCTTCATTGTTGAATTTAATCTTTCCCTCTGTCAGCTCTTCAAGGCCGAGAATCGTTCGCCCAAGTGTTGATTTTCCGCATCCGGATTCACCGACGACCCCAAGGCTTTCACCTTTATAAAGCTTCAAGGAAACCGATTCGACAGCTTTCACATTGCCTTGGACGCGCTTCAACACGCCGCCCTTGATCGGGAAATATTTTTTAACTCCATTCAATTCTAACAGAACTTCAGGTTTGGACGGTGACTTTACCGGTGTTTCCATATTTTTCGGCCTCCCCTTCAGCAAGCCAGCAACTCGCAGAATGTCCTTTTGATACAGTAAATTGCGGCGGTTCTTGGACTTTGCATTTTTCCATAGCAAATTTGCAGCGCGGATGGAAACGGCATCCAGGAATATGCTCGTTCAATCCTGGCATATTTCCGGGAATCGGTTCAAGTTCAAAATCCGGATCGTCGACATTAGGCACCGAATTCAGCAAACCGATTGTATAGGGATGCTGAGGGTTGTTGAAAATTTCCTCAACTGGCCCTTCTTCAATCTTTTTACCCGCATACATGACCATTACCCGGTTCGCGACTTCCGCAACGACTCCCATATCATGGGTAATCATCAATACGCCCATATTGAGCTTTTCCTTCAAGTCATTGATCAGATCGAGAATTTGCGCTTGAATGGTCACGTCTAGTGCAGTAGTAGGCTCATCTGCAATCAGTAAGCTCGGGTGGCAAGCCAGGGCCATGGCGATCATGACCCGCTGGCGCATCCCTCCGCTTAGTTCATGCGGATACTGGTTCAGCCTTTTTTCCGGATTGGGAATCCCCACTTGCCTAAGAAGTTCGATGCTTTGTTTTGACGCTTCAGCTTTTGACACTTGATGGTGCAAAATCAGCGGCTCTCTCAGCTGGTAGCCGATCGTCAGCACCGGATTCAATGCAGTCATCGGCTCTTGGAAAATCATGGACATCTTATTGCCGCGCAGCTTCCGCATCTGTTCGTTTGAAAGCTTTTGGAGAGGTTCGTTGTTCAACAGAATCTCTCCGCTTTCGATTTCACCGTTCGACGCCAGCAATCGCATGATGGACAAAGAGGTGATGCTTTTCCCGCACCCTGATTCCCCGACGATGCAAAGCGTTTCTCCTTTGTCGACATGAAAAGAGACATCTTTGACCGCTTGCAATGAACCCTCAGCTGTACGAAACGACGTCACTAAATTTTTCACTTCAAGTAATGTCTCTGCCATAGTTTTCCCTACTCTCTTGTTACGTTGTACAGGCTCCATTGGCCGTTCGGATCCAATTGCAAGCCTTTGATCGATTTATCAGTGGCAGAAGTTACCACACCGTGGTACATAACAACTCCAACGTCTTCGTTAAGCCATAATTCGTTTGCTTCGTTCAAGAATTTTTCGCGTTCAGCTTGATCAATAGTTGTACGGGATTGTTCAACCAATTTATCAAATTCCGGATTGCTGTACTGCGACATGTTTGAAACACCTACATTATCTGAATGGAAGTTCGGGTAAACCATTTCTGAACCGTCACCAGTCACGTTCGACCAGCTTAAGAAAGTAAGGTCAAAATCTCCAGCGCGTGCTGTATCTAAGAAAGTTGCCCACTCCATTGTTTCGATTTGGACATTGAATCCAGCTTCAGTTAATTGCGATTGGACAATTTCAGCCATTTGAACAAAAGTTCCACGATTAGCGGCAAGCAATTTGATCGGCTCATCACCAAATCCGTTTTCTTCAACCAATTGTTTTGCAGCTTCAGGGTCATATGCTGTTGCGCCATTAGCCGCAGCTTCGTTGTATCCGAAAACTTTAGGTCCGATGATGCTGTCATTTCTTACACCCAACCCGTTCAACTGGTCAACAATTGCATCGCGGTCAATGGCCGCTGCGATAGCTTTACGGAACTCGGGGTTTTGGCCGCGTTCAGTATTATGGTTAGGGGACAACCAGTAAACCGGTGTTCCTTCTTTTTTCGTTACTTCGACGTTTTCAATCGCTTCGATACGGGATAACTGTTCTGCAGGCAATGCATCCAGGAAGTTAACCTCACCTGTTTCCAGCATTGAGATAGCAGTTGACGCTTCAGGAACAACCCTAAATGTTACTTTGCTCAAAGCAGGTGCGCCGCCCCAGTAATCTTCGTTCTTCTCGATGACAATCTGGTCACCTGTTGCCCAGCTGACAAACTTGAATGGGCCTGTTCCTACCGGCTCTTTCATCAAATCTTGTTTTTCATCTGCTGTCGGTGAAACGATAGATGCATTTGAGTGAGACAAAGCGGCAACCATTGAACCGTATGGGTATTTTGTTTTAATTTCTACAGTTAAATCATCTACAACCGTAATTTCTTCGACTGGCTCTAAAAGTGAAGCGCGTGGTGCTGCAGTAGCAGGGTCACGCAATTTGTCAAATGTGTATTTAACGGCTTCTGCGTTAAAAGGCGTTCCGTCATGGAAAGTGATGCCTTCTTTCAATTTGATCACCCAAGTTAGTTCATCCGGGTTCTCATAAGATTCTGCAAGTTTCGGCTGGAGTTCCAACGTTTCAGGATCGCGTTCAAATAAAGTTTCGTATACTTGTTCGATAACGCTAGATGAAACTGAGTCATTTGTTAAAATTGGCGAAAGCCCGACTGCATCTGTTGTCGATGCGTAAATAACCTCTTGTCCTTCTGCCGGTGCTGAAGAACCTGAAGAACTGGAATCCGAAGTTTCGGCTCCTTCAGGAATTGTGCTTTTTGAACATGCGCTTAAAAGAATAATTCCGAGCACCGCTAAGATAACCAACCAATATTTTTTCATCAATATTCCTCCTATAATTTAATCCTGTAAGTCCATGTTTGGATCGAGTGCGTCCCGCAAACCATCGCCCAGAACATTGAATGCGAAAACTGTCAGCATGATGGCAATACCCGGAACAATCGTCAAATGCGGCGATGACCACATGAATGCTTGCCCTTGAGAAATCATTGCGCCCCACTCAGGTGTCGGCGGCTGTGCCCCGAGGCCTAAGTAACTAAGTGAAGCAGTTGAGAGAATTGCAGTTGCCATCCGCATTGTGGCAAACACGATAATCGGGGCGGAAGCATTCGGCAGAATATGCCGGACCATGATCCGCAAATCAGAAGCGCCCATCGAACGCATCGCCATGATGTATTCTTTCTCTTTAATAGAAAGAACGGAACCGCGGACAATCCGTGCACATGTCGGAATCGACCAGATACTGATAGCAATTGCCACGTTCACTAAGCTTGTCCCAAGCACTGCGATGATCAGCATCGCAAGCAGGATTCCTGGAAAAGAGAACAAAAGATCGACAAAACGCATAATGACTGCGTCTAATTTGCGGTAATAGCCCGCAAGCATTCCCAGGATAATCCCACCGATCAAGCCGAGTGTGACAGCTATACTGCCGACCACCAGAGAAATTCGGGCTCCGTATACAATCCGGCTCCAGACATCCCGGCCATAATTGTCAGTGCCAAGCCAATGCCCTGGGCTGAACACCGGCAGTTCACTGTCGGCCAAGGTTTGCTTGATGGGGTCATGCGTTGTAATCATCGGCGCGAAAATAGCCATCAGTATTTGCAGCAAGACGATTATCAAGCCAATGATGGCCAACTTGTTTTTAAACAGACGCTTCATCGTGGTGACGATGTATTTTTCCCTCTTTTTTTCTTTCAGTTCTACTGTTTCGACCGTTGTCATAGCACTCCCCCCTTTTTAATCATATTTAATCCGAGGATCGATGTAGGTATACACAATATCAACGACCAAGTTAACAAGGACGAATAACGAAGCGACAAGCAAGACCGAACCTTGGACCATCGGAAAGTCCCGTGCTGCAATGGCGTCGATCATCAAACGCCCTACTCCATTGATCGCAAATACCTTTTCGGTGATGATGGTGCCGCCAAGCAAAAATCCGAAATTCAATCCAATAACTGTGATGATCGGGATCATGGCATTTTTCAATGTATGGATCCAAATAACACTGCTTTCTTTAACTCCTTTAGCTCGGGCCGTCCGCACATAATCAGCACGGATAACTTCAAGCATCGAACTTCTTGCCATCCGGGCAATCATTGCTGCAGAGCCGGTTCCCAGTGTAATCGCCGGCAAAATCAATTCCTTGATGCCGGCCACTGTGTAAAACGGATTTGACATCCCTCCTACCGGCAGCCATTGAAGGTTGACGGCAAAGACAAGAATCAGCAATGCCCCCAGCCAGAAGTTCGGAATTGAAATTCCAGCAAGAGCGAAAGTAGTAGCAGATACGTCAAGCAAAGAATTTTGCTTCAACGCTGAAACTAGACCTGTAAGAATCCCGATAATCACCGCTACAATCATGCTGGCAACAGCAAGCTTGAGTGTGTTCGGAAAACGTACGGTAATGGCATCCGCTACCGGTTGGGTCGTTTGGTACGAATAACCGAAGTCCCCTTGGATGGCATTGCCGACATAGCGTGCATACTGTGCAAGAAACGGATCATCCAGCCCCAAGTTCGCTCGAATGGCAGCAATATCTGATTCTGTCGCTGTCGGTCCCCCGATGATAGCCGCCGGATCTCCCGGAGCTATATACATTGAAGAAAACACCAAGAAAGATATTCCAAAAAGTAAAAAGACTAATTGCAGGGCACGACGAATAATTAGAGAAACCAAAATCCCACCTCCATATCATTTGTTAACCAATTAATTAAATTCACTTAACAAAAGTAAATAGTTTGATAAATCCGATTATAAAGTAATGAAATATAAAAATCTATATGAATTTTCAAAAAAGTGATATTTTCCGATTTTTAATTTACAAGTTGACAATGAACCATCCGAATCTCTTACTTTTTGTCGGCGTTAATTCCCATTAATCCATCATCTGTTACCTTTATTTGCAAACGGTTACTTGACATATCGCAAGTAAAGCAGAAAAACCTGCAGCATATGTTATATACCGCAGGTTTTCCTATTTTTCTTCTTTTGCCTATTGTCGGTTTGTTACTTTGTTCAGATACCAAATGCCGTTTGGATCGATTTTCAATCCTTCCACTGTTTTCGGTGTAGCGGATGTTGTCATTCCATGGTACATGACGATGGCCGCGTTATCATCGAGCATCATCTTATTTGCTTCACTCAATAATTTTTCCCGTTCTGAAGGTTCGATCGTGGTACGTGATTCCTCCACTACTTTATCAAACTCTGGATTGTTATACTGGGCACGGTTTGAAGTGCCAATGTTATCGGAATGGAAGTTTGGATAAAACATCTCCGAACCGTCACTTGTAACATTAGCCCAGCTTAGGAATGTCATATCAAATTCACCAGCACGCGCTGTTTCAAGGAACGTTGCCCACTCCAGCATTTCAATTTCCACATCGAAGCCTGCTTCTGTCAATTGGGACTGCACAATTTCTGCCATCAACACGAAGTTTTCGCGGTTTGCAGTAAGCAATTTGATCGGCTCGTCGCCAAATCCATTTTCTTCAACCAATTTTTTGGCTGCTTCGGGATCATAAGCTGTTCCAGCTTTATCAAGAGCCGGATCATAGCCGAAAACTTGCGGCCCTAGGATACTGTCGCTGCGAACTCCCAGCCCTTCCAATTTCTCAACGAAAGCATCACGGTCTATCGCGCTTGCAACCGCTTTTCGGAAATCAGGATTTTGGTTGCGTTCTCTCGAAAAGTTAAACGTCAAGTAGTTCATGGATGTGGCTTCACCTTTTGTCACTTCAACGTTTTCAATTGATTCAATCCGTGAAATTTGTTCAGGCGGCAAAGCATCCAAGAAATTAACTTCCCCAGTTTGAAGCATTGAAATGGCTGTTGAAATTTCAGGAACCACTTTGAACGTCACTTTATCAAGTTCCGGTGCGCCCCCCCAATAATCTGCATTCTTTTCAAGGACGACTTGGTCTCCTGTACTCCAGCTGACAAATTTGAATGGGCCTGTTCCTACCGGTTCTTTCATCAACTCCTGCTTTTCGTCGGCCGTCGGTGAAATGATAGATGCGTTTACGTGAGACAAAGCGGCAAGCATCGGTCCGTATGGATATTTTGTTTTGATTTCCACTGTCAAATCGTCCACTGCCGTTATTGTATCAACCGGCTCCAGCAAAGAAGCGCGTGGTGCGGCAGTAGCCGGATCGATCAATTTTTCAAACGAATATTTTACAGCTTCAGCGTTCAACGGGGTTCCATCATGAAACTTGATGCCGTCTTTCAATTTGAAAACCCAAGTCAGTTCATCTTTTGATTCAACAGATTCCGCTAATTTCGGTTCAAGTTCCATCGTTTCCGGATTTCTTTCCACTAATGTTTCATAAACTTGTGTAATGACATTCGATGAGACAGAATCATTCGTCAAAGTCGGTGAAAGCCCAACTGCATCCGAAGTCGAGGCATAAATAATTTCTTGTTCCGCACCTTCTGATTCTGTACCTGTATTTGCGCCTGAAGTTTCTGCGCCTTCGGGTATTGTACTCTGTGAACAAGCAGTTAAAAGAATTAAGCCAAACATCATCAATAAAAGCAGCCAGTTTTTTTTCATTTATAAACCCCCGTTTTTAATTTTCTTAAACCGTAAGCATTATCTTTGCCTTGCAGCCAAAAGGTTTTTCTTTCGGCTTTTCTTCAACGTCAAACCCTCTTCCCTTCTCTGTGAGTTTTTTATGAATTGAACAAAAGGTTCAAATCCACCATTTTCTTATTCGTTTGTTAATCGTTTCTTCATTTTCACTTAACAAAAACAATAAGGCAATTATATGGTATCGTTTCTTCTAAATCAATAAGAATATTTTAAATATTTTTAATTTTTATCCAGGTAACAAAAAAGCTTGCAGCAGGAGAAATTGCTGCAAGCTTTTAAAGTTTAAGGCCGTTTCTGCTTTTGAATCTTCGCAGAAGAATATGGCTTTCCACCCGCGTGATGCCTTCTAAAGCATAAAGTTCCTCGTTGATGAATTTTTCCAAGTCGATAAAATCATCGACCAAAACATGCATGTGCAATGTGGATGGCCCTGTCATTTGGTAACAGCTTGCCACACTCGGATTATCGGCCAATGCTTGCGCTACTTCTACCAGCGATGAAGGTTCACAATCCACTTCAAAAAATCCTGAAACTTTTTTCCCTACTTTTTCGCTGTTGATGACCACTGTAAACTTCTCAATAACGCCCTCTTCCGACAGGTTATGAACCCGCTCACGGACAGCTACCCGGGAAAGATTCAGTTCCTTTCCGATATCAACGTAAGAGCAGCGTCCATTCACCGTCAATAGTTCGAGAATCTTTTTATCGATATCATCTAGTTTCATAAAAGCACCCCAACGCTATAGTCTTGAATTGATTATAAGACTTTCTCTTCCGTTTTGAAAGAAAAATATTATATTTTTTTCCGTTTTGAAAAGACAAGTGAATATTCCAAGCACTTTTAATTGTTTAAAAGCAATTTTGTGCACCAAATGCCGGGTGCCACTTCAAAGCTGTTTTGTTCTACAAAACCGAAAAAAGCGTATAATTTTTTTGCAGGGACATTCTCTTGACCGGTAGATACGATAAATTGATGGCCTGGAAATTTCAATACCAGAAAACCGATCAATTTTTTGGCGATTCCTTGGCGAAAAAAATCAGGATGTACAACGAGCCGATGAATATCGATAAGCTTATTTTTCTGCTTGTACGAGATAAAGCCTATCAAATGGCCGTCAAAATAACCGAAGAACGTTTCATCGCTTTTACGGATGTCTTCAACCGATTCTTTTAACGGTGGAATTCCATCAAAGCCGATCAATTCAGCTTCTATTTGATAAGCAGGAATTTGCACATCCAAAATGGCTTTTGCAATTTCTTCCTGGTGATTGCCAAGCTGCTGGATCAATCCGATTCCTCCCTGTGTTTCTCTTCCTCTTTTAATTTCAACGTATTACTTTTACATAGAAAGTCAATCAGCCAAATATTTGCTTACCCGGTTTCTCCATTGAAAAAAGCTGGCTTTGAATACTGCCAGCTTGTCGTCACCCTACTTTTTCAATCAATTCCGGCCCGTTGTTTTTCGGGGAATTCACTGCAGAAGAAACCTCGTAGGCTTCCATATCTTTGGCATCGAATGGTTTTAATAATCCACCCAGAACTTCCGGATCTTGCACATTCGGGTCCAGCCAAACTTTTTCGGCTTCTTTTGACAATACAACCGGCATCCGGTCATGAATGTCAGCCATCAAATCATTCGGCTTTGTCGTTAAAATGGAGCATGTATTGATAGTTTCCCCATCCGGCGATTTCCACGACTCCCACAGGCCGGCGAACGCAAACGGTTCTCCTGATTTCAGCTTGATGCGCATGGGGGTTTTTTGTTCATCCGTACGCTGCCATTCATAAAAAGAGTCCGCCACTATCAAACAGCGCTTCTTCTTGAATGCATTGCGGAAACTCGGTTTTTCCGCCACAGTTTCAGCACGCGCATTGATCATTTTATAACCGATTTTCGCGTCTTTTGCCCAGGGCGGAATAAGGCCCCATCTCAGCAGCCCAAGCCGATTTTTCGTACCATCATTTACTACTGCAACAACTTGCTGAGATGGCGCGATGTTGTAATTTGGGGAATAATCGTTTTCCCCTATACTGACTTCTTCGATATCAAAGCGTTCCAATATGGCTGCATAATCCGTAAACAAGGAATATCTTCCACACATACCGTTCACTCCTTCGATTGATTTTCATTATATAAAGTATTTTCCCCAGTGTTCCCTTTTTCAACCCAATGCCATCCTTACTGCCGTTTTTGCATGGATTTCTGTTGTATCAAAGATAGGAACCGGTGAATCTTCCTGTCTGATCAGCAAGCCGATTTCTGTGCAGCCGAGAATGATTCCTTCGGCGCCTTGTTTGATGAGTTTGTCGATGACCATTTGATAATACTCCTTTGAGGGCTTCCGAATTTCCCCTAAACATAATTCCTCGAAAATAATCCGGTTTAATTGGTTCCGTTCTGTTTCATCAGGAATCAAAACATTCAGCCCCTTGTTTGTCAGCCGGGATTTATAAAAATCCATTTCCATCGTATATTTTGTGCCCAATAAACCGATAGCAGCAAGGCTCGCTTTCCGGATTTCCCTTGTGGTGGCATCGGCAATATGGACAAGTGGAACTTCCACCCCTTTTTCAAGGGCCTCAAACACGATATGCATGGTATTGGTGCATAAAACAATCAATTCCGCCCCCGATTTTTCAAGAGCCTTTGCCGCTTCAACCAACAGCCGCCCCGCTTCTGCCCAATCCCCGCGCCGCTGCAATTGTTCAATCTCTTCGAAATCCACACTGAAAAGGATGCATTTTGCCGAATGCAGCCCTCCCAATCTCCGCTGCACTTCTTCATTTACTATCCGGTAGTACTCTGCCGAAGACTCCCAACTCATTCCGCCGATCAAACCGATTGTTTTCATACTGCGGGACACTTCCCTTCTTTTTCTGTCCTTAAAACAATTCTTCTTTTTTTGCCTTGCACCTGCCTGTTCAGACCATCCATGCTGCACAAAGTACCTTTATCATCCCTTTAACAGCCAAAGAGTGGTATAATAGAAATACAACGATTTCTATTAGGAGGAATGACATGGCTACTGCACGAGAAATGAGCCTGGTAAATAAGGATTTTCTGGTAGAAGAACTTGGGCTGAAACAACAAGGAAACTCGACCGTCTTTATGAATGAAGATTGTTTTGTGTTATCCCCTTCGGTTCAGCGGTATGAAAAAGGCTTTGATATCAGTGAATTCAACTTGGCGAAGTTTGATCCCGAGCGCCAGCAAGGATTTTTGATCGTACGGTATATGGATACCTTTTTAATGGCCAAACTCGATAGCTTCAAAGAAAAGATGATGCCTCCCGAACTTTTGATTTCAAAGAAAAATACGAAGCCCCACTGGAAATTCACAGTGGCTGAAAATCCGGCATACCATCTTGTAAACACTCAAAACAAAGAACTCCGCTATCGTTTGCAAGAACCGACGAAAAAACAGATCATTTCGTTTTTCAAAAAAATGTAACAGCCGGAGGAAGAAGGAAGCTATTTGCAGCTGAGCAAATGGCTTTTTATTTTTTTGGCATACAAAAAGGCGGCCTAAATCATTTTCAGGCCGCCTCTCTATTTGATTTCAAGAAATAAAAACACCGTAGCCAAAATAAACCGTGAACAAAGACAATACGGAAAACACAGCGTTTTCCGCTGCTCCTCCGGTTTTTGCTGTAATTGGAAAGCGGACAGTGAGTTTAACGGGAAACAGCAGCTTAATGCCGTTTCTAGTAGCCATATCCAGCAATAAATGGCTGGCCATTCCTACAAGCACACCTGCTGTGAACGCTTCATTCGGTACGAATCCGTTCATAAGAACAGCCATAAGAACCAAAAACAACAAGCTATGCGTGAATGTCCGATGCCCAAAAAGCTTATTGACTATCTTCGACAATAGCGGCAGTGTGCGCCCGATTTTGCTGCCTCCATGGCAGATGTCCGGCAAAATGGCGCCGATAACGCCTGCGCCTACTAAAATGAATGGATCATAACTGGTGATTTGTGCAAAGGCAAGACTTGCCGTGATGCCGCCTATAATATGTGTTTTTCCTGTCATGCTTTGCTCCTTCTGTATTTTTGCGGAAGCTTTATACTGCTTCCGCTTTCTTTTTGTCCAGCTCCGGCGCCTAGCCTCTCGAGGTCGCGGTCTGTCTTGACTGCCATGGCAAAATGCGCCATGACCGCCAAGCCCTCCAGCGCTTGTCGAGGCTGATCAGGCGCCTGCGCTTTTCTTTTGTCCAGCTGCAACGGCCTGCTCCTCGGGGCGTAAGCACTCTGCCTATGCGGCAAATCGTCTTACGCCTGTCGGAGCAGAACGGCCGTTTCCGCTTTTCTTTCGATTCCCTATTTAATTATACTAATTTCGGGTATGGTGAAGATAGAGAAATATAGTATAAGGAGTCGTTTTTATGGGAATTCATACGTTTTTTACATCGTTGAACGATTTGGAGCGGATTATCCGCGCACCTGGAAGGTTTAAATTTGAAGAACACAACGTTGCGGCGCATTCCTGGAAGGTAAGCCAGTACGCAATGTTGTTTGCGACAATCGAGGAGCGTGCAGGGCAAACGATCGATTGGAAGTCGCTGTACGAAAAAACCATCAATCATGATTTTGCCGAAGTTTTTATCGGCGATATCAAAACTCCCGTCAAGCACTCTTCTCCTGAATTGAAGGAAATGATTGCGAAAGTGGAAGAAGGGATGATGGAAAAGTTTATCTTAACGGAAATTCCTGAAGAATTCCAAGAAGTTTTCTTTGAGCGGATGAAAGAAGGAAAAGACGACACCGTGGAAGGCCGGCTGTTGGAGCTAGCCGATAAGCTTGATCAATTCTATGAGTCTTTCGCTGAGTTGAAACGCGGAAATTCCGATCCCGAATTCGCAAAAATGTACCGCATCGCTTTGACAAAGTTGCTGAATATTCCGCTTGCTGCAAGCGTTGATTATTTCAAGAATGTCATGCTCAAAGACGTGATGAGCGAAGAAACCGCAATCGATGTGCAGGAACTCACCCGCCAAGTGATTGAAGGAAAATAATCTTCCGCTCCGCTTGCCTTGACCGGCCCTTAGCGGATTTACCGCCGCTGACGGCGGTTTCACTTTGCCCGGAATTTATGGTAATCTTAATGTTAATAAAATTTTTCGGAGGTGAATCCCTTAATCAAGGGAATTTATTGGACCCCATACTTTTAGTGAATTTAGCTTTACTCGTTTTATTGATCGCGTTAACCGCATTTTTCGTTGGTGCTGAGTTTGCCGTCGTTAAAGTCCGCATGTCGCGCATCGAGCAACTGATAGAAGAAGGCAACAAACAAGCGGTACTCGTAAAGAAAGTTGTCAGTGACTTGGATTATTATTTGTCCGCTTGCCAGCTTGGCATTACCGTCACCGCCCTTGGCCTAGGCTGGCTTGGAGAACCGACTGTTGAACGGTTGCTGCATCCATTGTTTGAAGTGATTGGCGTTCCTGATTCTGTTTCTGTCGTCATTTCGTTCGTCCTCGCCTTCTCCCTGGTGACCTTCCTGCATGTGGTCATCGGCGAAATGGCGCCGAAATCACTGGCTCTTCAATTTGCCGAGCGCATGACCCTGTTCATGTCACTGCCCCTTTACTGGTTCGGCAAGATAATGGCGCCGTTCATCTTTTTGTTGAACGGATCCGCCCGTGTGCTCTTGCGCCTGTTCGGGGTGCAAAACACAAAAGAAGAGCAAGCCCATTCGGAAGACGAATTGAAAATCATCATGGCACAAAGTTTCCAAAGCGGCGAAATCAATCAAACCGAATTATCGTATATGCAAAACATTTTCGCTTTTGACGAGCGGAGCGCAAAAGATGTCATGGTTCCGCGTACGCAGATGATTGCGATCTCGGACGGCTTAAGTTCCGAAGAGCTGCTTGCTGAAATCCGCGAACATCAGTTTACGCGTTACCCCATTGCAAAAGAAGGAAACAAAGACGATTTGATCGGGTTTATCAATGCCAAAGAGATTTTGACCTATTATGCGTTGAACGGGCATATCAACCTGTCCGAATTCATCCATGACTTGCCGTACTTCCACGAAACGACACCGCTTCATACGGCACTCGTGAAAATGCAAAAAGACCGGACGCACATTGCGCTGGTCATTGATGAATACGGCGGAACTTCAGGAATCATTACAATGGAAGACATCTTGGAAGAAATCGTCGGAGAAATCCGCGATGAATTTGACGAGGAAGAAGAAGCTGAAATTTTAAAAGAAAGTGATACGCGCTATCTCTTGAATGGCCGTGTCCTCCTGAAAGATTTAGAAGAACGGTTTAATATGGAGTTCGAGGACAGCGATGATATTGACACTATCGCCGGCTGGATCCAGCATCAGCTGATTGAAGCCGAATCCGGCAGCACATTTGAAAAAGGGAAATACCGATGGTCCATCGTCGAGATGGAAAACCATCATATTCTGAAAGTTGCTGTGGACGTCTTGCCAGAAAGTGATGAACTATAAAAAGAAGGAGGCCAAATTTTGGTCTCCTTCTTTTTATTGACCGCTTTCTATCTCTTCTTTAAAATAAGAACAAATGTTCCTATTTCGAAAAGGAGGTGCATGTGATGAAGAAAAACAAGCATATGACTGTAAAAGGCCAAATCAAAGATCGCGGCCAAATCAAATGGACTGCCATGATGCTTACTGAACACATCCAATTATTGAAAGATTTGAAGGAGGAGGACCGCTACAACACCAAACCGGTATTGGACGAGTTCGATTTGGAATCCATCTATGAAGAAATTCAAGCAGCCTATGCGCGGCCATGCGAAATTGAGCTTTCCCTTTGGCAAAATGGTCCGCGCACGTTAACCGGACTGATTGTGACTATTGATTTGAACAGAAAAATACTTTGCCTGGAAGAAGCCGGCCGTACGGAAAAGGTTCCTTTCAACGATATTATCGGGGCAAAAACAATGGAATGATGAAGCTTATCAAACCATTATAAAAGGCTTTCGGGGCCGCTTTTGCTTTTTAATGATTAATCGCCTCCCAATTTGGGGATACAAAGAATAAATACACCTAAACTTTGGAGGTTACACTATGGCAAAAAAACCATCTATGGCAAAAGATCTCATGGGCGAAATAAAAAACGACCATGCCACAACCCTTGCTGCAGCACAGGCCTATTACTATTTATTAGCCATCGTCCCTTTGCTGATCTTGCTGCTTTCCATCCTGCCTTATCTGCAGATCGATCCGCAGCGTGCAGTTGATTTTATCGGCAGCATCCTTCCAGGGGAAGTGGCCAGCACTTTCCAGGAGACTATCGTCAGTGTTGTCACGACACCGCGCGGCGGTTTATTGACATTCGGTATTCTTGGTACACTTTGGTCCGCTTCGAATGCTATGACTGCATTTATTGAAGCCATCAACCAAGCTTACGATGTGGAAGAAACACGTTCATTCATCAAATTGAAGCTCATGGCCATCGTTTTGACGCTTTTCATGCTGGTCGCAGTTATCGTAGCGCTTATTCTTCCAATTTTCGGCGGAACAATTATCGACCTAGTGACACGTATCTTGAGTTTGCCTCCGCAAACAGAAATCTTGTTCCAAGTGCTTCGATGGGTCATCTCCATTGCAGTGATGAGTGTCGTGCTCGCTTTCTTGTACAAGTTCGCGCCAAACAAGCAATTCCCATTTAAAGAAGTCATCATAGGAGCAGTCATTGCCACTGTTTTGTGGCAAGTTGTTTCACTCGGCTTTTCGTTCTACGTTTCAAATTTCGGAAGCTATTCTGCCACATACGGCAGCCTTGGAGGACTTATCGTCTTAATGCTTTGGTTCTTCCTTACAGGCCTGATCCTTGTAATCGGTGGAGAGATCAATGCTTTGCTCCATAGACGGAAAAACGTAAAAAATGCACCTGCAAAAGTCCAATAATAATTGAGGAAACCCTTCGGTTCACAAACGAACTGAAGGGTTTCTTTTTTATGCCTCTTCTTTTATGCACATGACCATCCATTCATCGATTGTGAAACTCTGAATGGCATCGCCTTGGATGTTCAAAGAGAAATATCCGGCCGTTTCCCGGTCGGCTGAAAGCAAGTGCCGCTTTACACGCTCCCTTTGTTCTTCGCTTTCTGTGGTACGGGCCACCCATGAAGGGTATTGGAATGTTTTTTTCCGGTCAAGCGATTTTGTTTGCACCAGTCCATGCTGGTGCAAAAGCTCGGTCCATTCCGCTTTGCTTAAACAACGAACATGGCTGTCGTCCCGCAGTTTTTCTGTCCGGTTCATGAATTGAGCCAGTTCCGGGTTTTCCGGCGTGACATTGTCGATTAAAACAAATTTGCCGCTTGGTTTCAGCACCCTCGCTGCCTCTTTGATGAAATTCTCGGGATGCGGGAAATGATGGGGGGCAATCCGGCAAACGACCGCATCAAATCGATTGTCCAAAAAAGGAAGCGCCTCTGCATCTGCAATCACATAGAATACGTTTTCAAAAAAGGCATCCAGATGGCTGGCTGTGTTCTCCAGCATTTGTTCGGTCAAATCGGTTGAAAAGACATTTTTCACATGAGGCGCGAGCGCTTTTGACACATGCCCCCCGCCTGTAGCAATATCCAATACGGTCCATGCGTCTTCAGGCTCCAGCCATTCTGCAAGCAACGGCAGGTCATCGCCTTTTGCATGAAGCTCGCTCGTTCTGTACTTTTCAGCATTTCGGCCAAAGACCTCTTTCACTTTTTCTTTCGCTGGCTTGTCCATCAGCCTATCCCCGCCTTTTTATTTGATCAAGTGGCGGCCGGCAAGCCCGGCCGGTGTTCCAAAAAGTTCCGGCAGGCAAAGCCTTCCACTTCACTTTCCGTGTAATGCTTCTGCAGTTCATTGATCAAGTTCTGGAATTTCGATGCATTTTCCAAGTCTTTCATATAAGCGGATATGCCATCAAAATCCGACCCGATTCCGATATGCTTTGCCCCTCCAAGAGAACAGAGATGATCTATATGCTTGATAAGATCCCGCATTGTCACATCTGTTTTTTCTTTCTTAATAAATTCCAAACAAAAGACCACATGGATCAAGCCGTTCTTCCCAATCAACGCTTGAATCTGCTTATCGTCTAAATTGCGCGGATGGTCGCAAAGCGCCCGGGCATTCGAGTGGCTGGCAATCGGATAATCCGCGAGCTCCATGACGTCCCAGAAACCTTTCTCGGACAAATGCGAAACATCGGTGAATATCCGGTGCTCATTATTCAATTGGACCACTTCTTTGCCGAGCAGCGTCAAACCGGCCCCGCGAGGCTCTCCGGCCCCGTCTGCGCAGAGATTGGCGTTGTTCCAGGTCAAACCGATCGAAAGAACACCTAATCGGTATAAGGTGCGGAGCTTCGCCAAATCATTGCCGAAAGCGTCTGCTCCCTCAAGTGTCAGCACGGCCCCGATTTCCCCTTCCTTCAAGGCATCGATGTCTTCCCACTTCCGGATATGCTTCATAGCTGGATTTGCGCCGACCACTTGTGTGAAAAACAGATCCACTTGTTCCAGCGCGTGCTGCCACTTTTCATCAGCCGGAATCTCCGGGTAAACAAAGACAGCAAAAAATTGGACCTTTACACCGCCTTGCTGCAGACGCTGGAAATTTGTGTCCAATTTATCGGAATCCATATAGCTCAAAGGGTTTCCATCAAACATGAGTTTTCTATTTGTCAGCTGCAGTTTCAGCAGCGCATCGCAATGCGTGTCGATGATTTTCATCAAACCGCTCCTTTTTTCGGCATGCCGCGATAAACCCTTTGAAAATGCGAAGAGACGGCACATCCTTGACCCGCGCCATATTTTCCGGATGCCATTGAAGGCCGAGGGCAAAGCGGTGCTCCTTGCTCTCGATCGCCTCAATAACGCCGTCGCTTGCCTTTCCGCTGATGATGAAAGGCTTTGGAACCAAGCGGTTGGCCTGATGGTGGCGGCTGTTCACTTTCAGCCGTTCTTCTCCTGTCAGCTGGTACAGCAAGGAATCTCTTGCCACTTCGACAAAATGCGAACCATGGAATTTCGGAGCCTTTTGCTGGTGCTGCAGCAATGTCCCACCAAACTGCGCCGGAAGATCCTGGTACATATCGCCGCCAACGGCAATATTCAAAATCTGGGCACCTCGGCAAATAGCCAAGATCGGCTTTCCAGCCTCCAGCATTTTTCGGATCAGCAAAAGCTCAAAGTGGTCGCGCGAAGGAATGATGACGCCAAGATTCGGATGCGGCTCTTCACCGAATAACGTCGGATCAATATCATAGCCGCCTGCAGCAAATAGGCCATCAAGCTTTTCAACCAGCCCGTCGATGTCTGCTTCTTCCATTATGTGCGGCAGCATAAGCGGCAAGCCGCCAGCATTCAAAATCGCTTCCGTATCAACCATTTCAATAGCGTATTCATCCCGTCCAAGCTCCACTGACGACGTAATGCCGATGAATGGTTTCATATATGCCCCTCCTATACTCCCTTTTTATACACTGAATATATTAAACATACAGAATTTATCGGAAAAATGCCAGGGCTGTCCAGTTTTCCCCCTCCTGCCATAGAAAATGCCGGACGCAGCCAGCGTCCGGCATTTTCGCTTTCTCCAATTACATTTCCCATTGCAAATCAGTCGAATAGGTCAGCCGCTCCCCGATAAAAACACGGCAATCTGTCCTTAACAAGCTGCAGCCTATGGATACTTTGATATCTTCAGCCTCGCCTTCCTCATTTTTCACTTTTCCGAACAGCCGGGAACTCAAATGAAAACCTATTTGTTCATCCTGCAGCACACCATCAACGTACAATCGGCTCCCTTCCAGCCGATTCTCAATCTGTATACTATGCGACCCATACTTCAGCTTCCAGATGTCTTTCATACTGTCGCCCCCTGCCCTTTTCTTTACTGCCAGTATAGCAGATGACGCTCCTTTTAGCCGAAGCGAGCATCCAGAACTGCAGACGTTCTTCAATGGATTTCAGCTGTGTCCTTTTAGCCGTTCGAGTACTTTTTTCCGATCCGGCATGCCTCCTTGGGCACCAAATTTCTCCACCGCAAGCGATGCCGCTGCATTCGCAAAATAGACCGATTCTTTGAATGGTATTCCTTCTGACAAAGCAACGCATAATGCGCCGTTGAAAGCGTCACCCGCCCCGGTTGTGTCTGTTGCTTGTGTATGGAATCCTTTGACATGAATATGGTTTTCTCCATCATAAAAGCGCGCCCCCTCTTTCCCCAGTGTTACAACTAGCCGGTTCGGAAAGTCTTCCAATGCTTTTGTCCACATTTTCCCGAACAATGCTTCCGCCTCTGTCTCATTAGGCGTCAGGTAATCCGCAAGCGACAAAAACTCTTTTCGAAATCCATCAGCCGGCGCGGGATTTAATATGGTCGGCACACCAAGGGATCGGCAAATCTCCAGTGTCCGCTGAATTACCGGCGCAGGCATTTCCAGTTGCATCATGACCATGTGGCTAGAGGAGAAAATCGTCTGGTAGCCGCTTACCTCCTCAGGCGTCACTCGATAATTTGCCCCAGGAACGACAATGATGCGATTATCGCCTTCAGACAGTAAAATGTTCGCAATTCCGCTTGCTCCTTTTTTCCGTTTCACTGCCGTTACATTCACTTCTTCCGCTTCCAGCCCCCGCAGCAATTGATCTCCGAATGCATCTGTCCCGACAGCACCGATCATTTGTACATCGCCTCCCAGCCTGGCTGCTGCTACAGCCTGGTTTGCGCCTTTGCCCCCCGGAACAGTTGCGAACAACTCCCCCATCGCAGTTTCCCCTTGCTCCGGAAAACGCTTTGTCCTCACCACTAAATCCATATTGACACTGCCCACTACTGTAATCATTTAATAACCCCCTTATTAACCGCCATTCAGCCGATATACAAAAAGCGGACGATTTATAGCTCGTCCGCTTCTTATTTTGACTGACTTATCCTGCTGTGGCTTCTTCCGCCTTTAACCCGCGCTTCTTTTCCGTCTCAGATACGTACAACGCGCAAGCCGCGTCGCCGGATATATTGATTGCAGTTCTCGTCATATCCAGCAGGCGGTCGATTCCAAGCACAAGCCCGATTCCCGCTACCGGCAAGTTAACGCTTGAAAGCACCATCGCAAGCATGATCAAGCCGACTCCTGGAACTCCAGCTGTACCGATGCTGGCCAATACCGCAGTCAACACGACCGTCAAAAGCTGCATCATTGTCAAATCCGAACCGTAGGCCTGAGCGATGAACATGGTGGCGACACCTTGCATAATCGCTGTTCCATCCATATTGATGGTGGCACCAAGCGGCTGGACAAAGGAGCTGATCGATTTAGGCACACCCAAATCTTTTTGCGCCGCTTCCATCGATACAGGCAATGTCGCGGTGCTGCTTGAAGTACTGAACGCCACACTCATAGCCGGCGCAAACTTCTTGAAGAACCAAACCGGGTTTTTCTTTGCCAAGAGCCCAACTGTTCCGCCGTATGTAAACGCTGCATGGATCGCAAGAGCCGCCAGCACAACAAACATGTAGGAAGCCATTGCTTTGATCGCTGAGAATCCTTGGGAACCGATAGCTGTAGCAATCAAACCAAATGTGCCGAATGGAGCGAATTTCATCACAATGCCTACCAGATACATCATGACTTCATTGCCCTGTTCAATAAGATTGATAATGCCTTTTGTCTTTTCGCCAAGAGCAGTCAGCGCTAAGCCAATAAAAACTGCAAAAATGATAATTTGAAGCATATTCCCTTCCGTCAAAGCGGATAAGGGATTTTTCGGAATGATGTTCAATAAGGTGTCGGCCACTGAAGGCGCCTCTTCGGCTTCAAATGTGGCGCTGTCCAAATCAAAATCGCCTGCAAGCCCTGGCTGGATGACCGCCGCTAAACCTAGGCCAATAACAATGGCGATGGTGGTAGTCACCAAAAAATAAACAATCGTTTTCAAGCCGATTCTGCCCAGCTTAGCTGGATCGCCAAGACCGGCTGTCCCTAGAATAATGGAAAATAGGACTAACGGCACGACAAGCATACTGATCAAGCTAAGGAAAATTTGGCCGAGCGGCACAAATATGTATGAGTTTAAACTTTCAAAAGCGCCGGGTGCAAATAAATTGATGAGCAGACCGACAATTGCCCCCAGAATGAGGCCGGTGAGTACTTTTAGTGTCATATTGTTTTTCTTCATTCATCTAGTCTCCTTCTTTTTTTTAGCCATACCCTTTACTTTAAAGGAACGAAACAAAAATTTACAGCGATAAGCAAGAGAGAAGCAATTTCAATATAACTTTGATGGGCTAAAAAATAAAAAACCTGCGGAAGATAAAAACCTTCCACAGGAAACCATTTTTGTTTTTCGGCAATCGCTTCTGGCAAAACCGATCTTACGACAAGAGCGGGCTGTCAGGGAATCAGCATGACTTTACCGATGCTTTTTCTGCTTTCGATATGGGAATGGGCATGTGCCGCCTCCGCCAATGAATAGCGTTTTGAAATGAGGATTTCCAGTTTGGATTGAAGCAGCAGATCGGTCACTTTATCAGCGCTCTCCTGTAAAAAATCCGGACGGAGTTTCCGGTAAGTGCCGGTGCTGTAGCCGAGAACGGATCGGCAGCTTGAATGGAGATCCGCAGTCGTCACTTTCCCGGGAAGGGATCCGGTATTCCCATGGCCAAAAGCCACAATTCTTCCAAAGTGGGCTAAACAATCCAAACTTTTTTCAAAATTTTCTCCTGCTACAGTATCTAAAATAACATCAGCGCCTTCCCCATCGGTTAGGCTGTTCACTATTCCCGCAAAATCTTCCGTCACATAATTAATAACATGATCAGCGCCCATTTTTTTGGCCGCCTCCATTTTTTCATCGTTGCTTACGGTGCCGATAATACGGGAAGCGCCGGCTAACCGGGCAAGCTGAATGGCAGTAGTGCCAATGCCTCCTGCAGCAGCATGGATTAGAACTGTTTCTCCTGGAACAAGACGCGCCACCCTGTTTAGGACATTATAAGCAGTAATCCCCACTGTCAAAGATGCAGCGGCAGTTTCGATGTCCAGCCCCTCCGGAACAGCAAAGGTCAGTTGCTCATCTGCCGCTGCGTATTCAGCGTAGGATCCAGCTTTTGGGAAAGCCATAACGCGCTGCCCGATTTTAAAACGGGTAACCTGGGCGCCAACTTTAATGATTTCTCCAGCACAGTCCAGCCCTGGAACAAAAGGGGAACCGTCCCCTTTTCCATGATACTGCCCTTGGCGCGCCTTAATATCCGCAAAGTTGACGCTGATTGCTTGGATGCGGATCAGCACTTGATGGGGCAAAATGGCAGGAATCGCCACTTCGCTCAACGTCAGGACTTCCGGTCCGCCTAGTTCGTTAACAACGATGGCTTTTATTTTCATCACCCTCCAAACCCGTATTTTTGCAGCGTGTTTTGTTTCTTATTGACAGTATAGAATTTCGGGACAGGAAAGACAAATTGAAACCAAACAGGTTTCTTTGGGATTCATGCAGCAAAAAAAAACAGCCTTCGCTCCAGTGCGACAGGCTGCTTCTATTGTTTTACTCGCCCAAGTCGACGTTATGATAAACTTGCTGAACGTCTTCTAAGTCTTCGATTGCATCGATCATTTTTTCAAATTGTGCTTGTGCATCTTCCGGCAGCTCCAATTCGTTCTGCGCCAGCATCGTCAATTCTGCAACTGTAAAGTCGGTGATGCCGGCTGTTTTGAAGGCCTCTTGCACCGCATGGAATTGATCCGGTTCCGCATAAACGATGACAGAATCTTCTTCTTCGATGATATCGCGCACATCAACATCCGCTTCCATCAGCAGTTCCAGCACATCGTCCGCCGTTTTATCTTCAACGCCGATAACTGCTGTCGGATCGAACATGTAAGCGACCGATCCGCTGACGCCCATGTTTCCGCCGTTTTTGCCGAAAGCAGCGCGGACATCCGAAGCTGTCCGGTTTACATTGTTTGTCAGCGTGTCGACGATGACCATCGAACCATTCGGCCCAAAGCCTTCATAGCGAAGTTCATCATAGCTTTCTTCTGACCCGCCTTTGGCTTTTTCGATCGCACGGTCAATGATCGCTCTCGGGACACTATATGTTTTCGCGCGTTCAAGCACGACTTTCAACGCTTGGTTCGATTCTGGATCCGGCTCGCCTTGTTTGGCAGCCACGTAAATTTCGCGGCCGAATTTTGCATAGATACGGCTTGTGTTGGCGTCTTTTGATGCTTTCTTTTCTTTAATGTTGTTCCACTTGCGGCCCATAGTATTTCCCACTTTCTTTCAACTTTGAATATGAAGTATGTTCACTCGTTCTATTATATAATAAACCCCTGCCTTTTTTCGACTTCTATACTCGAAAAAGAAAAGCATCCTGGCGAACAATTCCGCTACTTTTTGGTTTTATCAATGCGGTGGTACTCGGAAATCTGGATCACGCGGACTTTGCCTGTATGCAGTTCATGGTAGATGCCTCGGCTGTCGGTAAATGAGACGAATTGGTCCCGTTCGCTTTGAATGAGCTCTTCCGCTTTTCCCTGTGATTCTACATGGATAAACCGGCGAATGTAATGCTCTTCATCAAAGAAATAGGTGACTTTGAATTCTTTCACCTTCGCCATCTCCTTTACGGTTCGTGTCGAGCTTCCACAAACAATATTTTATCGCTTTCGGGCAGCCGCTTCAACTTTGCTTCGATTGTAAAGCTTAAAGTTGATGGCTTATCGATTAAATGAGAAAATAAGAAAGGCAAGCAAATGAACGCAGACAAAGGAGCGATTGCATGAAAATCTTTGACATTTCATCCCCAATTTACGAAGGAATGCCTGTTTATAAGAACAAGGCCGAAAAACAACCGAAATTCATCACCAATACAAACGGACATGTGACAGAATCGCGCATTGAGATGGATGCTCATACCGGCACCCATATCGATGCGCCGCTACATATGCTGAATGACGGCGATACTTTTGAATCCATATCACTTGAGAAACTGGTTGGCCAAGCAAAAGTCGTGGATTTGACCAATGTAACAGATGGCATTGCCAAATCGGATTTAGAATCCCTTTCTATTGAAAAGGACGATTTTATTTTATTCAAAACAAGCAACTCTTTTGATGAAGACTTCAATCCTGAATTTATCTTCTTGAAAGAAGACGGAGCTAACTACTTGGCTGAAATCGGAATCAGAGGCGTTGGCATCGACGCACTTGGCGTAGAGCGCAGCCAGCCTAACCACCCTACGCATAAGGCGCTGTTCAAGGCGGATATCATCGTCATCGAAGGCTTGCAGCTGAAAGACGTTGAAGCGAAAAGCTATCTGATGGTCGCGGCGCCGCTTAAATTGATCGGCATCGACGCTTCTCCGGCACGTGTGATCTTAATCGAAAACGAATAAAAAGAATGGCTTCCAAGGAAGCCATTCTTTTTTATTGCCATTTTGTATGGAAAGTTCCTTCTTTGTCCGTGCGCTCGTACGTATGCGCACCAAAATAATCCCGTTGGGCCTGGATCAGATTCGCCGGCAAAGTTTCTGACCGGTAGCTGTCATAGTAAGCAAGCGCGCTTGAAAATGCCGGCACTGGGATGCCTTGTTCAATGGCGATTGCCAGCACTTTGCGAAGGGATGATTGATACTCCCCCACTACGGATTGGAAGTAAGGATCAAGCAGCAAGTTCGGCAAATCCGCTTGGCGGTCGAATGCTTCTTTGATTTCTTGCAGGAAGCGGGCACGGATAATGCAGCCCCCGCGGAAAATCATTGCGATGTCGCCGTATGGAATTTCCCAGTTGTACTCCGCCGAAGCCGCACGAAGCTGGGCGAATCCTTGGGCATATGAACAAATCTTGCTCATGTATAGCGCTTTGCGGATTGCTTCAACCAGTTCTGCGCGGTCCCCGCTGTACTGCCCCGCTTCCGGTCCAGCAAGCAATTTGCTCGCCGCTACCCGTTCTTCTTTAATCGCTGATATGAAACGCGCGAAAACAGATTCTGTCACGATTGGCAAGGATACTCCAAGATCCAATGCGTTCTGGCTGGTCCATTTCCCGGTGCCTTTTTGACCAGCTTTGTCCAAAATCTGATCGACAAGCGGATTTCCTGTTTCCTCATCAATTTTCGTGAAAATATCGGCTGTGATTTCAATCAGGTAGCTATCCAATTCACCTTTGTTCCACTCGGTAAAAATTTCATGCAGTTCCTGGGCATTCAATCCGAGGGCATGTTTCAAAATGAAGTAGGATTCCGAAATCAGCTGCATATCTCCGTATTCAATGCCGTTATGCACCATTTTCACGTAATGGCCTGCTCCTTCGGCACCCATATACGCGCTGCAAGGAACGCCGTCCACTTTTGCCGAAATCGCAGCAAAAATCGGCGCCACTTTTTCGTACGCCTCTTTCAAGCCGCCTGACATGATGGAAGGGCCGAACCGGGCGCCTTCTTCGCCGCCTGAAATACCAGCGCCGATAAAATGGATCCCCAGTTCTTGAAGTTCTGCTGTACGCCGGTTAGTGTCCCTGAAAAACGTGTTTCCGCCATCGATGATCACGTCACCTTTTTGAAGGTGCGGGACAAGCGACTGGATAACGGCATCTGTCGTTTCTCCAGCTTTGACCATCATCAGGATTTTGCGGGGAATTTCAAGCGACGCTACGAACTGTTCGAGGCTGCCGGTTCCAACTATATTCTTTTCCTGAACTTCGTTGTTCGCAAATTCTTCTGTCCGGTCTGTCCAGTAATCGTATACTGATACGGAATAGCCTCTGCTTTCAATATTCAGCGCCAAGTTTTTCCCCATAACGCCTAAACCAATAACACCCATTTGCTGCTTTGCCATACTATTACCTCATTCCATGCAAATTTAATGAACTTCTATTATTAATATTTCTACAAAAGTATACCATTTTTTATCCGGTATATTCAGCACACCTTGTGCCTTCAGAGCGTATTACCACCAGCTGAAGCCATCTTCCTCCAACAAGCGGTCGGCAGCTTCAGGACCTTTCGACCCTGCAGAATATGGATACAAAGGCAAAACATCCTCCTGGAAAGCTTCCAATACCGGCTGAATCCATGCCCAGGAAAGCTCGACTTCTTTCCAGTGCGCAAAGAAGGTTTTATCACCTTCCAATGCATCCGACAACAGAAGTTCATAAGATTCAGGCTGAATATTTGAGTTAACCGAAAAAGTGATATTCGTCGGTTCATAACGCTCTGTAGAAGGATTTTTCAAGTTTACCAATAACGAGACGCTTTCATTCGGATTGATTTCAAAAATGAGCAAGTTCGGATTGATGCCTTCATTTTTGAAAGCCGGATTGTCCTTCCATTTGTTCTTGAATTCAATGACAATCCGTGTGGACTTCTGTTCCAAACGCTTGCCTGTACGAATATAGAACGGAATGTTTTTCCAAGAAGGCGTTTCAATGTATAAACGAGCAGCAAAATACGTATCATTTTTTGACTCTTCTACGACTCCCGGTTCTGCTTGGTAACCGATTACCGGTTCCCCCAATACTTCGCCTGCCGTATATTGTCCTCGGACGATATGCTTAGAAGCCTCTTCTTTAGGGATGGGGCGAAGCGCTTCAACGATTTCCCGCTTCTCCTGTTCCACTTCTTTAGCGGTCAGATTCACCGGAATGTCAAGAGCGGTCATCATAAGCAATTGGAGCAGATGGTTTTGGGCCATATCCCGGATTGCTCCGGCCTGATCGTAATACCCGGCTCTTTTTTCAATGCCCACTGTTTCGCTCGCTGTGATTTGTACATTCGCAATTTGGTCGTGGCTCCACAACAATTCCAGAATCGGGTTGGCAAACTTCAAGGTTTCAAGATTCTGGACCATCGGCTTCCCTAAATAATGATCGATCCGGTAAATTTCTTCTTCATTGAATACTTTGCTGAGTTTGTCATTCAATTCGCGCGCGGTTTTCAAATCGGTTCCAAATGGCTTTTCAACAATCAGGCGTTTCCAGCCTTTTGTATCGCTGACTTTGCTTGCCTGTAAATTCGCTGTAATGATTTCAACCAAATTTGGCGCAACGGATAGATAGAACAAGCGGTTTTCCGTAATTTTCAGTTCTTGTTCCCGTAATTGAATAAGTTCCAGCAAAGATTCGTAGGAAGCGGCATTGAATACATCCAGCACGCAATATCGGAATTTGCTTTTGAAATCCTCCAAGTTTTCGGGTTGTACCGGCCTTCTGGAAAATTCCCGGAGTGAAGTTTCAACGTTCATTTGGAAAACACGATCCGAGTAATTGGTTCTGCCCAGTCCGATGATGGAAATAGCATTCGGCAACTTTCCATCCAGATATAAATTATATAAAGCAGGAAATAATTTACGCTGTGCCAAATCACCAGTAGCCCCAAATAAGACCAACGTCATTCCTTCCACGCCATTCTTCTGTAATGATGCACTTATGTGGTTTTTACTATCGATTGCAGCTAAGTCTTTCATAGTTAAACATCTCCATTTTCGCCGTGCACAGAAACACGTTTTTTACAATCACACTGTTTTTAAGTATACGTTGTATCAAGCAGAATGGAAGGGCAGATTTTTACATTATGACGCCGTGAAAAGCTCCTAATGGTACACCCTAGCCCCATACCCTTAATCATTTCCTTAAAAACAGCATTCATCTAATAAAAATACAAAAAAGAGCCTGCATGAAATAGGCCCTTTTTCTTCAACACTGGCATTTCAGCCTATTTTATAGCGGAATTTTGATAGAAAAAATTCGGCTTCACTATATCGTTTTTATATGGCTTATGAAAAATATGGGTGGTTGCCGGAGACAAAGGCGGAATGAGCCAAGCCCAATTCCCTGTCAACTTCCTTCCGGCAGTCTCTTCTTTTCTTTCAAAACTTTTAAACTGCTTGGACGCCGTGTGGTGATCTACAATGGTCACTCCCGCCCGATGGAATGAGTCCAGTACAGCAATATTCAATTCCACCAGCGCTTTGTCTTTCCATAGAGAACGGTTGGAGTCTCTATTCAGCCCCATCAATTCCGCCACAGCCGGCAATAAATTGTAGCGTTCTTCATCGGCAAGATTTCTGGCGCCAATTTCAGTGCCCATATACCAGCCGTTGAAAGGCGCCATTGTGTAAGAAACGCCGCCGATTTCTAATTTCATTTCCGAAATGATTGGAACGGCATACCATCTCGCTTTCAAGTCAGCGAAAGCCGGAATTTCCGGATGGTCAAGTTCCACTTCCAGAACGAGTTCTTCCGGCAAGTCAAAAAAGCGCGGCTCTTCTCCTGCCACTTGGATAACAATCGGCAAAACATCATAATGCGTACCCGCTCCTCGCCAGCCAAGCTTTTCGCATGCTTCCGTAAATTCGATTGACGTAGAATCTCCAACCACTTTCCCGTCTTTTTCATATCCGGCGTAACGGATCAACTGATGGTTCCAGATACGCATGGCGTCCTGTCCATTGTGGCTTGGCGGAAAGACTGTGATTGCCGGACGGATTTTGCCTCCATTCGTCGCAAAGCCGATATGGCGAAGCAAAGCTTCAAATGCGCCTTCTGACGTCTGTTGCTGCCTTTCATCAAACACGGTCAGTGTATTCCAAAAAAGGCGCCCGATGCAGCGATTGTTGTTTCGCCATGCCATGCGCGCTCCGTGCTCCAGTTCTTCCAACGTATGGGTGTACGCTCCTGTCTCACTAACTTCTGTTTGAATTTGGGAAAAGCGCTGAGCCGTTTCCTCTTCCGTTTTCCCCAGTTCGCTGTAGCATATATAGATAAATTCCATTGCTTCTTTGATAATCGCGGTATTTGTTTCAATGATAGCCATTAACGTCACTCCTTGTGAACATCTTAGCACCTATCTCTGCGTTTATTAACTTAGAAACTCTGAAACCGCCATAATATCCTCCTTTGTTTTTATCGATTGTTACAGTAAACTGAACAAAAGCGAAAAAAGGGGTTTGCAGAATGTTGAAAGCGATATTTTTTGATTTGGACGATACATTGTTATGGGATAAAAAAAGCATCCAAACGGCATTTGAGAAAACATGCCGCTATGCCGAACAAACAACCGGGATTGACTGTAAAGGATTAGAGGAAGCTGTCCGGTCAGCAGCGAGTGCCCTTTACAGCAATTATGAAACGTACCCGTTCACCCAAATGATCGGCATCAATCCATTTGAAGGATTGTGGGGCACATTCGATGATGAAGGCGAAGAGTTTCAAAAGATGAAAGCTTTTGCTCCAGCTTATCAGCGAAAGGCTTGGACTGAAGGGCTGCAAAAAATCGGCATAGACGATCCGGCACTAGGCGGACAACTGGCTGCCTATTTTACGGAAGCGCGCAAAAGCAGCCCGTTTGTTTATGAAGAAACATATCATGTACTTGATCGTTTGAAACCGCACTATCAGCTTTTGCTGTTGACGAACGGCTCGCCGCAACTGCAAAATACCAAGCTTGAAATCACACCGGAAATCGCCACTTATTTCGATCATATTGTCATTTCTGGAGCCTTTGGAAAAGGCAAGCCCGATCCGGAAATTTTCCAATACGCTTTATCGAAATTCGGTCTATCGCCTGAAGAAGTGTTGATGGTCGGCGATAATTTAATGACCGACATCATAGGAGCTGAACAGTCGGGCATTCGTTCCGTCTGGATCAACCGGGAACAAAAATCGCCGCACGAAACCATTATTCCGACCTACGAAATCCGCCATCTGGAAGAGCTGTTTCCGATTCTCGAAGAACTGTAATGCTCATTCGTCAGCAAATAAAAGAAGGAGGCTCACAGCGAGCCTCCTTCTTTTTGTTTTCTTCTATAAATCGATCGCGCGTACGTACTGAATTTCCGACAGTTCCTTTAATTGCTCTAAACTTCCAGGATTGGCGTATTTGTCGATCGAGAGCATCATGATTGCATCTCCACCGGCATTTGACCGTCCTACCTGCATTGTCGCAATATTGACGTCTTCCTTGCCGAGCAAAGTTCCGACACGCCCAATCACACCTGGCCGATCGGTATGGCGTATGAACAGCAAATGCCCTTTCGGCACTACATCCACCAGATACTCATCCACTTTTACGATGCGTGCGCCTTGGCCATTCAACAAAGTGCCTGCCGCTTTCCTAGTGCCTGTTGCGGTTTTGATTTCAACTGATATCAAATTCGTGAATCCTCTTGTAACCGATGATTTATGTTCATTGACCACGACGCCTTTCTGATCAGCCCAATACCAGGCGTTAACCACATTGACCCGTTCGCCAAGATGCCGCTTCAGCAAGCCTTTTAGCATATTGCGCGTCAAAGGGCCGACTTCCATTCCAGCCAGTTCACCGGAATAGTAGACATTCACTTCTTCTACAGCGCTTTCCGCCAGATCTGTCAGGAAAGCGCCAAGGCGTTCCGCCAAATCGAAATACGGTTCAATTTTCACCATGAGATCTTTCGGTACAGAAGGCAGATTCACGGAATTACGGACAGTTCCGGTGGTGAAATAGCTGACAACATCCATGCTGACATCCACCGCAACGCTTTCCTGCGCTTCTATCGTGCTCGCTCCCAAGTGCGGAGTAGCTACGACTTCCGGCAAGCCGATAAGGCGGTAGTCGACAATCGGCTCCTGCTCAAACACATCAAGCGCCGCGCCCGCCACTTTTTTTGATTGGATGGCGTCGTAAAGGGCATTTTCGTCAATGATGCCCCCACGTGCACAATTGACGATCTGGACGCCGTCTTTCATGATGGCAAATGCGTCGGCATTGATAAGGTGGCGCGTCTCTTTTAACAATGGTGTGTGGACGGTCACAAAATCCGCAACTTTCAGCACTTCTTCAACTGTGCCGAAGCCGATTCCAAGCTTCTCCGCCTTTTCCGCCGTCAAAAATGGATCGTAAGCCATGACGTTCATGCGCTGCCCTTTTGCCCGGGCTGCCACTTCAGCGCCAATGCGCCCCAGTCCGATCACTCCCAGTGTTTTGTTTTTCAGTTCTACCCCGACAAACGACTTGCGGTCCCAGTTTTTATTGCGCAGAGCGTGGAAAGCCTGTGGAATTTTCCGCGCCATCGACATCAGCATCGCCATTGTGTGTTCAGCCGCCGAATTGGTATTGCCGTCCGGCGCGTTGACCACGATGATGCCGTGTTCGGTTGCCGCTTCAAGGTCAATATTGTCGACGCCGACTCCTGCACGCCCGATGATTTTCAGGTTATGGCCTTTTTCAATGATGGCGCGCGTCACTTGTGTTTGGCTGCGGACAAGCAGGGCGTCAAAATCACCGATGCGCTCGGCCAATTGGTCCGGCGACAAATCGGTCTCCATGACAATGTTCATGCCCTCTGCTTGCCGCAATGGGTAAATGCCTTCTTCGCTTAATGGATCGCTGATCAGAATGTGAAAAGTCATTGCTGCTCCACCCTTTCGTTCAAGTAAGTTTGCTGTGCCGCTCCGGTTCCTTTGCCAAGTTCAATCTTTTTACCGATTTTCATCAAGCCGATTTCAATCGCTGAAATGATCTGCAGCACATCTGCCGCCGAGCAATAGCCCATATGCCCAATGCGGAAAATTTCCCCCGCCAGCTGCTGCTGGCCTCCTGCCATGGAAATGCCGAACTCCGCTTTCATCACTTTCCGGAACGCTTCAGCGTCAAAATCATCCGGCCTTACAGCGGTCACAGTCGGTGAAGCATCTGCTGCTGCCGTCAATAACGGAATATCATGCGCTTCAAATGCAGCCCTTGTCATTTTCATCATTAAAGTGTGGCGTGCGTATACTTCTTCCAAGCCTTCCTCTTCCATCAGGTCAAGAGCCTGTTCCAAGCCAAACAAAATCGATAGGGCAGGAGTAAAAGGTGTGGCATCTTTCTCCAGATTCTTCCTGTGGCTTTTTAGGTCCAAGTAAAAACGCGGCTGCGGATTGGCTTCGATTTTTTCCCACGCCCGTTCGCTTGCGGCAGCGAAAGCAAGCCCCGCAGGAAGCATGAATGCTTTTTGCGAACCAGTCACGAGAATATCAATTCCCCATTCATCCATTTTCGTCTCTACTCCGCCGACACAAGAAACGCCGTCCACAATAACCAGGGCTTCTGATACTTCCCTGATTGCCGCTGCCAGTTCTTTCACCGGATTCAGTACACCTGTCGAAGTTTCGCAATAGGTGGATAATACAGCTTTTATGCCAGGATGTTCCTTCAGAAATTCCCTTACAAGATCCGGGTTTACCGCTTTCCCCCATTCCACTTGAAGAACATGGGTTGGAATATGATAAGCTTTGCATATTTTCACAAAGCGGTCGCCGAAAGCGCCTGTAACAATCACTAATACCTCTTCACCTGGAGCGACTGCATTGACCACGGCTGTTTCCAGTCCTGCCGTACCGCTGCCTGTCAAAATCACAACTTCCTGCTCAGTTCCAAAAACGCGCTTCAACTTCGGGCGGATGCGGGAAATCAGATCGGAAGTGCTTTGGCCACGGTGCCCGATCATCGGTTGGGCCATGGCGCGCTGGACACTAGGCGGTATGGGCGTCGGCCCTGGAATTCTTAAAATTTGTTGGTCTGCTAACATCATCAATCTTCCCCTTTCAAGTGAAACGGCAAAAAGACCCTCCGCCCCCTACATAAAATGCAAGGGGCGAAGAGTCTTTTTCGCGGTACCACCCTAGTTCACTGCCCATTATACAGGCAGCCTCATTGGTTCTCATGCGTAACGGACACGAAGCGGATGGGCCTACTAGATTTCAGTCCACCTATTCCGGAGTGCTGCCTTCTGCCGAAACCACTGATTCTCACCAACCATCAGCTCTCTTAAGATTTCTCTGCATAAGCCTATCTCCATCAAAATAGTTGTTTATATTTTGGATTGAACTTATCATATCAGACCAAAGCTAGTTGTCAATCTATAAAAAATATTCAGTTTAATTGAAACCGATTACAACCTTGATAGAGCAGCGTTAAACTTTTTTAAAAATTTAGTAGGACCTCGGCATGCCGAGAACGTTTTGGCCAAGATACGCTAAGATCATGTTGTTGCTTATCGGTGCAACTTGGTACATCCGGGTTTCACGGAATTTCCTTTCCACATCGTACTGGTCGACAAATCCGTAGCCTCCGTGTGTATCCAAACATACGTTAGCCGCTTGCCAACTCGCTTCGCTTGCCAAGTACTTCGCCAAATTAGCCTGTTCTCCGTATTTTTCATTTTCGTCGAATTTCCGTGCAGCTTCATAACGCATCAAATCAGCCGCCTTCAAAGCTGCATACGCACGGGAAATCGGAAATTGAATGCCTTGGTTGGCACCGATTTGCCGCTCAAAAACCACACGCTCATTTGCGTAGCTGGCCGCTTTTTCAATGAAGAAATAACCATCTCCAATCGCTTCAGCTGCAAGCAAAGTCCGCTCGGCATTCATCCCATCCAGCACATACCGAAAACCTTTTCCTTCCTCTCCTATCAAGCTCTCTAATGGAATTTCCATGTCTTTGTACCATACCTGGTTGGTTGCATAGTTGAACATAGTACGTACAGGCTCCACAACAAAAGTTTCTGGCTGGTTTTCGCGGATTTCCCGTAAATCCACCAAAAACAAAGAAATGCCTTCTGCTTTCTTTGTTCCGATTTTTTCCAAAGGAGTGGTTCTGGCCAATAACATCAGCAAATCAGATTGTTCTACGCGACTTGTCCAATTTTTATGCCCATTAACGATATAGCCGTCCTCTGTTTTCTCCGCAAAAGTTTGAATAGCTGGTGTATTGGAACCGGCGCTCTCTTCAGTTACCGAAAAAGCTTGAAAACGGATTTCCCCAGCAGCGATTCCTGGCAGGTACTTCTGCTTTTGTTCTTCGCTCCCATGCTTCAGCAGCGCTCCCATTGTATACATTTGGGCATGGCATCCTGCGGCATGTCCGCCGGAACGGTTGATTTCTTCTAGAATAATCGTGGCTTCAGTCATGCCATACCCTTTGCCGCCATATTTTTCAGGAATTAGCGCAGAGAGATAACCGCTTTTCGTTAAGGCATCAACAAATTCATAAGGGTATTCCCGTTCTAAATCCAGCTTTCTCCAGTAGGAATTCGGAAAGTCTGAGCATAGTTCCCGTATCCGGCCTCTTAATTGTTCTTGTTCCAAGTCGCTTAACTTTGCCATTAATCTTATCATCCTCTCTTTTGCATCACTGGAAAATAATAGCCAGCCTCATGGTTGATCAGTCTTTCGGATTGCTTGCCGTAACTTTTCGCATTTCCTCATAATTGAAGCCAAATTCCTTTAAAATCGCTTCCGTATGCTCTCCTACTTCCGGAATCGGTTTCATCACTGTGTCAATTTCATCAAATGTGACTGGCGGCACTAAAGCTTTCAACGCACCAACTGGAGATGCTACTTCCCGCCAACGTCCCCGCGCCTGTAATTGAGGGTGATCAATCAGTTCTTTGACGGTATTGAGACGGGCATTCGCTATTTTCGCATTCTCCAATCGGGCAATAATTTTATTTGCATCCATTTTTTTAAAGGCAGTTTCAATGATCTCCTTCAATTCGTTTTTATTTGCTACACGGTTCGAGTTGCTATTGAATCGGCTGTCAGTTGCCACTTCAGCATTTTCCAGCACCTCTTCGCAAAATTGAACCCACTCCCGTTCATTTTGAATCCCCATAAACACCATTTTGCTGTCGCCTGCTTGAAATGGGCCATATGGATAAATTGTTGCATGGCTGGCGCCTGACCGTTTCGGTTCTTCGCCTCCATATCCAGAATAGTAAAGGGGATATCCCATCCATTCAGCCAGCGCTTCCAGCATTGACACTTCAATAATCGCTCCTTTTCCTGTTTTAAAGCGGGCAATCAGTGCAGTCAAAATACCGGAATAGGCATACATTCCAGCGGCAATGTCCGCAATCGATATGCCTGCTTTAGAAGGTGTATCTTCCGTTCCGGTAACTGAAACCAATCCCGCTTCACACTGAATAAGCAGATCATAGGCCTTTTTATTGGTATAGGGACCGAATGTACCGTAGCCGGAAATTCCGCAAACAATCAGCTGAGGGTATTTGTCTTTCAACTCAGCAGGACCGAACCCCAGCCGGTCTACAGCACCCGGCGCCAAATTCTGGATAAAAACATCCGCTTCTGATAGCAGTTTGTCCAAAACCTGTTTTGCTTCTGCCTGTTTCAAATCAAGTGTCAGCGATTCTTTTGAACGGTTGATCCAGACAAAATGGCTGGCCATTCCTTTAACTGTTTTATCATAGCTCCGGGCAAAATCCCCTGGTCCTGGCCGTTCAACTTTTATAACACGGGCGCCTAAATCTGCCAATTGCCGGGTAGCAAACGGAGCAGCAACTGCTTGTTCCAGCGAGACGACTGTTATCCCTTGTAGTGGCAGCATACTTATTCCTCCTCTTCAAACCTTTGTGCATAGCTGGGGATTTCAAACGATTTCGGCCACTTTCTTCAACTTGCACAATTGCAAACGCCGGGATCATCAAACCAAACCAATCCATTTCCACCAAGTTGCGGCAATCAGTATAGTAGCCCCGATTGAAATGAGCGTCGCATACAATCCAGGCTTCAGAAAGTCTTTTTGGGTGATCATGCCGGTGCTGTGAGCCAATAAGTTCGGCATTGATTCCACAATCAAAATAAAACCGAAGAGGCATGTTAATCCCGTTGCAAAACTCACTGCCAATGGATCAATCCCTGCATTTTTCGCCACACTGATGATAATCGGCACAAGCACGACTACCGCTGTTGAAACGTTCGAAATCACTTTATGGAACACTTGAGCCAGTACAATCACTAGAATGACGGCTAGAAATGGACGCCTAATAAGTTCCATGAACCAGTCCACACTTAAATATTCACTTATGATATGGGCCGCACCAGAGTCGACGAATACATAGCCCATGGACAATGTGACGCTCAGCAGCAACACCGTATTGTAGTTGATCTTAATCACCGGCTCCCAGGAAGCAATGCCGATTTTCGGCAAAGTCATCAGCACTACCCCAATCAAGGCCGGCGTACTTGGATGCATTCCGTGCAGCGGTTCCGTCAACCAGAGTCCGACAAGGAAGAGCAGGATAAGCAGGCAGCGGATTTCCCGCTTGTTCACCGGTCCAAGCTCTTTGATTCTAAGTTCCATTTCTTCTGCAATTTCCGGGAAATGCTGCTGCTCTTTGGGCAGCGGGAATATTTTCAATAAGAGGAACCAAATAGCTGGAATAAGAATGGCCCAGATCGGAAAGGCATAGAAAAACCATTGAAAATACGTGATTTTAATTCCAGCAAAACGATCAAGAAGTTCCACAGTTAAAATATTGCCAATGGCAGCAGTCATAATAGCCGTCCCGCTAACCACTCCTCCAAAAGCGACTCCCAGCATAATCATTTTCCGCAGATTGCTGTCCGGTTTGGCTTCTGTCGTTTCAATGATCATGGCTGAAACTGGCAGAACAAGGGCAGAACGTACTGCAGTGGAAGGAATAAAGAATGCCTGAATTTGCTGAATAACAATAATACTTCCCAGTAAGCCTTTTGCATGGCTCCCCCATCGCTTGAGAATGTTATATGTCATCCTTTTGATGAGGGCTGTTTCGTTTACTGCAGTTGCCAGCATCATGCCGGCTACGATTAAATAAGTGGCAGGAGAAGAAAAACCACTGAAGATGATAGACGAATCAGCTACTTGGAATAGAAGCATTAGCAGCAAGATGATAATTGCTGTAAGCCCAATCGGAATCGGTTCCAAAGACCATAAAACGATTCCTAGAGTGATGATGCCTGTCATAATCTTTGCTGAATCCGAAAACGTATCAGGCAATCCAAAAAACATGATGATGAACCCAGCAATAGCCAGTGCAAATGATGCAAAAACTTTCATATCACCCGTCTGCATAGCTTCCGACCTTTCCTGCCATTTACTTCTTCTCTGCCAGGCAAAGAAGATTATGGCACGCCTCACCCTCATTCTGTTCAGCTTGCTGTTTCCTGCAGTTTATTCAATCGGCATGGCAAATCCAGCCGCAAAAATGATTTGTCTGAAAAAAACGGGCAATCCGCTGAAAGCCGGCTTCGGCTAATAGTTCCCGCAATTTTTCTTCTGTTATAGACGCTTCTGTCAATGTCCCTTTTATCAGTTCATCCATTTTCTCTTCCGCCAGCCCAGTTGTATCCAGCCAATAGTTCTTCCATAATTCAACTTGTTCTTTGAACTCTTCACTATTCGGATCTCCCGCTTTGCTGACTAAGACAAAAGGCGCTCCTGTTTTTAAATGTGCTCTCACTTTTTTAAGCAGCATCAGTTTTTCATTCACATCAGCAATAAAATGCAGTACGAGAAGGCATGTGGCCCCATCAAAAATCGCCTTGGCGGGAATATTTGAAACAGTGCCTGCAATCCACTCCACCCTTTCATCAATTCCTAATTGCTGAATTTTCGCTTTTCCCGCTTCAAGCATCGCTTGAGAAGGGTCGATGGCAGTGAATATCCAATCTCGGTTTTCCGGACCAAATGTTTTGATTTCATTTCCTCCCCCGCCCCCGACAATTAGGAGGGAAGACTGCTCTGGAAGATTAGCACGCAGAAATGTATGGGTCAGCCGAAGCATGGAATCGTAAGTGGGCAGTGTGCGGCGCACTCCTTTGTCATATTCCGCCGCCAGCTGTGAATCAAATTTCATCGGTTCAGCCATATCATCAAATCCTCACTGAAATGCTCTGTTAGCCGTCTTATTTTCCTACATTCAATAAAAGTTCATATAAATTGGATTTCGCCTCAAAACCAATGCCTGGAACATCAGGCAATTTCACATAGCCGTCCTCGACAGCATAATGATCTGCGAAGCCGCCGAAAGGTTCGAATACTCCTGGATAAGACTCATTGCCATGAAGGGCAAGCCCTGCAGCAATATTGAGCGAAAGCTGATGCCCGCCATGCGGGATACAGCGTCTTGACGACCATCTATGTTCCTTCAGCATATCCAAAATACGTAAATACTCCACCAATCCATAACTTAGCGCACAGTCAAATTGCAAAAAATCTTTTTCCGGATTCATCCCTGCATAGCGGATGAGATTTGTTGCATCCTGCAAAGAGAAAATATTCTCACCAGTGGCAATAGCATGTGGATAGTGTTTTGATAGTTCCGCCTGCAGATGGTAATCCAATGGGTCACCCGCTTCTTCATACCAAATCAGTTCGTAGTCTTTTATTTTTTCTCCAAATTCAATTGCATAGTCAAGATCAAAGCGGCCGTTAGCGTCCACCATCAATCCACTGCCCGGAGGTAAAACATCAAGTACCGCCTCAATTCTCTGCAGATCCTCATTCAGCGATGCTCCGCCAACTTTCATCTTCACATCCTTATATCCTAAATCCAAATAGCCTTTCATCTCATCTTGAAGCTCTTCCAGTCCCTTATCCGGAAAATAATAGCCGCCCGCTGCATAAATATAAACTTTTTCATCCGTTCGGCCCGTGCCATAACGGTCCGCAAGCAGCTGATACAATGGCTTTTCCTCAATTTTTGCAACTGCATCCCAGACCGCCATGTCGATGACACCTACGGCCACTGCCCGTTCCCCGTGACCGCCTGGTTTTTCGTTAGCCATAAGAACTTTATGGATTTTGTGGGGGTCTAGATTGGTCCCATCATCCGTAACAATTTTTTTGGAATCAGCTTCTAACAACCTCGGAATAAAGCGTTCGTTCAACAAGCATGTGGGTGCATACCTGCCATTGGAATTGAACCCGTAGCCTACAACCGGCTTGCCGTCCCTTATAACATCTGTTGTGATTGCGAGTGCGGAAGTGGTCATCTTACTAAAATCAATATAAGCATTTCTTATTGGGCTGCTGATCGGTACCGTCTTGACATCAATGCTAGTGATTTTCATGAGATCCATCCCATCGTAATTTTTTGAATTTAAATGACTTTCAGCTATTGTCAATTTGGAAAAGCAGGCTTACGGCTTTTTTGTAAACGGGGTAATCAACCAACGTGTTATTTACAGTAATGGAGGCGACTCCCTCTTTCTCGGCAGCTTCAAATGCTTCTACAATTTCTTTTGCTTCCGCGATTTCTTTTTCGTTAGGCGAGAATACCGCATGAATAGTCGCAAGCTGCTTAGGATGGATTGCCAATTTACTTTTGAAGCCCACTTGCCTCGCAAAGCGTGCTTCTCTCTCTAACCCTTGTTCATCCTTTATGTTTGGAAATACCGCGTCAATAGGAGGGGCGATTTTTGCAGCCTTTGAAGCAATGACAATCTGCGAACGGGCAAACAGCAATTCCAAACCGCTCGGGGTGAGTTCACAATCAATGTCGAGTGAAAAATCGATGGAGCCAAAAGCCAGCCGTTGAATCATTTTATCCGCAGAAGAAATTTCATAGGCGAATTGCACCCCTTTTGCCGTTTCAATTAGCGGAACGATGCAAAATTCGTTCTTTGCATTTCCGATGCAGCTTTTCACTTCATTGCAAGCCATTTTAATGCCATATTCACTTTCCGCTTTTGGAACTATAATTCCTTTCGCTCCATTTTCAACCGCACAGCTTACATCCTTCTTCCAATAAGAAGTTCCAATATCATTGATTCTTACAAACATGGTTTTTTCTTTCCCGAATTTCAACAATGCTTCTTCAACGGTTTCCCTGGCCTTTTCTTTTTCCGAATGGGCGACAGCGTCTTCTAGATCAAGAATAATGCAATCCGCCGCAGATGAAACCGCTTTCTTAACTACAGATAAATTGTTTCCAGGAACAAACAAATACGAACGCAAGAAAACCATACTGCCTTCCCCATTTCTTCCTTTGAGGATATTGGATACAATAATGTTTCAACTTTGCAATGAAAAAATTTCATGAAGAGATCAATTTATGTAACTATTTTTCTGGGCGGTGAACAGCAGCGATAATTGCGTCCGTCACTTCTTTCGTATTGGCAGTTCCTCCAATATCTCCAGTCTTGATGCCTGTCTGCAAAGTGTTTTCAATCGCATCCATTAGGACAGCGCCCATTTCCATTTCCCCGAAATGGTCAAGCATCATTTTGGCTGTCCAAATCTGGCCGATCGGATTTGCGATTCCCCGGCCATAAATATCGGGAGCTGAACCATGTACCGGCTCGAACATTGAAGGGTATTTGCCGTTCAAATTGATGTTGCCAGCAGGAGCGATCCCAATACTCCCCATGATCGCCGCCCCTATATCGCTTAAAATATCTCCGAACAGATTGCTTGCCACCACTACATCCAAAGTCTGGGGCCTTGTTATGAAAAAAGCGGACAAGGCATCAATATGGATGCTATTTGTTTGAACTTCAGAAAATCCACTGGAAACTTCGGCAAATACTTCGTCCCAAAACGGCATTGAATGAGCAATTCCATTTGACTTTGTGGCACTTGTTACATGCCCGTTCCGCTGCTTCGCTAATTTAAAAGCGTACTCCATCACCCGGGAAACGCCTTTTTTCGTGAATACTGCATTTTGAACCACAATTTCGTCATCACCGTTATGAACCCGTCCGCCGATACTGCTATATTCACCTTCGCTATTTTCACGGACAATCATGATGTCAAAATTCCGGGGATCGGTCAATGGCGACACCATTCCCTTTAATTGCTTGGCCGGCCTGACGTTAATGACTTGTTCAAACCCCCTACGGATTTTCAACAAAAGGCCGGCCAACGAGACATGGTCCGGCACTAACGCTGGGTCTCCTACCGCACCTAAAAAAATAGCGTCACTTTGGCTTATTAGATCAAGCCCGTTTTCCGGCATCATCATGCTGTGTTCCACGTAATATTTAGAGCTCCATGGATAATGTGTATAGTTGAATTTCATCCCTCCATGAACTTCTGCTACAGCATCCAGCACTCTTAAAGCTTCCGGTACAACTTCTTTTCCTATTCCATCGCCAGGAATAACCGCTAAATCCCATTGCTTCATAAAATGCGCTCCCTTCGTTCATGCCTGGATACACAATCTGCGGTCAAATGAAATGGGGCTATCTCTTCTCAATCATCTTAATTAAATTTTCTTTTGTTCTTAAAATATGCTTTACCGTTACTTCTTTTAATTTCTCTTCATCTTTTCGCTTTATATATTCGACCATTAACCTATGTTCATTATGCGATTCTTCAAGATGGTTGATGAGCAAACTTGGCGTATAAGGCGGGATTCCCTTCCATAGGGTTTCAATGAATCCTTGTATCCTTCTCCATGGACAGCCCTCGCGTATAATTTGATGAAATCTCGCATTAAGATTCATGTATTGTTCTAAATCGCTTTCATCCGCCTTTAAGCCGATCATTTTCTCATAGATGCTTTCCAATTCCTCAATATCTTCTTCGTCAAGAAAAGGCAACGACTTCATCACCGCTTCACCTTCCAACAGCGCCCTTAATTGATAGATCTCTTCGATATCATCGGCTGATACAGGAGTTACAACTGCCCCTCTTCTCGGTTCGATGCGGACCAGCCCTTCAACTTCCAATTGGCGCAAAGCTTCTCGAAGCGGCATTCTGCTGACGCCTAGTTTATGTGCCCATTCTTCTTGCATGAGACGTTCACCCATTTTAAATTCGCCTTTTAAAATCAGCTCCCTCAGCTTTGTGGTTACTTTGAATTGCAGCGTTGCTCTATCTTGTTCTGTCAGCCTGAATTTTTCCATACTGCACCCCTCAAATACTGTTTCCTTCTGAAAAGGAAGAATGAAGTTATTTTATCATTAATTCCATTTCAGAAGCATGGGAGTTCTTCAACCTTTTATTTCGACACCGAACATTTTTTCAATATATTGCACGATGGCTGTATGGTCTTGGTCCCCGCCGCCTTGTGACCAAGCGTGTTTCCATAATTGGAATGATGCGCTGGAGATAAACATAGGGGCCTTTTCCTCTTCCGCCATACTCATCGCAATTTTCAAGTCTTTGACCATCAAATCCAGAGTAAACCCAACTTCGAATTTCCTTGTCAGCACCTGGTTCGGAAATTTAAAGTCACTCGAAAAACTTTTTCCAGTACTGGAATTGATGACATCAAGCATTTTAACTGGATCCAATCCAAGTTTGACTCCCAATGCCATTGCTTCTCCTGTCGCTGCCAGTGTAGTAGCTGAAATCATGTTGTTCAGCGCTTTGATCGTATGTCCTGCCCCAGCTCCGCCAACATGGACGATATTCTGGCCCATACACGCTAAAAGCGGCTTCGCCTCTTCAAAATCGCGTTCTTCACCGCCCACCATTATCGACAATGTGCCGTCTTCCGCTTTTTTTACTCCTCCACTGACAGGAGCATCAATCATTCGAAGCCCCTCATTTTTCAAGATAGCGCTCAACTCTTTTGTCACCGAAGGAATGGAGGTGGTCATTTCAATCAATAAACTGTCTGGCCGCATCCCCTTCATCAAACCATCAGATCCGGTCAAGATGTCTTTCACAATAAAAACATTCGGCAGAACCGTTAAGATATACGGGAATTCAGAAGCCAGTTCTGCCGGACTTCCAGCTTCTTTAGCTCCTAAACCGACATAGGTCTGAATGATTTTTTTATTCAAATCGAAGACGCCGACCTCAATGCCTTGTCCCAGCAATCTTTTTGCCATCCGCCCGCCCATATTTCCCAATCCAACAATTCCAGCTCTCATCACTTCCAAGCCTCCTCGCTAGTTTTCACCGCATTGCTATGATTTGTATTTGGCAACCCCTTCTTGATAGATGTCGCCTCCATGGATATCGTTGATAACGAACACGGGAAAGTCTTCAATAGTCAACTTCCGGATAGCCTCCGTCCCCAAATCTTCATATGCAATCACTTCAGCTGATTTGATGGACCGGGAGATTAATGCAGCTGCTCCGCCTACCGCTCCAAAATAAACCGCCTTATGCTTTACCAGTGCATCTTTAACTTCCTGATTGCGATGGCCTTTGCCAATCATTCCTTTTAAGCCTTTTTCAAGAAGCCTAGGTGTATACAAATCCATTCTGCCGCTCGTTGTTGGCCCTGCAGACCCGATTACTTCCCCAGGCCTTGAAGGAGTGGGGCCGACATAATAGATAACTTGTCCGGCAAAGTCTATCGGAAAAACGATTCCTTCTCGCTCTTGTTCGACCATTCGTTTATGTGCAGCGTCTCTTGCCGTGTAAACTATACCGGACAGCAAAACGCGGTCTCCCGCTTTTAGTGAATGCAGGTCAGCTTCTGTTAATGGTAAAGTGATTTTTCTAGGCTCCATTTATTCGCCTCACTTGAACATACTTATTTGATGGCGGCTTGCATGGCAATTCAGATTCACGGCTACAGGCAATGCCGCAATGTGGCAAGATTCCACTTCCACTTTTACATCCAGCGCTGTTGTGCTTCCTCCCATGCCCTGGGGGCCGATGCCTAATCGGTTTATTTCACCAATCAATTCTTCTTCCAGTTCTGCGACTGCCGGATCTTCATGGCGTTCGCCGATTGGCCGGAATAAGGATTTTTTAGCAAGATATGCACATCGTTCAAAATTCCCGCCGATGCCAATCCCTACAATGAGCGGCGGACAAGCATTCGGTCCCGCCTCTTTGACAATTGATAAGATGTAATTTTTAATCCCTTCTATGCCATCGGAAGGCTTGAGCATTTTGAGGGCACTCATATTTTCCGCTCCGCCGCCTTTGGCTGTCATATGAAGCGTAAGCTCCTCCCCTTCGACAAGTTCGATGTGGACAATTGCGGGTGTATTGTTTCCGGTATTTTTACGATTTAACGGGTGATAAATCATGGAATTCCGCAAATAACCTTCATCATATCCTCTTGCTACACCTTCATTGATGGCATCCAGCAAATTCCCCCCAACAATGCGGCAATCATGTCCAAGCTCCACAATAAAAACCGCTGTTCCTGTATCTTGGCACATCGGAACCCTTTCTGCTTTTGCAATATCCGCATTTTCAATCAGCTGGGTAAGAACTTCTTTACCGGTTTCTGAACGCTCAGTGGTTAATGCCCGCTTGAATGCAGTATAAACATCTTCCCCCAAATCATAATTGGCTCTTTTGCACATCTCCTTTACTTCATTGACAATCTCTTCATAATAAATTTCCTTCATGGTTTACCCTCCGCTCTTTCCGGTTCTTTGGCGGGCTATATAAAAAGTTCCTAGAGCTTTAGCAACCAACTTGCCGGTTTCATCCGTCACACTGCATTCGGCGACTACGGTACTTTTTCCCTTACGAAGAATAACGGGTTTCGCTAGCAATCGTGCACCTTCCCCTTTTTCAATAAAATTCATTTTCAATTCTAATGTAAAAACTTTTTCTTCTTTTGAAATCTCTTGCAAAATACTAAAGCCGATTGCTACATCGGCAAGCGTATAAATGGCGCCTCCCTGTGCTACTCCGTACGTATTGCCGTTTTGCATACCCAGTTTCATCTCCGCAGTCCCATCAGGATTTTGGCTTATCCCTAGAAAACGGCCTAAGAAATGCATCGGGATTTCTTTTGGACGGTTTTTATCAGGAAATCCCCGATAAAGCGATATCAAGTAAGATAATTCTTCAAGTTCTTTAGTGCTGAAATTTTGAAGCTGCTCTTGAATGGCTTCCAATTGGTTGTTTTTTTCTTCTATCATGTATTCGCCCTCTTTGCCTAGCGGTCTATGTTAGAGATTTGACATCAAGTCCGATATGTCGTCAACCGTCTCTAATGCTAAAATATCTTTAGCAATTTGCTTATTTTTTCTTTCCGGAAGCTTGCTGGTCAGATCCATGAACTTTTCAAGCAGCTCTCCTCCAGTTACGGCATTTTCAGGATCGCCTTTTGGAAAATCGGTTTGTTTTTCGATGATTTCTCCGTTTTTCAGCCGGACTTCCACCGCAGCTCCCCATTGTTTCGGATAACTGGCGTCAATTTGCGGATCGGTAACCACTCTTACTTTTTTCGTCAACTCCCGGATCTCTTTGTCCCAAAGAATGGTTTCACTAAAATCATTCAGGCTCGCCCTGCCTTTTAAAAGGGCTAAAGCGGAGCAAAACTGCAAGCTGAATTTAGCGGCATATTGAGTTTGCGGGTTGTCGTTATCAGTTATATTGAGCGCGACTTGATACGAGTTTACCGTAACAGAATCTATCTCCGCTAAAGACGGTTGCCTTTCTTTATAAATATCGATGAGCAAGTCTATCGCGTGATGCGTATGACGGCATGACGCGTGAATCTTAAAGGAATTCTCCAATATTTTAAATTCCTCCCCCAATCCATCCGTTATTTTAGCCGAGTCAAATTCGTCGCTCATAGCGTTAAAAAACCCCCTATTGCCTTCCAGAATTTTTTGTGGCCCAGTAAAGCCTTTTTCAGCCAGAAGCGCGGCCATCAAACCATTCATAGCCGCTTTGGCGGCATGCAACTGTTTCGTCATAGCCCCGTCTACGATGAATTCCCACAATCCGGCAGCTTGTGTTCCGGCATTGCCCAGAGCATATACCATTTTCTTTTGATCCAAACCAAGCAATTTGGCGGCTGCAATCGCGGCTCCAAACGTTCCGCATGTAGCTGTATTGTGCCAGTAGTAATAGTGGGAAGGGGAAACCGCTTCCCCGATGCGAAAGCACACTTCATAGCCGATAACAACCGCCGCAATCAGCTCTTTCCCCGAAAGCCGTTTCCATTCTGCAACTGCAAGTGCTGCTGGAATAACCACTGTCGCAGCATGGATAATCGACCCTTTATGAATATCATCCAATTCCATCACATGGCTCGCGGCACCGTTTACTAACGCCGCGTTCAAAGCAGAGGAGCGGCCTCCTGTAAACAACCTGGCTTGCTCCGCTCCGCCAGCTTCTTTTACTAATTCGCTAATCATTTGCACAGGCGCCTTATCAGAACCGGCAATTGCCGAACTGAAATAATCCAAGATGCAAAGCTTTGTAAAATCTATAACATCAGCAGGCAACTTTTCGTAAGCCACATCTAAGCTGTATTGCGCCAATCGGTCGCTTAGCCCTGTTCTTTTCTCTCCTTTTATTTGCAACATCAAAACCTCCGATTTTCCGCTTAGCAAAAGGAACTTGCTTTATCGGTTATTTCCCCTGCCATTGCGGTTTTCGTTTTTCATTAAATGAAAGGATTCCTTCTTTTCGGTCTTCCGAATTGGCGCATTTATAATATTGATCCAATTCAATTGCCATGGCCGTATTAAGATCTGTTTGCAAGCCCATATGGATTGATTTTTTGATCGATTTTAAAGAGAGGGGAGCATTTCTAGCAATTTCTTTTGCGATTTCCAAAACTTGCGGAAACAGCTCTTCTTTAGAGAATAGGCCATTTAAAACACCTGAATCCAACGCTTTCTGTGCGTTAACTTGATTTCCACGGAATAACATTTCTTTCGCTAGCCCAACTGGAATGGCACGAGGCAAAAGTTGCGTCCCTCCAACTCCCGGAATGATGCCAAGCCGTACTTCCGGCAAACCCATCTTCGCATGATCAGCCGCATACCGAAGATCACAGCTTAATACGATTTCCATTCCTCCACCAAGCGCAAAACCATTCACGGCAGCAATGACAGGAAAAGGGAAATTCCGAAGTTGTTCATAAGCTTCCTCAAAAATATCATGCTGCTGTTTCCATTGTTCGTTTGTCATGCCTTTTCGTTCTTTTAAATCTGCGCCGGCACAGAAACTCTTTTCCCCGGAACCGGTGAGAACCAACACCCTTCCTTCTTCGTTGCTCCGAAGAAATTTTAAGCAGTCTATCAATTCAGTCCCCATTAGCGTATTCAATGAATTCATCGCTTCTGGCCGGTTCAATTCCAAAACATATACATTTTCAGAAATGTAATCTTCTTTTAATGCTATTGTCTGCCACTTTGTCATGATGGCCTCCTTGAATTTTTTGGACTATATGAACGGCTTATGCATTTGGAACCGGATATTTCCGGTTATACGGCCCCGCTTTTAAGATATAGCTGGGTGTTTCATGTTCAACGATTTTCTTTAGGGCCGCCGAGGCTTTCAACAATTTTTCCAGTGATAAGCCTGTTCTAATGCCCATACTATGAAGCATATGAACAACATCTTCAGTACAGACATTCCCTGTTGCGCCAGGAGCAAAAGGACATCCGCCAATTCCTCCTAAAGAAGCATCGAAACTAGTAATGCCAGCTTGTAAACCGGCTAAAACATTGGAAAGCCCCATTCCTCTTGTATTGTGAAAGTGCAGTCCAAACTTTTGCAGCGGAAATTTCTCTCCCATCTCAGAAACTAAATTATAGACCTGTTTCGGATTTGCCATCCCTGTCGTATCTGCGAGCGTAATGCTTTCCATTCCAAGCGCAGCGACTTTTCCTATTACATATCGAACTCTTTCTATCGGAACTTCTCCTTCGAATGGGCAACCAAACGAAGTTGCGACAGCGACGGTCAATGAAATTCCTTGCTTGCTGCAAAAATCGTGAATGGCCTTTAAATCTTCCAGCGATTCATCGGTGCTTTTTTTAACATTTTGCCGATTGTGGGTATCACTTGCTGAAAATACAAAGTTAAGGCGTCTTACTCCAGAAGCCCTAGCATTTTCAGCCCCTTTCAGATTGGGAATCAAAGCAATCAGTGCCAACTCCTCAGAATGCGCGGAAATAGCTGTATATAATTCGCCAGTATTGGCCATTTGCGGCACTAACTTCGGATGGACAAAAGATCCAAATTCAAGTGTCTTTACCCCTGCATCCACCAATTGGTCAAATATCAGTTTTTTTTCTGCTTTGCTTATAATCTTATTTTCAAGCTGTAAGCCGTCCCGCAATACTACTTCGTTCAACTCTACTTGACTTGGCAATTTCATATAATCCATTCTCAATCACTTTCTTTCAGTAGGAGTCTCGACAAAATAAAAATAGTGTATCCAAAATACCATCCATCTTAACATTCTAAGTTTTCAAACATATACAGAGACATTATGATATATTTTGTTTACTTAGTTGAAACCAAAGGAGAACAATCATGGAGATATTAAGCATTTTCATAAATATTTTATTGCCGGTCCTTATCGTTATTGGATTAGGAGCTATTCTGCATGTAAAATTCCGCTTCGATTTGAACACATTGGCAAAAATCAACATTTACTATTTGGTGCCCGGCCTTATCTTTACCCGGCTCTATGAGGCGGATTTGGCATGGACCCTATTCTTGAAAGTACTTATTTTTTTCATTACGTTAAGCGTTTCATTGTATTTTGTATCCAATATTCTCACTAAAATCTTGCGCTTGACTAAAGGACAACAGTTGGCATTTTCCCATAGTTCCCTTTTCTATAATTCCGGAAATTACGGAATATCAGTCAATGATTTGGTATTTAAGCAGGATACTGTCGCTTTGGCCGTTCAAGTTTTGGTCCTTACTTTCCAAAATTTTCTCGTCTACTCCTATGGGATTATCACGCTGCAAAAACTGAATAAAAGCAAGTCGAATATATCTATTCCCTATTTCAAGATGCCCGTACTTTATGCCATGGGGGCCGGTTTGGCTGTTAACGCCTTCAATGTCATGCTTCCTCAATTTCTATATATATCCGGATCCTACATAGCCGATGCACTTATAGGAATAGCGCTTCTCACACTAGGGGCGCAAGTGGTGCAGCTGAATTTTTCAAAAAACATGGCAACTGTTTACATGAATGTAGGAGTACGTTTGTTGGCTAGTCCGCTTTTGGCGTTCATTATCATCCAGTTTCTTGATACAGATCTCATTACCGCCCAAGCTATGTTCATCGCTTCAGCTGTTCCAAGCTCAGTCAACAGTGCCATCCTCGCCCAAGAATATGATAATGAACCTGAATTCGCCGCCCAAGCTGTCCTGATCTCCACCATTCTGAGTGCTGCAACGGTCACTGTTGTCATTTACTTGTCAAAAGTTATTTTTTTATAAAAGCACTTTAGAGGGTTTTATTGTTCTTTATCCATTTCATCAAAAACTTCTTTAGCGGTCCTAAAGCTGTCGATAGCTGCAGGCACTCCGCAATAAATAGCTGTTTGCAGAAAGATTTCTTGAATTTCTTCTCGAGTCAGGCCGTTATTAATGGCTCCTCTGACATGAAGCTTCAACTCATGAGGTCTGTTCAGTGCAGTTATCATTGCTAGATTGATGATGCTTCTTGTTTTTCTCGGCAAGCCGGGCCTGCCCCAAATTTCGCCCCAGCAATATTGCGTTACTAGTTCTTGCATAGGCATATTGAATTCATTGGCGTTTTGAATCGAATTGTCTACATACTCCGCGCCTAGCACGCTTCTTCTAATTTCCAATCCTTTTTCAAACAGTTCCTTATTCATCGTCAGTCTCCTTTTCTTTTGGAAGTTATTCTCATTAAACGGAAAAAGTTGGCCTGAAAATCCAGCCAACTTTTTCAATTCAGCATAACCAGAACTTCAACTATTGTCCGGCTGCTTCACGGGCAGCTTCGTAAACATCTGTACCAATCTCTTCTTCAAATTCTGCATAGATCGGTTCTAGGGCAGCTCTGAATTCTTCAATTTGTTCTGGAGTCAATTCTACGATTTCAACCAATCCCCGCTCTTTGATGGTTTCATATGCTTTCTCATTCAACGTTTTTGCTTCTTCCCGGGCCACTTTCGTACCTTCATCCAAGCCAGCTTGAACAATTTCTTTCGTCGCAGCATTCATGCTGTCCCAGAATTCTGTATTAGTAAAAACAGCGTAGTCAACACGGGTATGATTCATGACCGTCATATGAGTTTGAACTTCGTCAAACTTTCTGGATTCAATATTGCTGAAAGTATTTTCTTGACCATCTACGACCCCCTGGTCAAGGGCAGTATAAAGTTCCCCAAAAGGAATTGATTCTGAACCCGCTCCAAGTTCCGAATAAATCGCTTCTAGAACCTGTCCGCCTTGTGTGCGGAATTTCAATCCTTCCAAATCATCCGGCGAATCGATAGCACGCTTGTTGTTCGTTAAATGCTTTCCGCCATTCGGCCACATAGATAGCCCTACAACGCCGTCGTCCTTCAAGCTCCCTAAAATTTCCTGGCCTTTTTCACCATCCCAGAATGCAATGGCTTCATCATCGTTCTCAAACATGAATGGAAGAGCCGGAACGTTGAATTGCGGATTATTGCCTACAAATTTCGTTAAATCCGGTGCAATGAATTGTACGTTGTTCGACACTAGGTTTTGGTATTCGTCCTGATCACCGAATAATGAACTGTTCGGATATATTTCCACAGTAATTGCTCCATCGGATTCTCTTTCAATATACTCCTTCATCGCTAGTGCACCTTGATGTTTAGGTGTATTTTCCGCCACAACGTGAGAAAATTTAATTGTCATTTCTTGGACGCCGTCGCCCCCTGCTCCAGAAGATCCGCCACTGCCTCCACAAGCCGTTAAAACAATCAGCGAAAACAATAATAATAAGGATAAGGTAACCTTTTTCATAAAAAATCCCCCCTAGTTGGTTTTAATAATATGGCCGCTCATATTACCCAGCAGCATTTTGTAAGGGCTTTCATAAAAAATGATACTTCCCCCTTTCCTTTTAATTTTTCACCTTATCAGTTCAATTTTTAGAGCCGCTTCTCCCTAAAATGATTTTTGGATACAACTCACCACAAAACTAGCATATTAAAATCTCCTTGTAAAGAAATATTTTAATTTTCTAAATTTATAAGTCACGGCTTTTTTCATAGGCGGAGTTAAAAAAATTTTTATTATTTCCACTTGAAATCTATTAAATCAAAGTATTTTTTTGATTTTCTCTTAACAATTTACGCTTTAAATTCCCCAAAAAACTGAAAGGTTTTATTTTTTGAATATTTTATATTTTTAAATTTCATCTTGTTATTCACTATATCTTATATTATGATTTAGTTGTTATTCTCGTATCCAAAATACAAAATATAATGAGGAGGAGAATCAGTGAAAATTTTAGATAAAATTGAAAGCGCTTTCTCCATGCTGTTTTTTGTTGTTGGTGTTGGAATCAGTCTTTATTCTGTATTTACTAGGTATGTTCTAGGAGCCTCACAAAGTTGGGCTACTGAAATTTATACAATGTTTCTTGTATGGGCTATTTTTATAGGTTTTTCCACCGCTTTGAAAGAAAACAAACACATTGCCATCGATCTTCTCTATGACAGATCGGGACCGGGGTTCAGGAAATTTTCACAAGTCATCACTTTGGCAGTCGGTATTTTTTTTAGTGCATTTTTCTTTTGGACGGGGCTTGAAATGGTATTGACAGCATATAGCCAAAACATCAAAACAATTGATGTTGGGTTTCCCATTTGGATCAATTACTTGATCATGCCAATTGCAGGGATTTTGTTATTTGTACGCTTTTGCGAGAAGGCATACAAATTTTTCGTGAAAAAAGAAGACGATGCTAGCGATGGGGAGGACATACTATGGAAGCAATAGTAGTAATTGGATTATTGTTCGTATTAGCTTTATTGCGCGTTCCAATTGCGATCAGTTTAGCCGTGTCCAGCATCATGGGCTTATATTTTGCAGGTTTTTCTCTTGATACCGTTATCCAAAGGATGTTTACCGGTATAAACAGCACCACCTTGATGGCAATACCCGGTTTTGTTTTTGCAGGTTTGATTATGGCGCAAGGAGGAATTTCCAAATATTTGATTGAATGCATCCGATCTTGGGTTGGACATACAAAAGGCGGTTTATCCGTCGTAACAGTCCTTACCTGCATGATTTTTGCAGCAATTTCCGGATCCAGCCCCGCAACTGCTGCAGCAATCGGCGCTATTATGATTCCGATGATGGTTAAAGCCGGTTACGATAAGAAATACTCTATGGGGCTAGTTGCTTCCGCCGGTACACTCGGAATTTTGATACCCCCTTCCATCCCACTTATCCTATATGGATCCGTATCGGAGCAGTCAACGGGGAGATTGTTCTCTGCGGGTATTTTGCCTGGCTTACTATTGGGATTGGCATTGATTATTTATGCAGTTTTAGTGGCTTACCGAAAAAACTATGGGGGATTGGAAAAGGTTCCTTTGAAGGCGCGCTGGAGACCTACTTTAAAAGCGGTGTGGGGATTGGTCATGCCAATCATTATTTTAGGCAGTATTTATACCGGTATAGTGACACCAACAGAAGCCTCATTTTTAGCAGCTTTATACGCATTGATTATTTCAGTCTTTGTTTATCGGGAATTGGATTGGAAGAAATTCAAAAGCATTCTGATGGAATCGATCAACACCACCGCAATGATTTTCCTGATCATTGCTGCAGCTCTTGTCTTGGGGATGTTCCTGACGACTGAACAAATTCCGCAATCCTTTGCGATGTGGGTCAGTGAGAGCGGCTTTAATAAATGGACCTTCTTGATCGTAGTCAGTTTGCTGTTCTTTGTCCTTGGGATGTTTTTGGAGCCAACGGCTATCATTTTGATTACACTTCCTATTCTTCTGCCAATCATTACTGCTTTGCAGATCGATGTGATTCATTTTGCTATTATTATGGTAGTGAACATGGAATTGGGGATGATCACTCCGCCTGTAGGACTGAATTTATTCGTAGTGAGTGGAATAGCTGAAGAAAAAGTCGAAAGTGTTATAAAAGGGGTAGTTCCTTTCTTTGCTATATTCATAATTGTACTTGTGATTATAATCATCTTCCCACAAATTTCTTTGATCCTCACTTGATCTAAAACCAAAAACCGGCCGTCAGATATTTCTGATGGCCGGTTTTTGGGTTATTGGGCTTTTCGTTGTGTTTCTTCATACCGCTTTTGCAGTTCTTCAATACGAATGCGCCCTTCTTCGCGCATTCTGCGGTTTTCCTGTTCGATTTCACGCGTATCGTTCATGCCTTGCATGATGGTTTCCCAAGTTTGTTCGATCGTCTCAATTTTTATGCTTGGCTGGCCGGACATGCGTGCAATGTCCACACTTTGGCGGGAGATATCATTTGCGTTTTTGATCAGCATTTCGTTCGTGCGGCGGTCCAATTCATTCATGGATTGGGCAACCAGGTTCTGGCGCTTGGCCGCAATGGCATTGATAAGCCCTGTTTTGAAGATCGGGATGGTTGTCACGAAAGCTGAATTGATTTTGCCGATCAGTTTCGTATTGCCGCGCTGCAGCATCCGGATTTGCGGCGCTGCCTGGTAAGACACTTGTTTGGCCATTTCCAAATCATAAACGCGCTGCTCCAAAAGTTCGATTGCATTTTGCAGCGAGGTCAACTGCATCATAGCTAATTGGTCGCCGGTTTCCGCTTTTAAACGCATCACTGGCTCTTCCGCTTTCAATTCCTGGATTCTCACATCACCGGCTGCGATATATTTTTCCAGTTCCATGAAATAGCGGAAGTTTTGGTCGTACAACTCTTCCAGCGTAGTCGTCGATTTTTTCATTTCAGACTCGTATTTTGTAATCTCGACATAAACTTTATCGATTTCTGTACCCATAGTCTGGTATTTGTTGAATAGCTTCTCAATGATCTTATTGCCTCTATTAAAGACTTTATTGATCAAGCCTTTCTTTTCAACAAAATCTTTGCTGTCAAACTTGTCCATGATTTTCCCAAGTTGGTTCAGCAGTTGGCTGGACTCTTCCATGCTGTTCGCTTGAACCGAGTTTAATACTTTACCTGTAAACGCAGAAATTTCATTTGCCGGTTCGCGCCCGAATTCCAGCAGCTCCACTTGGTTTTTGATATCAATGCTGGCGGCGAGTTTAAGCACTTCCGGGTCCTGCTTTAGTTTTGCTAACAATTCATTGTCTTCCTTCATAACCAGTTCCTGCTGCTCCATCCCTTTTGGCAAAGTATTCATCGGTAAGCCCCCTTAATATTTTATCGACTTGGTGATTTTTTCTTGCGATTCCGCGAAACAGCTTTGCTTGCCTTCGGAATTGTTCACTGTTTTGCTCCACTTTCATGTGGTTCATACCTGATGCTTACAGCCATTTTCTAAATAGCTTTTTGACCACTGAAGGTTCACGGTACGGTTCATTGAAGCTTCTTTCATCCAGCCAGTGGGTATCGATCGCTTCCGGATCGATCCACCGTTCGATGTCCTGATGCCCCTGCGGATTGACGATGATAACATCCAGCCCGAACGTATGAATCAAAGCGATGGCGTTAGCATCTGCCCGGCCCAGTTCCCTATCTTTTTCTTCGTTGTAAAAAAGCATGGTAGGCACAAATTGCGGATAATCAAACAGCTGAATAAGCTGCACAACAGAATCCGGAAGCGACATTGATTGTGAAAAAGCGTAAAGCTGCAATTCTTCAAATGATTCGCCTTGTTGCGGAAGCAGCAGCGGTTTTTCCACATGCCGGGCGATAGCTTCGCCAATGGCGGTCTGCAAGCCATTCGGCAGTTTGCTGTATTTCCACCAATGGGCTGTTTTCATCTTTTCCGGATCCAGCCTTCCGTCTTTTCCAAGTGCCGCCCGGTAATGGAATTGCTGATTCCCTCTCCGTTCTTCGATAAATGGAAAACTCCGCACCAATTTGGTATCTTCCCGTTCCGTCAGATTATGGATGTTATCCCAGAAGCGCTTCCGATCTTTTTCGATGCCCATGACTTTGGCAAAGACAACCGGAATTATCACGCTGCCGCCTTCAACTGCAAAAGAAGGGCGCACCATTGCCCTTTCTTTCGCCAGCATAAAAGCTTCGTCAAGTGTCGTCTTCAACCGGATTGAACGGGTTAAATAGGATTTGAATTGAAAAGGCTTGTAAAGACCGGAATCATCGTGATGCAAAAGACGGTCCACTTCTTGAGTGGCCCGGTAAGCGACTGTTCCAACGCGCTGCGGTTTTTCTTCCGGAAAAGGCGGGACGAAGTCGGCACTTATCTGAAAATTGTAGGTCAGTGCATCTGAAAGGTCCATCGTTTCGGCAAACCACTGTTCTCTTGCCGGATCAAAAACAATAACATGAAAACCGAACATTCCCGAAAACTTTAAAAACCATTTTTGGCTTTCTGTCACACTGCCATACCATAAAAAACCAGGCAGCCCTTTTTCCAGCGTCAGCTTTTCAAGTTCAGGTTCGATATGATTGAATGTCCATTTCACGAGATCTGTGACAATTCGCCGGAAAGAAGAATGCGTGGTACTGCCGGCAGATTGTTCTTTAAACGCTTTCAATATATCGATCAGCGTCAATCGAAGCCGCCGGTTCAATCCCGGATCTTGCAGCCGCGGCAGCAAACCTTTGCCATCCAAAAAGGCAACAATCCGGTTCGGCGACAAGCCGCGCTCCTTATTGTTCATCTCAAACAAATCCTGCAAAGCCCTTAGCCGCTCAGGAGTAATTTGCTTGTTCAGCTTATCGGAAAGCCGTATCAACCGGCCTTCCGATTCTTCAAGCAGCTCATGGATCGATGCGAAGTAATCATCTGCATCAAGCGGCATACCGACAAATTGGCCAAGCAATTGCGGATAAGTGATTGTTTCTTCTTCTATTTTCGTTTCGGGATGATTTATGATCGGCTGATTGAGCCATTTCCCAATCTTTTCCGGATCCCACGTTCTCACGCGAACCGGATGCAATTGAACCATGGGAATTCCTCCTTGCTTACCCTTGCTGCTGCGCTATGCCTGCCACATGCGCCAAAATTTCTTCCCCTGCTTTTATGCCGAGTTGCTTGGTGATTTGAATATGCGAAGAAATCGCTGCATTGTTCCGGAAAGCTTCACCGTGTGCAGCCAGAAAACCTTTATCCGCGCTTTCGAGCAGATCCAAATCCAGCAGCGAATCTCCTGCCGCAACCACATAGTCGGCTGATATACGTGTTTTGATCCACTCCATTGCTCTTGCTTTGGTGATGCTTTCCGGCATAAAATACAGTTTTCTTCCCTGAAGCGACATTGACCAGCCAATTTTACGGAATACCTGAACATATGATGCCAGCTTTTCATCCGGAAAACGCACCCGGTCTATAATCAAATAGACAAACCAGTCGTCTGCCTGCTTGATATTCAATACCCATTCTTCGGAAAAATAACGTTTTATCAATGGAAGCAGCGCTTCCACCACTGTTTTTTTGCTGATGCATTGCTGCCGGATTCCCTCTGACCATTCTTTTATCGGTTTTCCATTCTCCAAAATGACCGCTCCATTTGAAATAACCGCATATTGCGGAGGTGCAGCACCATCAAAAATGCCCGTCACCCGCTCATATTGTGCTTGAGTCCGGGTGGTAACCGGCAGAAAAAAGGCTGAAGAACCAATATTCAGCAAAGCCTGATGGCTCGTTTGGGTCATGAAGGAGTAAGGCTTGCCATTTATCTTCTCGACTTCAACCAATTCTTCTTCCGCTACATTGGCGCCCATCGAATTTCTTGAGTAAATCAACGTCTGGTCCAAATCACTCGCAAACAAAACCTTCATATTTCAGAACCTGATTTTATCAAACCGATAGCCCGGTAAAACAAATCCGGCACCACTTCAACAGGCGTATGTTTTTCCTTAGCCAGTACCAGAAGATGCTGGACGCTTGGATGATCCAAGCTTCTTACAAGAATCTTCCATGGGTCCCGGCGAAGCAGGACGCGTGTAGTTTCCCCAACACCAGGCTTGATAAGGTGGTAATCCATTCCACTATACAACTTTCTTCCTAATTCTTCTACTTCCATTTTCCCTTGCCACGTTCGTTCAGCGGTAATCGGGGTGCTGCAGGCCTCTTTTTCCGCCTTTTCTGCCGTTCGGCTAAAACACTCCGCAATCTGATTTATAAAATCATTTGAGACATCTTCTTCTTTGAGTTCCCCGTAAAACTTGGCGCCATGGAAATCACCAGCCCCGATAAACCGTTCATTCAAGATGGTGCGGCTGACCAGTCCAGATACAGTAGCATTCAAACAAGCGCTCGGGATCAACAAATCCTCTCTTGTTCCAAATAGCACAGAACATGCCCCTGGGTCTGCCAGAACCGCCAAATCGTCGGACAGTCCCATCCCCTCTTCGTTCAAGGAAAGGACCGACTTTGTCAATTCAGTCTGAATAGCACCTTTGCCGGTCCAGCCATCTACGAACTGGATACGGCTGTTCGGATGCCATTTGCGGATTGCCCGGAGCGCATTTTCATCCATGCCTTTTCCCCGCAAAATAGAAACGCTGTAATGCGGCCAATCCAGCCCCATTTTTTGTTTTGCAAAGCGGCGGACTAAAATGCCGACCGGGCTGCCGGCACGTGCAAGGGAAACCAGTACAACATCGTCGTTTTTCGCATTCAAGCGAATGCGCATCGTCAAAAGACCGATAAAATAACTCCATTGTTCTTTTGTTTTTTCCACCGACTCTTTGTATAGTCCCGTATATTCTTCCGAGGGACGATATTCCACCGGCAGCCTCTCTGCATAATGAGCTCCGGTCTGCACCGCTTTTTCCCGTTCTTCAAGCGTGCTTTCGGAAAAAGATTCTGTCAGGTCTTTCAGTAAGAAAGTGATATCCTCTTCTGAATAGCTCGACTTCACTAACCCTGCTGCAATCATAGGATCTCCCCTTTTGTTTCTGTCAGCGAAATCCATTCAACCGGCGCTTTTTTCTGCAAACAGGCAATCAATGGCTGCCAAAGATCAGCATCGACCACCGATTCCGAAACCAGGTAAATTTTATCGATTTCCAGCCCGTTCAAATTATAAAGATATTGGTCGACGCCATGGGCATCCGGCAGCTTGAATTTCACTTTTTCTTTTATCGGATACCCTTCTGTATCAGATGCAAAAATAGGGCTTCGCGTAGTTGTCTGCACAAGCGGATTTCCGTCTAAAGCAAGAGCGAAGCGCAGCGGCAAGTACATATTTTCACCGACGCCGATCACCAGGGGCTTCTTGCCTGTGCTTCCCTGAAGCGTAGACACCACTTTTTCTGTCCATGCGTCAATGCCCCGATGTTCACCGCTTGTCAATCCGAATCTCCCGGTAAGCGGCACATATCGCTGTCCAGTTTTCGATCGGTGCAGCAAAATGCCAGGATCCTTTATCTGAACCGGCGCAACTGAACCAGTGCCAGCCAAAGAAGCGAGTTCAGGCTCATCAGGTGAAGAACCATGGATCAAATCAAACTCGCCTGACATGAGCGATAATACATCAAGCCTGATGCTGCGCTCTGCTGCCATTTCTCCTATTTTTTGCTGCTGCTTTTCATTTCGCCAATCCAAAATCGACAATGATTTATAGGTTTTTCCGGGGAATTGCCCGTCTAATGCACTGACCAGATTTAACAGTGTGTTTCCGGTTGAAATTTCATCATCTACGAGCACAATCATTTCCGCATCCTCAAGCACTCCCTCAGGCGCATAGACTTTATGGGAAGTCGCGTGTGAATGCTCTTCTTCAAATACGAAAGATGGAGTGAGTCCGCTTATTTCTTCACGCGTCGTATGCACATACACCGCTTTATCGAAGTGATGAAAAACAGCATGGCCGAGGCCGGTTGCCGTTTCCGCCATCCCGATGAAAACTGTCTTTTCCGGCAAGATTGACTTGTAATCCAGCGCTTTTCGGATTTTTTTCACGTCCGGCACGCCGGTTTCGATCATTTGGACGATTTCTGGTGCATGGGGATGGGCAGGCAAGCCGGCATCTTCCATCAGCAAAGAAGCGAGCAGCGTACCAGTGCCCAGCGCCAGCGCCGGATGCACCGCTAAATGCTTGGCAAGCAAAGGGCTGACAAAAAGAAACTGCCGTTTCTTATTGACCCGTAAAGCCATGGAGAAAAGGGAATCAGGGGACAACCCTTTATACGTTCGATGGATTGCAACAGACAGTTCCAATTGCTCCCATAATTTATAGTAGTTGTTTCGAGAACTGGTGGGCTCGGATATGATTGAGCACATCGATTGGTTGATAGTTTTCATTTAGCACCCCATAGACTTCCGCTTGAGCGGCAATTCTTTTTGCCCAGCTCAAATGTGGTTTTACTTCATTCATTTTGTTGCGTTTCGGGCTTTGCAAAACACCGTTTTTCTTTTGGCCCTCAGAAAGAATCAGCATTGCGTCTTCATAATTTTCCAAAGATACGATATGCCCTGCATTAACAATGGTGATTTGGGAGGGATGTATGCAAGTTTTTCCTTTGAAACCATTCAATACATCCAACTGGACTTCTTCCCATAAGACCTTCTCCGGCTTCGAGGACATCCATCCGCCATTTGCCGTTGAAAAATGCTCGTATACCGGACCTGATACAACAAATCCATCTTCGGCTCTGTTGAAGCGGTTCAGTACAGACGTTAAACAATCCCTTATAACATGCACTTCATAAATGGTGCGTTCAACCGGACGCCGCAATCCATAGAGACTGGAAAAATCAGTGGCGCCGACGCGCACAGTCAATACCCGGTGAAGTTCCGACCGCAAAATATCATAAATGTCCTGCAAAGCCTGCTCCCGTGTCTCCGAATAAAGGACCTCTTTCGTTTCCAATAACGGCAATGCATAAAGGAAACGTCCTGCTGCCTCACTGGCGCGGTCCAGGGCTGGGAAAAATTCCATAAGGTTTTGGGGAAGGCATTTGGGGAAAACGATTCCAGTTAATACACTCAAAGCCGATCCAGCGGTGCAGATCAACCGGTCAAGCTGTTCCGCATCCCTGACGCGCAAAAACAGGGCAAGATCGCTATTTCCCCCATGATAATCAGCTTTTTCAATTTCTTTCAGCTGGGCCGCAACGTTTTTTTCTGCCCATGGCAGCTCCGAATCGGCCACCGCATCTTCTAGGCATACAATCAATGTGGCCAGCCCCGCAAATGCACCTCGGGTATAATCTCCTGCCAGGATTCTAGCAGCAAAACCAGGCCGGGAACCTGGCGTATATAGTGCCGCCCCAAGAGCAAGCCCTAACGTTTCCCGTTCGGAATCACGGGAAAACTCCACCGGAGAGTATTTGAAAAATGTATTCAAATCGTAATCGGTCAACATATTAAAATGCCTCATTATTATTCCCCCAACCTATACACCAGCATTTGCTGTTTCCTCCAATTTAACAGTATAAATGGAGAAAAAAGCAAGGAGGCTAGCTCCTTGCTTTCTTTGATCGCTGATTAGCTGTCTAGCCCAAAGTCCCGGACAAGAGATGCAAGCCCGCCTTGATAGCCGCTGCCGATGGCATTGAATTTCCATTCATTGTTGTGGCGGTATAACTCGCCCACTACAATAGCCGTTTCGATAGAGAAATCTTCGCCTAAGTCATAGCGAATCAACTCTTCGTTTGTATCTCCGTTGACAATCCGCACATAAGAATTGCTTACTTGGCCGAAATTCTGGCCACGCGTTTCCGCATCATGGATGGTAATCGCAAAAGTCACCCGTTCAATAGATGACGGGATGGAAGACAGCGCCACTTTTACTTGCTCGTCGTCCCCTTCTCCTTCTCCTGTCTTATTATCGCCCGTATGTTCAACTGCGCCCTCTGCACCAATCGTATTGTTGTAGAAGATGAAATCTTTCTCTGAAGCGCACTTGCCATTTGCATTCAATAAAAAGATAGAAGAATCCAAATCGAAATCTTGTCCGCCATCGTATTTATTGGTATCCCAGCCCAAACCTACGATTACATTAGATAAACCGGGATTTGATTTTGTTAAATCCACTTTTTGCCCTTTTGATAAATTGATTGCCATTCTTCCTTCACTCCTTATGCGTATTTGTTTGCGATTGAACCGATATCCGGGTCAATTGTCCCTTCACCGACTGCCGAGAATTTCCACTCGCTGCCTTGGCGGTAAATTTCGCCAAGGAGAAGCGACATTTTTCCTGAATAATTATCAGTCAGGTTGTAATGCACCAATTCTTCCCTTGACTGGTTATCCACCAAACGGATAAAAGCGTTTTGGATCATGCCGAAATCCTGTTTCTTCTGTTTGGCGTTATAGATGTTTACGACAAATACTAAACGATGAATTGATGGAGAAATTCGCTTCAAATCGATTTGAATGGTTTCATCATCGCCTTCTCCTGCGCCAGTCAAGTTATCGCCGGAGTGGACTACGCTGCCATCCTTGCTTTTTTTGTTGCCGAAGTAAATTAAGTTCTCCTTGCTGTTCAGCTTGCCGTTCTCATCCAGCATGATGACAGAAGCGTCACAGTCGACGTCTGAGCCGCCTCCGCCCCCGCCGCCAAGCAATCCGCTTAAAAACCCCCCGCTTTTTTTAGCGGCCACTGGATCCCAGCCAAGGCCGACCATGATGCTTGAAAGAGATGAACGTCCTTTTGTTAAATCGATCTTCTGACCTTTTACAAGATTGATAGCCATTCTTAACACACTCCATTCATCAATATGTATATACTTCTAATAGTATGGGTACAACCGGAAAATTTCAATTATAAAGGGGCTCGGCAAAATGTCCCTCACCTGCAACTTATAATAGAATATATTTTCACTTTGCATAAACTCGCTCCCAAGCCAAATTTTCAGAAAGATGCTATCTGAAATTAGCTTATGTATACTATACGTATCCAGGCAGAAAGAAGTTTCACTTTAGACAGAAAGAACCGTATTTCTCTCTTTTGCTCCGCCTGGCAACTATCGCATGAAGAAAACGGGCAGAGAAAAGTTTTAGATAAGTTTTGAAAGGAGAAGTATAATGAAGTTGATTTCCATTGTTGTTCCAGCTTATAACGAAGAAGAAAACATTTCTTCCATGTACAACCAGTTGGCACAAGAACTTGAGCCGCTTCCATACCGCTACGAAATCATGTTCATCAATGACGGCAGCCGCGACGGAACACTTCAAGAAATCCTGGCCCTATCAGAAGCGCATGATAACGTAAAATATATTTCCCTGACACGGAACTTCGGAAAAGAGTCCGCTATGCTCGCAGGGCTAAAGCGGTGTAAAGGCGACGCAGCAATTCTAATGGACAGCGATCTGCAGCATCCGCCTCACTTGATCGGCGAATTGGTCCGAGGGTTTGAAGAAGGGTTTCACCAAGTTGTGGCTAAACGTTCAAGAACCGGCGATTCAAGATTCCGGAGCCTCTTCTCTGTCTTCTATTACCGATTGCTCAATTCGATTACCGATGTGGACTTTGTGGACGGTGAAGGAGACTTTCGTTTGCTCAGCAGGAAAGCGATCAACTCGCTCCTCGCACTCAGCGAAACCAATCGGTTCTCCAAAGGCTTGTATTCCTGGATCGGCCTGAGTAAAAAAATCATCAATTATGAAAATGTCCTGAGGGCGGACGGCCAGCAATCCAAATGGTCATTCGGCGGCCTCATCAATTATGGAATAGATGGCATCATTTCATTCAACACAAAACCGCTGCGGATTTGTTTTTACACAGGCTTTCTTGTCTTGTTTCTGTCACTCCTTTATATCGGTGTGACGTTCTATCAAATTATGAAAGAAGGAATCGGTGCACCCGGGTACTTTACCACGATCACCGCTGTCCTTGTTCTGGGAGGCATTCAGTTGATCAGTCTCGGCGTAATCGGGGAATACATCGGACGCATTTACAACGAAACGAAACGGCGCCCAAATTATTTAGTGGATATCAGCAATGTGGATGAATACGATGGATATTAAGCGGCTGAATACAGAATTTACGCGATTTGTAGTTGTCGGTGTCATCAATACGTTTACTTATTATTCGATTTACCTCGTGCTGCACAATGTATTTTCCTTCCCTTATTTGTGGTCGCATCTTGTCGGTTTTATCATCAGCTTGAATGTGTCGTTTTTCCTGAATTGCTATGTGACTTATAAAATCAAACCAACCTTAAAAAAATATTTATATTTTCCGCTGACCCAAGTTGTCAATATGTCGGTATCCACGATTTTGATTTTCATTTTCGTGGAATTCCTGCACCTTGACAGCAACATTGCGCCTTTTGCAGCGGTTCTATTTACTGTGCCGATCACCTTTATCGTTTCCAGCAAAATCTTAAAAGGAACTGCTCGGCCAAATTAAGCAAAAAGACGGTGAATCCATGCAAAAGAACTACCCAAACCTTTTACTTTTTATCTGCTGTTTCGCATTGGCGGTTTTGAGCCATGCGGTCTTTCTCCATCAATGGACAGAAAATCATTTCATGATAGGCATCAATGACGGGCTCGCACAAATGATGCCGTTCAAACATCTGTTATATGAGCAATATACGAATGGAGATTTTTTCTATTCGTATTCTTTTGGTCTTGGCGCCGGGATCTATAGCGGTTTGTCTTATTATTTTTCCACTTCCACAGTCTTCTGGCTGACAGCCGCCGCTGTTTTTCTACTCGAGAAAGTCGGGCTGATCGGTTCGCCTGACGTTCTTTTCTGGGCAAACGCGGCCGTCTTTATAAGTGTAATTCGCTTGAGTTTCGTTTTGTATATTGCAGCCCGGGTCTTCATGTATATGGGCATTGCCCGCCGCTATGCATTTATCGGCGCTGCTTTCTACGGCGTTTCCGGCATGTTTTTCCGCCATACGGCCTATTGGGAATTTTTTGCGGATGCTTTTCTTTGGCTGCCGCTTCTCATTCTCGGCATCGAGAAAATATTCAGGGAAGCGAAACCTGGCTGGTTTTTGTTCGCTGTAGCAATTTCCCTTATCAATAATTTCTATTTTTCCTATATCAATTTCTTGCTTGCAGGAATATACATCTTGGTCCGGCTGTTCATCCCATTGGCTCCGGAAGAAACCGGGAAAAAGAAAGCGATTGGCTTGTTTCTGCTCACGGGACTTATCGGCTTCGGCATCAGTGCAGTCGCATTTATCCCAGCAGTTTACGCTTACTTGAACAATCACCGTCCCCCTTTCTCCCAAGATATACCTTGGCTAGAGATTCCGGAGAACATTTTATATACCAGCCGGATCATAGTACTGCCGGCAATTTTCGTTTTGCTGCTATTTTCTGCGTTCCTCTACCGCACTAAGCTCTTCCGTTTTTTCGCGGTACTCGGTCTGATATCCATCGCCCTTCACCATAGCCCGATGGCTGGAAGCTTTTTCAATGGATTATCAGCCCCGCAAAATCGCTGGGAGTACTTTTTATCATTTATAATTGGCGGTGCTATCGCCGTCGGGCTTGCAAACTTGCAAAAGATTACCCTCCGCCAATTTGCCGTTGCTGCATTTTTTACTGTCCTCTTTTATTTAACTTGGGCTCTCAGCGACGAAAAATTGGATTTCAATAAGCGGTATTCATATTTCATGGCAATCAGCTTGCCTATTACCTTGCTTTTGATGTTTGTCTTTGTAAAATCCAAGAAGCCTGTCTTCAAAATCGCATTGGCAGGTTTCTTGTTTGTCTGGTTGGTTGTTTCAGCCAACATCTATCAAATGGAAAAGCTGCTCGACGCTGGAGAACTTTCTAAAGTGGATGAAGAACTGATGACAGGACCAGAATACGATGATCCCGAAATACGGGAGTTGCTGGAGAAAATTGAACAACGGGACACTGGACTCACTTACCGGATTGACTGGATGGAAGGCGTCCGGAATAATACCCCTCTTGTTCAGGATTTCAGAGGACTCAGTGCTTATTCAAGCATATTGAACAAAAACCTGCTTTACTTTTATTTATATGACCTGGAAATCGACATGGCACGGGAAAGCGTGAGCCGCTACGCGACACTCGGCAACCGCGCGAACCTCTTCAGTTTGCTGCAGGGCAAATACGTTATTGCTCCAAAAGATGCGCCAACCGCGGATGTTTTGCCGAGCGCGGAAGGCATGGATAATGTGCCGTACGGATTTTCGGAAATTTTTGAGTCGGAAAACTTTATTGTTTACGAAAATGAGTATCTGTTGCCGTTTGCGCGCTCCACTTCATCTGTATATCAAGAGAGGCAGTTAGAAGGAGCCCATCCATTGGCGCGGGAACACGCCATGCTTGAAGGAGTCGTCCTGGACGAGGCCGGAAATACAGAGCCCCTCCCGGATGTTGAAGAACAAGAAACGGATTTCGCAGTCGAAAATATTGGCTCCACTTATCAAAACGGCTTCCTGGAAATAGAAGAAAAAATTGGCGGTATCGACTTGATCCCTGATTCTACTGTTGCGGAAGGCGACTTCTATGTTTCTTTCCATTTAGAAAATCAAGCGCACGATAAAGGTTTCAACTTGGCGGTAAACGATTATTTGACTTCAAGAAAATCAAATCAATCCGTCTATAAAACGTATGTCGATGACATTACGGTACGGGTGCCAGTTGCTGAACGCATCCAAATCCGGATGCCCAAAGGAAGCTATAAGTTGTCGGATATTAAAATTTCCACAGAAACCTACGATGTATTGAAATCCCAGAAAGAGAAATACACCGGATTGACAGAAGTGGATATCGACGGCAATAAAGTGACAGTGGACTATGAAAATACGGAAAACGATAAGTACTTAACTATCAGCATCCCTTATGAAAGAGGATGGAGCGTTTCCGTGAACGGGCAAAAGACAGATGCATTAAAGGCCAACTATGCCTTTATCGCTGTTCCGCTGGAAGCCGGCAAAAACACAGTGAAGTTGACGTATCGGCCTCCCTTTTTCTTCCCGGCGCTCATTGCCAGCATATTTTCAGCCATTATAGGAATCTGGTTTTTATTCATCAAAAAGGGACGTAGAAAGAAAGGCAGCCGATAATCTTCTAATTTGAGAATCCCTCCTACTAAAGGTCTGCTTTGGCGGAAATGTGTTTATTTCCTGATAAAAGCGTGTAAGGAAGAATAGCACGTTATTCGAAGAGGAGATGATGACACCAATGAAGCGCTGGCCAATGCTTTTTATCACCCTAGCTTTTCTGTTGATCCTTTCCGCCTGTGGCGGCGGAAGCACCAATACCGGCAGTTCTGAGCCTCCAACGGAAACAGACGGAGCAACAGAAGTTGAAGACGAAAAAATGGATGAAGGACAGGAAGAACCTCCAAACGGTGAAGAAGCAGAAGATAATCAGGACGAAGGGTCGAGTGAAGACCTTCTGATGGCTACAGTGGAAATGTTGAATACGGACGGCGATGCCGTCGGGACTGCTGAATTGACTACTGAAAGCGACGGAATTGGTGTTGCGCTTAACTTAGAAAATCTGGAAGCTGGCATTCATGGCATCCAATTTCATGACACCGGTAAATGTGAGGTCCCTGGTTTCGATTCTGCAGGTGAACCGTTTGCGGGCGGCATGCAAACAATCGAAGTCGGCGACGATGGGACTGCCAAAGATGAGTTTGTTATTCAGGACGTTTCAATGAAAACAGATGCAGAAAATTCCTTGCTCCAATCCGGCGGCACTTCACTGGTGGTCTATGCCCAGGAAGATGCTTCAGAACGTGTGGCGTGCGGAGTAGTAACTGGAGAAACTCAATAATTGGATGGAGGAGCGGATATTTTCCGCTCTTTTTTATTTGCCCCCTTCTGTTTTCTATAAAGGAAAAGGCCGGATACCAATTCTCGTTTGATTCCTCCACGTTTATGGCAAGCACATTCGGGAATAAATACCATAAATCTAACTTCAAGGAGGAACTGCTTATGACAAACGACAAGTATGAAAAAATTGATGAAGAAGTAGAACCGCAAGTCCAGTCAAAACAACCAGGATTGGAAAGCGAGATGGATCCTGAACCGATATACGATGACAAAGATTATAAAGGTTCCGGCAAGCTCGAAGGAAAAGTGGCATTGATCACTGGCGGAGACAGCGGAATTGGCCGTGCAGTGGCAGTTGCCTTTGCAAAAGAAGGCGCAAATGTCGCAATCGCTTATTTGGACGAACATGAAGATGCCGACAAAACAGCTGAAGTTGTTGAGTCGTATGGTGTCCGCTGCTTCAAAAAAGCTGCCGATATCAGTGATGTCGAGAACTGCAACCAATTGATCGTGGATGTGATCGGGGAATTCGGGCAATTGAATATCTTGGTCAATAATGCCGCCAAACAATTTCCCCAAGATGATTTTTTAGCGATTACACCCGACCAATTAAGGGAGACATTTGAAACCAATATCTTCTCGATGTTCTATTTGACGCAAGCCGCCCTTCCTCATTTGGAGAAAGGCGATTCGATCATCAATACATCATCTGTCACCGCTTACCGCGGATCATCCGAGCTGATCGATTACTCATCCACAAAAGGAGCGATTACTGCTTTCACCCGTTCCCTGTCGCAAAACTTGGCGGAAAAGGGAATCCGAGTGAATTCTGTAGCTCCAGGCCCTATCTGGACGCCTCTGATTCCTTCCACATTCGGCGAGGAAAAAGTAGGAAAACATGGCAGCGATACTGCTTTGGAGCGCCGGGGCCAGCCGGCGGAAGTAGCTCCCGCTTATGTTTACTTGGCGTCGAAAGACGGCTCATATGTTACCGGACAAGCGATCCATATCAACGGCGGCGACTTTACTTCTTCTTGATCCCTGTCTGTTCCACTTTCTTGTGGTTTCTGGAGTGATTCATAGAAATCGGGGTAAACAGTTACTACAAGAATACAAATAAGGAGGTGGAAGAATTGAGGCATATTGAAGCTTTCATCATGAAATATCTGATGACGTTTGTCGTGTTGTTCATCGTCCTTGGAATCGCCTTTGGCGTGCAGGTTGGTGATATTGCCCTCATTGCCCTTGTTGTAGGCGTACTTGGATATATAGGAGATCTGGTTATTTACCGAAGAACGTCCAATAAAATCGCAACAGCCGGCGATTTGGTTTTGTCATTTGCGGCAATTTGGCTTTTATTGATGGCTTTGGTTGAAAATCCCGACTTCTCGCCTTTTTGGGCCGCTCTTTCTTCTGCAGTATTGATTGCAGCAGGTGAATGGTTCTTCCATATTTATTTGTCAAAACGGCTTTTCGGCCATAAAGAAACATCCCACACATTAAAGCATGAACCGAAAAGGTATTGAAAAACCGGAGCTAATGCTCCGGTTTTTTATCTGTCGAGAAAGTCCGGAAGCTGTCTAGTATACTCATGGACGCTTTCCAGAGAGTTTTAAGGCACTTCAAGGACAGGCGGATAAAAACGCACCTTTTTTCTGTCCGAATAATGGGTGATAGCCTGCTCTTGCTGAAGCGCTATAGGCAGAAAACTCCCCATTGAATTGTGATAAACGGTTCCCTCCACATAGGAAAGCTGCCATGGTGAATGTCGGATATCCACACGAAACAGCTGATTATTCGGCTTCGTCCATAAACAATAGCGTTCTGTCAGCCATTTCTCAAGACGGTCTTTCAACAGGGGCGATGAGACTTTTCGATAGGAAAGATCCAAAGCTTCAGGAGGTGAGTTTTCATGGATGCGCCTGCTTTTGAAGCTCCATGTTTCGCCGCGTTTTTTAAAAGCCATTTCGGCATGGCGGTAAGGCAGGAAATTGCCAGTGGTGGCGGTTTTTACGGCTAAAGGGCTGTCGGCATCCAAACTGAAAAAGAACACTCCGGATTTTCCTTTGTATTTCACATAGGTTCTGACATTCAGCTCCAAATAGGTTCCGGCTATCGGTATAGGAGGCATAAAACGCGGCCGCGTCCTTTTCGCTTTGAACAAGACGACGCTGATCCAGGCATGCGTTCCGTACACATCCAACTCGAGCTCCGGCGGAATGTGCGCTTCGACAAAACGCGGCTCGATCGCCCAATGCAAGAAAAGAACATGGTGCCATTCCTGTGTCATGATCCATGGCTTTTTCATACCGTTCTCCTTTCATCCCATAAAAAAATAGCCTCTTTCACAAGAGGCTATTTCCCATCTTATTCCGCGTCTTCAGCCGGTAAAGTATCATGCGACTCTGGCGGGCCTGGTTTTAACACCGGTCTGCCCGCTAATGGCGCAGGTGCTTCTACAGTGATTGCATGGCCGTCTGGCGCAGGCTGGCTTACCCAAGGCAATTGGGAAGCAGTGCTTGTTTCAGGATTTGTGTAAAGAATATGCGAATATTGAGTGGCTTCCCATTCCGGCGGAACTGTAGACGGCACGATTGGGCCTTCTTTCGCTTCAAGATCCTTGATCGCTGCAAGCCACTGGTTTTGGTGCATTGTATCCCGTGCAATAAGGAAAGAGAACAAGTCTTTCACACCTCGGTCGTCGGTCATGCTGTAGAGGCGTGCAACTTGCAAGCGGCCTTGGGATTCAGCGTTGACGTTGGCACGGAAATCAGCCAATAGGTTTCCGCTTGCTACAATATAGCCCGCATTCCACGGTACACCGTTGCTGTCTTTAGGAGAGGCTCCTAGGCCATGCACAATTGCGTGCTGAGGATTCATACCGCCCATGATGGCACCGATAATCGGGTCAGCGGCAGCTTTTTCCTGTTCATAGACAGGAGCTCCTTCTAAAAGTCTCGCAACCATTGTTGCAAGCAATTCGATATGCCCTAATTCCTGTGTTCCTGTATCCATCAGTAGATCTCTGTATTTTTCATTTCCTCGGGTGCTCCACCCTTGGAACAAGTATTGCATCGCAACAGACATTTCACCAAATTGGCCGCCGATAAGCTCTTGGACCTTCTTGGCAAATACCGCATCTGGCGCATCTGGTTTTGATTCGAATTGAAGCTCGCTTCTGTGAAAAAACATAGACATAACCTCCTGAAATTTTTAGGATTGATCTTTTTTGGAGTTAGCGTGTTCCGTGTTGATGCTCCCGCTGCTGCCGGGAGAAACATCATCCGGATGGCCTCCATCATAATCGGAATCGTTGCCTCCGGCATTGAAAGAATTCGCAGCATCTTCACTGCGGCTTGCTTCTTCGCGGTTCAAACGATCTTCACTGGAATTGATCTGATTATCGCTTTGGGGAGAAGCATCTTTCGGGTGGCCTCCATCGTAATCGGAATCATTTCCACCAGCATTAAAATCTTTGTCGTTCTTCGATTCCAATTCTTCCTCATCCGTTTTGCGATTTCCCTCTTTTTCCATATGACCTCCTCCTTGGAAGTAGTTATCTTTGTGCATTATTTGAATACCCTGCCATTTTTGTTTAAAACCCAATATCTAACTATTCATAAAACAGATACAAAAGGCTTAATACCCAAAACGATATGAAAAAAAGACCGCTGAATAGCTTTTTGCTGCCCAGCGGTCTTTGCATAATATTTCATATAAGTTTCAGTTCTACATCAATATTGCCTTTTGTCGCTTTGGAATACGGACAGGCTTGATGAGCTTTTTCCACTAGCTCTCTCGCTTTGTCTTCTTCGACCCCCTGGATAGAAACACTGAGCGTCACCCCAAGTTTATAACCATTGTCGGCTTCATCTTTTAAGAAGTCGACATCCGCTTTGACGGACGTGCCTGTAACATCCGCCTTTTCTCTTCGAATGATCATTCCCAACGCACCATCGAAGCAAGCCGCATATCCAGCCGCAAAAAGCTGTTCAGGGTTCGTGCCTTTTTCGCCGCTGCCTCCCAATTCTTTAGGTGAAACCAATTCAATATCGATCACATTATCTTCCGAGACTACTCTTCCAGAACGGCCGCCGGTTGCCAACACAGATGTTGTAAATAATTTCTTCGACATTTTCCAACCTCTTCCCTGATTTGTTTTTTAAAAATTCTAAACAATTAAAACGTACTTGTTTTGCCATCAAGAGTCAATTGATATGGTTGATTTACCAAAGTTCCTTAGGGGCCTCCATGCTTTTCCCGGAGGAGATTCCGCTACGTTTCAGGATGTGGTGAAAGGGTAAAAGAAGACATAGGTAATATATTCCGGGGAGGAAGATACTATGGCAAAAGTAATGGCCGTTCTATCAAGTGGATACGTTGATGAAGAAAATGATTACGTTACAGGATGGTGGGCAGAGGAGCTTTTCGAGCCTGTGCTGGCGCTGCAGGAAGACGGGCATATTGTTGGCCTTGCTTCACCGGAAGGCGGCAAACCGGTTGTCGATCCGTTAAGCTTGTCTGAAGACTATGATCCGGAAGGAAAATACAAAAAGTTGTATGAATCGGGAATCGCAGATAAGACAACACCGATTGTCGATGTGAAAGCAAGCGACTATGACGCTATTTTCATTGTCGGCGGGCATGGCGCCATGTTTGACTTGGCGCACAATCAAGATCTGCACGCCATCATCAACATCGTTTACGAGCATGGCGGAATCGTTTCTGCAGTATGCCATGGCCCAGCACCGCTCATCTACACGAAAACCAAAGAAGGACGCAGCATTTTGGAAGGTTTGAACGTAACCGGTTATCCAAACGACCAAGAGCCGAAAGAAGTGGACGGTCTATTGCCTTTCAGCTTGGAAGATGAATTGAGCAAAATCGCGAATTACTCTAAAGGCTCGGATGAAAAAGAATATATTGTGTGGGGCAGCGACCAGATCTTGACCGGCAGAGACCCTCATTCTTCGGCCTTGTTTGGAAGAGAGCTGGCAAAGAAACTGACACAGCGTGAACAAGAAAAAGAGGATGCCTTTTTCAGCAACCCATAAGTTCAGCTGGCGATATTGAGAAATAGGGAGGAGGAACAGTCATGGATAAAAAAGATAGCGAACAAAAGTATATGAAAGAAAACAAAGAGACGATGCAGCCTTCGCCGGACCATAAAGAGGGCATAGAAGAACCGAATGTGAAGCAATACAATAAAGTGCAAGGCGGAATCGTCGCCTTCGTTATCCTGGTAATAATCATTATAATCGTTTTAGTAAGTACCGATATGTTCGGCCTGCTCAACTGATTGCTTCCAAGCAATCAGTTTTTGTTTTAGGAAGAACATTTTACTTTCAACATTAAAGTCCCTCGCCATTTGGCGAGGGACTGCTATTCCATCACAGGCTTTCAGCCAGTTCAACTTCAAGGTTCTCAGTTTTTCCGTTGCGGTATATTTTGACAGCTACCGTATCCCCTACTTTTGTTTCGTTATATAGATACTGGCGAAGATCAAGCACAGTATTGATGGCTTCTCCGTCCATTTCTACAATCACGTCATAAGCTTGAAGGCCGGCATTTTCTGCACCGGATCCCGGCGAGACAGATTGAACCACTATTCCGCCTTCAATATCCTCTGGCAAATTCAATTGGTTTTGGCGGGATTGGGCCGGTACTTCCATTAAGTCGATGATGGAAACGCCCATTGATGGCCGTTCAACCTCTCCATTTTTCTCTAAATCTTCAATAATCGGAACCGCTGCATTGATCGGAATTGCAAGTCCGATTCCTTCTACGGCGTCTTGGGCAATTTTCATCGAGTTGATGCCGATGACTTGCCCTTGGCTATTGATGAGCGCACCGCCGCTGTTTCCCGGGTTGATCGCTGCATCCGTTTGAATGACTTCTGACTCCCAATCTTCTGTTCCATCTTCATTGATATCGATTGGTACAGCGCGTTCTGTTCCGGAAACGACTCCTGTTGTTACAGAGCCGGAAAATTGAAGGCCAAGCGGATTGCCGATTGCGACAACCGGTTCACCTGGCTTTAACACAGAAGAATCGCCGAATTCCGCAACAGCTGTTATGGAGTCTCCCGCCACTTTCAATACCGCCAAGTCAGTCCAGATGTCTGCACCAAGAACTTCCGCTTCCAGTTCTGTCCCATCCGATAAAGTGACTTTCACTTCTTCAGCTCCATCAACTACATGGTTATTGGTGACGATGTAAGCCGAACCGCCTTCTTGTTTGTAAATGACACCCGACCCAGTCCCCGCTTCCTGGGATTCTGTTTGGGCTGACGGAGCGAACGGGTTTTGTGCTGCAGTCTGCATGTTAGTCACCCCTACTACCGCAGCTGAATTTTTGTCTACAATTTTCGTTACATCCGTTGTTACGACAGAAGAAACGTTTTGAATATTACTGGCAGATTCCACCGCTGCAGTTGTATTTTCCTGGACAGCAGCGTCTGAATCGGTAAATCCCGGAAGCACCACTCCAACAAGCAAAGCTCCTGCGATCAATCCCGTAAAACTTGAAGCAAAATATCCTTTTTGTTTTGTCTTTGGTTCAGGTGTATTATAGTAGCCCATTATATGTCCTCCTATTCAAGTTTGTTCTCAATGTCGGCTTCTTCTTTTTTCTCCGCAATCCAAGTTGCGTATTGTGTGTTTAATGCCTCGTCAAATAAGGTTTCTTTGATTTGTTCTTTATTGTCTTCCAAATTTGCTTCTGCCGCCTCTGTTTTGCCTGTCACTTTGATGATATGGAATCCGTATTCCGTTTCTACCGGATCGCTGATTTCATCCACTTCCATTGCAAAAGCCGCTTCTTCGAACTCTGCTGCCATTTCACCGGTTCCGAACGATCCGAGTTCGCCTCCAGTTTCGGCTGTTGCTGTATCCGTTGAGTATTCTGCTGCAAGCTCAGCGAAATCTCCACCGTCTTCCAATTTTTCGGCTACTTCTTCAGCTTCTTCTTGCGTGGACACTAAAATATGGCTCGCTTCAACTTGCTCCGCTTGTGCGAAGGATTCCTTATTTTCTTCAAAATATGTTTCAATCTGCTCATCCGTTATTTCAATATCCGGTCCGATTAACTTTTCGATCAGCAAGTAATTCTTCATTTCCTCTTCCAATTGCTCCACTGTCATCCCGCTTGTTTCGATTGCCGATTCAAGCGCTTCGGCTCCGCCGTACTGTTCTTCGTATATTTTCATTTCCGCATCGATTTCTGCTTGCGCTACTTCAACATTCGCTTTTTCTGCTTCCTGTTTGACAATTTCTTCGGAAATCATCGTATCAAGTGCTGCTGTTCCATTCGCAGCCACCAACTCTTCATATAATGCCTCTTTATCGATATCCGTCCCGTTTACAGACGCCACCGCCTCTTTCTGGATAAAACCTGCCATTAAAATTATAGCTGCAGCCAACACAGCTCCCATTGCGATGTACATTGCTTTTTTCATGTCCAGCCCTCTTTCTTCTTTTCGTTAAGCCCATATTAACAAGCAGTTATGAACAAACTATGACCGAACTTTGAATAGAGATGTAAACTTTCACGAAAGAAAAAGACCCGTAAGCTTAAGCTTCCGGGTCTTTTTTATGCGGCAATCGGATAGTGAATTTCGTCCCTTGCCCTTTTGTACTTTCCACTTGAATGTCTCCCTCATGGAGGGTGACCAGCTGTTTGACAATTGACAACCCCAGGCCGAATTGTCCGCTGCCCCGTGAGAAATCCGTTTTATAAAACCTGCGCCAGATCAGATCGATTTCTTCGACATCGATGCCGGAACCGGTATCTTCCACTTCAATCACCATATGCGCCGGCTCTTTGAAAGCGCGCAAGAAAATCTGGCCATGGTCGGTAAACTGGATGCTGTTTTTAACAATGTTCGTCAAAATTTGAATCAGCCGGTCCATATCCCCATAAATGACTGTGCCTGCTTCCGGCTCGATTACAATGTGGTCGCCTTTTTCTTCCGCCTGCAGATACAGATGCTCCTGGATGATTTCAAGCAATTCTTCCGACTCGACTTCTTCTTTGGTGAGCGTCACTTGGTTGGACCGAATTTTTTCATAATCCAGATTTTCATTGACCAAACGGATAAGACGCTTTGTTTCATCACTTACTAAGCGGATGCCTTTTTCCCGTTGGTCTTCTTCGAACATATTATTGCGCAGGCCTTCAATAACACCGGCAATAGTGGTCAGCGGAGTCCGCATCTCATGGGACACATCCGCCATAAACTGGCGTCTGCGGTTTTCAAGGCGTTCAATTTCTTCGTTCGACTGTTGAAGCTTGTTGGCCATCTTATTGAAGTCTCTCGACAAATCGCCGATTTCATCAAAATTCGTTTCAGGAAGGTTCACGTCATAACGGCCATTCGTAATCATTGAGGTCGCTTTCTGCATGCGCTGGATGCGGCTGACATGCAATTTCGACAGCAATAAGCTAAGCAGCAAAGCAACAGCAAGAGCAATCAAAATAGCGGTCACGAGTGTTTTGTTGAGTTCGGAAACCATTTCCCTCGTTCCGCTGACCGGAGAGGCCAGCAACACTCCGCCTACCAATTCCCCATCGCTGACATAAGGCATCGCGACGAAAGTCATAGTAATTTCAAAGCGCTCAACATCCCTGTTCACAACGAGCGTCTCCCCTTGTTCAATGATGTTCCACTCTTCCTCGGTCAAATCTATGGGCGGAAAGGCTTCAGAAAACGGATATAACACACGGCTTTGCTGATCAAAAACGATAAAATCGATTCCTTGCGCCTTCAGCAGCGAAACATATGTTTGAAGATCCGTTCCCGGACGTGGGCGCTCCAGCTCCCGCAAAATCTGTTCACCGTAACGTTCCAGCTCCTCGGCTTTCTCCTCATAGGCAAATTCCTCCACATACTGCACGAATAAGATGCTTAATATCAGGAGCGCAATGAGGAGAATGCTCAGATGGCTGCCAATCAATTGGTAGAAATACTTAATTCTCGGCTTCTTCAAATTTATACCCTACTCCCCAGACCGTATGAAACAGTTTATCGCCCCCCGTTATTTTCTTGCGAAGCCGTTTGATGTGGACATCAACAGTGCGTTCATCCCCATAAAATTGATAGCCCCAGACCTGCTCCAGCAATTGATCACGGGTAAACACCTGCTTAGGATGCTGCAGGAAAAAAACAAGCAGGTCAAATTCTTTCGGCGTCAAGTCTTGTACCTTTTCTCCATCTTTCTGCACGTCTCGCGTTTCTTTGTTGACCTGAAAATGCAGCGTTTGAATCGCATCCGATGCCGGTTCCGCTTTTTGTGTCCGGCGGGTCACCGCCTTGATGCGTGCCATCAGCGCCAGTGGACTGAACGGTTTGGTCACATAGTCATCGGCTCCCATTTCAAATCCGATGACTTGGTCCGATTCACTGTCTTTCGCTGTCAGCATGATAATCGGAATCGAATCGCCTTCCTCCCGGATTTTACGGCATAAAGCCATGCCATCCAGTCCCGGAAGCATCCAGTCCAATATCAGCAAGTCATAGTCGTTCGCTTTATAGGACCGGTAACCATCAAGCCCATCCGCTTCAAATTCGCCTTCGATTCCTTCTTTTGAAAAAAACATTTCCAGCATGGAACTTACGCTTGGATTATCTTCAACTACTAAAATTTTCATGCCGTACCTCCAGTCATCTCTATGGATTGAACTAATAAGCAGCAGATTTCAAATGCCGCTCTGCCATTTTTGCAGGAAGGATCCCTGCTGAAAGAGCTATGAGAAATCTGCTCCCTCCTAATTAACTTTTTGCATAAATGATATAAAGCAGCGCAACTTGCATAGTTATAAAAGTAATTCACATTCAGGAAAGAAGCAAGCCAATCGAAAACCGCCCTCTCAGCTGAAAGGGCGGTTCCGTTTGAATTATGCGTTTTTCTCGCGCTTTTTGTACTTTTCGAACAAGTCGGCAATCATATCATAATCGATGGCTATATTGTTTTCAAACGCGTACTTTACGCCGTATCCTAGGGCCAGTGTCATTGCTGAAGCAACAGTTCCGCCGATAACAGAACCTGCTCCTGGGATGAATTTCAGCGCTTGCCGATACAAAGTATGGCCCAAAGTTTGGGTGGCTGTGATGACAATCATGTCCCGAGCCGCTTTTTTCGTCAATGGCTTATCATAGAGTTTTGAAAGGCGTATGATCAATCCTACTTGCAGCGATGTAAGCGGAATCACATCGGATCCCGGGATTGGAGAAGCTCCGATAACGCCGGCAGAAACACCTGAGCCAATGATCCAACGATTTGCAGCCGCTGATTTTTCTTTCATGCTTTTAGCGAAGAGAAGATCTTTTCCCTTCTTTTCGAGCAAAAAAAGGATATCTTTTTTTAATACTTCCAGGTTTTCGCCGGTTTTAGATGAAATCGGCACCACTTTGTATTTATTTTTTGTATGCTTTTTGATGAACTGGACAAGCGATGGAATGTCTTCAGCAGCATCAATTTTGTTCAAGACAATCAAGATGTCCTTATTGTGTTTTTCAATTTCCTCAAACTTTTCCTTCTCGCTGTCGGAAAATACCGTTCCTGCAGCATTCAGGAAAAAAAGCACTACATCTGAACTTTGCACAAACTCCAGGGTCTTCTTCGGGTTTTCATCGTTCGGGTCGTTCAATCCTGGCGTATCCATAAACTTGATGTTTTCGAGCCCGCGGATATTATAAGGATCCACACTGACGGTTTCACCGGGCATCGGATTCGTGCTGGCAATGTTTTCGCCGATAATTTTATTGACTGTCGAGGATTTCCCGGCGTTCACTTCCCCGATCAGCGAAATCAACAGCTCTTGTCCAAGCATATCGTTGACTTTTTTCATCTCATTTTCAAACATATTATCCATCACATGCATAACTTCTTCTTCGAATTCTTTGACCACGTTTTTGCCTCCCCCTTAAACGATAACTTTCTTTTTATTATAAACAAATCATGTTTTTTCGTATATCATTTCAATCTTCCAGGTATGGTTTCAGCAGTAAATCCCCATAATCCAATAGTGTATCGGTATCTCGGATATGTTTTTTCGCCTCACTATTTTTCGCGCGGGTCTCCATGGATTTCATATCATACAGCACCTCCGGCATTTTCGCTCCAGGCGCTTTGTAAATCTGCTCGGATTGGATAAACGAACCGCCTGGCAGGTAATAGCGCATGCCCAACAAGTTTTTCTCATACTGGAACAAGTTATGGCCCATCATCGGATTTTCATGGTCAATGCCAAGAAGCGCCAGAATGGTAGGCATAATATCCACTTGCCCGCCTAAACGTTCCATATGAATCCCATTAAACAGATTTCCTCCTGTAAACAGAAGCGGTACAGTAAACTGATCTTTTATTGTGTAAGGGTGGCCTATGAAATTTTCGAGCAGAACTTTATCTTGTTCGGTAACCAGCGAGCCGTGCATACCAGAATGGTCTCCTAGAACAACAATGAGGGATTGGTCATAGATCCCTTGGCCCTTCAGCTCCTCAATGAATGCCCCGACCTGTTCATCTGCGTAATGGACAGCCTGCAAATAGTTTCCGACATACATGCCTTCATATTCAGCGGGCAAATCCAATCCTTGCATCTCTTCGGGCATAACAAAAGGAGTATGGCTGGTCACTGTTACAATATTCGTATAAAGGCGGTCATATTTCCCCAGCTGTTTTGGCAACTTTTCCGCCGCAAAATCGAACACGACTTCATCCGCCGGACCAAAACCCACCGGTTTGATATTCGGGATTTCCTTTATCGAATAGACTTCATCATAGCCGAGCACCGGATATAGAACGTCCCGATTCCAAAACGTCACATCATCGGCGTGATAAGTCGCAGAACCATAACCGTTCTTTTTCAAAGTGCGCGGAAGAGAAGGCACCGCTTTTCCGTTCAGGCTATTGACGGTCGGAATCATTCCTTGCGGATACAGGCCAGTGTTCACAATCCATTCGGCATCTGAAGTGGTGCCGGCGCCAATCTGCTGGAACACATTGGAGAAATACGCACTTTCACCCAATAACTTGTTCAAGTGGGGGGTGATTTCCTGGCCATTCAACGATTTGCCGATTACGAAATTCTGCAGCGACTCCACTTGGATCACAAACAAATGCCGGTCCTTTGCCAAGCCGAATGCCTTTTGCTTCTCCAGTTCCACATATTCATTTCCTTTTAGCGCCTCCAATTGCTCAGGCGACAGTTTCGTGGTGGATGCGTGCGCTGTTTCATCGGCCCGGTGATACAGCTGGACCACTTGGGATTGCAGGTAACCGTTTTCTTTTGCAAAGTAAGAAACGTCAACAAGCGGCTGCTTTAGCGCATAAGCGGTTGTTGCTGCGCACAGCAAAGCCATACCTACCGCGGCATATTTGGTCGATTGCATCTTCGCTGGAGCCTTCCATTTGCGCGCAAAAACCAGTACAAGTACGGCATCAAGGAAAAACAGGAAATCGAATGGGTTTGACAGCATCACGATCGTATTGCCGACAGAACCGGATTGCGTTGTTTGCTGAAGATCGTAGTATGAAGGGATGGTGGAATAGTACCGAATATAAAGGGTCACAGTGAAGAATATGACTGAAACCAGGAAGTTGTAGACCCAAACTGCCAGCCAGACCCTTTTTTTGGCCGCCAGCAATACAAGCGCAAGCAGCAGCGCCCACATTGGAAATTCGATAAAAGCGATGGACAATAAGGATTTTGTGTCGAAAATCAGCACTCTAAAGGCGATGACTTTTATGAACAATAAAAGAAACAAATACGGGTAAGGGAAGGCAGTATGTTTTTCCATGGAAATCACCTCCTTTATGTAACGAAAAATCCAGAAAAAAGCTGCGTTGAAAAAAGGCTAATACCTGAAAAGGGCCGCTCCTTCTTTACATACGTCTGCCAATATTCTCTCGCCATAACCGGCTGATTGCCCTGTTTCCATCCCATATTTTCACTTCATACACATCAGGATTGGATAGTTTCATCCATTCTTCAAATCCAAAATCGGCATCAATTTGCTTGAGCAAAAGCCCCAACATATTCCCATGGGTGACCAGCACACATTTATCCGGCGCCGCTTCCAGTACAGCCGCCCCTCTTTCCATCGCTTCAATTCCGGATTCTCCTCCTGATAACTTCAAATCCAGGTCCCTGAATGATTCTTCCAGCCGTTCAAGCCAATCCGGCAAGTCTTCAGTGCTTAACACCCGTTCTGCAAGACGTTCATCGATTTCTACAGCCATATTCAACTCGCTTGCCAATGGTTCAATCGTTTGGATTGCGCGGACAAATGGACTGGAAATGAGCCCGGAAATTTCCCTCTCTTTGAAAAAGCCGGCCAAACTCTTTGCCTGTTCCTGCCCCTTAGGCGTCAACGGCGCTTCCGGAGCTTGTCCGGCCGCTTTGCAATGCCGAACCAAATATAAGGTTTTTTCCATATTTTCCTCTCCTGTTTCTTCTCCTGATAATTTTCATATAAAACTTTTTTCATCTCATTGAAAGCTTTCTTAAGATCAGTATACCTTTCCTTTCTCAATTCTTCATGCAATGGCTAACTGAATCCGCGGCATTTCTGCAATACAGAGCCGCAGGAAATGCGATTATGGAAATCATATTGCAGCGGCTATTTTGTTTTATATTTTTTGAAACAGCACTCTAATATAATTCCTATTCCCGCAATTCCTTCTTTTAAAGCAAAAAACTCCGAAGCCATTGAAAGCCCCGGAGTTTTTTTATAATTTTTTCAACAAATTCGCCATTTCAATTGCACCGGCTGCAGATTCCCAGCCTTTGTTTCCAGCCTTAGTGCCTGCACGCTCAATTGCCTGTTCGATCGAGTCTGTTGTCAAAACACCAAAAATGACTGGAATGTTGGCTTGGTCGCTCGCTCTCGATACGCCTTTAGCCACTTCGCTGCAAACATAATCGAAATGCGGAGTCGCACCGCGGATAACAGTACCAAGAGTAATAACCGCGTCATAGTTGCCGCTCATAGCCATTTTCTTGGCGACAAGAGGAATTTCAAATGCGCCTGGAACCCATGCAATCGATACATTTTCTTCTTCAACGCCGTGGCGCTTCAATGCATCTTCTGCTCCGCCCAGCAATTTGCTTGTGATAAATTCATTAAAACGTCCTACTACAATGCCAATCCGTAATCCTTCACCATTCAAATATCCTTCGTATAAAACCGCCATTATCCATTCTCCTTTAAAAGTTCAGCATGTGGCCGAGCTTTGATTTTTTAGTTTTCATGTATGTTTCGTTTTCTTCCTTTGTCGGCATTTCAATCGGCAGCCGTTCGACGACTTCTAATCCATATCCGCCGATTCCAGCGATTTTCCGCGGATTATTGGTCAAGAGCTTCATCTTTTTCACACCAAGATCGCGAAGGATTTGGGCTCCGATTCCATAATCGCGCAAATCATCGGCAAAGCCGAGCTTTTGATTGGCTTCCACAGTGTCATAGCCTTGCGCTTGAAGCTCATAGGCCTTAAGCTTGTTTATCAAGCCGATGCCCCGGCCTTCCTGCCGCATATAAAGCAAGATTCCTGAACCCGCTTCGTTTATTTGCTTAAGAGCGGCGTGCAGTTGCGGTCCGCAGTCGCATTTGTTGGAGCCAAAAACATCTCCGGTCAAGCACTCGGAGTGGACGCGCGTCAACACAGCTTCATCCGGATCAATATCGCCTTTTACAAGTGCCACATGATCTTGCCCTGTCAATACTTCCGTATAGCCGACTGCGCGAAACACCCCATATTCCGTCGGAAGAGCCACTTCCACTTCCCGCTTGATGAGCTTTTCGTGTTTTCGTTTATAGGAAATCAAATCCTGGATCGTCAAGATGCCGAGCCCCAAACGCTCAGCCACTTTCTGCAAGTCATCGACCCGGGCCATTGAGCCGTCAGCATTCATGATTTCGCAGATTACGCCTGCAGGGGCGGAACCGCAAAGTTTCGCCAAATCCACCGCAGCTTCCGTATGGCCCGCGCGGCGAAGAACTCCTCCCGCTTTTGCAATCAGCGGAAAAACATGGCCGGGCCTTTTGAAGTCTGATGCTTTCGCATTCGGATCCAACATGCTTTTGATCGTATGGGAACGCTCGAACGCACTGATGCCAGTTGTAGAATCCCTATGGTCCACACTGATCGTAAAAGCTGTGCCGTATTCATCTGTGTTGTTGTCCGTCATCAAACCGATCTTCAAACGCGACGCAATGGTTTCATCCACTGGAACACAAATCAGCCCTCTGCCTTCCGTCGCCATTAAGTTGACTATTTCAGGCGTAGCGTATTCTGCTAACGCAATAAAATCTCCTTCGTTTTCACGATTTTCATCATCGATGACAATAACGGCTTTGCCGTTTTTCAAATCGCGGACAGCTTCTTCCACTGTATAAAACATATGCAACGCCTCCATTTAAAATCCGTGTTCCGAAAGCCAGTTTTTGGTCATTTTCGGTGCTGCTTCCTGAATGCGCTCCGTATACTTGGCAAGCAGGTCGCATTCAATATTGACCCGTGAGCCAATGCCTTTTTCCCCCAGGAGGGAATCTTGCTGAGTCGTCGGAATCAGCGAAATTGTCACTGTGTTGTGTCCGACTCCAAATACGGTAAGAGAAGTGCCATCAATAGCGATCGATCCTTTCAGCATCATGTATTTCATAAGATGCGGTTCCAGTTCAATCGTTTTGGTGATTGCATTCGCTTCTTTTTTCTCGGCCCGGATAACACCGACGCCATCGACGTGGCCGCTGACAAAATGGCCTCCGAATCGGCCGTTTGCCGGCATCGCCCGTTCCAGATTGACCCGGGAACCCGTTTTCAATCCGATCATCGTGGATGTTTTGACAGTTTCCGGTATGACGTCCACTGTAAACGTGTTATCGGTAAATGATGACACCGTCAAACAAACGCCGTTGATGGAGATGCTGTCTCCCCGCTTCACATCTTCTAAAACAACCGAGCAGGCAATAGTCAACTCCATAGCTTGCGGTTTTGCGCGGACAGAAGTGATTTTCCCGACTTCTTCTACAATTCCCGTAAACATATACGGCCTCCTCTTCAATACAGTGTAGCGCAGTGCTTTTCAAAAAGCCTTTTCATAAAACTTGGAAGGATGGCAGATTGCTGTCCCCAGCGCAAATTGCTGATGAATTGAAAGGCAGTTGAAGCACGAAAAACGTGGACCGGGAGTAAATGCTGCCGGCCATAAAACATAAAGTGAATGGTTTCCGCCAAGGGGCGTTGGGTGGCGGATAAAGGATGGTATATAAACAGGTCCATATCAGCCCAATAGCATTGGCAAAGAAGTCTGCCAACCATCTTTCAGAAGAGGTTTCCTCTCCTGCAAAACGGAAGCTATTAGCCGGCCATTGAGGAAACGGCCGACTTTGGTGCGATATGAAGAACATGGATAATTGCTTGAATGCTTATTTTTTATACACAAAAAATCTTCTTGCCGGCGTCAAAACCGAAAAGAAAGGCGCATGACAATTTCCGACTCGAATTCTTCTCCCATCCAGACTTTAACTGTCGGTGCCGGAGTCACACCAGCTCCACCGAATAAGAAAAACGCAAGGGCTTTTCTTGTTCGGGTCACGGACTTGCAGTTTCCTGCTCACCGCCGGTAAGGAATTTCACCTTGCCCCGAAGAATTTGGTTCGATTTATTGTCCATTCCATAGTAGCATAAAAAGAAAAGCAATTCCCCTAATTTAAACGTTTTATTGAAAGGAGGGCACTGTATGGCACACAATCAATTGGTAATTGGCATAAATGTCGACCCGGAGACGCGCTGCGCCCACTACCATTCTGAAATTGACAGGATCGCTATCAAGTTTTTCTGCTGCGGCAAATATTATCCCTGCTATCAATGCCACGAGTCGGCAGGATGCGGAAAGAGCGCGGTTTGGCCAAAAGAACGGTTTGATGAAAAGGCGGTTCTATGCGGAGCTTGCGGCCATGAACTGACAGTAAAGGAGTATTTGGGCTGCACTTCGGTTTGTCCTGCTTGTTCAGCATCATTCAACCCCGGCTGCAGTTTGCATAAGCACCTGTATTTCGAATGATGGGCATAAAAAAAGAGCGTCTCCGCTCTTTTCTACATGATCCGCATGCACATGACAATCTGTTCGCCTTTTGAACGCATCAATCGCCGGCCGGTGTCTTCGAATCCCGCGCGTCTATATACATGCTGCGCAGCTTTATTCTGTGCATTAACCCCTAATACCACTTCATTGAATTCCGGAAATTCCTGCTTGATAAAGTCGGGAAGTGCGTAAATCGATCCTGTTGCAATGCCTCTTCCTTGAAATTTCGGATTCACAGAATAAGCTCGGAGCAACAGCGCCTTTGGATTATTCGAGTAAAGTTTCCGGTCATCCGATTCGTCCAGCTCAAAAAAACCGGCAACTTCATCACGGGCGAAAATAACCACCAAATGCTTTAACGGATTTTCTGCGTCCCGCTTGATGATGTCCTGGGGCAATCCTGTGAATTGCAATTGATCAGAAGGCAAATCGTATTTCACCGAAACTTTTGATGTGTAATTATGAAGAGAAACATCTTTTCTATGAATCATATCGCTAGTCTCCTTATTCGTCAGAAACGATCAAGTGCTGTGTCGCTTCCGGCAATTCTGTTAACGCTTCGCGCAGAAATTCCGGATATAAAGCCACTTCGCTAATTTTCGGAAGCGGAATCCACTGGTACACCAACCGGTCGCCTTCGGGTCCAAAAAATGGGCCGGTTTGAAAAATCAGTGGGTTTTGTGCACCGCAGATCAAATAATAAAAGCCGATTTCGTGAAATTTTTTACCCCCGTAAGTGAAGAAGTTTTCTACTGTCCAAAGCAGCCGATCCGCCTCCACCACAACGTCCAGCTCTTCCGCCATTTCCCGCGCCAAACATGATCTGGAATCTTCCAGCACCTGGGCGCGGCCGCCTGGCAATGCCCAATGGCTGTCACTGGCCTGTTTGTGCAGCAAGACATGCCCATTTTCAATCCAGATTCCCGCCACCCGATAATTGAATACGGCGTTTTTCACTTTAAAGGTCGCATCCATCCTGCAGCACATCCTATTCTTTTTCTAAAGTCACTACGACAATCTCAGGAAGGTTGAACACACGAAGGGGAAAGCCGCTGTTCCCCAGCCCACGGCTCAGCACCAGCTGTGTCTCTTCTTTCCTAAAAACGCCTGTAGTCATTTCCGGGAACCATCCTTGCCCCGGCGCCAAGACCCCTCCAATTCCAGGGATCCGTATTTGCCCGCCATGCGCATGCCCGGAAAAGACGACGTCAATCGCCTCTTCTACATAGACATTGAACACTTCGGGACGGTGCGACAACATTAAAGTGAACGCATCGGCCAATTCTGTTTCTTCAATCGCTTGCTGTATATAGTCTTCTTCCTTAACTTCCACATTAAGAAGCGGGTCGTTAATGCCGGCAATTTGAATGGTTTCACCGCCTTTTTCCCACTCTGCCGTTTCATTCATCAGGACGGTCACTCCTCGTGTTTCTAAAGCTTCTGTAATTTTGTCCACTTCATTTACTGCCACTTCGTGATTTCCAATCACAAAATAAACTTCGCTCATTTCCACCAAAGCATCCACTAACGTCAGGCTTGTCTGCAAATCATAGCGATTGCTATCAATCAAGTCGCCTGTCAAAAATATCGCATCCGGTTGAGCATCCTCCACTTTCTTGATCAGGGAAGATTGATTTTTTCCGAATGTAGCATTGTGCAGATCTGAAATTTGAACGATTTTTGTTCCTTCGAACGCTTCTGGCATCTTTTCTGAAGCTACTGTGTATTCAGTGGTCTGTATCCACTTATTGTTTACCCATACAAAGCCCCATGCAAATAAAACGAGCGCCAGCAGGACTATCAACTTTTTCATATAGCTACTCCTGTTCCAAAAAAGTACTTTCCTTCAGCAAATCGCAGCCCTTTCTTTGAACGGACCGGACAAAAAAGAAGCGGGCAGCTCAGCTGCCCCTTCGCGGTACAAGCAATATGATTGCATCGGCAAAAGCCGGAAGTGTTTAAAGGATGACTTTACAAACGGCATTGAAGTTCCATAGCTTTTTGACTAATTCAGTTTCCTTTTTCACATTGCCTCCTTTTACCGTAAAAATGAATTTCGACTTGTTTTTTTCAGTGTAGACTTCTTCATTGTCAATTTCAAATTCCAGAATTTCAAGCTGGCATTCCTCGAAAATTTGGTTGATAGTTGCGAAACTGTCTTTTTGATCTTCCACAATTACAACAATAACTTTATGATTGCCGATTGCCAAGAATTTTCGTTCCAGCTTCTCCAGCAAGTGCAGCGTTACCAGCACAATAAGCGTAGTTAAAATTGCAACAAAATACATATCGATGCCTACGACTAAACCAATACCCGCAGCCACCCAAATAGATGCCGCAGTCGTCAGCCCTTTTACCGAACCTCTTTGGACGATGATAGTTCCTGCCCCTAAAAAACCGATTCCGCTTATGACATAAGAAGGAATCCGCCCTGGATCAAACCGGATTGCATCATTGTCCATATTCAAAAATGAATCAAATCCTGTAACTGACAAAATCATCATCAGACAAGCGCCTGTTCCCACTAGAACATGGGTCCGAAGCCCAGCAGCTTGTTTTTTGGACTCTCGTTCAATTCCGATCAAGCCGCTTAATGCTGCGGTCAACAACAAGCGAACGGTGATGTCCATATAATCTTCTGGTATAAATCCCATGCTGTACTCCCCCTGACTTTACTGCAATATCCCTTAACAGTTTACCCCGAAATTCCGTCTGCATTCACGGAGTTTCCGAATGAGAAAGGCTGGCCCTCACCATTTCAATTGAAACAGGAGAGCTATCATAAACTGCCGATGTTCTTCTTCGATCGGCCAGCCCGCTATTTCATGCTTCAGTTCTTCTCTCGTGCCATAGCCTTTGACAAAACCGTTCATCCTGGCAGCAAAAGTGGAATTCAAAAGCAGGTCAGGCGTCGGATACAAATTTTCCAGTTGATCCAAAGCTTTAGGATACCGCTTCAAGTAATACTTTTGATGGCGTTCTTCTGCAAGGGTGAATCCGGTAAAAGGGGCTATGTCTGTTTCAATTGCTTCACCCAATTCTTTTTCCATTTGGGCTTTCACCTTATTGGCCACTTGTTCTTGCTTGCCGTTGTGATAGCGGAGCAGTGATATATACTGCCGCCCTTTATAATTATCCCGGTTCGGATAATGATTTCTCCAAAAATGCAGGAGGACATCTTCGAAATTCAATATAGCCGGATCAAAGTCTATTTCCACTGTTTCTGTATGGTCGCCCATATTCCGGTAAGTGGGGCTCGTAAGTGTGCCTCCAGCAAAACCGACACGAGTCCGTATGACTCCCCGCAAGGCGCCGAATCGCGCCTCCGGCCCCCAAAAACAGCCCATGCCAAACGTAGCTGTCTCATATTCTTCAGCCTTTTTTTCGAATCCGCGTTCAATTTCCTGGATGGTGATTTGTTCTTGTTCCATCTGCGCACACTCCTCTGCCTGCTGTTGCATATATTATAAATCTATCCGGAAACCCTATAAAATACTGGAGATGCCTAAAGAAAAGGCGATATTTTCTGACAGTTTAATGGTAAAATGAATTTTAAGGACAATAACAATTTTCGGCTCTTCCGATATATCAAGATGGGACTGATCTGGGATGGAAAACTCAACTGCAACAGCAAACAATAAGACAATTGCCGCCGCGTTCGGCTATGAGTCTTTACAGCATGAAATCGATAAAATCACATACGGCAGCCACCTATCCAATTCGGTTTGCGGCCTTGCGGTCCGGCATGCGGAAACCGGTGAACTGCTTTACGCGAAAAACGCGGATTACGGCATAACCCCTGCCTCTTCCTTAAAAATCTTAACTGCCGCCGCAGCTTTAGAAACCCTTGGGGCGGACCATCGGTTTTCCACCGCCGTCTTGATGGATGGCACCATCGATCAAGGGATTTTGAAGGGGAACCTTTACCTGCGTGGACAAGGCGATCCAACCTTGCGAAAATCGGATTTGGACGATTTCGCGGCAAGCTTGTCAAAGCGCGGCATAAGAAAAGTGGACGGCGACCTTGTCGGAGATGATACATGGTTTGACGCTGCCCGCTTATCACCTGGAATATCACAAGAAGACGAATCCTATTACTATGCAGCCCGCATCTCTGCGTTAAATCTCTCGCCGAATGCTGATTTTGATACCGGTTCTATAAAAGTGGATGTGAAACCTTCCCGTATCGGCCGCCCTGTAAAAGTGATGCTGGCAGCCGGATCCGCGTTTATGGAAGTGGACAACCGGGCCGTAACCGTATCAAAAAATAAAGCAAACACGCTGCTGATCGAACGAAAAGCCGGCACCAACAAAATCATCATCACCGGAAATGCGCCGCTTGGAAGCTCGGGAACAAAAGATTGGATTTCCGTTCCCGACCCGACCGCGTATGCCATATATAATTTCCAGCTCGCTTTAGCTGAAAGCGGCATCACGTTTTCCGGGACCTCAAACACACTTGACGGCAAAGTTCCTGAAACTGCCCAGCTGCTGGTCTCGAAAAAATCCATGCCGCTCCAGAAGTTGCTTGTGCCGTTCTTGAAACTAAGCAACAATTCACATGCCGAAGTATTAGCAAAAGAAATGGGAAAGGCAGTCTATGAAGATGGCAGCTGGAATTCCGGCCTTCGCGTTATGCGCGAATTTCTTTCCAGCCTTGGCCTTGATGAGAGCCGGTGGATATTTGAAGACGCTTCCGGCATGTCCCACACCAATAAAGTTACAGCTTCAGAATTGACCAAGCTGCTTTATTCCGTACGTTTTCGGCCATGGTTCCCGCATTTTTCAAATGGGCTGCCTCTGGCAGGAGCTCCTGGCCGCCTGGCCGGAGGAACGCTTAGGAAGCGATTTAAAACCGGAGCCGCCCAAAAGAACGCGGCGGCGAAAACCGGAACGCTGACTGGAGTCAGTTCCCTTTCCGGCTATGCGAAAACAAAAGACGGGGAATGGCTGATATTCACTTTTCTTACACAGGATTTCATAACACCGACCGTCCCTGCCATTGACCGGTTAGTCGAAGCCATTGCCCAATCGAAAAAAATGTAAGCATCAATGTTCTTCAAAAAGCCAAACACTCCATAAACATTCATGTTCAGACCCTAAACTGAAGAAAGCGGGGAATCGCCATGAATAGCCGAAGAAAAGAGATCACTGACTATTTCGAGAAAATGGATCGAAGTTTTTTTATGGACGTCAACAAGGAATTCGCTGGTTTGGATGAAGCACTTCCCATCGGCTATGAGCAGACAATATCCCAGCCTTCCCTTGTTTTGGAAATGACAGTGGCTTTGGATTTACAGCCTGATTCCAAAGTGCTTGAAATTGGGACCGGATCCGGTTTTCAGACAGCATTGCTTGCTGAATTTTCTAAGACGGTATATACTGTTGAACGAATTGAAGCTTTGCACTTCAGGGCTAAAGAAAGGCTAGCAGAATCCGGTTTTGCCAACATCATGTTTCATTTGGGAGATGGCAGTCTAGGCTGGCGGGAACACGCGCCATATGACCGGATCATGGTGACCGCCGCAGCCTCGGAAGTTCCATCGGAACTGGTCGGGCAGCTGGCCAATAACGGGAAAATGATCATTCCTGTCGGCGGCCCGTTGGCACAGGAATTGCGGCTGATTGCAAAAAATGGACATGGGGAAGTTTCTTCCATCGTACTCAACAAAGTGATCTTTGTCCGTTTGAAAGGAAAATACGAATAGCAAGCAAAAAGAGGCCGTTTTCAACGTCAAAAGACTTGAAGGCGGCCTTTCGGTTCACTTGATCTCCCCCGCTCCCGCCATGCGCGGCCGCGATGTTCTATACCAGTGATAACAAAGTATGGTGATCAATATCAAATCGATGGCGTCGCCTCCGTAATACATCAGCATACCGCCTGCCTCTGCCTCTTCTCTTGGTACGCCGGTTGGAGGGTGGGCATAAATGTATTTCGCCAAAATACCGTGGGCAGCCAGCGCCAGCATAAGCACGATAGCCCGATATATAAAGCTGAACCGGTGTGCTATGGGATCGATGTAAATGATGGACACTGTAAACAAATATCCGGCTAAAAAGATATGCACATGAACAAGCATCTCCAGGAACAGATTATGGTGCATGGCCATATAGAAGTCCGTAGTATAAAGAACGTAAAGCCCTCCGATATTGAGGAGTGCAGCCGTTACGGGATGGCTGAGCAGAAAAAATGGACGGCTTTTCAAAAGACGCGTCAGGCGTCTTGCGGAAGGAATGCTCAATATCCTAAAAACCAGTGTCATGGGAGCGGCAAGCGCAATGAGGAGCGGCGCCAGCATACCCAGCAGTAAATGCCCAGCCATATGGGCGATGAAATTTATATGCGATTGCACTGCCAAAGGGCCTTCTAAGGATAGAGCTATGCTTATAATCCCGGCACACCAGAAAACTGTACGATGCCATGGCCAAGGCCGGAGCTTTTTGTTGGACCGAAGAACTGCCGCAATATAAAGCAGAACTCCAATCAGCATCATTGTCATATACAAAGGTTCAATTGCCAATTGCTCGGTATGTGCCGAATGCTGCATGTTTTCCTCACCGCTCCGCTTTTGCCTTAGTGGATGTCCTGCGCGTCTGCAGCACTAAAATGACGCCAACCGCCATTAAAATAAGCGCACTTGCGTTCCAGACCACATCGTACATAAAAAGGTCCACCTCATAACGGATTTGATGCAACTTCATCACTTTATGCTGGATGAGGCCATCATACAGTTGAAAGGAACCGGCACCTAAAAAAGCTCCGCCAATCCACCTTTTCGGCCATAGCCCTTTTCTGCGCCGAAGATTGGCATACATAAAAAGGGAGCCTACTGTCGCAAACCAACTGAATGCGTGAAAAATACCATCAGAAACAAGTCCGACATCGGTGGTCGATTTATCGTAGAAATGATGCCAATGCAAGAGTTGATGAAAGACGCTCTCATCAACAAAAGCAGCAAATCCAAGACCGAACAGAAAGCCGGACCAAAGATTGAAAGATGAGTATACAACACGGTTTTTGGCTGTTGCATGATCCACTGAGCCGCCATTGGTAATAGCCATGAATTCCTCCCCCCTTATTTTCTGCTGCTTTTTTACTTGCATTTTTACCATTCTGAAATTTTTCCATATCATTTGGTAAAAAATACCCCTCTTATGCTTGGTTCAAACATTCCAGCGTTCAGTTGCATCTCCTGCCTATTGCTCCATTTAAAGCGTATACTGAGGCTAAACGGAAGAGGAAGCTCGCTTCCGATTCAGAGGAGCCCACCCAAATGCCGCAAGAAAAAACAATCCAAACCGAAATTGGAGGATTTGTTTCAACGCTGATGCGCGAACATTTCGGCAAAGGACCTACATCCATTTTCGTAAGCATCATCTACCCTTTTATCGCTATTCATCTTCGCGGATGCTTGACAGCAACTGAAAAGATTTTATTGAAAAGAAATGAAGTAAACCATGTCTATAAAATAAGCGACTTGATTATGGAAGAAATGATAGCCGAGATTAAACTCGTACTATCAGAACTGGCAGAATGTGATGTAAAGGAAGTTTATGCTGACTGGAACCTCATCCACGAAAGCGGAATGATTATCGTGGTTTTAAATGAAGAAGCAAACCCGGAATCTTTTGCCCGGCCGGCAAATTTTGACGAAAAAGCCTTTCAGGAAGAATTGAATAAAGCCAGTGTCAAAGCCCAGAGAGAACCTGGAAGCACGGAGGTTTATTGGCTGAATGACCGAACATTTTTGGTGCTTGAACCCGAGAAAAAAATAGAAACGCCTGCCAAACATGGCAGGCGCTTTGTTTTATCAAGACCGTTCAATCAATGGCCTGAAATGCAGTTGAAAGCCGTTCCGCAAAATCCAAAGGCGGTTCAACAGATTCCAGATACAAACTGACACCATTCGGATTTTCAACTTGCCGTTGCCGATAGGCGCTTGGCAGCGGCAATTCGCACTGAAGCAACGCCGGCATGAAAGATTGGCATTCCTCAAGAAGCAGAAAAACTTCCGCCTTGTTGGAGGCAATTCTGTTTTCCTGATGCCGCTCGAAAGAAATATCAAGTCATTTGATAACAGTTTGAAAGGAACGGCAGTATTCGCATTTCACATATAACTTTTGAGCCGCCAACTTTTCAATATAGGCACTGGAATCTGTAAACTCCCGCTTTTCAACAGGGGTTTCCGTAAAGCCGCAACGGTCTCCGGCATATAATTTTTGATGGATCCGCTTTTGTTTATGATCAACAAAATAACGCATGTAAATGATCGCCCTTCCTTTTCACAAGAAAAAAAGCCGAAAAGAGTTCTCACATCGGAGAACTTCTTTTCGGCTTTGTTTACAGCTCTATCGTCTGTAACATTGAACCAATCTATATTGGGGGTTAAAGAATTACGCTGACAAACAAAGAAATATCTTCAAAATGGAAACACTATTGTTTTCCAAGTGCTTTAAGCATACTTGCTTCGGTTAGCGAAGTAAAGGAATATGTACCTGCTTTACTCAGTAAGATGAAATCCTTCCAATTGAATTCGTTTTGTCAGCTGGTCTGCCGATATTTGAGCCGGGTCATAAGTGATAGCGACTTCCCCTTCTTCAATATCCACCAATGCCCGCTCCACTTCTTCCATTTCAAGCAAAAAGGCTTCCAGCAATTGCAGCGGCTTTTCTTCGGTCGCTTCTTTTACGTAGATTGTCATTGTTTCCACAAAAATCATCCTTTCAAATTTCACTTTCTTTTCCATACCCTGAAAAGATAGAGGATAAAAGGTTTTTGATTCATTAAATAAGCATCGGAGATGAAAAATCTCCGATGCTAGTAAGCGTTGATCAAAATTCCATTTTTATTTTTCCTTCTTCAAGCAACAGCTTGGCATTGAACTTTTTGCCATTTTTCGAGACAAATCCTTTCAATACCGGTGTCTTGCCTTTGGTGCACAAATACTCGATTTGTTTGGCGGTCAGCCGCTTTTTCAAGAAGACAGCGGGAAACGACTGCTTGCAGCCATTCGCGTACTCCGTGCAGTTGTAATAGCCCTTGCTAGAGACAATCATGCCTTTTTTGCAAGTGGGGCAAAGCGCAATTTCCTCTTTTGATCCGGGCATCGCCATTTCTTCAGGCAAGCCGTTCTTCTGCATCTGGGCTGGTACTTCATCCAGTAATTTTTGGATAAACTTGCCGATGGTCGTAAGGAACACTTCTGATGAGCCTTCCCCATTGCCGATTTTCTTTAAATAGGTTTCCCATTTTGCGGTCATGGACGGGCTCGACAGCAAATTCCCTTCAATGGCCTGGCACAAGATCCGTCCTTTTCCGGTAATGGAGACGATGTTTTTGTTCACGGTAATGTATTCATGCCGTTTGATCGTCTCGATAATGCCGCTCCGGGTCGCCTCTGTGCCGAGTCCCTCAATTTCTTTTAGAATTTCGGTATCTTCCACATCGTCAACGAACTTTCCGCAAGTTTTCATCATGGCGATCAGCTGGCCTTCCGTATACGGTTTCGGCGGTGTTGTCATGCCTTCCTTGACCGCAACTTCGCTTTTCACCGCTTCTTGTTCCCTGAGTTCCGGAAGCGACGGTTCTTGCTTGGCATCCCGGGCAGCCGGGAACAATTCTTTCCAGCCCTGCTCAAGCTCTGTTTTGCCGGTCGTAAAAAACTCCAAGCCATTCACATTGGTCGTTACTTTCGTTTCCGCATAGCGGTAATCCCTATGGAACATCGCCAATGTCGTCCGCAGCACTTCTTCATACAGATTGCGCTCATCACGGGCCAAGCTTTCGAGCTTTCTGGCTGTCGGCAAGGTTTTTGTCGGGATGATGGCGTAGTGCTCCTGTACTTTCGCGTTGTCGACAAAACGTTTTTTCGGCGCTTTTGAAGCAATCGGAAAAGGGTTTCCGATCAATTGCTGATATGCTTCCACTTGGTTGGCCAAATACGCGAACTCGCTTGTCGTAATATGCTGCGCATCGGTTCTTGGATAACTGACAAGCTTTTTTTCGTATAGCCCTTGCATGACCGACAACACTTTGGAAGGGCTGTATTTCCACTTCCGATTCGCTGCTGCCTGCAAGGTCGACAGCGAATGCAGCTGAGGAGGGGGCGTCCGCTTTTCGGTCGTTTTCACTGAAGTGACTGTGCCATCGGCTTTACCGGAAATTCCGTGTTTGGAAAGCAGCTCCTCCGCTTCTTTCCGCTCTTTTGACTTCAACTTCGCTTTGCCCTTGTAGCGGCCTTTTTCCGCGTCAAAAATGCCTTCGATTTCATAGAATGGTTCAGGCACAAATGCTTCAATTTCTTTTTCCCGCTGATAAATCAGAAAAACCGTCGGCGTCTGCACCCGGCCGATGGCAAACACTTCGCGTATCCCTTTAGCCTGAAGCAAAAGCGAATACAATCGCGAGCCATTCATGCCGACCAGCCAGTCGCTGATTTGGCGAGCTCTCGCTTCCTCGTACAGCAGAAGGTCCTGCCGGTTATCGCGCAGTTCCTGAAACCCCTTACGTACTTCGTCCACTTCAAGCGAGTTGATCCACAGGCGCTTGATCGTCTTTCCTTTTGCCCCCGTCTGGTAATAAATGCTGTAAAAAATATTAGAACCTTCCCGGTCTACGTCACACGCATTGATCACGGTATCGGTTTGTTTGATAAGTTTTTTGATGACGCCAAATTGCTGGGCTTTCCCCCTCGCCACTTGAAACTGATAAGACGCCGGCAAAATAGGCAGCGCAGCAAGCGACCACTTGGCCCATTTCGGATCATAGGCTTTCGGTTCCCTCAACTCCACGAGATGGCCAATTCCCCAGGTGATGTATGCCCCTTCCGGAAAAATCGGGTTTGGGGCAATTTCTATATAGCCGTCGCGCTTGGTTGTTTTGAAGGCATCCGCATATGCTTTGGCCTGGCTTGGTTTTTCGGCCACAATTACTGGTTTCATTGTCTTCGTCCTTTCACGCATATCCTTTCTTTTATTGTACTCTTTTCGAAAGAGAAACAAAGGAATTTAACCGGCTATTTTCCACTCTCGGACAACATATCGCCGAATTCTTTCTTGATATGGTCCTTTTCACCGAAAATCATCACTTTATCACCGGCTTGCAGTTCTACATCAAATATGGACTTCCTCAAAATCACGTCGCCTCTCCGGATGAACAGCAAATGGAGATCCGCATCTTTCCGGATCAGTTCTTCAGAGGGAAGGCCCACGTATTTCGAATCTTCTTGGATGTACACAAGGGCCACCATGTCCTGTTCTTCTAATGATAAGGCCGTTTTAAGCGGCCAGTCTTCCAGGTCATATTCTTCATCCATTTCATGTTCAAATTTATCCGCTAAAAACCCATGGACCCACTTGCTCCGCAAAGCCAGGAAAACCACAAAGAGAGAACCAATGCCAGCCAGCATCCAATTGATTTGCAAATCATTCGATAAGATCGTTGCTATGGAAGAAATCATGACCGCCAGAGAAAAATACCCGAACAGTATTACCCCCGCACTGATTCTCCTGCGGATAGGATGGTCAATGATCAACGAAGCTTCGTCCGTGGTAAAACCGGTTGCCGTCAGCATGGAAATCACTTGGTAGCGGGCTATTTGTTTTTTGAGTCCGGTTGCTACAAAGAGCATTGTGGCAATTTCGATTACTAGCCACATGATGGACGCGTAGATTAAGATAAATTGAATTTCAAGCATATTTCTCCCCCATTCATTCCTATACGGGGCATATTCCCGTAAATAGAAGTTTAAAATCCTCCGAAAAAGAAATACTCCGTAGTATAATAAGAAAATACGAGTTGTTCCAGTGAAAAGAATGGAGAGAAACCTATGACAGTAAACAGCAGATCTGCTTTGCTTGCAGGAGCCAGTGGGCTGGTCGGAACCGAGTTGTTGCACGTACTGCTCGAAAATCCTGTCTATGAATATGTGAAAATCATGGTCCGAAAGCCGTTGGATGCCAAGCACCCTAAATTAGAGCAGGTCATTGTCGATTACGAAGAACTTGAAAACTACACGATTCATTTCAAGGTCCATGACGTATATTGCTGCTTGGGCACGACCATCAGGAAAGCCGGTTCCCAAGAAGCTTTCCGGAAAGTGGATTATGAGTACCCAGTTAGGCTTGCCAATATGTCGAGCGTCCACGGCGTCCAAAATTTCCTTATCGTTTCTGCTATTGGAGCGGATGCCGAATCGAAAGTTTTCTACAGCAAAACAAAAGGGGAGCTTGAAGAAAAGCTGAAAAAGCTTGAACTGCCGGCTCTTCACATTTTCCAGCCTTCGCTGCTGCTCGGCAATCGGCAAGAGTTTCGCTTAGCTGAAAAAGCGGCAAGTGTTTTGAGCCCGATTTTCAGCCCTTTCCTTACCGGCCCTTTGCAGAAATACAAACCTGTCAGTGCGAGAAGCGTCGCTAACGCCATGTATGCAGCCGCTCAAACAAACCAGACCGGCATTTTCACTTATCCTTCAGACCAGATTAAAAAAATTAGCCAGCAGCCCTTGCAAGAGCTAAAAAGATGAGGCCGGAAAATCCGGCCTCATCTTTTTTTATGGAAATCATCTGAATTATTTTGGAAGCTGCAAACTGCAGCTGTCTTGGTTAGGCAGTCAATGGTTGACTGTTTCTGCAGTTTTTTCTGCAGCTTTGATATCAGCCTGCAATTCAATTTCCACATTGCCTTTGATGGCCCGGCTGATCATGCATGAAGCCTCCGCTTTTTCGGCAAGCTTTTGCGCCAAAGAAAAATCGCGGTCTGAAGCATCGGCTTTCAGCACAACACGCGGTCTATGGATAATGCGTTCGTAAGTGATGACGCCATTTGTTACATCAACGATTCCTTCTGACTCCATCGTCAATGACTCTTTGTCCAGGTTGCTCCGCTCCATCATCGCCGCAAGTGTGATGATATAGCATGTTGCGGCAGCGCCAAGCAGCATTTCATCAGGATTGGTCCCGACTCCCGGCCCATCCATTTCCGGTGGAATTGAAATTTGTGTTTTTAAGTTGCCTGCCTCAATGTCCCCGACATCGTTGCGGAGGCCAGGCCAATTTGCTTGTAAATGAAAACTGTGTTTTGCCACTTTGATCTCTCTCCTATCGTTTGCTTTATACTTCAGCGGTTCAGTCGTTCCAACTCTTCAATTCTAGGCATTGCAGTAAGTGCACCCGCTTTTGTCGCACAAAGCGCGCCAAGCTTATTGGAGAACGAAGCGCATTCAATCACTTCCTGCCTGGTTCCAGGCATGCCATTCAAATGTATATGGCGGATGGTTCCCGCTACAAACGCGTCTCCAGCTCCTGTTGTATCCACTGGCTTCACCGGTATAACCGGTACATGAAAAACTTCCCCTTCAAACAAAGCGAAAGTTCCGTTTTCCCCGTCCGTCAGGAAAACAAGCGGGATATTAAAATCCGCCAGGCGCGCAATGCCTTCTTCCATCGAGTCCGTCTCCATCAAAAATGCCAGTTCATCCGTTGTCACTTTCAGCACATCGGTAGTTTGCAGGAATTTTCGGGCTGTATCCCGGCTGCGTTGTTCGCTGTCCCAGCGGAGCGGCCGAATGTTGGCATCGAACGAACAGATCACACCGTTCGCCTTTGCCAGTTCCACTGCTTTTTCCGTTGTTTCCAGTGCCGTCGGATGGAACATAGTGCCGGAACAGATATGAAAGACACTGGCATGTTCAAATGCTTCTTTTTGAAGGTCCCTTGAAGTTACCTGGATATCTGGAGTCTCATTGACATACTCCGCAAAAATCCGGTCATATTCAGGTGTCAGATGGATGAAAACTCCGCTCACCCGCTTTTCCGGAACCATTATGGATGGATCAAGGATCACGTTCTCTTTTTCAAGTTCCCCGCGGACGAAAGCGGACGTTTCATCATCCCCTGTTACAGTGATGAATGCAGAAGGCACGCCAAGGCGGCTGACTCCTGCTGCGACGTTCACTGTTGCACCGCCAAGATGGCGAGTGAACGAATCATTGTTTGTATTGTTTGCTATATAATCCACAAAAGCATCCCCATACGTAAGGACGTGCTTTGAATTGGTCATTGGTTTGCCTCCACCCCATCAGCCCGCATTTCACGCGCCTCAAAAGTTCTTTTTTTTGCTCATTTCGTATAATTCTATCATAAAACCCACTCAGATTCCTTATAGTAAATCTGTAACAACATAGATTAGAAATAGCTTCTTTATCATACGATAAAAGAAAAACATTGGGGAAGGCAATTTTGCCTGCTTTACTTCAACCGATCGGCTTTCAGTGCTTTTTCATATAATTTCTCCCGACGATCGTCAAACACAGGAATCCGTCCGCGAACTTCGTCCACTTCGTTCAAGTCGATTTCGGCATAGCCAATAGTTTCTTCTGCTCCCAATTGCATGCGGATTTCCCCCCATGGGGCAATAACCATCGAGTTGCCGCCGAATTCATTTTTCGGATCGCTTCCAGCGCGATTGACCGCCACAATAAAACACTGATTTTCAATTGCCCGGGCTTGAAGCAATACGCGCCAATGATCGATTCGTGCCGCTGGCCACTCTGCCGGCACAAACATGATTTGGGCTCCGTTCAGCGCATGGGCACGGATCCATTCCGGAAAACGGATATCATAGCAGATAACTCCGCCGCATGTGACGCCATCCAATTCGAAAAGATTCAGCGAATTTCCCGCTTTCATATATATATGTTCATCCATCAGCCCGAATAGATGGGCTTTATCATATTCTCCGATAACGTCGCCGTTTTTGTCGGCGATATGCATCGTATTATAGAAGGAGCCGTTTTTTCGGGTGGACACTGATCCCCCTACTACATGCACTTGATGTTTTTTAGCGAAATCCGCAATAAAAGCTTTTGCCTTTTCCTCTCCATCTGCCAGCTCCTGTAAGTCAGTTAGCGCATAGCCGGTATTCCACATTTCCGGCAAAACGATAATATCCGCTCCGTTGTCTTTTGCCTCGGCCATTTTTTCAGCCAACCGGCTAAAATTCGTTTCCGGTTGCCCGAATGCGATATCAAATTGTATGCATGCAATTTTCATATGTTTTTCCTCCAGTAGACAAGTTACTTTAAACTCTATAAGATTTGGAGTAGATGCGCAATTATTTAGAAAATGAGGGACATTCGAATGGAATTTTCAAAACGGTTACAACAATTACCCGATCAATTTTTCGCTTCTCTTGCAGCCAAAACCAACAGCGCCATTGCAGAAGGCCGCGACATCATCAACTTAGGGCAAGGCAATCCAGACCAGCCGACTCCTTCTCATATCGTCAAAGCCATGCAAGAAGCGGTGGCTGACCCAAAAAACCATAAATACTCACCTTTCCGCGGCATTCCGGAATTGCGTCAAGCCGCGGCTGATTTTTATAAACGGGAGTATGGCGTCCTTATCGATCCCGATACAGAAGTCGCGATACTCGGAGGCACTAAGATCGGATTAGTAGAACTGCCGCTCGCTTTGATGAACCCTGGCGACTTGCTGTTGCTGCCCGATCCGGGATATCCCGATTATTTATCCGGAGCCCCGCTTGCAGATGTCGAATTTTCTTTAATGCCGCTCAAAGCCGCTAACGGCTTTTTGCCGGATTATGAAGAATTGGAGCAAACTGTCTTGCAGCGGGCAAAATTGATGTATTTGAACTACCCGAACAATCCAACTGGCGGTGTGGCCACTAAAGAGTTTTTTGATGAAACAGCCGCTTTTGCAAAACAGAACGGCATCGGAGTTGTCCATGATTTCGCTTATGGAGCTATCGGCTTCGATGGCCAAAAGCCGCCGAGCTTTCTTCAAACAGAAGGCGCAAAAGAAATCGGCATCGAGATGTATACCTTGTCCAAAACCTACAATATGGCGGGATGGCGTATCGGTTTCGCTGTTGGCAATGCCAAGATGATCGAATCGTTGAACCTGATCCAAGACCACTTGTTTGCCGGCCTGTCCCCTGCCCTTCAAGTCGCAGCGGCAGCCGCTTTAACCGGCGATCAGCGATGCGTCGACGAACTTGTGGGAACTTATGAAAAACGCCGGGAAGTACTTGCAGTTGAGTGCGCCCGCATCGGCTGGAAAATCCAAGCTCCCAAAGGTTCTTTTTTTGCTTGGCTGCCCATCCCGGAAGGGTTTACCAGTGTCGAGTTCAGCAATTACCTGATGGATCATGCAGATATTTCCGTTGCTGCAGGAAGCGGCTTTGGCGCCAGCGGAGAAGGATATGTCCGTGTCGGCCTGCTCGTGGACGAGCCACGAATCGCAGAGGCAATCGGGCGCATCGAAAAATTGAATTTGTTTTAGTTCTGCTGCAAAAACTGCCTTTCGCTTGAATGGCAGTTTTTTTATCGTCAAAAGACCGGACATTCCCGGACCTTGCTAAAGTGGTCCCATATGTTTTGCCGGCGCAATGCGGAATTTCGCTTCCCCAACCACGGATTTTTCCAATATAAATCCGAAAACTCGTGAATCCACGCTATTCAGCCGGTTATCTCCAAGCACATAATAAGAACCGGAAGGAACTCTGAATTCCGGGAAATCTTCCGTCAACCGTATATACCCTTGTTTTTTTGCCAGCCTTAAATTTTCTTCCAAGTATGGTTCCGCTACCGCCCGGCCATTGAGAAACAATTGATCGTCTTTCATTTTTATGAGGTCGCCTGGTGTTCCGATTACACGTTTAATCAGATTCTTCCCGTTCGGAGCCACAAAAACAACCAAATCAAAATTAGCGACCCGGCTAATTTTGGTCAATATCACCTTATCGTCTTCCTCAATTGTCGGCATCATCGATTTGCCATGCACTTCTACCGGTTCAAACAAAAATTGCCTGGTGGCCACGACTATCAAAGCCGTCAGAAAAATGACTTTCATCCAAGAAATCATCAAATTCACTGGATTCCCATACACAGGAAAGCCCCCTTCCAACTTCTAATCTTTTTCTCCCTTTATGTTACTACAGCTTTTTAAACCTTGCACTTGGAGCTTTACTATTCGCTTCACCAGTTGCTACAATTATTAAAATATTACAAAAAAGGAGTGTTCCTTTATGAAAACCTTATCAAGGCAAGATGTTATTTATGCCTTTTCCCGCCTGAACAAGCCAGTGATGCATGTACAACCCGGTGATACAGTCACTATTGAAACATACGACTGTTTCAAGAACCAGCTAACCTCCCCAGAGCAGGAAGTCGCGGCTATAGATTGGAACGAAATAAATCCTGCCACTGGCCCAATCTTCATTGAAGGAGCTGCTTATGGCGATCTTCTGAAAGTAACGATTGACGAGCTGGAAATCGGCGATCAAGGCGTTATGGTAACCGGGCCCGAGCTCGGCGTCATGGGCCACCGAATGGAAAAAATGGAATCCAAGATCATTCCGATTGCTGAAGGCAAAGCGATTTTCAATGAGCAATTGCAATTGCCATTGAATCCGATGATCGGGGTGATCGGCGTTGCGCCCGAAGGAGAACCTGTTTCTTGCGGAACCCCCGGCGCCCATGGAGGCAACATGGACACAAAACTGATTACCAAAGGCGCTACTTTGTATTTCCCTGTATTTACGGATGGGGCACTTTTCGCCTTAGGAGATTTCCATGCAGCGATGGGAGATGGCGAAGTCAGTGTTTCCGGCATTGAAGTGCCAGGCCGCGCAACCGTAACGTTTGATGTTGTCAAAGGCCTCCATTCCAAATACCCGGTCCTGCAGAATGCAGATGGTGTGGCGCTGCTTGTTTCCGCCATGACGCTTGATGAAGCGGTAAAAATTGCCGTGGAGGAAATGATCGACCTCCTGCTGCCGCATACCGATCTGACTGTCAGTGAAATGACGATGCTGATGAGTGCTGCCGGAGAAACACAAATAAGCCAAGTGGTCGATCCGCTTGTAACCGTTCGCTTTTTCGTACCGCAGCCCATTCTTGATTCCCTTGACATCAATTTGTTCGCCTAGGAGGAATTCGCTTGTTTACGGGAGAGAAAATTTGCTTGACCGCGATGAAAGAAGAAGATTTGCCCATCTACCGAGTATGGAACAGCGAAATGGGCTTTGGCCGCAATTACAATTCCAGCCCGATCCGCGAAATTTCCGAGAAGCAGGCGGAAGAATGGTTCCGGCAAGATTCTGAGCGCGATTTCCGTTTTTCCATCCGCCCGGTCAAACTGGATACATTCCTCGGTGTCTGTGCAATCGAAGATATACAATGGACCCATCGAGTCGGCTGGATTTCCATAGCCCTCGGGACCGACTACCAAGGAAAAGGCTATGGAACGGAAGCGATGGAGATATTGTTGAACTACGCTTGGAATGAGCTTAACCTCCATCGCGTCCAGCTCACTGTTTTTGAATACAACAAACCAGCAATCGCCATGTATGAAAAACTCGGATTTAAAAAAGAAGGCGTTTACCGGGAATTTCTGCAGCGGGATGGCAAGCGTTTCGATATGTATTTGTATGGCCTATTAACGTCAGAATCATCCGACTTTTGAGTGGAGCTCAATTTTATGTTACACTCAAGAAAAAATTGTAGGTGATTGTAAATGGTAGGAAGAAACGACCCATGCCCATGCGGCAGCGGCAAAAAATATAAAAAGTGCCACGGCAACGTGCAAGCAGTATCCATTAATGACTTGGTGAATGATGAACTTTTTAAAGTGCGCCAGTTATTTTTCTCTGAAAATCCGAATCAGCAGCAGCTTGCAAGCTTCCGTGAGCTTCAACAGGAATGGCAGCCCCGTTTGATGCAATCGATGGCTGAAAACGATGCGCAAGCCTTCGTGATCGAGAATTTCCTGTTCATGAAAAAACCGGAACTATGGCAGGAATTCCTGGTAAAACAAATTGAATTGGCTCAACGCCCAATCACAAAAGACGTTCTTACAAACTGGAAAAATGTGAAAGTCTTCCTTGGCCAATTGGTGGAAGGCGATTTGGAGACAGCCAAACTGAAAGACGCGTTTACAGGAGAAGAATACGTGATGACCGACCAGCCGCCGACAGACATGGAAAACGGCCAAGGCCTTCTTGCCATCATGCTGCCTGATTCCCGCGCCGGCGCTAATGGCGTCTTGTTCCTCAATGGTTATTTGACGGTTGTTGGTGAATTCGCTCCATTCTTCGAGAAGCTTCAAGCAAAAATGGCGGAAGCTGGCGCAACTGCCGGTGAACGTTATTTGCATGAAAATTATTTGACTGTTGTGGAACACATCGTTCAATATTCTACAGGCCCTGTAGAAAAACATGCGCAATTGTCCCCGGAACATGACGGAGTAATGGTTGAACTTGCGAAACATATTGAAACAGCCAATTTTGACGAAGAAACTGTCGGCAATGTGACCAGCATCATGAACAGTTATCTTACAAGCCAGCAGCCTGCTGTGCAAAAACCGGAAGCGCTTGTTGCCGGTTTCTGGAGATTTTTACAAGACAATGAACTTATCCAAGGACCTATGCTTTCTTCAAAAGATTTGAGTGAAAAATTCGGCGTTGCTACCAGCACCATCTTGAAACGCTCAAAAGAATTCAATTCTTATTTTGATGAGCTGTTAGTTAAAAGCAATTAATAAAAAGACGAATCCTTTGGATTCGTCTTTTTCTATCAAGTTATCCACTATTCATTGAATAAGCAAAGCAATCAAGCATATTTATCAACATTCTCAAAAAGTTGTCCAGTAATTGTGTGGACAATTTAGAAAAAATACAATTATTCACATGTGGATAAGTAATTTTTCTTCAGTTATCCACACTTTAAGGAGGCGGAACAATGTTCGAAATTACTTGGGACAGTTTTGTACGAATGATAACCGTTGGAACACTGGCATATATCGGACTCATCTTGTTTCTGCGCATTTCCGGAAAGCGGACTTTAACAAAATTGAATGCTTTCGACCTGGTAGTGACAGTTGCGCTGGGTTCTACCCTTTCAACAATCTTATTGGACAGCAAGCTCACTTTGTTTGAAGGGCTGACTGCTTTCGCACTGCTGCTCTTGCTCCAATATGTCATTTCTTTTGGGTCGGTTCATTTCAGTTGGTTCAACAAACTGATCAAATCAGAGCCTAAATTGCTTTATTTGAATGGTGAATTTTTGCGCAGTGCGATGAAAAAAGAGAGAATAACAGAGATTGAAATCCTTCAAGCTATCCGCAGTTCCGGTTCAGGCTCCACATCCGAAGCGAAAGCTGTCGTTTTAGAAACTGATGGCAGCTTGTCAGTCATTAGCAGCAAACCTGAAGATGCATTGGAGAATGTTAAAACACCAAAATAAAACAGTGTTCCGGAATTGTCCGGAACACTGTTTTTTTACTGATTAGACTTTTGGCGCTTTCACCCGGTTTTTCCGGTACTCCCTGCGCGCAGGAGCCGTTTCGAAAAACATTTTCTCGCCTTCTGATTCCGGCAATACCGGCGGCACCGGCGTCGGTTTCCCGTCTGCCCCCATTGCCACCATGGTCAGGAACGATTCGGTTGTCAATTTTTCTTCACCGGTCTCTAAATTATGGGATTTGACCCGTACATATACTTCCATTGAGGTACGCCCGGTCGATATCACATTCGCCTCAAGTTCGAGGACATCTCCAACACGCGCTGAAGAAAGAAAATCGACCGAGTCAATCGAAGCGGTGACCACTACTTGCTGGCGGGCGTGTTTCATAGCAGTAATAGCTGCAATTTCATCTATATATGCCAGTACTTTTCCTCCGAAGATGGAATCCATATGGTTGGTATCTGGCGGCAACACCAATTTTGTCTGTATTGTGCGTGATTCTTTCATTGGAATTGCTTCCATTTTATCCACTCCTTTTCTTAATGCTAACTCGGCTTTATAGAAACAGCAAATTCCTCTTGTGGTATATTGATATTCAAGGAGGGGCATCTATGACAGAACTGCTGCGAATTTTAAATACACCTGAATTTCAATCGAAAGATTCCTTGAAAAAACAACTTAGCCAGCTTGGAATCAAAGCCGGCGATTCGATTATTGTCCATTCTTCCTTAAAATCCATGGGCTGGATTGCCGGCGGTGCACAAGCCGTTGTTGAATCACTGATGGAAACGGTCACCGGGGAAGGCACAATCGTCATGCCGTCCCAATCAGCCGATAATTCCGATCCTCGCTATTGGATGGAGCCGCCAATCCCCGAAAACTGGCATCAGCCCCTGCGGGAGTCGCTGCCAGCCTATGACCCTCATTTAACAGGCCTGAGAGGGATGGGGAAAATTGCCGAATGCTTTCATCGGCACCCTTCAACAATACGCAGCCCGCACCCAAGCCATTCATTCATGGCATGGGGCAAAAAAGCTGCTGAATGGATGAGTGAACATCCGCTTGAAGATTCATTCGGCATGGGCTCGCCGCTCGGCAAAATGCTGCAGGCTGAGGTTAAAATCATGCTGATTGGAGTCGGATTTGATTCATGCACAGCCCTCCATTTGGCTGAATTCCTGCAAGAGAACCGGACAGCGTCCCCCCAAGGCGCCGCCGTCAGCGAAGACGGCAAGCGTATCTGGCGGACATACGATTGTGTCGATACGGATTCTGAACGATTTCCGGAACTCGTTAAAGATTATACTGGAATTATCTTAAAAGGAAAGCTTGGACAAGCTGAGGTTCAATTTACAGCCATGCAGCCTTTGGTTGAATTTGGAGTTGAATGGCTGAAAAACAATCCGCTTCCATGTGAAAGGCCGGCTCATGGATGAGCCGGCCTTTCACATGGAAATGATTTCATTTAACAATTTTTCCAACCGATCGTTGTTCAAATTGAAAGAATCCACAAACGCGTTGATGATTTCTGCCGGCTCCGGCACTTTCTCCCAGCTCAATTGATGACCGGCATTCAAAAGCAGCTGCCTGGCAAATTCCCTCAATGTGCGCCCGTTCCCCTCCCTGAATGGATGGAGTGCGTTCAATTCGGCTAAATAGTAGGCCAGCCTTGGAATCAACTGCTCACGGGGCAGATCTTTCAAGTAACTTTCTTCTGCCAATTCATCAAAAATTTTATTCAGCTGAGGTTCGATAAAATCGGGATGCGCAAAAGAGGACGAGCCTTTAGAGATCATTTCTTTCCGCAATTCTCCAGCAAATGGATAAACATCTTTTAAAATACCATGATGAATCGCCAGAAATGCCTCTTTATCCAAAGGATTTCGAGGTTTTTGCATCTGCATCTCGGACAAGCGGAAAAGCGTATACACTTTCTCCACTTCTTTCAATTTCTCTTCATCTTTCAAGCCAAACACGTTGATCAAGACATTGGTATCCGGGTAGCAGTACATCGAGGTATGCCGATATTTAGACATTGAACTTCATTTTGATGGCTTGATGGAATTGAGCTTCCGTTTGTTCACCAGTCAGTACCGACAAAACAAATTTCTGGTCCTCACTTGTCACTTTGAACCCTTCCGTTATAAGGGAATGTGACGCATAAGAAAGCGCATGAGCGGCTTGTTCTCGGGAAACCCCGTTGGCTAATTTCATCGATTTCACAACCACCTTTCATTCTCCGATTATAGCATTTTTCTATTGCATTTTCCATTGGAAACCTTATTCTTACAAGGTTTCTTGTTCTTTTAGTATGGAAAAAACGGCAATCAGAAAAGATTACTGGAACACTTTCAATTCAATTCAATCCATTTTCAAAAGCAGAAAACCGGATGCATTTGCATCCGGTTTTCTTATGCTTGCTGCTGCAATTCTTTTGTTTCCTCTGCAGTGAAAGCGCGTGACCTTGTCAAAAATCGTTTGCCTTCCACACCTTCAAGCGAGAACATTCCGCCTCGCCCATCTACAACGTCGATGATCAGCTGCGTATGGCTCCAGTAGTCGAATTGGTTTTTATGCATGTAGAACTTGCAGCCGCCGATTTCACCAAGCAGCACATCTTGGTCCCCGAGAAAAAGGTCTCCTTCCGGATAACACATCGGAGAGCTTCCGTCACAACAGCCTCCAGACTGATGGAACATGAGCGCCCCATGTTTGCTCTTCAAAAGGTCAATCAACTCCAGCGCTGCATCTGTTGCGGTAACGCGTTCGACCATTGCCTTTCACCTTCTTTCTGAATCAGAAGAACCCGAGCTTGTCTTCGCTGTAGCTTACGAGCATGTTTTTTGTTTGCTGATAATGCTCCAGCATCATTTTGTGGTTTTCGCGGCCGATACCGGACATTTTGTAACCGCCGAATGCTGCGTGCGCAGGGTATTGGTGATAGCAGTTCGTCCATACACGGCCTGCCTGGATGCCGCGGCCAAAACGGAATGCGGTATTCGTATCGCGCGTCCAAATCCCCGCCCCTAATCCGTATAATGTGTCATTCGCAATTTCCAGCGCTTCTTCTTTGGTCTTGAATGTTGTTACCGATACGACCGGCCCAAAAATCTCTTCTTGGAAAATGCGCATCTTGTTGTTTCCTTTAAACACAGTAGGCTTGATATAGTAGCCTTCCGCCAAGTCGCCGTCGAGCATATTGCGGTCGCCGCCAGTCAGTACTTCAGCGCCTTCCTGCTTGCCGATATCCAAATAGGACATGATTTTTTCCATTTGCTCCTGTGAAGCTTGGGCACCCATCATTGTGTCCGGATCTAACGGATTCCCGATTTTAATGGCTTCTACGCGTTTGATTGCACGCGCTATGAATTCATCATAGATATCTTCGTGAATAAGCACCCGTGAAGGGCATGTACAAACCTCGCCTTGGTTTAATGCGAACATGACGAAGCCTTCGATTGCCTTATCCAGGAAAGCATCATCTTGGTCCATGATGTCCTTAAAGAAAATGTTCGGTGATTTGCCTCCAAGTTCCAGTGTTACCGGTATCAAGTTCTGGGAAGCATATTGCATGATCAAACGGCCGGTTGTCGTTTCGCCAGTAAATGCAATTTTACTGATGCGCGGGCTTGAAGCCAGCGGTTTCCCAGCTTCCAAGCCGAAACCATTTACGATATTCACAACACCCGGCGGCAACAGATCCCCAACCAATTCTGCCCAGACAAGAATGCTTGCAGGGGTCTGTTCAGCCGGCTTCAATACGACACAGTTACCTGCTGCAAGCGCCGGCGCCAATTTCCAGGTAGCCATAAGCAATGGGAAGTTCCATGGTATGATTTGCCCGACGACACCAAGCGGCTCATGGAAGTGGTACGCAACCGTATCCGCGTCAATTTGGCTGATTGATCCTTCTTGTGCGCGTATTACTCCCGCAAAATAGCGGAAATGGTCAATCGCCAGCGGCAAATCGGCATTCAGCGTTTCGCGGACTGCTTTTCCGTTATCCCAAGTTTCGGCAACTGCCAGCATCTCGAGGTTCTGTTCCATGCGATCGGCAATTTTTAACAGGATATTTGACCGCTCCGTAACGGACGTGCGTCCCCAAGCATCTTTTGCAGCATGTGCAGCATCCAGCGCCAATTCCACATCTTCTGCAGTAGAACGGGCAACTTCAGTGAACTTTTTGCCGTTGACCGGTGATACATTATCAAAGTATTGTCCTTTTACCGGCGCTTTCCATTCACCATTTATGAAGTTTTCATATCTGCTTTTAAATTTGCTTTTTGCCCCTTCGCTGTTCGGTGAAGCATAAACCATTACCATTTTGTTTCCTCCCCTTTGATTAAGATTGCCGAACAGTATGCGCTTACATTTTCATTCGAAAAGTTAGCGCAAACACACGGCTTCTCTTTCATATTGTCAAACTTATCGAAAAATTGCAATAGTTTTTTCCTAATAAATTTCCATTTGCTTGTGTTCGTTTTGTTAAATGCTGATTGAGGGTATAATATTAAAATAAAAGTTAAATTACAAACGAAGGGAATTTCAAATGCGAATCAATAAATTTTTAAGCGAAACTGGAATTACATCTCGCCGTGGAGCAGATAAATATATAGAAGCCCAACGAGTGACAATAAACGGCAAAGCCGCTGAACTGGGCAGTAAAGTGGAACCGGGCGACGAAGTCAAGGTGGATGGAAAAATCATTGAGCAGCCTAAACAGCAATATGTCTACATTGCCCTTAACAAACCGGTCGGCATTACGAGCACAACAGAACGCCATATTGAAGGCAATATCGTTGACTTCGTCAACCACTCCGAACGCATTTTCCATGTTGGGCGATTAGATAAAGATTCCGAAGGGTTGATTTTGTTAACCAACGATGGAGATATCGTCAACGAAATTTTGCGGGCGGAAAATGAACATGAAAAAGAATACATTGTAAAAGTGGATATGCCTATAACAGATTCTTTCATCAAAAAAATGGAGGCAGGCGTAGAGATCCTCGAAACAAAAACGCTCCCCGCTAAAGCGGAAAAGCTGGCGAAATACACATTCCGCCTGACTATCCGACAAGGACTGAACCGTCAAATCCGCCGCATGTGCACCGCTCTCGGATACGAGGTCCGAAGCTTGAAAAGAATCCGCATTATGAACATCCATCTGGGTGATTTGCCTGTCGGACAATGGCGGGATTTAACTGACGCGGAGCGGGAAGAGTTGTTTAAGCAATTGAATTACACACCAAAACGCTGAGGAGGATCCGCTTGTGCTAACGATTACTAATACACCGCATCATACGGGAGTTAAAATCAGCGGCGATTATTTTGATTTGGATGGATTGAACCAAGCCATCTATCACGTAATCGGCGAGGAAGAAAAGTATTATGATTACACTGGCGCCAGAATGCGCCTTCTTAGCGTTTCATATGCTATTCGACAGGCGGCACAAGGGAGCCGCAATATTGAAACTGTATTTAATGGATTTCATGAACATGTGAAAAAGCAACATAATTTCATTGCGCCAGACAAGAACATCTATTTTTCCGTTGAAATACTTTGGCCCGAAATATTGTTTGCAGCTCTTGCTTTGAGGGACTTTTCCCTTTTGCACCGGAAGGAAGTGCAGAATCCGGAATGGAATTTCCATCTCCACACTATCGCCCATTTCCAGTCATTGATTCTTGATTGCTTACATGGCCAGATCGGCGAGAAAGATTACCAAGCCCTCCTTCAAGCATTCAGCTCAGCAACACCTATGAAAGATTACGCAATTCAATACATCGATTTTTTGAACCTTCAATATATTGGCCTGACCGCATTGCAGCGCGAGAAAATATTGCCCGCCATTGCAGCAAAAATTGCTGCAAAAGATCAAGACTACCTGTCTTTTCGCAAGCAAGTATTGGCTGTGGCAAATCCAGCAAAAAAAGCGATTCATGAAATACCTTTTCAAGCTGATTATCCGGAAACTATTGTGTGGTAATAGCCGACGCCAAACGGCGGAAAGCTGTTTGATATTATGATTTCAGGAGTTTTCGTTTAAGCCTCGACTTTTAAAGGGTATGTTGTAGTATGAGGTTTTTATAACGTTTAGGAGTGATGATGATGAACAAATTGCTCTTTTTGTTTTCGCTTTCGTTGCTGCTGGGGGCATGCGGAAATGATGAAAATGCCAGTACAACCCAAGAAAGCGAAACAGAAGTTTCAGCTCCTGAAGGAGAATTAGATCCCACATCACCTGAAGAAGCGGATGAAGCAGAACCGGCCACCTTTGCAGCATTGGCAAACGGTGAGATTCCGGACGGGGAACCTGTAAGTTTAACCGGTACTGTAGAAGAATTAACGGATGATAACGCTTTTCCCGCTTTTATACTGACTGATGGAGACCAACAAGTATATGTACGGAATATGGCTGAAACCGCAGTCGCTGTCGGGGATACTGTCACTGTGCAAGGCATCTATGAAGGCCAGGCCGAAGAAAATATGCCGCTTGTTTCCGTAGATATTATTGAAACGCCATAATAAGTCAAAAGCCGGCTCCTTGGAGCCGGCTTTTAAGATTGCCATCGCTTAACTGTGTATGGATCGAAAAAAAGTTGCTATGATCTCGCCTTTATCTGTCCGGTTCTGCCGGTTCTGACACATCATCCAATGCGACTTCGGCATTGTCGTAAGTTTCATCTTTTACTGCAATATCCCCTAAAGAGACAATGCCGACCAGGCGGTTGTTTTCAACTATAGGCAAACGGCGAATTTGGTGCTGGGACATAAGATTAGCAGCGTCTTCAACAGACATGTCAACATTGCCAGTCACAGGCTCAGAAGATATGATTTCAGAAATGGGACGATCTAAAGACAATTGATCTGCTATTGCCCGGACAACAATATCCCGGTCTGTGACTATCCCGATCAATTTGTCGCCTTCGGCAACAGGGATTGAACCTACATCCAGATCTCTCATTCTTGTCGCAACTTCCTGGATTGTTGCTTGCGGTGAACAAGCATCTACATCCGGCGTCATGATATCCGCAATCTTCATTTTTTATGCCTCCCATTCAATCTGATATGTTCTTTCCTGAAAGACTTGACCCGTTTCTAAAGACGGCTGTTTCTTGCTGTATCTGTGCCATTAGTTTCCTTTGTCCTTAGTCCGCCATGCCTCCCTTCGTTTCCTCTAGTATTCTTTAACCGATTTTCCAATTTAAAAACGTATCCAAACAAGAAAAAGGCGCCGGTTCATATAACCAGCGCCTTTCGGAAATAGCATGTCCGCCTACTCGACCAATTGGATAAATTGACGAGTGCGTTCGTTTTTTGGATTTTCGAAAAAAGTCTTGGGATCGGCTGATTCAATCACTTTCCCTTTATCAAGCATGATAATGCGGTCAGCCACTTCTTTCGCAAATTTCATCTCATGGGTTACAACAACCATCGTCATTCCCTCTTCAGCCAGCTGCTTCATGACTTGCAGCACTTCACCTACCAGTTCCAGGTCAAGTGC
>NZ_VOHD01000003.1:25560-478944 GCF_007859395.1 Planomicrobium sp. CPCC 101110 | reverse complement strand
GTTCCAGGTCAAGTGCTGAGGTCGGTTCATCAAACAGCATGACCTTCGGCTGCATGGCAAGTGAACGCGCAATCGCGACCCGCTGTTTTTGCCCCCCGGAGAGCTTGCTTGGATAAACATCCGCTTTATCGCGGAGCCCAACTTTGTCCAGCAATTCCAAACCTAGTTTTCGCGCTTCATCTTTTCTCATTTTTTTCACAGTGATAGGCGCTTCCATAACATTTTCTAAAACTGTTTTATGAGGGAAAAGATTAAAGTGCTGAAACACCATTCCGACTTCCGCACGGATTTTTGTCAAATTGTCTTTTTGGGGGTTTATCGTCTGCCCATCAATTATGATTTTTCCATCATTGATCATTTCTAAAAAATTGAAGCATCGGAGCAATGTACTCTTGCCTGATCCACTGACTCCGACAAGAACAACCACTTCCTGAGGATTCACGTGCAAATCCACGCCTTTGAGCACTTCAAGATCCCCGAATGATTTATGGATATTTTCTCCAGTAAGCATCTTTATATCTCCCCTCTTACGCTCTGTCAACGTCGAGTTTGTTTTCATACAAACGCAACAGGAATGTGAAGATCATGACCAGCACCAAATAGTAAAGCGCCACGACCAAAAATGATTCGAACGGCTGATAAGACTGGGCCGCTTCCCGGTTTCCGAGCGAGAATATCTCTGATACCCCGATAACATAAACCAGCGAGGAATCTTTTAATGTAATAATGAATTGGTTTCCTAATGGAGGAATTGAGCGGCGCAAAGCTTGCGGAAAGACAATACGGCTCATTGTCTGTCTCCGGTTCATGCCAAGCGACATACTCGCTTCCCGCTGTCCTGGATCGACGCCTTGAATCGCGCCACGGAAAATCTCCGCAATGTATGCGCCATTGTGAATACCAAGCGCGATCGAACCGGCCCAGAAATTATCCATCGTATAAATTTCAACAATCCCAAAGTATAAAAACATGATTTGTACAATCAGCGGCGTTCCGCGAATGATTGTAATATAGGTATTGGCTATTCCCCGCAGTATCTTTGATCCTGAAATTTTCATAAGAGCAAAAATCAAACCGATAACCGTTCCGAGAATGACCCCGACAGCCGTCAATTGCAGCGTGACGAGCGTCGCCTCCAGAAATCCCGGATAGGTTCGCATAAATACATCATAAACTGTTACAAATATCTCTGGCATAGGTTCTTCACTCCTCCTTGTGGCACGTGCCTATTCTAAAACTTCAATGCCTTCAATATCGGTTTCCAGGAGGTTACGCCCAAAATATTTGTTTGAAATTTCTTCGTATGTTCCGTTTTCTATAATTGCAGCCAACGCTTCATTGATTTGAGTCTGCATTTCCGTATCGTCTTTGCGGACAGCAATAGCTACTTTTTCGATCCACAAAGGCTCTCCAACCGCTTCCACTTTGATCCCTGTATTTTGCGCTTCAAACCCTACCACATCAGCGGTAATGACAGCATCCAAACGCCCTTCGATTTCCAAATCCTGCAAAGCCACAACATCACTGTTGTAGTATTGGATATCTTCAGTATATTCTTTGGCAGCCGTTTCATACGTACTTTGTCCAACAACGCCGATCTTTTTATCCTTCAAGTCTTCTTTGGATTGGATTTCAGTATTTCCTTCTCTGACAAAAATAGCGCCGCCGGAATAGTAGTAAGGATCTGTGAAACTCACTTGCTCCGCGCGGTCATTTGTAATTGCCAATGAACCGATGATTGCGTCATAGCGGTTTGTAGTCAAACCTTGGATAATGGTTTCAAAAGGAGTTGTAACCGGATTCGGCTCAAGTCCCATTTCTTCTGCAATTGCATTGCCTATTTCAATATCGAATCCTGTAAGATTGCCGCCTTCTTCGAAACTGAACGGCTTATAAAGCCCGCTTGACGCAGTCGTGAATTTTCCTTCTTCGACTAATTTCAAGCCTCCGCTTTCCCCTTCAGAACCTCCGCCTCCGCAAGCTGATACGAATAGCCCAGCTGACAAGATGACACTCAAAAATGACAATTTCTTTTTCATGTTGTTCTCCCCTTTTATATATTATTTACCAAAACGCTGTAGCGTTTCAGGACAATCCCAGACGTTGACCACTGCTAAAAAAAAATATCTTTTTCCTTGTAAATCTTCTCCAGCTCGGAAAAGTTTTCTTTTACTTTTGTATGCTCTTTCACATAGACAAACCTCATGATTGAAGCCAACAATGCATGAACCGCCGTATACGAATCAATATTCAGATTGGTATCCAGAAAAACCGGGATCGATATATCGGCAATGCCTGCAGCGGGAGAATCGGCGGAGTCTGTAAACACAATCACTTCTGCCCCTCGCTCCTTGGCCATCTTCAACGTTTCCATCAAAGGTTTCGTATTGCGCAGAAAAGCGAATGCAATCACCGTGTTTTCGGATTCCACTTTTGCCAGCCTGCTGAAATACTGTACATCAGCAGGCATCAATAGTTCAGTATGGTCAAGCGCGATATTCATCCATGTCGAAAACCAATGGGCCAAACCATAATCAAAAAAATTGCTGGTCACATATAAGCGCTTTGTGCTGCCTATAGCGTCTACTACTTGAAGAAGCACTTCTTCATCGACAGTTTGTTTCAGCTTTATAAGATTGGCAATATCGGCATCCAATAGATTCCCCAAAAAAGACTGTGAAGCAGGTTCCGCTTTTTTTTGCTCTTTTTGCCCAAAATGTTCTTCCGCCAGTTTCCGCTGCAGCAATTGCTGAAATTCAGTATATCCTTTATACCCCAATTTCTGAGTCCAGCGGATTACCGTAGATTCACTGACATTTACGCGCTTCCCTACTTCCAGAGCAGAAGAAAAAGCTAAAAAAATCGGTTCCTGAAAAAAAAGATCGCCAATTTTTTTTTGTCCGGAACTAAAGTCTTGGTACGAACTTGAGATGGCACGCAGTATATCCTGCACAAACTACTCCCCCAACTTATAAATATACTGAAATGCTTATAAAAATTATATACCAATGCAGGAAAACCTGCAACACTGCATTAAAAAAATAAAACTAATATGTATATTCATTGCATCCCTATCCATTGTTTTTATAGGCGGATCAAAGGCGGGACTGCATTTTATCCGGTTGATGATTTTAGTGCTGATGGGAGCTTAGCCGGCGCTTCTTTTTAAAAGATGGTTTATTTTAGGGGAAAATGCTGGCTTTCGTAGTAAATTTTACATGGACTTAAAAAAAAGATTCCCTACAACGTACCTCTTTAAACGTTTTCAGGGACAAATAAACCATCTTTCCAAAGAAATAAAAATTTTTTTCAATTTATTTCAAAAAAGTACATTTTACTGTTTGACAGCATATTGGCAGCGATTATTCCGCCACTGCAGCATGACATTAATTTTCATAAGAAACCAGTTGCTTGAAGGAGCCGATTTTTTTATTTATAAAACAAAATTTTACAGAAGATGATTTTCTACATGTAAACTTTTTCCTATATTTTTTATTATTAAATAGGAAATATTTACTTTTTATTCTTTCCCGCCTAGTAATGTTGACGCAGTTAGCGTATCTTTTGAATGTTAGGAAAACTCTACTTTTCTAGGAGGAATAAAGTTGAAGAAGATGTTCGTAAGCACCACGATGGCTGCAATTCTCGGATTCAGCGCCTTGACAGCCGGCGGTTTTTCCACTGCCCCTGCAGCGCAAGCAGCTAACCCGCTATCACAGTACAAGGACTCCGATAGTGCTACTCCGGCTGATCTAGGAGTGGCAAATGACGAGCGATTGATTGAAATGCTGAAAAAAGAAGGTATTGTGGCCAAAGATGCTAGTCCTGCTGAAGCACAAAAAGCTTTGAATAAGTTTTTAAGGGCTAAAGCGGCAAGCAATGCGCAAGCTGACAAAGAAAACGGCCTTGCTCATAAGTACGAGAGCGGATTTCAAAACAAAGCCGTGAACAACAGCATGACGAACGGCAAAGGAAACAAACTGGGACAAGCGAAGAAAAACAAGGTCGCAGCTGTTGAACAAGAAGCATACAAAGGCAAAGTGCGGAAAGATAAAGTTTTGGTTCTGGCTATCGACTTCCCTGATTACAAAGCAGGTTCGATCACAAAGGAAGAGTCGGATATGTTCTATGAAGATTACCCGATCTCCCACTTCCAAGACATGGTTTTTGGTGAAAACGGCTTCCAAGGACCAAATGGCGAATCCTTCGTGTCGATGAAACAATATTATGAACAGCAATCGGGCGGCAGCTACACCATAGACGGCACAGTAGCCGGCTGGTATACAGCAGATTACCCGGCAGCTTACTACGGAGGCAACAATCCGGCAACTGGCGGAGATAAAGCTGCAAGATCATTGGTCTATGAAGCCTTAACAAAGGCTGGCCAAGATCCTAAAGTCGATTTGTCGGAATACGATGTCTGGGATCGCGATGACTATGATGGCGACGGAGAATATAACGAACCGGACGGCATTATCGACCACTTGATGATTGTCCATGCAGGTGTCGGCGAAGAAGCAGGCGGCGGTAAATTAGGCGGGGATGCGATTTGGTCGCACCGCTCAAAATTAGGCGCTAGCCCAGTCAGCGTGCCTGGCGGAACATCGAATAGCGACCGCTTTGGCGGAAAACTAGCGGCATGGGATTACACCATTGAACCGGAAGACGGCGCAGTTGGCGTTTTTGCGCACGAATACGGACATGATCTTGGTCTTCCGGATGAGTATGACACTCAATATTCCGGAACGGGAGAAGCGGTAGCTTACTGGTCGATCATGGCAAGCGGCAGCTGGGCCGGTTCAGTCCCGGGCACTGAGCCGACCGGTTTCAGCGCATATGCCAAGGAAATGCTGCAGGCAGGACATGGCGGCAACTGGCTAAGCGGCACCACTTTAAATGAAAAAGATATTACCGAAGACGGCATAACCATCCTTTTGGATGAAGCCGCAACAAAAGGCACAAATAATGACGCACTGCGCATCGACTTGCCGGATAAAGCGACTGCCATCAACACGCCATTCGGCGGCGCCAAAGAATATTTCAGCGGCAAAGGTAATACCTTGGACCATTCAATGTCAGTTGAAGTCGATTTGACCGCCTCTACTTCCGCTGCCCTTACATTTAAAACTTGGTACGATATTGAAGAAGACTGGGATTATGCTTCTGTTAAAGTGGCTGGCAAAACAATCCAAGGCAATATCACGACATTGGAAAACCCACAAGGTCAAAACCCTGGACACGGAATCACTGGCCTATCAAACGGCTGGGTGGACGCGAACTTTGACTTGTCTGATTACGCTGGACAAAAAGTTACCGTGGAATTGAACTATTGGACTGATCCATATGTTACTCATCCAGGATTCTATGTGGACAATCTGGCAATCACTGCAGACGGCAAAACAATCGTTTCTGATGATGCAGAGGGAGACCCTATTTTTCAACTGGAAGGTTTCACGATGAATGATGGAAAAGATTATACTGAGCATTATTACCTGCTTGAGTGGCGCTCCCATAACGGCGTAGACGAAGGCCTTGCCAACATCCGCCGAGGCGCAAGCTTGATGAGCTATGATGCGGGGTTGGTTGTATGGTATGTAGATACATTCTATGAGGATAACTGGACGGGCAAGCATCCTGGAGACGGCTTCCTTGGAGTGGTTGATGCTGATCAAACAACAAACTACTGGAGCAGCGGTGCAGTTGGATCTTCCCGTTACCAGCTGAATGACGCAGCTTTCAGCTTGAACAAAAAGTCTAAAATGTTCCTTGATTACACCGCTATCAATGGACTCACACTGGCTGACAGCTATACGAAACGCAACCCGTTATTTGACGACAGCGCAGACTACAGCAATCCCGGAATGGTCCACGCTGGGCGCAATGTTCCGAATTTCGGATTGAAGTTCCGGGTGGCAGGAGAAAGTGCGGATGGTTCAGCCGCTCGAGTTTGGATCTATAAATAAGAACAGATAAAAACACCAATCTGCTCCTGACAGATTGGTGTTTTTCCATCTATTTCCTTTCAGAAAAGCGGATTCTTATTGTCCAAAATTAAAAAGCAGTTTGCAAGGCTGGCCAATCCAGCCTTGCAAACTGCTTTTTATCTATAGCTTACTTTAAAATTTTGATTTTGACGTTTTTGCGGCCCCATTTAAGCGCACCGCTTTGTGTAGGAATAAAGACGTCGATTTTCTTCCCTTTGATTGCGCCTCCCGTGTCACCGGCAACAGCATATCCGTACCCTTCAACATATACTTTAGTACCGAGTTTGATGACGTTCGGATCGACCGCTATAACTTTCAAGCCAGGGTTTTTCTTCAAGTTGATTCCAGTTCTTGTAATTCCTGAACAGCCACTGCATGAAGCTGTGTAAGCTGTAGATGAAACCGTAAATTCTTTAACGACAGAACTTGATGAAGAACGGGATGGTGTTTTTGCTTTAGAAGCCGATTTTGTTAACTTTAACTTTTGTTTCGGATGGATGGTATTGGATTTTAATCCGTTCCACGATTTAAGGTTCGTGACGCTCACTTTTTTTGCTTTGGAAATTTTATATAATGTGTCTCCACTTTTAACTGTATAGGTGCTCGCTGCTGCGGAACTTTCAAGTGATGTGCCAAGGAATAAAATCAGTGCAAAACTCAAGACGACTAGTAGTTTTTTCAATCTGTTCTCTCCTTTGTTCGTGTTTGGTAAGTACAAACAAAATAACACGTAAACATTACAGTCTTGTAACAAAGAACCACCAATTCAATTACAATTGTGTTCTTTTTTATGACATAATAACTAGCTAGTCAGTAATATTTGTAAAATATTTCATTAAAATTATTCTAATTAAACTAATCATATTTAATCATTCATACCAATATTCCCCGGGAAATAATAATTTGAAATTATAAAAGCCGCTGCATACGCAACGGCTTATCTTTTTATTACTTATTTGCTTTATGGACTTTCAAGGATTTCCCTTTAACTGTTTTGTCTTTCATGGCCTTTAACACAATAGGGCCTTTACCGTTCAAGATATCGATATACGTGACGGTATCTTGAATTTTAATGATCCCGATGTCTTCAGCAGTAACTCCAGGAATGCTGGTTAAAGTGCCGACAAAATCAAATGCGCGCAGTTTCTTTTTCTTTCCGCCATTAAAATACAGCTTCATAATGTCTTTGTTCAACTGTTCATTTTTGTTTCTCTTCAACTTTGGACGGCTTTCAAGTTTTTCCATGAACGCGTCTTTAGCTTCGCTCACTTCTTGTGCTGTCGGAGCATCCTGCTGCGGTATTTCAAATCCGATATATGACTGGATTTCGGCCAGGAATTTGTCTTCGTTCGGCGTAACAAAGGTAATCGCTTTTCCGGTTCTGCCTGCGCGCCCTGTTCTTCCCGCCCGATGGACATAGCTTTCTTTCTCTAATGGAATATCATAGTTGATAACATGGGTGATATTGTCAATATCAATTCCGCGCGCTGCTACATCTGTAGCGACCAAATAACGGAACTCGCCTCTTTTAAATTCATTCATCACAGCAAAACGGTCTTCCTGCACCATGCCGCCATGTAATTTGTCTACGGTATAGTAATGTTTCTCAAGTTCATCCACTACATAATCCACATTATCTTTTGTTCGGCAAAAAATAATGCAGCTGTCGGGATTTTCTGCGATTGTCACATCCCGCAGCAAAGAGAATTTCTCCTGCTCTTTCACTACATATAATGAATGATCGATTTGGTCCGTCAATGTTTCCGTTGACTCGATTTCGATATGCTGCGGCTTGTCCATGTATTTATGCTGCAACTTCGCAACATTTTCCGGCAGTGTCGCAGAAAACAGCATCGTCGTGCGCTGCTTCGGCAGTTTCTCAATAATCGCTTCGACTTGTTCGATAAAGCCCATATTAAGCATTTCATCCGCTTCATCCAAAACAAGATACTTGATCTGGTCAACATTCAGTGTTCCGCGCTCTAAATGGTCCAAGACACGTCCCGGCGTTCCGACAACAACGTGGCATTTTTGTTTCAGCTCGGCTTGCTGATAGGCGAAAGGCTGCTTGCCGTAAACAGCAGCTGCTTTGACCCTTTTGAATCGGCCGATATTTGTGATATCTTCTTTCACTTGATCCGCCAGCTCCCGCGTAGGAGTCAATACAAGCGCTTGCGGCTTGTTCTCTTCCCATTCAACCAGTTCACAAAGCGGAATGCCGAATGCCGCAGTTTTTCCGCTACCGGTTTGCGATTTTACCGTTACGTCATTCTTGGCCAGTGCCACTGGAATCACTTTCTCCTGTACTTCGGTCGGTTCTGCATACCCCAACCCCTCAAGCGTCCGCAAGATCGGTTCGCTCAGGTTAAAATCGATAAATTGCTTTTTGTTCATGTTTTTTGCTCCTTTTCATTACGCAAATATTTCAGTATTTCTATTATTGCACGGTTTAAAGTATTCCGGTCATTAAACGATTATTAAGTTTTATGCGGCATAAAGAAGCCCGTGAAGAAAGAGCAATGCTTTTTCTTCACGGGCTCTAAAGCTGATCCTTTTGGATAGCCTCTTTTCTATTGATCCAATAGACTGACAGAAACTTTTACGTCCAACGACTGGCTGCCGCCCCTGTAGACGCCTTGGACAGGGCTGACGTCATTATAATCACGGCCGACTCCAACGCGGATATGATGTTCCAAAGCTTCTACATTATTGGTCGGGTCGAGCCCGACCCACCCGATTCCCGGGACCATCACTTCCACCCAGGCATGGCTTGCCGCATCCCCCACCAAAGCCGAGTTTTCGCCAACATACAAATAGCCGCTGACGTAACGGGCCGGTATATTCTTATTGCGCAAGATTCCCAGCATTACGTGCGTGATGTCCTGGCAGACGCCTTTCATCAAGCCGAAAGATTCTTCTGCCAGAGTTGAAACATCTGTGGATTCGCCATCATAAGTAAAATGCTTATATAAGAATTCGGTAACGTCGATGGCGTACTGAACCGGGTTAGTCATTTCACCAAGCTGATTATCCACTTGCTCCATCTGTTCCGGTGAAATATACGTATACGCTGTGTTGCTCAAAAAGGCCAAATAATGTTCACTGAATAGTTGGGAATGAAAAATTGCATTCATTTCAGGCGAATAATCGATCCGATGGACAAATGGGCTTTTTTGAATACTGACCACCGAAGTGGTTTTCACTTCCAACTGCTGGTGGTGTTCCGCTATAAAAAAGGTTTCGACATGATTGCCCCAAATATCAACATGCTCTTTTGCCAGCGAGGCCGGCGTAATCTCCGCCCGGTAGGAAAGCAAGCGCTGGCATTCATCCGTTCTCGGTTTCAAACGGATAGAATTCATGCTTTGGTCGACAACAGTGTCGTATTCAAAGATATTCGTATGCTCAACTTTATATTTCATAGAAGTAATTCCCTTCGTACTCATCGTTTGAGTCTGCCTCTGACCCTGGGATTGTTTCATTTCTTCTTTTTGCAAGGTGGGGTCTATCAAATAGTAAGTCCTTGAAAAAATCTCCCCGATTTCATTGCAGCCATTTTGAAACTGGTTCAGGAAATCCATCATTTCGTCAGAACTCAAATTTCTTATGTCCGTTTTTTCAAAATCGGTTCGCAATTGGTCCAGTTTTGCATAAAGCTTCCATGAATAATGGGAAATCTTCCCGCCCTCCAAATCATCGATTGCTTCCCTTACATGATTCAAACAATAAATGATCGAGCGCGGAAAGGCCTCGTTGGAAGTCAAAAAGCACAGCACTTCTTTTGCGTCCATAAGTGGCGGGTTGGCTTTCAGGTACGCTTCATAGCCATTTGTCATCCGGAGAGCCGCCAGCCAGTAATAATAATCCTCTGCCTGCTCCTCCATTTCCCGTTCCCGGGTACGTTCACACACGACATTTAAAATTCGTGCAGTTTTTTCAGCACGTTCCAGCCATTTGCCAATTTTTATGATTTGATAGGCAACCCCGCGGGACATAGCAGATTCGATAATGCCTTGGGAAGTCAATGAAGTCATTTTGACTTGTTCTAGAAACTTGCGGACATTGCGCATGCTAATCTGCTGTCCATCCATTTTCTGCAGCGTCCAAAAACTGTCGTTCCATGCCTCCCAATAATCATCCGGAATGTGGTCCCGGCTCACTCTGGCATTTTCCCTGACAAACCGTACGCAATTTGCTGCTGAATTCAAGTTCTCTTCGGACAATGCCAAATAATGCACAAGATTCTCTTCATCATAATATGGCATAGATTTGATTTGTTCCATCAATTCTGTAGAAGCGCAAATTTCAAAAATCAGTTTCCAATCCCGGTCTCGCACCAATTCTTCATCTGATGCTTCAATCATCTGCAGCAGCTGCACATCTAAGATACGGGCATTGTTTTCGGCCCTTTCCGCATTCCGCGACATCCAGTATAATGAGTTCGCTACTCGGCTCAACATTACAATACCCCTCCCTCATCTTTGCATACCCACGTATCTTTGCCTCCGCCGCCCTGAGAGGAGTTGACAACTAGAGACCCTTCTTTCAAAGCTACACGGGACAATCCGCCCGGAAGTACACGGGATTCTTTTCCTCTCATGACAAAAACCCGCAAATCAACATGGCAAGGATAAAATTTTTCCCCTTGGTAGGCCGGCGCCCTCGACAGCTTGATCGTTGGCTGGGCAATGTATTGATGGGGCGTTTCAATAATTTTCTCCCGGAACTCTTCTATTTCCTCTTTAGAGGCATGCGGACCGATCAGCATATCGTAGCCGCCTGACGCCCCGACATTTTTGACAACAAGTTCTTCAAGGTGCTCAAGCACCCACTTCCGTTCCTCCTCTTTGCTGAGCAAGTAGGTTTTCACATTGTCGATGATCGGTTCTTCCCCCAAATAATATCGGATCATATCCGGAACATAAGCATAAATGGCCTTGTCATCAGCCACACCGTTGCCGATGCCGTTTAATATGGCCACATTTCCGTGCCGATAAGCTTCCAGCAATCCAGCTACCCCTAAAGCGGAGTCTTCCCTGAAGGCTTCTGGATCCAGAAAGTCGTCATCGATTCTCCTGTAAATAATATCGACACGTTTTAGGCCTCGAATCGATTTCATGTATACGATATTATCCTTAACAAGCAGATCCCGTCCTTCGACCAAATCTATTCCCATCTGCTGCGCCAGAAAAACGTGGTCATAATAAGCTGAATTGTACATGCCTGGCGTCAAAAGCACCGCAAAAGGCTTGTCTTTTTTCGCCTCAGGGGCATGGTCAAGCATCGCTTCATATAAATAGGACAACTGATGCTCCAATGTTTCCACTGCGTGCTTAGCAAAAAACTCAGGGTACACTTGCCTCATCACATAGCGGTTTTGATAAACATAGGACATTCCGGAAGGATTCCGCAGATTGTCTTCGAGCACATGATATTTGCCGGACTCGTCCCTGATCAAATCGATTCCAGCCAAGAAAATATGATTTTTTATGGGAATATTAATCCCTTGGACTTGTTTCGCATAATAATAAGGATTTTCTTCAATAAGGCTTCTTGGAATAATGCCATCTTCGAGGATTTCCTGATCGTGGTAGACGTCTTCCAAAAATTGATTGAGGGCTTCAGTCCGTTGAATCATTCCTTTTTCAATAGTCTTCCATTCTTCAGGGGAAATGATAATCGGAACAAAATCGAACGGCATTGTCCGTTCAGTTCCCACATTATTGTTATAAACCGTAAACGTGATTCCTTGCCTCAAAAATGAGAGTTGGGCTGTCTCATGTTTTTCTTTTAATTCATCTTCTTTGAATTGGGAAAGGATTTCGTGAAACTTTTGGTAATGTGGTTTTGGTGTCCCTTCCGAAGTGAACATCTCATCAAAAAAAGGACTTGTCTTGTACGAATTAAACATGTGGTTCCCCCTCTCTAAGTTTATGTAATTTTCAAACAAATGACGATAGAGAAAAAAGCTATAGCCCGTAAGACTCGAGCATAGCTTTATCTTAATAATCAGTATATACTATTCTATTTGTCAAATGTAGACTTATTTGAAGAAGAGTTGCCGCCGGTTGCAGAATCATCTGAAAGATCTTTTTTCAAAGAATCTGTATAAGCTGTGCTGCCGCCGTAAATTCCGCCGCTTGGCGTAGTCGTATCTGTTTTAGAAGTAGCCGAAGTGCCAGTTGAAGTATCACTTGCCGAACTGCTTGAATCTTTGCTTGATGAACCGCCGACATCATCCTGAAGCGTTTGGTTCGCTTTATCAAGCATGTCTTTTTCTTTATCCATCATTTTTTGCTGGCTGTCGATTGCACCTTTTACCGCTTCAACCGCTTTTGTCACTCCTGGCTTTACTTTATCGACCATGCCGCCTGATTGTTCATTGAATCGATCCAGCCCTTTTTTGACGTTTTCCTTTAAGTTGCTTGCTTGTGAAGTTGTCGTTCCATCTGTATTGGTCTTTTTCTGTGTCATAGCTGCTCCAATTGCCGCACCTAAGCCTAATAATACAAGTTTGCTGAATACTCCACCGCCGCTGTTTCTAGCCATTTCGATCTCCTCCTCTGATTTGTTTACACTTTGTTTTAGTATTGACTAAACCTGATGTTTTTAAACATCCTTAGGAATAAATAAAAGACACCTGTGATATAAAACAAGGTGTCTGAGGTGTTTGTATTCTTAGGTGAGTTTTCCTTCTTCCAATAGCACGTGTTCAAAAGCTTCTACAACTTCTGGATCATATTGAGTGCCGGAAAGCCGTTTCAACTCTTCCATCGCGTATTCCGGCGAATAGGCTTTACGGTAAGCGCGGTCTTCTGTCATAGCATCGAATGTATCCGCTACTCCAATAATCTTTGCTTCTATTAAAATTTCTTCATCTGTCAACCCATGAGGATAGCCTTTACCATTAACCCTTTCGTGATGCTGTTCCACAATATCCGCTAAATCAGCATAGATTGTTTCCCGGATCATCGCTGCACCGTCTCCTGGATGTTTTTTTACTAAGTCAAATTCTTCAGCGGTCAATTTATCTGGTTTTTTTAAAATTTCCTCTGGAATATTTACTTTTCCGATATCATGAAGAATGGATGCAATGAATAAATTATCCATTCTTTCTTTTTTAAGCTTCATTTTCAAAGCAATCTTTACAGCATAATTAGCGACTCGCGAACTGTGTTGGAAAGTATACGGGTCTTTTCGCTCCACCGCTTCCCCAACTTTGCGCAATGCACTAATAACGTTGCTAAGATAATGAAATACAGGAGCAGTAGAAACAGATAAAAAGCTTACGTCAGTTTTAGCTGTAAACTGTACAGTAGCTTCCAAATTTTTTGCAGTAAAAAAATCATCTGCTCCAAGTTCTATAACCTTTCCATTTACCTCAGTTTCAACTTTTCCGCTCAGTATGTAAAAAAACTCTTGAACGTCGGCATCTTCACTGGGATAGAGGAAAAATATCTTATCCTTTAAGACAAGTTGCTTCATCATCTCAATACCGCTACCTCGGCCAAGCAGACTCAAAGATGTGGAATCATTATTTACGGTTTCAAGGTACCCGTTTTTCAATATATCCAAGCCTTTCACGAACACACTTCCTTCCAAAAAAACTATAGGAGCAGAAAAAACTTCACTCCTATAGAACTCTGTCAATATTTATACTATTTTACCAGCCTACTACCATAATAGGATCAATCCAAGCTTCTCGATCAGCAAATTGGTACAAAACCCACTGAATCTCAACCGTTATCCCAGCTTCTGTCACTTTCTCGACTCCTGCTCGAGTCAACTCCTGCGTTTTTTGATCCAACTCGGCAATTAATGCTTCAATATTTCTTTCATATTCAGCAGTCAGCTGAGCTTTCTTTTCAGTAGCCTGCTCTTTCTTTAAGTTTTCAAGGTACTGTTCGTATAAAGTCTGTGCTTTCACTTGAGTTTTCTCAACTTCAGCATAAATTTTATCGTTAGTTTCTTCAATCTTCACTAGCGCTTTCTCAACTTCCGGGCTGGCTGGTTCTGCTGCAAAAGCCGAAGTGCTGCCCATTACAGCAAGAATAATAGAAAATAAAGCGGCTGCAAAACTTTTCTTAAACATTCTTTTCCTCCCAGTTTTCCTATGATGTAGCGAATGCAATGGATTTTGACTTGAAACAATTGAAATTCGAATTGGCTTCACCTATGTATCAAAAAACACGCCCCACCCATCATTAGTATAGAGGAACTAGGTATAAAGAACAACTTATTTCTAAATATTCTCTTAATTCATAGCAAATTTTTATATTTATCCGGACTTTATAAAAAAGAACCAGGATTTTCTCCTGGTTCTTTTTTTATGGCAATATAGTTGATCCCATTAAGAAGCGATCACATTCACGGGCAGCTTCCCGGCCTTCATTGATTGCCCAGACAATCAAACTTTGCCCTCGGCGCATATCCCCCGCTGCAAATACGCCTTCTACATTAGTCGCATACTTGCCATATTCCGCTTTTACAGTGGAGTTGGCTTCTGTTTCAACATCCAGTTGCTGGATCAGCTGCTGCTGAGGTCCGTTGAACCCTATTGCTAAAAGCACCAAATCCGCTTTCCATACTTTCTCCGTGCCGGGAATTTCTTCTCGGACGCGGTTGCCTTGTTCGTCGATTTTCAACTTCACATTGATCGTATGGACTTCTTTGACGTTTCCATTCTCATCGCCGACAAACTTCTTCGTCATGACAGCGTAAGCTCTTGGATCTTCCCCAAAAACAGCCGCCGCTTCTTTTTGGCCATATTCAACCCGATGGATTTGCGGGTATTGCGGCCAAGGGTTTCCGACTTCATCACGGATTGCCCCTTTTTTGTCATAGACGTCAAACTGGACAAGGCTTCTGCAATTCTGGCGGACAGCTGTTGCCAGGCAGTCAGTACCTGTGTCGCCTCCTCCAATTACGATGACGTCTTTTCCTTCGGCTGAAATATACGCTCCATCTTCCAGATTCGAATCAAGCAAACTTTTTGTGCTGGAATGAAGGAAGTCCATTGCATATTCAATGCCTTTCAATTCCCGGCCTTCCACTTTAATGTCCCGATGGACAGTAGCGCCTGTACACATGATGACAGCGTCAAAGTCCGAACGAAGCGCTGAAACCGGATAATTTTTTCCGACTTCCGTATTTGTCTGGAAAACGATGCCTTCTTGCTCCAGAATATCGACTCTGCGTTTTACGACATCATAGGAAAGTTTCATCTCCGGAATGCCATAAGTCAACAGCCCGCCTACACGGTCGCTTCTTTCGAACACAGTTACCAGATGGCCGGCTTTGTTCAATTGAGCGGCTGCAGCGAGGCCTGCTGGACCAGAACCGATGACAGCCACTTTTTTGCCGGTCCGGCTTTTTGGCGGTTCCGGAACAACCCATCCTTCTGCAAATCCTCTTTCAATGATTGACCGTTCGATCGTCCTGATAGCGACCGGCGGTTCGTTGATCCCTAAAATGCAGGCACTTTCGCAAGGAGCAGGGCACGCAAGCCCCGTGAATTCCGGAAAATTATTCATTACGTGTTCCCGGCGCAGCGCTTCTTTCCATTGCCCTCGGTAAACGAGATCATTCCATTCAGGGATAAGATGATAAACCGGACAGCCTGTAGTGGTTCTGTCTATCTCCATGCCTGATTGGCACGTTGGCACTCCGCAATCCATGCAGCGTGCGCCCTGTTCCCTCACTTCTTGCTCTGACAGCGGTGCCGTGTAATCAGTCCAATCCTTGATCCGGTCCGCTGGATTGCGTTCTTTAAATGTCTGGCGATTATATTCCATAAATCCAGTCGCTTTTCCCATTATATCCCCCCATTTCGGTTTTGTTTTTAAAAACCAAAGCAATCTCCAAGCCGGTTGTCTTATTTCCCGGCGTTTGCCATTTTGCTTTCTTCAAATGCCGCCATTTCAGCATCAGTTTTCGTCATGCCGCTGCTTTGAAGTTTGTTGATGCGGTCATTGATTTTCAAGTACGCTTTCGGAATGACCCGAACAAATTTAGCGGAAAAGATTTCCCAGTGTGCCAGGATCCGCTTGGCGTTTGAGCTGTTTGTATATTGAGCGTATTTTTCTATCATACTGCGCAAGTCTTCAATTTCCGCTGGCTCTGCAAGAGGCTGCAAATGCACCATTTCCGGATTGCAGCGCACTGCAAATGTTCCGTCTTCGTCAAGCACATAAGCAATCCCTCCGGACATGCCTGCCGCGAAGTTTTTCCCGGTTTTTCCTAGAATCACAACTCGGCCGTCTGTCATGTATTCGCAGCCATGATCGCCGACTCCTTCAACAACAACGTTCGCTCCACTATTGCGGACGGCAAAGCGCTCGCCGGCCACTCCATAAATATAAGCTTCACCGTCAGATGCCCCGTAGAAGGCAACGTTGCCGATAATGGTATTCTTTTCAGGTATGAACGTTGAGTCGCTTGCCGGATAGACAATGATTTTCCCGCCAGACAGCCCTTTGCCGACAAAGTCATTGGCATCGCCGATCAATTTAAGCGTCATCCCTTTTGGAATAAAGGCGCCGAATGCCTGGCCTGCCGAGCCTTGGAAATTGAAATTGATGGTATCTTCAGGGAGCCCTTCCGCCCCGTACCGTTTAGAAACCGCACTGCCGATAATGGTTCCTGTTGCACGGTGGATGTTGCGGATTGCGGTAGTCACTTCCACACGCTCTCCTGATTCGATCGCTTTTTTGCTGCGCGGCAACAATTCCTGGTAATCCAGTGTCTGCTTCAAGCCATGATCTTGTTTGATGGTCGCGTAACGGCCGACTTCTTCTGGAAGATCCGGCTGATATAGCAGTGCTGATAAATCGAGCCCGCCAGCTTTCCAATGATCAACTGCCTGGTTGGCTTCAAGCACGTCCGTTCTTCCGATCATTTCGTTGATTGTACGGAAACCTAGTTCCGCCATCAGCTCCCGTGTTTGTCTTGCGATAAAACGCATGAAATTAGCGACATGTTCCGGGTCTCCCATGTATTTTTTCCGCAATTCCGGATTTTGAGTAGCAATTCCGACTGGACATGTATCCAAATGGCAGACGCGCATCATAACACAACCCAGCACTACAAGCGGCGCAGTAGAAAAACCGAATTCTTCCGCTCCCAAAAGTGCAGCTGTTACAACATCTCGCCCTGTCATCATCTTGCCATCCGTCTCTACAACAATCCGGTCACGCAAACCATTCAATAATAATGTCTGATGGGTTTCCGCTAACCCGATTTCCCAAGGCAAACCGGTGTGTTTCAAACTGGTCTTAGGAGCAGCTCCTGTGCCCCCATCATAACCGCTGATCAGTACAACATCTGCACGGCCTTTCGCAACACCCGCAGCAATCGTTCCAACACCGACTGCCGATACGAGCTTGACACTGATGCGGGCGGAAGGATTGGCATTTTTCAAGTTGAAAATCAGTTCCGCCAAGTCTTCAATTGAATAAATATCGTGGTGAGGTGGTGGTGAAATCAGTTCCACGCCAGGCGTAGAGCCTCGCACTTCTGCAATCCACGGGTAAACTTTCTTGCCCGGCAAATGTCCGCCTTCTCCAGGTTTTGCACCTTGGGCCACCTTGATTTGAATTTCATCAGCATTGACGAGGTAATGGCTTGTCACTCCAAATCGGCCGGAAGCTACTTGTTTGATGGCGCTTCGGCGATTATCGCCGTTTTCATCCGGCGTAAAGCGGGATACTTGCTCTCCGCCTTCTCCCGAGTTGCTTCTTCCGCCAATGCGGTTCATCGCAATGGCCAAAGCTTCATGCGCTTCTGCACTGATCGAACCGTAAGACATGGCTCCCGTTTTGAAGCGGGCACAGATTTCCTCAATCGATTCCACTTCTTCGATCGGCACAGGCGTCCGTTTTTTGAAGGACAGCAAACCGCGGATCGATTGCAGATTGGCTTTTTCGTCCGTCAGCAATTTCGTGTATTTTTGGAATGCTTCATAATTATTTGTTCGGCAAGCTTGCTGAAGCGTATGGATTGTCACCGGGTTGTATTGGTGATCCTCGCCTTTTTCGCGGTATTGGAATTCGTCGCCTGCATAAAGCGCGCGGTTTCCGCCTTCACGTTCAGGGTAGGCTTGCGCATGGCGCATCAATACTTCCTTAGCGATGATATCCAGGCCGATGCCGCCAAGGCGTGATGATGTCCGGGTAAAGTACTTGTCGATTACATCCATATGAATGCCAACCGCTTCAAAAATTTGTGCGCCCCGATAACTTTGGATTGTAGAAATCCCCATTTTCGACAATACTTTCACAATGCCGTCAGTTACCCCTTTAACATACGTCTTTTCCGCTTCTTCATAAGTAAAGCCGGCAATATCTTCAATCTCTACAAGTTCCTTGATAGAGCGGAACGCAAGATAAGGATTGATGCCTTCTGCCCCATAACTTAGAAGCGCCGCAAAATGGTGCACTTCCCGCGGCTCGGCCGATTCAAGAAGCAGGCTGACTTTTGTCCGCACTCCCTGGCGAATCAAATGATGATGCAGGCCAGAAACGGCAAGCAACGCAGGGATGGCCGCAAATTCGCGGTTTACTCCACGGTCCGACAAGATGATCAATGTCGCTCCATCCGCATGCGCGGCGTCCGCTTTTGCAAAGAGGGACTCCAATTCAGCTTCCATGGCTTCATGCCCGCCATCAGCCTGGAACAAAATCGGCAAAGTCACTGCCTGGAACTCTTTAAGCTTTTGCTGGCGCAGTGCTTCCAATTCATAATTTGTCAAAATCGGCGTTTCCAGCCGGATATGGCAACTGCTTTCTGGGCCGGGCTCGACAAGATTGCCTTCGGCACCTATTGTTGTCCGGGCGGAGGTGATGATGTGCTCCCGAATAGCGTCAAGCGGCGGATTTGTCACTTGCGCAAACAACTGCTTGAAATAATTGTAGAGAAGCTGCGGCTTTTTCGACAATACCGCCAGCGGTGAGTCGTACCCCATCGACCCTACTGGATCTTTGCCGTCTGTAGCCAAAGGTTTGACAATTTTCTGCAATTCTTCGGTGGTATAGCCGAAAGCATGCTGCTGTTCAAGCAACCCTTCCGCAACGTCATTCTCAGTGTGAAGATCTGGTTTTGGAAGATCCTCCAGGTTGACCATCTTGTTTTCGACCCAGTCTTTATAAGGATATTCTGCAGCAATCTGCAGTTTGATCTCCTCATCCGGAATAATTTTCCCCTCTTCCAAATCTACAACAAGCATTTTCCCTGGCTGCAGGCGGTCTTTATAGACGATATCATCAGCAAAAATATCTAGTGCCCCAACCTCTGAACCAAGAACGATCATGCCGGTTTTTGTCACATAGTAACGGGCAGGACGTAGACCGTTGCGGTCAAGGCAGGCAGCGATTTGCTTGCCGTCCGTAAAGACTAAAGCTGCCGGACCGTCCCAAGGTTCCATCAGCGTGCTGTGGTATTCGTAGAAATCTCTTTTCTCCTGCTTGATCGTAGGATCGTTCACCCATGGTTCTGGCACCATCATCATAGCCGTATGGGCAAGAGACCGGCCGGACAAATGAAGGAATTCGAAGCAGTTGTCGAACATCGACGAATCACTGCCTGTTTCATCAATGACCGGCAAAACTTTCGGAAGGTCTTCTTCATTGAAATATTCGGAACTGCACAATGCCTGGCGAGCCCGCATCCAGTTGACATTCCCGCGCAGCGTATTGAATTCGCCGTTATGAATGGAATAGCGATTCGGGTGTGAACGCTGCCAGCTTGGGAACGTGTTTGTACTGAAGCGGGAATGCACAAGCGCCAGAGCAGACTTGAATTCCGGGTGGTTCAGGTCGATATAGAACGAATCCAGTTGTTCCGGAATCAGCATTCCTTTATAAACAATTGTCCCGGCAGACAAGCTGCTGAAATACACGTCTTTGAACTCTTCTTTCCCTATCATTTCCTGTTCGATCCGCTTGCGTATGATATATAGTTTTCGTTCGAAATCTTTGCGGTCCGAAAGTTCTTCGGCTGCCCCTATGAACACTTGGCGTATTACCGGTTTGGTTTTTTTCGCCACTTTTCCGACGAAAGCATCATTTACTGGCACTGCGCGCCAGCCTAAACACCCTTGGCCTTCTTCAGCGACGATGCGCTCAATGATTTCTTTTGCTTTCATCCGCAAATCATAATCTTGCGGCATGAAGACCATGCCAATTCCATACTTTCCTTCATTCGGAAGCTTGATGCCTTCTTTTTCACATTGCTTCAGGAAAAAGCGGTGAGGGATTTGCGTAAGGATTCCCGCTCCATCGCCTGTACTTGTGTCGGCCGACTGACCTCCACGATGCTCCAGATTACAAAGTATATTAATCGCGTTTTGAACAATCGAATGCGATTTTTCACCATTTATATTGGCAATCATTCCTATGCCACATGCTTCATGCTCTTGATCCGGATGGTAAAGCCCCTGACGGACGGGATACTCTTTCTTCTTCATCAAATCGCCTCCTTTAGTTCAGTAAAGTTTTTTAATTTTGAATAGTATATCATAATATTTGAATAAATATAAAAGTGAATTTACAAAATTCATTAAATTTTTATTGCAAGCGCTTTCAAACACTGGTGATATAGCCTTACTTCCGATTCCTTTTTTCTTTATTGAACAAAGAAAAACCCTTATTTGAAAATAAGGGTTTTCATGCATAATTATTAAGTTTCAACTTGATCATATGAACGGATCGCCTGCAAAAAAGCTTCTCCGTATTTCTCCAATTTGTTGGCGCCTACCCCGTTGACCTCCAAAAAGCTATCTGGAGTTTTAGGCCTGCGGGAACACATATCCTGCAAAGTCTTATCGGAAAAAATAACAAACGGCGGAACACCTGCCTCGTCCGCCAACCCTTTCCGCACCTTCCGCAATTCTTCGAACAAAGGATCGTTTTCCGAAAGCTGCTTTGTGGCTACTGCGCCTTTTCGCATTACTTTACGTTTTCCAAGCAGCACATCGCGACCGCCGTCCGGAACATAAATCGTCGGATATGCTCCTTGTTCGACCGCTAGCAGCTCTTGCGAAATCATGAATTCCATCAAATTAGAAACTTCTTTTGTGCTTTGGTGCTTCAAGATGCCGTATGTCGACAGTTTATCAAAGCCGAACTCAATAACCTTTTTGTTGCGAGAACCGGTTAGTACTTGAGCCGTCAGCATCTTCCCGAATTTCTGCCCCATTCGGACCACGCACGACAGTACCATTTGCACATCTTTTGTCACGTCCAGGCTTTCGCGCTCATCCAGGCAGTTGCCGCATCGCCCGCACGGTTCCGCACTCAAATCCCCGAAATAATGAATAATGAATTGTTGAAGGCAGTTTTCGGTATGGCAATAATCGACCATCCCTTGGAGTTTCATCAATTCGCCGGGAATGCGGCTTGGATCTTGTGCTTGGTCGATCAAAAAACGCTGTGTTTGAACATCCTGCGAAGCATAAAGCACAACGCATTCGCTTGGCAGCCCATCCCGTCCAGCACGGCCTGCTTCCTGATAATAGCTTTCCATGTTCTTAGGCAATTGATAATGGATAACATAACGGATGTTCGATTTATCGATTCCCATGCCAAAAGCATTGGTTGCGACCATGACAGTCACTTCATCATTCAAAAACCGTTCCTGTCCGTTCTTCCGTTCTTCATCCGGCATGCCCGCATGGTATTTCGCCGCTTTGATGCCTTTTCTCACAAGCATCTCATATACAGAATCAACGGTCTTCCGAGTCGCCGCATAAATGATGCCTGCTTCTTTTTTATTTTTTTCTACATAATCCTTTACAAAACGCTCCCGGTCTTGTCCGCGAATCACTGAAAATGTGAGATTCGCCCGTTCAAATCCGGTCATGACCGTATGGGCTTCATCGATCTCCAAGATACGGCAGATATCCTGCCGAACTTGCGGTGTAGCCGTCGCTGTCAGCGCAAGTACAGTCGGATGGTTTGGAAAAATATCCATCATCCGGCTGATCAGACGGTAGCTGGGCCGAAAATCATGCCCCCATTGCGAAATACAGTGCGCTTCGTCCACCGCAATTAACGGCACATGCACACCTTGCAACTCATCCAGGAAAATCTGTGAATCGAGCCGTTCCGGCGCAATATAGAGCAGCTTCACAGCCCCTTGCTGCACATTATGCAAGGTTTCCCGGACTTCTTCAAAATCGAGAGAACTGTTGATATAAGCGGCCGGGATTCCAGCCGCTGTCAATGCATCCACTTGGTCCTTCATCAGGGAAATCAATGGGGAAATGACAATGGTCGTTCCATCCATTACAAGAGCCGGAATCTGGTAGCACATCGACTTTCCGCCGCCAGTCGGCATGACGCAAATGGAATTATGCCCTTCAAAAACTTGTGAAATCGCCTGTTCCTGGCCAGTCCGGAATGCTTCATAGCCGAAATACGACTGCAGTAATTTTTTTGCTTCTTCCAACAAAATTAAACACTCCCAAAACTTCTATCGTACTGACAAGCTTACCATATTTCCGCCCTTTTTTTCTTTCTCCGGGACCACCCAAAATGAATTCAGGACTTTTGAACTTTCTTCACGCTTCACCAACAAACAAAAAAACTGCCCACTTTCAATGGGCAGTTTTCTATTCCACTTTTTCCAATAGGAAGAAATACGGCTGTTTGTCCGCTTTCCAATCCATCATGCAAAAAAGCAATCCGTCATGCACTTTTCGAAAATGATCGTGGACCGGCAAATTGTCGTAAATCATCGTTGCGGTCATTTCCCCGCGGAATTTCATCATCCGCATACGGGCTTTTCCGCCAACAGCCTTCACAAGTTTCCGGTTATCCATGAAAGGAACCGGATCCACTGCAAATACGTCCCCTTTTCTTCCTTCAAACAACAAAGGATCCACATTCTCTGCATCATGAAAGGCTTTGCCATACCAATTCAACTTTTTCAAAACCCCGTCGAGCGGATGGCCCGTATGAAATTCCCGCCCTTTCCAAGTTCCGAGCAACATGTCCAGGTCAGCCGCTTCACAGGAGTCGAATAGTTGGCATGCCGTATGCACATCCGCTTTTCCCTGCCTAAGGATCAGCCGGATTTCCGTGTCGTGGTACATCTAAACCACTCCTTCAAATTTCCATATCCCATCGTTTTGCTTCTTCTTCCTTCATTTGCTGCTCCGTTTCCGGCGGAAAAGCAGTCCGGAATTTATGTGAATCCAGCGGGATAATCTCCACCATTTTCGCTATCATATCAGCAGGGTCGAATTGCTGCTCCAACGCTTTGTCGGCTTCGGCCATATCCTCTTTTTTCGTAAAATGGAATTTTTCGTCGTACCATTTCCATTTTGCTTCGGCACTCCGGTCATTGAAGCCGGTAGCAAATGCGCCAGGATTGATGGTGGCTACTTGAACGCCAAATTCGGCAAGCTCTTTTTGCATTGTTGCTGCAATCGCTTCAATGGCATGCTTGGTAGCTGTATAGGGCCCAACATAGGGGGTCGCCATGATGCCAGCCATCGAAGACATGAAAATGATTTTCCCTCTGCCCTTATCCACAAACTTCCGCGCAGCAATTTGTGCAGTTTCCAATGCAGCGAAAACATTCACTTCGAATAGTTTGCGGAAGTTTGCCATCGGGACTTCTCCCAGTGCTCCGCCTTCGTTGAGCGCCGCGTTTGCAACAAAAACATCAAAGTCATATTCCATCATTTGCAAAAGATCCTGCGGATTTGTTATATCCATTTTGAATACTTCAAGTTCCACTCCCGCCTCTTTTGCCTCTTCTCTCAAAGCTGTGACTTGGGGTGCAATTTCCACCGGCGCAATCACCCTGTGCCCTTGTTTAGCCAAGCCGATTGCCGCCCCTTTGCCAAGGCCGCTGCCAGCTCCGGTAATAAAAATCGTTTTGCTCATCCAATCTGCCTCCTGTGAATATGATTTCTTCTATTCCTTCCCTTCCCTCTGGCAGATGAGATAAACAAAGCCTTTTTAACTGCGCCACCAATTTTCAGCTTCAAACTCTTCTATATACTTTGCATACTTTTTCAAGGAGTCTTTTATGGTTTTCTCGTTTTTCGCAAGCATCCGCTCTCTTGCCTTTTTTCGTTTGAACCTTAAACCGTACGCTTTTTGCGCAGCATCGTACGCTTCTTTCAGTTCTGTAAATTCAACTGCTATGTCTCCATCTTGGTCAGCCAGTAAAGATGCCAGCAATCCGATCTTCCAATAGAGTTCTTCGGTTGTATACCGGTCCTGGTCGCGATGCAGAAGCCCAGCGACAATGCTGCTCGGCAATTCCTGGTCAACCCCTTTCGCCAAATCCGTAAGCAGTTCAATCATCACCCGCCGGTTGCTGGCCAGTGACAGCACGTAAAAAACATGGGGAATATCTTCGACCGGCGATGCAGTTATAAACTTGTCAATTTCCCTTATGAGTTCAGCAGGTTCGATATGCCCAATCAACATGCCCAGCCGATAAGTTTCATATAATACATATCTATCCATAAAATCACCCGCTTTTAATGAAGAAATAAAAAAGCAAGGCTAAAACCGCCTGCTTCGGATTTCCGGCTTTTCTTGACCATGGGAAGCAAAAAACATTTACCAGTCACGCAGCTGCAACCATTCTCCTTGACACTCCTGCAAGGAATCCCATCGGTAATCTTTCTACTTCTTCTTTATCCGCTTCCTAATATCCTGCCTGAAAACGGCAAGCTTGAAAATACAATAAAAAAACACCTGCCTCTATCAACAGAGGCAGGTGTTTTTCCCTATAAACAACAATATGGATTAGACTGGATTCGATCCATAGCTTCCCATGCGCCGCTTTACTTGGATGTAAGAAGCAGCTTCTGCAATTTCAGCTTGATCCAGCGGTTTGTCATCTAATAAGAAGGTATATTCATTTAATATAGAAGAATTTTGTATATTTACATTGAACGTGCGTTCAACGCGACCTAACATTCCATCAACCGAGACGTTAAAATAGTCAGCTAAAATAGCAAGATGGCTGACGGACACTTGTTTTTTGCCGCTCTCATATGCCCAAACAGTACTTTTAGCAAATCCTAATGCTTCGGCTAAAGCTTCGACCGACATTCCCCGTTGTTCTCTAAGTTCTTTGATTTTCGCAGCTAATAATTCCATTCCGCTTCCCGCTTTCTCTATATAAAATTCTAACTATTTAAAATATACTGCATTCACTCGGTAAATACAATATATTTATATAGCACTTTTTAAAAAATGTGAATTTTTAGTAAAGATGTACTAAGAAATGTAAATTTTTTCATTGCTATTATTCAAATACTAAAACTTTGTGCTCTATAACAGTTATATTTGAAATGACAACTGCCAGCATAGGTTTTTAGTACCAATAATTGTCAGTATACGTTTTATTTTTATTTTCTTAAAAAAACTTCAGAATATTAGTTTTTATAAATGATTTCAAATAAATTGAATGATCACCGTCTATTATCCTAGTTTTTATTTTTATTTTGATTTTTATTGCTAAAAAAAGTATTATAGTAACATATCTTAAAGGAGGTCGTTAGATGTCTGACCATTATAGGAAGCAAGATATTGTGAATAGCGTGCCGCAAAAAGGGTTTTTTGGGCATCCTAAAGGGCTATTCACTTTATTCTTCACGGAATTTTGGGAGCGCTTTTCATACTATGGCATGAGAGCGATTCTTGTATATTATATGTATTACGAACTTTCCCAGGGGGGGCTTGGATTAGATCAGACGCTGGCCTTATCGATCATGTCCATTTACGGTTCCCTGGTCTATATGTCCGGAATCATCGGAGGCTGGCTAGCGGACAGGGTATTCGGCACTTCGAAAGCTGTGTTCTACGGCGGGATTTTAATCATGCTAGGCCATATCGCACTGGCGATTCCAGGCAGCCTGTCGATGTTCTTTGTCTCGATGGTGCTGATTGTCCTCGGTACAGGGCTGCTTAAACCGAACGTATCAAGTATCGTTGGAGAAATCTATGCCGAGAAAGATGAACGGCGCGACGCCGGTTTCAGCATCTTCTATATGGGGATCAACCTCGGTGCCTTTCTGTCTCCCTTGATTGTCGGCAAAGTCGGAATGGATATCGACTTCCACCTTGGCTTCGCAATTGCTGCAGTCGGAATGTTCCTGGGTCTTATTTTGTTTGTCGCAACGAAGAAAAAAAATCTTGGATTGGCTGGAACTGTAATTGCCAGCCCATTATCTGCCACTGAAAAGAAAAACTTCATCAAAATTTTTATCGGCAGCGCCGTTGCGCTTGCAGCCATTGTTTACTTAGGCTTAGAATTCGGTTTCTTGACGTTTGACAGCTTTATCGCCACAGTCGGGATTCTAGGAATTTTAATTCCTACGATGTATTTCATTGTCATGTACCGAAGCAAAAAGACCAATGAAGTTGAACGTTCCCGTATCCTGGCGTATATCCCGTTATTCATCGCATCCGTAATGTTCTGGGCTATCCAGGAACAAGGTTCGACGATCCTTGCCGCTTACGCGGATACACGGACGGATTTGACTTTCGCAGGCATTGAAATTTCGCCGGCCTGGTTCCAATCGTTGAATCCGTTGTTTATCATCACTCTGGCTCCAGTGTTTGCTTGGTTATGGGTAAGACTTGGCAGCCGCCAACCTTCTATTCCGCAAAAATTTTCACTTGGTTTGCTGTTTGCCGGCTTGTCATTTCTGGTCATCTTGCTTCCGGCTTACTTTGGCGGTTCGGAGGCATTGGTGAACCCTATGTGGCTAGTGCTTAGTTACTTGATTGTTGTCCTTGGCGAATTGTGCTTGTCTCCTGTCGGTTTGTCTGCAACGACAAAATTGGCGCCTGCAGCATTCTCTGCGCAAGCGATGAGTTTATGGTTCCTGTCCAATGCAGCAGCCCAAGCTCTGAATGCACAGCTCGTGAAATTCTACACACCTGAAAATGAAATGATGTATTTTGGATTGATCGGCGGAGCTTCTATCGTGCTTAGTATAATTTTGTACTTTGCTTCTCCTGCAATCCAACGCTTTATGAAAGGTGTGCGTTAAAAACCGAAAAAGCCCGCTAGCGTTTCATCGCTAGCGGGCTTTTTCGGTTTTCAATCTGCAATGACAAGTCCAAGCTGCCGGGCAAATGCAAGGGCCTGTTCGGAAGACACACGGCAGCCAGCTAGTTTTTCTACAGTCACTTGGATGTTTTCAAAGCGGTTCGTGCTCAAGTCGACGCCTTTTAATCCCGTTTCAATAAAATTGATATTGTTCATGCCGCACGAAAGGAATTCGGTGCTTTTCAGTTCAGCTTCGTAAAAATCCGCATAATGCATTTCCGAACTTTCAAATTGAGTGGTATTGCACAGTGAAAACCCGAAAGTTGCATAATTGAGCACACAATCTATGAACAAAGTATGCCGGACCCCCGCTTCTGCGAAATTCGTCCCCAGCAATTTGGAATTTCGGAATTCCGTCCGATGAAAGACGCTTCGGCTGAAATCCGCGTTGGAAAGATCGCAATTGATGAACACTGCGTCGACAAATTCACTGCGCGGCCATGCTGCTTCCAGAAAATTGACGTTCTCAAATACTACTTTATCAAAATGCAATGCCTCATCTGTCTGGTACTCGATGGTTTCTTGAGCGATTTTGCAATTGCTTATATACTGGTCGTCCATCGCTTGTTGAAAAGGTAAAGTTTCCAAATCCGCAGGGATGATCGGTATGGATCGTTTGATTTTTTTCATTTTATACATCCTCCTGGCAAGACAAAACTGGCTGCATCATTAACGAAGCCAGTTTTGTTCCTTCTCCTGATCCACCACTGCCGCACGCATCGGCTTTTGCGCCCGCCAATGGAAGGAGCGCTCCATTTACTTGGTCCAATATGTTATTATACATCAATTCAAAAAGGGCATAGCTAAAACCGGTGCCGGCTTTCAAACCGCCGGCCCTCAGATTGATAAGTTTATGACAAAAATAGTAAGGGAATAAGATCAAAAAGCGGCAAAGGAGACTTATGATGGAAAACATCAAAGAAACCTTTAAAGAAGTTGCTTCCGCCATTTTGCCTGTAACTATTGTCGTCATCATTTTGCAAGTGACACTCATTCAGCTGCCTTTGGAAGCTTTGCTTCAATTTCTGATAGGAGCCGCATTTGTCAGCATCGGTTTTTTCCTTTTTCTTCTTGGTGTTACCGCCGGCTTGCTTCCAGTCGGCGAATTGATCGGCAAACAGCTGCCAAAAACCAGAAAAACTTGGCTCATTATCGGAACCGGCTTTCTGCTCGGCTTAGCGGTGACAATCGCTGAACCGGACGTACGCGTGCTGGCCAAGCAAATCGACCAGGTCTCGGCAGGCGGCATCGGTTCAAATCTGTTGATCTTTTCCGTTGCGCTTGGGCTGGCCATCTTTGTCGCTCTCGCCATGGTGCGGACAATCTACAGTATCCCGCTTCATTACATGCTGATTGGCGGCTATGTTTCAGTTTTTGCTCTTTCGATATTTGTGCCGGAAGAATTTGTCTCGATTTCGTTTGATTCTGGGGGGGTTACAACCGGTCCCATGGCAGTTCCTTTCATTTTGGCTCTTGGAGTTGGTGTGGCTTCCGTCCTCCGTTCAAGTTCTTCCTCTGACAGTGAAGGCTTTGGATTGATCGGGCTCGCTTCCATCGGGCCTATTTTGGCTGTCATGATTTTGGGGGTGCTGTTCAGGTGACTTTTCATATTTTCGAAGGATTTGCTGATGTGCTCCTTGAAGTAGGCTGGGCCCTTATTCCCTTAATCCTGTTTTTTGCTCTCTTTCAAATCTTCTTATTGAAACTTCCGCTGCAGCGCGTTCTTCAGGTTGCTTTAGGCTTTGCCCTCACTTTTTTAGGTCTTGCATTCTTTCTTCAAGGGGTCCATATCGGTTTTTTCCCGATAGCCGAGATGATGGGCAAAGCGCTGGGCAGCAAGACCTATTCCTGGATATTGGTCCCTGTCGGCTTTGTGCTCGGCTTTGCAGCAACATTTGCGGAACCAGCTGTCAGCATCATGAACGCTGAAGTCGACCGTGTAACCGAAGGCTATATTTCCGAAAAACTGATGCTCTATACATTATCAATAGGAGTCGGCATTTCCATCGCCCTATCAATGGCCCGAATTCTTGTGGGCATTCCCCTTTGGTATTTTCTCATTCCCGGCTATTTGCTCACTTTGATCCTGGTCTTTTTTTCAAAACAAGTCTTTATCGCCATCGCCTTCGATTCCGGCGGCGTAGCCACTGGGCCAATGACCGTAACATTCATCTTGTCAATGGCTGTTGGAGCAGCTTCTGTCACCGATGGCCGCAATCCGCTTATGGACGGCTTTGGCCTGGTCGCATTAGTGGCTATGATGCCTATACTGGCAGTGCTTGTTCTTGGCTTGATTTTCACAAGAAAAGGTGGGGCTCGAAACGATGAACCTGAATCATAAGCTGATGATTGCAATCGTCAAACGAGGCTATTCGCGCGACGTGATTGCTGAAGCGAAAAAAGCAGGCGCGGATGGAGCGACCATTTTGTACGGGGAAGGGATCGGGCGCAATGAGAAACCGACATTCTTCGGTTTGCCTGCAACCCATGAAAAAGATGTGCTTTTCTTAGCTATTGACGGCAAAATTGAAGCTGCCGTAACAGAAGCAGTCAGCCGAGCCGGAAAACTCGGCATACCGGGACACGGACTTGGGTTCACCGTGCATTTGAACAAATTGCTCGGCGTTCCGCATTTGTCAGATCGGGTCAGCGAAGCCAGACAACAGAAAGGTGATTTGTCCATGGAGAACGCAGGCGATCAGTTTCATCTTGTGGTGACAATTGTCAACAGCGGCGATTCGGGAAAAGTAGTGAAGGCAGCAGCCGATGCCGGCGCGGAAGGCGGAACCATTTTATCGGGCCGCGGCACCGGCGTGAATGAACAGCAAAAATTCCTGAACTTCACCATCGAACCGGAGAAAGACATCGTCCTTACAGTCATTCCCCAAAGCTATACAGAAGCGGTTGTCAAAAGCATTGAAAATGCCATCGACCTAGACGCCCCCGGAAAAGGAATCGCTTTTTTGATTGATGTTGAAAAAGTTTTCGGCGTTAATCATTCCTCTCTCCTTAAGGGCAGTGAATAAAAAAGGGCCCTAAGAATGCTCCAAAAAGGCAGGGCAAACTTCTGGACGATAAAAAATACCGGCAAGCTTTTCAGCTTGCCGGTATTTTGGATTTTATCAGTATGGTCCAGCTTCGTGCCCTTTTTGAGCTGCGCCTTGCGCCACTTTATTGGCGGCAGGCTTGCCGTAAATTTTAGGTTCGCTGCCTTTCATTTCTTCCATCGCTTTGATCTTCTGTTCCATGTTTTCACGGACACGGCGGCCATAATCTTCATCCGCCTGCGTGAAGTGATGGATCATTTCTTCCTGGATTCTTGGATCACATACAGACAGCGCGTCACCTAGATTGTTGATCAACTCTTCGCGCTCCCAATCTTCAAAGCTGCGGTAAGTTTCTCCAGCCTGGCCGTAGTTGTTGGTGCGGTCAATCGGCTGGCTAACCACTTTGGCATTGTATGCCGGTTCGTGAGGCGGTGCAACCCGTTCAGCTTCCTTCACGCCCCCAAGAACAGATGGCTCATAATTGATATGCGGGTTCGGCACATGTTCTGCCGGGCGGTCCATTTGTCCGCCATATTGGTTTGTCGCTACACGTTTTTTCGGTGCATTGACCGGCAGCTGCAAGTAGTTGGCACCGACACGGTAGCGCTGCGTATCGGAATACGAGAACGTACGCCCTTGCAGCATCTTGTCATCCGAGAAGTCAAGCCCGTCTACAAGCACCCCGGTACCGAACGCCGCTTGCTCGATCTCGGCATGGTAGTTTTCAGGGTTGCGATTCAATACCATTTTCCCGACAGGAAGGAATGGGAACTTGTCCTGCGGCCATAGTTTTGTATCGTCCAATGGGTCAAAATCCAGTTCTGCATGCTCATCGTCGCTCATAATTTGAACGAACAATTCCCATTCCGGATAATCTCCGCGTTCGATGGCTTCGAATAAATCCTGTGTAGCATGCCCAGTATTTTCCGCTTGGATTTCATTGGCTTCTGCCTGCGTCAAATTGCGGATGCCCTGTTTCGGCTCCCAATGGTATTTAACAAGGACTGCTTCGCCTTTATCGTTTACCCATTTATACGTGTTTACGCCAGATCCTTGCATATGCCGGTAAGTCGCGGGAATACCCCATGGCGAGAACAGGAACGTGATCATATGCGTCGCTTCCGGTGTGCGTGCAACAAAGTCGAACATACGCTCAGGGTTAGGCACGTTTGACACTGGGTCATTTTTGAATGCATGGATCATATCCGGGAATTTCATCGCATCACGGATAAAGAAAATTTTAAGGTTGTTTCCGACAAGGTCCCAGTTGCCGTCTTCCGTGTACATCTTGACCGCAAATCCTCGCGGGTCACGGGCGGTTTCTGAGGAATGCCTGGATCCTGCTACTGTAGAAAAGCGGACCAATAGCGGCGTCTGCTTCCCTGCACCGGAAAATACTTTTGCACGCGTATATTTTTCAACCGGCTCATCGCCGACTTTACCGTACGTTTCAAAATATCCGAATGCACCAGCGCCGCGCGCATGGACAATTCGCTCCGGAATTTCTTCCCGGTCAAAATGCGAGATTTTTTCAATAAAGTGATAGTTTTCAAGAGTGGCAGGGCCGCGGTTACCGACGGTCCGTATATTCTGATTGTCTCTTACAGGATGTCCTTGTCGGGTCGTCAGCGTTTGCTCATCTTCGCCTGATCCCATTTTCAAGTTCTTTTCTTCCTTGTTTTCACTCATACGAATCCTCCTCTATATTTTGCTATCATTTCATTTTTCCCGATGCGCCTTTTCTTAAACATCATATTAAGGGAAGTTCAAGCCCGTAAGTATTTAGACACCCTAAACAATTTCTAAAAAGAATAAAAATACCTATTCAAAATATACTGAATTATTTATATTATTTTACAAAACATTAATATTTAAGGAGAGTGACACTTTTGTTAAAAGTCTTATCCACATCATTTTTAACCCTGGCGGTTGCAGGAGCTGCAATTTTTTCAGGAACTGGCGCTCCGGCCGCTCCGGCGGAACAGCCCAATAAGTATAATTTAAGCCCGGCGGAACATGTGGGGGCTGCGCCTGAACTGGCAGATAAAGCAAAAAAATTGGGGATTGACATTTCAAAAGCTGATCCTGTCGAAAAATCGGCCGCAAACGGCACGAAATTCCAAGCCCCCGGCGATAAGCGCGCAGCTTACCAGGCCGCCCAAGGCGATGTCCCGGTCTTGGTAATTTTAGCTAAATACAAAGAAGGCGACGAACCGATCGGCGATATGCCCGGCCAAGTTCCCGCCCACTATTATGAAGATTTGATCTTTGGAAGTGAATACAATCCGTACGAGCTTCCCCAGTTCGAGAAATACGCAGAATTCAACGGGGTAAAAGCTCCGACAGACAGTACAATGCAGAATGTCTACAAAGAGTCGAGCAACGGAAGAATCAACTTGGTACGTAAAGAAAACACGGATTTCTTATGGGTTGAACTGCCAAAAGGCGCTTCTTACTATTTGGACCAGGAAGGCACCTATGCTGAAAACGGCACTTATGTTCTTGGAAACGCCAACGGCGACGCCCATACCGGTGAATTTGTACGCGATCTTTTGAAAGCGGCCGACGATCAAGTCGATTTCTCCCAATATGCGGTAGATGGCGAAGTGCCAAACATCTTCGTCGTACATGAAGGAACCGGAGCCGAATTCAGCAGCGACCCTGCCCAATTCTGGTCGCACAAATGGAGCCTGCTTAGTGCGTTGTACTACGGGAAATATTATGAAACCGGCAAACCGGCAGACCAATATGAGGGCATGAGCCAAAGTGAGTGGATCGCCAAAACAGAAAAAGAAGACATGACATATGATGGTGTAGTGGTGAATAATTATAATATCCAGCCTGGCATCGGCGGCAACGTGGCCGGATACGATGCGGCAACCGGCACTTATTCGGATACGGCAAAAACCGGTCCATATCCGGCACAGCCAGGGGTTTACGCCCACGAATTCGGCCATGCGCTCGGATTGCCTGATTTCTATGATACGGCCTACACTTCGGAAGGCGTCGGCAACTATTCCATGATGGCCGGCGGTTCATGGATGCGCTACCCTAACAATAGCGCCTACTCAGGAAACGCACCGACCCATTTTGATCCGTTCTCGAAAATTTTCTTGGGTTGGGTCGACCCGGTTGAAGTAAAACCTGAAAGCGGCGTACAGGAAATCACATTGCCAGCTATCAATAAAGCGAAAGCTGATAACGGTATTGTAAAAATGGAAGTTCCGGGATCAAACGGCACTGAATACTTCTTGTTTGAAAACGTCCAACAGGACGGCTTCAACAAAGGCTTGAACCGCCAAGGCACTGAGGCCCACGGCTTGCTGGCCTGGCATGTGGATGAAAATGTCATCGGTTTGTACCAGACAGCCGGATTCCGCCCGAACAACGTGGAAAACTGGATGAACAAACGCTACCAGTACAATCAATCCGCTACGGCTTCCGATGGAACAAAAGTAACTCATTACGGTTTGTCCCTTCTTCAAGCAGACGGCAAATACGACCTTGAGAAAAACGCTAACCGCGGAGACGCTGGCGATTTCTTCAAGACAGGGAGCAAAATCACACCACAAAGCAGCAATGTCCACACCGGCTCTTATTATTTCTGGAAAGGCAATAGCGCCACACCTGCTGATTCGGGAATCAATGTAACCGACGTTGTGGAAAATGAAGATGGTTCCATCACAGCTAAATTCTTCTATAACAAATAAAAAAACAAACCCCGCCCCGGCTTCTCAAAAAGAAGCCGGGGCGGGGTTTTAAGTCCGCTTGGTCAAGCAGTTATCTCCAATTCAACCGGACAATGATCGGAACCGAGTATTTCCGTATGGATTTTAGCTCCTGCCAGCTTCGGTGCGAGCCTGGTTGAGGCGATAAAGTAGTCAATGCGCCACCCGATGTTTTTTTCCCGGCAGTCAGAGCGGTAGGACCACCAGGAATACTTCCCAGGCGTGTCGGGATAAAAATGGCGGAACGTGTCGATGAATCCGCTCGCTAAAAAGCCGGAAAGCTTTCCGCGTTCTTCTGGAGTGAATCCGGAATTTTTCATATTCGCCTTCGGGTTTTTCAAGTCGATCTCTTCATGCGCCACATTCAAATCACCGCATAAAACAACCGGCTTTTGACGGTCCAGCTTTCTCACATATTCGAGTATCGCATCTTCCCATTGCAATCGGTAATCGAGCCGGAGCAACCCGTGCTGCGAGTTGGGGGTATATACTGTCACAACAAAATAATCGTCGAATTCAAGCGTGATGATGCGCCCTTCTGTATCATGCTCCGCTATACCCATTCCGTACTGTACGCTTATCGGCTCTTTTTTCGTAAAAATGGCCGTGCCGGAATAGCCTTTTTTAAGGGCATAGTTCCAATATTCATAGTATCCCGGCAGTTCCATCTCAATCTGCCCTTCCTGCAGCTTGATTTCCTGCAGGCAGAATATATCGGCATCGACTTTTTCGAAAAAGTCCATAAAGCCTTTTTTCATCACAGCCCGAAGTCCGTTTACATTCCATGAAATCAATTTCAAAAGTACCCCTTCTTTCTGCTTCCTTTTCCAGTTTACTCGAGGAAAGCGCACTGCTCAAATCGATTGGCTCCTTTCTTCGAAGGTAAAATTTCAGTAATTTTTTAGAATGTTCACCCAACAGTTCCTTCTTCTTGTACAATAGACCTATCTAGAGCTAAGGAGATTGAACTCATGAAAAATTTCACAAAAGAAGAGAAAAGCTGGGCACTTTATGATTGGGGAAGTTCTGCTTATTCCATTATCATTACAACGGCCGTTTTTCCGCTATTTTACAAATCCGCTGCTACAGAAGCCGGGGTCAGCCTTTCGGATTCAACCGCTTATCTGGGTTATACAATTGCCATTTTCACATTTATATTGGCTTTGCTTGGACCAATCTTAGGGACAATCGCTGACTATCAAGGGCTGAAAAAGAAATTTTTCGCCGCTTTTTTCTTTATCGGCACCGCCGCTACAGTAATGCTCGCTTTTGTGCCAAGCGGCAATTGGCTGATGCTTCTAGTCTGCTATACTTTTGCGGCGCTCGGCGCAACAGGTGCCAATGTTTTTTATGACGCCTTCATTGTTGATGTGACAACGGAAAAGCGCATGAATATCGTTTCCTCTTTCGGCTATGGGCTGGGCTATATCGGATCGACAATCCCTTTTATCATATCCATTGCCATTATCGTGCTTTCCCAGCAAGAAATTTTGCCGGTCTCAACAATCAACGCCAGCCGGATCGCATTCGGCATTACTGCCGTCTGGTGGATTTCGTTCTCCATCCCGATGTTTCGCCATGTCCAGCAGCGCTACTTTATTGAAAAGGAACCGAACCCCATCAGCCAAAGCTTCAAGCGCCTCAGCAAAACCGTCCGGGAAATCCGTCAATATCGTGCATTGTTTTTGTTTTTAATCGCCTACTTCTTTTATATTGACGGGGTGGGGACCATTATTTCCATGTCTACGGCCTACGGAACCGACCTTGGGCTGAGTTCGGTCAGCTTATTGATCGTCCTGTTCGCCACGCAAGTGGTCGCTGCTCCGTTCGCAATCCTGTACGGCCGGCTGTCAGAACGCTTTACCGGAAAGAAGATGCTGTATGTCGGCATTTGCATTTACATCGTTGTATGCATTTATGCTTTCTTCCTGGAAACAATCGTGGACTTCTGGATTTTGGCAATGCTTGTAGCAACGAGCCAAGGCGGCATCCAAGCACTGAGCCGTTCCTATTTCGGCAAGCTCGTGCCAAAAGAAAATTCCAACGAATTTTTTGGATTCTACAATATTTTCGGCAAGTTTGCAGCCATCCTCGGCCCGCTTCTCGTGGGCGTCACTTCCCAAATCACAGGAAATTCCAGCATGGGCGTTTTCAGCCTGGTAATCCTGTTCATCATCGGGATTGTCATTCTGTCCCGCGTACCAGAGCCTGTTGCCCATGATGCTGTTGATGACATTGCCGAAAGTAGCTGACCATAAAAAAAGGTGGCCCGAAAGCCTGCTGATACGCAGGTTTTCGGGCCACCTTTCAGTTATTTCACTTATCTTTTGATTGGATTATGACGCCGCCTGTCTCGTTGTTTTCAACAGAAGCATCTCCCAGTTCAACCACTTCTATCTTGCCTTTTTCTTGTTTCGCTTCTTTTTCAGCTTTTTTAATTTCTTTTTCGGCTTTTTTCTCAGCTTTTTCATGCTCTTTTTGGGCTTTTTCCTCTTGTTTAATTTCATTCTTAATTGCTTTTTGCTGTTTAGCCAGCTCTTTTTCTTCTTTTTTCTCTTGGCGTTTGGCCTTTAAGTTGTCCACTGGGCCTTTTGCTTTTTCTAGGACACCAGAGGATTTTTCTTTCGCCTGGCCAACGACGCCTTTCACTTTTTCAGCGACGCCGCCTCCGCTGGATGCATCTTGGTCTTGATCTTTATCTTTTGAAGTCAGGCCACTCGCTTTGCTTTTCACTTGCTCTAGTGTGCCTGTTGCTTTTTCCATTACGGTTCCCTGCAGTTCCTTGCCGCTTTTCGGGGTCAACAACAACCCAGCCGCTGCACCGATTACAGCGCCAGTAGCTGCGCCTTTAAGGAATGGGCTCAGGCCGCCTTTTTCCACGTCAGCAGGTGCAGCAATCTTCCCTGAACGTATAAGGCGTTCTTCTACTTCCTCGACGATATCGTAAAGTGTCCGGCCTTTTGCTTCAACCAAAGGAACATTCATATGAAAATCCGCCAAGTCCTCCTTGTCGCGGACCACCACGCAGTCGTAGCTTACCGAATCTGTTTTCTCCTTGAGCATGTCTACTTTATACCCTTTCTTTTCAAGCGCGTCTTTTACTGAAGTAAACGGTTGTTCAACTGCAATTTTAACCATTCCATGTCAACTCCCTTTCGAAAAGTGTTTGTTCCTTAGTTTCCCCTCAATGCCGATAGGATAAACACTTGTCTCGGGAATGTAATAAATTTAGTTAAACAGCCGTTTTTCACTATTTCTCGTCAATCTTGATACTAGAATGACGCCGAGAACCGCGCCGCTTGCGCTTGATATCAAAAAAGGCGGAAAGAAGAAAAATGCGCCGAGTTCTGTGCCCATTAAAACCTTCGCATAAGGCACGGCTACTAAAGACGCAAGAATTCCCGTCCCGGCCACTTCACCTATTGCAGCCAACCAAACTTTTCCGTACTTTGCATACATTATTCCGGCAAGCAGGGCACCGATCATGCCTCCCGGAAAAGCGAGCAATGAACCGGTGCCTATGAAAACTCTCACCGCTCCCGTCAAAAATGCGATCAAAAGAGCTGGGCCCGGACCTAAAAGAACGGCCGAAATGACATTGACAGCATGTTGGATGGGGTAAGCGCGGGCAATGCCCGCTGGAAATGAGACAAAGGTCGAGCCTGCTACAGCAATCGCCACAAACATCGCTATCAGCACTAATTTTCGGGTTTTCATCTGACGGCCCCTTTTTTATAGGATTTTTTGAAAAGCCCGACTTGAAGCGCCACATCTTCCGCTTGGGCTATAGCGGATATCACCGCCACTCCTTCCGCACCCGCAGCCCATACATGCCCAGCGTTATCAGGAGTGATTCCCCCGATGCCAACAATCGGCAATTGGGGATATATGGATTTCACTGAAAGAATGCCCGCTACACCAGCAGGGCTTTTCGCATCGCTTTTCGAGCAGGTCGGAAAAACGGGGCCCATTCCCACATAATCTGCTCCCGCCACAACGGCCGCCGACGCTTCCTCCACTGAATGGACGGAAACACCAAGAATTTTTCCTGGCCCTATTTGTTTGCGCACAGCGGCGGCATCTTCATCTTCCTGTCCAATGTGGACACCGTCCGCGTCAATTTCGCATGCCAATGCAACATTATCATTGATGATAAACGGCACATCGTGTATCCTGCACAGCCTTTGGCAATCTTGGGCAAATTTCTTTAACGCACTCCCACCCAAAGCCCCCATGCCTTTTTCCCGCAATTGAAAAAAACTGATTCCCGCTGACAGGGCTTCTTCAAGCACAGTCAGCGGATCTCGTTCCCCTACATTTCCGGTTCCCATAATAAAGTAGACTGACGGTTCACCCCAGTATTTCAACGCCGTTCCCCCTGTTCCCTTGCTGCAATCCGGCCTTATAAGCCGCATGGTTGGTCGGGCCATGGCCAGCTCCGATATGCAAGCTGTCGGTGAGCGCCGCCTGAATGAATTGCTTTGCTACATGTATCGCTTCTTTTGCCGTTTTCCCTTTCGCCAATTCCGCTGCCACAGCAGCGGCAAACGTACAGCCGGTCCCGTGTGTTTGGGTTGTCTCAATACGGACAGTGCGGAAGATAAAAGATTCGCCTGTGCTGTGCAAGTAAAAGTCTTCCGCTACGTGAGGATCTGCACCATGCCCTCCTTTGATAACGGCCGATTCCGCCCCGAATGACAGAATTTTTTCAGCGGCTTTTCTTCGCGACACCTCGTCAGTAATCGCCATCCCACAGAGAGCTTCAGCTTCCGGAATGTTCGGCGTTACGATAGTTGCCAATGGCAAAAGATGCTCCTTTACCGCTTCAACAGCTTCCTGCTGAAGCAAAGCGGCTCCTCCTTTTGCAATCATGACCGGATCGACGACGACTTTGGCCCAGCCAAATTGTTTTATATTCCTTACTGTCTCTTCGATAATTTCCGCGCTGAACAGCATTCCCGTCTTGAGTGCCGCCACCTGGAAGTCGCGGCCTATCGCCTGCAGCTGGCTGCGCACCGCTTCACGGGTCATCGGGTAAATCGCATCAACTCCGAGCGTATTCTGCGCCGTCACTGCTGTTATGGCTGAAGTGGAATAAACACCGAGTTCCTGAAAGGTTTTAATATCCGCTTGAATGCCAGCGCCGCCTCCAGAATCAGATCCTGCAATGGTCAGTACTTGTGGAATCGCACTCATACCTTTTCTTCCTTCCCTTTTATAATTTCTTCGATTTCGTTTTGCTGGAGTGAACTCAATTCATCCAAAAAAGCCAGTTGAAAAGTTCCCGGCAATTTTGCGTAAGCGGCCGCTCTTTCTCCGGCGATGGCATAAAATTGCATGGCCGCCGCCGTGGCCATGAAAGCATCTTTTGGATTTACCGCCAAAAATGCGGCCACCGCAGCACTCAGCAAACAGCCAGTGCCGGTAATCGATGCCATGATGGCGTCACCAAACGGAATTTCCACAAATTGCTCCCCGTCCGTTACAATGTCCACTTCCCCGGTAACAGCGACAATTATCCCTAGCTTTACAGCCAGCTGACGGGCAAGTTCACCAACATCCGCCCGCCCTTCTCCCGCATCCACACCCTTGGCCTGCCAATCCGCTCCGGCAATGGCAGCAAGTTCGCCGGCATTGCAGCGAAGAACGGTGATTTTCAATTCACTGAGGATTTTCGTGACTGCGTCAGCTCTGTACGGAGTCGCGCCAGCACCCACCGGATCCAGAACGACGGGAATGTTTTTTTCGTTGGCGGCTTTTCCAGCGATCAGCATACTCTGCAAAGAAACAGCATTCAAGGTGCCGATATTCAGCGACAGCGCTCCGGCCAAGGAAGCCAGTTCCGCGGCTTCTTCCGGCGCCTCCCCCATGATCGGCGACGCCCCGATTGCCAGCAGGCCATTCGCTTGAAAATTCGAGACGACATGATTGGTAATAGAATGGACAATCGGTTTTTGGTTTTTCAGTTCGACCAGCATTTCAAACACCCGCCTTATTGAAAGTTTCAATGAACCATGTTTCTTTTTTCCAAGCCTGTTCCCAGAAGTTCCATTCGTAATAGCTGCTCCGCCGGAAATGGCCTTTCAGTTCTTGGCGCCTCGCTTCCTGCAGCCCTTCTGCCAGCTTGTCCATGCGCTCGATCTGTTCGGCGACAAGTTCCCCGAACCACTCCGAACCGTATGTCTCGATCCAGCGATTGTAAATCGGGTGGTCAGGCTTTGCGTTTTTCAAGTTTTCACCAATTTCATAATACAGCCAGTAGCAGGGCAGAATCGCAGCCAATACGTCAGCCAGATCGCCTTCTGCGGAACGATACATATGGGATACATATGCATATGCGCTTGGAGACGGTTCAAATGCAGCCCAGTCCTCTTTTGTAACATCCAGCAATTCCATAAACGACTCGTGCAGCGCCATTTCGGCGGCACATGTCTGTTCCGCGTGATGGGCAAAACGTTTTGTCGTTTCCATGTCACCCGCTTTGACAGCGCCGATCGCCTGCACTTTTGCAAAATGGGATAAATAGTACGCGTCTTGCATCACATAAAAACGGAACCGGTCAAGCGCCAATGTGCCATCGGCAATTCCTTTTACGAACGGGTGATCAAAACTTGCTTGCCATAATCCATTGCATTCTTCACGCACTTCTTTGCAAAATGACATTTCTCCATCTCCTTTTTGGTCGATTTTTCGGTTTGAATGTTCAGCTCCTTGAAAAGAGTTCTGGAGCTGAGCGGCGCCTCCCGCTTTTTCAGCAAATAAAAACGCCGCTTTCCAGTAAAGGAAAGCGGCGTGTATGCACTTAGAAAAGAGAAATCAGCATGCGTCCGCCACTTCCCTCCGCTGGTATGATCCAGATCAGGTTCAAAGGGTCCAGGCTTATGCCCGTCTCAGCCGATATCCGGCTCCCCTAGTGGTGTTCAGTATTTAGTTTTCGTAGCCACTATATCATAGTTCAGTAAACTTCCACAACTGAATGGGGAATCGGCTCCTTGATGCGGTCTCCATTTTTCGGATCAAAGAAATGGGCATGGGACATGTCGAAGGCAAGCCGTACTGTATCGCCCGGACTGATTTTCGAATCTGCTTCAACACGCGCAACAAATTCCTGGTCTGCATAAAGAGCATATAAGATAGTTTCAGCGCCAGTAAGTTCAGATACAGTAATTGTCGCATCAAATTCGCTTGTCGGAAGCCCTGAGAGATCTTCACTGTTTACGTGGATATGTTCCGGCCTGATTCCCAACGTGACTGGCGCACCGTCAAAACCTTGCCCTTTCAGCCATTCAAGCTGGTCCGCCGGGATATCCAGCGTCCGGCCGCCCATAGTGAACGTTCCGTTCTTCAGTACACCTTCGAAGAAATTCATGGCGGGCGATCCGATAAAGCTGCCGACAAACCGATTGGCCGGGAAATCATAGACTTCCTTAGGCGTCCCGACCTGCTGGATGAGGCCGTCTTTCATGACGACAATGCGGCTGGCCATGGTCATGGCTTCTGTTTGGTCGTGCGTGACATAAATAGTCGTCGTCTGGAGGCGCTGATGCAGCTTGGCGATTTCCGCCCGCATCTGCACCCGCAACTTGGCATCCAAGTTCGATAACGGTTCATCCATTAAAAAGACCTGTGCATCCCGGACAATAGCGCGTCCAAGAGCCACCCGCTGGCGCTGGCCGCCTGATAAAACTTTCGGCTTTTTGTCCAAATATGGCTGCAGACCAAGAATATCCGCCGCGGCTTCAACTTTTTTCTTGATTTCCTGTTTTTTCACTTTGCGCAGCTTCAAACCAAACGCAATATTCTCAAAAACGGACATATGGGGATAGAGAGCATAATTCTGGAACACCATGGCAATATCGCGCTCTTTCGGCTGGACTTCGTTCATCAGTTTGCCGTTTATGTAAAATTCGCCGTCCGTGATTTCTTCAAGTCCTGCAATCATGCGGAGCGTTGTCGATTTCCCGCATCCAGAAGGGCCGACAAAGACGATAAATTCCCCGTCTTTAATATGAAGATTAAAATCTTTTACTGCAATAGCCCCGTTGTCATAAGTTTTTTTCAGGTTTTCAATTTTAATCTCTGCCAATTTGCTTCCCCCATTCTTTTTGTTTAATTATAGATAGTTTTCTGTAAATTACAAATATGACCGTGGAAAAGAAGATGAAGTTAAGCTATACTTCTCCTAAAGAAGTAGAAGCTGGAATTTTCCATCCACCTTCTCTAAATTTATAGAGGAGAAAAGGTTTAAAGTCCAGCAATTTGGGCTAATTACTTCGAGGGTCAAAGATTTTACGCAAATAACTTCGACTGTCGAAGTAATAACCTGATTTACTTTCTAAAACTACCGCAACTACAGGAGGAGTGAAGAAAAATGAACAAAACACGCAGTTTTATCCTCGTACTGGCAGCCCTGGTATTATTTTTAAGCGGCTGCGCCGGCTTCCAGACAAGCAGCAATAACGAAGAAGCAAACAAAGAGGAAAACCCAGAAGGCAAAACCGTCATCGATTTTTGGACATTCTGGGGATCTGAAATCCGCCGTCCGATCATCGAGAAAATCATAGCAGATTTTAACGAATCACAAGACGAAATTGAAGTAAAACACACATATCTGCCATTTGGCGATGTTTGGACGAAAGAACTTGCGGCAATCGCTGCCGGCGATCCGCCTGATGTTGTGATCAACGATATCAACGCGACAGCTCTTCGCGGACAGAAAGAACAAGCGATGAACTTGTCTCAGTTCCTGGAGCAGGACGACATTTCCAATCGCTTCTACCCTGAACTATGGGATGCGACTCTTTACGAAGGCGAATCTTACGGAATTCCTTTCAATACCGATACACGCGTTCTTTTTTACAACAAAGACGCCTTTGAAGAAGCGGGCCTGGATCCTGAGAATCCGCCGACCACTTGGGCTGAACTGGAAGAATATGCAGCCAAGCTGGATAAGAAATCCGACAATGGCTATGACCGCATCGGGTTCTACCCGCTATGGGGAGTCGGCTATGATGTCTGGCTGTTGAACGCAAACGGCCAGAACTATTTTGACGAACAAAACAATTTCCAAATTGATACGGCAAAAAATGAAGATGTGTTGAATTGGCTGAAGTCTTTCAAAGACCATTACGGTGAAGATGTGATCAACTCCTATCAAGCTCAGATCGACAGCCAGCAAGGCCATCCATTCTTTAGCGGAGACTTGGCGATGATTGTTCAGCAGCCTACTTTCTACACACAGATCCGCGACTATGCGCAAGATTTGAACTTCGGCGTGGTGGAACTTCCTGAATACGAAGAAGGCAACGGCCATACAAGCTGGGGCGGCGGTTTCGTGGCAGAAATTCCAGCGGGCGCCAAAAACCCTGAAGCATCTTGGGAATTCATCAAATACTTGACGGACGTTGAAGCACAGACATACTGGGCTGTCCAAAACTTTGATAATGTAGCGAACATTGAAGCGGCTGAGACAGCTGCCGAATCAACAGAATTCACGGAAGACGGCACGATGGTTTACCAGAAAGCCGTTGAAAACATGGAGCATACGCTATTGACGCCGGTTCCGGTAATCGCACCTGATTTCAGCAGTTTGATCAACCCGAACATGGACGAATTCTTCCTCGGTTCTATGACAGCAAAAGAGGCATTAGAGAAATCACAGAAAGATGTCGAGAGCTTGATCGAGAAAAACCAGTAAGCGAGGGGGAGCCATTTTGGGGAAAAAAAGACTGACCATGCGGCGCAAGGAAAGCATCTATGGCTATATTTTCGTATTGCCATGGATTATCGGATTTCTCGCTTTCACCGCGGGACCTTTGGTATTTTCCTTTGCGGCGAGTTTCACCAACTATAACATTACATCACAGATGGACTTTGTCGGCGGAGATAACTATCAAGGGCTCTTCACGGAAGACAGCCTTTTTTGGACCTCGCTCTGGAACACCTTGTATTTCGTGGCATTTTCAGTTCCGCTGACAACAATCGGAGCCATTTTCCTGTCCGCTCTGCTAAATCAGGACATTCCAGGGATCCGCTTTTTCCGGACTTTGTACTATCTGCCCGCAGTCTTGTCCGGTGTCGGCGTATACATGCTTTGGATGCAGCTTCTCGACCCAGGTACCGGGATGGTCAACCTGGTATTGAGCTGGTTCGGCATCGATGGCCCCAACTGGTTGTTCGATCCCGACTGGACAAAACCATCGTTGATTTTCATGAAGCTTTGGAGCGTGGGCGGTTCGATGCTTTTGTATTTGGCGAGTATGCAAGGCGTTTCGAAGAATCTTTATGAAGCAGCGGAAATTGATGGTGCAAATACATGGAGAAAGTTCTTCCATATTACAATCCCGATGATAACACCCGTCATTTTCTTTGACGTGGTGACAAGCCTCATCGGCGGTTTCCAGATTTTCCAGGAAGCATATGTCATGTCCAACAACGGTGAAGGCGGCCCCGCAAATTCTTTGCTGTTCTACAATCTGTATATGTGGAAACAGGCCTTTACAAACTTCAATATGGGCTATGCCATGGCAATGTCGTGGATCTTGTTCGTCATTGTGTTCTTCCTGACAGTCATCAATCTGAAACTCGCTCCTCGCTGGGTTCATTACGAAGGGGAGGAGAAATAAATGGATAAAACCACTGAAGAGACTGACTATCTGGACAGCGCCGATAAACTGAAAAGCATCGGCAAGACCAATGAAAATCCGAGTTTCCTGGAGCATCGCGGGAACCGGAAAAACTTTCTGACAGTCATCAATTTTTTCCTGCTCGCAATAGGCGGTTTGCTCATCCTTTCTCCCTTATGGTGGATGGTTTCCACCTCGCTTAAAACAATGGCAGAAGTAATGTCGTTCCCGCCATCGTTTTGGCCGGAAAATTGGCTGTTCAGCAACTACTTGCGGACATGGGAAGCAGCCCCTTTCACACGTTATACGATCAACACATTGACCATCACGATTCTTGTCGTAATCGGCAATGTATTGTCAAATTCGTTTATCGCTTACGGCTTTGCCAAGATTCCGTTCAAAGGAAAAAACATATTGTTCGCGATTGTGTTGGCAACCATGATGATTCCGGGATTTGTAACACTTATTCCGCAATACGTCCTTTTCGCCAAATTGAACTGGATCAACACTTACTATCCATTGTTTGTGCCCGCCTTTTTCGGCAGCGCCTTCAACATCTTCCTGCTTCGCCAGTTTTATATGACAATTCCAACAGAATTGATCGAAGCGGCGAAAATGGAAGGCGCCAACCATTTCTACATTTGGTGGAAAATCGGCCTGCCGTTGACCAAGCCGGCAATTGCGACGGTTGCTATCTTCTCGTTCAACGGCGCATGGAACGATTTTCTTGGGCCTCTTCTGTACTTGAACGACGAAAATTTGTATACGCTGCAGATCGGTTTGCAGGTATTCAAAGGCCAGTTGAGCACTCAATGGAATTATCTGATGGCCGGCTCACTCATTGTGCTGCTGCCAGTCATCCTGCTGTTCTTCGTTTTCCAAAAATATTTCATCCAGGGCATCAACCTGCAGTCCGGAGGAAAATAAAAAACAAAAGCCCATGTGCGGATTTCAGCACATGGGCTTTTGTTTTTGTTTAGCTTTTAAGGCGTAATTTCTATAGGTGACCGGTTCGTTTTCGTCTTGTTGTTCTTTAGCTATGGAGCCCAGCAGCGGAGACTCCAGCGGGATAGCCATGCAACAGCTGGATAGATTCCTTCAACATAAAAAAGCGTCCTGCAGGCAGGACGCTTTTTTACGTGCTTACACGGTTGTTTTTTCTTTTTTAATCTGCTTGCTGCGCAATTGGCCGCAAGCTGCATCGATATCGGCACCTTGCTCGACACGGACGCCACAATTGATGCCTTTCTTTTTCAAAGCGTCGAAGAAAGCGCTGATCGCTTCCGGCGTGCTTTGCTGATACTGGTCATGCTCACTGACGGAGTTGTACGGAATCAGGTTGACGTAAGACAAATGGCGTTTGTTCTCGAGCAGTTTCGCCAGCTGGTTCGCTTCTTCAACATGGTCATTGACATCGCGCAATAAAATATACTCGAACGTGATGCGGCGGTTGGATTTTTCCAGGTAATAATCGATGGCCGCCATCAATTTCTCGATAGGATACGCTTTGTTGATCTTCATGATGCGTGAACGCAGCTCGTTAGTCGGTGCATGGATGGAAATCGCCAAATTCACCTGCAGGCCTTCGTCCGCATAATCGTAGATTTTCGGTACAATACCGCTCGTTGAAACCGTGATATGGCGGGCTCCTATGGCCAAACCTTTTTGCGAATTGACAACATTCAGGAAGCCCATCAAATTCGTGTAGTTATCAAACGGTTCGCCGATTCCCATAACAACGATATGGCTGACCCGCTCGTCTTTTTTCTGTGCATCAAAGTGAGCCTGCACCTGCATGATCTGCTCAACAATTTCACCTGCGGTCAAGTCTCGGCTCTTCTTCAACAGGCCGCTGGCACAGAAACTGCAGCCGATGTTACAGCCGACTTGCGTTGTTACACAAACCGAGTTGCCGTATTTGAATCGCATCAAAACGGTTTCGATCAAGTTGCCATCCTGCAGACGGAAAAGGAACTTGATGGTTCCGTCCGAAGATTCCTGTTTGACCGCTTCCTCAAGTGTACGAATTGCGAAGTTTTCTTCCAGCAGTTGAACAACCTCTTTGCTCAAGTTGTTCATCTGGGAGAATTCAGTCACGCGCTTAATATATAACCAGTCCCAAACTTGTTCGGCACGGAATTTCTTTTGCCCATTTTCCAAAAACCAATCTTTTAGTTGATCTATCGTCAATCCATAGATGGAATTTTTCATTGTTTAATACCCTCTTTTCGAATTTCACAATTGCTTATTATAATACTAAAAATAGCCTTTGACAACAACTATTTTTGTTTATACAGAAAACTCTGTTTTCATATTGTGTTAAAATGCCGATTTCTGGGTAATATCCTATACATAAGGAGGTGGTGAAATGAGCGTCATAACTCATGTAGGGCTCGCCGTGCCCGATTTGGAGCGGGCCATCAACTGGTACAGTAAAGTGTTCGGCTTTTATGTGCTTGCCGGGCCTTTCGAATTCAATGAAGAAAATGAAAAACAACGCAATATGACACAGGACCTGTTAGGCAAAGAAGTGAAAAAAACGCGTAATGTACATTTGATGTCATTAGGCGGCGTCGGAATCGAACTGTTTGAATTCCAGCAGCCCACTTTTGAAGAAGAGCCACTTCCTGCTCACTCCGGTTTTTTCCACATCTGCCTCATTGTTGATGACTTGGTGGAAACAATTGAGCGTATTGTACAGCATGGCGGCAAACAAACCAGTAAAATCTGGAACCTTTCTGAAGGCAAGCCACATTATTTGGTTTACACAAAAGATCCTTTCGGCCATACAATTGAACTGTATTCGCGCAGCACATCGGAAATGTACGGCGGCAAATGATAAACCCAGCCAATCCCTTTACGGGACTGGCTGGGTTTTATATTTTCAAATAAACTGTTCTTTTTGTTGAAGCATCGTCCCTGCTTGCGCAAGGCTCGTGTGCCAAGAAAATGCTTTCTCCAAAACATGCGGCGTCTGCCCGCCGCGTGTCAACGCTTCGTTATAATATGCACGCATCTGTTCCCGGTACATCGGATGCATACAGTTTTCGATGATCAACTCTACCCGTTCGCGCGGCGCTAGCCCGCGCAAGTCGGCGTACCCCTGTTCCGTCACGACAATATCCACGTCGTGCTCCGTGTGGTCCACGTGCGAAACAAATGGCACGATACTGGAAATTCTGCCATCCTTGGCGATTGATTTGGTGACGAATACCGCAAGGCGCGCGTTGCGGGCAAAGTCTCCGGAGCCGCCGATGCCGTTCATCATTTTTGTTCCTGACACATGAGTGGAATTGACGTTGCCGTAAATATCAAATTCCAATGCTGTGTTGATCGAAATCAGGCCGAGGCGGCGGATGATTTCCGGATGATTGGAAATTTCCTGCGGCCGCAGGATGATCTTATCGCGATACTTTTCAAAATTGGTGTAAACCTGCTCCATTTTTTCATGCGACAATGTAATGGAAGAACTTGATGCAAATTTAACTTTTCCTGCATCGATCAAGTCAAATACGGCATCCTGCAGCACTTCTGAATACATCTCCAAATCGCTGAATTCGGAATCGATCAACCCTTCCAATACGGCATTTGCAACAGAACCGATTCCGGATTGCAGCGGCGCCAATTTTTCCGTCAGCCGTCCCGCTTTGACTTCAGAACGCAGGAACTCCAAAAGATGGCCCGCTATGATTTCCGTCTCAGTATCTGGCGGAACAATCGGCGATGGCGAGTCTTCTTGCCGGGTAAATACAATCCCCCTGACTTTTTCCAGTTCCACCGGAATGCCGACTGTGCCGATGCGGTCACTCGCTTTGGTCAACGGAATCGGTGAACGCTCTCCTTGCTTCCCGGTATCGTATATATCGTGGATTCCTTCAAAAAGCTCAGGCTGGTCCAAATTGATTTCCACAATGACATTTTTGGCGTGCTTGACAAAAAGGGCCGAGTTTCCAACAGAAGTTGTCGGGATAATCATGCCATCTTCTGTAATCGAAAGCGCCTCAATGATTGCAAAGTCTATCGGTTCGATGACATTCGCTTTGATCCACTCTGCTGTATGGGACAAGTGATGGTCAACAAACAGCATATCGCCTTCGTTGATTTTTTTGCGCATGGCAGGATCTGCCTGGAACGGCAAACGCTTGTTGACGATGCCCGCTTCTGCAAACAATTTATCGATATCCGAGCCGAGCGAGGCCCCGGTGAACACATTCACTTTGAAGCTTTCCAATTCTGCCCGCTGCACCAAAGCATAAGGTATCGCCTTGGCGTCGCCTGCGCGGGTAAACCCGCTCAGTCCGAGGGTCATGCCGTCTTGAATCCATGAGGCTGCTGTTTCCGCTTCTATAATACGGTCTTGCAATTGAATGGCTTGAATTCGATGAATGTTGTTTTCCATCACTGTCACCTTTCGGGTTTGAATTATGTTTTCCGCTTATCTCTATTATAAATCCTGTGCATCATTTCTCTTAAAGGCCTGCTCTAAAACTCCGATTATTCCACCCTTGCGCGTCACAGTTTTGACATTCCCTGTTCCCTTTTTTTCAAACAACGAGCCGATTTGTTGCAAGATGCGCTTTCATCCCAATTCCTTCCCTCACAGCATTGAAAGCTCTTCCAAAAAAATTGTCGAAATTCTCTTTCAAAAATATGTTTTTAACAAAACATATTTTCAAACCTCTTTTATAATAAAATTTGGATTAATATGTTGACTTCACGCTTCGACGAGCATACTATATGAAAGTTGCCAAAAGACCAAGTAATAGTGAAATAATATATTTGAAATGAGGATTAATTTTCAATGTCTAGAAATCAGCGAAAAAAAATCGCGATATTAATGATAACTATGTTTATTGCCATAACGAGTTTTGGAATCACCGGCCCCGTAATTCCGGCATATCTGGAATCCATCAACCAAGGCGGCTTGGCATCAGGCCTGATCATCGCTATCTTTGCCGGCGCCCAATTGCTTTTTTCTCCGCTTGGCGGAAAATGGACCGATCAATTCGGCCGTCGAAAAATGATTATCTCCGGCCTGATTCTTTTATGCGTCGGCATGTTCTTGTTTTATTCTACCGACTCCTTATGGGTTTTATATACTGCACGAGTTATCGGAGGCATCGGTGACGCTTTTCTTATACCTGCCGTCTTCGCCTATACTGCCGATATCACAACACCGGAACAAAGAGCGAAAGGAACCGGCCTTGTCACGGCTTCCATGTCGCTTGGACTTGTTTCCGGTCCCGCGCTCAGCATCATGATGTCCGATATGGACGTAAAGCTGCCGTTCCTGGTCTCCGCTTGGATTACATTGGGCGCAGTCGTTTTTTCCTTTTTCTTTTTGAAAGAATCGGATCCGGCCCGTTTAGGCCAGGCAAATGTCCGGGATCTGGAAGATGAAGAGTCGATGTCCCAAAAAATCGCCAGATCTACGAAAATGCCGTATTTTATTCCGCTGATCATCACATTTGCCATGAGTTTTGGTTTGGTCGCCTATGAATCGATTTTCGGCCTGGTTTTGAATGATGAGTTCAACGCCAGTGTCACCGACATCGCTTTGATGTGCATGGCTATACAAACTGTCAGCGTCCTTACGCAGCTTTTCGCGGTTGACCGCCTAATTCGCCGCTTTGGCGAAATTCCTGTCCTTATTACATTCCTCGGTGTTGCATCTTCCGGCTTTGTATTGGCACTGGCTGCCGGAAGCTATGTCATGTTCTTTGTTGTCACGTTAATCATTTTCTTCGCGATGAGCATTCTTCGCCCAGTATTGAATATCCTGATTTCCAAGATGGCAAAAGGCGAAGTCGGCTTTGCCATGGGAATGAGCACTTCTTATATGAGCATCGGCAATGTAGTCGGCCCTGTGTCAGCGGGGATGTTATACGATGTGAATATGGTTTATCCGTTCATTCTCGGTTTAGCGATTCTGCTGGTGACAATTGGCATCACTGTCGCTTGGTATCGTTCAAGCGGCAAAAGAACCATCACAAAAGCTACAGAAGAAACCCTTGCACTTGAAGCTGAATCCCTTTCTTAGGATTCAGCTTTTTCTTTGGCTCGGAGCACGTTCAAGTTTTAAAAAAACGGCGGCAAGTTAAGTTTGTTCCATTGACAAAGGCTACAACCAACCCTATTCTATAAAAGGTTGTATTCAAGATTTTAGTATACCGAAAAATAATCACCCTATAGAAATGAGGCTCTTTTCTTCATGTCCGCAGAACAAAGAAAGAAAATAATCATCTTAATGATCAATATGTTTATCGCCATTGCCAGTTTCGGAATCATCATCCCGATCCTCCCTTCTTATTTGGCTTCCATCAACCAAGGCGGCATGGCTGCCGGCCTGATGATTGCGATTTTCGCTGCCGCGCAATTCCTGTTTTCCCCTATTGCCGGAAAATGGGCGGACCAGTATGGCCGCCGCAAGATGATCATCTATGGTCTGGCGGGCTTGACCGCTTCGATGTTCGTCTTTTATGCCTCCGACTCCATCTGGGTCTTGTATTTTTCCCGCGTTATCGGCGGAGTGGGTGCGGCTATGCTCGTTCCCGCAATCTTCGCCTATATTGCGGACATCACTACGCATGCTCAGCGCGCAAAAGGCAACAGCCTCGTTTCCGCTGCCATGTCACTCGGCATCGTCGTAGGGCCTGGCATCGGCGGGTTTCTTGCTGATTACGATCTTAAATTGCCGTTCTTGGTTTCGGCGTTCGTATCGCTTGCGGCAGTCCTCTTCTCTATTGCTTTATTGAAAGAAAATGAGGCTCCTGTTGGAGAACAAACTGAAGCGATGCTTCTTGCCGAACAAGAATCGATGTTCAAAAAAATCGGCCGTTCGGTCAATATGCCTTATTTTATCCCGCTGATCATCACGCTGGTTATGAGCTTCGGCTTGTTGGCATACGAGTCGGTTGTCGGCTTGTATTTGGACAATCAATTCCAGTCAACTGCCAAAGATATCGCATTCATGATTACCGCAACGGGCATAGTCAGTGTCATTGTCCAATTGTTCGTCGTGGACCGTATTGTCCGCCGCTTTGGCGAGACGGCTATCCTCATCACATTCCTGATTGTTGCCGCCGCCGGATTCTTGTTGTCATTGGTCGCTGGAAACTATGAGATGTTTTTCGCCGTATCTTTGATTATTTTCCTGGCATCGTCTATTTTGCGCCCTGTGCTCAATACGATGATTTCGAAAATGGCGGAAGGCGAAGTAGGTTTTGCCATGGGCATGAACAATGCTTATATGAGCATCGGCAATGTCATGGGACCGCTGCTTGCTGGCATGCTGTACGATATCAATATCGTTTATCCGTTTATTCTGGGCTTGCTGTTGCTGCTTATCACAACGGCTATCACCGTCATCTGGCAACGCTCACGCACCGCAAAACCGACTGCTGTAATATCCTGAGAAAAAGCTGATTCCCCGACTTATGGAGGAATCGGCTTTTTATGTGCCCGCGCCAGAGTGTGCCCAGCTTTACGCATTACTCCTGCAGGATGTATAATAATTATATAACTCTCCGACTAAACTATAGAAATGTAGGTAATGCTATGTACAATATCAAAGCAGCCGCCAAAATACTAGATATGCCAAAAGTGACCATCCGTTCATGGGAAACACGCTATGATGCGATTACCCCTGCGCGTACGGAATCGGGGCATCGCCTTTATTCGGACCAGAACTTAGAAGATTTGAAATGGCTGAAAATCCAAGTGCAGGAAAAAGGCATGAAGATTAGCCAAGCGGTTCAGCAGCTTCATCTTTCCAGGAAAAAATTCCACTCAAAACCGGATGAAACAGAAGAACGCATTGACCAGCCTTATGATAAACAAATACAGGAACTTTATGCAGCTGCAGCTGAAATGGATACCGAGCGTTTCAATTACCTGCTGGATTTGAACTTTTCTCTGTTCCATTACCGCACTGTTTTTTTCTCGATCATTGTCCCTTTGATGGTCCGCATAGGAGAGGAATGGGAAAACGGCACTATTTCTGTCGCCCATGAGCATTTGATCAGCCATATTATCCAACAGCGATTCAACCAGTTTTTCCGGGTATTTCCTACGTCTGACAATCTGCCGAAAGCAATCGCCCTTTGCCCGAGCGGTGAGCACCATCAGCTCGGCTTGCTGCTGTTCACGTTATTCTTGCGGGAAAACGGCTTTTCAGTAGCCTATATTGGGCCTGATACCCCGCTTGAAGGCCTCGATGAACTGGTATTGCGGCAGAACTTCAAAATCGTCTGCATGTCAATATCGACAGAGGATCTATTGCCTGCTGTTGACCAGTATGTCAAAAAGCTGGCTAAAGTGAATTCAGATATTCGTTTTCTTATCGGTGGACAAGGTGTACCAGAAGATAAAATCGATGGAAAGATTGCCCACCTTGGCCCAAGCTATGAAATCTGGCAAGATTGGCTCCTCAAGCAGCCACTATAAAAAGAGAAAAATCCCGCTAAAGCAACTTAGCGGGATTTTTTGTATGGCGCAATAATAATTGTATAAAATATATATAGATAATTTTACCGGAAAAACCAACCGTTTACTCTGAGTCCAAATCCTGATAGGCCGACTGGTACGGTCCATTATCGGTCACTTGAGAATGGTAAAGTGCTTTTAGTGCAAAGTTCTTCTCCAAGTCCATATCCTTCATCAACGTCTTTAATTGCTTTTTCAATTCCGGGTTGTCATTGACGAGCCGTTCCATTTTTGTTTTAGTAAATTTCATGTGGATGCCAACTCCTTTCAACTTCTTGTGCTTTCAGTATACCATGCCCGCCTTCGGGCCAGACATCGGCCGGAAATATAAAAAGCGCATTCGCGTAAGCAAATGCGCTTTGGGGTCAACCGACCACCTGGAAGATGAAGTTCACCAGGAACAAGGCGGCGATAATATATAATGTTACGGATACTTCGCGGGCTTTGCCAATCGCGATTTTTAGAATCGGATAAAGGATAAAGCCGATGCCGATGCCGTCTGCGATGCTGTACGTAAACGGAATGAGCGCAATGATCAGCAATGCCGGAAAGCTTTCGCTCATATCCTGCATATCGAGATTGCGGATGTTCTGCAGCATGAGCCCGCCGATAATAACAAGAATCGGCGCAATGGCACTGTCCGGTATCAGTTTGATAACCGGTATGAAAAACGCTGAAACCAAAAACAGGATGCCCGCGGTAATGGCTGTCAAGCCAGTACGGCCGCCAGCCACCATGCTCGACGCGCTTTCAACAGATGCTACTGTCGGGCTCGTTCCAAAAATGCCGGAAGCCATTGACGACAAGGAAGTTGCTTGAAACGCGCGGCCGAACTTTTCGGGACGGCCAATAAAATTGACTTGCCCGTGGACAAGGCCGATGTTTTCAAAAACCAGCACCATCGTCAGCGAAAAGACCGCTATCCAGAACGTCATCGATAGAATCCCATCGAATGATAACGCACCGAACACCGAAAAAGCTTCTGCAGCATTGAGCGACCCGCCTTCCATTTGGCTGAAATCGATCAGGCCAAAAAAGGACGCAATCACCGTTCCCGCTACAATGGTGATCAGGAAATTCCCCGGCACATTTCGGACGAACAAAATAATGGCCACGACAAATGTCAAAACGGTCGCCAGCACATGCGCTTCGCCAAGTGAACCGAGCGCCAGGATCGAAGCCGTCCCCCGCTCCACGATGCCGCCTTTTTCAAGGCCGATCAGCATAAGGAACAGTCCAAGCCCGACCGTAATCGCTTCTTTCAGTGAATGCGGCACAGCAGCACTCACCAGTTTTGCAAACCGCGTAAATGCTACTGCCGCAAAAATAACGCCTGAAACGAAAACGACACCCAGCGCCTCCTGCCACGATAAGCCCATCGACTGGACCATCGTGTACGAAAACAGCGCGTTGATCCCCATACCTGGCACAAGCAAAATCGGGGCGTTGCCCAACAATCCCATGACCAGGCAGCCGAATACGGACGCCGCGATCGTGGCAACAATTGCGCCTTCAAGCGGCATGCCAGCTTCCGACAAAATAAGCGAGTTGACCACAATGATATAAACCACTGTGAAAAACCCGATCAGTCCCGCTGACATTTCACGTTTCACTGTTGTTTCATTCGTTTGAAGACCAAAAAATCGGTCCAACCACTTCAACATAGTTTCTACCTTCTATTAAATTAGCCCTCTCCCAACCCGCTCTTCCTATTTAGAATAGGTGAGCCAATATAGAAGTGTAATGAAAAAAGAAGAGACTGTCAAGGAAATGTGCTTTATAGCACTGGAGTCTCACCAGTAAATAGATGGGCAGAACGGGCGCACAAAACTCCCATATTTTATAACATCAGCTTTCACAAACAAAAAAGCATCTGCAGTTTCGCAGATGCTTTTGATTTTATTGAATCAGATGAACATGCCGGCAATTGCCGCGCTTAACAGTGAAGCAAGCATACCCGCCGCGACAGCCCGAAGGCCCAGGCGTGCGATGTCCGGACGGCGGGTCGGCGCCATTGCGCCAAGGCCGCCAAGCAGGATTGCCAGTGAGCTTAAGTTTGCGAAACCGCAAAGGGCAAAGCTGACGACGATAACCGTTTTAGGTGACAGGTTAGCGATTTCAGGTGCAAATGCTGTGTATGCAACAAATTCGTTGAGCACCAATTTTTGGCCGATAAAGCTTCCGGCTTGGACAGCTTCCGCCCAAGGCACTCCGATTGCAAAGGCAAGCGGTGAAAAGATGATGCCAAGGATGCTTTGGATTGTCAGATTTTCCGCGCCGAACCAGCTGCCGATTCCTCCAAGCATTCCGTTCAATAACGCAATCAATGCGATGAACGCCAATAGCATGGCTCCTACATTCAAAGCCAGCTGCAGGCCATCAGCCGCGCCGCGTGCCGCAGCATCCACTACGTTGACCGAGGTTTTGTCTTTTTCCATAATAAAGTCTTTCTCTTCCACTTTCTCGGTTTCCGGCATCATTATTTTAGCCATGATCAAACCGGCCGGAGCCGCCATGAAGCTTGCAGCCAGCAAATACTCAAGCGGAACGCCAAGAAGCGCGTACCCGGCCAATGTCGAACCGGCCACCGAAGCCAAACCGCCTGTCATGATGGCAAACAATTCGGATTTTGTCATTCCTGCAATGAATGGGCGCACAACAAGCGGAGCTTCCGTCTGGCCGACGAAAATGTTCGCTGCAGCCGAAATGGACTCCGCTTTACTGGTTCCAAGAAGTTTTGACAGCGCGCCTCCCAAAATTTTAATGATGACTTGCATAATGCCAAGGTAATAAAGAACAGAAATCAAAGAAGAGAAGAAGATGATGATCGTCAATACTTGGAACGCGAATACGAAACCGAAGTTTGCCGTATCAGCCGCCGGGCCGAATACGAAACTGATCCCTTCCCCTGCGTAATTGATCACGTTCTGCACAAGGTTGGACAGTCCCAACAATGCTCTTCTTCCTAAATCCCATTCAAGCACCATAAACGCGAATGTGATTTGGATGGCCAAACCGCCAAGGATGGTTCGTGGCTTGATGGACTTTTTAGCTCCGGACAATAAGAAGGCAATGCCTAAAACAACGACTATGCCGAGTAACCCCCACAATAAATTCACAGCTTCACCTCATTAGTTTATTTCCTGCTTAGAATATTAAGGCAATTCCAAGCCTATATTTTCAGTCGTCAGACATCTTACCAAAGAAAACAACAGAAGTAAATGGACAGGTTGTGACAAAAAACCAGCCTTCTTGAAAAGACTCGCCGCCACTTGAATGATTCCCTTTGAATGGCGCCCTTTTTTGCGGGAATGGATAACATCAATTTTTTTCTTCCTCCGGCACCGCCCGTTTAAGAAAAAAGGCCATCACTACCCCAATCCCGCTCAGCACGCCCGCTGCGACAAACGAAATATTCACCCCGCGCACTAGACCATCCGCCCCGTATTGTTCCGGATCCAATGCAGTGCTTGTCATGATCGTAACTAGCAAAGCTGTTCCGATTGAACCTGATACTTGCCTCATCGTATTGCTCATGGCTGTGCCATGCGGAATCAGCCGTTCCGGCAACTGATTGAGCCCTGCTGTCGTCACCGGCATCATGACCATGGCGACACCCGCCATCCGCAAGGCGTTTACAGTTGTCAAATAAGCAAAGGTCGTATCCGTTGTCAACACCGAGAACTGGAATGTCGTTATGGTCACAATTGACAAGCCGGAAATGGCCAGCCACTTGCCTCCGACGGCATCGAAAATCTTGCCGCTGACCGGATTCATCAAGCCCATCAAAATGGCTCCTGGCAATAACATCAAGCCGGATTCAAGCGCAGTAAAACCATGCATATTCTGCATATAGATCGGCAATATAGTCGCACTGCCGATCATGGAAATGAAAACAATAACGCTTAAGATTGTCGACAGTGTAAAAATCCCGTAAGTGAATACTTTGAATTCAAGGAGCGGCTCCTTCAAACGGAATTGGCGTCGGATAAACAAAATCAATGAAATGACGCCGACAACAATCGAGCTCAGGACCTCGGCACTTCCCCACCCGTGGTTGCCCGCACTTGAACAGCCGTACAAAATACCGCCGAAGCCGAGGGTCGACAGAATGACCGATGGCACATCAAGCGTTGGAAATGTCCGCTTCGTCACATTTCTCAGTAAGAAAACCGCCAAAATAAAATCGATTACTGCAATCGGAATAATAATATAGAACAGTGCCCGCCATGGATATTCCCCGACAATCCATCCGGACAAAGCCGGTCCAATGGCGGGGGCGAATGCAATCACTAGACCGAATAACCCCATCGCCTGTCCGCGTTTTTCAACTGGAAAAACCACAAAGAAAATTGTCTGGGTCAGCGGCATCATAATGCCTGCTCCGGATGCTTGAATGATTCTGCCGACTATCAACAGCGAAAAGCCAGGAGCAAATGCACAAATGATCGTTCCGGCAGCAAACAAGCCCATTGCAGTCAGAAACAGCCGCCTCGTTGAAAACTTTCCAATCAAAAAAGCAGTGACTGGAATCATGACCCCATTGACCAGCATAAAGACGGTCGTCAGCCACTGCGCAGTATTTGCGTTGATCTTCAAGTCTTCCATAATGTGCGGCAAGGCAGTCGCAAGGAGAGTCTGGTTCAAAATAGCGACAAACACCCCTGCCATTAAAACAGCCAAAAAAGGCACTTTTTTAAAATCCGGTTCCGCTAAAGCCGGTTGCCTTTCCACTACAGCCATCACCTCGTCAGCCTAGAGACCCTGAAAGCAGCATCGCCATGGAATTTCTGTTCCGCTCAGGATTGTTCCCTAAAAAGTGTGTTTCATCTTATGCTTGATGTAATAGGCGCCTGTAAACACTAAAATTGGCGGTAAAATGGCCAGCTTGAACCAAATCCCATCATCTCCCATGAATATCAGCAAACTGGGCAGCAGCATCGCGGCTCCGCTCCAGGCAAGCAGCTGCCACGATTTTTTCCAAATCCCAACGACCAGAAGCACGACCGATAAAATGACCAGCGACCAGAGTACGATTCCCGCCAAGAAAAGACCCATTTGTTGCGCCCCCCGTGTTCATATTCTTATTTCTGCTATACCCACTTCCAGAGTGAACTATCATGTCCAAAAGAAAAACCGGGCGGGAATTTTCCCGTCCGGTTCCGGCTGACTAGCCATTATAGATTTTTCAGAAACAGCCGGATAACATCCGCGCCGCCGATAATATTGCCTGCTGCAGTCCCGAGATTGGTCAAAACGACCACCAATAGAACACGGGTGACCTTGTTGTCCCAGAACCCTTTTACGGTAAAGACATCCCTCGACAGAGTTTCAAAATCGCCGACATTCGGACGGCGGATATACGCTTGCGCAAGACCGGAAAACCAGCCTGCGGCAAGCAAGGGATGCAGCGCCCCTACCGGACCGCCGACAAAAGCCGTTAAAATTGCAAGCGGATGGCCAAATGCCACAGCCGCGCCAATCGCGCCAAGCGTTGCTGTCCAAAGGATCCAGCTTATTGTCTGGTCGATGCCTGCCGCCGGATTCAAGTAAAACGTATAGGCGATGATCGCCACCAGCAGAACCGGCAGTGCCCAGCCAAGAATTTTCGGCCATTTGGATTTTGCCGGCCGTTTGTTGAGCGCCTCCAAATCATGGTCGCGATGGACTTCCTTCGTAATGCCCGGCACGTGCGCCGCACCGAGTACCGCTACAACTTTCCTGCCCGGCGCTTCTTTGATCTTCTGCGCCAGGTACTGGTCGCGTTCATCGATCAATGGCGTTTTCAGCTTAGGAAATGCTTTAGTGAAATCATCCAACACTGCATTCAACGTATCCTGCGATTTCATCTTCTCCAAATCTTCTTCCGAAATCGTTTCTTTGTTGAAGATGCTGAAGAACACCGACGTCAATAGCTGGGCTTTCCCCATCAAGCCGATGTTGCCCCAAATACGGGAAAACGTGATTTGGATATTGCGGTCAGCAAGAACCAGGTTGGCGCCGGTTTCTTTTGCCGACTCAATGCCTTGGATCATTTCCTGTCCAGGCTTGATGCCGAACTGGTCGGCCAGCCGGTTCTGGAACGATGAAATTGCCAGGTTCATCAGCAGCAAGCTAGCTTTTTTCTCTTTGATCACCTTAAAAATATCCATTTCTTTCCACTTGCTGTTTTCTGTTACGGATTGGTAGCGCTGGGCATCCAGCTCGATGCATACCGAGTCTGGCCGCTCCGCTTCAATAACCTGTTTGACTTGCTCCGCACTTTGTTTGGATACATGCGCAGTTCCGATCAAAATCAGTTCTTTTTCGCCTAGTTGTATACGCGTGATATTTTCTTCAGCCATAGTGAACTTCCTTTACAGAAATGTATTTCTTCCCGCGCCAAGCACGAAAAGACTGTCTATTCTTATAATGAATCACAATGGCCGAAATATCAATGCTCCGCCCTCGGTTTCCTGATTTCCAGCAACTATTCCGTCACAAGTCCTTCGCATTGAACGTATCGCCTTCTTTTAAGTTGCCGGCCTCAAAACCGCGGTAAAACCATTTTTTTCGCTGCTCGCTCGTGCCATGGGTAAAACTTTCCGGCACCACATAGCCGCGCGCCCGCTGCTGGATAGTATCATCGCCGACTGCGCTTGCCGCCGTCAACGCCTCTTCCAGGTCGCCTGCTTCCAGCAGCCCCATGTCTTCCGCATGGTGTGCCCAGACGCCGGACAAATAATCCGCCTGCAGTTCAAGCCGGACCTGCAGCTTGTTATATTCTTCTTCGCTGAGCTGGTTGCGAAGCGGTTGGACTTCCTCCATCACTCCAAGCAAGTTCTGCACATGGTGGCCGACTTCATGGGCAATGACGTACGCCATAGCAAAATCTCCAGGTGCCTGAAACTGCTGCTGCAGCTCGTCATAAAAACTCAAATCGATATACAGTTTCTGGTCGCCCGGACAATAGAATGGCCCGACAGAAGCTCCCGCAGTTCCGCATGCTGACTCGACGCTGCCCGTGAACAAGACCAGGGTCGGCTCGACGTATTCCATGCCTTCCTCCGCAAAAACTTGCGACCAGATCTGTTCGGTATCCGCCAGCACAACCGACACGAACTCTGCCCGCTCCTGGTCTTCCGCCGTTTCAACATATGGCTCGACCGAAGCGGAACCGGCACCGTTCAATTCATTTAAAACTGCTGTCGGATCGCCGCCCATAAGCGCTACGATCAAAACGATCACCAACCCGCCAAGCCCGCCGCCGACAAGCTTGCCGCCACCGCCCCTTCCGCGCCTGTCCTCCACATTCCTGCTCGCCCTTCTGCCTTGCCATTTCATAAGATCTCCCCGCTTTCTTCATTTCACGCTGTATTTGCCTATACCCAAATCCTTCAGGTTTCTAATCCGCTTCCTGAAAGACGGTAAACTAAAAAGCGCTCCCGCGGATCTTTTTGTGCCCCCGGCAACACGATTTCCTCTTTCAATTCAAAAGAAGTCCGGCGTTCGAGAAAGTCGATATAGTCGTCTGACGGAAAAAACAGCAGCACTTCCACTTCACGCCCCGCCACTTCAACCGAGCGCAGGATATTGGCAATGACAGACATGAAAACCTGGACGGAAAATGGGTTGAAAAAATAAAAGCGGTTGTCCTTTCGGCTAATCTCATATTCCTGAGCCGGACAGCAATAGAACCGGATTTTGCCGCTGGCGTCTTTTCTCTTTTTGGCATACTGCTCCTGATTTTCCAATGCTTCGTTGAAGAAGATTGGATTCAGTTCAACTCCGGCAGTTTCAATGCCAAACAAATGGTGGACATAAAAATTCAACCTTCCTTTCCCGCAGCCGAAGTCGACCAGCCGATCCCCTGCCTCAAGTTTATATTGAGCGAATAGCCGCTCAAGCAAAGCGTAAGGGGTCGGCTCATAGCGGTGAAAATGCGGAGAATCGTTGAATCCGCTCTGGTTGCCTTCTGTTTTTACATCCAACCGTTTGTCATAATCCCTTTCTTTCATCGCTTTCCACCTCGCTTTTCGGCAAAACAATACCCGATTTCTCTTGCATTTAAAAGAGATTTTTGTTAAAGTCTAGCTAATTCAATATTTCCTGCTTCATTCATTTGAAGTGAGGATAGAGGTGCAAAAACCATCAGTATACAAACAGAGGAGCATGAGGTCCGGTGACGTTTGTGGAAAGGGGGATTTGCCGAAGCGGCAAGAAGCTCATGCTCTTTACCGCTGGTTCTGCATTGAACAAATGCCGGACTGTCATATAGGAAACTATATGGAGGGCTATCTGACGCACAGAAACGATCGGTAAACATTGTTTCTACTGCACCAACGAGACCCTCGTTGGTGCTTTTTTGTTTATCTACAGCTGCCCAACACCTCAGGAATAGATATTAAAAAAATGATAAGGGTGTGAGCTTATGAATTTTGGCCAAGTAGTAACAGCGATGGTAACTCCTTTTGACGCAAACGGAGAAGTTGATTTTCAAGCAGCAAAAGCATTGATAGAGTATTTGATCGCCAATGGATCGGATGGATTGGTCGTTGCAGGCACAACTGGAGAATCACCGGCTTTATCGACGGAAGAAAAAGTGGAATTGTTCAAATTTGTTGTAGCCGCTGTCAATGGACGGATTCCGGTTATTGCCGGAACAGGCTCCAACAATACACGCGCCTCGATCTCCCTGACCAAGCAAGCGGAAGAAGCCGGTGTTGACGGCATCATGCTTGTAGCGCCCTATTACAACAAACCTTCCCAAGAAGGCATGTTCCAGCATTTCCAGGCGATTGCGGCAGCCACCTCCCTGCCGGTCATGCTTTATAACATTCCAGGCCGCAGCGTCGTCAATATGTCTGTCGAGCTGATCATCCGCTTGGCGGCTATCGACAACATCGTTTCAGTGAAAGAAGCAAGCGGCGATTTGGAAGCCATGGCCGCAATCATCGAAGGGACACCGGAGACATTTTCCCTTTACAGCGGCGATGACAGCTTAACGCTGCCAGTGCTCGCAATCGGCGGACAAGGCATTGTCTCTGTCGCTTCGCACGTCATCGGAAACGAAATGCAAGAGATGATTTCAAGCTTCAGCCAGGGCGACACAAAAAGCGCTGCAGCCGCTCACCGCCAGCTGTTGCCGTTAATGAAAGCACTGTTTGCTGCTCCAAACCCGACACCAGTGAAAACCGCGTTAAACTTGACCGGCATTTCAGTGGGCGGCGTCCGTTTGCCGATGATCCCGTTGACAGCTGAACAAACTGAAGCATTAAAAGAAGTTTTGCCTGCCGACAAATTGAATGCAACTACAAAATAATCCTCTTGAATAGTTGCAGCTGCCGGGAAAGCCATTTGCAAAACCATTCCGCTGCAAGCGGATCGGTTTTGCGGAACAAGTCAAAAGCCGCTGAAGTTTTCTTCAGCGGCTTTTCTTTAATGGGAAACATTCAACTTCTGGACAGCCTGTTTCAAGCTTCCGCCAATATCTAGGCTGTTGATGTCCACGCCCAATTGCGTCAGCGTCAAAGCGATTTCCGGACGAATGCCTGTCAAAATCGCGCGTACGCCCACAAGCTTCAGTGATTGAACAATTTGTATGATCTGCTGCGCCACTATCGAATCGACTTTTACCACGCCAGACAAATCGATGATCAGCGTAGTGATCCGCAACTGGCTCGCCGCCATCAATGTTTTCTCAAGCATATAACTTGCACGGTCCGTATCAAGTTCGCCGATTATCGGCAAAACCGCAATAGAATCATTCAATGGCACAACCGGCGCCGACAATTCAAGAAATTCTTTCCGGGCTGCTGCCAAGTTCTCCTGATAAGCTTTGATATACGCTGTGCTGTAAGAACTGACCGCATGATCCAGAAACGAGTGAAAAACTTCCATTCCTTCAAAAATGTTTTCGACAGACATTTTCCGGTGCAAGGCTTCTGTCTTGATCACTTTCCCTATGTGTTTCCTGTAAACGGAGGTTTCTGCCAGAGCACTTTCCAGAGACATCCCCTGCTCCAAAAAATACTTGCCTGTAGCTTCCCCCCACTGCGAAATTTGGTCAAATGCTTCCTGTTTCAAATAATTTTGCATTGATTTGCCCAATAATTCAATAAAGCCGGCTCTCGTCTTAATGACAACCTCCATGAGTTGCTCGTTATTCTTCAGCTCTGCCGTGCCCAAGTCTTTCACCGCTTCTTCATGAATCAGCTCGGCAAGAAGATATTTATCCTGTGCCACCCGTTCTCCCAACAAAACAACTTCTCTTTCCATCTAATCCTCCTGAATGGTTCCGCATTTTGATTTTCATTTTATGGCCGGCTGCAATTGCCAGCAAGCCTGCTCTTTTATTGGGTTACCCCGTGCGCTGTAACACGGTTGCGCCCGGCATTTTTGGAATGGTATAACGCTTCATCCGCTTTTGAGAACAAGCTAGCCGGGTCATCGCCGCTTTCATATGCAGCAACGCCGATACTGACTGTAATGTTCACATGTTTCCATTCCCCGTGCTCGACATTCCCCCGAATTTTCTCAGCCATCTCCAATGCCCCGCTGGTGTCTATGTCAGGGAGGACAATGACAAATTCCTCTCCTCCCATACGGGCGACGGTGTCCTGGTCCCGCGTTACGGCTTGAAGCTTCCAAGCCAATTCCTGAAGCACTGAATCTCCCGCCGGATGCCCGTATGTATCATTCACATTTTTAAAATGGTCGATATCCACTACCAGCAGCGCCATCGGCTTTTCGGCCTCCAAAGAGTGCCTCATCAATTGCGGCAGCTGTTCATCCAAATAACGCCGGTTTTTCAGGCCTGTGAGTGGATCTGTGATTGTCAGCCCTTGCAACTGGACATTCAATTTTTCAAGTTCCTGCTTCTTCCCTTCAACCTCTTCCAACAGCTCCTGAAGATTCGTATAAGCTTCTGCTGTTTCCCGATGGATTTTTTCGGCTTGGCGCTTTGCCAAAAGCAATTCGTTCTCATATTCCTGCCGGACGGTCATCGGCAGCAGCACACATTCGTACCTGCCATTCCGTTCCGCCGTATTCATCAGCACCGGTATCCGGCCACTTACGCTTTTCAATGTCAGAAACATCTCATTCACTTTGCCATGCATCTTAATAGACGGAGCAAAATAAGTTTGGAAATAGGCCCGTGAGGCGACTGTCAACAATTCATGCATATGGGTCAGAGGTTTTTCTGCACCGATCATTTGCTTTAGTGTCTCATTCATTTCGATGATGCAGTTGGACGGGTCAATCACCAGATAGCCGCACGGCGCTAAATTCAACTGCTCTTCCATCCGATCTCCTCCTAGTGTTTCGCTATATATTCCCTGATGAGGCAAACCGTTTCCTGAGCATCGCTAATATGCGGATTATGGCCCATGGCGTCCATCACAACCAATTCACTGGCGGGTATTTTATCCTTAACGTATTCACCCACTTCTGGCGGAGCGATGGCATCATATTTCGGCTGCATTATCAAAGTCGGCACAGATACTTTTTCCAGTTCATCGCGGACATCTGAACTGAACGTCACTTCTGCAAATTGCCGCGCAATAACCGGATCATTTGAACAAAGCAATTGTTCAAGCTCTTCTGCCAAATGCGGCCGCTCCGGATTTTGCATACTGACCGGCGCCAAGTATTTTGCCCATTCTTTATAGTTCACTTCCATCATTTCCAGCAATTCGTCAATATCTTCTTTGTCAAAACCGCCACGATATCCAGGCTCGTTCAAGTAATGCGGCGAAGGTCCGACCATGATCAATTTATCCATCAAGTGGGGCTGCTCTATGGAAGCAAGAGCTCCGATCATGCTGCTGACCGAATGCCCCACAAAAATAATATCCTTTAAATCCAGGGCGGCACAAACTTCCAACAAATCTTGCTTATAGCCGTGCAAAGAACCATAGCGTTCCGTTGAATACTGCGATTTGTCGCTTTTTCCTGATCCGACATAATCGAACAGCACCACTTGATAGTCCTCTTCAAAAGCTGCAGCCACTTCCCGCCAAACCAGCTGATCACAGCCGAAACCATGGGCGAAGACCATGGTTGTGTCTCCTTGCCCTTTTACCTGTACATTATTGCGGACCAAAATTTCCGTATTCATACTGCTTTCCCCCTATTGGCAACAATCAACAGATTCTATCAATTTTATTGAATTTCCTAACTTCTTCTATAATATCATTATTTTAAAAAACAAAAAGAAGCTGATTCGATATTCCCAAAAGACCCAACCATTAATTTAAGATACCATTTTTGCTGACTGCATGTACTTTTTATTTAACTTCGGCACGTATAGCGCTAAAAAGAGTGAACGGCCAAGGCTGAATATAAGGAACGCCAGCCACAGGCCATGGTTGCCGAAGAGCGGCACCAAGGAATACAGGGCCGCCAAAAACACAAGCAAAGCGAAAATCATCGAATTCCGGATAGGCGCCGTTTCGGTTGCCCCAGTAAACAATCCGTAAAGCACCAGGCCGAAACTTGCAGTAAATGGGAAAATGATCAGCCATTGATCATATGTTTCCGCTAATGCGATGACCGATGGGATATTGGTGAAAACTGAAATAATGCTTTCACTGAACAAGTAATAAACAGCTGCAATCAATACGGATGAGATGATGGCCCATTGGGATGACAAAGAAAGAGTTTTGGTGTAGAGTTCCCTGTCATTTGCGCCCTTCGCTTTTCCGGCGAAAATGCTGGATGCATTGGAAAACCCGTCATAAACGTAAGCCATCAGATAATGAATCTGGAAAAGCACAGCGTTCGCAGCCAGCATTTCCGTTCCAAACGAAGCACTCTTCATCGTGAACAAGTTGAATACTGTTAATAGGCATAACGTACGTATAAAAAGATCCTGGTTTACACCCATCATTTTTTTGAAAGAGCCGGAATCGATGATTTCCTTCAATGGCGGCAAACTTGTTCGGATGGAAGCTTCCTTCCATAAAATAAACACCCCGAAAGCAAAAGCGAAAAACTCGGCAATAAGCGTCGCTGTCGCCACCCCTGATATCCCCCACGAGAATACATTGACAAACAGCAATGCCAAAATGATGTTCAAGACATTCATCATGATTTGAATTGTTACTGAAATCTTAATGCGTCCCATCCCCATAAGCCATCCGAGAATGACGTAGTTCAGCAAGGTAAAAGGCACGCCCCATATGCGGATGCCGAAATATTCAGAGGCAAACTTACTGACATCTGCTGCCGGGTTGATCATGGCCAATGCAGCTTGTTCAATCGGCTTCTGCAGCAGCAGAAACCCAAGGCTTACGAGCAAGGCGATGAAAAATGGGCGCGCTAATGCCAGCACGCCTTGCCGTTCATCATTTGCTCCGCTTGCCTGTGCCGCGAAGCCGGAAGTGCTGACCCGCAAAAAGCCGAAAAGCCAATACATCGTATTGAAAATGACCGTTCCGACCGCGACCCCCCCGATATAAGCGGGATTTGGAAGCTGCCCTACGACTGCCGTATCGACAGCCCCAAGCAGCGGCGTGGTAATCGTCGATATGGCAAGCGGGATCGCTAAAGCTAAATACGCGCGATGGTTCATACTGTTCTCTCCTGACTTATAACGTCATTAACCTGCTGTTAAATCGGTTTTTTGCAATGTAAATTGATTATAGCAAGTTCTTCTAGACCCTACAGAGTAATTTGCCAGCTTTGATGATAATCATCACTGGCAACCTATTTTTTAGCCTGTTATGCCACAATTCAGTCATAAATTCCTGGCCTCGGCTTTATTGTGCTCCTATCAGTTGCAGGATGACGCCTGTTTTGTTTTGCACATAAAAAGAAAGCTGGCTCCGTAGTTGCCAGCTTTCTTTTTCATGTCCTTTTTTGCTGCTTTTCTTCCTGCTTCATGCGTTCCCTTATGCCGCCCGAAACCCCTGTACCCCTTTGCATCGGTTCATGCAGGCTGCCGGAAGTCGGCGGTGCGGGCGGTGCGCTTTGAATGATTTTTTTCACGTATTTGGCATTGAATGTTTCTGTTGCCCCTGGCGCCAAATGGCTGGATATGGAGGCGCTCTTTGCTTTGGCGCCCGTATCGACACTTTCTTTCGGGTTGCTGATCAAGTCAATGATGGCATCAATCACAATTTCCGGATCGTCCATCGGTTTGAGCTCGGCTGCATGCCCTGTATAGTTCCCTGTGTGTTCGAACCAAGGCGTGTCGGTCGCCCAAGGATGGACAGTGCAAACATGGATCTTATCCCAGCCTTCCAGTTCGATTTCCTGATGCAGGGCTGCGCTAAGCCCTGTCACCGCAAACTTTGTCATGCTGTAAGGTGTGTAGTAAGGGTAGGGGATTTTGCCGGAAACCGATCCTACGTTGATAAGTGTGCCGGTTTTCTGCTCTTTGAAATGCCGCAATGCGTAGTGGCTGCCATAGATGGTGCCAATGACGTTAATCTGGACAGCTCGGGTAATATCTTTTGTCGGCACCTCTGTGAAAGGTCCGATTACACCGACCGCCGCGTTGTTGATCCAAACATCAATCGATCCGAAGGCGGCTATTGCCGATTCAAACAAATGCTTCACATCTTCTTCCTGGCTGACATCCGTCGTCACCGCAAGTGCGTTCGGCCCGATTTCAATTGCCAGCTCCTCTATCAACTCTGTCCGCCGCGCCGCAAGGACCACGTTTGCCCCTTCTGCCCCGAGCTTTTGCGCAACACCTTTTCCGAACCCACTTGATGCACCGGTAATGACAACGGTCAATCCCGCATGTGAATTTTCATTGGCCATCGTAAATTCCTCCGCTTCTTTAATCTGGTTATCGCTCAATCAGCAGCATTTTTCCGTTCCAACCGCTCCCGCAAGTCACCCGATACGCCTGTTCCTTCAGGATGTGATTCGTGCAAACTGCCGGAAGTCAGCGGGGCAGGCGGCGCTTCCATCAACATTTGATGCAGTGCTTTGCCAGTGGATTTATCGGTTGCGCCTGGCACAACATTGCCGATAAACGCTGTGCCGGCCACTTTAGACCCAATTTCCACTTGCTCTTGCGGCTTGTCTATCAATCCGATGATGGCATCAATGACTTTTTGCGGATCATCGGCAGGCCCCACGAGAATTTCATGGCCGCTGTAATTGCCCGCATGGGCAGTCCACGGAGTGTCAGTCACCCAGGGATCGACCACACAAACATGGATGTCCTCGAAGCCATCCTCCTCCATCTCCTGGTAGAGACCTTTGCTGAGCCCTGATACCGCCGCTTTTGTGCCAGTATAAACCGCGCCAAAGGGAACCGCTGCTTGGCTGGCAAAAGAAGCGATATTAATGAGCGTGCCGGATTTTTGTTCCTTGAAATGCCGGAGCGCATAATGCGTGCCGTAAATGGTGCCAAGCATATTGATTTCCACTGTGCGGACCAGATCCGCTAGAGGTGTTTCCGTGAACGAGCCATAGGTGCCGACTCCCGCATTGTTGATCCAAACATCGATCTTCCCGAAAGTGGATATGGCGGTTTCGCTTAAATTCGCAATGTCCTCTTCCTTGCTGATATCCGTAGTCACCGCGATTACGTTCGGTCCATAGGCTTGGGCAATTTCTTCGATAACGTCTGTGCGCCGCGCCGCAAGCACCACGTTCGCCCCTTGCGCTGCCAGCTGCTGCGCGGTGCCCCTTCCGATGCCGCTTGACGTTCCAGTGATGACTACGGTCAACCCTTTTCGATCTGCACTATCCCGCATATTGCATTCCTCCTGTCCATAATCTTCTAAGCTTTTTCTTGGCCTTTCAATTTCTGCGTCAGCTTTTCGCGCAAGTCGCCCGATACTTCCGTCCCATCCGGCTGAGGGATATGCAGGCTCCCTGACGTTGCGTCAGCTGCGGGTGCAGATTCCAGCATGGCCATCAAAGAAGCACCGTTCAGTTTCCCCACCAAACCCGGCGCCAGCTTATAGGAAGCCAGCGTCCCTTTTACTTTGAAGCCTATATCAATGCTTTCCTGCGGCTTGTCAATCAGCCCGATGACCGCTTCAATAACTGTCTCCGGCTTGTCCACCGGACCAAATTGCAGATCGTGGCCGCTATAATTGCCGGTATGCTTTGTCCAAGGCGTATCGGTCACCCACGGATGGACGGCGCAAACATGGATATCGTCCCGGCCTTCCAGTTTCATTTCCTGATAAAGCCCCGCACTGAGTGAGGTGATGGCCGCTTTTGTGCCAGTATAGATCGCCCCGTACGGCAACGGCACTTTGCTGACGAATGATGACATATTGATGAGGGTGCCGCTGCCCTGTTCTTTAAAGTGATTCAGTGCATAGTGGCTGCCATACATCGTACCAAGTATGTTGATTTCCACGAGACGAACCAAATCTTCAAGAGGCACCTTGGTGAAGGAACCGATGATGCCAAGTGCCGCATTATTGATCCAGACATCGATTTTCCCAAAGCGCGATATGGCGGTTTCATATAAGTTCGCCATATCTTCTTCCTTGCTGATGTCGGTCGTGACCGCCACCGCATCCGGACCGCATTCCCACGCCAACTCTTCTATCAGTGCCGTGCGCCTTGCGGCAAGCACCACATTCGCCCCTTCCGCTGACAACCGCTTCACAATCCCTTTGCCAAAACCGCTTGATGCCCCGGTGACAACTACCGTCAGCCCGTCACGGGGTAAATTGTTGGACATGCCATCACTCCCGATTGTGGAGATATAGTTTTCGCTGATTTATAAGTACCCTTTTAGGCATAAGAAAAACGCCTTAACCGATCCCATAAAACCAGATCCGAAAGACGCTCCGTTGTTTGCCCTTATTCACTTGTCGGTCACCACGATATGTACTGCTTCGACTGGACCGTGCACCCCAATGACGATGTCCATTTCAATATCGGCACTATTGCTCGGCCCGGAGATAAAATTGATGCACGTTGAAATGCCTTTGCCTGCCGCTACCGCCTGATGCACCCGATGCGTTGCTTGGGTCATGCGCGGCACAATGGTGGATTGGGGAACGATTGCAATATAAGTTACAGGCAGCAAACTGACAGACCGGGCGATGTCTTTATCGTTGAATTGAACGATTGTCCCTGATTCCGCCAAGCTGATATCGCTGAAAATCACACCGATATTCGCTTGTTTTGCGATTTCGATATTCCTTTTCCCTAAATCGGCATCCCATACATGGGTTTTGGAATCAGCCAATAGAGGTTCCAGGCCGAATTCTTCAAATCTCCCGTCCTTAGTCGTGACAATCAATCCCCCGCCGTATTTATCGATGGCATCTTTCATGGCCGTTTCCAGGTTCGCGACTTCTGTTTGGATCACGAAGGCCGATTTCGCCTTGCTGCTTTTGCAAAAAGCTGCCAGCAAATCATCCGGTGCACTATTTTTGAAGACTTCCCATTGGGGCTGATGTTTCCATTCGGGAAGCGTTACTGGCTCAGCTTTTTTACGTCCGAGCTTACCGGCAATTCTATTCAAGAACTCATCTTTGTTTTGGATCGTCCCTTCAGCCATTTATGAGTCCCCCTCTTGTTTATGGTTTTTGAACCAGCTCCTGAAGTTGCCGTTGCCAGGAGCAGGGAAATCCCGGACAGCTGTCCAGAGCTTCAGCGGACCCGGCCCGGAAGAAATGCCTTCATCTTCGGCCAAAGGTTTCATGATGGCCGGCAACCCTTTTACTGCTCCTTGAAAAAGAGCCGGGGTACTGGCACCGATCCCGAATGCTTTCATCGCCAGCCTTTCTCCCGTTCTGCCTTTTTGGGCTGCGTAATTTTCCCGGTGCCGGATCAATTGCTCATGGAGCGGAATCCGGACAGGACAGGCTTCTGTACAGGCGGCGCATAAACTGGAAGCAAAAGGAAGTTCGCCGTATTCTTCGTAGCCGCCAAGAATCGGGGTCAAAACAGCTCCAATCGGCCCTTGGTAAATCGAACCGTAAGCATGGCCTCCGATCTGCCGGTAAACCGGACATACATTTACGCAAGCGGCACAGCGTATGCAATGAAGAGCGGATTGAAATTCCGTTCCCAACGCGTTTGAGCGCCCTGCGTCCAAAATAACAAGGTGGAATTCTTTCGGGGCATCAACACTGTCTTCTGTTAATTGGGGAGTTAAATTGGTTATATAGGTGGTTATTTTTTGGCCGACAGCGCTCCTGCTCAGGAGATTCACCATGACATCAAGCTCTTTCCAGGTCGGGACGAGGCGCTCCATTCCCATGACACTGATTTGGGTATCCGGATAAGTTGTCACCATGTTTGCGTTGCCTTCATTTGTCACGAGTGAAACGGTACCTGATTCGGCTACAGCAAAATTGCAGCCTGTGATTCCGATGTCCGCCTGCAAAAACACTTCGCGCAGCTGGCTTCGCGCAAAGGCCGTCAACTCGCGCGGTTCTTCTGTTCCGGTATAGCCCGCTTTGTCCCGGAATGTATCGCGAATCTGTTCTTTGTTCTTATGAAGCGAAGGGACGACAATATGGGAAGGCCGGTCATGATCATCTATTTGCAGAATGTACTCGGCGAGATCTGTCTCAAACACTTCACATCCGATTTCTTCCAATGCTTCGTTCAAGCCGATTTCTTCTGTCACCATCGACTTGGCTTTCGTTATTTTTTTGGCACCTTTTTTCTTGGCCACCTCTTGGATATAGCGGGTAGCATCTTCTGCCGTATCGGCAAAATATACATGGCCGCCTTTTCGGGAAAAGTTTTCGCTCAACTGTTCCAAATAATAGTCGAGATTTTCAAGAGTATGACGGCGAATTTCTTCTCCCGCGCTGCGCCATTCTTCCCAATCGCCAATTTGCTCATCCCTTACTGTTGCATCCAGCTTCCTGCCGCGCAGCCGGTCTTGGGCTGAAGCCATGGCGGTGCGCATGAAATTGTTCTCCAGTGCATCGTCCACCCGGCCGAAAAACGGCTTTTCCCCAATTTTCATGGGCATGGTCAATTCCTCCCTTCGGCTCGCGTATTTAAAATTTGAGCGATGTGTTTTACTTCGATGGGTTTGCCTTTCCGGTCAATCCTTCCTTTGATGTTCATAAGGCAGCCGTTATCCGCTGCAATCAAGAGAGTCGCTGTCGAATCTTCCACATGCTGAATTTTCTCGTCCACCATCTGTTCTGAAATCGGCGCCATCTTCACCGCGAAGGTCCCTCCGAAACCGCAGCAGTCGTAGCTGTTTTCAAGCGGCAAGAGTTCGAGCCCTTTAACGTTTTTTAATAGTTTAAAAGGGGCCTCTGTCTCTTTCAGCAAGCGAATCATGTGGCAGGAGGTGTGGTAAGTGGCGCTGGCCGGGTAAACTGCCCCAACATCTTCAACATGAAGTACATTTACGATAAACTGGGTGAATTCGTACGTTTTGCCCGCAACGGCTTCTGCCCGCTTTCGCCATTCCGGCTCTTCCTTGAATAATTCCGGGTATTCTTTGAACATGGCTGCACAGGAGCCGGAAGGCGTCACGACGAATTCCGAATGCTCGAAGCTCTTGATCATCTGCTTGGCAGCTTTTTGGGCATCTTTCCGGTAGCCGCTATTATACGCCGGCTGGCCGCAGCAAATCTGGCCTTTCGGAAAATCGACATCGCATCCAAGCCGCTCTAAAATTTCTACGACATCCTTGGCAACGTTCTGATAAAACATCTCTGCGAGACAAGTGATAAACAAAGAGACCTTCATTTTCATCCACTCTTCCATCGTGTATTTTCCAGCTGGGCATCAAATCAGCGACAAGAGCTGCCTGCAGTTCATTCCGCTATTTCGCTTGTTATAAAATAATCAATCCTTTGCAATGCTTCATGCTCTCCCTTGCCTTTGGCTGTGATAATAATTTCAGATCCTTTGCCGATTGCCAAAGACATGACGCCCATAATGGATTTCAAGTTGACCGTTTTGGAGTTGTATTCCAAGGATATGTCCGCATCGAATTGCGAAGCCAGATTAACCAGCTGCGCAGCGGGACGGGCTTGGATTCCGGTATCGGATATCACTTTATATATTTTCTCCGCCATAGTAGCCTCCTCCTCTTTCAGAATGCTTTTTCAACCCGATTCCATTGGATTCCCCAGAAAAAAGAAAGCGCCATTCTTATCCCGAATGATGTGCAGAAGGCTGAATCACGGATACAGGATAGTCACGGAAATCCTTGAGCTGGGCTTCGCTTGTTTTTGCGTCTGTTACGATAAAATCGATTGCCTGCATAGGGGCAATCCATGAAAAAGCCTGCAAACCAAATTTCGTATGATCCGCCAATAAATAAACCTCATCCGCTATTTCGCTCATCTTCTTTTTCACCAATGCCTGCATTTCACTGGAATCGCTGATTCCCCTCACCGAATGGATTCCTTGGCAAGAGATGAATGCTTTGTTGACATGATAAGAATCTAAAGCGTTGGTTGTCTGGGGCCCTACAAACGACAATGATTTCCGCACAAGGGTGCCTCCGGCTGAAATCACAGTAATGTTGTTCCTGGCTGCCAGTTCCATGGCCACTTTCAGTGAATTTGTCACCACGGTCAATGGCATATCCGGGAGGATCTTTGCCATATACCAAGCCGTTGTGCTGGCATCCAAGACAATCCGGTCATTGCTTGAGACGAGCTTCACCGCTTCTTCCGCTACGGCCATTTTTTCCTGGACATTCCGTATTTCCCGCTCGCTATAGGAAGCTTCCAATTCATTCTCTTTGACGCTTACAGCTCCGCCATGGCTGCGCTTCAATTTCCCTTCGGTTTCAAGTTTCTCTAAATCACGGCGGATGGTTTCTTCGGTCACTTTGAAGATACGGCTCAATTCAGAAACCCGGCTGCTGCCCCTTTCATTGACAAGTGAAGCCATTTTTTTATGGCGCTCCGCTACAAGCATCTCTCTCCCCCTGACTGCTTATGATGCCTTATTCGTCCCTTGCATCTTATGCTCGTTCCAAAGCATCCGGCACGGAAACTGCGGACCTTTTGGCGAGCACTGTTTCTTCGTAATGCGCCACTTCATCAAGCCATTGTTCTTTAACCGGCACATTTTGCGCTTCACAGTAATAATTCCAGATGGCGCCGAATGGATAGGTTTTAAACTCTTCAGATAACGCAAGCCTCTTCGTAAAATCCCCTTGTTCCTGAAGCGCTTTCAACTGTTCATGAGGCAGAAGCAGTCCATACAGCAGCGCTTTGATCATATTCCGTGTTCCAATGGTCCAAGCGGCTACCCTGTTGATACTGGCATCAAAAAAATCCAAGCCGATCATGACTTTGTCCAATGCATCATTTCGGACAATTTCCACGGCAAGTTCCTTCAACTCATCGTCGAACACCACAACATGGTCACTGTCCCACCTCACCGGCCTTGAAACATGGAGCGCCAGCCGGTCATTGAACAGAAGCATAGCTGAAATCTTGTTGGAAACCAGTTCTGTCGGATGGTAATGGCCGGTATCGAGCAGGCACAATTTATCGTTTTTCAAAGCATAGTTCAAATAGAATTCATGCGAACCTACCACAAACGACTCTGAACCGATGCCGAACAACTTGCTTTCTACCGCATCGATATTCAGCCGTCCGTCTATTTCGACCGCAAAAATTTCATCAAGCGACTCTTTTAGGCGCTTTCTCGGTGTCAGCCGGTCACTTGGAGTATCCTTATAGCCATCTGGAATCCAAATATTTGTGAGGCATGGGGTTCCCAGCTCTTTTCCGAAATATGCACCTATTCTCCTGCTGGCTATGCAATGGTCAATCCAAAATTGCCGTATTTCCGGATCCGGATGGGATAATGTCAGGCCATCTTCCGCTTTTTTATGGGAAAACAAAGTGGGGTTGAAATCGAGGCCCAGCCCTAATTCCCTTGCCCACGCCACCCATTTCTCGAAATGCTTCGGTTCCAGCCGGTCCCTTTCCACCACTTCCCCATCCGTTTCAGCATAGATTGCATGCAAGTTGACCCGGTGCTTGCCGGGGATGAGCGAAAGCGCCTTCTCCAAATCCTGCCTCAGCTCTTCAGGGGTCGTCGCTTTTCCGGGATAATTGCCTGTCACATCAATGCCGCCCGACAATGCTTCCTTGTTTATTTCAAACCCGCCAATATCATCCCCTTGCCAACAGTGGATGGAAATCGGAACAGTTTTCAGTTTTTCGAAAATGCCTTCAACGTCAATTCCCCATTGTTCGTATTCTTTCTTGGCTTCCTCAAACCGCCTTTTGACACTCATACAATCCCTCCTTGTTTTTCACTTATCGAATGCCTGTATTTCTTCACTTCAAAAGATTGCCGGACTATGTGCCGCGCCTCTTTGATGCCCGCTATCTCATTCAATGCGATCAGCTGGGCTACAAGGTTTCCAATGGCTGAAGCTTCAGTCGGTCCGGCATATACCTCTTTTTTTGTCGTTTCCGCTATCAGCTGATTCAGCAATTCATTTTTGGAACCGCCGCCGATAACGCTGATTGACTTGAATTCTTTTTCGAAGATGTCTTCAATTTCAAACACTGCCCTTTGGTAACTGTCAGCAAGGCTTACAAAGATGCACTTGGCGACTTCTCCCGGACTTTCAGGTGCCTTCTGGCCGGTTTCCAAGCAGTAAGCCTGGATTTCCGCCACCATATCATCCGGCTTCAAAAAACGGGGGGCATCAACATTCACGACCGGGACCATGCCGGTCACCGCTTCCGCAAGCTCTGCCAATTCAGCAAACGAATAGCGGTTTTCATAATTTCTCCGGATTTCCTGAATCATCCACAACCCCATGATATTTTTCAGGAACCGGAATTGATAGTCCATTCCGCCTTCGTTCGTAAAGTTGTAATCCAAAGCTTTCGTGACACAAATCGGAAAGTAATTTTCCACACCGATCAATGACCACGTGCCTGAACTGATATAGATGGTATCTTCCACTTGCGGAACCGCCAGGACAGCTGATCCTGTGTCGTGAGTAGCGGGAAGAATAACATCCATCCCAAAGCCGAATTCCCTTGCCAATTCTTCTTTTATAGGTCCTAGAACCGCTTTAGGCGCCTCGATTTCCTGAAACATGTGTATGTCAAACCCTAACGTTTGGATGATGTCTTTATCCCATTTTCTTGTAAACGCGTTAATCAGCTGGGTCGACGTCGCGTTGGTATATTCATTTGTTTTTTTGCCGGTCAATAAAAAATGCAAATAATCCGGAATCATTAGGAAAGACTTCGCTTTTTCCAGTATTTCAGGCTGCTGCTTTTTCAAGGCATACAATTGATAAATGGTATTGAATTTTTGAAACTGGATTCCCGTTTCCAAGTACAGCCGTTCTTTCATGAAAATTCCAGTGACTTCTTCCATAATGCCATCCGTCCGGGGATCCCGGTAAGCGACAGCATCCGTTAAAAGCTGGTCTCTTTCATCGAGCAGAACAAAATCGACTGCCCATGTATCAATGCCGATGCTTGACGGAACAATGCCTAAACTGCCGCATTTTTTTATCCCGGTTTTCACCTCCTCGAACAAGGCTTCGATATTCCAGCAGAAATGGCCGTTTTTCTCTATGATTTCATTTGAGAAGCGATGGATTTCCTGGAGTTCCAGACGGCCTTTCTCCAAGCTTCCCAGAACTAGCCGGCCACTGGATGCGCCGATATCTACAGCAAGGCTATATTTTTTCATGAGCGACCTCCAAAAGCTAAGGTTTTTACCGGGTAAAGGCAGCCGGCACTCCGCCGTCCACAGTAATCATGCAGCCGGTCGTCTTCTCCGCCTTAGACGAAGAAAGGAACAGGATGGCTTCCGCGATGTCTTTCGGATAGATGTTGACTAACAAAGTTGTCCGCTTGCGGTAATGCTCTTCCAGCTGGTCTGGTTCAATCCCATATGCCGCCGCCCGCTCTTCACGCCATCTGGAACCCCAAATTGCGGATCCTTGCAAAACAGCGTCAGGCAAAACCGAATTGACCCGAATCCCAAATTCTCCTCCTTCAGCTGCAATGCATCTGGCCAGATGCGCTTCCAATGCTTTGACTGAACTGTAGGCTGAGGCATTCTTGCCGGCATAAATGGAATTTTTCGACCCGATGAACACCATGCTCCCGCCAATCGCCTGATCTTTCATTTGCTTGAATGCTTCACGGGCGACCAGAAAATAACCGGTTCCAAGAACGTTCATATTCAAATTCCACTCTTTCAGCGTCGTTTCATCGAACGGGCTTGAAGTTGCGAGGCCGGCATTGTTGACTATGATGTCTACCCCGCCATATGCCAGGGCCGTTTGCTGAAAAGCCGCCTGTATTTGTTCTTCACTCGTCACATCCATTTTCAAGGCAATGGCGCGGCCTTCTCCGAATTCTTCCGTAAGCTCTCCGGCAATTTTTTCAGCGCCTTCAAGATTGAGATCCGCCAAAACGACGTGCGCTCCTTGCGCGGCAAATTGCCGGCACGTTTCGCTTCCGATGCCTCCGGCTCCACCGGTTACAAAAGCCACCTTGCGGGAAAATTCCGCTTCCGCAGGAGCGAGCGACAACTTATAAAGCTCCAGCGGCCAATATTCAATGTTATATGATTCGTTCTCATTCAAGGAAACGAAATTGCCCAGCGCCGTAGAGCCTTTCATAACCGCTATCGCCCGGTGGTAAAGCTGTCCGCTGACATTTGCCATGGCACTATTTTTCCCGGTGTTCACCATGCCGATCCCAGGAATCAGTATTACACGAGGAGCCGGCTCGAACATCACGTCGCCTTCATTTTTATTGCGCTCGAAATACGCTTTGTATTCTTCTTTAAAATTGGCGATGCCGGCAGAAACTGCCTTGATCAATTGTTCCGCATCCTTTGTGGCAGGATCCCAGTCCACAAACAGCGGTTTCATCTTTGTATGGACCAAATGATCCGGGCAGGCCGCCCCGATTTGGGACAATTCAGCGGCGTCCTGGCTGTTGACGAATTCCAGCACATCGTGCCCATTGTCGTATGTTAGGAGCATCTTCTTTTCTTCACTTACTGACCCCCGGATAAACGGCATCACCCGGGCTAGAATCCGCTTTTGATCTTCTGCCGGCAATGATTCGAATTTCCTGCCGCCGAAGGTTTTTGTTTTGTCGATGCGCGCCTGGATAAAGCTTTCAGCTTCGTTTATCACAGAGATGGTTTTATCGTAGCTTTCTTTTGCCGTCTCCCCCCAAACGACCAAGCCGTGCTTTTCCATCAATACAAGGTCTGCAGCAGGATTGTTCCGGACACCTTCTGCAATCATTTTGGAAAGCTTGAAACCGGGACGCACATACGGCACCCAGACAAATCGGTCACCAAATATCTCTTTGGCCAGCTCTTTGCCGTTATCTGCACAGCAAAGGCTTATAATGGCATCCGGATGTGTGTGGTCGACATGCTTGAAAGGCAGAAATGCATGGAGCAAGGTTTCGATTGAAGCGCGCGGGTGCTTGCTGTCAATCATGCAATGGGACAAATATTCCACCATTTCTTCATCCGGCATTTCTTCCCGCTCCATTAGCGGCAGGATATCCTCCAGGTTCAAACCTGTGAAATTTTCAGCCCTCATAGTGGCAAGGTCCGAACCGCTTCCCTTGACCCACATCACTTCAATTTCCCTGCCCCGAAAGTCTTTTTCGGTCGTTTTCATGGATGTATTGCCGCCGCCCCAATTACATACGGAACGGTCAGATCCGATCAAGTTCGAACGGTAGACAAGTTCACTAAGTCCAACAGCTAAGTTATTGGCTTTTTCTTCGCTCCATAGTTTCTGTACCATAAGTACCTCCTGTGCAGTCAGTTTTGTCAGTTGCCTAAACTGCAATTTTTAGTTGCTTTCGCCGCTTTTGATGCTTGCGCATTTTAGAGGCTGAGGAAACACGCGCCTCCTTTTTGAAAAAGGTGAAGAACTTTCCATCATTTCAAATAGAACACTTCTCTCATTGGCTTGATCGGTTCTGATTCGTTAAAATCGAAAGATCCTTTGACCATGGTTGAAGTGATGGCATTCCATCTGCTGCAGGCTTCACTTTCCGCTATATAAGCAAATGCCTGTTCAACATCGTCGCACTCAAAGCAATAAAAAAATTGTGTGCCGTTTTGGAAGATGGAATAATTCCTGATCCCCGCCTTGGCATGTTCATCGAGCACTTCCTGCCACGGTTCTTCATGGAGCTTTACATAATCATCCAAAAACTCTTCTTTTATCATCCACGACCAGGCGAACTTATTGCTTTTTTCCATTGGGCTCCCCCTGTCATTAAAAGTTTAGGCTTTGCCGTTATCACAAAAGGATATTGAAGGAAAGCAGCCGCTTCCCTTCAATATATTTTTTGTGCCCGATCGGACTCTTTGGTTTGTCAGTAAACTTCTTTCCACTCGGCAATGTTTTCTTTGTCGAAACGGAACGGTTCACCCAACATAACTTGAGTTCCTTCGCCGTCTTCAACAATCTCTTTTTCACCGAGGCGCCCAGCTTCAAAAGTTTCTCCGACTTTCCCCGTGATATCGCCTTCCACCAAAGCGACAGCAGTCATTCCTGCTCCGTAGCCCACATCGATCGGATTCCAGAGGAACATTGCCGGAGAAACACCGTTTTCGATGTAAGTCGCCATTTCGCTTGGAAGCCCCAGGCCTGTCAAAGCGATTTTACCTTGCAGCCCTTTATCCGTAAGCACCTTTCCTGCAGCTGCAATCCCTACAGTAGTAGGCGAGACAATGGCTTTCAAATCCGGATACTGCAACAGCAAAGCTTCTGTTTCCGATGTACTCTTATCCCGCAAGTCATCGCCATATGCAACTTTCACAAGTTCAATTTTGTCATACTCCGGTTTTTCAAGTTCTTTTTCCATCCACTCGATCCAGAGGTTTTGGTTGGATGCTTGGGAAGTGGCACTTAAGACTGCAATCTGGCCTTCTCCATTGATCATTTCAGAAACTGCCTGAATCTGTGTGCGGCCAATAAGTTCCGGATCGGCTTGGTTGACGTGCACCAATCGGCTCTGCGGGTTTACAGCCGCATCAGCTGAAAGAACTTTGATGCCTGCATCCATCGCTTTTTGTAAAACCGGTTGAAGGGCGTCTATGTCATTTCCTGTGATTAAAATAGAGTCTACTTTTTGAGTGATCAGCTGTTCGACGATCTGGATCTGGCCTTCTGCTGTCGGCTGTTCAGGAGCGCGGAGAATCACTTCGCCGCCTGCTTCTTTGATAGCTTCCTCAAACCCTTCCATCATTTTTTCTCCATATGGATTCCCAGTGTTTTTGAATACCATGGCGTAAGTTTTAGCTCCATCTCCGCCGGAATCCCCTGCTGCTGCACTTTGTTCCGGCGCCGCTTCCTGGCTTCCGCAAGCCGTAAGCATTGTTGCCGCCAACCCGATCATTGCCCATTTCGAGAGAAATTTTTTCATCTTTTTCCGCCCCTTTAGTTTTGTTTTTTATAATTACGCGGCAAGCCTGGAGTAGCCCGCTGCCAGTAACCTATTCCAATTGTTTCCGTCTGAACCGTTTGAATTTACGGCTGACATTGAGCTTGGGAATTCCGACTGCAGCAAGCAACAACAGCCCAGTGATAACAAGCATCGTTTGAGAAGGGATATTGATCAATCCCAAGCCGTACTGGAGGTAGCCGAGTATGAAAACTGCAATAATGGCGCCAACCATCCTGCCTTTGCCCCCCGCTGTGCTGATTCCGCCTAAAGCGACCATTGCAATCACATCCAACTCATACATCGTCGCCACATTCGGCCGCGTGCTGCCCATTCGTGAAGCCAGGAAGATGGCAGTGATGGCAGCCATTATTCCGGCTAATGTGAAAACGATGACCTTGACTTTATCGACTTGGACACCCGAGAACCGGCTGGCTGTCGTGTTATTGCCCATTGCAAATACCTGTCTGCCAAAAGTCGTTTTGTGGAGCAGCAGCGTGAAGACAACCGCAAGCACCGCAAAAACGATCAAGATAAATGGAATGCCGCCGATATTCCCCCAGCCGAAAAAACTGAACCATGCCGGGAAGTTTCCGGAGGCTTGGTCTTCCAAGATGATATAGGCGATGCCCCGGTACAGGATCATGGTTCCGAGCGTTACAATAACTGCCGAAAGCTCCTTGAATTTCACAATCAGCAAGCCGTTTACCAATCCGCAAAGGGCCCCTACAAGCAAACACGCACCAAGCGCCGCGCCCATAGGCAGGCCGAAATCATTGTAGAGCGTCGCCATGATGACCGAAGACAAGGCGACTGTAGAACCGACTGAAATATCAATATCCCTAAGGATCATGATCATGACCATCGGAAAGACGATAAACGCCTTGTCCAGGAAAATCATTGTGGCGTCCCGTAATCCTGCGCCGTTCAAAAAGAAAGGAGAAAGATTGGTATTGATCACCAAGACCAAAAAGAAAACCAAAATCAGCAGCCATTCCCACTGGAGGAAAAATTTCTTCCATGAAAAATCTTGTGTGTCCTTGAGTGTGCGCTGAACATATTCGCTTTGATCAATCGCTTTTTGTGCCATGGTCATATCTTCCTCCTTAGCAAATTGTTTCTGTCTACTCCTCTTTTAACGAGGGCGTTGATAATGACGGCTATCAAAATAATCGATCCCTGTATCGCCATTTGCCAAAAAGGAGAAACATTCATCAATGGAAGAGCATTGTTCAGGATGCCAAGTAAAAACGCGCCTAAGAGGACCCCTGAAATTTTTCCGGAACCGCCTGCGATGCTCACTCCGCCAAGAATACAGGCCGCAATGACAGTCAACTCATAGCCCGAAGCGGTATCTCCTTGGGCGGACGCGAATTTCGAAACCCATAATACCCCGGATAATCCGGACAACCCGCCCATGATCGAATATACGATCAATAAAATTTTCGTCTGATTGATGCCGCTGACTTTCGCGGATTCGGGATTGCTGCCGACAGCATAAATCTGCCTTCCCGTCCTTGTATGGTTGATAAAATAGAAAGCCGTGATATAAATGATTATGGCGATAAACACCAATGTGTTGATGCCTATGATCTTGCTGGTTGCGATGGAAACAAAACTTGCCGGCATCTGGTAGGAGCTGATCCATTGCCCGTCGCTGACCGTATAATTCAGGCCCCTGAAAATATTCATCATTGCCAATGTCGCTATAATTGGAAGAATCCCTATTTTCGCCACCAGAAAACCGATGACAACGCCGCATGCGATCCCGATTGCCGTCCCCATCAAAATTGCCAGAATTGGGTTTAAACCGCTGTAGACACTGACCGTTTGCGCTACAATCATTCCCGATAAAGCAAGGGTGGAACCGATCGATAAATCAATGCCCCTTGTTATCAATACCAGCATCATGCCCAGTGCCAGAATACTGAGGATGGCGGTATTGGTTACCATGTCTGTCAAGTTGCCGATCGTTAAAAAGCTGGCATTTTTTGTTTGGACGACGATGCAAAGCAGGACGATAAAAGCCAATAAACCCAGTTCGCGAAACTTCGAAACCGCCGCCAGTTTGGAAGTTTTCTTCTCCACAGGAAGTTCTGCGGAATTATCTATTACAGATTCGGCCATATGATTCACCTCTTGCCTTTCCTGTCTTATCCGACATTTTTCTTCGGTTTGTCCGCCATTGACGCTTCAAGGATTTTTTCTTGGGTAACCGTTTCCCGGTCGAGAATTGTAGTGATTCTGCCTGCGCGCATCACTGCGATACGGTCGCTCATACCGATTACTTCCAGCATTTCAGATGAAACGAGTATGATTCCATATCCTTGTGCTGCCAGCTCGTTGATGATTTCATAAATGGCTGTCTTTGCTCCGACATCCACCCCTTTTGTCGGCTCATCGAGAATAATGACATCCAATTGAGCAGTCAAAAGCTTCGCTACAGCGACTTTCTGCTGATTGCCTCCCGATAGGGAACTAACAAGATCGAAAATGCTGTTCGCTTTCACATGCATTTTTTCAGCCAGATTTTTTGTGAAAGCATGTTCTTTCTTTTCATTGAGCCAGCCCTTTGTGTCAAACTTTTTCAATGCGGACAACGTAATGTTTCTTCCAATGCTCCATTGAAGCACCAGCCCTTGCAGCTGCCTGTCTTCAGGCAAATAGCCGATTCCCAGCCTAATGGCCTCTTTCGGGCTTTGGATATTGACCTTTTGCCCTTTCAATTCGATTGTTCCTTTGTCGTAAGGCATGATTCCAAATAGCGCCTGGCATACTTCCGTTCTTCCAGCTCCCACGAGACCTGTCAAACCCAGGATTTCCCCCTTGCGGAGCGTAAATGAAATATCAGCGAAATACCCAGCCTTGCTGAGCCCTTCCACTTCCAGAAGCTTCTCCCCCAATTCCCCGTTCCGGTCCGGGAACACTTGATTGATTTCACGGCCGACCATTGCAACTATCAATGCATCATTGGAAATTTCGTTGATCCCCCAAGAACCGATATACTTGGCATCCCGCAGCACGGTAACTTGTGAAGCAAGCCGGTACATGTCTTCAAAACGGTGCGAGATAAAAATGATCGATGCGCCCCGGTCGCGCAAGCTTTCAGCAATCTTGTAAAGCTCTTCGCTTTCCCTTGATGTTAAAGCGGCTGTCGGTTCATCCATAATGATGATTCGGGCATGGGTTGAAATGGCCTTGGCAATTTCAACGATTTGCTGCTGCGCTACACTCAAAGACCCCATTTCAGCTTTCGGATCAATAGATGAACTTAACGACCGCAAAACCTTTCTTGCTTCTTCGTGCATTTCTTTCCAAAGCAAACGGCCAGTAAGCTTATGAGTTTTTTCATGCCCCATAAATATATTTTCAGTGACGCTCAAATCGGGGTAATTTGTAACATGCTGATAAATTGCGGCTATTCCTACCGCTTGGGCATCGTTCGGGCTTGAGAATTCGACCTTTTCCCCGTTCAGGAAAATCTCTCCTTCATCCGGTGCATGGACGCCTGTAATCACTTTGATAAATGTGGATTTTCCTGCGCCGTTCTCGCCCATCAATGCATGAATCTCTCCCGGTTTCAGTTTGAAATGCACATTGTCCAAAGCTGTAACTCCCGGAAATCTTTTGGTTATCCCTTTCAGTTCCAAAACGTATTCAGACATGATTTCACTCCCAAACATATAGTAGTTTTGCGGCACCCTTGGATTGTTAGCGCTTTCATAAAGATTATCTTTTTTCCGGAAATTCAGTAAGGAGAGGATTTTCGGAAAAAGGTGGGCATTTCTCTGTTTGTTTTTGTTTGCACTAAAAAAACCCCCATTTCTGAGGGTTTTTTAAGCTTTCAATTTTTCTTTGTATTTGGAAGGGAGCTCTCCATAATATTTCTTGAACAATTTGCTGAAGTATTTTGTATCTGCATATCCCACTTCCTCAGAAATCTCATACACTTTCAAGTTCGTCGTAAGAAGCAATTCCCTGGCTTTGTTGATCCGGCTCCTCGTTACATAGTCGAGTACCGTTTCCCCCGTTTCATTCTTGAAGCATTCACAGAAGTAGGTGGGATTCATGTAGACTTGCCCGGCGATTTTTTCAATTGTGATGTTCTCCCTTAGATTTTCCAAAATCCATTCTTTCGCTACGCTTGTTTCGTTATGGACCTTTTCTTTGTTCATGGCCGATAGTTTTTGATAAACCGCCAGAACCCAATTTTCCAGTTCCCATCTCAGCTCTTCCATGTTTTTCGTTTTTCTTAGCAAATTCGCCGTATCATGAACGTCCAGCAAGCCGTTATTTATGCGGGGGGTGCATTTGATCACATAGTTTATCAGCTGTATGCTGAGCGACTGCAGAAAAAACTCCGTTTCGCTGGATAGGCGCAACGACTGCAGCTCGTCTGTAAACAACCCAAGCCGCTTTTTCAGTTCGGTCTCATTCATCCGCTCTAATGCTTGAATGATTTGCTGGATCAACTGCTGCAGTTTCCCTGCATTTCTCAACTCGCCATCCATCGTAAGAATTTCGTTCGAATCCTGCAGCAGGATTTGGTTATTCCCAAAAACAGAACGGAACCGCATGAGCGCCAATACATCGTTGGCGGTTGTTTGCAGGCACGCTAAATCTGCAAAGGATTGGCTGATTGCAACCGAATTCGTAAAAGGCAAGAGATTTTGGACATTGCTTTGAAGCTTGTAGACAAAATTCCTGATTTCCTCTTTGAATTCTTCTTCGCTTTCATCTTCTTTGCTGCAGAGCAACGACCAAAAACAGGAAGTTTCCCCCCGCCATTCCCAATATTCCCTTTCGCTCCGCTGAAGAAGTTCGCAAATGATATTTTCGTTTGCAAGGACCCATGTATGCCACTCCTCCTTCGGCATGGTCCGGGAATAGCTTAGCGGCTGATCAATCGCAATCTGGATCAACGCATAAGTTCCTTTCGGAAAATCGCTTGTCCAATCGACCAGAGAAATGTCAAATTCAAACCCCTTTGTCGCCTCGTTCAATTTTTCCACTTGTTTGATATAGTCCAGTTTTCTGGCTTCACTTTGCAGAAGGCCAACTTGTTCCTGTTCTTCCCATTGTTTTTTCACTTTGCATTTGAGCACTTCCAGCTGTTTTCTGAATTCCTCACGGTCAATCGGCTTCAATATATAATCCAGTGCACCTTCTCTCAGAGCAACCTGCAAATAATTGAAATCATCAAACCCGCTGATGACAACAGGATTGAAAAAAGCCATTTCCTTCATTCTTTTGATCAAGGCAAGCCCATCCATCACCGGCATTCGGATATCCGTAAGCAAAACGTCAAACTCAAAAGACTCTTTTTCGAATGCTTCAATCAGTTCAATTCCATCGCCGAACGACGCTATAACTTCCCAGTCTTCCCCGCAGGACAACACCAGCTTTTCAATTCCCCGCCGGATGCGGCTTTCATCGTCAACAATGACCGTTTTAATTTTCTTTGAGCTCATGGCAGCCTCCTTCAGAGCCATTTTTAAGAACCGGAATCCTGATTTCGACTTCTGTTCCCTGGTCAACGCCGCTTATGATATCCAGGCCAAAGCCGCTGCCGAAATTCATGGCGATGCGTGCATGGACGTTGCTCAGCCCAAAATGCGAGTCCCGCTTGGCCATTGGATCTGAAGCCAGTGTCCGCTGAATGTCTGCAAGCGTCTCTTTTTTGATGCCTGATCCGTTATCTTTTACCTTGAAAGCTATTTCTTCAGAACCTTCATTGCCGGGAACCAAGCAGACTCCGATTTCAATGGTTGTAACGCGTCCATACGCGAGGCCGTGTTTAACGGCATTTTCAACAATCGGCTGCAAGACGAACTTTGGCGTATAGTAGTTTTGGGATTCTATTTTTTCCTGAATGGAAAAATCGAATTTTTCCTCAAAGCGGATTTTTTGAATCGTCAAATAATCTTTTACATGCAGCAGCTCATCTGCAATCGGCACCAGCGCTTCTTTATTGCCGATTGAAAAGCGAAGCATCCTCCCGAGCAGCGTCACCATTTCTATGACCGTGTCTTTTTCGTCATCTTCCACTGACATGGCAATCGTTTCCAGTGTGTTGTACATAAAATGCGGATTGATCTGGGATTGCAAGGCATAAAGTTCCGCTTCTTTTTGCTTCAGCTCGATTTGGTAATTTTCACGGATAAGGTCCTTGATTTCCGTTACCATGGAATTGAAGTTGTTTGCGAGCATCCCCACTTCATCGGTTGTCCCGATGGCCAGATCCACATCAAAATCCCCTTTTTCAACCCGCTTCATGACACTGGTCAACCGGTTAAGCGGACTTGATACATTCCAGGCCAGCAGAATGGAGATCACGGTGCTCATGGCAACAAAGACAAGAAAAACCGCGATTGTGGCATTTCGGACCAGATCGGTTTGTTCCGTCAAGTTTCCCGCTAAAACACTGTGCGCTAAAGTCCAGCCGGTTTCATCCATATGATTCAAGCTGATCAGCCGGCTTGCGTCTTCCTGGGTCGTCCGGAAACTGCCGTTTATTTGGGGGTACATGGCAAATTCCCGGTCAATCGTCCGGATTTTCGAAGGATTTGTATGGTAAATAACCCTGCCTTCTTTGTTCATCATCCACAGGTCGGCTTTGCCTTCCTCACTCATTTCATTTATGACATCTTCAAAAAAAGTGACGTTGACTGCTATGAGGACGGTGCCTAGGTCGGTTCGGTTCTCAAGATCGGTAAGTTGTTTCATGATGAGAACAAAGGGCGGATTCCCTTCGAAACGCAGCGAAGTCTGATGCGGCAGAACGAATATATCATCAGTTTTCAATTGGATATCCTGCCCATACGATTGGGAATAATCCATCAGCCCAAAGTTGGTATGCGGAATTTTAGTGCTCTGGAAAATACGGTTTTTCGATATTACAAAAACACCCAAAATGTCCTGGCTGCCTCCGTTGATGAAGGTTCTTGATAAGTAGCTGTTAACAGTGAATTCGTCCTGCAAAAGCGATGAACGGCTTTGATGTGCATCCTTCCTCAGCACTTCCACCACTTCATCCGAGTTGTAGAGCAGGTCGGGAAATTTTCTGAGTTCCCTTATTTGGTTGGCGATGTTTTCATTCGCTTGTTCCAGCAGCTTTGGAATATATTCGCCCACTTGTTCTTCGATGGATTTCGTGTACTGGCTGTAAGCGATATACCCCAATAGGGAGATTGGTATAACCGTCAACAATACATAGGTGACGATCAATTTGGTCCTTAGCCGGTAATTTTTGAATTTCATCAGTTTAGAAATCATATTGATCCACATTCTCTTTTGTAAAATCCATCGGGTCTCCCATAATCACCATATTGTTGATCATCCGTATCTTCCCCACCTTGGCGATGTCCTGCCAGTCAAAAGGCTCTATGCCATTCACCGCATTGTTGGTTAATGCCACTGTCAAATACCCTAACTTTTTCGGGCTCCATAGCGTAATAATCTGGGCTGAGCCGTCTTTCAAGTATTCGTTCATCGGATTGGGCGATGATAGCCCCACCACTGCAACTTCCCCTTCCTTTCCAAGCTCTTTCACCGCTCGGGCGGCTGCTGGCGGCCCGACCGACGAATTGCCGATAATGCCTTTCAGGCCAGGGTACTTCTTCAGCAGCTTTTTTGCTGATGCATATGCGCGCTGGGAATTATCGTCATTTGCCGACACTTCGACCAAGGTCATGTCCGGGTAATGCTCTTTTTGATGAACTTTTATCCAATGCAGCCATGTGTTCAAGTTGGCGGCGGATAAAGCGCCCGTCAATACGGCAAACTCCCCTTTTTCATCCGTATTCCATGCCAGCGTATCCATCAGATGTCGGCCGAGCGTTTCAGGATCCACCATGTTGATAAAAAAGTCCCTTGCTTCCGGGATCGTATCGGAATCCCATGTAACCACACTGATGCCCTTTTCTTTTGCCTCCAATAAGACAGGAGCCAATTCTTCAGGATCGTTTGCCGAAACGGCAATCGCATCGACCTCCTCTTCTATCAGCTTCTCAATGATCAAGATCTGCTGGGCGGCATCCGCAAAAGCGGGCCCTTCGTATAGAAGATTGATTCCCAAATCTTCCGCCGCTTCGATTGCACCTTCTTCCGCTGCGTTAAAATAAGGGATGTTTGCCACTTTAGGGATAACCGCTATGGTAATTTGCTCTTCTTGTTCCGCTGCCGTCTTTTCATGCACCACTTCGTCCATCGAATAGATAACATCATATTTCCCGGTATTGGCAGAAGGCATTGCGCAAGCGCTTACAATAGACAAGGTGCAAACAAAACTGAAAAATAATTTCATGGGGTGAATGCACGCTCCTTCCCGTCCATTATAAATACAACAAGCCCGGTCTATCCGGAGGCAATTTTGAATTTACGGTTATTTTAACACTTTTCAGACAACTTAGCTCTACCTTTTTTAGAGGCCCATCCCAAAAAAAGGCTGCTTTCAGCCTCCATTTGGGATGGGGAAGGGAATTTCTTCATAATGTCACATGCTTTACATTCAACAGGTCCCCCACTTTTTCAAAAAGGTTCGCATTGCTTCCGATGGACAATGCGCAGTGATGGGTCGGTGCTTCCATGAACCACTGCTCCATGAATTCATCCGGGTGCTTGGAAAATTTTACAGGCGTCTGCGTGTTTCCGACTTGCATAGTTTCTCCAGCCGTCGACTCGCCTTCGCCCATAATCAGCTTGAGATTGCCATCGCCGGTTTGGGTGACATTCAAAATGGTTACCGCCCCGGTTTGGACTTTTGCTTCCACTGATACTCCGGTTCCTTGTTTTCCATGATAAAGCCCCATTCCCCGTAAAATCGGCTTGCCTTCGGAGATTGCAATATGGAAAGGTCCGTCATGCCCCAGCAGAATCGTTTCCGCGTCGTAATCGACCGTCATCACTTCGGAAAAGCTCCCGCCTGTCCCAAGAATATCCGCAATTTTCATGCCGACGGCCGTTTTTAAATCACCTTCACCTGCACACGGAATGCCTTTTGCTGTCAGCAAGGAATGGCCGACGATAAAACCGGCTTGGAGCTGCTCGAAATGGCTGCCGGGCGAACCATGGTAATAATAAGCCAACGCATCCAGATCAAACTCCTTCACCATTTTTTCCTGCGCCGCCGCAACTCTGCAAGACCACTCCAACTGTTCTTGCGTCGGCTTTCTGGCTATCGGATCCGATTGGGAGTCGCCGCTGATTTCAAACATGGCGCGGACTTCTTCCAGCTTCCCTTTCACGTCCTTTTCCGCGACATCCCTAAACAGCATATCAAGGTCCCCCATTTCCATAACCTCTACATGAAGGCCTGTCTGTGCTTGGATCATTGTGAAGTCACTGTACATGTCAAGCATGCCGTTGTAGGTGTTCCCCAAAAATCCAAACCGGCTTTCGCGCAGTGTACGGGGAACTGCCGCTGCACGAATCCATTCTTCAATTTTCTTCCATGCGCGTACCGCTTCTTTGCGTCCATTCGTTTTTTCATTTGCCAGCGAAATTTCCGGTGTTTCTTCAAGCCCGAGCAATCCATTGACCACCCGGAACGGAATCTTCGCACGGTTGAAGGCATTTGAAATTTCCGGTACAGGACAAGCTCCGCAATGCGCGAGCCACTCACCGGTCGTGGTTTGCTGATAATTGATTTTTGCCGTCGGCTGCAAGTTCAAAATAACTGCAGGAGCTTTACAAATCTGGTGGACAGGCAGCACCGCCGAACTTGTTGAATACGTAGCAGAATGGCAGAAAATCAAATCGACGTTCTTCTCATTGAACCAGTAGCCGGCTGTTCGGGCCTCCGCTTCCGTATCGACCAGTCCGTAATTATAAATTTCCCCGTACTCAGCCATCTTTTTCTCCAAAAAATCCCCGTAGCCTTCCATTCTTTCCTTCAATCCCGGAAATTGGCCCCAATAAGCCTTCAAGCCAATCGTATAGAGACCTATACGCGCTTTTTTTGGCGATTTGATCGGTTGAAACTTCATATCAAATTCCTCCTTCAAATAAAATCCTGTGATTTTCACTCATTGTATCCGTTTACATTACCCGCTGCATCCTATAATGTTGTTTAAAAATAACAGAATCTTGCGGAGGTCTTCGATGGCACATTACCGAGAACAGGCAGCCCATAATTGGACAGAGGATTCAATCCGCCTTATTGCTACGCCAAGCCAGCTTGCCAGAAATTCTTTTTTCTATGTGGAGGAAGCAGGCTATTTCCGTACTCAGCCTGGTTATTTTACGGAGAGGGAAGAACTGAACTCCTTCCTGATAGCAATCACTTTGGCCGGAACAGGCATTTTGAAATTCAACGGAAAACAGTACAAGTTAAAGGCGGATCAAGCGTTTTTCATCCATTGCATGGATTATCAATATTACGCAACAGATGAGCGCGACTTATGGGAGTTCAGCTGGGTGCATTTGAACGGAGCAGCCATCAGCGGTTATTACCACTATTTCCAACTGTCTGAGTCACCCGTTGTCACGCTGAAAAATCCTGGAGCCGCAAAATCTGATTTGCAGGAGCTGATACGGCTGCACAGAGAATTCACCCCTTATTCAGAACCCCTAATTTCAAAGATATTAACGGATCTCTTGACCGAAATCCTGTATTCCGCCGGCAATTTTCTGGACGCTGGCGATGCCTTCCCTGATTCCGTGAAACCGATCATGCGCTATTTGGAGCAGCACTTTAACGAACCATTGTCGCTCGGGCACTTAGCGGCACATTTCAACATCAGCAAGTACCACCTGGCAAGAGAGTTCAAAAAACATTCCGGCCTCAGCCCGAACGAATTCCTGATTTCTTGCCGAATCGCTTACGCAAAAAATTCGCTGAAATATTCAAATGAGCCGGTGGCGGCCATTGCAGAAAAAGTTGGCGTCCCGAATGTCAGCCACTTTATCAACTTATTCAAACAACGGGTTGGGACTACACCGCTTGCCTACCGTAAAAGCTGGCGGCCATCGCAATGATTTAGAGCGATCCCTCCTCTTGCGAAAGACAAGAGAACCGGCAAGAAAGCTCCCTGCCCCAAGGCAAAACAACGTTATTCCTGCATGTTCCCACAAAAACTTCATTGCTTGAAAACCCTTTGGCATCAATGGCTGGCGAGCCCTTTCTCCCTTCCTGTGCACATTAAATGTTTATTATGCAGAAGGCCCTGGGTAAACTACCATTACCTGAGTTCAAGGGTATCCAACATTACAAGGAGGAATTCACCATGGCTAGAAAAGACAATACATTTATCGGAGTATTTGACACACAAGCGGAAGTTTTAAGCAAAGTGACGGAACTTAAAGCACAAGGCTACAACGAAAATGATATGTATGTTGTTGGCCAAGATGAAAACTCGTTTTCAATGGTCCAAAACCAGACAGACGTTCATGTAGACTCCACTGGAGATGGCCAAAACGGAAACCAAGGATTCATGGGGAAATTCATGTCAGCACTTTCTGGCGATTCTTCTACAGGAGCGTTCAACGGCATGGGATTAGATCGTGACGAGGAAGATGAATACTACCGCCAAGTGCAAAACGGCAAACTTGTATTATATGTAGACAGTGATTATGGCGAGTCGTATGACCGCTATAGCCAAAGCTATAACAGTTCTTCGGGAACTGGCCATACTTCAAGCGAAACGGCTGCTGGATTCGGTTCCGGCACAACTTCCGGATTAACATCGAATGACCGGGATACATTTGGATCATCAAACGATACAGACGGCACATTCGGCTCCACTTCTTCGGACCGCGGAAACACATTCGGGTCGACTTCAGACACTGACAGCACATTCGGTTCCACATCTGGAACTGCAGGCAGCACATTCGACTCGTCAAGAGACGAAGCGAATTTGACAGATGAAGAACGCTTGCGCCTTCATGAAGAACGTTTGAATGTCGGCAAAGAACGCGTGCAAACTGGCGAAGTGAATGTCGGCAAACATGTCGTCGAGGAAAACCAATCAATCGAAGTACCGGTTGAACGCGAAGAAGTATATGTGGAGCGCCGTCCGGTAAACGAAGAAGTAACGGGCACAGACGCTTTCCGTGATACCAACGACACAATCCATGTACCGGTTTCGGAAGAACGTGTAAACGTAACGAAGAAAGACGTTGTCTCTGAAGAGATTGTCGTCGGCAAGAAGAAAGTCCAGGACACTGAACAGGTGAACGAAACTGTCCGCCGTGAAGTTGCGGATATCGACGAAGACGACAATACGACAAACACTACAGATCGCAACAACAAAGGATTCTAATAAAATCTAAGTAAGATAAAAAATGCCGGGAGAAATCCCGGCGTTTTTTATTTGCCGCTCTTTATAAACCCAAAATAAAAAATGCACTCGTTTTACGAGTGCATTTGGGTCAAAGTTTGGTTATCAGCTGTTGAGCAGCCAAATTAAAGTTCGGAACTGAGGACGATGTCGCCTTGGGGCAATTCGTTGCCCGCTTGCGGTTCGCGCGTAATGGCTATCGTGTCCCAGCCTTCGGTATTTTCTTCTAGACTAAAGTATGCGGCACCTTCACCATTGGGGTTCGGCTTGAAAGCGCCGGCGGGAATCGGCTGCCCTTCTTTCAGCAGCCATACTTGATAAATCTCATCGCCTTGCAGTTCTTCGAGGCCTTCAGCCGATACGACCACATCAAGCGCCTCGTCTTCACGGATCAATTTCACTTGCGCCGCTCCTTCAAACAGTTCGCTCGGCTGGAGATTGACCTCCCGCATCGCTGTTTCCGTTTCCGGTTGATCGGAAAGCTGGAGAAACGCATAAGCATTGCCGAGCAATGACAGCAGAAGCACTGCGGCAATAAGCGGCGTCCACCAATTGCGTCTTGGCGTCCGTTTAGCCATCGGCACTGCTGCCGGCTTCGGTTCAAGCTGCTGTTCTTCTGTCACATCTTCTTCAAAAACTTTCGCCAAAATCCGTGTTTTCATCTCCGCAGGCGGTTCAATCGGTTCAGCAAGGTAAGGGAGCTCGCCTGTCAATTCTATAATTTGCTGACAATCAGCACAGTTTTTAAGGTGATTTTCAAATTCGCGGATTTCCTCTTCGGAAAACGTTCCATTCAAATAATCCACTACGTATTCACAATCCATTTTAGTCATCAATAGCCCCCCTTTCTTGCACACCGTGCAGTGATTTTTTTAGTTTTTTCAGCGCCAGCCTGATCCTGCTTTTAACTGTTCCAAGCGGGATATCGCAAATACTGGCAATCTTTTCGTGCGTATAGCCTTTAAAATAAAACAGCTGAATCATCTTTTGCTGTTCCCCTGACAGCTCCTGGACAGCAGTTTCAATTTGTTCTTTCTGCTCCTGCCACTCTGCCGCTTCTTCGACTGTGGACTCATTGTTCACCAGCTCGCCGACCTCTTCCAAAGGAACAGTAGGCTTTTTCCGTTTACGGATCAAGTCAATCGCCACATTACGCGACATGGTAAACAACCAAGATGTAAATTTCCCTTTGCTTTCGTTGTATTCCCCTTTGCCTCGCCATATTTTGATAAAGACTTCCTGCAGAGCTTCTTCTGCCAAATCCGGATCTTCAGTCATTTTGACAAGGAAGGAAAAAAGGATTTTCTCATACCGGTCGTACAGCTGTTCGAGCGCTTCTTTGTCTTTCTGCTGTATACGGCCGTAAAGTGTAAAGTCCGAACTTTTCTCCATGGACGTTCCCCTTTTTTAAAATGTCATGCTTCAAGCTTACTACAACTCGTGCGGCAGGTGGAAGCCGCCCATGGAAAAATCTTTGCACTTCATGTATAGAACCTTTCTAACATAACGTTAAAGGAAGCCTTTTAGTTCACTTCTCAACAAGATTTCACGTCTTTGTCACTTTTTGGAACCTGGGCTGTTTTGAATATCACGAATTCCTACTTGTTTAATTGAAGATATATAGGGAACTTCAATTACTAGCAAGCAAAACAAAAAAATAAGAGGAGGAACAGAATTTGGGACATTATATTGAAGTGGAAGCTGGAGTAAAAGTATTTGTGGAAGATATCGGCACCGGGCAGCCTGTCGTTTTTATCCACGGCTGGCCTTTGAACAGCAAATCATTTGAAATGCAGGCAAATGAATTGGCGCTCCAGGGATTCCGGTTTATCGGCATAGACCTGCGCGGATTCGGAAAATCGGACAAGCCATGGTCCGGCTATGATTACGATACACAGGCAAGCGACGTGAAAGCAGTTATCGACCATCTGGGATTAGAGAACTTTGTCCTTGGCGGATTCTCGATGGGGGGTCCTATCGCCATCCGCTATCTGACCAAATATGGCCAGCAAGGCGTGGACAAACTGTTGCTGATGAGTGCGGCGGCTCCGCTATTCACACAGCGGGATGATTTCAATATCAATTTGAAGGCTGAAGAAGTGGATGACATCATCGAACAAATAAAGCAGGACCGCCCCGCTTTCCTGGCGCAGTTTGCTGATATGTTCTTTGAACAGAAAAAGTCGGATGAATTTCTTCACTGGTTCCAGATGCTGGGACTTGAAGCAGGCGCACATTCCACGATCAATGCAGCCATTGCATTGCGCGATGAGGATCTGCGCGGCGAGTTGGCAGGCATTACAGTGCCGACCGCCATTTTCCATGGAAAGAAAGACCAGATCTGCGCCTACGAGCTCGGCGAAGAAATGGAAAAACAAATTCCCGACTCTGTTCTTGTTCCATTCAAGGACAGCGGACATGGCATTAACGGCGATGAGCCGGAACGATTCAATACAGAAATGATCAACTTCCTGAAAAGTTCAGGCGTTAAGTAAATATTCTACATCAACTGCCTGGAAGAGGCGCCATCCGGCGCCTCTTTTTTCAAATTATGGAGATTTCCTCGGCTTTGCCTTATTTCGCTTCAGGCAGCCCCTTTCCTAAGGGATTAAAGCTCCCTTTTTAATCTTTCCACTTCATTTTCTAAAAAATTGATGCGCCGATGAATTCTATAAAAAACAGGTAAATAAGCTATTACTACAACAATCATCCACCCCATCTCTCTCCCCCCTTTTGTCACATATACTATCACAATACAGGGGCTGTTTTTCCAAAATATACAATTTATCAATAAACCGCCTGCTTTTAACTTTACTTGAAGCAATTTTTCATAAAAAAGTGATCCATTTCTGAACGCATTGCGTTAGGTAGGCAAGAAATCAGAAATAGAGGAGTGGTTTATTGATGAAATGGAGAAAATTTTTGGCGCCGGTAGTAGGGGCGGCGCTTTTGGCCGCCGGAACAGGAACAACTGCTTTTGCACATGGTACCCCGAAAACCGATACTACAGGCGTGGAACTGCGTGCGACACTTGACTCTTTGTTATCAGAGCATTATGCACTTGCAGTCGATTCCATGATGAAAGTCTACGACGGGGACAAAGGCGCTGAAGCAGCGGTTGCAGCACTTGAAGCCAACGCCGCAGACATGGAACCGGTCATCGCTTCTGTATACGGCGAAGAAGGCGGTGCAGCATTCGAAGAAATTTTCACGAAACACAATACAGGGACAGAAGAGTATGCTCTAGCCGTCAAAGAAGGCGATAAGAAAATGCAACAAGAAGCGCTCGAGGAAATCCAATCGTTTGTAGATGATATGGGCGCATTTTTAGGGGCTGCCACTGAAGGCCACTTGCTGGAGGAGGGCGCTACTCAAGCACTTCGCCAGCATGAAGATTTTGTGCAGGACACTTTTGATCTGTACGCAGCAGGAAAATACGAGGAAGCCTATACCTCTTATCTGGAAGGCTTCAAGCAGATTTTCGGTGCAGGAAGTGCCATCAGCGGCGCAATTGCCACTCAGTTCCCGGATAAATTTTCTGATCCGAACACTCCAGCCGGAGACTTCCGCTCGACAGTGAACCGCATTGCAGCCGAACATTTTGCTTTGGCGCAATTGAGCATGGCAAAAGGCTATAACGGCGCAGAGGATTTTGACTTTGCAAATTGGGCGCAAGACCAGAACACTGAAGAGTTCCGCGGCGCCATCGCTTCCATATATGGTGAAGAAGCCGGCACGCAATTCGTGGAAGTCTGGGATAACCAGCATATTTCCGTACAAAGTGACCTTGCAGGAGCTGCGGCTTCAGACGACCAATCGGCTGTGGATGAAGCGGCAGACGCCTTGACGAATGAATTCGCCACAGAACTCGGAACATTTTTAAGCACAGCTACTGAAGATCGCATGCCAAAAGAAGACACCATCGCCGGAATCCAAGCTCATGAAACTTCTGTGATTGACACTTTCAATCAGTATGCTGCAGGCGACTTTGAAACATCTTACGAAACATACCGTACAGGCTATGCTCTGATGTTTGATATTGGTGCCGGGCTAAGCAGCGCCATCGTCGATCAGTTCCCTGACAACTTCCACAATGATGCACCTGAAAAAATGCCGAAAACAGGATTTGGCGGGACAGCTGGCCAATCAGACACTATGGTTCTTTGGGTTACACTCAGCTCATTGATTTTACTCGGCGCCGGAACACTGACATACCGTCAAAGCAAGCAGCAATAATATCAGGAGAGGGCCTCTGCGCTCTCTCTATTCCTGTTGAGAGGGAGGGTTGAGCATGAAGCAAATATTCACAATGGCAACTGCATTGGTTCTATGCGCAGCGCTGTTTTTTGCCATGAACCCGCTGGCGGATAGTCCAGCATTTGAAGAGCCGACACCTGAAAAAAACAGTGCGCCCGTTCAAACAAAAATCGAGACAGTTGCCAAAGAAAAAGATGAATCTATTGATAAAATTGCCGAATTCCCGGTCCTCCCTGCCCAGCGGAAAAAATTGGATGCTTTACAGCGGCAGCGCCAAGAAAGCATAAAAGGCATGGAGCCGGCCCGGATCGAGATTCCCTCCATTAAAGCCAAAGCGGAAATAGAGGCAACCGGCATATTGGAAAATGGTGAAATGGGTGTGCCTGAAGATGTAGACGAAGTGGGCTGGTTCGAACCCGGCTTCAAAGTCGGTGCAAAAGGCCATGCCGTTCTTGCCGGCCATGTCGACAGCTTGACAGGTCCTGCGGTTTTCTATGATTTAAAGAAAATGAAAATCGGTGAGACGGTCATTTTAAGGGATCGTGATGGACGCGAAATGGTTTTCAAAGTAACTGAAATGGTGAGCTATGAGACAGACGAAGCACCGATTGAAGAAATATTCGGCAGCTCGGGCAAACGCATGATCAACTTGATCACGTGCACAGGCGATTTCAACCGGAAAATCGGTTCACATGAAGAACGGCTTGTCGTATCCGCGGAATTGGTCTCCGATTCTGCTACAAAGGAAAAAGAGCCAGAACCGCCGACAAACGTCAAAGCCACCTCGTTCAATATTTCTTGGCATGCAGTACGCAATGATGCTATCATCGGCTACCGTATTTACGAAGAAGACAAAAAGACGGGTGAAATAAAGAAAATCGACACGGTTTCACTGTTCGACCGAAAAAAAGTGGAGCTGCAAACTTCTCCTGACAAACGCTATTTTGTCACCTCTGTGGACGTCGATTTGAACGAATCAAAGAAAGCCCAAGCAAAACAATAACCCTGGCATTCAGAATAACCGGATTGCAGCGCCTAAACAGCCTGCAGATCCGGTTTTCTTTATGGTTCTTTCCATGTATAATTGGAGGAATCAGCGGTATTTGGGAGGTGGATTTATGGACAAGATTTGGCTGCAAGGCGGCCCGTTTCTTGAGGTGAGTTTTCTATTGGAGCTGGAAGCCGGCAAAAAAGAAGCGGCCCGTTCTTTGATCAGAGAATTGTCCGCCCTTTCTACTGCCATCAGTTTCGCAGATGAGGATATCGACGAGCTAATCGCTGCGTTCGTTGAAGGCTATCCTAGTGACGAAGAAAATCCGAAATCTCCTCGCATTCATTCATTGCTCTTGAGGATAAAAGTTGATGTTGCTGGCCTGCGCAAAGCCATATTGCAAGTTGAGCAATTGTCTACAAACGCCTTATTGGCCAACTTTTGGTTTTATGGAAGTCAGTTTGATGATCCAGCGCATAACCAACGTGGCATTAAAACGGAAAATCTTGAGGGCTTCGAGCGTCTCCTCATTGAACTTTACGCAAGCTTCAACTTCAAAGCAGGCGGCATATCCATTGAACAGGACATAAGCGACCTCTTTAACTGCGAAGCCACTAGTCCATCTGAGCACTACCGCTTCGAGAATCTATCCCCTGAAGCCTTTCTTCTTAATAGTGCCGGCTTTTATAGCCTGCTGTGGAATGAAGGCTATGGCAAGTTAAGTAAAGCCCCCAGCCTTTCCAAAAGAACCGGCAGATCGGGAGTACTCCTCTCTTCTTCTGCTTCCTACAGCGAGTTCTGAATGAATTGGCCTTTTATTCAATATAAGATTCGTACCCTTGAGTATCCTATCATTCAAGAAAGAAGCCATTCATGCCTATTTTGATTTGGCCATGTTATACCAGCTCACTCCGCCATGTTTTGAATCGGAAAGGCCATGGTTTGCAAAGCCCAAATTTTCGTAAAAAGAAACCAAGTCCTTTTTGCACGTTAACGTAATTCCTTCTCTTTCGTTCTCTTCTGCAAGCTTTTCCATTTTTACAACCAATGTTTTTGCTATCCCTTGATTTCTGGCCTTTTTGGAAACTGCTATTCCTAAAACACTCTGATAGCCTCCTCTTTTAGGATTTTCGTTGATTTTCCCGAAAAGATCATCGGTAATATAGGGCTGATTGATAATAGGTCCATTAATATAACCAAGGATCTCCCCATCCTTTTCTGCCACAATAAAGGTGTCAGGCATCAACTTGATCCTCTCTGCAAATGCTTCTATCGTGGCGGCCTCTTCTCTTGGGAACCCTTCACTTTCAATTGCCATTAGCTGCTCTAGATCCGCGGATTGAACATTCCTTAAAGAAATCATCCCACTTCCTCCCCTTCCCTATATGGATTAACTTATAGCCTTAATCATACTATCACTCATGCAGGTATTAAAAGAATGGTTTAACATAACCTTTAAATTTGGTGAAAGCCTTAGAGAAAATGGATCTGAACACAATGAGCCCAAATATAATTCATCTCTTATAAAAATAATTTTTCAAAACCAATCTGCTGAGAACAAATACTTGTCCGAACACTCTTCACTTAAGGCACGTCTTGCAGGAACAGCTTGACGAAAGCAAGCGCCAGGAACGAAACAAAAAAGGCTAACGGAAAATTCCCGATAGCCTGAAAGAAGCTGGCCCATAAGAGGCCAGCTTCCTGATATTTTGTATGATTTTATGATTGTCTGCGTGTACGCAAAGCTACAGTTGTAGTTAACCCAGCTAGCATCAAGCCGCCAAGGATCCACATGAATGGCGCTGCAGACGAATCGGCTGTTCCGCCCATTCCAGTTTTCGGCATTTCAGAAGGCATTTGGGCTGCACTGAATTTTTCCGGGAACTGATCGACAATCGCTTCCGACAAACCGGCTGCCGGCATTGTCATGTGAGCGTAAGCTTCACGAATCGAGCTGTAAGCAGTTTCATAATCGCCTGCTACGTAAGAGTCAAATGCTTTCAGCAACTGGTCAACGTGTGCAGTCAATCCTTCTTCAAGTGCGTCGGCAGGGACACGGCCTTCAGTTGCAGCGTCCAATAGAGCCGCTTGTTCAACGATGTATTCATCAAGCTCAGCTTTCGCCTGTTCCTGGCCTTCAGCGTTTTCTTCGCCTGTCGCCACTACATAATCCACAAAGTAGCCGATATGCGATTTCCAGATCTCTTCAAACTGGGCGCCGGCTTCTTCGCCGTATACTGAAGCGACAGCAGCGGACAAGTCGTCAGCGTTTGCAAGCAATGCACCAGATGCAGCATCGAAGCTTTCAGCTCCGTCAGCTCCGTCTTGCATCGCCATTGCCGCAAGTCCGGCATGCTCAGTGAATGTGGCATTCAACTGCGCTCGAAGGTCGATTGCCGGTGTATCTGGATTTGTGTTCTCGAACTTGTCGGCAAACTGGTCTGTGATTGCAATCGATAACGTTTCTGCGAACATGCTCATGTGGTGGATTGATTCCCGTTCAAGCGAATAAGCAGTTTCAAAGTCGCCTTCAACGTAAGCGTCAAACGCTTGGATCAATTGGTCAACGTGCATATCCAAACCTTCTTCAACTGCTGCGGCCGGCAAGCGCCCTTCTGTAGCAGCATCAAAGAACTCGGATTGGGTTTTCTTGTATTCTTCAAGCTCTGCAAGCGCTTTGTCTTTTCCTTCTTGGTTGTCTTCAGCTGTCGCTGTTACGTAATCGACAAAGTAGCCGATATGCGACTTCCAGATTTCATCAAACTGGGCAGCTCCTTCTTCTCCGTAGACTGACGCGACAGCCGCTTTCAAATCATCGGCATTCGCCAGAAGGGCGTTTGATGCCTGTTCAAAATCTTCGGCTCCGTCAACGCCTTTTCTCATCGCTTCCACAGCCAGGAAAGCATGCTCTGTAAGTACCGTGTCGAGTGCGATCCGCAATTCAGCTGCCGGTGTTGCCGTTCCGGCTTCCATCGATGATTGGTGCGATTCTTTTTGTGAATGGTCCCCGTGGCTATCCGCCAATGCAGCAGTCGGGACTAACAAGGAAAGTGTCAATGGCAATGCGACCAATAATTTGTTCATTTTCATTCTAAACATCTCCTTTTTCTGTTTTGTTTTTTTGTTCTGCTAACTAAACGGAGACAGAAGATGTTTGGATCACTTTTTTTAAAAAAAAGTTTCAAACCATTAAAGTTTAATATTTAAAAATGCCATTCACCAGCTGGCCAAGATCAAATGCGATGTTTTCTTTACGTGCTTATGTAAAAGCATTAAAATATTCTTTTTAAATCAATCGATAAAATCTTCATTCGACTCTCCCTTTGATCTTGCTTATTCCACTTGTCCAATTACTAAATAAAAGTTTTGAAGCGAAAATTCCATTCTGCATTTCTTTTATTTATCTGATTATTGTTTTGCAAATTATCGGTATGTATATATAGAAGAAACATTGCCCTTGAAGAAAAACAGGCCTTCCATAAGGAAAGCCTGCATACTATTGTTTTTTCGTATATTTCTTGAGGGCCGGCAAAATTTCCGACCCGATCATATCGATGTTCCGCATCAGCCGGTCAAACGGTACTCCGCCGAAATCCATTTGCGCAATATAGCGTTGATGCCCAAACAATTCATGCTGATAAAGAATCTTTTCGATAACTTGCTGCGGACTGCCGATATTCATGACATCATGCGGGTTTGCTCCGTGCATGAACTGCCATTGTGGATAACCACGGCCATTTGTTTTCATCATGCCTTTATCCACATGTGGATGAATTTCATCGAACGCTTGCTGCGTGGTTTCCGCAACATGGAAAAAGCCGGCGGTCGCAACCGGCAGATCTGCCGGATCAAAACCACTTTCTTTAGCTGCTTCCCGGAACGCATCGATGGAATGCTTGAAGCTTTCCGCTGGACCGCCGAGTGTCGCAAGCATCATTGGAACACCTGCTTGACCGGCTTTGATGGCGCTTGCCGGATGTCCGCCTACTGCCCGCCAAATCGGCAGCGATCCTGATTGCGGACGCGGCAGAACTTCTGCGTCTTTCAGCGACGCACGGAACCTGCCGCTCCAGTTGACCACTCGCTCTTCGTTGATTTTCCGCAGCAAATCGAATTTTTCCTCGTACAGTTCTTCATAATACCGAATATCATAGCCCAGAAGCTCGAACAATCCAATGCGTGACGCACGTCCAGCAATGATTTCTGCCCGGCCCTTTGAAATCAAATCAATTGTCGCGAAATCCTCATACACGCGGACCGGATCCGAGGTGCTGATGATAGTGGAAGAACTGGAAATCTTGATTTTTTCTGTTGCTTGGGCAATTGCGGCAAGCACCACTGTATGCGCCTGCGTCGCAAAATATTCCTGGTGGCTTTCCCCGACACTGAAAAAATCAATGCCTGCCTGTTCAGCCAATCTTGCCAATTCAATTATTTCATGAATACGCTCTCCGGCGGAAATGCGCTCCCCAGTTTTTGGATCTGGAATATGGTCTCCCAGCGTGTATAGACCAAACTCCAGGCCACGCCTTGGATCGATCCGGTAATTTTTCATGTTTTCCATCCTTCCATTGGCTCGGTTTCATGTTTTATTATAGGCTTTTGGAATCTGTATTTGAAGCAAACAAAACTGAGGAAATTTTTTACTTCACAACCTTTCTTTTTATTATTTTAAATTTCTGACAATTAGTTGACTTTAGTAAAAAAGGCTGTTATTTTAATAATAAATACTTATTTTTCGATGAATTAGGATAATAATTTAGCTTACAATATATCCCTGCACCATCCATTTTTGAAATCGGGGGTTTTAATATGATGATGAATAAGAAAAAAGTCTTGATTCTCAGTGGAGCTTCTTACATGATCGAAGTAGTGGAGACTGCAAAAACAATGGGGTTATATACTATTTTGACGGACAATATGGTAGAAGCGCAGGCCAAAAAATTCGCCGACAAATCTTATGACAGCAGCGTGTCCAATATAGAGGCGCTTGTTCAAATAGCCAAAAAAGAACAAATTGACGGAGTCTTTAATACTTTTGACGATATCAATACATGGCACGCTTTGGCGCTTTGCAAGAAAACGGATCTTCCTATTTATACCGTCAGTGAACAGCTCAGAACCCCTTCTGGCAGTCACCGGTTTGAGGAATATTGCCAGACATTCAATGTGCCAGTGATTGAAGTGGGGGTTTTCGATGGGTTATACGAATGGGAAATTGCAGCACTCGGCTCTCCTGTAAAGCTGCCAGATTGGACGCCCGCCAAAGAAGCATTGCAAGTCGTTTAAAAGAAGACCATCTGTTGAACATCAAAATTTCACCTATGAATCAAGAAAGGCAGCCCTTATATGGGCTGCCTTTCTCAATTCACAACCAAGCAATTCCTTAACCCGCCGGAATTTGTTCGGCGACAATTCCGTAGTAGATACCAGGTTCTGCCGTATAATGGATGCGTTCGAACGTCGCCCTAAAACCCGCTGAAGCGAGCAGCTTTTCCCAAGTATCCATGGGAAACAAACCGGAATGGGAACTATCAGACTCCCTGAAAATCTCGCCTTTTTCATTTTTCATTATATAGAGGTATTCAGTTTCGGTCACAAAGTCGTTTGGATCGCTGTCATCGGTCCATTCCAAATACCGGAAGCCCCGCCCGTCCTTGTCAATGCCCCCATGGCTCGTTCCAGGCCGGAATGTTTCCTGGAACTGATCGGTCATGATAAACAAAATGCCATTTTCCTTCAAGTGTTTTTTCGCGTTTTTCATGACCGCAAGCAAATCTTCCGTATCCGTGAAATAAGTAATGGCGTCATGGATGAACACCAAATCGAAAGTTGAACCCGCTTGGATGCTGCGCATATCTCCTTGGATATGTTCACAATCCGGGTTCAGCTGTCGGCTGACCTGCAGCATTTCCTTGGACAAATCGGACAGCACCATGTCAAAATGGCGCTTCAAATAGTAGGCGTTGCTGCCTCCTCCTGCCCCGAATTCAACAGCCGTTTTCACATTCGGATGATAGCGCCGGATAATCTCCAGGTATAAAGAAGCTTCCTCCTCATACTCTGTATGCGGCGACATCCATGGCCACCACTCTGCCAATTCGTTGTACAGCTTCATTTTGCATCTTCACCTCTTATTGTTTTTCTTTCCTGGCGCAAGACAAATGATGGCCAGGGGCAGAAAAAAAGCGCCTCTTACTGAGACGCCCTGAACTTATCCTCTATAAGCAGGAAAATACCCTGTATCGGCATCTTTGTTCATTATTAAATTCCACTTTGTCAGTGAGGCATAGATTTCTGGATTCCTTACTTTTTTTCCAGTAATAATTGGAAGCGGCTCAGTTTTTGTGAAGCCGCGCTTAAAGCGGTACAAAGGCTCCGTCGATGCGCCTCCGAGGAACAATTCCTTTTTGCCATGCTCCACTCCCCAGCGGCAGCCTTCATGCAATATCAAACTGTTGCCAGCGACATTGAAAAACTCCGGATCATTCGCCGCTAAATGATAGTGAAGATACTCTCCATGATGCATAAAAATTGCACCTGAAATGTACTGCCCTTGGTACTTGGCGTAAATGATGAATTGTTTTCCCTCTAATTGATTGAATGACTCCGCAAGCAGCTCTTCGGTGAACATATAATGTTTTGGGATGTTATTTTTCTGCGCCATGATCATATAAAGGCGATGGAATTCCTGAATAGTGGCTCCTGTATAATCGTATTCGATTTCCACATTATTCTTCCATGCTCTCCTGATTTGCTGGCGTGTGCAGGATTTGAATTCCTGCATAAAATAATCTTCAACCGTCAAGTCGACATACATGACGATGCCCCGGTTATTAATATCATATATGTTCCTAAAATCCTCTGCGTTATTAAGCCAGGAACTGAACCGGACATATTCGGAAATGATATGGTTTTCCTCGCAATAGGACTGAAATTCTCTGTCAAACGCGTCTGTCAACTCCCGCTTTTTTCCAGGCAGACATTCAAGAATCAGAGGACCGCTCAACCCGAAAGAAGTAATCGTATCGTAGTATACTACCGAGCCAACCACGGCCGGAATCGGTCTCATAATGAATGGATAATAAATATGTCCTGTTTCATTTTTCAACTCGAAAATGCGCATTTCCCCGAGATCATGCCTTTCGTACGCTTTCCCCCATTCCTTCGTAAAAAAAATGTCCGGTACCGCTGTCTTTGAACTTACTGTCATTTCATTTTTCCTCCTTGGCTGCTTCAGTCAGATTTCTAAGTTGAACAACATTTTAGGTTCATGATAATGGCAGATTGTTAAAAGGAGGTTAAATTTACTGATTTCCGTATGAATCGTTTCTTCCGGGCCTTTTCAAAAGGCAGATTCAGCCCAATGAATTTCGATTAATCCAAAAATTCAAAAAACTATATTGACACTCTTTTGCTTTACTGGTAACTTGGTAGTTAATGTTTCATGCTTTTGTGAATAAAAAGAAACAAAACATCACCGGTTATTAGGTATTTGTACTCGCCATCTTTGGAGTGCCATCGGCCATCTCCTACATTTCATACCAATCTGCTGGAGACAAGATATCTGTTGCCGGTTCCTATGGCCAAATGAACAATGAGACTTCCCAAGAAATGAGGTTTTTGATAATGATGGATATTTTTTTTGAAAAAGAATATGGCAAACTCTATGAAGAGCTTGAAAATGGCAAATGTGAAGTGTTCGACTTCCACCATCCTCTCGGTACTGTCAGGCATCTTTTCATCAAACGTGAGATTCCACTGGCAGTCCGTACAGAAACTTATCATGATATCGTCACCCCGTATGGCTATGGCGGCCCCCTTATTCTCAATTGTGAAAGCGGGAACAAAGACCAGCTTGTCGAGGAGTTCCATAAAGCCTTTCAGCAATATTGCAAGGAAAATCGGATTGTCGCTGAATTCATTCGCTTTCATCCGATCCTCAAAAACGCAGAGGATTTCAAAAGCCGCTATGAAGTGAAATTCATGCGCAATACCGTCGGCACTAACCTCAAGGATTATGACGATCCAGTCCAATCGGAATTTTCCAAATCCACCCGGAAAAGCATCCGGAAGGCAATCCGGGATGGTGTCGAGTGCCGGGTGACAAAGAATCCGAAAAACCTGGATAAGTTCAAAGAACTCTATCATCTCAATATGGAACGGGTTGGCGCCGATTCATATTATTATTTTGGTGACAGCTATTTTTCACAATGCCTCAATTATTTCGGTGAAAACATCGTACTTGTCGAAGCAATATACGAAGAACAGGTCATCGGTGCGGAACTGCATTTTCTCTATAATAACTTGATTCATACCCACTTGTCGGGCACACTTGCTGAGTTTCATCATTTGTCCCCGGTCTATGCCATGACCGCTGCCATTGCCGAATGGGGCAAGAAAAACGGTGCGGACCTTGTCCATGCAGGCGGCGGAACCACCAATGAGCCTGATGATTCGCTGTACCTCTTTAAGAAGAAATTTGGCCAGAACACTGAATTCGAGTTCCACATTGGCCGAAAAGTGTGGAACGAAGCAGTTTATTCGGAGCTTTGCGAGATAGCCGGCGCCGCTCCGGACGAAGAATTTTTCCCCGCTTACCGGTCCAGCTCCTGCAAGGAAAATTTGGTCGGTTCAGTACAGCAGACCACTTGAAAATTGGCGTTAGAAAAACGGATTGCTGTTCTGGCATTCCGTTTTTTTCTTTTTGCGCCAATAACGATGGACGCAGCGGTTTCCATTATGGGAAAATAGATTATTAGCAGCACAAATCCAGAAAGAAGTGATTTGATGATCGAACAATTGCGTAAAATCTATCCTTCCCTCCTTGTCCATACGAATGAGAACGGCAATCTGGACACAAGCTATAAATGGTATAAGACTGCAGCCAATGCAATTATCGGCATCCAAAAAGCAGAACTGGCCGATAAAGACCAAGCCTTGCTTGCCGCTTTTCTCGTGCCATATGATATAAAATTCCCCCCGATGACAGAGGATGAACAGCGTTGGAAGAAAGCGATCGACCAGGCTGAAGGGCCAGCCGATTCTGCTTTTCCCGTGCTCACCCCTTACCGCTTCATCTACTTTTCGATGAACAAAAACCAGATCACCCCTGTTTTTTTTCATGAAGCCCTTCAGGAGTTGTTTGAGAAACCGGTGCCGATCCTTTGGGAAAATGAATCTGAAGGCATCATCATCGAAGAAGGGAGCCTGAGTGAAGATTATCCATCCTATGAACAGATGATTGACATTTTAATGAGCGACTTATACGTGAAAATCACTTTTTTTGTCGGTCCCTACCAGAAAGGCTTTGATTCTATCCGGGCGTATTATCATTCCGTCATACGCGATGCAAAAAAAGTTTTCGCTTATTCGGACAAGACCGTTATCACATATATTGATGCAGTGCCCTATCTATTGATTGACCAGGCCGACCCGGCACTCCGCCAGGCACTTGGCAAAAATGTGCTGCAGGAATTTATCGACGATGAAGACACACTGAAGATGCTGGAAACATTCGTGCAAAGCAACCTGAACATATCAGAGACCGCAAAAGAGCTTCATCTGCACCGCAACAGCCTGCAATACCGGCTCGACCGGTTTTTCGAAAAAACAGGCATTGATGTGCGCCAGTTCCATCAGGCCATGCCGGTTTATCTGGCCATGCTCGCCAAAAAATAAGCCTTTTCCCTATTTCCGTAAATATGCACCAAGAACCCGGCGCTTTTTTGTGCACGTTTACCATTACGCAAATTATCGGAAAATTGTATGCTGTAAGAAGTTAATGAAAGCACTTACACAATTGGAGGGGAATAGAATGGCTGGATTGAATTTAGTGAATATCCGCAAAGAATATGACAAAGGTGTAGTATCCGTGCAAGACTTCAACTTGGAGATCCGCGATAAGGAATTTCTCGTACTCGTCGGCCCATCCGGCTGCGGAAAATCGACAACGCTCCGCATGATTGCCGGCCTTGAAGACATTACAGACGGCGATTTGTACATTGGCGAAAAACGCGTAAACGATGTCTCGCCAAAAGACCGCGACATCGCGATGGTGTTCCAGAACTATGCTCTATATCCGCACATGAACGTTTATGACAATATGGCATTTTCATTGAAATTGCGCAAGATGAAAAAAGATGAAATCAAAAAGCGCGTCGACAACGCGGCACGTATCCTGAACCTTGAGGAGTACCTGTACCGCAAGCCGAAAGCCTTATCCGGCGGTCAGCGCCAGCGTGTGGCACTTGGCCGCGCCATCGTCCGCGATGCTGAAGTGTTCTTGATGGATGAGCCGCTTTCCAACTTGGATGCGAAATTGCGTGTTCAAATGCGCGCTGAAATCCAAAAGCTTCACCAGCGTCTGCAGACAACGACTGTTTACGTCACCCACGACCAAACAGAAGCTATGACAATGGCGACACGCCTCGTTGTTATGAAAGCGGGCTTTATACAGCAAGTCGGAACGCCTAAAGAAGTATATGATTTGCCTGATAACATGTTCGTGGCCAGCTTTATCGGTTCACCGGCGATGAACTTCTTCTTCGGAAAGCTAGAAGGCAATTATTTTGTGATGGGTGATCAAAAAATTCTTGTACCGCAAGGCCGTGTACAAACATTGCGCGATCAGGGCTTCGAAGGAAAAGAAGTGGTGCTTGGCGTACGTCCAGAGGATATCCATGATGAGCCCGTCTTCCTTGATGTATCACCGGAAACAAAATTCCGCGCAAAAATCGAAGTGGCGGAATTGATGGGTGCAGAAATCATCCTGTATTCACAAGTGGCAGGACAAGATTTTGTGGCGCGCGTCGATTCACGTTTCAACGTAGAAACTGGCCAGTCCCTTGACTTGGCATTCGATATGAGCAAAGCCCATTTCTTCGACAAATCAACAGAACTTCGCATCAAGTAAGAAGGAAAACCGCCGACCGGACAAACCCGATCGGCGGTTTTTCTTTTTTATGGGCGTTTCACCAGTGAACAGCATAGTCCTTGCCCCCTGCTTCTATATTGGTTCACTTTTCCAATCTCACCCGCTGCAGCCGCAATGCGTTCAAGACGACGGATACAGAACTGAATGCCATTGCCGCACCGGCAAGCCAAGGCGCCAGCAATCCGACTGCCGCAATGGGAATTCCAAGTGTATTATAGGCAAATGCCCAGAACAGGTTTTGCTTGATGTTGCGCATCGTTTTGCGGCTCATGAGAATCGCTTCGGCGATGCTGTTAAGGTCGCCCCGGATCAAGGTGATATCTGCCGCTTCCATAGCCACATCGGTACCTGTACCGATCGCCATGCCGACATCCGCTGTGGCAAGGGCCGGCGCATCATTGATCCCGTCGCCGACCATCGCTACTTTTTTGCCTTGCTGCTGCAACTTTTTCACTTCTTCCGCTTTGCCTTCCGGAAGCACTTCCGCAATCACCGCATCAACGCCTACTTCTTTGCCGATTGCTTGGGCGGTCCGCTCGTTATCTCCTGTCATCATGATGACCCGGATGTTCATCTCCTGCAGGCGGCGTACTGCTTCCCGCGAGGTATCCTTTACAGTGTCCGCTACAGCCACCATTCCCGCATACTGGCCGTTGATGGCTGCAAGCATCGCTGTTTTGCCCTCGCTCTCCAACGCTTCCATCGCCGGCAAAACCGGTGCAATATCGATTCCGTATTGCTGCATAAGCTTGCGTGTGCCGATGACAACCCCTTGCCCGGATACCGTTGCCTGAACGCCGTAACCTGGAATCGCTTCAAAAAACTGCACCTTGCCTAGTTCGATGCCTTTTTCCTGTATGCCTTGCACGATGGCTTGGGCCAACGGATGCTCGGATTGCTTTTCCGCCGCGCCCATAAGCGACAACAACTTCTCTTCATCCTGGCCATCTGCTGGCAAAATATCTGTCAGTTCAGGTTTTCCGTGCGTCACTGTCCCGGTTTTATCAATGACTACCGTGTCAATGCTTTGGGTCTGTTCCAAATGCTCGCCGCCTTTGAACAAAATGCCCATTTCCGCTGAGCGGCCTGAACCTGCCATGATGGAAGTCGGGGTCGCAAGGCCAAGTGCACACGGACAAGCGATAACAAGTACCGCAATCAGCACTTCAAGTGCCGGAGTAAAGTTGCCCGGATCCACCCAGATATACCAAATCAGGAAAGTGAGAATGGCGATGCCTACAACGATCGGGACAAAAATCCCTGAAATCTTATCCGCCAGCCGCTGAATCGGCGCTTTTGTCCCCTGTGCATCCTCCACCACTTTAATGATGTGGGCCAGTGCCGTATCACGTCCCACTTTAGTGGCCTTCATATGGATAAAGCCGTTGCTGTTGATCGTTGAGCCGTACAGAACGTCACCTGCGGCTTTGTCCACCGGCAAACTTTCCCCCGTCAACATCGATTCATCAACCGCTGTCGTTCCTTCAAGCACTTCCCCATCAACCGGAATTTTCTCTCCCGGTTTGACCAACAAGGTGTCACCAATCACAACTTCTTCCAAAGCCACTTCTTTTTCAATTCCACTGCGCAAAACGACTGCCGTTTTGGCCTGAAGGCCCATTAACTTTTTTATCGCTTCGGATGAACGGCCTTTCGCTTTTGCTTCAAACAATTTCCCAAGAATAATGAGGGTGATCAGCACCGCACTCGTTTCAAAATACAGCTGTGCGCTGTGATGCGTGCCGGAAGTCACAACCGCTTGGTAGACACTGTAGAAATAAGCAGCCGACGTGCCAAGGACCACCAGCACATCCATATTTGCACTGCCGTTTCGAAGCGCCTTATAAGCCCCGACGTAAAACTGTTTCCCGATATAGAACTGGACCGGAGTCGCCAGCAGCATCTGGATCCAAGGGTTCATCAAAATTTCCGGCACATACAAAAACGAAGTGAACGAAAAGTGGCCAAGCATTGTCCACAACAATGGCAACGACAGAAGCGCCGAGATGATAAACTTCCGTTTTTGTTCTTGAATGGCCTTTTCCCGGTGGTCCACCTGTTCTTGGTCGTCTCGCTTTTGGTGCGCACCGTAGCCTAGCTTTTCCACTTTTGCAATAATGTCCGCAACGGCAAGTTCGGACGGGTTGAACTCGATGGTCGCTTTTTCAAGCGCCAAATTGACGTTTGCAGCTGCAACACCTTCCAGTCTGCTTAGGCCTTTTTCGATGCGTGTTGCACATGCCGCACATGTCATTCCAGTAATATCCAATTCAGCTTTTTGTTTTACAACACCGTAGCCAAGCGCTTCGATTTTCTTTTCAAAATCCGCTTCGCTGAGTTTTGAAGGATCGTAATGGATAGATGACTTTTCAAGCGCCAAGTTGACATTTGCCTGCTCTACGCCTTCCATTTTGTTTATTCCTTTTTCAATTCGTGCCGCGCATGCTGCACATGTCATTCCTGTGATTTGAAAACTTGCTTCTTTCAACTCCGCAGCCATAATGTTTCCCTCCTCCCGTATACCATTAGGGGGTATATTTTGTTTAAAAATAGAGAGTGCTGAAAAGCACTCTTATACGACATCGTATCCTTGGTCTTCAATTGTTTCTTGAATCTTATCCAGTGACGTTTTGCTGGTGTCATATTCAACTGCTACTTCGCCTTTTTCAAGATCCACTTTCACAGAAGAGACGCCTTGAAGTCCACCTACGCTCGATTCAACCGCATTTACACAATGGCCGCAAGACATGCCTTGCACTTTTAATGTTTCATTCATCGGTTTTGCCTCCTAATTTATATTTTCCTTAAATTTATCATACCCTCTGTGGGTATCACAACTTTTTTGTTCCCGCTTTTATTTTGTCATGGTTTTCATGACATCCATCAGTTCACTGATCGCTTCTTCACCTTTGTTTTCCTTGATGGCTTTTGCAACACAATGATGGGTGTGGTCTTCCAATAGAGCCAGCGATACTTTGTTCATTGCCGACTGGATAGCACTGACTTGGTGCAAGATGTCCACGCAGTAGCGGTCGTTTTCCACCATTTGATGCACGCCGCGGACTTGTCCTTCAATACGCTTCAACCGGTTCAAAAGCTGCTGCTTGTTAGGCTGTACTGTGGATTTCATCGTTTTTTCCATTTGCTGAACCTCCCGATTCAATATACCCTATACCCGTATACTAATAGGTTCTTTCCTTTTTGTCAAAGTAATTGTTTCAGGAAAAACCCATTTTACTTAAAGAGTTATAAAATAGCCAATGCACTTTTTTGATATGGTTTATTTTTAACATATATCCTTCTGTAAGGAAGGATCCTAAAACTTCTTCCAATTTTCCAGCTGAATATCCCTCTAGAATTTTAAATATGATTCTCAGCCATTCTTTTGGGAAACACGGCTATCCTCTCATGGTTCGAGTTCCTGTTTCTTCTGCTCCCTTTACTGTCCCAAGCATCAAATCCACCTATTCCGCAAAAACACGCAATGGCAAAACGGCTTCAAAATCCTCATGTATTCAATATCTCCTCAGTATAATTGCCTTTCAAATTAAAGTAGTTAATAAAAATAATGGAAATAAAAAAGATAGCGGAATTGTTATGGTGATCTTCTATAAAAAAATGTGCAACAAAAAACTAGTAATATAAATGGCACTTGAAATGTCATAATCACTATATTTTATTATTTAGTTAAATATGCCTATTCTAAGTTATAAAGTCAGATTATATAATTCATTTTAATAAAAGTTAAAAATAAGCAATTTTATCTAATGCTTAATTTACCAACCATTTTCATAGGTTCACTTACTATAAAAAAATAATAAAATTCTTATTTCAAAGCTTTTAATCAAGTTAAATTTACTTATTTTCATGAATAGCAATAACTTTTTATTTTTATGAGGTGCTATGAATTTTAATTCCATCCAACCACATAACTAGGTCTTTTTACTAAAATTCTTTAATTCTCATTTCGGGCTTAAAAGATTTTATCGGGCTAATAATGGATACACTGAGTTTATATTTATTCAAGAGAAATTTACTGTTAATTGATACGGGGTTAAATGAAAAATTCATCAGGGGTTAAAACATAATCTGGATAACCGGGGTGACTGAGTATGGGTACTGCAGGACAACAAATACAGGAATTAATCGAAACGCGAGAAGATTTTGTTGTTCTTCTAAATACGGATGGAGCCATTATCCATACCAATCAAAATTGGAGAAATTATTGTAGAGAACATCAATTATCCAAAAATTTTTGGAAGACCGGAGAAAATTACCTTAAAGGATTAGAAGAAAACGAAAAATTTAAGGATTTGAAATGCTTAAAAAGTATATTAGCAGGAAGCAGCGTCGAGCAAGTTCTACTTTCATCCTTTCAGTTCGCTAATGAGAAAGAGCAGTTCTCCATAAAATATCGCCAGTTTCCGTTGGGAAATGGAGAAGTTGGAGGAATTTTATATAAACAATCCTTAAACAATATACCTGTTGAGCCTATGAACACTAAGCTAGTTATTGAAAATATGTCAGATGCCTTCTATCTTCTTGATGAAGAGATGAATTTTTACTACTTGAATACGAAGACCGAGTCCATACTTCATACAAGGAGAGAAGATTTGATCGGCCGTAATATTTGGACACTGTTCCCCCAGCTGGTTGGAACCGCTTTCTACGCAAACTATAATCGTGCTATGCAAGAACGGGTTTCATTCCAATTTGAGGAGTATTATAGTCCTTTGGATTCTTGGTTTACTGTAAGGGTAAATCCCATGCAATGGGGAGGATTGGCCGTTTATTACCAGAAGCTCCTTGAAAATCCCGAAGAAAGAAGAGAAAAATCCGAATACGCTTACACCGATTATTTAACCGGTTTGCCGAACCGCAGAAAATTTGAAGAAAGAATGGAATACATTCTGCAAGAAGAAATTCCTTTTTCCGTTCTTTATATAAATTTAGATAATTTTAAACATATTAATGCGCTCTACAATCATAAAATAGGTGATGAAGTTATCAAAAGCATCGCAAAAAATTTAGAACAACTGCTTCGACCTCGTGAAATAGCAGGCCGGCTTAACGGTGATGAATTGATCCTTCTTCATTTGCATCAAGAAAATGAGAAACTTGAAGACTTTCCGAGTAAAGTAAGGGAGATTTTCGCTCAACCCATTGTTTTGAAGAACGCTCACTCAGTTACAGTAAACGCCAGCATCGGACTCTCTTCTTATCCTCAAGATTCATACAGTGTTGAGGAATTGATTGCATTTTCCGAGACTGCAATGCGGGAAGCAAAAAAGCAAAGAGGCTCTTCCTATTCCCTTTTTCATTCTGGCATGGGAGCGGATATGGCTCGACGACTGATGATTGAAAAAAGTTTAGAGGGAGATCTCAAATCATCGGGCTTTCATTTTGTTGTTCAGCCGCAAATCAATTGCTCGACTGGAAATCTAAACGGCATAGAAGTACTGGCTCGATGGCATCATCCCAAACTCGGATCAATTTCTCCTATTGAATTCATCGGCATAGCTGAAGAAACAGGAACAATTTCACACTTGACCAACCATTTGTTAAAGGAAGTTTTTTCTTTTATTAACGAAAACAGAAGCCGGTGCAGCAAGTTTCCAAAAACTGCTATTAACGTCACGCCATCTCTTCTTACCAGCACAATATTTTTTGAAGATTTATTTCATCTTATGGAAGAATACCGGATTTCACCAGAATGGATTGAAATTGAGATCACGGAAAGCATGGAGCTTACGTTCTCAGAATTAACCCTTAAAAACTTAGAGGCATGCAGGTCTAAAGGAATATCCATAGCACTGGATGATTTCGGTACCGGTTTTTCAATGTTGGCATACTTGATGGATTTTCCAATCGATAAAATCAAATTAGACAAATCGTTCATTACAAAAATCGGCTTTGACCAAAAATCAGAAGCAGTTCTCACATCACTTATCCAGTTTGTCAAAAGCATCAATTGTGAGTTAGTGGCAGAAGGAGTGGAGTTGGAAAACGAAGCTACGTTTTTAGAAACTAGCGGTTGCATTATTCATCAAGGATACTTATACGAAAAACCTTTGCTTCCAGAAAATTTTGCTCAGACTTACTTAGCGGGAAAGAACAAAAAAACTTCTAAGACAGGATAAGACTAAATTGATTCAGCTATGTGAAAGCTGGTTTCCACGGTTGATATCCTACAATTGAAACACAAGACTTTTTTGGCTATAAAATACGCGGATTCATTTTACCAGCATGCTGACGCTGATTGAAACGGAGGGGAAACCAATGGCTATCGCAAGAAAAGAAGAAATTATGGAAGTTCGACATATGAATGAATTAAAATACTTTGTTGGCCGCACATTAGAGCTCATGCTCACTACAAAAGAAGTTACATTGAATGTATTAGCAAAATACGATATCATTTTGGTTTTTTCTTGGGAAGGAGATTATATAAAAGGCGCCGTTTACCAATGGTCTACCTTTAATACAACGACAGGCCGGACAATCAGCAGCCGAAATAAGCCGCTGTTTGTCAGTAGACGTTATATCAAATACAAAGAAAAAAACAATATTCATTATGATGAAAAACGAATCAAAGAATTAGCCCAACAAAATTTAGATGTTTTTTATACTGTTTCTAAATTAGCGAAGGACTATAAAATTAAAGTAACGCCTAGAAAAACCTTGAAATGTTTTTGGTGATTTTTATGTTATAAACAATAAGGTGATTGCGAATATTTTCTGAAGAAGCGGTTTAAGAATTTCCTAAATGCTCAACTTCATATTAAAAGCCCAAATGTAAAAAAGGAACTGTATACTCAGTTCCTTTTTATTCGAATGCATATGAAGTTGAAGAGACTTGATATTTTTTCTCCTCATTTTTTTTCCTAAGATGCATTCCAACCGATGCCGATAGGTCCATCCAGCACCATAGCCATACGCAGGAATACGAGGCAAATCAAGGTTCTTGAAAAGAAAAGATTGGGTCCGGTCAACTCCTACAGAATCAATGTTAAGCGGTCCACCGGAATGGATGCGAAATTCGTGTGCATATTGCTTGCCATCCCCGTTCCTATTACAATCAGGCCAACGATAAAACAAACCGCTTTCAGTTGGTCAAAGAAGGCGAAGTGTTCTATATCACAGGACATATGGCTTACGGATATTCCCAAGGGCGGACATTCGAAACTGCCGAAGAAGTGTTGGTGATGGCATGCTTACATCTCCAAGCCCTATTCCGAACAGGCGGTCATGTATACGGAACAGAATGGATGGTTGCAGGATCAACGGCCGACTGCAGCAGGAAGAAAACCCGGGTTCACAGCACATGGCCAAAGTGATGGAAAAGAGCTAAAAAAAGTAAAGGCACCCCCCCGCTCCATTTCGGGAACAAAAGAAAACCCTGGTCCTGAAAGACTTTTAAGGACCAGGGTTTTGGGTTTTGGATTCAAACATCAACTGAAAAATTCAAACACGCCTTTCCCTAAAGCTGAATTCTAGCACCTTACATATTTCCGTTTGAAGCCCAGTCTTCCTTTTTCCATATCTTTTTGAATTTTTTCATAAGCGTTCAGGAAGCTGTTATCCTTATTTTCCCTCCGGATTTCCACTGTCCCCACTTCCGCTGCAGTCTCGATCGCCTTTTTATTCAAAGGGATGAATGAAACCCCAACAGTATACAGAAAATTATTCATAGCGGATTTCGTCCGCTCCGGCGCATCATGGATCCCATCTTTCACAGTATCCAGCATATCGGAAATCTTGCTTTCAGAGAATTCATCGTCCTTACGATTCCCCAATAGCCAGCAGTAGCAGCTCCAGCCCGCCGACATTCTCAGCTCCTGGCCGCTAGCTATCCATTTGTCGGCAACTTCTTGCGCAAGATCTGACTCGGACAAAGTCACGGCTACAACATAATCGGACAGCATATTAAAATAGGCGCCATCCATCCAGCGGTCGTAATCCGATTCAGTCATGGCTTTCGGGTCGGCAATGATGCCCGCAAAATACATGGCATCGTAATTGCCTGTAGCATACAGCTCCTCGGCCAGCCGCTGGTCGGTCTTTATTTTTTTGGCTATCGGCTTCATGGCACCTGTAGCCACACCGAAAAGCGGCTCATGGGCCCCATTTGCCAGATACATTTTTTTGGTCCGTTCTTTGCCCAAGGCTTCAAGCTCTTGCATAACTGATTCGAAATCCATCGTTCTAAACTTCCTTTCTTGGTTTATTCTTTTGTTTTAATGTCGCCGGTTATATCAGATGGAGTTTTTGCCTTTTCCATTTTCCCTAACAGCGATTGCTTCGCTTCTTTTCTTCTTTCTTTATCCCCCAGCACATATAAGGTATCTCCTTTTTCAATGACAGATGTCCCTGTTGGAGTCAGCAGCTTTTTCTTTCTGCTTATTCCGATGATCAGCGTGTGGTCAGGCAATGATAAGTCCGACAAAGACACATTGACTGCGGGCGATTGCTTCGGAATGGTCACCTTCATGATTTCCGAGTCTGTGTCCCCCAGATTTATCAGTTCGACGCTTGCATACCCATCGTCTTCTTCGCCGGTCAGCTTCAATTTTCCAGCCAGCCAGGACAATGTGCTTCCTTGCATCAAAGCTGATATGAGCACAACGAAAAAGACGGTATTGAATATCAAGTTGCTGCTGTCTATTCCTGCCACAATCGGATAAGTAGCCAGAACAATCGGGACGGCCCCTTTCAAACCCGCCCAGGAGATGAACAACTTTTGCCTGAAATTGTATCTCATGAACAGCATGCTGATGAATACAGCAGCAGGGCGTGCAACGAACATCAAAATAACAGCAATCAATATCCCTTTCCAGAACACACTGATCAACTGCCCAGGAAAGACAAGCAGGCCAAGCAGCGTGAACATGATAATTTGCATCATCCAGGCGAATCCCTCATTGAACCGGAGGATGGAGAACCGGTGGGTTAGATCGCTGTTTCCGACAAACACTGCCATGACGTAGACTGCAAGCAGGCCGCTGCCTCCGAAATAATCCGTTATGGCGTAAGTGAAGACAGCTGCCCCCATTGCAAGTATGGGATATAAACTCGATGTGTCCAACTTGATGTTGTTGATGACAAAAACCGATGTTTTTCCTATAAGAAGACCAATGGCCAGACCAAGTCCCATCTGCACAAAAAAGCTCCCGATGGCGGACCAAATGGACATATCCGGCATTACGATCATTTGAATGAGCGCAACGGTAAGAAAGACTGCCATTGGATCATTGGAACCCGATTCCGCTTCCAATGTAGATGTTAACCGCTGGTTGAAGTTTTTGTTTCCCAAGACGGAAAAAACTGCCGCTGCGTCCGTGGAACCGATGATAGCTCCGAGAAGCAGGCCTTCCAGCAAAGAAAAATCCAGAATGTACATGGCGGCAACACCGGTGATGAACGTGGTAAGCAAAACGCCGAGCGTAGCCAATGAACTGGCAGGCCCAAGAATGGGCTTCATTTTTTCCCATTTCGTTTGGGTTCCTCCATCAAAAAGAATGATGATCAAAGCCAATGTACCGATAAATTGGGTCAGCTGGACATCTTCAAAATACATGAACCGGTTAAGCACCATACCCGCAAGCAAGAAGAGGATCAGGGCTGGAAGCCCTAATTTCGAGGAGAACTTTGTAGCCAATACGCCGATGATCAGCATAACGGAAATTAAGAACAATAAAATTCCTATGAGTTCCATGAGGACAATCCCTTCGCATTTATAATTGTTAAAGTTATGAATTCATATATCAACATATGTACAGCAAATCCATAGCCATCCGAATTTTATGTTACTTCAATGGTAGCATTATCAAATAAGGATTACTATTTATCCAGCGCGCTTCGCTTGGCTGCAGCCTTTGTAAAAAACGCTTGGAGAAGAGGGTTTTCACAGACAAAAAAGCCCTTCTCCGACAAAAGGAGAAGGGCTTGAATATCCAGGTCTTACAACAAAGAAATTGCTTTTATGGCGTTGCCGGTGATTCACTTGGTTGTTCTGCCGGCTGCTCTGTTACAGGCGCAGCAGGGACAACCGGAATGGAATCTAATAGAGTCTGTGCTCCTGCAATGGCTCCGAGCGATGCGCTGATGGACGTTTTAGACTCGACTATGGCTGGCGAACTGCTTCCAAACTTCTTCGAAACTGCCTTCAATTGATTGGTCGAAGCATTCAACCGTTTGCTGAGCGAATCCAGCTGCTCTTGATAGCTCTCGAACTCTTCAACAGTTAAGCTTCCTTTTGTATTCAATTCAACGACGACTTTAGAAAGCTTGGAATTCACTGAGGTGACCCGCTTTTCCACAGGCGCCAATCGTTTGTCAAGATTTGTCGCCTTGATTTGGTGCGGGGCATGATTTATTTTCACTTCCGCATTTGCTTTAGCTTGTGCTGATGCATTCGGGCTAGCGGCTAATGCCCCGCCCTGTGCAGATAATGCAAGACCAATGGCTAACGCTGGAGCAGTAATTTTTAAAAGTGATTTTTTCAAAATTTCTTCCTCCTCTTGATGTTAAGATGTCTTACACTCCCTCTTTACCACAGCCATCTGTGATTAATCCTATTTTGTATTTATTTAACATTTCTATCAAGTAAATGTAATAATTAGTAAAGTATTTTTAATGTTTTTAAAAGAAAACCATCCCTTCATCTGCATTCAATGAAAACTAAAAAACACCCTGCTAATCGCAGGGTGTTCAATTTCTTTTATGCTTCTTGCGCTTCCGAACCTGAAAAGCTTTCTTTCCGGTCCATCCGGTAGCTGGCTAATGCCAAGCCAGAGGCAATCAACGCACATAAGCCGCCGACCCATGAAAGCTGGACAAGGCTTCCGTTGGCCACCACATATCCGCCAATTGTCGCTCCCAGCGCAATGCCGATATTGACGGCTACAGGCGTTAAGGATGAAGCAAAGTCTTTGGCTGCCGGGGAATAGGCCGAAGCCAGATCCATCAAATACAATTGGATGGTCGCATTCATGGCATAGATCATTACGGCCATCAACATGAGGCTTGCCAGCCCTGCAGCTCTGAAGTCCATTGTGAAATATAAGGAACCCAGAATAACAGCTTGGACGATAAAAACATAGCGAAGCTTGCTTACACCATTGCGGCTGGCGATTTTTCCCGCAAGGACATTGCTGAGGATGGAAAACGCCCCGTAAGCCAGCAAGATAACACTCACGTATCTTGTGGGAATTGCCAGTCCTTCTTCCAATATCGGTGTGATATAAGTATAAATCGTATAGGTACCGGCAATTGAAAATGTCGGGATAAAGAAAGCCAGAATCATGCGCGGATTGGCCAGCAAACTCAGCTGATCTTTTGCCGATCCTTTCTGCACCTTCAGCTTTCTCGGCAAGATAAAGATGCTCATGGCTAAACTAATGACCCCTAATAGCGCAGTGAACCAGAAAGTCAGCTGCCAGTTGCCAAGTTGCCCGATGAGCGTCCCTATAGGAACACCAATAACATTCGAAATTGTAAAACCGGCAAAAATCAGCGCGATGATCGGGCCTTTCTTGCTTGCCGGCATGATGTCGCTGGCAATACTCATCGACAGCGCCACCAATACGCCGCTGACTACCGCCGTAATGATCCTGGAAAAAATCAAAAGCTCATATGATCCGGATAAGGCACTGATCACATTTCCGATGATGAACAAAGAAATCAAAACCAGCATCAACGGATATTTGGGAAACCGGCTGACGAATGCCGTCAAAAAAGGAGTCCCGATAGCGTAAGCGATGGCAAAGCCGGATACCAGAGTGCCGGCTGCTGCAAGGCTGATATGCAAGTCTGAAGAAACTTCAGTTAAAAGGCCGACAATCACAAATTCACTGGTCCCCATTACAAAAGTTAAAAGTGTCAGTGTAAATGCCAATATTTTTTGTTTTGCGCTTAACGAATCTTTATCTGTAACTGTACTCATGAAAATTCCACTCCTGTTTTTTTATTCTTCTGCACCATATGAAAAACGCTCGAATCCCTTTATATAGATATATCTAAAAAAATCGATATAGGGAATGAAAAAAAAGACATGGCTCTGCCTTAAATTTCTTCTTTGATGAATTTTGCAATTTTCGCCAATGTCTCTTCATTTCGTCTGTAGTATGTCCATTGCCCATAACGCACAGCTTCCAGCAAACCTGCTTTTTGCATGAGCGACAAGTAATGGGAAACAGTTGATTGGGATAAGTTCACCTTTTCTTGAATATCCCCGACACAGACGCCGCCTTTGATGCTTACCTCCTTAGGCAAATGCGCTTGCTGGACTGGAAAATTCTTCTCCGGCTCTCTTAGCCATTTTAAAATATTTAGACGGGTTTCATTTGACAACGCTTTGAATATATCTAAAACATTTAAGTTATCCATGGCGCTTATCTTATATCGATTTACTTCGATATGTCAATGCATTTGATTTCAACATATTTTTATCTTTCAACGAACTCTTGGATTCGCTAAGTTCCCAATAGCTCCATCTCCAATATGTGATTGATGATTGCCTGCTCTTATCCATGCCGCGGGCCAATAAAAAAAGAGCTCAAAAAATGAGCCCTTTCCTTTTAACAGCAATTCGGTGCGCCGACCATCACAAGGCCCGGCTGCTCCCCTTGTGCGTCAAAATCCAATGTCAGGCTGCTGGCGGCTTCCTTCGCATCTGAAGAGATTGCCAGCCGGATTCCGTTGACGTCCGTTACTTCATCGGCGGCTTCCGGTGCATCCAGCGACAGGCCGATCTGCGGTCCGCAGCAGCCCGCCACTGCATAAATCCGCAGGCCCTCAGCTTTTTGCTCATCCAGAATGGATTGGATGTATTGTTTTGCTTCATCTGCAATCATCATAGATTCCATCTCTCCTTTTGAATCACCTGTCATTTTTGGTATTGCCGCCTGTTAAGCATCAGGGAAAATCCGCTGAAGGGATCTCTTCAATGCCGGTTTCACGCTGATTTTCTGGCGCACAGACGCCGCTTGGGCTTCCGCTTCTTCAATAGTATCCGCTTTGCCCAAAGCCAGGAGTGTTCCAATAGCTACAGTGCCGGTCCGGTTGCTTCCGCCAGCACAATGGAAATAGATTTTTTTCCCATCGTTATAGGCATCCACCACCTGGCCGATCGCTTTCTTGACGGAATCATCCTGCTGTTCATCGGAATCGTCCACTATCGGGCTATGGATCCGGAGATATCCGTACTCCCCTTCAGCTGCTTCTGCGCGCAGATCAACCACGACGTCAATCTGCTCCGCATCCGCCGCGGCCTTTGCATCTGCTGCCCCGCCAATGAAAATGCGGTCTTTTACCAGTTCCTGATAGTTTTTATCCATTTCGATTTCCACCTCTCCCGGCTTGCCCGCCTTTATACGATAAATTCTTTCAGCTGCTGATAGCCGATCTTTTCCTCCTGCAGCCATGGAACCACGGCACATTTAGAAGCCAGCTCGCTGTCCACTTTTTCGATCCATTTTTTCTCGGAACTTGCACGCCCTTTTAAAATGGGATCTGTGGTATCCGCTGCATATAGGCTTTGATTGATGACCCACCATTTCGGTTCTATTTGTGCCCGCTTCAGATCCTCTTGAAGCCTGGCCGCCTCCAACACGGGTGTCGCTTCAGCCAAGGTGACAATCACGACGCCTGTTTCTTCCGGATTGCGCAGGCGCGGCAGGAGTTTCTTGACGCTTTCCGGCACGTCGCCGGCCGAACGGCTCATCTCTTTGTGATAGGCTTCCGTCGAATCCAGCAAAAGGAGCGTATGGCCTGTAGGAGCCGTATCAATCACGATAATTTCGTCTTCCGACTTCTCCACTACGGCTGCAAATGCCTGGAACAGCGCGATTTCTTCCGTACAAGGCGATTCCAGATCTTCCTGCAGATAAGCCAGTTCTTCTTCTGCCAGCCCCATTCCTGCCTGTTGGAGAACCGCCTGTTTGTAGCGTTCAACTTCGGTTTGGGGATTGATGCTGCTGATGGACAAGTTGTTCCGCGTTTCACTGCCTGCGAACGTATATCCCAGGTGAGCTGCCGGGTCTGTAGTGGTCAGATGGACGGGATGCCCGTTTTCAGCCAGGCCGACCGCGATGGCTGAAGCGATCGAGGTTTTGCCGACGCCGCCTTTGCCCATTGTGAAGATGACGCGCAAGTTTTTCTCCGAGATGTCATCGATGATCTGGTTCAAACCCGGCAGATTCAACTCTGCCTTCTTTGCCTCTTTGTCATCAAAAACGGAATCCGGGCAAGCGCTGAACAAAGAGCGCAAATTCTTTATCCCGGTCAAAGAATATGAAACGAATGGAAGCGCAAACGTCAAAACCCGCTCCAAGGCATCCGGCGCTGCCTGTAAAGCCAGGCGCTGGCGATTATGGAATGCTGTGGACACTCCATCTTCAGGCTGGTGCGTTTGAAGCAGCCCGTTGATGATGAGCAATTGGTTTTGGATGCCGATTTCTTTCAGTTCCGCAGCAGCCCGATTTGCTTCAAGCAAGGATGAATTGTCTGGACGCGCAACCAACAGCAATGTGGTTTTGTTCTCGTTGGAAAGGGACTCGACCGCTTTGGCATACAACTCTTTTTTGCCTTCCAATCCAGCCAGCGGCCCCAGGCAGGAAGCTCCATGTGTGCTTTCTTCCAGGAAACCGCTCCAGGCAGCCGGCAGCCGCAGCAACCGCAGCGTATGCCCGGTAGGAGCCGTATCGAATAAGACATGATCATATTGCTCCAAAATTGCTTCGTCCGCCAACAGATGCGAGAACTCATCGAACGCAGCAATTTCCACCGTACAGGCACCCGATAACTGTTCTTCCATTGTAGCCAGGACAGCATCCGGCAGCTTGCCGCGATAAGGGCCCACCACATTTTCCTTGTAGGCGCGCGCGGATTCTTCCGGATCGATATTGCACGCAAACAGATTGGGAACGTTTGGAATCGCCAATGGCTGATTGGTGAGCGGCACTTCCAGCACATCCTGAAGATTGGATGCCGGATCGGTGCTGACGAGCAGCACTTTCTTTCCTTGGTCGGCAAGCGCGACAGCTGTGGCGCAAGCTGTGGATGTTTTGCCGACACCGCCTTTTCCGGTGAAAAACAGGAAAGGCGTCAGCTGCATCTTTTCCGGATTGAATAGCGGATACATGCGATTCCCCCCGTCAGCTGCCAAAGTTGACAGAAACCCGAACCCGCGGTTTTTCCTGCAAATCGGCAGGCGTGGTTCCGAACCATTCTGCCAGTTCTTCATTTGTCGGATACTCCGCCACTTTAACGATTTCGTTATCGACCAGGACCAAAGGAAGTGCTTCCGGCCCCTTTTCTCCCAGCATTTGATTGACGGCTTGATTGTCCACAAACGCACCCGGATCATTGGACAGGTTATAGCGGGCGATTTCGAAGCCTTTCTTCTCAAGGGAATAGACCGCTGAAGCGATGCGGGTAAGGTTTGGATCCACTACAGGCCCGCAGACGCCAGTGGAACAGCACATTGCCGGATCAAAAATTTCAACTTTTTTCATGATGGGTTCTCCTCCATTACGATATTAGAATATACTAATGTTCTTTTTATGGAAAAAGCCGGGATACAAGATCACGGCTCTTTTTTCACTTGCCTGTTTCAGCAAATTCGCGGATGCGTTTGCCGATATCATCGCGGACGGTTTGGAAGACTGCCCATTTCTCTTCGTCCGTTCCCTCCGCTTTCGCTGGATCCACAAAGCCCCAGTGGTCGCGTTTTACATGAGGCGGTGTCGTCGGGCATTTGTCCGCTGCATCGCCGCATAGCGTAACGACAAAATCGGCATTGTTCAGAATGTCCAAGTCGATGATGTCCGAAGTTTGGCTGGAAATGTCGATGTTCACTTCGTTCATCGCTTTGACCGCTTTCGGGTTCAGCCCGTGCGCTTCAATGCCGGCACTCAGCACTTGCCACTCATCGCCAAGAATTTCTTTCCCCCAGCCTTCAGCCATCTGGCTGCGGCATGAATTGCCTGTGCATAGGAAATACAATGTTTTTTTCGTCATGATGTAAAACTCCTTTTCGATTGAAATAATTTTTTGAGGGATCAATAACATAAACCAATCCGTTGAAGGCTGCCATTCAACACGTGCCAACCGAAGGAAGAGCCTCCCTCCATTATTGGCAGCTGATCCGCAGTCCTTGTTTTTCCAATGCTTGGATCCGCTCATCTTGGCTTGGAACAAATTCCAGGATGTGCAGGACCATTTCATACATATCGCTGTCTTTGTTCAATGAATAAAAAATCCATTGTCCTTTGCGGTTCTCCTTTACCAGCCCCACATCACGGAGTTTCCGGAGATGCTGGCTGATGGCTGATTGGCTGATATGAAAAATTCCAACAAACTCGCAGACGCAGCATTCGTTCTTTTCCAAAAGCTTCATCATCGCAAGCCTTGTCTTGTCCCCCAAAAGCTTGAGCACCATGCTCGCTTTTTCGATTTCAAGTTCTTTCGCTCTTACTTCCATCTGTTCTTCACCTCTCACGCCATACCGGCGGAATCCATTTACTGGAACCGTTTCATGCTTGCTTTTTTAAAACCAATAATAGCATATCAGCATATGCTTATATGTTCAAGGCCACCCCTCAATATCAGAAAGGCAGAGCCCATCCTGCTTGCAGCTCAATGGGCTGTCTTTCAACCGTATCATGGGATGCAAAGTCCGCACCTGCAGAAAATGGCCCACTAAAAAACGGCATAAAAAAGCAGGCATCCATAAGATGTCTGCTTTTCGGTATTATTGAAGGTAATTCATAGGATTGACCGCGTTCGAACGCGCTCCGTTCCAAGACCCGACATGGATTTCAAAGTGAAGGTGAGGCCCGGTGGAACGTCCTGTGCTGCCGACAAGCCCGACGGTTTGGCCTTGCGAAACCGCTTGGCCAACCGAAACTTTGATGGCGCTCATATGTGCATATACAGTTGCGTAGGACTGGCCGTTAATGAAATGAGTCATGATCACGACATTGCCGTATCCGCCCATTGCGCCAGCGAAAGACACATAACCAGAGGCAGACGCCCAAATAGGCGTTCCGGTAACGTTGGCGATATCTTGCCCTAAGTGGTTTTCGGCTCCGGCTCCGATATCCCGTCCGCCGTAGCCTGATGAATATCGGCCGGCTGCCGGCTGGATGAACATGCCGCCGGAAGCGGGCGCCCTATTGCTGGAGCTTACACTCGAAACTGCTTGGAACTTGCGTGCTGCCGCCTTTTTAGCTGCCAGTTCCCGTTGGTGGGCTTTTTCCGCTTTGCGTGCGATTTCAGCAAGGCGTGCCTGTTCGTCAGCGATCTGCTTTTCAAGCTTCGCACTGATTTTGATCGTTTCGTGGTGTTCATCTTCCAAATGCGCCTTTTCTTCAGCCAAACGTTTTTGTTCTGCTTCCAGCTCTTTCACCAGGTCAGCCTGTTCTTTCTTCTGGCCATCCAAAGAAGCTTTAAGTCCCATCAGTTCTGCATGGCGCGCTTCCTGCTCTGCAAGTTTTGTTTCCACTTGCGCTTTTTGCTCTGCCAGCAGCTTTTTGTCTTCCGCTTGTTCACGCATGATCTCGCGGTCCGCCTCAATCAGTGTATTGACGGCAGAGAAACGGTCGATAAAATCGACGAAATTGTTTGCACCAAGAAGCACATCAATATAGTCTACAGAACCGCCGCTCAACTGAATCGCACGGGCGCGCTCTTTCAAAAGTTCTTCGCGCTCTGCAATTTTCCGCTCAAGCTCATCGATCGATTTTCTCAGCTCATCGATTTCCGCTTTTGTCTGGTCGATTTGGGCCTGGACTTCATCTATTTTGGCTTCTGTTTCGTTGATCTTATTGTTCAGTTCCTCAATCTTCGCCGCCAATTTTTCTAATTTCGTGGCGTTTTTATTGATTTCCTTCGTTTTCTCGGTAATTCCGGAGTTCAGCTGGCTTTGCTGCTGTTGGGCTTCCCGCTGTTTTTGCTCCAAATCGCTTAATCTGTCCGCATTTACTGTTGGTGCTAAAAATGACAAAGCTAACACAGAAGATAATCCTGCTACCATCCATTTCGGTTTCAATTGCTTTTTCCCCTTCCAAACTTGCTCTCTGTCTCTATGACGCTATTATTTTAATAAACTTAAACGATTTATATTATTTCTGAAAATTTACGACTCCCCTATTATAACAGCTTTAAATCCAAATATTATTACAATAATATTTCATTTTTATTCTTTTCAAAAAATATTATTATTTTTATAAAGGGATGCAGGACGTTTTGAACACGGAATAAACCGATAAAAAAATTAGGCTGTCCGACTCCCTGAAAGAATCAGGGAATCGGGCAGCCTAAAGAATATGTTTTATATGCAATTCAAATCAGGTCTGTTCTTTCCAGCTCAGGAGCAACTTAGCTGTTCGCTAAATTTTTTGCAGGTTTCTTAATAGCAAATGCTTTTTTGATGTTCACTTTTTCCCCTTCTTTTAGACGTTTCTTATATTCAGCTGTTGCTGTGAAAAGAACGTCTGTTGAAGAGTTAAGCGCTGTTTCAAATGAATCCTGCAAAACACCGATGATAAATCCAACGCCAACCACTTGCATAGCCACATCAGCAGGGATGCCGAACAGGCTGCACGCTAAAGGAATCAGCAGCAGTGAACCGCCGGCGACACCAGAGGCGCCACATGCACATACAGCTGCCAATACACTAAGGATGATGGCTGTCGGGATGTCCACTTGGATGCCAAGTGTATGCACCGCGGCAAGCGTCAGAACAGAAATCGTAACCGCCGCACCAGCCATATTGACTGTTGCGCCTAACGGAATGGATACAGAATAAGTGTCTTTGTCCAACCCTAATTTTTCGCATAGCGTCATATTCACAGGAATGTTTGCAGCAGAGCTGCGGGTGAAGAATGCTGTAATACCGCTTTCCTTAATGCACTTGAAGACAAGCGGATATGGATTTTGGCGGATGTTCGCAAAGACGATGAGCGGGTTGACCACAAAAGCCACAAAAAGCATGCACCCGATCAAAAGAGCAAGCAACTTTCCATAGCCGAGCAGGGATGAAAGGCCGTTTGTAGTGATCGACTCGATCACTAGGCCCATGATGCCTAATGGCGCGAATTTAATGACCCAGCCAACCATTTTGGAAACAGCATCCGAGAAATTGGATACGAGCGTCTTTGTCGTATCTGCGGCATTTCTTAATGCCAATCCAAGGACGATAGCCCACGCTAGAATACCGATATAGTTGCCGTTGACAAGAGCATTTACAGGATTATCGACAATGTTCAATACCAATGTTTTTATAACCTCAACCGCATTGCCAGGAGCCGCCAAATCTTCAGCCCCTTGGGTAAGGATGATGTTCACAGGGAAAATGAAACTAACAACTACAGCTACGAGTCCAGCTAAAAACGTTCCTACTAAATATAGGAAGACGATCGATTTCATGTTTGTCCGCTGGCCGCTTTTATGCTGGGCGATGGACGCCATAACCAGGAACAGCACCAATACAGGAGCGATCGCTTTAAGAGCGCCTACAAATAAAGAACCTAGAATAGTCAAAGATTTTGCCGCTTCCGGAACCGACACAGCCAAAATAATCCCAAGAACCAAACCAATAGATATTTGCTTTACTAAACTTATCCGATTCCACATTTTCAATAGTTTCATAGCTTTTGCTTTTCCCCCTATTACTTTCTTATAATATTGCAACACAGCCGAGCTCCCGCTACCTGTCCCTTACAGCAAATGACCTCCTATTAACATCGGGAATTTCAACATATCCCTATTCTATACAAAGGGTGGACTAGATTAAACAAAATTTTTTCATTTCAGAAGTATTCAGACATTTACCAGCCATTTCGCTTAATATCGCTCCTACAATTTGGATTTTAGAGCAGATTTTTCAAGGAAATCGAACCCTCTCATGGTTTTGCCCCTAAAAAAAACCCTTCCGTTTGGTAGCCAGTTATTATTGCATATGCGTATATTTAATAAACATCTTTTTTGTTTTGCCCACAGTTTTCATTCGGGGACGGACACAGAAATTACATGATCGTCTCTTCTTTTCTTTAGTTATGGAAAGCAATTTGCAAAAGTTCACTTGCCCATACAAAAAAAGAGAAGAAACTTCATAAGAAGTCTCTTCCCATCCGATTATTCATGGCCAGCTGACTGCTTCTGCAAATTTCCGGCTGCATCAAGGGTAATAGAATTTATTTGTTTAATACGTACTTATTGATTGCATAAGCTACGCCATTGTCACCATTCGAATGGGTAACGATATCACAGATCTCTTTCACTTGAGGCTCTGCATTTCCCATTGCAACAGAAAGCCCTGCCATTTCAAACATCGGAATATCGTTGAAATTGTCGCCAATGGCCATAGTGTCTTTTAAAGGAATGCCATAGTGTTCAGCTACTCTCTTTAAAGCATTGCCTTTGTTGCCGTTCTTGTCCATCACTTCGATGTTCAAAGGATGCGAGGAAGTGAAACCGACCGTGTCGATCCCTTCCAGATAAGCAGTTAACGTTGTTTTGATGCTGTTGTTCAGCGTCAGCACGAAGAACTTTTGAATGGCCAACTCTTTCTCATCCAACAATTCACTATAGTGGCCAAAAAAGTTAACGAGACTGGATTTTTGCGGCTGTTCCGTAATCCGCTTATATATTTCACCCGGCAGGCCTTCCACTTGGATCTGCTCTTCTTCCATCGCAAGCTTCACGCGTTCTGACCAGCTAGTAGGTATGTAAATCCCATCATCCGTGTAAATCCGATATGGGGCTCTCTCCTCATCCAACTTTTCCGCAATCTTAATAATATCTTCTTTGTTCATCGATACTTTTTTCAACAACTGCCCTTGGAGCTGCACAACCGATCCATTGCTTCCTGCCAACGGGATCGAAAAATCATATTTCGTAAGAATTTGTTGGATATCTTCCGGGGCACGACCGGAGCAGATCATCACGATATTCCCTTGGTTCTGCGCTTCCCGCATGGCCTCAAGGCTTTCTTTCGTAATTTCCATTTCCGGAGACAGCAAAGTGCCGTCCAAATCGATCGCAATTAGTTTCATCCTTTTACACCTCTTCCACTAAATCTTATGTAGTCCTATCTTTCAGTATAATCCATTATGGTGTTCCTGTGTTTTGTAAGGCTTTTAAGTTTCTTTTAAGCCAGAAGTTTATTGAAGCCGTATTGGCACCTGCGCTCCAGCCAGGCGCTTTCCGCGGGCTCGCGCCGAAATCCACTCGGGCAGCCCGAGTGAATTTCGGCCCTTCGCTTTCCCGCTGGAGTCGCCCGGCTTCCGCTCCGGTGCCTGAAGCAAGAAGGCACGACCAGGCGTCTTGCGCCTGCTTTGTCTACAACCTCAAAGTGCCTTACTCGAGTGAGCAAGGCACTTTTTCATCATTTTACTTCATTTAAACTTTTCTGCTGCAATTCTGCGCCATTAGTGGCAATCACGTTTTGGTACCAGCCAAACGACTTTTTCTTTCTTCTTTCCAGCGTGCCGTTGCCGTAATCATCTTGATCGACATAGATGAATCCGTAGCGTTTCGACATTTCCGATGTGCTGGCTGAAATCAAATCGATGCAGCCCCAGCTCGTATAACCCATTAGATCAACGCCGTCCTCGATCGCTTCTCCCATTTGTTCGATATGCGAACGAAGATAATCAATGCGGTAATCATCGTTGATCGATCCGTCTTCTTCCACAACATCATATGCCCCTAAGCCGTTTTCCACAATGAACAATGGCACTTGATAGCGGTCATACAATTTCTTTAAGGTGATGCGCAAGCCTTTCGGGTCAATCTGCCAGCCCCAATCCGAAGCTTCCAAATAAGGGTTTTTGATGCCCAGAGAAAAGTTTCCTTTCTCTTTTGCTTTATCCGGATTCCCGCTCGCCACCATTGTCATGTAATAGCTGAATGATAGGAAATCGACCGTGTGCTGAAGCAAAATTTCCTCATCGCCTGGAAGCATTTGAAGCTGGATGTTGTTTTCTTTGAAATATCGGTTCATGAAGCTTGGATAATAGCCGCGTACTTGGACATCTGTGAAGAATAAGTTTTTCTGGTCTTCATCAAGAGCTGCCAGTACATCGTCCGGGCTGCATGTTTCCGGATAGACTTCCATGCGGGCCAGCATACAGCCGATTTGTGAACCCGGAATGATTTCGTGGCATGCTTTCACCGCTCTCGCACTTGCCACAAACTGATGATGCAGCGCCTGGTATACCGCTTGTTCCTTGTTTTCGACGTCGTCAATCAAAATGCCGCTGCCGATATAAGGAGAAAACATAGAGATATTAATTTCATTGAAAGTCAGCCAGTATTTCACTTTATCTTTATAGCGATTGAATACTGTTTCCGCATAATGGACGAAAAAGTCGACCAGGCGGCGGTCGGTCCAGCCGTTGTATTTTTGGACCAAATGAAGCGGCATTTCATAATGCGACAAGGTCACGAGCGGTTCGATGCCGTATTTCTGCAGCTCATCGAATACTTTATCGTAGAAAGCCAGCCCTTCTTCATTCGGCGTCTGCTCATCACCGTTCGGGAAAATACGCGGCCATGAAATCGACAAACGGAACGTTTTAAAGCCCATTTCCGCAAAAAGGGCGATATCCTCTTTGTAGCGATGATAAAAATCGATTCCGCGGCGTTTCGGAAAATTCGTTTTTCCTTCCTCTGCCAACAGTTCGTTCAATTCCGCTTCGCTTTTTACATCCATTTCAATATCAGTACCGCGCTCCTCTTTCGGAACAAAAGAAACCATATCGAAAATCGACAGCCCTTTACCTCCAACATCAAATGCGCCTTCTAATTGGTTCGCAGCTGTTGCGCCGCCCCATAAAAACCCTTTTGGAAATTTAGTAGATGTCATGATCTGAACTCCTTTTCCTATTATGTATAGAAGAAAAACGGAATTCCGTTTTTCTTCCTGTGTACGAATATGGTATTAAACTTCCAATGAAATGAGCGGCTCGCCCCACTTGACTTGTTTGTCTGTTGTAGGCTGCACGTCAGCATATTTTTCAGTGTCTGTTACGACAACAGGTGTTGTCACTTCAAATCCGGCTTGTTTGATCGCCTCGATATCAAATTCGATCAGCAGCTGGCCTTTTTCAACTTTGGCCCCTTGTGCAACGTGAGCAGTGAAATGCTTGCCGTTAAGCTGGACCGTGTTCATGCCGATGTGGACCAAAATTTCCGCACCGCTGTCAGCAGTGATGCCGATTGCGTGTTTTGTTGAAAACAATGCAGTTACAGTACCGGAAACCGGCGCGAACAATTTGCCTTCTGTCGGCTCGATCGCCACCCCTTTGCCAAGGGCGCCTGATGAAAATGCAGCATCCTCTAATTCAGAAAGCGGTACTACAATTCCCTGCATCGGGCTTGCCACGATTTGATTTCCTACAAGCAATGCTTCATCTTTTTGAACAGTCACTTTTTCTGTTGAAGAATCAGCTGCCGTTGTCACTTTGCTCATGCCGAACAGGTATGTCAGCACAAAACCGATAACAAAGGCAACCGCAATTGCGATTAAAACTGCCCAGAAAGCGAAATTCAATCCTTCAGTCGGGCTAATGTACGTCGGAATTCCAAAGATTCCAAGGCCACCGACCATGAATAAACTTGATTTTGCAAATCCAAGAATAGCACCGCCGACAGCACCGCCAATACAGCTCATGATGAATGGCTTTTTCAATGGAAGCGTAATTCCATAAATTGCCGGCTCTGTAACTCCGAAAATCCCTGAGATAAATGCTGGAATGCTAAGTGTTTTCAATTTCTGATCTTTAATCTTCATCCATACTGCAAGGACGGCACCAATTTGTGCAAATGAAGCCGCAAACATCATCCCTAGTACAGGATCTGATCCATAAACCGTCAAGTTATTGATGGCAATCGGTATAAGGCCCCAGTGCAGACCGAAGATAACGAACACCTGCCACAGTCCTCCGATAAACAAGCCGGCAATGATCGGGCTTAAGTTGAAGATGAACATGGTTCCTTGGCCAAGCAGCTGGCCAGCCCAAGTAGCGATTGGCCCGATCAGCAGGAATGTAACCGGAACTACTACAAGCAATGTAGCAAATGGAACAACAAACGTTTTTACAACGTCAGGGATAATTTTTCCGAAACCTTTTTCTACTCTGGCCGCAAAAAACGCAGCAAGAATAATTGGAATAACAGATGAGGCATAACTCATCAAGATAACAGGAATACCTAAGAATGTAATGAAAACAGGTGATTCAAAAATCGTGCCGCTAAACAAGGTGTAAAGCGGTTCGCCTGCTGTTACACCGGATAGTGCCGGATAAACAAGTGCCGCCCCAATGGCCATCCCGATAAAAGGACTTCCGCCGAATTTTTTGATTGCTGTATAGCCAAGAAAAATAGGGAAGAAGTAAAACAGTGAATCACCGATTGCGTTTAAGATCTGGTATGTACCCGACGTTGTATCAAGCCATCCAAGCGCTATAAACAATGCGTTTAATCCTTTGATCATCCCGGTTGCAGCGAGTACTCCCAGAATTGGTGTGAAAATGCTGGAAATGATGTCGATAAATCGGTTGAACAGATTTGTATCGCCTGACTCTTCTTCAACAGCAGTGTTTGATGAAAAGCCGCCTACTTCCACGACTGCTTTATATACATCCGGCACCTGATTGCCGATAACCACTTGGTACTGCCCAGCGCTTTTCATAACTGTCACGACATCGTCCATATCTTTTAATATTTCTGTGTTCGCCTTGCTTTCATCTTTCAGTTTGAAGCGGAGACGTGTAATGCAGTGCACTACACTGTTGATGTTCTCACGGCCCCCAACATTCTCAATAATCTCTTTTGCTAACTTCTCATACTTCATCTTTTCCACCCCCGTATTATTCGACCAACCTCTTTTGGGAAATAAAAAAACCTAAATCATACAACGACAGAGAAAAAGCTCTGTACGTTCTATGATTTAGGTTTTGCCTGCTTCACCAGTAACAATCCTAAAAGGGATCGGTATGTAGTTGATAGGTTCAATATATCAGCACCAAAATAAGATGTCAACGCTTACATTGCAAAAATTTTAATTTTTCGTAAAAGATTCTTATGTCTCTCTTGGTTTACTGAAGCCTTTAGCCTTATTGCGCTTCTTCGTCTTCACCAAAATGCACCTTATAGGCTGAGGGATCCAAAACCTTGATTTTAATGAACGGACCCTTCCCCAGCATTGGTTTTGTGGCTTCTGTTTTTCGGCGCCAAAGTTCTTTTACTGCCCCCTATTTTCATAAAGTTGCTTACAATAGGCTTCGCTGGCCCTTTAGAATGATAACCATGCAGATGTTTGCTGCAGCAGCTTCGGGGAAAATATTCAAAAGCGCGGAAACCGGCGGCTCCGCCGATTTTTTGCGTTGGAAAATAAAGCTTTTCAGTCTATGAATTCTGTAAATTCGTTGCCTAATCAAAAAAGCGGTGTTACAGTTAATACAATCAAACATTTCAGGATTGTTACTGGTAGTGCAGGCAAAACCTAAATCGCGTAAACTATGGGACCCGTGTGTCCCCTTACGTGATTTAGGTTTTTTTATTGCCTGCGCCAAACACATCCCCAAAATGTAATATGGAGGTTTTTTCAAATGACGAAAACATATCAATTCCCCGAAAATTTCTTATGGGGCGGTGCTACAGCTGCCAATCAATTAGAAGGGGCCCATCTTGAAGGCGGCAAAGGAATGAACCTTGCAGACGTGATGCCTGGCGGGAAAATCCGCTTCAAGCTGATCACTCAGCCAGGATTCGACTTTGAAATCGATAAGGAAAAGTATACATACCCAAACCACGATGCCATCGATTTTTACCACCGTTACGCTGAAGACATCGCATTGTTCGCGGAGATGGGCTTTAAAACATTCCGTCTGTCAATCGCTTGGTCACGCATCTTCCCGAACGGCGACGAGCTGGAGCCGAACGAAGAAGGCCTTGCATTTTATGACCGGGTGTTCGATGAATGCTTGAAGCATGGCATGGAACCGCTTGTAACGATTTCCCACTATGAAATGCCTTTATATTTGATCAAAGAGTACGACGGCTGGAGAAGCCGTGAAGTCATCTCTTTCTTCGAGCGCTATGCAACAACTTTATTCAACCGCTATAAAAACAAAGTGAAATATTGGCTGACGTTCAACGAGATCAATGGTGCGACGCATATGCCGATTTTCGGCCTCGGCTTCTCTCCTGCTACTGAAGACGTCCGTTTACAGGAAAGCTTCCAAGGCTTGCACCACCAATTTGTGGCGAGCAGCTTGGCAGTCAAAGCTTGCCATGAAATCATTCCCGGCGCCCAAATCGGCTGTATGCTGATCTATGCTCCTGTGTACGCGTATGACAGCAATCCGGCAAACGTATTGCATGCGATGAAGGAAGAGCAAATCTTCAACTATATTTGCGGAGATGTGCAGGTGCGCGGCGAATACCCTGCATTCACGAAACGCTATTTCAAGGAAAACGGCATTGAACTTGAAATGCAAGAAGGCGATTTGGAAACCATCAAACAACATCCGGTTGATTTCATCTCCTTCAGCTACTATATGTCGCGTACGGAAAAGAAAGACAAAACACTAGAAGATATAGCAGAAGGAAACATCATGTCAGGCGTGAAAAATCCATTCTTAAGTGCAAGTGACTGGGGCTGGGAGATCGACCCTACCGGTTTGCAGATCGCGTTGAACCAATTGTATGACCGCTACCGCGTGCCTTTGTTCATTGTGGAAAACGGCCTTGGTGCGTACGACAAAGTTGAAGAAGACGGAAGCATCAATGACGACTACCGCATCAAGTATCTTCGTGACCACATTGAAGCGATGGGCGAAGCGATCGAGGATGGCGTGGACCTGATGGGGTATACTCCTTGGGGCTGCATCGACCTGGTAAGTGCTTCCACTGGTGAAATGTCCAAGCGCTACGGCTTCATTTATGTAGACAAGCATGATGATGGAAGCGGTACACTTGAACGCAAAAAGAAGAAATCTTTCGACTGGTACAAAAACGTCATCGCTACAAACGGTGCAGAACTTTAATAGACAAAAAGCATTGGTCCGCTTAAAGCCGACCAATGCTTTTTTATTTGAAGCTTTCCCGATCAAAATCAGATCAGTTCGTATTTTTTGAAGCTATTGAAAATGCCGTCCTCGTCGTGTGTATCCGTAATATCATCGGCCGCATTCTTTACCGCTTCTTTTGCATTGCCCATCGCAATGCCGTATTGGACAAATTGCAGCATTTCTATATCGTTTATCCCGTCTCCGTAGGCATACGTATTTTCCTTCGCAATATCCAAGTGCTGAATCAGCTTTTCAATAGCAGTTGCCTTATGGATGCCAAGAACTGATAATTCGCCGCTGTTTTCACCGAATGCCGGCACCGTGCTTGGGATGACCATGAATTTCGATTCGAACTCCTGCTTTATGGCCTCAAACGGCAGATCGGACCCTAAAAAAGAAATCTTATTGACATCTTCCCTGATCAAATCCTGCCCTTCTATCAATACATCATGAAAAGGCTGCAGCCCTTTTTCAATTTCTTCTTTGGCTTCAGGATTTTCAACCATCATTTTTTCTATAATGGCGCGTATATGCTTTTTGCAATTTCCGCTGGCAAACAATCCTCCATTTGACTCCAGATAAAAATCGACTCCATGTTTGTCAAAGAATTCCACGAGATGCCGGACGTCCTCTTTCTTCACTCTTTCATGAAGCAACACTTCATCTTCCATCTCGATATAGCCTCCGGCAGCGCCAATAATGCCGTCAAAACCCACTTCCAGTATTTCCGGGAATAGTTCAGGTTTGGACCGTCCCGTACAAATAAAGACAAGATGGCCATTTTTTCTGGCGTTTCGGATGCCCCGTCTGGCTGATTCGGGAATCACGCCATTTTCATTAACCAACGTTCCATCAATATCGACAAAAATAATTTTCCGCATCATTGCACCTGCTTTTTTGTTTTTTGGGTCAGGAAAAGCAAATTCCTTTCATCACGTTTCAGGAGACGCCGAGCCATCAGCCGGATGGTCAAATTCCGAGTTCAGCCAATGTACGTCATTCCCTTCAAAAGGATAAGGGCTCCACTCTCTACTATACATGTATTCGATATCGGTTTGTTTACGAAGGAATCCACCAGCCAGCGTTATCCGAGGACAACTTTAGCAAACTTTCTTTTGCCCACTTGGACTATCGTATTGTTCTCAAGCGTTATGGCCTCTGCGGGATCAAGTATTTTCACACTGTTCACTTGTATCCCGCCGTTTTCAACCATACGGCGTGCTTCGCTTTTTGAGTTCATCAGCTTCAAGCCGACCAACAGGGCAGTGATCACCACCTGGTGATCGCCCCGCCATTCCACTCCATCGATCTGGTCCGGCAATTGTTTTTTCTGGAAGACATTTTTAAAATGTTCTTCCGCTTTTGCAGCAGCTTCTTCGTTATGGTACATTCGGACAATTGTTTTGGCCAATAGCATTTTTGCATCTCTTGGATGCAGTTCGCCTGATTCAAGGCCAGCTTTTACAATGTCCAGCTGTTCAGGAGTGCAGTCTGTAACCAACTCGAAGTATTTTTTCATCAATCCATCCGGGATAGACATCGCTTTCCCATACATTTCTTCCGGCTTTTCATCAATTCCGATGTAGTTCTTCTTCGATTTGGACATCTTCTCCACACCGTCCAGGCCTTCCAGTAAAGGCATCAGCAAAGCGACTTGCTTTTCCTTCCCGAATTTTTCCTGGAAATGCCGTCCCATCAGGATATTGAAGTGCTGATCGGTTCCGCCAAGTTCAATATCACATTCCAGCACAACGGAATCATACCCTTGCATCACAGGGTAGAAAAACTCATGGAGAGAAATCGGCTTTCCAAGAGCCGTCCTTTCTTCAAAATCATCCCGTTCCATCAATCTGGCGACGGTTATTTTCCCGGCCAGCTGAATGACGTCTTCAAAGTTCAGCTTGGAAAGCCATTCCGAATTGGAGTGAAGTTCGATTTTTTCCATATCCATCACTTTTCCAAACTGCTCGAAGTAGGTTTTGGCATTGTGCTGCACTTCTTCGTCAGTCAATGGCTTCCTGGCAACCGACTTTCCTGTGGGATCCCCGATTTTCCCAGTAAAATCGCCGATCAGCAACTGGATGATGTGGCCGTTCTCCTGGAATTGCCTCATTTTCTTCAGAACGACGGTGTGCCCAAGATGAACGTCTGGAGCTGAAGGGTCCAGCCCTAACTTTATTTTCAGCGGCCGATTTTCCAGCACCGATTTTGCGACTTTCTTTTCCAGGTCTTCGAAAGGAATAATATCCTGCACCCCTTGTGCATAAATGGCCATTTGCCTCTTTACTTCATTTGCTTGGTCTTCAGTCAGCTGTTTCTTCAATTCCATCATCTTCACTCCTCTAAAAGAATATAAAAAGACCACATCCCCAATAAAAAGGGACGTGGTCTTGCACGCGGTACCACCCTTGTTGAAGACTTCCGCCTTCCACTCAACGAATAACGGCTCGTCCGCCTTTGCTTACGATTGTCCGCAAAGAAAGCTCCGGAAATGTAATTCGTGTCATCTTTGTGCCGATTCGCACCAACCATCGGCTCTCTGATACAGGGAGATAATCACTACTGGGTTTTCCATCAACGCTTTTTTATATGTGTTCGCTTGTTCAAAAGTTGTTTTCTTTTATAAGGGCTCTTAACAAGCCGGAAACTTTCTTCTGTTCAGCCACCGAAAGACTGGAAGCGATTTCCACTTCCCTTTTATGGAATTTTGGATAGAGGTCTTCCATAACGCCTCTCCCCTTATCCGTGATTGCCACATAAGCCATTCTTCGGTCCCTGTTATCGGTTAGCCGATAACAAAGCTCTTTGCGTTCCAAAGTTTTCGTAATGTTGCTTATTGTAGGCTTCGATACCCCTGCGGACTCGGCAAGTTTCCTGGTTTCGATCGAATTCCCAATCCACAAATCGTAAAGAATGGAAAATGAGGTCCAAGATAAACCGTACTCTGCCAGCACTTCCTGTTCCATTTTGTTCCTTAGCCCCTGCGCCATTCTATAGATATTGGTTACAACAGCAATTGCATCCAAGTTCAGCGATTCCATCGGAAGCTTCATCAGGAGATTGATTGTTTCCTCCTCTTCAGGAAGCAAATTCCCATCCTTGGCAAACGAATGTATAGTGATTACCTCCTAAGTTTTTAGAATCGTTAGCTATGAAACGATAGTATCAAAAAAAAGAAGCGGACGCAATCCCTTAGGTTTATTTTTCTCTGCCTTCTTGCTTTGCATCCAGCTGCCATTTTTCGACTAAAATCGCCTCGGCGGTTATTATAATTAATATGCAGGCCAAATTTCCGCCAGTAATGAAAGTAAAATTGAAAAATTCACAAAATTTTTGAACGAATTAGAAGAAACTACTATCTTACTCTGGCATTATCAACTAAACTTTAATGAAATGGAAAATAATAACTTATAAACAGAGAATCATCAATCCTTGAAAACATACAGCACCTTAACAACACAAAACGGAAAATAACGCATTCGGTCCAATGGAAACGGTTGCCTTTATTTACCGAAGGGAGAACGCTATCTATGAAGAACTTTTCTGCAAGCACCGCGCAGGATATTTTGGTTTCCACCGCTCTTTTTGATTTGATCAAAGACCCGGTTTTTTTGATGGAGGAAGATCGTGATTCTTTTCGCTATGTTTATGTGAACCCATCAGGCTTAGCCATTCTGCCTGTCCAGGAGGTTCTTGGCAGCCGGCTCGAAGAGGTCATGCTGCCGGAACAAAGCCGTATATTGACTCACTATTACCGGAAAGTGCAGACCGTGCAAGAACCTGTTGAATTTATTGAAAGAATAGAAACCGAACAGGGTGAATTTATCGGTGAAACCATGCTCAACCCGATATTGGGAGAAACTGGGCAGTGCCAGTATATATTAGCCATCGTAAGGGATGTCACAGAAAAAGAGCGCAAAAAAACGGACCTTCAAAAGAGGCAGAGAGAAATAGAAATAGAACGGACAAGACTGAATTCCCTGGTGGAAAACAACGCATATGCAGTGTTTGAGTTTGACCAGGAGAAAAATTTCATCAGCATCAATAAGAAGGTCATTGAAGCCACTGGTTTCAGCGAAGAGGAACTGCTCGGCCAATCCATTGTCTCCTTAGTGGTCGACAGCTGCCTGGAGGACACCTTTGCGCAATTTGAAAAAGCATTGCAAGGCAATGCCGTGGAATTTGAAACAACCATCCACACTAAAGACCAGCAGATGGCCACATTCCACATCAACACAATTCCTATTATTGTTGAGGAAAAAGTGATCGGGATCTACGCTATTGCCAAGGAAGTTACCGAGCAGAAGAAAACGGAGCGCCTCTTGCGGGAAAGCCAGCAGCGGTACAAGTCACTGTTTGATAACCATCCACACGGAATATTCACTTTTGACCGGAATGGCAATGTGGAAAGCATCAATGCAGGAGCCGAAAATATTACAGGTTATTCCGGGAAGGAATTGCTGGCCATATCGTTCCTGTCGATCATCATGCCCGAAGAAACAGAAAAAGTGCGCAGCCACTTCCATAAAGCGATCAATGAAAAACAGCCTGAACGCTACGAATTGACCTTCCGCCATAAAAACGGCCGGCTGATCGATCTTCTGGCGATCAATATTCCCATCATCGTAGATGAACAAGTGGTCGGCATCCATGGCATCGTCACTGATATCACGGAAGTGAACCGTGCCCAAAAGGCTTTGACCGAGACGAAGGAAGAGCTTGAAGTGTTCTGGAATAATTCCACCGACCCTATCTTCTACATTGATACTACCGGTGATATCCTGAAAGTAAATCCTGCTTTCGAAGAAACGTTTGAATTTTCGGAAGAAGAAATGACAACCGGGAAAGGCACCATAATACCGCAGCATATGAAGTCCGATCAATATCAGATTGTTGAAAGAATCCTTAACGGCGAAACGGTAAATTCCCATGACACTATCCGCATCACCAAGACGGGGAGACCGCTGAATATTATCTCTTCTTATTCACCCGTGCAAAATGCGGACAAAGAAATCGTCGGAGCAACCATCGTATACAAAAATGTGACGGAGCTTAAAAAAGCTGAAATGGAACTGCAAAAAAGCCAGGAGAAATATAAAATCATTACGGAAAGCACATTTGACATCATTACACTGATCAACCTTTCCGGCTTGATAGAGTATGTCTCCCCCGCCTATGAAAGAATTTTAGGCCACTCCGGCCAAGCCTGCATCGGAAGCCCGTTTACCACGAAGGTGCATCCCGAAGATGCATTCGACTTGATAGAAAGCGTAACATCCCTTATCTACGGAGGAAAACCGGCCACTATAGAAATCCGCTTTCTGCATCAAGATGGCCATTATATCTGGATGGAAGTCTCCCCCACTCCCGTCTTGGTTGACGGGGAAGTGAAACAGCTGTTTACAATTGCCAGAGATATTACAGAGCGCAGAAGGCTTCAGGATAAAATCGCGAAAATGGCTTTTTACGACCATTTATCAGGCATCCCGAACCGGCGGACTTTTGACGACAAGCTGCAAAAGGCCATCCATCAAGCAGACCGTTCCGGCAAAAAAGTGGCAATCCTGCTGCTCGACGGGCGCAAGTTCAAGCAGATCAACGACCAGTTCGGCCACGATGCCGGAGACGCTGTGATCAAAGAAATGGCTCTGCGGCTTCAGGAATGTGTCCGGCCCATCGATACGGCGGCACGTTTGGGCGGCGATGAAATGGGAGTTATCCTGCCGGAAATCGATTCTTTGGAAATAGCCGAAAGCACCGCAAAACGGATCCTGAAATCGTATGAAACGCCCTTATCCTATAACGGATTTGATATCCAAATAGGCGCAGGAATCGGCATTTCCCTTTATCCCGACCACTCCGCCAATGAAAAACAGCTGATAAAATACGCCGATATGGCGCTATACGAAGCGAAAAAATCCGACCAGGACGCGTACAGAATCTACAAGTAGAGCGGCTGCCATCGCCCTCCCCTTTTCAGATTCCGTTTCTTCGGCACATTGAAATATGCCATTCCTTGAAAAAAAGCTGAACCAGTTTCTAAAGTTCAGCTTTTTTCCATGGATTTTATTTGATGACCCGGATTGGTATATGAAGCGAAAGCAATTAAAACGCATGTCAGCAGCAAGGGGTATGACTGGTTTGCGACCGTGATTGGGAAACAGGAATATAAATCAGAAAAGACATTCATACAGTGATGAAATCACTTTTTATGAATGTCTTTTCCATTCAGTGAACCGCTATGAACCAGCCTCTTCAGGTAAATGAATAATGCTTCTGTTTCGCTTTTTTAAAGCCAGACTTATACCAGCAAAAACTGCAAGTGCTCCAACAAGCCACCCGACGTTTTGAGCAAGGGCGCTGACTATGGTGTCCACGGGAGTACTTACAGCAAAGGCGCGGTCCAGAATCCAGCCGATAGAGGCGGCGATTGCGAATAATGCCCCGGCTAGTCTTACGAACGCATAACCCTTAGTGCCGCTGAGTATAAGCAGCCATGGCATGATCAATAAAATCACGATCAGCTGCATCAGTTCAATTCCGATGTTAAAGCCTAATACACTCCATATGATCCGCATCGGTGTCACACCCAATTCAGTCACTAAGGCCGCAAACGCCAATCCATGCACCAAACCGAAGCCTCCCGCCACAAACACTTCGCGGCCCGTAAAAATCGGGCGGATTGCATGAACCGCCGAGACCAAAATAGAGACAGCTATGAGAACTTCAATCGGTTGACTTGGAACAGCCAGCCAGCCAGTGGCTCCAGCGATCAAGGTGATGGAATGGCCAATCGTGAACGCCAGCGTAATTTTCAGAAGCTGCTTTACACTGGATTTAACGCCAGCCGACTGTCCCCATCCTTTCCCTCTCACTGCTAATGGTGCAGGCAAAAGCAGTGCAAGCAGGAACAGTAAATGATCCACGCCTTCCGCGATATGGGCCATGCCCGACTGAACAATGCTGATGAAGCCTGTCCATGTATTGCCCGCCGATTGGTCGATTTGCACTGTCGTATTGCCTTCAATGACACTCGCGACAATTTCAGGGCTGCTGGTGTAAATGGCATTGTTCCAGTCGCTTCTGACCGCAACCGTTACGGTATGTGTGACAAGCTCCCGGACGACCGCATCGTAATTTAATGTGAAGGAATCCACAGCTGCTCCTGCCGGCGGGGTGAGTATAAGCTGAACAGCCAAGTCAATCGGGTCCGTTTCTTTATCCGGATACAAAAGGGACATTTCATCAACCGTCACTGTCCATTGTTCTGCTTCAGCCGTTTCTGCACTGATATGGCTTGTGATATAGGAGACAAGCTCATCCTGATAGGTCACGATGGCCTGCTCGGGGTCATCGTACAAACTCTTTTCCATCGCGATTTCCAATCGATCCAATGGGATGACCAGCTCCGCTTCCACTCTATCTTCCAAAAAATCCAAATACACAACTGAAGAAGGCATGGAATGAGCGGAAGTTGATGAAGGTGCTATGAGCAGCACCGCCATCAACAAACTCATGGCTATAAACGTGATCTGTTTGATCATTGCGAACTAAACTCCCCGCCATAATCGGCTAGTTTATCTCTCCAGATTGTATGGAAATGCACTTCATCTCTGATGATGATTCCGCCTTGAACTGCAAACTCGATCCATACTCTCGGTCCATCAATTCTTACATAGGAGCCCTGGTCTTCTGAGCTTGTAGAGCCGGACCAAGCGATATATGTTTCGGCCCATGCATCTTCAGCATAATAAGCCTCCAAAATCGCTTCCTGGTCTTCTTCATTCACATCTGAAACCCAGGCTTCGATGGCTTCTTTCACCAATTCCTGCTGCTCTGAACTTAATGAAGAGACCAGTATCCCTTCACTTTCCGCCGGGAAATTCCCGTCATTTCCCGGACCCACAAGAACATCATCAAATTTATCCGTGATTTCCGCCTCAGCCACTTGCTCCTCGCTCAATGAATCGAGCATCGTATAAATAGCGCTTTTATGCACAGCCATCGGCTCAACCGTTTCCCCGTCAGCCGTCTCAAATGTTTGGGGTTCTGTCCCCACAAAGAAAGGTGTGGCACCCGTTTGTTCGGCATTGAATGTGAAGTTATTGGCATAGTGATGGCCGCCTACCTGAAGAATCCAAGTGGAAGAATCCGACACTTCCCCTAATAAGGAAACATAATATATGTCGGCATCATAGCCGCTATCCGATTCTCCCAATTCTTCTTCCGCTTCCAAGTTCATGACCAGCTGCTGGTACCCTTCTTCACCTAAAGCAACATAAAATAAAGCTTTCGCCGCTTTTAGGCTTTCCTCCGAAAGACTGCCAAGCAGAATCCCGTTTCGCTGCACCATATTTACCGGGAAGTTTGACCATACCGCCGCATTTTCAGCAGTCAGGTCATATTGAATCGCTTCTGCCTGTTCATCGGATAATGTCGCTAAAAACGCTTGTGCTAGTTCAGTCGCTTGGCCGTCCACGGAAGCACCATCAGCTGAAACAGAAACTTCTTCATCCAACGTGGCAGCCACATCTGTCACAATACTTTCAGTATCCACGGTGGCGGAGCCCATGCCTCCACCTTGTCCGCTTGGCGGACCGCCCTCCGGCATTTCAGCATCACTCTCTGTGCTTTGTGTTTCTGCGCTTTCTGCTTGTTCGCTTGTGGTTCCGCTTTCTTCTTCACTCCCACAGCCTGTTAATACCGTTGCAATCGATGTCGCCAAAACAAATCCTAAAAGCATATTTTTCTTCATTTATTCTTCCTCCAATAAAGTGTTTTTTATAAGCCTTTTCATTCGAAGAGCCAAGCTATGATGGCTGTCATCCCGCTTCCTCTTCGCCTCACACAAGGCAACTATAAGGGGCAAAGCTTAAAATAAGCTTAAAAATTTCTTCACTAAACCTCTCCTTTGAATTCAAGACAATACATAACTTTCCCCAATTCAATTGTTGGTTAAAGAATGTTGCAGGAGCCAAAAAGGAAGAAATGGCATTCGTTTATCAACCCCTTTCTTTCCCTTGATATTTAAGTTGTCTCTGGCGAGTGTTGATATATATTTATGAGTATTTCATTTACAATATAATTACCGGAATTGTTAATCTTATTATTTTTACGGATATTCGATAAAAGGAGTGGGACAAAATGGAAAAGTCTCAACGCACAAAAGATCCTTGGAACGCGACTCTATATGATCAAAACCATTCATTTGTCTCAGAGTACGGAAACGATCTTATTGAACTGCTAGCCCCGAAACAAGGAGAGAAAATCCTTGATCTTGGTTGTGGAACGGGAGATTTGGCGAAGAAATTATCCGATGGCGGAGTGGATGTTGCAGGGGTGGATAATTCCAGCAATATGATTGCGGAAGCGCTGGGCAAATACCCCGAGATTCGCTTTCTGGTCCGGGATGCAACTGACTTGGGGTATAGCGCTGAATTTGATGCGGTATTTTCTAATGCGACCCTTCACTGGGTGAAGCAGCCAAAACAAGCCTTAAGCAGCATTTTCCAAAGCTTGAAACCGAAAGGCAGGTTTGTTGCGGAATTTGGCGGCAAAGGGAACGTCCAGACCATCACCGAGGAAGTCATCCATCAATTGAAAGAAGAAGGCATCAGCCACAGCCCGGACCAATTTCCTTGGTATTTCCCGAGTATCGGTGAATATGCGCCTTTGATGGAGGAAGCAGGATTCAAAGTCATCTTCGCCCAGCACTTTGACAGGCCGACTCCCCTAAATGGCGAAGACGGGTTGAAGAATTGGATAGAAATGTTCGGCGGCTACATGTTTGAAAAGGTCGATGAAGACACAAAAAATAACATCATAACCAAAGCTGAGAGAAATTTAAAATCCGTTTTATGGGAAGATGGAAGTTGGACAGCTGATTATAAAAGGATTCGGGTTATCGGAATAAAAGAATAGCCGGGTAAAGTGACTGCAATAAGGGTTGCCGTATAAATCAACATATTGGTTGCTATTTGACAGAACCAGCCGCCTATTATTGAGAAATAAAAAAACACCCTGCTGCTTGCAGGGTGTTCAATGCCTTTCATGGGTTGTTTCAGCAGGCGAAAAGCCCTTTTATCAGACCGCAGGCTAAATCTTGAAACCTATAGTTTAAAACTCAAACGTATAATCCCCGCATCTTTTAGAGAGTTGAAGAGAATGACTAGAATCGGCCCCAATATGACTCCTAAAAATCCAAAAAGCTTCAGGCCAAGGAACATGGCGATCAAAGTGGCTAATGGCGACAATCCGATATGGTTGCCCATCACTTTTGGCTCCATCACTCTTCGCACCACCAAAAGAATCAATCCAAGAATCGCCAGTTTCACACCCAGCACTGCATCTCCGGCAAGAAAATGATATAGGGACCATGGGCCGAGGACAATGATTGAACCGATTAGCGGAAACAGATCCACAAGCCAAATGATAATTGCCATCACCAGTGCGGTTTGAGGCGATATGACCAAAAGCCCTATCAGGGCAACTATGAAAATATAAATGCTGACATGGAATTGGGCTTTTAAAAATCCTACGAAAACTTGCTTCATTCTTAATGTCATCAATTGAAATTTCTGGGCAGTGCCGGTTGTCATCAAGCCCAGGATTTTTTCTTTTAACCGTGGAAGGTCCAGCAAAAACAAAAACAAGGCGATCAAATATACGATCAGGCTTACTAGAAGATTAGGGATGTTTTTGAGGTGCGCACCTATCATTTGCAAGCTGAATATTTCTGTAAGCTTCATCTTTATCGTATCAAAGAAGTTCTGGACATATAGAGACAGCTCTATCAGGATGCTTTCAGGCAGATTATCCGCTTTGCCAAAAAGATTTTCTTCAAACCCTACCCAAATATCGTTTATTTCTGTTATGTAATATGGAATATTTTCGATGAACCTGGCCACTTCCCCCACTAAAATAGCGACGATGAAATAAGCAGATACACCGAGGGCAAAAGTAAATATGATAAAAACGGTTAAGACGGCTAACTTTCGGTTGGGGAAGAATTTCTTCTTATGCAAAAGCCTGACTGCCGGTTCCAGCATCAGCGCAGTCAAAAAAGCGACAATGAGCGGCACGGATGCGGGCAAAACGATCAAACCCATCACCGCAAAAAAAGCGATCCATAAAATAATCCTGATTGTTCGTTTGGACAAAATAGTAGTCATCGTAAATTCCTTTCACCTTCAGTTTTACCTTTTCCTTCATTTACAGCCTCAGTTCAGCAGCAATATTGATATTAACATACTACTAAAGAATACGGGTCTCCCTTTTCATAGCATATCAAACATCGTATGGCATTGGCTGCTTCCTATGCTCAATTGCAGAGCCGCATCCATGGTTTCCATCTTATTTTCATAAAACCATTAACATTTCCATCCTAAACTTTTCATTTTCATGGATATGCTTTTATCATTTCCCGGATTTTCAAATATAGTTAACACAATCCAACTAATCATTTGCTTTATTTGCTTTGCTGTAGGACTTTCCGAATTGTAAGAGAGCTATAACCGTTGGTTCCCCATTCTTGAAAATAAAATTTTTGATTATTTTTAACCAATTTTATACAAATATAGAAATTATTATTTTTTCCCATTCCAGTAATGTTATGGTAAACATAGGAAAAAGGGCGATGCGGGAGCGGATAAAATGAAAAAAATGAATAAAAGTTTCTTAACGTTACTAGCAATTTTAATGTTTTTGATCCCAGTCGGTGCTGTTTCGGCAGCTTCGGTAGCAGGCGGCGAATTGGTTTACAAAGGCGGCCAGACAGATACCTATGTATATTCGGATATCAGGGACGCCATTACGACGAACTCTAACAGATATATGGTATGGGCGGCAGTCAAAGTCTGCAGCAGTACATATTCTTCAGGGTGGCAGGCAGATAAAGCTTACAAGCAGCAGGCTCGGGTGTGGTATTGCGACGAGTCTTCGCATTATGACTATTACAAAAGATAAGATTTAAAAAACTATCGCCCTTTTTCCTTTATCTTTGAGTTATGGATTTTTAGGAGGAACTATGAAAAAACTGCTGTTTATATTTTTAATAGGGCAACTGGTTCTGTTGTCGTACATTTTCAATAAATCTGTTTACGATATCTACGAGTTGAATAATCTCGGGGATCCGTCCCTGGAAGGATACATCATAGAGGCGGTGTCAGGAAACGAACTGAACGGATTGTACAATGAATTCGATGATTATTGCCTTTCAAAACAAGCATGCCGGCTGCAGCTGGTCAAGACGCCTGTTTCCGAAAACAACACTTTCGTTTACGAGATTTACCATAGCCAAATGGAGGACTTGAACAAACCCCAATCCATCTCTTCCGACACTGTTTTTTCCTATCACGGCCTGACAAAAGAAGAGTTTGTCGACAGCAGCGGTGTCTTCTATACCGATTTACCTCCTGAAACCTTACAGGGCTTTGCGGATGGACTCGGAATCTCAATTGAGCGGCACAGCAATAATATCGCTTATGATCAGATTGCAAAAAACAACATCCTGAATTTCGCAGTTCTGCTGATTCTTACTCAGCTAGTGCTGTTCATTTATACTTTCACGCGCATCAAAGTAAATGCAATCAAGAAAATGCTGGGTTATTCGAACATCGATATGATAAAGGCTTCGCTAAAAGATTTTCTGAAGATGGAAACCATCATCGTCATAACGACGATCGCCCTTCACCTTGGTTATTATGCGGCCATAGGAAATGTTGTACCGCGCTACTTTTTATTGCTGGGCGCATTTTCACTTTCAGTCGTTCTGCTGAATCTGGCCTTGTTGCTCGTCACCCAGATAAGCCTGCGATTCATTGACATCAATTTGATGGTCAAAAACAAAGTCTACTCGAACCGTTCAAATATGGCCCTGCATGTCGTCAAAGTATCGCTGATATTAGCAATCACTTTATCTGTTTCCGCTTTCATCAAAACTTATCAGGACTACCAGAAAACATCCCAAGAACTGGAACAGTACTCGCAGCTGGAAGGCTACTTCACATCCAATGGCTATAATTTTGATGAAGATTCAAGGGCCCGCAGAAACCTTGATCTGCTTGCAGCTTACGGAAACTCCATTGAAGAGATGGTTGATTTCTTTGATGAAAAAGGGCAGCTTTACGTTAATGACGCCTATGTTCTGGAACTGCTGTCACCCACCTATCTAGAAATCCACGGGCTGACGGAAGAAGACATATACAACTCCATTGAAGAAAATTATATTGTGGCCAACGAGCGGTATATCCAAGAATTCATGAAGCTGAAGGATCCAGCAGGCAAAGTCCTGGAAAATTTCCAATCGGAAGAACCGGCCCTTTTGGTTCCGGCAAAATACAAAGATCAAGAATCGACTGTGAAAAAATTCTATATCAAGCAATACAATGACCTGCTGAATTACAACGAATTTTTCGGATTAAAGAAAGCGGAAAAAGAAGGGATTTCAGATCTGGATATCGTTTATATAGCGGATGATCAGGAATATGAACTGCTTGGCCAAACCGTGTCCGGCGAATCGGATATCAGCAAACTGAAAAATTCTATTGTATTGATTGATAAAGGGGATTTCGGCAGCCTTTATTACTATGATCTTTTGAACCGCGGAGATATATACTTCAAACTGAAAGAACGCGACGAATTCAATCAAGCACTTGCCCAATACCAATTAAGCAGCCTTGTGAATGCCGGGACGCTATTGACGCCTTACATGGACAAATTGCACTTTACGGAATTTATCCTGGATAATCTGTTGGTCTTCACTGTACTGTTTTTGTTCACTTTACTGTTCGTTATGTACATCTCCAATTATGTGGATGTTGTTTCCAATAGCAAAAGGTACGCCATCCAGTATATGCACGGGTTTAGCATAGCCAAAATGTTCAACCCTCAATTCATGGTCTGGCTTGTGCTGCTGACGGCCATTTCCTTGAAACTATTCATAGAATTCAATGTCCTCGTTTACTTGTCCATGCTCGTCCTTGACCTGCTTATTTTGCTGTACTTGTATAGAAAAGTGATCCAAACAAACATCCACGAAGTTATTAAGGGGGGATAATCATGGCGGTAATCGAATTGGCCAATATTACTAAAGCATATGGCAAAGAAGAAATTCTGTCAGATATAAATTTATCCATTGAAAGCGGAGAAATGGTTGCCATCATCGGCAAAAGCGGCAAAGGGAAGACGACCTTGCTGAATATCATAGGTTTGATCACTCCGCAAAATACCGGCGACCTGTCCTTATGGGATCAGAAAAACCCTTCTCTCCATTCAAAAACAACCATGATGCTGAGAAGGGAAAAAATCGGGTACCTGTTCCAGAATTTCGGGCTTGCAGAAGATGAAACGGTTGAATGGAACTTGAACTTGGCGCTGGAATATAAAAAGATGAATAAAAAAAGCAAAGCTGAAAAAATCAGCCTGCTTCTGGAGGAGTTCCGCCTCTCCCACTTGAAAGATAAAAGAATTTATCAATTGAGTGGCGGTGAACAGCAGCGCATTGCTATCATCCGGTTGATTTTACAGGAAAGCAGCCTGATTCTGGCAGACGAACCGACAGCCAGTCTAGACGCCGAAAATGAAAGAATCATCATGGAATATCTGAAGCAGTTGAACGAACAAGGAAAAACAATCGTTGTCGTAACCCATAACCAAGCCATTCTTCCCTACTTTTCACGGATCATCAATTTGAGTGAAGTTTAGGGAATGGCACCGGCTCTTTCAGGATGACCGGAGGCGTGCCTTCCGGTAATGCAAAGAGAATCGATCCAGTTGAACTGATGATCTTAAACCGCATGCTCCCTTGAATAAGGATCACCCCAAATCAGTTGAAAACGCCAAAAAGAACGGCCGCAACCGTGCTTAGACACGTTACGGACGTTCTTTTCTTTATGGAGAGATCATATTTTATCTGCTTTCATACGCGGCCGCACCATACGTTGAAAGTTTCAACAAGTTCATGACCGCAATGGTCTTTTCCTTGATCAGCCATTCGGCTTGCGCCATCGCTTCTTCGACGGTGCAGGGGCCGGAGACGATCGAGAAAGCGGAAACGAGTCCGATCTCCATCGCTTGCGCGCTTGTTAAAGCTTGTGATCCGGCGAGCGCAATGACCGGAACGCCGGCCTTCCCCGCCGCTTTTGTGATGCCGGTGATGAGTTTGCCATCGAGCGTCTGCGCATCAAGCCGGCCTTCCCCCGTGATCACCAAGTCAGCACCTCTGATTTTTTCATCAAAGCCGATCGTCTCCATGACCAGATCGATTCCCGACTGCAGCGTTGCATGGAGGAATGCAATAAGCGAAGCGCCCATGCCGCCCGCTGCTCCGCCGCCTTCATAACTTCTGAGATCCACGCCCTTTTGCGCCATAACGACATCCGCAAAATGGCCGAGCGCCGCATCCAGCTGCCCGACCATTTCCGGAGTGGCCCCTTTTTGCGGGCCAAAAACGGCGGATGCGCCGGATGGGCCGCATAATTTGTTCCGGACATCGCTCGCGACCAGAAACGCCGATTCGCCAATGCGCGGATCCAAGGCCGAACCATCAAAACGCGCAAGCCGGGCAAGCGCCGCGCCGCCGTCTTCCAGTTCGTTCCCTGCCGCATCAAAGAACTTGGTTCCAAGCGCCCGCAGCATTCCCGCCCCGGCATCATTCGTCGCACTGCCGCCGATCCCGATGATGAACTTGCGGTAACCTGCATCAAGCGCCGCCCGGATCAGTTCGCCCGTCCCGAAACTCGACGCGGCCAGTGGATTGCGTTCCCTTTCGGCCAGCAGCGGCAGTCCGGAGGCTTGTGCCATTTCGATGATGACGGTCTCACCGTCGCTCAATACACCATAAGCCGACTCGATTTTCCGGAGCAGCGGATCCTGCACTTCCGTCTTGGCCATATTGCCGCCCGTTGCGTATACCATGCTTTCCATGATTCCTTCGCCGCCGTCAGCCAAAGGAAGCTCCACCACTTCGGCTTCCGGAAACACGGCATGGATCCCTTCCTTGACTGCCCTGCAGACGCCTTGCGCCGGCAGCGAGCCTTTGAACGAATCCGGTGCCACAACAATTTTCATCCGTTTCCCTCCCCAAGTTTGCTCTGCTTTGGATTCCACTATACCAATTCGCACGCTTCAAAAAATAAAAGACAACTTGGGCAGCCGCCTTTTATTCTTTGAGGTGCGTCCCTTAAAGACCGGGTGAAAAATTTTCATATGCTTTTTTGATGCGGCCCCAGTCCAGTTCAGCAGTAGTGTCGACCCGGTAATCCGCACCGTCCAATGCAGGGCCGACGCCTACCGCGAACATCCCGCCCGCTTTGATCGCCGCAATTCCGGCAAGGGCATCTTCAATCCCGATCGAGTGCTCCGGCAACGCGCCAAGCTTTTCGCAGGCAGTCAGGAAAATCTCCGGATCCGGCTTTGAATTTCGGACAGTGGCTGCGTCCACCACATAGTCGAACGCAGTTTCCAGATCCAGCGCTTCCAGGACCGTTTGGGCGTTTTTTGAAACCGACGCAATGGCGATCGGCAGTCCTTCTCCCTTGATCTCGGCGATCAATTCCAGAATCCCCGGCAGGATATCGTCCGGGCCCAGTTTCTTCAGCAATTCCTGGTAATGGCGGTTTTTCCGGTCGGCCATCTCTTCTTTTTCCTGATCGGTGAAGCGGTCCTGCTGATTGCCGTTGTGAAGGATGAGATCGAGCGAGTCCATCCGGCTAATGCCTTTCAGCTTTTCATTGAACGCTTCATCAAACGGAATTCCCAGTTCCTCCGCCAGCTTTTTCCACGCCAAAAAATGAAAATGCGCGGTGTCCGTGATCACGCCGTCCAAGTCAAACACCACTGCGTCTAATTTTTTCATTCCGCTACTTCCCTTCCAACTGAACAGTCGTTATTTCCAAGCGGTCTTCCAACAGGAATTCTTCCCCTGAAACCGAGATGCGCATGCTCGGGCCGGAAAGCTTCGTGAAGCTGAGCTTTTCATGCGACAACACAAGTTCCAGCCGCCGGCCCCGGTATACAAGGGGGAAAGCGAGTTCCGTCCACTGCTCCGGAAGCTTCGGCGCAAGGCTCAACACGCCGCCGCCAGCCCTGATATTGGCGAAGCCGAAGACGGTGACGAGCCACAGGGCGCCGAGCGCAGCGCTGTGGAGGCCTTCATCCGACGAATTCGGGTCCGGTCCCAAGTCGATTTCGCACGCTTCCTGAAAAAAGCGGTAAGCGGACTCCGCCTGGCCGCACCGGACTGCCACAATCGCGTGGATGGCTTTGCTCAGCGACGAATCGTGGATCGTGCGGTATTCGTAATACTCCAGGTTCCGGAGCGCCGTTTCCGGCGGGACCAGATCCGGGAACAAATACAGAAGCATGACAACATCCGCCTGCTTGAGGATCTGCATATCGTTCACTTCTTTTCGTGAATAATCGAGCAGAATCCCTTGGCTGCCCTGATGCTCCTTGTATTTTGCAAGGTCGATTTCCGGCAGCGACAAAAAGGTGTCATCCTGTGGAATCAGCCCCTCCCGGTCCGCTTCCGGCAAATACAGCCGGTCCAAAAAATCCTCGGCCCGCCGCTTGAACGCTTCCTCTTCCTCTCCGAACTGAGCCATGAACCTGAGCGCCTGTTTGACGTTGTAGTGCGCCATATGATTGGTGAACGCATTGTTGTCCACGTGCTCCGTGTACTCATCCGGCCCGATGACATCTTTCAGCGACAGCCGGCCGCCTTCATCCGTTGCCCGGCTTATCCAGAACCGGGCGGTTTCCTTCAAAAGCGCCAAGCCCTCTTTCTTCATGAACGCTTCATCTGTTGTCGCTTCGTAATACTGGACCGTGGCATAGGCGATGTCCGCTGCGATGTGGTGCTCGGCAAGGGGCGACGCGACCCGCTGGCGTTCCCCCGTCCGGATGTTGATGGCCGCGAACTCCGGCGTCTCTTCCCGTCCGGAAAACGCGCTTTCCCACGGGAACAACGCCCCCTCATAACCGTTTTGGGCCGCCTTGCCTTTTGCGCCTTCTAGCTTCAGATACCGGTAGCGCAGCAGTTTCCGGGCCGTTTCGGGTTCGGTGAACAAATGGAACGGCAAGATGAAAATCTCGGAATCCCAGAACACATGGCCTTTATACCCTTCCCCCGTCAGCCCTTTCGCACCGACGCTGAAGCGCTCATCGTGCGATGGCGCCATGATTTCCAGGTGGTAAAGCGCGAAGTCGAGCGCGAACTGGTCAAACGGATCCCTTGAAGCGATCTTCACTTGCTTCCGCTGCCAAAACGCCTGCCATTCGGCGCTTGACGCCGCGAACAAGGCCTTGTAGCCGGCTTTCGCGGCTTCCCGCCCCTTCAGGACGCACGCCTCTTCCGGTTCCTGTCCTTCCAAGTCCCGGTCAAGCGAAGTATAGAGCGCGGAAATCTTTTCAAACTCATATGGTTTCCCGTCTTCGATCTTCAGTTTCACCGTCTGCAGCAGCTGCCGGTTTTTGGCGGTGAAACTGCGGACAGCCCTTTTATCGCAGCGGAAAATGGCGGCTGCGGCGATTCTGTGCCCTGATTCGCCCGTTTCATAGCTGCCCATCATCACTTCTTCATCAAATACCCGGACCGCCCTTTCGGCCAGGTGCTGCCGGCCGAAATTGGTCTGCTGGGCGTCGATGCCGCTGGCCACTTCCACTTCCGCGTCTTTGTCGAGGCTCGTGATGGTGACTTTGGAGGCGAGCACATGCAGGTCGGCTTTCGAAACAAAGCGCTGGAACAGCAGGTGGAATCTCGCACCTTCCCTGTTTTTCCAGAGGATCTGCCGGCGCAGTTCCCCGCCCGACAAATCCAGCTGCCGGCGGTAATAGCAGATTTCCCCGTCCAGAAGCGAAAAGACGGTTCCGTCGATCTTGATGCGCATGCCTGCCAGATCCGGCAAGTTGACAAGATCGGATGCCTCGCCCGCTCCGGCCTTGTTGTAGATGCCCGCAATATACAGGCCGCGCGTCTGCTCGGTGTATGCTTCCTCGTTCGCTGCGCGCATGCCCAAGTAGCCGTTTCCCTGCGCCATCAGGCTGCCATACTTTTTCATGTACTGCACATCGAATTCCGTTTCGGCCAGTGTTCGTTTTCCTGTCATAGCGATACGCTTTCACCCTTTTCAGCTGACCTGTACAGCGCCTCGACGATCTGCTGGATGAGAAATCCCTGTTCGCCGTCCGCGATCATGGCTTCCTTGCCCAAACAGTTGTCGATGAACGCTGCCATGCTTTTGCGCTGGCACTCCGGATCAGCTTGGTTTTTTTGGTAGAGGGTGACCAGCTTCCCGTCCCTGTCCGTATGGATATGGGCCGGAAATAGCGTGGCGCCTGCCTGGTCCCCCATAAATGCGGCATTCATGATGGAGTCTTCCTTGATGTGGAGCGCGAATGAAGTTTCAATCTGAAGCAAGCCGCCCCCTTCAAGCTCGATGAAACCGAAAAGCGAATCCTCCACTTCGTATTTTTGGGGATCCCATTCACCGAAGGAGCCGCTGGATTTTTGGGTGCCGATTTTCTGGAACTGCTTGGCCGTGACCCTTTTGACCGCGGGAAAACCGAGCACATACATGGCGGCATCAAGCATATGGACGCCGATGTCGATCAGCGGACCGCCGCCCTGCAATTCCTTATTGGTGAAATACCCCCAGCCCGGGATGCCGCTCCGGCGCAGCGCCTGGACTTTCGTGACGTAGATGTCGCCAAGCAATCCGGCCGCCGCTTTTTCCCGGATGATTTTCACATCTTCCGCAAAGCGGTTATGAAAATTATAGGCAAGCACCAGGCTGCGCGCTTTGGCCGCTTGGTGCATCTTCCACGCTTCGTCCGCGGAAATCGCCGGCGGCTTTTCGCAAAGCACATGGCAGCCATTTTCCAGCGCTTTCATGACGGCCGCATAATGGAAGCTGTTCGGCGTGCAGACGCTGGCAATATCAGGATTTTCCACCGCATACATCTCATCCGCATCGGTATAGAACCGGGGGATGGCGTTCCGTTCCGCAAACGCCTGCACACGTTCCGCGTTTCTCCCTAACACCGCCACGACTTCAATCGCTTTCTGTTCCCGGTAATGCGGGACATGGACCGCTTCCGCGATGTTCCCCCCGCCGATGATCACTGCTTTTTTCTTTTCCAACGGGCATTCTCCTTTAGCCTACGCTAGCGCTTTTCTCAAAAACTCGGCCGACTCCCTGTACTGCTCCTCCAGGTTTTCGCCTTTCACACGGCATTCAAGCGTCAAATAGCCCGAATAACCGTCTTTCTTCAACCCTTCGAACAAGCGCTTGAAATCAAGCGAGCCGCTTCCCGGCTGGAACCGCTGGTTGTCGGCCAAGTGAATATGCCCGATCACATCGCGGTTGGCGTGCAGCGTCTCCGCCATATCGTCTTCTTCGATGTTCATATGGTAAAAGTCGGCGATAACCTGGATCCGTTCAAACCCGTTCGATTCAACATAGCGCCTCGCGTCCGCCACCGTATTGATCATATGGTCCTCATAGCGGTTCAGGGGCTCCAGGTAAATGACCGTCCCCGTTTCCTCCGCCGCCTCATTCAGAAAAGCGAGCGAGCGGTTGATGGCATCCCGGTCCCCTTCTTCATCCCTTGGCGGCTCCAACGGCGGCAGGCGGTAGGAGAACTGGCCCCAGGCAGCCGGTACGACAATGCCTTTTCCGCCGACCTGCTGCAGCGCTTTGAGAATCTCTTTGATTTCGTTCAAGCCGTTCAGCCGCTTTTCCTCGTTAAAATCGCCGATCCAGCCGTCATAGCCGCCGCATGCGCTGGCGACCGGAAGGCCGGTTTCCTCAACGGCCCTTTTCACTTCATCAAGATTGTCGACCAGCAGCTTGCCGTCGATCTCAAATCCGTCAAAGCCCATCTCCTTGATGACGCGGAATTTCTCGCCAATCTTCTCAGGAAAGAACGGCTGGTTTTGTGTGCCAAGTTTCATCCCTTTTCCTCCTCATGGTCAAGCTTCGGGTACAGTTTTCGGATGATGGACAGAGCCTTTTTCCAGCTCCACGCCCATCTTGATGCTCAATTCCGGATTTTGGTCGACATATTTCACGTATGCGTCCGCGCTGTCCTGGAAAGGAACAATCGGGTCGATAATGTCTTCGCAGTTGATATAGCCGTTCATCAACAGTTCCCAGCACGTGTCTTCGATCCGCTTGCGGTTCCACCGCGGATAATCCGGATTCGGTTCGCTTGCCGCGCGGGAAAAGACGATTTTCGCGTTGTTGAAATGTGCTTCGCGCCCGAAGTTCAGGCCTTCCGGAAACGATTTTCCGAAAGCGACATAGGAAATGGTGCCGCCGTAAGCGATGCCTTTCAGGGATCCTTGGAGGGCCGCCGCGTTGCCGCTCGTTTCGATGATGGCGTCTGCCCCGACTTTGTTCGTCAGTTTTTTGATTTCGAACCCGACGTCAACCGCAGTCGGGTCGAGCGCGTGGTCCGCTCCGTTGCGAAGCGCGACTTTTCGCCGGTGGGCGATCGGGTCAACGGCAATGACGATGCTCGCCCCCGCTTTTTTTGCCAATTGGACAGCGATCTGCCCGATGGCGCCAAGCCCTACAATCACTGCATAGTCTCCGGCACGGACATTGGCGTCCCGGACGCCGGATAATGCGAATTGTGCGGGGTCGTAACAGACCGCGTTCTGCCATTTTGCGCCTTCCGGCATTTTGCGGAGGCGGTGGTTGTCGACGCCGTCGACGATGACCGTTTCCATGACCGGCCCGTAGGTGCAGACCATATCCCCGATTTCATAGTCGGCCACTTCATCGCCCACTTCGACGATTTTCCCGACGATCATGTTGCCAAGCGGCATCTCGCCGAAGACAAGGCCTTTGGCTCCTTCCTTCCGCGGCATGAACATGCGCCACTCCTCCGAGAATTCCTCTTCGATAAACGGGGTCTGCCCCCGGAAATCCGCCACTTCGGTGCCGTGCTTCGGTGAGGCTTCTTTCACCGCGATCTTCACTTCCCATGGCTGGATCGGACGTTCTTCGTATTCGATCAATGCTGCCACTCTCGGTTTGACTGCCACTAACTTTTTCATTGAAAACAAACGCTCCTTTTTTGGTTTAGCCTTTTACTCCGCCTTCGACCGCGCCGCCTTTGATAAAGCGCTCGGAGATGCCGTACATGATGATGACCGGCAATGCCGTAACGATCGACGCGGCCATCATGCGTCCCCACACATAATCCGGCGTGCTGAACAAGGCGTTCAAGCCGATCGGCAAGGTGAAGTTCTCGGAACTTGATAAGAACACCGACGCAAACAGGAAATCGTTCCAAGCGATCATGAACGCATAGACAAACACGGAAATGATCCCGGAAATCGACAGCGGCATGATGATGTAGAAAATGATCTGCACCCGGTTCAAGCCATCGATCATCGCGGCTTCCTCGATGTCGGCGGGAATGGTGTCAAAATAGCTTTTCAGCATGAATATAGCCGCCGGCAGCGTCTGGACGATCAGCGCAATCGTCAGCGCCGTTTTCGTGTTGTACAAGCCGAGGCTCGAGATGATCTTGAACAGCGGGACAATCAGCAGGAGCCCCGAAAACATATAGACGACATAGAAACTGGAATTGATGGTCGTGCGCCCGAAAAACTTCAGCTTCGACATGGCATAGGCGCCGAAAATCGAAAAGGCGACCGAAATGACCGCGACAATCAGCGACACGACCATGCTGTTGATGAAATACGTAACGTAAGGGAACAATTCCGGATTGAAGATGTCCGCATAATGATCAATGGTCCAGATTTTCGGAAGCAGCGTCGGCGTCTGCGCGATGGCTTCCGACGTGCTTTTCACGCTTGTCATGAACATGATGAAGAATGGGAACAGCGAGCCGGCCAGAACGAATGCGAGCCCGATATAGAAAAGGATTTTTCTCGTCGTACGGTCTTTCTTGCTGCTAGCCATTGCCATTTGCATTCACCCGCTTTCTCGTAATCAAAATTACCGCAAACAAAATGAGGAACAGGATCACCGAAATGGACGCAGCCTTGCCAAGGTCGTTGAAGGCAAACGCCGTCTGGTACAGGTAAATCCCGAGCGTGTTGACTTGGTTCGTCAGCAGGAAGACATCCTCGAACGTATAGAACTGCCAAATCGCGCGCAGCGTCGCGACAATGATCAGGACCGGCATGATCGCCGGCAGCGTCACCACTTTGAACTTCTGCCAAGCCGAAGCGCCGTCGATCTCAGCCGCTTCGTACAGCGTATTGTCGATCGTCTGCAAAATCGCTAGGAACGAAATGAACGCATACGGGAAATAGCGCCAGATCGCAAACAAGACGACAAGGATGAAGCTGCTTGTCGGCCGGTCGAACCAAAGCGGCGCCTGGTCGAAGAGATGAAGCACATCCACAGTCAAATAATTGATGATGCCGTAGTTGTTGTTGAACATATACTTCCAGGCGAACACGAGCGAAATCGTCGGCGCCACATAAGAGGCGATGATAAGGGCGCGCGAGATTTTCCGGAACATGAATGGCCGGTTGAAGAAAATCGCGACGGCGAGGCCCACTATCGTGCTGCCGACCACCGTCAGAAAAGTATAAAGGAAAGTAATGCCGAGGCTTTTCAAAAACTCGGCGTCCGTCAGGATAGCCGTGTAATTTTCAAAGCCGATAAACGTCGGGTCTATGTTCGGGTTGATCGACTGCTCGAAAAAACTGATCTGGAAATTCGAAACCATCGGATACGCGACAAGCAGCAAGATCAATGCGATGCTCGGGAAAAGCAAAACGGCCGCTAGCTTGTTGTCGGTTTTTTTCCTGGCTTTCTTCTTCATGGTCTCCCCCTAATATCCGGTGCCGTCAAAAACGCACCTTATTTGAAAGAATAAGGGGATGTCCGAATGGCATCCCCTGGTTTAGCTGTATAGAACAACTTATTGAAGAACTTTTTGGATGTTGCTTTCCGCTGTCGTGAGGGCTTCTTCGACATCCTGTTCGCCGACGGTTACGCCGTTGATCATTTTAGGGATTTCCCCTGAACTTGAGATGTCGCCCATCTTCAGGAAGTTCTTGCCGTCCACAAGCCCGAACACCTGGATTTCATTGAACGAATTGGCGATTTCAGTGGAAAGGTCGCCGAACGCCTGCACCACTTCGTTGGACTTGTACGCTTCGCTCTCCGTAACCAGATTGCTGACCGGCTGGGCGCCGCCCGGGGACATCAAGACCCAATCCGTCATGTTTTCCGGCTCCGCCATGAACGTCACGAATTTCTGGGCCGCTTCTTTTTGCGCATCTTCCAAGCCCGCTGCAATCGTCAGAGCGGAGGCCGTGCCGTAGACTGCCTGGGTTTTGTTGGCCGGAATCGCAAAGCCGATGTTTTCCGCATTGCCTTGTTCAAAAACGCCCGGAAGAATGTATGTGGAATAGATGGCCATCGGAACTGTGCCGTTCATGAACGCATCGTTCACTTCCGTTACGTCATTCGAACCCGGCATGGTGTACTGCGACAAGTCTTTATAGAACTGCAGCGCTTCCTGCATTTCCGGTGTGTTCAGCGTCAGCTCGCCTTGCGCATCCAAGACGTTCGCGTTGTTGGAAAGGGCGAACTGGGAGAAGGCCTGCTCGGAAAATCCGCCTTCGACCGTCGGAATGGCGATTCCATAGTTTTTGCCTTCCGTGAAGGCTTTGGCCACTTCAAGGACATCGTCCCATGATTCCGGCTCGGCGAATCCTTCCGCTTCAAGCTTTTCCTTGTCGTACCAGATGCCCTGGACCCATCCATGGATCGGCATGCCGGTATAGCCGCTGCCATCTTCCGTGCCAAGCAGTTTCAGGGCGCCTTCATAGAAGTTATCGGCGCCGACTCCATCGATGACGGTCTGCACCGCTTCTTTGTCGATCAATTGGTCTTTGTCCATGACCCGCGCGTAATCCTGTCCGACTTCAATCACTTCCGGCAGTTCACCGGCGCTCGCCAGCGTCACGATTTTCGTGTTGTAGGCATCTTCTTCGACCGGCACCGGCTCCACTTGGATGTCCGGGTTCGCCGCTTCAAATTTCTCGATGATGTCATTGATGACCGTTATGCGGTCCTGCTCCACCTGCGAGTGCATGAATTCGATCGATACCGAGCCGTCCTCACTTGTTTCCCCTCCGCCGCCGCAAGCCGCGAGCGTTGCCGACAATCCCAGGACTCCGAATAAACCGAACGTTTTTTTGATCATTTGTTCTCCTCCTCTTGAATTGGTTTCAGCCATAAAAACTGGTACGGGCCGAGCGTAAAGCCATTCTCCACTTCCAATGCCTCTTGTGTGATTATATTAAGGAACCTGCCGCCCAGCGGCACCGCCGCCTCCCTGTTTGTCAGGTTGTTGAGGATCAGGAGCGAGCCGTTGCCGCCGTTCGTTCTTGAGAAGGCAAACACCGCATCCCCGAAATCCTCCACCTGCATCGGCACGTTCGGATGGAACAGGGCTTCCGCTCTCCGAACCTTGATGATGTCCGTCAGTTCCGTAAACACCCGGTTTCTTCTTGTGCCCCCTGTTGAAAGTTCCCGCCCGATTTCATCGAACCTGAATTTCTGGCGGTTGATGGAGCGGTTCGCGCCGGTTTTTCTGACCCCTTCGTAATCGTTGACAGAGCCCAGTATGCTTTGGATATAGACCGCCGGAACGCCAGGCAGCGCCAGAAGCACCGAATGGGCCGCCAAAAAGCGCTTGATGCACAAGCTGTCGCTGTCGCCCCGTTTGTTCAGGGCGTCAAAGTACGTCACGTTGATCTCATACGGGATGTCTTCGCCCGTCCCGGTCTTTTTGTAATTGACGAGCGCGCCTTCTTCCTTCAATGCTTCCACCATGCCGACGATTTCCTTTTCCGGGATGATGCCCCGGATCGGATTAACGCCGATGCCGTCATGGGAAGCGAGGAAATTGTAGAACGTCGTATCCGGATTGGTTTCTGGCAAGCCTTTCGCCCATTCCGTCAAAGCACGCGTATTGCCGTTATGGATGGAATACAGGACGAGCGGCGGCAGCGGGAACTGATAGACCATATGCGCTTCGTCGCGGCCATTCCCGAAATAGGACACATTGTCCTTATGTGGCACATTCGTTTCGGTGATGAGCACCGTCCCTTTTGCCACGCTGTCCACGATATCGCGGAACAGCTTGACGATTTCGTGCGTCTTTTCATGGTGGATGCATGTGGTGCCAATTTCTTTCCACATAAAGCCGATGGCATCGAGCCGTATGTATTCCGCCCCCTGCTCGATATAAAACAGCAGGACATCGACCATTTCCGCCAAGACGTCGGGATTTGCGAAGTTCAAGTCGATCTGGTCGGCGCTGAACGTCGTCCAGAAGTGCTTTTCCTCGCCGTTCGCCAAACGGAATGGCGTCAGGAGGGGCAGCGCCCGGGGACGCGTCACTCCGCTCAAGTCTGCCGCCGGGTCCGCTTCGACAAAAAATCCGGCGTATTTCGGGTTGTTGTTCAAGTATTCCTGGAACCACTCGCTTCTTGCGGAAATGTGGTTGCAGACATCATCGAACATAATGCTCGCGGACTCCGACAGCTCCTGGATATCGCTCCAGCCGCCCATGGCCGGATCCACCTTCCTATAGTCGATGACCGAGAATCCGTCATCCGAGGAATAGGGATAAAACGGCAGGATGTGGACGATACCGAACTTGTCCGCCAAATAGCGGTCGTACATCTTCTTCAAGGTCTGGAGCGTCGGCGTGCCTTCTTCCTGGAATTGGTCGCCGTACGTGATCAGGACGACATCTTTTTCGTCCCATGCTTGCTTCCGCGGGCGCAGCGCTTTCGCTTTCGTCTTCTCCATCGACGCAAGGATGCGCGTGTATGCTTTTTCGCTTTCCTCGCTTCCGTATATAAAGGACAGGCGTTCTCTGATCCGGTCCATCGGGAGCCCCCTTTCTGATAGCGCTTTCATTCTGTTGAAAAAATTAAAACTTTTATGTATGCTAATCCTTAAAAATGGTATATATTTGATTGGGAGCGCTCCCACGCTCCAAATATATAATAGAAAGAGTTTTCTGTCAAACCCTTTCCAGCCGAAAATCTAGATTTTCCCATCCCTTTCGCTTAAGATAAAAGAGCTGAAAACGGCACCGATACATACCAGCTCCACCAAAAAGGCATATTCCGGACGGAGCATTCGGCTCCGACGGATACGCCTCATTTGAAAGCGGATGTGAGAGCGCTTTCTACATAAATCAAAAACGAATAAAGGAAGGAACTCCTATGGCTCCTACTATTTATGACATCGCCCGCGCGGCCAATGTCTCCAAGTCGACCGTCTCCCGGGTCCTGAACAACCAGCAGAACATCTCAGAAGAAGCAAGGGAACGTGTCCTAAATGCCATCAAGGATTTGAACTATCATCCCAACAAGCTCGCCCGCTCCCTGTCGACCGGCTTTGACGCCATACTCGTCATCTCGCGCTCAAGCGCAACGATCGTCGACAACCCGTTCTTTTCGGAAATCCTCAATTCCATTTCCAGAAAAGCGGAGGAAGAACATTTCGACGTCATCCTGCAGACGTCGCAAAACAACCAGGATGAGCTGAAAAAGTGCATCAAGAAAATCAGGGAGAAAATGATCAAAGGCATCATCATCCTGTCGTCCCCGACGAACGAAAAACTGCTGCAGCAGCTCGACGTCTTTGGCATACCCGCCGTCGTCATCGGAAAAGTCACCGGCGATTACACAAACATTTTCAGCGTCGACACCGACAACTACCGGGACAGCTATGCGCAGACGCAGTTCCTGATCGACCAGGGGCACGAAAAGATCGCCTGCCTCCACTCGCCGTTCGACTATAATGTGGCAATCGACCGCTTCAACGGCTACCGCGACTGCATGGAAGCAAACGGCCTGAAACCCAAGAAACAGTGGATCCGAAACAGCGGCTACACGATCGGGGAAGCGTACAAAGCGGCAAAAGGACTGCTTGAACTTTCCGACCGGCCGACAGCCGTATTCGCGACGGACGACCTCAAAGTCATCAGCGTCTACCGCGCGTTCACGGAGGAAAACGTCCGCATCCCGGCCGATATGTCCGTCATCGGCTTCAGCAATTCCAACTTGTCGCAGTTCCTGTTCCCGTCGCTGACGAGCATGGAGATCCCGATACGGCAGCTCGGCGAGACCGGCACGGAGCTCTTGTTCTCGAAGATTAAAGGAAGTGCTGCGACGCCTGCAAAAGTCATCCTGCCGACCGAGAACATCAAAGGGGCATCGGTGGCTGCGGTTACGGGATAGAAGATTAGACCTGCTTATCTATAAACAGGAAAATCAATAGTTTATAACTGTTCATTTTGCTCCTGGCGGACGCTTTCCGCGGGGCGTGGCCTGAGCCTCCTCAGTCGCTTGCGCTTCCTGCGGGGTCTCAGGACTCCCGCTTTTCCCGCAAGAGTCGCCGCCTTCCGCTTCATTCTGCATAGCCTGTTTAGAAAGGAAGAAGGGGTAAATATTCCGGGACAATTGTTTGTTTCCTCTTTGCCACTATAACTTTGGCTATAAAGCAAAACAGCGACGACGCCAGCAGGACAGCAAGGGCGATATCCGTTTCCATTCAATGATAAGTATAAGTTCCTCAATAAACTGTAAAAGAGCACTTCCTAAGGAGGTGCTCTTTTTAATCATCTTCTCTCCGACATTTGTTTACTTAATGGCGGATGGTCCTTCTCCGTCAAGCGCAGCGCAATCTGATACGCCAGCCAGTATCCGGCAAACACCACCACAAGGATCGTTGCGTTATAAGCCCCTTCCGGCCACTCCGTGAAGAACGGCCGGTATTTCAAATAGAAGTAATTGCCGTCGACGAGCGGATTGACGATGAGCACTCCGGCGAAATAAACGAGAAAAGCACCGTAGGCTTTCAAAAAGCTGTAAGGCGCAGGCTTCCAGCCGTAGGCCATGTGCGCATAGTAAGGCAACAATAACGTAATGATATGGTTGATGAGAAACGATTGGCCCATAACGTGCTCGATGGCATAGACGCGCATCGGGTAAAGGAAAGATCCGTATGCGAAAAGGCTGAAGTAGAACAGGATGTCCATCACTTTTGCGCTTTTCGTCAATAGGTAGACCATGCCTAGCAGGGTCGAGATCCGCGATATGTGGAGCGGCAGCGATACGGACGGATGAAAGCCTGTTTCAAAGGAGTACCACGTATACAACAGTATTTGCTGAAACAACGAGACACCGAGCACTATCATGCTTATCTTCTTGCTGTTTTCGCGGATATAGGCTTTTTTCCGGACCAACAGGATGAACACCGCCAGCAAGACCGCGATATACATCCAGTGATTCACATCGAATGGCCGCAAGAACGCCGCATCTTCACTCCAAAACCGCTCCACTGGCAACTCCTCCCGACCCTCTGGCCCATTTGCTTTCCCGCTTGCACGCACTTTATTTCAAGTTAAATTTTAGCACCCTTCCGGCGCGTCTTCCACATCTAAAAAACGGCGTCCTGGCAAACTTTCTGCCAAAACGCCGTCTCTTCTATCGTCTTCATGTATTGTAGAATTTTATTCGAACAAAGGACTTACGGATACATCGTTATGGACCCGCTCAATCGCATCAGCCAATAGCGGCGCGACAGATAAAGTCGTGATTTTTGAAATGCGCTTTTCTTCCGGCAATGCGATTGTGTTGGTGATGACCAATTCCTCGATTGCCGAGTCTTGGATGCGGCTGATTGCCGGACCGGACAAGACCGGGTGTGTACAGCAAGCGAAGACCGCTTTTGCGCCTTTTTCCTTCAGCGCATTGGCCGCAAGCGTGATGGTGCCTGCAGTGTCGATCAAATCGTCGATGATGATCGCGTTCTTGCCTTCAATCTCCCCGACAATGTTCATGATTTCCGCAACGTTCGGCTTCGGACGGCGCTTGTCGATAAACGCAAGCGGCACATTCAATCGGCTGGCCATTTTACGCGCTCTCACCAATCCGCCGTTGTCCGGTGCCACGATGACCAGGTCTTCCAATTCTTTCGCCTCGAAATAGTCGGACAAGATCGGAACGCCAAGCAGCTGGTCCACAGGCATATCAAAGAATCCTTGGATCTGCGGTGCATGAAGGTCCATCGTGATGATGCGGTCCGCTCCCGCCGTTTCCAGCAAGTTCGCAACCAGTTTCGCCGTGATCGGTTCGCGTGAACGCGCTTTCCGGTCCTGGCGCGCATAGCCGTAATACGGAATGACGATGTTGATCGTTTTTGCCGATACACGTCTTAGCGCATCGATCATGATAAGAAGTTCCATAATATGTTCATTTCCCGATTGGGAAGTCGATTGGATCAAATATACTTCACTGCCCCGTACGCTTTCTTCGATGTTGATCTGGATTTCCCCATCACTGAAGCGCGTGACAGAACTTTTGCCGATTTCGCAGCCTAATATTTCAGCCACTTCTTTTGCTAATTCCGGATTTGAATTCAACGTAAAAAGTTTGAAATCCCCGTTCAATTGATAAGACAATGTGCTGGCCCCCAAGTTAAATCGTATTTATCATAAACATTAAAAAAAGCATCCTTATTGATAGTAAACCAAGTTCCGGTGGAGTGTCTACAGGAACAAGCCGTTTTTATCCATTCAGCGGGCGAAATGTGAGCAATTGTCGAATTCTGTTCTTTATTTCCGCTCATATCGGCAGAAAAAAGCGGGACGCCATTTATCGGCGTCCCGCTTCGGTACGGAATGCTTGGTTATTCGAACAATGGGCTCACCGATTTTTCGTTGTGCACACGCTCGATCGCTTCGGCAAGCAAAGCGGCGATGGAAAGAATGGTGAGTTTCGGAATGCGTTTTTCCTCCGATACTTGGATGGTGTTGGTCACCACAAGCTCCGTGATCGGGGCCGCTTCGATTTTTTTTACGGATTCTCCGGACAAGACCGGATGGGTGCAGCAGGCATAAACCGCTTTCGCGCCCTCTTCAATCAAGACCTTGGCAGCCAAGGTAATCGTGTTCGCGGTATCGATGATATCGACGATGATGATCGTGTTCTTTCCTTTGATGTCCCCGACAACTTTGATCTCTTCCGGAGCACCCGGTTCCGGCTGGCGTTTATCGAGAAAGCCGAGCGGAACGTCCAAATGGCTCGCGAGCTTGCGGGCCCGCCCGAGTCCCCCGTTGTCCGGAGCCACGACCACCGCATCTTCAAGTGCTTTGTTCTGGAAATAGTCGGCCAGGATCGTCCCTCCGTACAGCTGGTCCACCGGTATATCAAAAAAACCCTGGATTTGCGGCGCATGGAGGTCCAACGTGATGATGCGGGTCGCGCCGGCCGTTTCCAGCATGTTGGCGACCAGCTTCGCCGTGATAGGCTCACGCGAACTCGCTTTCCGGTCCTGGCGCGCATAGCCGTAATACGGAATGACCACGTTGATGGTCTTTGCCGACGCCCGCTTCAAGGCATCGATCATAATCAGGAGTTCCATGATGTGTTCGTTCGCCGACTGGGAAGTCGACTGGATCATATAAACTTCCATCCCCCGGACACTTTCTTCGATATTAATCTGAATTTCCCCGTCACTGAACCGGGTGACCGAGCATTCACCGAGCCTGCAGCCCAAAATATCCGCAACTTCCTTTGCCAGTTCCGGATTCGAATTCAACGAGAAAATCTTAAAATTCCGACCTAATTGATAAGGCAATTTGGAACCCCCCATGGTAAAACAGATTGTCAACCCCTTGCGCCTTGCTTTTCCCCTGTTTCCAACCCAAAATCGTATCCCAGCTTCCCGAAGGGTGCAGCTGCTCTATTATAATAACTTCCCGCAAAAATAATAGTCAAACAGTTTAGACAACTTCCTGCATAAAAAAAGAACCGCCCGGAAAGGCGGTCCATTGCTCGTTATTCTTTTTTCAGGTGCGATGCTAATAAGCCGTATAGCCGATTACGGTGACAACCGGGTAAACGGCCAGTCCGAGGAAAAGCAAAAACAACCCCAACCCCATCCCAACAGTTTTCTTGTTCATCCGCGCCCGGCAAATCAGCAGGACAACCAGCCAGATGGGCATGGCAATCAAAATATGGAAGCCGCAGAAATAGATTGCAAGCTCCGTAAAACTTGTGTTAATGCCGGAGCCGTCTATAACGATATTTACGACATAATCCAGCACGATCAAAACGGCAAGGATTAGAACCGCTATGCCATTATGGAAGAGCCATGCTTTTTTCATCTGATCCCTCGCTTTGGTCGAATTATTTGTTTTTCACCCTTGACTCTTCTAAGAAAGAGAAAGCTGGTTATACTAAACGAAAAATAGATATAAGAAATTGGAGTATGTATTCTTAAGCATTTTTCATGCGCTTATAATGCTTTTATTTACAGGTATCGAAAGCGATATTTCTTAACGAGTTTTTTCATTGACCTGCAAGGTTATGATTACGAAAGTTGATAAAATGAATAAAAGGGCGAATTCCCATCCGTAACCGCCAAATTGAAACCATTTTCCTTCATAAGACTGGATTCCAGCAAAAGCCATGAACAGAACCATTCCCAATCCAGCCACTATTCTTGTTTTGGGAATTAGTATACCTAAGGCAAAGATGAGCTCAAACACACCAGCCAATATAACCATCGGCTGTGCAGGAGTTAAACCCAAACTTGCAAACACATCAGCAGTTTTTTGAATTCCCATTCCTCCAAACCACCCAAATAACTTTTGAGTTCCGTGGGAAAACATAACAAAAGCAATCATAACCGTTAAACTTACCCGAAAGATATTTTGCAGAAAAATTGGATAGCCTGCTAGCTTCTCTTGCACTATAAAACCTCCATCTTTATTATTTGTAATACATTATAAACTATAATAATACTTTTTATTTGTTAAAATTACATAATTATACATAAAAATTAGTTAATAATAGCTGTTTTAATATAAAGAACTCAAAAGAACCGATTATCTATAGATATTAATCATTTTTTATCCAAGATTAAATGTTCTTGAATGCCACAATTCCATCTTGCGTACCGTTACTCAACTTTGAAAAGGACCAAGCCAATTCAGTTCAGCTATTTTCTTTCCATCGTATTCACGGAGGTTGTTCAGTAATAGAAGAAAATGATCGAAAGAAAAGCCCCGATGCCGATCGGAAGAGACGCAAGCGTCACCCAGTATTCTTTCGATCCTTTTATGTACTTCCACTGCAAATAAGCCTGAAAGAGATTCAAAACGAAAAGATAGACAACAAAAAACCAGATCATCCGCTCCATCTCCTCGGCGCCCGCGCTGAGGGGGATGGTGCATAGGGCGAGCACCAAAATAACGCCCCGGCCCCACCGGTCGATATTTGCTGCGGGAGTTTCCGACAGTTCCACTTTCTCGATATTCAGCCATTTTCGCATGAGTTTTTCAAAGATGAAAAGCCCTATAGTGAGCAGGATGAGTATGATAACAATTTCCATGGGGTTTCCTCCAGTGCTTGTCAATATCGGCTTGCTTCTTGTACTTCATAACAACCCTTTCTACTATCACCATATGAGAAAAGCAAAGGCAAACATTGCCGCCACTCCAACCGGGATAAGAGAAAGCGTCACCAAATGCTCCCGGGCTTCTCTTGCGTATTTCCACTGCATATAAGCTTGAAAGAAGTTTTGCACAATGATGCTTCCAATAAGGAACCACATAAGCCAAGCGGGAGCCTCGCTCATCACCACAAAAGGAAGACAGCACAGCGCAAGTATAAAAATAACCCTTTCTCCCCGCCGATTGATTTCTTTGGCAGGAGAGTCCTTGAACTTCGCTTTTTCGGCCTTGAACCATTTTCTTAGGAGTTTATCTATGATGAAAAACAGTAAAAAGATAGCGGCTATGAGAATTATTGTTTGCATTGTGCATTCCTCCTTTCCTCTATATTCTTTTTACGTATGGATTGGATGGAAGTTCCAAATAATAAAACTACAAGTCTAAAAAAACTTTTGCAGTATTCCAGCAAGATAAACAACCTTAGTCAATATTAAAATTTATTTCTAGCTTTTATTAAAGATTTTTATGTATACTTCTTGATATTTTTAGATATTAATTATTAACGTTGACTAGGTTATATTTAATAGAAAATTGAAGGAGACCAATATGAAAGCACAGGGAAAATGGCTTGAAGAAATTATGCATACGCTAGTTTCGCTTAATGGCAAAGGTACTCTTGAAGAGATATACTCCACTATAGAAAAACGCAATATGATTGATCTTGATTCCTATGTTGATTGGAAATCACAAATAAGAAAGCATATCTACTTGCATTCTAGTGATTGTGATATTTTTAAAGGTTCTATTGGAGATGAGCATGATTTATTCTATCCTGTAGAGGAAAAAGGCAAAGGATATTGGGGGATTAGAAATTTTCATCAATAAATTACATAAAAAAACTTGAAAACCAGAATTAAATGAACTCTGCTGGCTTTCAAGTTTTTTATAATTTTAAGTAGGTTTAGGAGAATGAGCAGACACAAGGGACTGTTTCATCGGGAATCTTTAAAAAGTTTTCGATGCCTTCTCTATCCATACGTTCGCGATATTCTCGCAAAGTATATGGCCCGCCATCTTTTTTGAGAATTGAAACGTTTTTTTCAAAATCTCTTCTAAAGTTCTCTTCCATTTCCTCTTGTAACGCGTAACGTTCAGGCCATACTTTGTAAAGTTGCGCATAGTGCTGGAAACCTCCACGTACGCAGCGTCCACCACAGTTTGCATGTGAGAATCCCATTGCATACATTCTTGGAAGTTTAATGCCCCATTCTTCTTCAATAATTGATTTTACATCAATGTCTTCTCTAAAAGTTTCAATCATTGGAAATCTAGTTTCAATCGGCTCTAATGGGCGGTGGGCATAAAACTCTCTTAAATTATCAGATCGATGAGTTTCGTGCGGCCCAATTCCAAAGTATAGAACAGGTTCTAAATTATGAAGATCTCTTAATTCTTCTAGGAACACAATAGTCTGTTGAACTTTCAATTCCTCCGAACATTTAGCTAAACGCGAATTCCCTAAAAAGCGATAGTCATAAAAGACTTCTTCTGGAGTTCTACCGTCTACTCGCTCGGTAATTTCTACCCCAATATAATCAGCCACTTCGTACATGAATCGATAATTATCTTCATCTTCCCAAAGGGTATTGGTAAAGAATAAGATACAATTTTCTTTCCCGTGGGCTTGTACCATTTGATAAGCGACATATGCGCTAGAAGCTCCGCCGCTATACATAGCAACGTGCACTTTTTTTCTTTCCACCATAACCCCTCCTACTTACTCTATATACTCATCCAATAACTTAAAGACAAGATATTCTATTTCTTCTCTAGGAACACTTCTTCCCGCATTATTGATAATCCGGTTTACATTTTCATATACTGTCTTCGCTTTGTTAGATAGTTCTACTTTTTTGATAGACTTTTGTGAATCTCCATAGCCTAGCAGAATCTTATTACTGTCATCGGAAGACATTTCCATATCCCTATAATCATTCTGCATCTGTCGTTCAAATAAATCAAATGTTGTGTCTGACCAATTTCCTAGTTCAACCCCCGTGTAGCTAAGAGCAAAGTTTTGAATAAAATTATCAGCTTCGATATCGATAGATTTTAGCAGCTGGTTTCGTTTTCCAAGGTCTGCAGAAAAGTTTTTTCGTTTCTCCGCTAATTCTTCTATTGAATTTACATCAAAGGATTTAAATAACTTATCAATAACTTGAACTTCAAATTGCACGAAATGGTCTTCTAATTGAGCTTTCATATCTACCAACACTTCAGGTTTTCCAAATGTTTCTTGTAACTTCTCCAAGCTATTAATCGGATTCACTTCAATTTTTCTGACCATATTTTTAAATTCCAATAAATTATTGTCCATTTTATCAGTGGTTTGAGTATGGCGCGGCAACTGCCTTAACCAATTTAATATGCCGCTGCTTGCTTTGATAACAATTGTTTGTTCTTGTACATACTCGCTTTCAAAAGGCTGGAATATCTTTTGTACGCCTTTAACGAAGCTTAGAAATTCTGGTGAATAGTCATTGAAAACAAACTGATATTCTGCTGGCTCATTAAACATCCCATATAATTTATCTGCATCTACTGCTGTAACATACATGCCGTTTCTGTAAAACATCAGCTGTTCCCAAATGTCTCTCAATAGGCCGGCAAACAACAAAGGAATGAGCGGCTTACGAATACCAAAAGGATGAGAAGTGAAAATGTTTTCTAAATCCAGCATAGATGCTTCTTTATTATTGTTAATAAAACCTAGTAATGACTGTCTGAGTATTCTATAGGGTTCATAAGTAACTTGGTTTAAATTACTTACATCAAGATTGTTGTTTTTAAAAACAGTGGCATAGATTAAATAATCTGGTCCCTGTCCTTCAATTCCCAGCCGTTCGAAATTCGGATTCTTAATGACATTGTTCAGCACCGTATACATTGCCTTAGTTTGCATCCCATTTAAATTTCTTCTGTTTATAGAATCATTTCTGATTTCAGGAGTGTAAGGGTACATTTCATACATTATTTCGCTTATCTTATTTTCTAATTGAACTTGGTGATTTACGATTAGTTGGGCTCCCTCATAGAACCACTTTATATTCTCCTGGAAGTTTTCAAATTCCTTTAGAAATTCTCTGATCTCAAATTGAGTTTCGGCCAGCAGCACACTAATTTCTTCCTCTAAGCGATTATGTTCAGAAAGTATCTTTTTATTTAAATAAATAGATTCCAAACCAATTAGTCTATCTAAAGAAGTTCGAACGGATTTAAGCTCTCTATCAGTGACTGAGAAAATTATACGTTTGTCTTTAATAGAAGCGATTGCCGAAATGGATTTTGAATAAGACATTTCATCAGCAGGAATTACATAGTAAATATAACCATCTGCATCATATTTTATTTTTTCTATAAAACCTTCTTCTAATAATTGTTCTGACGTCAGGATATTAACTTGCATAAAACGAGTGATATTTATTTCGTCGTTATAATCTGTTGCAAGATAAAATTTCTTTTCAAGAAGGCTTTTCAATGCATCTAAACGATTTTCATTATTGACTTTTAATATTGTTCTTTCTTCATTCAACAGCTCATCAACCAAAACAGAGCTGCCTTCATTAAGTTCCCACTGGCCAAGAATCCGATTAAAACGCAGCATTTTTTGCTGAACCAACCGATCTAAGTTTAACTTCAACTCGTCTAAATTTTGACCAGTTCCAAACATTAATAACTCATCATTCAACTTCACGACATTGGTTGCGCTCGATAATTCCCATAGAGTAATTAGTTTCAGCAAATCCATTTGCCCTTTGTTCTGCTTGGTTGTTCTCATTTTGCTGGTAATTTTAGCGAAGGTTTTCAAAGCCCCGAAAGATTCATCTCCCAGAAATTCATTGATCGAATTTTGAAAGAAGTAATCAAAAAGCATATGAGGGTAGTACATCCCCTCTTTATGCTTTGCTACGAAGTTAGTCAAACCGCCTGTTTCTTCGCTCTCAAGGAAAGTAAAGAGTGTCCGCTCATTTTGTCCAAAAACATTGGATAGTCTCGGCAACAAAAATAATGCCAGCGGATGTAAAGGATACGAACCTTCTATAATTAACTTTTCAGTTTCCTGATGATTCAATTCGCTGAACAAATTATATCTTTTTAAAATCCACTTGGAATCCGCTGATTCAAGATTTAGTAACATTAACTCTTTTTGCATATTTTTTGTGTATTCCTGAGCAATACGGTAAAAAGTGGCTTTATCGCTTTCTACAAAATAAGTTTTGAATCGCTTTTCAATTCTTTGGAATTCCGCTTTAAATTCCTCATTGTGCCCCAGCATGTATTGTGACATGTTTTTATGCGATATAAGCAAAAGTTGAAGGGTGTTCTCACTCCGGCCAGCCACTTCTGCTAAATCCTGCAAATCTTGCATTGTTTTATAAATTTGTGACATTTCCAGTGACTGAAGGAAGCGACCAAATTCATCGTATGCAATGAAAATTTTAATGTTATTTTCTTTTAATTGAGCAATAATATGAGTGATTTTATCTATAAAATTAGTTTCATGCTCTACCTGAAACTTTGCACCTGCACTCAAGACTGAATATTCTTCCATAAACCACTTAATTTCTTTTTGGTTATTGTCATTGAGTTCTTTTTTCCATTGAATCAATGTATAGCCACGGTTCTTTAGGGATTTTTTAAACAGGCTAAGAGTTTTCGGAAATGCTGATTCCCAGTTTTTCAATACACCATGAATCTCTTCAACTTCTCCAGGAACATCTATCTGGAAGCCTGCACTTTTCACTGACTTAACAATAGAATTTATGATTGTCCTGTTAAACGGACCTTCATTCCCTGAAAGGACTACTGGAATAAATAATGCATTCGATTGCTTAGCTGCATTCAGTTTTTCAAAAATTTCCTGATCCACATCTTTAAACTTGTCTATCAATTTTTCAAAGTCTTGGTCATTAATACTTCTGGAGAAAATATCCGCTACAATAGTGGCTGCTAATGATTTGCCGCTTCCGTAAGGTCCTATCATAATGTGGGCATTATTTTTTCTTTCACCCAGGAACCCTCCAATAATGCCTTTCAAAAATTCTGCATGAGAAGGGGTAGGCAAGTAGCGTTGAACAAATTCCTTGTTTCCAATGTCAAACTTCAAGTTGATACTGGTAGTGAATGCTTTTTTGCTTTCAGTAATCATAAACTTTTTCTACCTTTCGTTCATGCTCATAATAAATAAATTCTTCCGGAGAGACTTCAGGAAGACGCAGGGTATCCAAATTATTAGTTCTTGTAAAAACTGCTGGATATTCCGGATGCTCTGTCCACATACTGATTAAGTTTACAATCGAAGATCTCTTCATATTAAATAACTTTCCTAACAACTCTTCTTTATGTACCAAATCATCGATGCTGATGGCACTTAAATTTCGCCCTTGCATATATTTAAGCAACGTATAGCCTACTAATAACAAGTTGCCTTCATCCATTTTCGCTTCTTTTTTATAAATAATTCCATTACGTTCTTCTAATAAGTTTAGTTTATATAATGGGCTTAATATGACTTCCTCAGGATCTGCAGAACTTCCGCCACTTGTGTAGACCTTGATTAAGCAATCAATATCTCGTTTTAAAGAGTTTTCGGAAATAACACGTTTTTCACGTTTCTGAACCCAGTTAGTAAGCTCAGCTAAAACGTCTTCCCGAGTAAAAGCAGTTTCCGTGTATACATTGAAAAACCAATACCAAGTAGTGCTGATATCTCTATTTGTACCTAAAGAGTGATGCAACAATCCTGCAGTATTAAAATATTTGATAGCGCGATCTTTTTCCTTTATGAACTTACCTATGGAAGTGATTTGATGGTATTTTTGATTATTGTCTCGGACTTCCTCAAATAATTTCGTTGCTATTATCCAATGCTTCAACGATTGAACCATGTTCTTCCCTAATCCCATTTTTTCAAAAGCGTCTTTTTCAAAGAAAAAGGAATTATTTACCTCTACGTTTTTGATAGCTTTACTAAGCCATCTATCACGCAAATAAAAACTTTGATGTTGACTATAACCCATTTACCTTACCTTCTTTCATTGGAGTTAGCCTCCAGTAAAATTCACATCAAAGAAAAAAGACTTAGAGTCTTTTTTCTTTGAATTTTTTATTAAAATACATGTACTTATTAACTTTCGTTTCTTGTAACGACCTTTTTTAAAAAACCTTAGTTGTTTATCGCCTTTAAGTACTTTAATAATTTTACCATGTTATAACAAAAATGGTCTTACTAAATTACTGCTATTTATTAATACTAAAATTAAATTCTCTTCAATTATTGAGGAACTTCTATAACTTCTTTCATTTTTTGTAAAGCAATTTCTTGTTGCTCTTTTGTTAAGCCGAAGAATAAACCAATTACTGCGTCTACACTTAACTCACTTAATCGTTTTTGAATTTTATGATCTAATTCATTCGCTTCTTGAATCAATTCATCTGTTAGATAAAGAGGAATTACATTTGTATGCTGCAGCCATGTTGAACATTGCTTAACATCCCAAGAATTTAAATCATTTTCACTAATAATATATTTTGCTTTCCACTTTTCAGCTTGTTCATCTAAGCGTATTATTAAACTGTTTTTATAATTCTCTAGAACAACCGAAAAATCAATTTCAGATTCAATATTCAACCATTTGTTTTCTAAAGCTTCCATTTCCATTAAAAGAGCTTCGCGATTCTCTTTAATATCGTGAACTCCCTGGATATCATTCAAAAAGTTTTGTAAATTGTTTGCAGCTTCTTCTATTCCTTCGCGATCTTCTTCTCGTATTTCTTTATTCAGAATTTGTTTTACTTTGATAAAGAAATTTTCACACTCATCTACTGTTGATAAATCGTAAATGGCATCATAAATTTCTCCTACTTCTGCATTTAATTTTTTAAGGCAGTTGTCTGTTTTTTGTAAAACACCTTCTATTATTTGATGCAATTCTTGTTTAATTTTATTATCAACTTTACTTTTGTTTACAAACTCTATATTCTTAGAACCTTCTTCTTTAATCTGAACTAATTTTTGGTATCCAAGAGAGATAGAAGGAGCATTTTTTCTAGCAAACTGATTAATGGTATCTTCAATTTCTCTAGTTTTACGGCTTTCATTTAAGTTGTCTAGTATTACATCTTTTCGGCTTTTTAATTGCCGTGCTTCTGATAAATACTCATACTTATTTAAGGACTCAATAATTTTGTATATCCACTTCTCGAAAGCACTAGCTTGTCCAAGGCTTTGACACTTTAACTCCTTAATAAAAGTAGGAAATGTATCTTTAATATAGTTATGGCAACGTTCTTCAATTTTCCTTGCCTCTTCTATTTGAGCAATGTTATATACATATTTCTCAGAATCTTCTACTTGTCCCTGTATATTTTCTACAGTCTCTAATATTTCAAACAGCAACTTGAAATCATCAGTTTTTCTTGTGGCTTCACCTATATCGGCACGAAGTTTACCAAATTTACGAATCGTATTATTGTAAAGTCTCTGCCCTTCTTTTAAGAGATACTCTAAATGTGCCACTTTATCTTCTAAATCAGCAGGAATGTCTTCTTCAATTTTTAATTTTTCGTACTCATTAAAAAGTTGATTCGCAATCATTACGTCATTATTTTGATTCACTTTCTTGAACAAAGTTAAATACCGGCTAGCAGATTCATCTGGATTGATTCGCACTACTACTGTTGAAAACAAAGATTTAAAATCTACATTCTTATCTAAGAAAACCAACTTACTCCACTCTTCTAACTTCAATCGTGTATTGTTCACGTTTAACCGAGTTTCTACTTTGCGCTGCACTATATATACAGTTACAAGCAAGGCTAATGCGTAATCATTTATTCCAAATGGAGGGATTTGATATCGGTCAAAAATATTTTGGATATCCATTTTCCCTTCTTTTTCAAGAATCTCATCCCATTCATTGAAAATATACAATACACGCGGATTAGTTGGAGAAATCATCTGGTAATCTCCGTTGAATACTCCCCATGAACCAGCTTTTTTCTCAAAAAGCAAGTCTTCAACCCGATTTCTAATTTCTGTTGTTTCTGAATGAATCAATTGGAAGATAGCTTCTGACAGCACTAAACGACCTATACGAGATAAATTCTTTTTTCCTTTTGATAATAGTTTTAAAGAGAATTCAGTGAATGGAAAAGGAATTACACGGCTGTATAGTTCCATAAAAAGTTTCTCCATGTACTTACTCGGACGCATAGAAATTTTTTCAATTCCTTCAGCTGTTAAAACTAATCTTTTTGTCGCTAATTCGTTATAAGAATCAGTTAAAATAGTGCTGACTTTCAATCTAAAGTCAGCTATGAATCGAGCGTACATTTCTTTTTCCGGAGCGGTAAAGAGATTTGTAATTTGATAATCTTGAATAGCTTCATAAAATTTATTATCTTTGTCATCTAATATACAAAAAGCTATCGGAGCTTCATTGAATTTTTCTTTTCTCAAAACATCTTTAATGCTTTTTAATTTTTCATCACTAATATCAGACGGAAGATAAATCCAAACCAAGCGCCCTTTCGGCATATCTGGTGCAACCGACTCTTTCCATTCTTGTTTAAGCTGTGTTAAAAACCTTAAATTTACATCTTTGATATGGACAATTTTTTGAGTAAATTGCCATTCTGTTGTTTTAATAAAATGGTGTCCACCAAATGCAGTTTCTTGTTTATCCAGCGGTAAAATCTCATCCAATCCATTATCAAATACTAAAGACAAATCCAATTCCAGCTTACTTTTTTTCTTATTAACAAGTCGTTTAAAATCATTTATGCCAATCGCATCAGCAACAAAGTCGTAAACATTGGCACTTTCATCAAAGCTGATTACACCAAAGTTCCCTTCTAGCTGCTCTACTGCAGTCTCTATTTCTTTAATTGAAAGGTTTGATGCATATGCCAAAGCTTTCTTAGCATCTGTTGCACTTCTTGTCTTAAAACGGCCGATACGTAATATTAAGTTTGCTGCCAGCACTTCTCTTTGACGCTCATCAAACTTATCATCATATTTTGATAAAATTTGATTATATAAAATCGCGTATTCACTTTGCTTACGCCCCTCTTGTTCAGCTGAAAGCAATTCGTTGAAAAATTCTGTTCGAATAATTCGAGTAGCGGGTACACTTATCAAATCTCCAAACTCTTTTAACTCTTTTTCCCCTTCAAATTCAATTTGGCGTTCCAAGAAAGTTAAAGAAGAACGTTGCTGCAACCAAGAAGAAAGATTAGATAGCATCCATGACGTCATTGGATGAAGAGGGTAAATGCCTTCTAAGACTACTTTTTTAAAGTGCTCAAAATCTCCCCAGACACTTGAAATTTCAGCTTGAGGAGCCCATGCCAAGAAATCTTTATGGTATGAGACCCAATCGTTAATTTGATTATCTATTTTATTAACCACTAATTCTTTAAAAACACTTTGATTTTTTCGCTCTATTAAATTGGCAAAGATGGTCTCTAGATTAGATGATAAATGAACTTTTTCACTCGCTTCATATCGTCCTATATAACGGTTAATATTAGCAGTCCGATCCACACGAGTGAGATATGATTTCAAGTCGGATTGTATAAATCCTACAAAGACAATCTTATCATCGCTATCTTGAACCGCTTCATAAATTTGCTGTAATGCTGAATCTCCAGCACGAGTTGGATAAGATGAAGCGAACTCAATATACCGTCCAAATTCATCGAAAAATACAACCACCTTATTAAATGGAGCTCTTTCACCACATAAGGCATCCGCTATTTTAGTCAATACATCGCCTGCAGAGACTCCTTCGTCCCATCTTATATATGTACCGTTAATGTCAAAATAAACTTTGTTGACTACTTCGAAAACATTTGATTCCTGCAGTATATTTTCCATCAAATATTCTTTTAATACATTAAAGGGCACTTTATTTAGTAATTCTTCACTATATTTCTCATATAACTTTTCATAGTTCCCAAAAGTATTGGAAACGAAATTACGTGCAATATCATAAGATTTCGTTAAATCTTTAAGGAATTCTCCATCTACTCCATTAATATCCAAGGTTTTTTGAGTTGCATTTAATATCTCATAATTTAAGTTAAAGTCTTTCATGCCATTCAAAACTAGCACTAAGTTTGGTTTTAAAGTGTAAGTGGAAAGTTCTTTAGCAATTTTAGAGTCTATACTTTTTAAGTTAGATAGAACGTTTCTCTGTCCTTGCACATCTCCACTAAACAGACTGGCAAGAGTCACAGCTAAATGCGATTTACCTGTTCCATAAGGCGCAATTGTCATGAAGAAATTCGATAATGGACTTTCATCATATAATTTATTAGCCAATATATTGGTGAAAGTTGCTGTATCTATTAAACGATGAGATTTAAATGCAATATCATTTTCTGCCACACCAAAATATTCTGGTCCATGGAATACAAAACTCTTGGCAATTTCGCTTTGTTTTTGTTTGTTATAAAACCAATCTACCTGAACTGCTCCATTAAAATATAATTCTTTCTTAAATCTTAAAACGTCTTTTAATTGATGCATGCCATCACCCACCTTACTTAAATTAAAAAGTCATATAACTTACTTAGACAATAATTAGCAGAAACTTGCTTGATAATAGTTATGGGCGATAGTTGCCTGTTTACGACAATTACCCCTTGATCTTGGAGCAATTCCAAGACCTCCATAACAGTATGTTCATTCCAGACAAATGGGTTGCCAAAACCTAAAGCATCAGTAAGATCAGTAAAAGTAATTTCTGATTGCTTTGGCAATTGTGCTTCCCAATTCTTTAGAAGCAAGTATGCATAGACGTAGCGGTAAACACGGTTTATAGGATGCGGTAAAATGGTGAATTCTTCGCCATCAATGCTTAAAATATTTAAACTCGCAAAAGATCTCTCAGCCGTATAAAAAGATCTTAAAGGTGAAAGATTTACTTTTGCACTTTCAAATTCTCGAGTAACTGCATTAGATAAACTGTTTTGCGAAAATATATTTCCACTTAGTGGAATATATCGATTAAATAAATATGACCATAATATTGTTGGTGCATACTTATTCGCAACTTCATAGTGACAAATAATTTTTGATAAATCTTCAGTTAGAAATGGATCTTCTTCGTAAATAACTTCTCCTAGGGCTGTCAATGAAAGTGAATACTTATTTTCTTTTTTATCAAAATTAATAAGATTCATGGCTGTTGCATAATAAATATGAGGAACCACTTTTCCTGAACTTTCACCGGTAGGAATCATCGTCAGCGAAGAAATCTCTTCTTTAGTATGGTACTCATTATTAGCAGAAGCGACCCGCAGCAATTGTGCGAGTGCTTCTGTTTCCGGTGCAAATGTCTGATGAAAATTTAACTGGTATTCCATTTATTAAACCCTTTCTTTTAATGGGGTGACATCAATAATAGCTGGTCTTCCATATTGAAGTTCTCCATTTTCTTTCAGCATAGGTCCTGAAACTATACATTGACCTTTTCCGATTTTAGATAGTTTGTTGGCCCAGTCTTTTCTTTCAGAAAGGTCCGTACTCAAAAAGCTTGCCATATCATTTATTTCCGATTCAGGTGGAGAGAAGTATACTTTTTGACCGGCATTTTGCAAGCGTCGTATTTCGTCTTTCGCCATCTGCCCCTGCATGAATTGGGTTGCATACCATCCTGACCAGCCAAACTTTCTGCCTTCAGTCAAAATTTTGGCACTTGGGGATTTTTCAGAGTGATCCAAGTTTTGGGCTTCATCTAAAATAACAGGGAATGGCTTCGACTTATCTCCATGAGATAAGTTGAAGTTCCATAAATCCCATAAAATGAATTCCGTAACAATCAACTGAACTTCCCGTACAAATCCTGATAATTGAACTACAAAAACAATACCGTCTTTTGTGCGATGTTCTTCCCAATCGTATTCTTTTTTCATATTAAACGGATTGCGATCGATTAAAGGTTCAATTTTTGACAGGACTGTTTTTGCATTAGCGGAGTTATCGTTTTCCAATTCAGATTTCAAATACTGAAGGCTCATTTTGTCGCCGTATTTCTTCAACCCATTAGAAGTTGCACGGTATATAGCATTTGCCTGCTGATCTCCCATCCCTGGATAGACTGCGCTAAATACACTTCGGATACGTTCTGCTACATCAATATCTGTTTCTTCCATAAATTCATCTTCATCAATTTCTTTCATATTCTTTTTGAATGGATTTACCGGAAAACCTTCTTTTTGAACATGGAATTGATTTATCCGATCTCCCAAAGAATCCTTAAATTCAGGTTCCAACTTACTTTTCTTAAAACCGTCCGTATAGTCAAAAATCAGGCTTGAAATATTGTTATTCGCCAACTCCAATAGCAGGCATTGCATGAAATAAGTTTTACCTACTCCTGATTTCCCTGAAATTAAAATGTGGCGATTTTCGAGTTTAGGATGACCGTATTCCCAATATATTTTTTTCTTTGTACGGCTATCTTCGCCCAACAATACTCTTATCAACTCTAGGCTTTGACCTGGTTCTTCTATTTCTTCGATTACCGCTTCAGGTTTTTGGTGTTCTTTCGAGTCATCTATTAATGAATCGTCATCCTTTTTCATTTCTTTCTGATCTTCTGCCACTTGTGAAGAATTATGATTGAATTTATTCAATCCATTTTTGTAAAGGTCATTGCCAACTTCTGTTTTTATATTCCCAAGAACTAGCTGAGGCGTTTTAACATCGATTATTTCGTATTCTTCTATAGGTAACTCATCTTCATCAAGGTTTCTTGCAACTTCTTTATAGTTCTCCTCGTCATCTGCAAAAGCATCAAATTCCTTAGTTATCGGAGCAATGAACTCAATTTCCTGTCTTTCTTTTTGCGGTAACAACTGCGATTGAATATAAAGCTGACCATATGCTTTATGATTAATTTTCACATTGCTGCCTTCTAATAGTATTTCTGATTTTGAGACTTCTTCTTGATTATGGTCTAACCAATAAGTAAGAAGGGTTGCATCCCAAATGATTTGGAACTCACCATCCAGTATTTTCAACAAGTTCTGATTCAAAATACTTTTAGTAGTTTGATTATCTGTAATATGGACCGGAGAAAATGCTAACAATCGGTATAACTGAGCGTACCAATATCGTCTATCATTTGCAGTTGACTTCCCATTGAATACCTTGCCTAAAAATTCGAGGCTATTTTTAAGCTGAAGAGTACCTTTATCGATATGCACTTGATTTTCTTTACCCATTTTACACTCTACTAAATTTGCTTTTATAATGAGCTTCTCTTCATTTAAACCATCTTTTTCAATTTCAAGAAGCAAATAGTCAGGACGGTTAGGTTCATTGTTGAACCAGTGACTATAAGAATCTAAAGATATAAAACTTTTCAAAACCGTTTGAGGTTTAGGAGAACCAATATTTAAAGTTTTGACTGCTAGAATTCCGGATAAGAAGCTATGAATTTCATAATCTCGAGGGTTAAGAGCTTTTAATACTTTTATTCCATCTAGAGCAGAGGAAGACTCTAAAATGTATTCAGCAGATTCTTCACACATATTCAAATTCCATGAGGTGAAAAGAGCTTTTAATCGATTTTTCAGTCTTAATGCTATGTCTTCTTTCATATTCGCAGAAGCTGAAATAGCGACATTCAATTCGCCAAATGCACCTTCACCAGTAGAAAAACTAATTATGTTTTCTTTTTCAAATGTTGACTTATCTAATCCTGCATCAAGTGAAATTACCCATTGTGAATATTGGTGTAGTTTTGGAAGTAATTCTTTAATAGAATTATCAAGACTTAATACCTTCTCAACTCTATATAGTTGTTTCTCACCAAAAGGATTTTCAATCCAAAATACTAATTGAGAATGCGCAAAAGATGCTTGGAACTGTTTTTGACTTATTGAGATATTTCTTATAGTTTCATCATTTCTCGTAGGGATCGGATGAAAAACCATGGGAAATCGAGTGTCGCTAGGACTTATATTTTGTTCTCCAGTTTTTTCATACTTTATTTCTTTTGTAACCATCAGATTTTCAATGAATAACAAATCATAACGAGTTCTATCAATAATATCTTCAAATCCATTTACACTGGTTGAATCAAATTTATTGAAGTAAGTTTGAATTGTAATATTATCATCTTCAGTAAAAACACTGTCTAACCACATACTCATATAGTTTTTAGCTTTGTAATTATTTTTTGAAGAAAAAATATCTAATCTTAAATTAACGCCATGCGGAGAACTTCTATAATAATTTATAAATTCATGTAAGCCTTCTATTACTGGTTGCAACTGATTAAAATTAACAAATCCTATTGAAAGCGAATCGATATTAGCTGGAAAAGTAGTAATATATTGCTGAATATGAGATTGAATTAATTTCGCCTTTGCAGAGTTTGAGGCAGAATCCTTTTCTTCATTATCTTCTCCACTTGCTAAATTCATTTTCATAAGACTTGAACTGTCAAGAATTGTAGTCTTACTATTAGATCCGTGCGTCGCAAAATACCCTAAAACTTGTGAAGGAATTCGACTAAAATTGTTTACACTTAATATAGTATCTACCCCAGAAATAATGGTTGATTGTCTCTCAATTTTTTCAAATTTCGACTTTAACTTTGCGATAGAAATTACATCAGTTTCAAGGCTTTCCTTTATTATTTCAGCGATTCCTTTTCTTTGATAAGCTTGTTGGTCTAATATTTTTTCAAGCATCGCTGGATGAAAAGGGGGAATAATAGCTCCTTCGATCTTACCAACTGTTGCACTTATGTCTTCCTCCGAAACGATAGAAAACAAATTTGAAACTAAGTATAAACTGTCCTTTTCCACTTGTTTCATCTGTTCAACATTTCCATAAATATCTTTCATAATTTCAGTATATTTATTTATGAATGTTGTCGCTGCGTTACTATATTTAGTATTTATAGAGTTATAAAAGCCTTCATGATTAATATAATGGACAAAATTAATAAATGGCTCTCTTAAGCGAAGTAATTTGCCAAATAAAATATCTTCTGATGACTGCAAATGTTTTAGAGTTGCTAATATATTATTTGCTCTAATTTCATGTTCTTTTAGTTGGAAATGGAAAGATGCTGCATCTGGGCTCGATAAAAGATTTCCTAAATTATCGGAACTGAATATAGGTAATAGCATATCATTTCCATTTAATTGTTCTTCTAATATTGAAAGATAAGAAAATGATTGGAGCCAATAGTCATATGGGTTGAAGGTCCAGCTAAAATTAAGCGCTCCAAACCCTTCAGCTTTTATTTGGAAGTCTATTTTAGAAACCTTTTTAGTTGATGGAAATTCAAGGATGGGATTATCAAATTTATTCACATCAAATACATCATTTTGATTCAGATATTCAACATCAATAATATCTTCTAGTTCATTTTTTAAATATTCAATAATTCCTTTAACTGCTAAACATAGCTCTTTCCACCGATTCTCTTGGTCCTCTCTTATAATTCCCTCCGCCAAAGAAATTTTTTGTACATTAATAATTAATTTGGTTTCTTCAGTAATTCCTTTTTCAATTTTTGTTTGTTGAATATAATCAATTATCATAGTTGAAAAGGCATGCAGAGGATTTCCTTTAACTGTTCGAACTTTAGAAGAAATGATTACTTCTCCCGGTACTTTAACGCCCAATACTTTGTTTAAAATATAAAAATCAAACTGTCCAAATTCTTCTCGAAGCTGCTGAACGTTAATGCCTTTAGCGAAATTTCTTACTTGCTCTTGGAGGTGTTTATAAGAATGGAAATAGTTTTTAATTTCTTCTTGGTATAAATCAAATTCTTCTTTTTCTAAAAAAGCTTCAAATTTCTGGTTTATTTTATTTTCTTTAGAGCTACTAAAGCCATCTTTATATTCTTCTCTTCTTATAAACTTAGCTGCACTTTCTAGAATAGGCAGTTTTTTATTAGTCATTAACTTACTAATATCTTTCGCTTCTACTGTCTTGATATTAGGCAGTTCAAAGTAGTACCATAAATTACTTAAAACATAATTGACGATCTCTTCGGCTTCTGAGAAACCTTCCACTTTAATATCTTCTACTATTTCGCTAACTTGAAGTAAGTTAATGGGGGTAATCTTAAAGATGGCTTCAAATAAATTATTAATTAAATCTTTTTGCCCTTTATTATCATCTATTAATTCTTCAAACCATTTGGCATAATTACGATTTAGAGATTTTTCAATATCTTTAGGAGTAATAGAATAAAAATCCGCTAGTCCCCCTTTATCTTGAACGCTTTCTGTCCCTAATAAAATAATTGTTTTCTTCTCTTCTGCAAAGATATTTCGCCATTTTGTTAATCGCTGATTCTCACTAACAAAACTTTTTTCTTTTAATTGTTGAAGCACTGGACCAAATTTATTTTCTTGAATAAATTCTTCATATTTCTCCTGAGATAATTTAATTATATTATCCCCATTAGCGTTTAAAATATTTGCTAACTCTAGATAAATAGCAGGATGGCTAATATGATCAATCCTAAAGAAAGAAGCGTTTTGATTCTCACTATTTTTTTGATTTACTATATTAATTAATTCCTTCACATATACTTGCATTTTTTTCACCCTTTAAACGGATTTTCAACTATAGATGTTGCATCAGACAAATTTCTTAAAAAACCACAATCTTTTAATAGTTCTTGAAAGGCAGCTTCGTTTTCATCAAAGTCAACTAAATGGGTTATTTCTTTTTCATGAAAATGGTATGCGGCTTCTCTTGCCCCTATAATTATTTTGAAATGTTCATAGCACTTCTTTAAAAAAGTTGAAAATAATAACCTTTCTCCTGGTGCAATTAACGTTAAAACAAGTACCTTTACTAAATCTTCATTTAAACTAAAACGCATGCTTGGCCCCTTGTTAGGAATCACGAAGTTTATAGATTTGGCTAACCGTCGCACTAACAAATTTGTATCTTTAGCAGCCGCTTCAAGAGCCTTAGTATCATTCATATTTTTTATTTTATCTATATAACTTTGTATATCAGCATAGTGAACCGCTCTGTATATGTTTTCTTCCAATTCTCTATAAGAATTTACAGCAATTTTTCTTATTGGACTCTTAGAGTTATTAGTTAAATCAATTAGCCATTCCTGCGAATCTACACCTTTTATAGTCTCTGTTGCTTGTAAAGTCATTAAACGAATAATTTGTATTACAATAAGAGTCCCAAAAAGTTTTATTTTTTCAAAAGGGTCTAGTTCACAACGAACAAGATTACAAATTTCCTTTACAGTAAACTCTCCTCTTTTGTGATAAGTATCTGGTATAAATTCAGCAGTTTTTTTAATGTAATGAAAATTTAAATCGTTGTTATTTGGATTATCTACTATTTCTTCCCACTGCTTTTGAATGAATGTAGAGATGTGACTTAGTTGTTCGATGCTAGTAAGCATTTCTTTTATTCCACTAGTTATTAATTCTTTATATTCAGGAGAAGTATTTTGAAGAGATTGAGCTACATGCAAGTAATATACTTCTCCACCTCTCGCCATAAAAGCATGCTGATCAAAATTAAATTTTTTATCTACTTCAACCCAGTTTTTTTCAGAACTTTTATTTTCAGTATTTCCAAGTTTAATTCGGGTCTCCCTGTTTCCAATTGCTTCACAAAATATCATTTCTGGAGATAAGGGTAAAAGTGCTTGAGCTGACCACGAACGTTTTCCGGTTATGGCATTAAATCCAAATAACAAATCTTGCATAACATCTAGTACAAATTCTTTAGAATAATCTTTCTTTTTACTTTCATTAATCAATGTTGTTAAATAATTGCGGTGAGTAGCCATTGCTTCCTTATCTATATTAAAACGTTTTTCTTGATCGCTATGATTAAAGAAAATAAAACGCTTAAGCCCCATCCTAGGAATTGGAAAATACGCGAGCTTTTTACCATTAGTCGGTACAAAAAAAGAAAATCCTTCATCAGAATCGACATAATTTGCGTCACTTTTTTTAGAAATAAAAACGACTAAAAACTCAAGTAAATATTCATAATGCGTTTGATCTTTATAAAGTCTTTGTCCGTATATTTGAGTCTGAGGATTTTTCTCAGGTATTATTAAATCTTTTAAAGGTGGATAGGGCTTAATCATTTTTACTTCCTCCTAATTTTCTTAATCTACATAAATTTTGTTATCATCAATTTCTAAGTTAACTAATATAGGTCCTTTTAATGTTTGAACCAAAACCTTCACTTCTTCTGCTTCTTCCTTAAACTTATAGGCTTTATAAATTTTAGCTTTCATTTTATCTACTCCATGAGTTAAAGAAGGATTTAACTTTGTTGAAACAGAACCTCGAGCGATATTATCGAAGTAATCTAGTAATAGCAAAGAGAGAGGAAAAGACTCTTCTATTTTCGATAATTTAATTTCAAGTTTATAAAAGTTGACTTTTCCATCGAACTTTGACTCTACTTCCTTTTGTACGACTAATATTTCAGTAGTATTCACTTTACCTAATAAAAGTTGAACACTTTGAACATCAACGTCATTTCTCTTGAGAGGAAGATACAAAACTTCTTCTGCCTGAAGCCCCTCAATGTTACCAACTAAAATCAAATTCAAAGCACGAACAACCATTTTTTCTAAAATTCGCAGTTCTCTTTTCTTAATTAGTTCTTCTCTTAATTTAAGATATTTAGGAAAAATCGGAGTAAAGACTTTTGCTAATAACAATTCTTGTTCTTCATATGAATATTCTCCAAACAGTACTTGCATCCGTCTCATAGCCTTTCTTAACAAGTAAGGTTTTTCATCGGAATGTAAATTACTTGAATTTCTATTATAGAAACGCATTTCATTAAACCAAAATTTTTCCGACATATAGCGGACTTCCTTTTTGAGCTTTGAAAAATCATTTCTTACAAATATATTATAATTATGCGGAAGTTCTTTCTCGTCTATACGTAATGATTGAATTTCTTGGATTGCTTTAATTTTCAAAGCATCACTGGAACTTTTTGTACCGATATAGCCGAAAAATAAATTTGCAAAATGGTAGTTAAATAAATTTTCTTCGGTTTTTTTAATGCTTAATGTTCCACAATCTAAATTTCCAGTGAGGGAATAAGTTAAATGCGCCAAAATTTGACGTATAGTCAATCGTTTGTCGGTTTCATACAACCATCTATAGAAAGCTTCAATAAACGTTATTACTGATTCTTTATTTTCTCGAATAGTATTGTAGTTATTGTATATTGGACAACTTCCTGCGACACTGCACGTCTGACAAGGTGACCATAAATCAGGCTGAAGAATTTTTTCAAATAGTTTAGGAACTAAATCTGTATTATCTATTCTCGCCAAATTAATCAACACAACTTCATGTTGTCCAACAAATTTAGCTTCCCCGCCGTTGTTATCCATCATTTTCAGAATGTCCATTTCAATAGCATCTAAGTCCGCATTACTTGATATGGTTTTTTCATATTCTTTGAATGCTTCAATTAAAGGGCCCGTATTCGAAATAATAATTGCAGATCCACCTTGCGCTTTAACTTCAAACCCTTCTTTAAGGTATGCAACTTGTTCCTGCAAAGTTAATTCACTCATATCTTTTACATATAGTAATAAACTAGACAACTCTTCAATATAGCAAACATCTTTAATTTTTAAATTATCTTGTGAACGAATAACATTTAAAGTACTTAAGATTTGATGTAGCAAACCTGTTTTTCCATCGCCGGCATGTCCGGTAAGGAGAATAACAGAAGGCTTCTCTTTTATGGTTTTAATTAAATAAGTTCCTAATTCTCTTTCTATACGAATATGGTCATAATATGGACTTGTGATTTGCGACTCTGCTATAGCATTATCATTAGTACTACTCGCGTTATTCATTGACTGAAGATATTGTACGTAAGGATTAGTCATTTAGGGCACCTCTTTTTCCTGTTAAGTTTCATAATTAATTACATATAATAATGCTATATTACCATTTCCTTCGCAATAAAATAACAACAATTGGGAATTAATTAAGAAAATATTTCAAACTAATTTTTGGAGTTATTATATTTAGAAAGTTTGTATGAAACTTATATTATTATTCCTCTTTATTTGAATTTTTTTCATACAGATATTTTCATGAAGTTTTTTCTTTATAGGAAAATGCCCTAAAGCTATCAAATTAGCTTTAGGGCATTTTCATGTAGATTTATGCTAACAATTAAATTACTTCACTAGCAATATAATGATACAACTTACCATCCAAACTATTCTCCATCACTAAATGCATATGAACAACAGGAATCTCCTTGTTATTCTTATCTTTCATCACACTTTGTTCTATTGCATTTTTATCTGGCGTAACTTCGCCTAAGTAGTAAAAATCAGTTCCTTCGTCATCATCTTTTTTCACGAATAGATGCAGATCGATTCCTAGTTCTTTTGCTTGGATAATTTTTCGAACTTCTTCAGATGCTAATGTACGATTGCTTCTTGTCGACCACTTGAAGATTTCTGGATTCACAAATCCTTCAGTGTAAGCCACACTCGACTCAACTTCTTCGTTCTTGTGATAAGTAACAAAAATCGGGCAGGTCCCATGTTTGGTTTTATAGCCATACATCGTTGAGCCTTCATCGCTATGCCAATTTAACAATCTACACGCATCTTTTCTTGTGTACTTTTTATAGAGAGTCAATGGCTTCTCGCACGAATATTCTTCGCTTAATGCCATGGCTGTTTCGATAAGATCGATAAGCGTTTCTTTAAAATTAGAATGGGATTTTAATTGCCGCACAATTTTCTCATTGAAAGAATAGGATCCTTGCTGGTTTAGCACTACAATTGCTTTATTTCCGTATTTCTTTTGAGGGCCCGAATTGAAAAAGGACAAATCTAAAACACGCTCTACTGATGCAATGGTATCTTCTTTCGTCGTGCAGCCTTGTTGTTTTAATTGGCAAAGATAATCTTCTTTTGATACCTGCTCATCCTTCAGAAGAAGTTCAAGCAAAAGAATTTCATGCTTTCGTTTTCCGTTTAGCAGTTCTTGCGAAATCATTGTTATCACTTGTTCTTCGTATGTTGAAAATATTTCTTCTGTTTCTTTTAATTTCAACAAGAAGCGGTAATAATTTGGATAGTCTTTAACAATGACAAGAGGATCGATTGAGTTATGAACAATAAAGTCATGCAATTTCGGCACATGACCAATTCGATTTTTCAGTTCAATATAAGCTTCTCTCAGTAATTTTAAGGCGGTTAAGTTACTCGTTTGAATTGCACTAAACACGCGGTTCTTCGCAATTTCTTCAAAGTTAACAGTAGAGACACCTTTAATATAGCTCGTGTCTTTCATATGCCGGCGGATATTGTCTTTGTTTTGAGAACGGTCTCCTGATAAGGCAATCGGGATTAAGTAATTGTTTTTATAATTGCCGATAAAATCGATGATTGTTACATATTCTTTAGACCCATGCTTTCGCAGACCGCGACCAAGCTGTTGGATAAAGATGATGCTCGACTGAGTTTGACGCAGCATAACTACTTGGTTAACACTTGGAATATCGATTCCTTCGTTGAAAATATCGACGGTTAAAATATAATCTAACTGCCCGTTCTCTAGTTTCTCAACTTGTTGGATACGATCATCTTGCGAATTATCTCCTGTTAATGCTACCGTTTTTAAGCCTCTCTTATTCAACTCAATTGAAAGCTTTACAGCTTCTTCTTTTCTACTGCAAAACATTAATCCTCGAACCTTTTCTCCTGAGAAGCCATAGTAATTAATTTTTTGAAGAATGTGATTGACGCGTTCTTCTGTAACCAACTTTGAGAAGCTCTTCGTTTTGTCTGTGATTTCATCGCCTAGGTCAATATCGGTAACACCAAAATAGTGAAACGGACACAGCATGTCTTCTTCTAGCGCTTCTTGAAGGCGGATCTCATAGGCAACATTGTAATCGAATAGCTCGTATATATTAAAATCGTCAGTTCGTTCAGGAGTAGCCGTCATTCCCATTAAGAATTTTGGACGGAAATGATCAATTACTTTTTGATAAGATTTTGCCCCTGCTTTATGTACTTCATCGATCAAAATATAATCGAATGCTTGTGGATCGAGTTGGCGCAATGTATCTTCTTTTGAGATGGTTTGGATTGTCGCAAATAAATACCGCGCATGGGTTTGTCTTGAAGAGCCTGAAAGAATACCAAAGTCTTCTTCCGCTCCACCTAGAATACGCATAAAATCAGACTTTGCTTTTTGGAGAATTTGTTCCCGGTGCACGATGAAAAGCATTCGTTTCGGCGCAAAACTCCGAACATCAAATGCGGACAAATACGTCTTTCCTGTTCCAGTTGCGGAGACAACTAATCCCTTGTCATTTCCCATCTCTCGCACGGTTTGAATCTCTTGAAGAGCGGCTTGCTGCATTTTATTTGGCGTGATTTGCAATGCACCTTTTATCGAATTTGTTTCATAAGCAATTGGAAAGTCTGTAACAACGCCCGCTTCTCGGTTATTTTCGAGTGGAACATAAGTGCTTTCGTATGTTCGAATCCATTCATCTGTTAATGGAATAGACGTTTCCCACACATCTTTAAACTGATCGTTAAAGTGATTAACGATTTCGCCATTTTCAAGTGACGTAAGCTTTACGTTCCATTCGTAATTTACTTTTAAAGCGTTAGCGGTAAGGTTAGAGCTTCCAACAATCAAAGAATGATGCGTTTCATGATTGAATATGTATCCTTTAGAGTGAAAGCCTTTTTTATTAGCCAACCGAACTTCAACATTGGTAATTTTAAGCAGTTCTTTGAACACTTTTGGTTGGTTGAAGTTAAGAAATGTGGACGTCAAAATTCGGCCTTTTATCCCTTTTTGCTGAAGGTCTGAAAAGTGAGATTTAAGCGTCGCCAGACCACTTTCAGTTACAAATGCTACAGAAAAAAGAAAGGACTGGCAGTGGTCTAATTCTTCAAGCAATGTATTTAAAACGTTCTCATTCGTTTGGGTGTTATTGACCAACAAAGTTGGTTTAAACCGCTCGCCGCTATGTTGCGTTTGGTCGATAAATCCTTTGTATAAAGACTCCTGCAAATTCTGTAGTAAATCCATGTAAGGTCCCCATTCATTTTCTTAGTCTTGAGTAACAAAGGTTTGAGCTATTTTCTCGATTGCTGGAATATCAGCTGGCGCCCATTCCAAAGTTTCTAATTCATGTGGTTTTAGCCATTCAATAGCGGTATGTTCTGTAAGGACCGGTGTACCTTCTACTAAATTGCAGTAGAAAGTTGTTAAATGAACAATACCGAAATCATATTCGTAGACAGTGTGTTCTACTTGCTCGCCTATTTCTATATCACAATGCATTTCTTCTTTAATTTCGCGCTGTAGGGCTTGTTGTGGTGTTTCATCTGACTCTATTTTCCCACCTGGAAACTCCCATAGTCCTGGCAATGCTTTTTCAGTTCCGCGTTGTGCGCATAAGATCTTTTCTCCGTCTGTAATGACTGCTCCTACGACATGGATTTTCTTTTTCAATACGTTTCTCCTCACTTTCTTAAATATACTTCCGGTAATTAGCTCTCAAAAAAACACTGTCAATCTGGCTCGTAAACACTTCCGTATTCAATATCCTCTTCCCAATCAACCGGTTTGCAATGCTCTCAGTTTCTCTAAAGTCCAATTCCAACGCATCCGCAATGTCCTTCACTTCAACTGAGATTCGTTCTTCTGATTCCCCATCCGCCTCTTTCGCCTTCCGGTTCTCCTCCACCACAAAACTGAGAACTTTCGCCTCTTCCTCGGTTAGCTTCTCTGCCGCAAGAAGGTCTTCGATCCAATCGCGGCCGTTCACCGCGTCTTTCAGCGTTTTTGCCGCCTTGAACTGCGGCGCTTTGGAAGCGGCGATGGTGATTTCCTCGCCTGATTGCGGGTTGCGGCCTTTGCGCTCGGCTTTTTCAGCCACTTGGAATGCGCCGAAGTCGTTAATCTTCACTTCTTCGCCGCTCTTGAGGGCTTGGGTGATGCTGCTGAGAATTTCGTTGAGCGCCTTGCTTGCCTGGTCTTTTGGCAACTTTGTTTTATTTGAAACTGCCTGGATCAGTTCGGTTTTGTTCATCTTGTTTTCCTCCTGTATAAGAAGCGGGTTCTTCCCGCTTGTTTTTGCTCATTGTTTATACGTTCTATTATACAGCTTTCGGACAATTGGGTAATTTTCTCCTAGGTTTATTTCAACTTCTTATTTTAAAATAGTGTTAAAATGGAAACTGTTGCTTTATGCATCCATTCTATCTAAAAAGGAACTAAAAATATGATACAAATCTTTTGGTACATCTACGCCGCCTTTTTGGCCACTTTATCCATCGCCTATCTGATTCATGGCGGCTATAAGAACATCGTTTTCCTGATTGACCTGGCCGTTTCCGCCATCGCTTGGGTCGGGCTTTTCGGTTTTGTCACACACCGCGAAATCCTGACGCCGTTCTTTTGGCAGATCGTCTTTTTCGGCGTGCTGCTGTGGGATGTTTTCTTCTATTTCTTCCTGAAGGGCTCGCTCGTCGAGGCCGATGAGGAGGGTTCGCGCTCCATGGATCTTTTCGCCGGAGTTTTCATGCTCTTCCTGCTTGGTCCGCTTTATTATGCGCTTTTCCAGTATGCTTTTTAACATACTGGTCAAGTTGCATCGTTTGAAACTTTAAAGCTATAGCTACGTAAAGCTCCTTATCCATCAATTGCAGGAAGTGAAAAAATGTATTATGCATTTCTCTTAGTGGGAATTTTCTTTATTGGTATGGCAGTTTACCTATGTATGCTTATGTACTTTGAAAAAAAGGTTACACTGAATAATGTGGCTATGACCGTTTTGGGCTTGCTCATCGGCGGTACGGCTTTGATGACTACTCTTCCCAGCCTAAAGTACATACTGCTGAAAGAATATGATGTGGTCAAAGGGGACTGCGTCATCGAAATTTCTTCAGGTAAAACTGCCGATGCAACATTCAGGATGCCCGATACAGATGACGTGTTTTCTTTTACGGACATCCCTGAACTGGACGCCTACGGAAAAGCAATTCCTTATTATTGTGAAGTGACCGTTTCAAAAGACCATATGTTTGAGATTGGCTATAAGATTTTCGACATGGAGTCACGGGAGCTGTTGGCAACAGTCGAATAGCTTTTGTTTTAATTACTCCAAAAATCGGAAGAGGAAATAGAATGAAGAAATTTGAATGGGAATCTGAAATTGAACGAAAAAAACAGAAATTCTACTTGGTCTCTTTTGCTTTGGCAGCTTCGATCCATATCTTCATATCCTTTTTTGGCTTAGGAACTGAAAAATCTTCTGAATTCCATGTAATCAGCAGTTTTTTATTTTATGCTATTGTCTTTTATTTGGGCCTGCAGAAAAAGTTTTGGGCAGAGTTTATCATTAAATTTTTTGTTTGGTTAAATGTATTTCTTCTTTTTGTAATCGCTGCTGTTAAAATATTAGAACTGTTATTGTAAACAGTGCTTCCACCTTTGCATTGCACTAGAGGATAATGTTTCACAAGACAGCTGAATCAAAGAAAAAAGGCTCTCCGTCATTCGGAGAGCCTTTTCCATTCTTACAGCTTATATTCTCACTCATACAAGCCCGGCAGCCACAAAGACAGTTCCGGTATGAACGTGATGACCAGCAGGCAGACGATCATTGCGAACATAAACGGCAAAACAGCGATGGCAATCCGTTCAAACTGCACGCCGCCGACGCTCGATGCGACAAACAAGTTGACGCCAAGAGGCGGCGTGATAAAGCCGATCGCCAAGTTCGCCACCAGGATGACGCCGAAATGCACAGGGTCGACGCCGACCGCAACGACAATCGGCAGGAGGATCGGCGTCAGGACGACGAGTGCCGAGATGGTATCGATGAACATTCCGACCACCAGAAGCAGCAAGTTGATCGCCAGTAAGATGACAAACGGGTTGGTCGACAAGGCCGTCAAGTACGAGGAGATTTCCCCCGGTATTTGCTGGATGGTCATGAAATACGCGAACGATACCGACAGGCCGATGATGATCATCGTGGTCGCGTTGATGACGACCGCCTGCCGGAAGCTTTCGAACAGGCCGTGCCACGTCAGCTCCTTGTAGACGAACTTGCCGATGATGATGGCATATACCACCGCGACGACCGCCGCTTCGGTAGGCGAGAAAACCCCGCCGTAGATGCCGCCAAGGATGATGACCGGGATGAGCAATGCCCATTTGGCGTCCCAGAAAGCTTTGGCGACGTCCTTGAAAACGAATTTCGTCCCATCCGCCGGATCCGGCCGGTAGCCGCGTTTGCGCGAGATTATGTACGCCGTCATCATCAGTACGGCACCGATCAGGAGGCCCGGAAGAATTCCGGCCAGGAACATGCTGCCGACCGAGACGCTGCCGATGACGCCGTACAGGACGAACGGGATGCTCGGCGGGATGATGACGCCGATCGAACCGGCGGATGCCGCAACCGCGGAAGCGAAGCCGCCGCTGTAGTTGCGCGCCACCATCGCCGGGATCATGAATCCGCCGATTGCGGCGACCGTTGCCGGGCCGGAACCGGAAATGGCCGCGAAAAACATACAGGCGAGGATCGTCACCATGCTGAGGCCCCCGGTCATCCAGCCGACCATCGCTGCTGCCAGGTCAAGCAGGCGTTTGGATACGCCGCCTTTGCCCATCAGGATGCCGGCAAGCATGAAGAACGGGATTGCAAGCAACGGGAACGAATCGAGCGACGTGAACGCTTTTTGGGTGATGATGCCGAGCGGCAAAGTGGTGCCGAAATAGATGGCTGCAAGCGCCGATACGCCGAGCGCGATGGCGATCGGGACACCGATCAGCAGACAGGCGAATAAGGTGCCGAACAAAATTCCAATCGTCATACCGGAAGCTCACCGTCCTTGTGCATCTCGTAATCGCCGCGCCAGATCTGCACAATCTGCTGCACGAGGCGGATTGCCATCCCAATTCCCCCTAAAGGGATCGCCAGAAACGGAATCCACATCGGCAGCTGCATCGCAGGCGTCACCTGGCCGTTGTCAAGGCTGCTCAGCACCAGCTGCGTGCCGAAATAAGCCAAAAATAAGGCCAGTGCAAACCAGATCAAAGCTGACAGGGTTTCAAGAATCTTTCTTGGAACCCCTTTGAACAACCCGATAAATGCCTCCACACGTATATGCTCCCGCAGTTTGACCGCATAGCTTGCGCCGATCCACACCTGAAAAATGTGGATATAGCGCGCCAGCTCTTCTGTCCAGCTGGGCGCGTTGGAAAAGACATAGCGGCCGACCACCTGGCCGAAGATCAATGCCACCATGGCTATGAGCGTCAAGACAAGAAAAACTTCCTCTGCTTTCGCGAATTTTTTCACCATATCCCCTACTTCCCTTCAGAAATGAAAAATCAAGGAATCGCTTCCTTGATCCTTCACGACATTGCGTTCGATTTATTCGTTCGCGGCAAGCGCCTGGTCGATCAAATCCTTGCCGATCTGGTCTTCGTATTTTGTATAGACGGATTCTGCGGCTTCGCGGAACGCACTGCGCTGCTCATCCGTCAATTCATTCACCTGCATCCCTTCCGCTTTCAGCTGCTCCAGAAACTCGGTGTCCTGCTGCTGCGCAAGCTGGCGCTGTTCTGTGCGGAATTCCTCGGCGCCTTCCATGATCAATGCCTGAAGGTCTTCCGGCAGGCTGTTGTAGAAATCATTGTTCGCCAAAATAGCCGTCGCCGCATACACATGCCCTGTCAAAGTCAGGTAATCCTGCACTTCATAGAACTTGTTCGTGTAGTAGAGGGAAATCGGGCAATCCATCGCGTCGTAAGTCCCTTGCTGAAGAGCCGTGTACAATTCCCCGAAAGCGAACGGCGAAGCGTTCGCGCCGAATGCGTTGAACGTGTCCGTGTGCAGCGGGCTTTCCAGCGTCCGCATCTTCAGCCCCTGCATATCCTCAGGGCTTTCAATCGGACCTTCGTTATTGGAAACGTGGCGGAAGCCGTTCTCTCCGAAGACAAGCCCCTTGATGTCGTTGTTTTCCAGGTCTTTCAACAAGCTCTGGCCAAGTTCCCCGTCAAGCGCCTCGTATGCGGCTTCATGATTGTTGAACAGGAACGGCAGGTCGAAGACGCTGAACTTTTCGTTGAACGAAGCCATTGCTGCAACTGCCGGAATCGTCATTTCCACGTTGCCGAGCTGGACCGCTTCGATCGCTTCCCGGTCAGATCCGTACAATTGCCCGTTCGGATACAACTCGACTTTCAGGCGGCCGTCTGATTCCGCTTCCAATTTCTCCTTGAATTTCACTGCGGCCACATGGGAAGACTGCTCTTCCGGGACCAGGTGGGCTAAACGGATTGTGTAGACTTCCTCATCCCCGCCGCCTTCGGAAGTTGTTGTGGATTCGCCGCCCGGTCTGCCGCACGCTGCTAAAATGATAATTGCCATTAATAGTAATCCCAATAATTTTTTCATAATACCTCCTGATTGATGTAATGGTTCAGCAATCTGTTTTCGATGGTATCCAGATGGGCGGCCAGCTGCTGTTTGGCCAGCCCGATATCCCCTTGTTCAATCGCGTCGATAATGGCCAGATGTTCCTTGTACGCTTCCGCGGCGCTGGTTTCAAGCGTTTCCGACAGGAGCAGGAGCGCCCGGCTGCCCCCTGTGTTGATGGCGGCGATGATTTCCTTCATCCGCCTGTTCGAAGTGGTGTTGGTCAATAGCGCGTGGAACTGCTGGTCTTTATTCATGAAATATGCAAAATCGCTCCTTTCGACCGCCTGCGCCTGCTGGGCCGCGTTCTGCTTCAGCTCGAACAGGAGCTGCCGGCTGCCGGCTTTCGGGAGCTGCTCGAGGCAATGGAGCTCCAGCAATCTTCGCAGTTCCATGATTTCCCTGACATCCTGCGACGTGAAAAGGGCTACGGCCGCCGGGCGGGTTGAACGCAGGTCGATCAAGGCGTCAGCGGCCAATTTCCGCAGGGCTTCGCGCAATGGCGTCCTACTGATGCCGAGTTCGAAAGCCAGTTTTTCTTCCGGCAATTCTTCTCCCGGCGCCAGTTTTCCGGTGATGATCATTTTCTTAATCTGCTCATAGGCCTGCTCAGCCAGCGTCGCTTTTTTCGTGATTTTCTCCACGTCCCCCTTCCTCCCCCCATCTCCACACAGTGTATACTGTATACAGAAAGTATATGGTATGCTAAATTGTTTGTAAATATAAGTTTCATAATTGTCAAAATTCTCGAAAGAGGTGGCTGTTTTTGAAAAAAATATGGATTGAAGATTTACGCCAGTCATTAAAGTCTGATCAGGTTTCCGCCAGCGAAAGCGACCTGTACCGCCACGGCCATGATGAATCCTCCCATTCGGCGCATGAGCCTGAAGCCGTCTGTTTTCCGGAGTCGGCAAAAGACGTGCAGACCATTCTCGAAATCGCCCGCAAACACGGGCTCGCTGTCACCCCGTTCGGCGCCGGATCCGGCCTTGAAGGCCAGTCGATTCCGCTGAAAGGCGGCATTTCGCTGAATTTTGAACGCATGAACCGGATCGTCAAATTTTCTCCGGAGGATCTGCTTGTCACGGTCGGACCCGGTATGACCCGCTTGCAGTTGAACAGCTTCATCAACCGCCACGGACTCCATTTCCCGATCGATCCCGGGGCGGATGCCACACTTGGCGGCATGGCCGCCACCAATGCCAGCGGCACCACGGCGGTCCGCTACGGCGCCATGCGCGACCAGCTGCTCGACCTGGAAATCGTACTTGCCGACGGAACCGTCATGCATACCGGCACAAAAGCCAAAAAGTCGTCGTCGGGCTACCACATGACCGGACTGTTCGCAGGCTCAGAAGGAACGCTTGGCATCATCACCGAAATCACTTTGAAGCTCCACGGCATCCCGGAGCACACCATTGCCGCAAGCTGCACATTTTCGACGCCGCGCGAATGCGCCGAGGCGGCCCATATGATCCTGCTCAGCGGCATTCCCGTCATGCGCATGGAATTTGTCGACGCGCTGAGCATCCGGCAAGTCAATGCGTATGGCGGCTACAGCCTGCCGGAAAAACATTCGCTTTTCTTCGAGTTTGCCAATATGAAAAAAGCCGCCGAAGAAGAAGCGCTCCTCGCTGAAGAACTGCTGCGGGATCTGGGCTGCGAGGATTGGAAAGTCGCCTCCGATTCGGAAGAGCGGGCGCTCATCTGGCGGACGCGACATGAAATGGCCTATGCTTTCCGCCATCAGCCCGGCGTCTCCGTGACAGGCGGCGATGTTTGCGTCCCGATTTCGAAGCTTCCCGACATGATCGACTATGCCCGTAAATTGATCGCTGAAAGCGGGCTGCAGGGCGGCATACTCGGCCATATCGGCGACGGCAATTTCCATACGCTGATCATGTACGATGCCAAGGACCCCGCTCAGCAGCTCGCAGCTGAAGCCGTCAATGAAAAGTTGGCGCTCCAGGCCATTGCGCTCGAAGGGACCTGCACCGGCGAACACGGCGTCGGGCTCGGGAAGATGAAGTTCCAGGACGCCGAGCACGGTGCTGCCGTTGCGGTCATGAAAAGCATGAAGCAGCTGCTCGATCCCGGAAACCTGCTGAACCCCGGCAAGATCTTCAACTGAACGTCCAGACGGATTTCGGGGCATCGCCAAAATAAAAAGACCGCTAATTCACAATGAATTAGCGGTCTATATTTATTGGTGCCTATTCCATCACTTTTCCAGACGCTCCACAAATCCATTGAGGCGGTCGAGTGAATTGATGTTGCCGTTGCATATTTCACTGTCCTGGCAGATATAGTTGCCGCGCTTGGTGTAGTTGTCCTGCCCCGAGCTTTTCGTCTTGGCGGTGAACAGGCCGACTTCGCTGTGGCGGTTGCAGACCGAGCAGATGCCTTTTTTGTGGCTGCGTGTCAATGTGCCATGGACGCCGTGCAGCACGCCGTCTTTTTCCGTCACCAAATACATGAGCGTCGAGCTCTCAACCCAGCTGAGGTACGACAGTTTCTTGAAGTCGAGCGCATCGAACTTCGGCCCTTTGAGCTTTTTCGCTTTCGGGAACAGCTTTTTCAGGTTTTGGTCGGTGACGGTCTTGAACGGGATGACGAATGGCCGGAGCTGTTCCAGGAACGCTTCGGCGTCTGCCGTTTCCTTCACTTGCGACAGCGGGCTGAGCACCGCTTTCTGTTCCTGCGTCAAATTCGGGAACAGCTTGAAGACTTTTTCGTGCGCCAAGTGGCGGAGGACATTCAGCACTTCGGCGTCGTTGCCGGTCGCCTGCCCTGTAACCAGGATCTTTGTCTGGTCCTTGATGAAATTGAACTGGTCATTCCGGATGAACGCATCAGGAAGGTTCCCTGCGCTTCCGGTTCTATCGGCTGTTTCTTTTACATGTATCATGTGCCCACTCCTTAGTTTTTTGGATAGATGATTATAAGGAAGAAAGCCGTGTTCTAACAGCGAAGTTATTGGGCGATTGGTTGCTGCTTGCCCCATACAAAGTATCGCCGTTTGGAATACCAGGCTTTGCATGAGTTTTTAGTGACGCTGACAATTGGACTGCGATTGTCATCTGATATCACCTCCCAAAAGGCTAGGGGTTTTCCCCTTTAGTTTTCATCATACAAGAATTTACTGTCAATTTCCATTTGAAGAAACTTCATAATCGTCTCTCAGATTTCTAGAGAAGCCAGGGATTCAAGAAACCAGCGTTGCCATCCAAGATATGGTAGTCGATAATGTTTAAGGAGAATCTTTTTTAATCGGAAGAATCCGTAAAGGTCCCGCTTCTTCAATAACTCAAAAAAGACAGAGTCGGTTGTCCGGGAAAACAGAAAAATGGGGGAATTAATAATGATGAATTTTTCAATCGATGAAAAAGAAATGATTTTTGAAAATGAGCACTATATCACCAAAATGCTAATCACCGGCAAAGGAAAAGGCCAAGACCGTGGAGAACCAAGACTCCGCTGCGCTGTTTCCATCAGCCTTGAAGCCAAGGAAACCGGAAATGACATCAATCTTCGAGCAAACATCTACTGGGATGCCAAGTACCCAAAAACCCACCTGTTTTTCAGCGGCGGCAGTTTGGTTGCGTTCATCGATCAACAAGGCTTGGAATATGGAAAGTTCAAAGAAGAATATTGGGATAAAGTCAAACGCCTGGCATCTAATGTGTTTACTGACGAAGAAATTCTTGAATATCAAAAAATGATGGATGCTGTAAAAGCTTAATCCCTAAAGAAGCGCAAATCTAAAACGATTATCCATATAACAAGTTAGCCCCCAGAATTCTGTCAAAGAAATTTCTGGAGGCTTTTTCTTGTTCAATTATTCTACTGGGTTGTGGTTTTATTTCCCCGCGAACCGCGCACCACTTTCCTGCCTGGAGGTTTCAGGGTATTTAACCGTACTTCACTCTTCTTTTTTACTAGTTTCCTGTATTTTACAGGTTCACCTTCTCGACAAAAAATGGGAATAGCGGCGCGGGAACGTGATATGTTTCATCGCTGAAGCTGACAAAACCAGCTGCGCCTGAAAAGAAATCAGCGGTTTCCTTGGTAGCTGCAAACCACATGAGCGACCGCTTTCGCCGCCACGAGAAGGGCATCTTCGTCAATGTCGAACCTCGGATGGTGGTTAAGGTAGACGGTGCCTTCCCCTTTCGGCCTGCAGCCGATATTGAAGAAAAGCCCCGGCGTTTTTTCCAAGTAATATGCGAAATCCTCAGATCCTGAAAATATCGGGAACTCAATCACTTCCTTGATTTCCGGATCATCCGCCTGTTCAAGGATCGCTACCGCTTCTGACGTAACCGCTGCGTCATTGATGAGCGGCGGATAATCGGCCAGATACGTAAAGTCGCACGTAACGTCAAACTGCACTTCGATTCCTTTGACGATGCGATGTATTTCCCGGGCAATGAGATTCTGGGTCTCTTCGTTCATATAGCGGACATCGCCTTCGATTTCGATGCTGTCCTTGATGATGTTGAATGAGCCCTTGCCGTCGAACGAGCCGATGGTGACCACGCCCATGTCGAACGGATTCAACCGCCGGCTGACGACGGTCTGCACCGCTGTGACAAAATGGGCACCGGCGACAATCGGGTCATTTGCATTTTGCGGCGCGGAGCCGTGTCCGCCCCTGCCTTGGATGATCAGCTTGAAATACGTCCGGCCCGCCATCGCATAGCCGCTCCGGTAGCCGATTGTGCCTGTTGCATGGCTCGGGAAAAGATGGGTTCCGAACACTGCATCCAGATCATCGAGGACGCCAGACTCCACGATGCTTTTCGCGCCGCCGGGCGGCGTCTCTTCGGCGTGCTGGTGGATGATTTTGATGGTGCCCGAAAGCTGGTCTTTCAAGCTGATCAGGCAGTCGGCCAGAACAAGCATATAGGCAGTATGGCCATCATGGCCGCAGGCGTGCATGACGCCATCGTTCTGCGATTTGAAGGGTACGTCCGTTTCCTCATGGATCGGCAGGGCATCGAAATCCGCCCGCAGACCGATCGTCTTGCCCGGCTTGCCTCCCTGGATGGTGACAATGATGCCATAGCCGTTTCCGACATGGGTCTGGACTTCGACATCTTTGCCTTTATAGAAGTCGGCAATGAACTGCGCCGTCTTTTCTTCCTTGAAGGAAAGTTCAGGATTCTGATGCAGGCGGCGCCGAATCTCGATCATTTCGTCTTTCCGGCTCGTGAGCATATCCAATAACTGCTGCTTCGTTTCTTCTGTCTGTATTTGCTGCGTCATTTTTCCATCTCCTTTTATCTTCTCTTCTTAACAAACCGTTTTTCCTTTGCCTCATCTTTTCTGCAGACGGGGAAATCCCTTTGGTTCAGACGAAACTCAGATCGCCCCAATTGCCGCTGTCCCGAAGCATCGCTTCAAGCAGCTTGAACCCTGCCTCAAAATCCTTCAGGTTCGCCATTTCAACCGGCGAATGGGAATAGCGGCGCGGGAACGTGATGGCGGCTCCGTGGATTCCTTCCTTCACCAGATGGATGGAAGAAAGATCTGTTGTCCCTTTCGACATGACCGACAGCTGATACGGGATTTCCAGCTTGTCGGCATAGGACGTGATAAGATCCTTTATCTGCAGGGACATGATGTTCCCCATCCCCGACCCTGACAACAGCGGCAGCACCGGCCCTTTGCCGATGGCTATCGGGTAATAATTGCCGTCGGGTGTATCCGCGCAGGCGATGGTATCAAGTACGATGGCATAGTCCGGGTCAACCTTATAGCCCGCGATTTGCGCGCCGCGGAGCCCGACTTCCTCCTGGACCGCCACCAAGCCGACCAGCTTGCCGCTGAAATCCTTGTCCTGCAGGGTTTTGAACAGCTCCACCAGCAGCACGCAGCAGCTCCGGTTGTCAATCGCCTTGCCGCAGATAAGGTCCGGGTTGGTGAACCGGTCAAGGTCGCTGATATAGGTGACCGAGTCGCCGATTCCAATGCCCATGGCGTGAACTTCTTCCTTTGACGAAGCGCCGATATCGACGTACATGTCCTCGATCGGCAACACTTTCGTCTTTTCGGCCGCCGTCTGCAGATGCCCCGCTTTTACGCCGATAACGCCGAAATGGCCGTTGACGTTGACTTTCCGGCCGACCAACAGTGCATCCATCATGCCGCCCGTCCGCTCCATCCGGAGGAACCCTTTGCCGTCGATGGCGCTGACCATGCAGCCGATTTCGTCCGAATGGCTCGAAACCATGACGGTAGGTCCGGGTTTGTTCCCTTCCAGCACCGCATAGACATTCCCCATATGGTCGACTTCCACTTCCGCGTACGGCTCCAACAGCTCCACCATACGCTTGACCACTCCATGCTCCCTTCCCGAACTTCCGGGAATTGCAGCAAGTTCTTTCAGGTTTTGATAAAACTCCTCTTTGAACATAATTTCCTCCTTCGGCTATGTACAAATAAAACATTGTGCCATTTTACTGAAAAGTATAAATATAAGGTTTCCCCATTCATTATACTATAAGTTCTCCCTGGAATTGGCCGGAAATGGAAAACCGCCGCCCGGAGCCGGACAGCGGTTCATACCCCTTCGAATTTTTTCGGAACGGCTTTTCACTTGAGTGGATGACGCTCTTCTTTTTTCACTATCGCCATCGCAAAAAGCAATAAGGCGATGACAGCCGCCAGTACGGCGGCCAAAAACAGCCAGCCGAACGTAAAAGCCCCGGTGACATCGACAATATAGCCGAACAGCGGCGGCCCGATGATGACGCCCCACGAACCGACCGTCAAGGTGAAGCCGGTCGCGATTCCCGCCTGTTCAATCGGCACAAGCTCGGTCGCGGCGTTCATCCAAAGGCCATTGAAGCCGGAAATGCAGAAGCCGAACAGAATCGTCACCGGAACCATCACCCAGAACGGCGTGCCTGCCGGCAATAGGCTGACGATAATGGAAGCCAGCATGGATAAGGAAGCGATGATCACAAGGACGATGATCCGTTTGCCGCTGAATAGCAGATCGCTGATCATGCCCCATGCCACCCGGCCGAACGACCCGCTGACTTCGGAAATGACCAAGAGCACACCTGCCAGCACGAGCGGGATGCCGAGGTGTTCGTAAGCGAACAAGACGATATATGTATTGAGGATCAGCTGGCTTCCGCTCAAGCCCATCGCCGCTATGCTGACCAGCACCAACGGCTTTTCCTTGAACATCTGGAGAATCGACGCAAACAGACGGACCGGCTTCCCGGCAGGCCCGCCTTGCGCTTTTTTCGCCGGCGGATCGTGGTAAAACCTGAAGGCCAACAGTCCGGTGAGGATCAGCAGCAGACAGGCCCCGATCAGCACCGGCCGCCATCCCCAAACCGTGGCCGCAGGCAGCAAAAGAAGCGCCGCCAGCGCTGAGCCCAATGTCACGCCCATTTGCTTGATGCCCATAGCGGTCCCCCGCTTTTCCGTGAACCAGTAGATAATGCCTTTGTTGGAAGTCGGATGCATAGTGCCATAGCCGACTCCGCCGAGCACCACCATGAAGAGGACTACAGCGTAAATTGAAGTGGCCGTCATAAGGATGAAAGACAGCCCCAAGCCCAACGATAAAAGAAAGAGCAGCTTTTTCGAACCGACCCGGTCGACCAGAAAGCCGGCCGGTATCGATACCAAAGACTGTCCGAGAAACAGTGCCGCCGGAAGCATGCCGATCTGCGCTTTTGTCAGCGACAGGTCTTCTCCGATCAATACACCAAGCGGCGCCAGGCTCCTGCCGACAAACGCCACCATGATCTGGGCGACCAGAAGCCAGGTCAGCATGCGCCAAGGGTTGATATTCAAGACTGCATTGTTTTGAAGAACGGTTTTGTTCATATCGATTCATCTCTTTTTATTGGGAGTGATTGCTTTCCTCGTTTCTTATGGGTTACCCTTATTGGTCAATAACTGAACCATCAATTCCTAATCTTGTATTGATGTCTCTCCGCTTGTATGGGAATTTCGATTCGACGCCTTCCAACAGTTCGATTCCGATGCCGTGCCTTTCAGGAACGTCGATAAATCCATCCACTGTTTTCGGAACCCAATCGACCATATCGCTCTGCTTAAAAGTATCCTGTGTGTTCACACCGGAACTTGTAAAGCGTTCCGTGGCCGATAAGGTTTCATGGTCCGGAAATTCCAGGATTGCCAGGTTGTCCACCGCGACGGCTATCTGGATGCACGCTGCTGTGCTGACGGGGCTTAGCGGATTATGCGGAACAATCTGCACGCCGTGCGCTTCTGCGATGGCCGCGATTTTTTTGGCTCCCGTAATTCCTCCGCAGACCCCAAGGCTCGGCCTTGCGTACGACATGGCGTTACGCGACAGGAGCATCTCGAATTCCTGGATGGTATGGATTCTTTCTCCGGTAGCAATCGGCACATTCGTCTTGTTTGCGATCAGGGCCATCGAATCGAAGTTGTCAGGCGTGGTCGGGTCCTCCAAAAAGAAAGGCCGGTACTTTTCAACCGCATGGGCGAACGCCACTGCTTCACCCGGTTTCAGCCTCCGGTGAAGCTCCAGGCAAAGATCCATTTCATCTCCGACAGCTTCCCTGATCAGCCTTACGCGCTCTACCGCTTCGTTGATCATTTGCGCGTATGGCATGAAGTAAGGTTTTCCTCTCGGTTCATCCAAAAAAGGCGATAAATGGCCGATCGCGTTGTAGCCCAGTTCTTTCGCTTTCACACAGTCCGCAACGAGCTGTTCTGTTGTTTCGCCTATTACATGGTAATAGGTGCGGATTTTGTTTCTGCTTTTTCCGCCGAGCAGGACATAAGTCGGCACGCCGAACCATTTTCCCGCGATATCCCATAATGCGATATCGATTGCGCTGATGGCCCCCATTATGGCCGCTCCCCGAAAATGGAAACAGCGGTACATGTATTGCCAGTGGTGCTCGATCTGCAGCGCGTCTTTTCCGATCAGATAGCTTTTAAACGAGTTGACCACTTCCCGCGAGGCATCCAAAAACCCCCACGCCCCAGATTCCCCGATGCCCGTCACCCCTTCATCCGTATGGACTTTCACATAGAGGAATCGATTGACGCCTATAACCTCAACATCTGTAATTTTCATCCTGTTCTCTCCCTTTGATTTAGTTTTGCAGATTTCCTGCCGGAACAGCTACACTTCGGATCAAGCGAAACAGCTGAGATGCAGTCCTTCTTAAGTTGCTGTAAGCCACTTCGGGATTCATCGCTTCGTCCAATGCCATTGGTGAATTGATGATCGAGAAGCACGAAGTCAATCCGAGCCTGTTCAATCCCCCGACATCTTTCGAAACCGCTCCCGCCAGCGCCACTGCTGGTATGCCATGCAATGCCGCAAGCCGGGCCACTCCAAGAGGCGCTTTCCCCATGGCGGTTTGGTCATCCAATCTGCCTTCCCCTGTGATCACTATGTCTGCGCCCTGCATTTTTTTCTCCATATCGGTGATGTCCATTATGAGATCGATCCCGGACTCCATTTCCGAACGCAGGAAGCCCGAAAAAGCGGCCCCCAGCCCTCCGGCTGCACCTGCGCCGGCAATGGATTGAAGATCCATGCCCAGTTGATCCAAAACGATCTGCGCAAAATGCCGCAGCCCTTCATCAAGCTCTTCCACCATCTCGGGAGTCGCCCCTTTTTGCGGCCCAAAGATATGCGCCGCGCCCGTCGGACCATAAAGTACATTGTTCACATCACAGGCGATCCTGAAATTGCACTCCATCAATTCGGGCATTGCCCCGCTTCCGTCGATCCCGGCGATCTTTTTCAGTGCCTGTCCCCCAAGCCCCGTTTCATTGCCGGACCCGTCCAAAAAGCGGAATCCCAGCGCCTGCAGCATGCCGGTGCCGCCATCGTTCGTGGCGCTGCCGCCGAGGCCGATGACAAAGTCGCGGCACCCCTTCCCGATCGCGTCTGCAATCAGTTCACCCACGCCGTATGTAGTCGCCAGAAGAGGGTTGCGCTGCTCAGGTGAAACGAACGCCAGTCCACACGCTTCCGCCACTTCTATCACCGCTGTTTTTCCGCCGTCCAAGATGCCGTAGACCGCTGTTTTTTCCGCGGCTAAGGGCCCTTTCACCTTTCTTTCGATTTTCGTTCCTCCTGTTGCCTGCAGCAGGGCTTCAACAGTTCCTTCTCCGCCATCGGCCAAAGGCAGGGCGATGATCTCAGCATCGGGATAACTTTCCTGGATGCCCTCGGAAATCGCTCTGCTGGCTTCGATGGAGGAAATGCTGCCCTTGAAGGAATCGATTGCAACGAGCACTTTCATGACAAAACCATTCCTTTCTGAATCACTGAAGTGATGAAAAAAGCCCAAACCTTAAAAATAAGATTTGAGCTGTGGATTTTTATAAGGTTCCCTCACTTACATCAACAACGGCGCCAAGATCGACAAGATGATCAGCATCATTGCGCCGCCTATGCGGGATGAAATCTGCAGGAACGGCATAAGCCCCATCCGCTCGCTTGCGCTCAATACCGCCACATCCCCCGAGCCGCCCATGTCCGCCATGCCAAGGCCCGCAGAAATGGAAGATTCGACAAAATAGAAGCCGACCAATGTTCCGATAAAACCGGCCCCTAATGTAGCGAGCACGACTGTCAGGATCGTCAAGGTGATGTAGCTCGGGTCTGTGACAATTCCCAGCACACTGTTGAAATCGATCATTCCTGCGCTTATGGTAACCAGAACAGCCGGAACCCATGCCATGGAGATGAAGTCGTACCAATCCTCCGAAGATTTCTCGACGCTTTCCGGCAATACTTTGAAAAGCTTCAAAGCCGCCGCCCCTAGAATGATCCAGACATATGCGTGAAGGCTTGGCACAAATGAGTTGATGATTTCACCAAAAATGAACAGCCCGGAAGCTATCAGCAAACCGACCGCCAGATTTCTTAATGACAGCGGCAAGATGCTTTCTTTTTGCGCCTTGGCCTTTTCCTCTGCACCCGCCTCTGCCGCTCTCAAAAGTTTGCCATTTCCTGAAAAGTTGGTGGAAAGCGGTTTTTTGCGTTTCCCTAAACCATTCAATCCCCCGGCAATCAGAATACAGACCATATTGCCGACCATAACAGCCGGAGCAAGCTGCGCAAGGTAACTGCCCGCATCCCCGCTGCCGTTCGCTGCATAAATCTCGGCCATCGGCACAGCGCCAGCGGCCATTCCGCCGCCCATGATCGGGCCGACAACAAAGAAAATCGTTTCCGAGAAGCCGAAGCCGATCAAGTGGCCGACCGCTCCGCCGATAAGAAGAGCAGCAAACACCCCGCCCAGAAGCGGCACGAAAAATCTTGGCCCTGTCTTCATCAGCATTTTCCGGTCCATGCTCAAGATGCTGCCGACGATCAAACCGGTGACGACCAGTTCCGCAAAGCCCCATTCATTGTAGAAATTATCGGCCAGCACCGCGAAACTTTCCGGAATCAGCCCCCAGTACAGAAATAAGGCCGGGATCAAAATGCAAAGGATGGGACCTCCGCCGAACGTTCCGAATACCGGTATGCTGTTTCCGATCCACATCAGCAGGCCGCCTAGAACCATGGTGACTGCCAGGCCGCTTACGATGTTCTCCGGCAGCAGTTCCATATACATGCCGATCAATACAATTGCCGCCACTCCCAAAAATACAGGAGCCTCGATTCCCGCAATCTTCACGCCCCTTAAACCCAACCCTTTGCGCTTTTCGCCTACTCCGTTGATACCGCCGATTTCTTGGACATTGTTACTGCTCATTCTTTTCACCCCTATTTGTTTTATGCAAAACTTTAAGAAAGCGTTTACATTTTATTCAAAGAACCGCATGGTAGAACTTCTGCTCCTGCCATGCAATTCTTCATATCCTGATTTTATACTTTCGAGTAGCCGGTCGTTTCTTCGTCCGCGTTCAGTTTCCCCAAATCCTTGATGCGCTTGATGATTTCGTCCGTCACTTCTTTTGTGGTGTTTGTGCCGCCGATATCCGGGGTCAAATACCCGTCCCTCGTTACGCTTTCCACGATATCCAGCAATGTGGTTCCGAGCTCTTCTTCGCCGAAATGGTCGAGCATCATTTTCGCCGTCCAGATCTGCCCGATCGGATTGGCGATTCCTTTGCCGAGGATATCGGGCGCTGACCCATGCACCGGTTCGAACATGGAAGGGTATTTTCCGTTCACGTTGATATTGGCTGCCGGGGCAATGCCGATGCTTCCCATGATGGCCGCTCCAAGGTCGGTTAAAATATCGCCGAACAAATTGCTTGCTACGACCACATCAAACTTGTCCGGGTGGGTGACAAAAAACGCCGCAAGCGCATCGATATGCTGTGAGTCGGTTGTGATTTCCGGATAGTCTTTCGAGACTTCCTTGAAAACCTTGTCCCAAAACGGCATCGAATAAATGATTCCATTTGATTTGGTCGCACTAGTGACGTGCTTTCCTCGCTTGGCAGCCAGCTCAAAAGCATAGCGCATCGCTCTTTCTGAAGCTTTCCTTGAAAAAATAGCGTTTTGGATGGCGATTTCATCTTCATCTTTGTAGATGTTCCCGCCGATGGAGCTGTATTCCCCTTCGCTGTTTTCCCGGACTACAATCAAATCGAAATCTTTAGGATTGACCAGCGGAGAACGGACCCCGTCCATCAGCTTTGCAGGGCGGATATTGATCACCTGTTCGAATTCGCGGCGAATTTTTATCAACAGCCCCCATAAGGAGATGTGGTCGGGAACAAGCTGCAAGTTCCCGACAGCGCCAAGGAAGATGCTGTCGAAATCCTTCAACTGCTCCAAGCCGTCATCCGGCATCATCTGGCCATGCTCCAAGTAATACTCGCAGCTCCATGGAAACTCGGTAAACTCGAATTTCAGGCCTCCATGCACTTCTGCAAGCGCATTCAAAACTTCCGTTGCTGCCGGCACGACTTCCTTGCCGATTCCGTCCCCAGGGATGTTGGCGATTCTAAAAGTTTTCATTCTACCCCACCTTTTTGATTTTCAGTTCTTTTCAGTCGACTGTATCCGGTCGACCAACTTCTAATTTGAATACTACAAGAAGCGCAGAATAAAATCAATAGATTATTTTAAAATTTCTAACTATTTTGCGGCGCAAAAAAAAACGCTGAACCAATTTCTCAGCGCTTTTATTTCGTCGGTTTGCCCAAAACTTCGGTCAAGTGGTCCACATCCAGCTGCAGATGGTCGAGCATCGCTTGGGCCGCCTTCTCTTGGTCCCTTTTTTTGATATGGTAAAAGATGTCGCGATGCTGTTTCAGAATATCTTCGGCCCGGTGCCCGCCTTGAAAATTCATCACTCGGAAAAAGTACATTAAGGTTTTCAAGTCTTTGATCTGTTTTTTCAGCCGCTCGTTTTTCGTGAATTCAATGATCAAGTTGTGGAAAGATGCGTTCAGATCAATTATTGCTTTGTCTTCCTGCCCGTCGCGGATCGCTTTTTCCGTTTCCAGCAAAAGCTCTTCTATCTCCTCTATTTCACTGTCAGCCGCTTTTTCTATCATCAGCCGTACTGCAAATGATTCCAATGCTTTTCTGCAAAAATAGATTTCTTCCACATCTTTCAAGGTAGGTTCGTAGATGACCATCCTTGATTTTTCATCCGTGACGATCAAGCCTTCTTGCACGAGCATTCGAATCGCTTCCCTGATCGGGCTTTTGCTTACATTGAATTCTTTAGCAAGCTGCGTTTCCACGATTCTTTCCCCTGGTTTGAATTTCCCTTCGAAAATCATCGCTTTTATCGAATGATAGAATTGTTCATAATACGGAACGGGTTTTTCGATCATAAAACCATTCATAATTTCACCTTTTTCTGTAAGTTGCGAGTAAGTTCTTCCAGTCCAGTTTAAACCAATTTGCCGATTCTTGCTTTAAATTGGAAATGTTGATATTTTCCTTGTCCGGCCCACTGTTAAATTTCCTGTTTCGATGACGGCAGATCCGGGTTTCCGCCAGCTTTTCCTGCCGCAATCCGCTCGGGGTGCGTATAAAGATTGAACGACTCCCCGCGGATAAAACCGACCGCCGTGATGCCGAGCTCTTCGGCAAGTTCCAAGGCAAGCTCGGTCGGTGCGGATTTTGAGAGGATGACTTCGCAGCCGATTTTCGCGACTTTCAGGAGAATTTCCGATGAGATGCGGCCGCTGAAGACAATGACTTTATCGCGGACAGGGATCCCGTTTCTAAGGCAGTGCCCGTAAATTTTATCGAGCGCATTGTGCCGGCCGATATCGACGCGCGACAGGAAAAAGCCGTCCGTGCTGCAAAGCGCCGCATTGTGGACGCCTCCGGTTTTCCGGAACGTTTCGGCGCTGGCGTCCATCTGCCGCATGAGCCGGAAACAGTCTTCCGGCGTGAGCTTGACCCGCGCTTCCTTCATCGTCTTCGCGGTGATGGCGTCATGCGCAAAGACGAAGCCTTGGCGGCTCATGCCGCAGCACGATGAAACAAAGCGCTTGTTCTGCAATTGTTCATAGAACGGATAGACTTTGTCGGCCGTGATGTGGACGATTCCCGCCTTTTCATCCAATCGGATTTCCTTGATGTCCTGGTGGTTCGGGATGATGCCTTCAGACGCCAGAAAGCCGACCGCCATATCCTTGACCCACTCCGGCGTGCAGACGATGGTGATGAATTCGCGTCCATTGATATGGATGGTGATGGGCTCTTCGATGACAACCCGGTCCCTTTTCTCGGTGAACGCCCCGTTTTCAAAGCGCGTGACGGTCCGTTCCTTATGCTGTTCCATCGGCAACTTCACCTTCCTTCCGGAGATTCATCGATATTTTTTGACTATTTCGTAAATAAATTGTTCGGCTCGCTTAAATTGATTATAATATTACCACACAACAGGGGTATACAAGAATCGTCAGCTGCCGTTTTGGCGGATATCCCGGCATTTACGTGACTAAAAGGAGGTAATGGCATGCCGATCATCATCAACGGTTCATCTTTTGACTTTGAACCCGGACAGACGATTCTCCAAGTCGTCAATGCGAACAACATCACCCACCCCCAGATCTGCTATATGCCCGAAGTCGACCCGATCCAGACGTGCGATACATGCATCGCGGAAGTGGACGGCAAATTACTGCGCACCTGTTCGGCCAAGGCTATGGATGGAATGAGCGTCCAGCTCGGGTCCACCCGCGCGAAAGCGGCACAGACCGAAGCGATGGACCGGATACTCGAAAACCACCTGCTTTACTGTACGGTGTGCGATAACAACAACGGCAACTGCAAGGTGCACAACACCGTTGACATGATGGAAATCGAACACCAGAAATACCCGTTCGAGCCGAAATGCTCGACTGATGCCGTGGACTTCACCAACCCGTTCTACCGCTACGACCCGAACCAGTGCATCGCCTGCGGCCAGTGCGTGGAGGCCTGCCAGAACCTGCAGGTCAACGAAACGCTGTCGATCGACTGGGAACGCGACAGGCCGATCGTACTTTGGGACGGCGGCGCGAAGATCAATGATTCATCTTGCGTCAGCTGCGGCCACTGCGTCACCGTCTGCCCGTGCAACGCCCTCATGGAAAATACCATGCTCGGCGAAGCGGGCTTCATGACGGGCATGAAACCGGAAATCCTGAATCCGATGATTGACCTCGTCAAAGATGTGGAACCCGGCTATAGCGGCATCCTTGCGATTTCCGATGCGGAAGCGGCGATGCGCCACACCCGCATGAAAAAGACCAAGACGGTGTGCACTTTCTGCGGCGTCGGCTGTTCGTTCGAAGTGTGGACGAAAGACCGCGAGATCCTGAAGATCCAGCCGGTATCCGATGCGCCGGCAAACCAGATTTCGACATGCGTCAAAGGGAAATTCGGCTGGGATTTTGTCAACAGCGACAAGCGCATCACCACCCCGCTCATCCGGCGCGGCGACGAATTTGTCGAAGCCACGTGGGAGGAAGCGCTGGATCTGGTCGCTTCCAAACTTGGCGGCTATAAGCGCGATTACGGGAAAGATGCCATCGGCGTCATTTCATCATCAAAAATCACCAACGAAGACAATTACGTGCTCCAGAAAATCGCGCGCCAAGTGTTCGAGACGAACAATATCGACAACTGCTCGCGTTACTGCCAGTCCCCTGCAACGGACGGCTTGTTCCGCACGGTCGGCATGGGCGGCGACGCCGGGACGATCAAGGATATCGGCAAAGCGGGGCTTGTCATCATCGTCGGGGCGAACCCGGCGGAAGCCCATCCGGTGCTTGCCACCCGCATCAAGCGCGCGCATAAATTGCACGGCCAGAAACTGATTGTCGCCGACCTGCGCCGCAACGAAATGGCCGACCGCGCAGACCTTTTCATCAGCCCGAAACAAGGCACCGACCAGGTCTGGCTGATGGCGGTGACCAAATACCTGATCGATACAGGGATGCATGATGAAGCGTTCATCCGCGGAAATGTCAATTTCTACGAAGAATATAAAGAAGCGCTCAAGAAATACACACTCAGTTATGCGGAACAGGAAACCGGCATCCCGCAGGAAACGCTGATCCAGATTGCGCACGCCATCCATGAAGCGGACGGCACGTGCATCCTTTGGGGCATGGGCGTCACCCAGAACACCGGCGGTTCGGACACGTCCGCCGCGATTTCCAACCTGCTGCTTGCCACAGGCAACTACCGCCGTCCGGGTGCCGGGGCATATCCGCTCCGCGGCCATAACAATGTCCAGGGCGCCTGCGACATGGGGTCATTGCCGGGATGGCTCCCTGGCTACCAGCACGTGTCGGATGACGCGGCGCGTGAAAAGTTCGAGCGCGCATACGGCGTGAAGATCGATTCCAAGCCCGGCTATGACAATGTTTCGATGCTCCGGGCTGTGGAGGAAGGCAAGATGAAGGCGATGTATTTGGTCGGCGAGGACATGGCGCTTGTCGACGCCAATGCCAACCATGTGGACGAAGTGCTGGCGAAGCTGGACTTTTTCGTCGTGCAGGACATCTTCTTCTCAAGAACGGCACAGTACGCCGATGTAATCCTGCCGGCTGCTCCGTCGCTTGAAAAAGACGGCACGTTCACGAACACCGAGCGGCGCGTGCAGCGTTTGTATAAGGCGCTGCCGGAACTCGGGGACTCCAAGCCCGACTGGTGGATCGTCCAGGAAATCGCCAACCGCATGGGCGCCGGCTGGAACTACAGCCACCCAAGCGACATCTTCGCTGAAATGGCGAGTTTGACGCCGATTTTCTCCCAGGCGAGCTATGAAGGGCTGGAAGGCTGGAACAGCTTCCTTTGGGGCAGTTTGGACGGTGCCAGCACACCGCTTCTGTACGTCGACGGCTTCAACTTCCCGGACAAGAAAGCACGTTTCGCCTTGTCCGACTGGGTGGAGCCTGTGGTCTTCCCTGAGGAGTTCGATCTGCATATCAACAACGGACGGCTTCTTGAGCAGTTCCATGAAGGCAACCTGTCCGACAAATCGCGCGGCATCCACCAGAAAATGCCGCAGAACTTTGTCGAGGTGTCGCCGGAACTTGCGAAGATTCGCGGAATCGAAGACGGCTCGCTCGTACGGCTCGTCTCCCCTTACGGAGCGCTGAAAGTGCCGGCATTTGTCACTGACCGGGTGAAAGACAACGAACTGTTCCTGCCGATGCACTCGACCAACAAGGAAACGGCCATCAATTTCCTGACCGGGCCGGCCACCGACCACCGGACCAATACCCCTGCCTATAAACAGACGAAGGTCCGCCTGGAACTGCTCGAGAAAAAAGGCAAGAGCCCGGTTTCGAAATCGAATCCGCGCGGCAAGAAACGGACGCCGCAGCGCGGAGTGGAAGTCCAACGGAAATGGCAGCGCCCGGGCTATGTGCCGCTGACCGATCAATAAGGAAGGAAAGTGATAAGGATGGCAACGCCAATCACACAGATCAGCAAGCGGCAGCTGACGCCGGAAGAGGAAAAAGAGAAAAAGCTGGGCGAACTTGAAACCCTGCTCGTCCAGCAGGATCAGGCGCTCAATAAAATCCTGGAAATCACCGGTGAATTGAACGACGCCGGTATACTCGATGCGGTGCGGGCGATGGTGAAAGCGCGAGAAAATTTGACGGGCATCGCCGTCCACCAAGCTTCCCGGGAACCGGTCACCAACCTCATCAACAACGCGATGAAAGCGGCGGCCGTTGTCACCGCCATCGACCCGAACACGACGGCCCGCCTCATGGACAGCGTCAAAGGCGGACTCGACGAAGCGGAACTGCATCGCGACAATCCGAAAAAAATCGGCGTCTTCGGCCTTGTGAAAGCGCTCCGCGACCCGGACGTCAACCGCTCCCTCAAGTTCGGAATCAATTTTTTGCGCGGCATGGGCCGGGAACTTGGACGGAAATAAAGGCATAGCCACTCCAAACAGAGCCGAATCGGCTCTGTTTTTTTGCGTACCGAGGGACCCGCAGCCTGTTTTCCCACCCCTTTATTTCCTGAAAAAAATTTTCGATCCGGTGAATCTAAAAAGGCACCATGACCGTATACTAGTTATAGACAAAGGAGGAAATGTACATGTATTCACAATATGAATTAGAAAAAGAGCTGCCCAACAACGAAATGCTGAGGAGCGTTTTGAGTTTCTTCTCGGTGCTATGGGTAATCTCCGGGATCGGGGTCATTGCAGGGCAATTCGTGCCGCCTGCTTTGATGCTGCCATTGATGGTCGTTGAAGTAGTTCTCCTTATTTCCATGATTTTCATCCGGAAAGCGAGAAAAGCGGGCAGCACATTTGCGATGATTTTCGCTTTGATCAGCGGTATAACGCTTTATCCTGCATTGACGTATTACGTAGGCAGCCTGGGCGGAGAAGTCGTCCTCGCAGTATTCGTTTCAACCGCTGTTGTTTTTGCCGCATACGGATTGGTCGGCTACCGCATGAACAAAAACCTGGTCGGCTGGTCGAGCTACCTGTTTGTCGCATTGATCGCTTTTTTTGTGATTTCGCTTTTCGGATTCTTCGTTCCGTTCTCAAGCGGCTTTGCGATGATCCTTTCGATGGCGGGCGTCTTGCTGTTCTCGCTCTACACGATCTATGATTTCAACCGCATCCGGCACCAGCCGATGTCGGAACAGGATGTGCCGTTCGTGGCCATCGGCTTGTACCTGGATTTCCTGAATCTGTTCTTGAATATCCTGCGCCTTACATCGTTCTTGTCGAGAGACTGATAAACTGCTTCCAATGGGACAGCCCCTAATGTCAGGGGCTGTTTTTATAGGATCAAGGGGGACTTGCATTGCAATTGATGCTATCAATAGTTTTATCGGCCATTTTAGGCTACCTGCTGCTTTTGACGGGGCCGATGGCTGGCGGCTTGCTCGCTTTCGGCATCATTTCAGGCACCTTATTCAGAGGGGTATATCTGTTGAACGATCTCCATAAGAGGCTATTGAAAGATGAGCCCAAACCGGATAAAGCCAAACAGGCCAGAGAAGACTATTTGAAACAGAGAGGCTTTTAAGCAGTCGATGTTGTTTTTAAAATCAGATCCAGCTCTCTTGGGAAAGCCGGCCTGCAAATGAATTGAAGAAACCCCAACAAACCTATCCTTATAAGGTTGTTGGGGTTTCTTATATGCAGCTATTGATGAGCGGCTATATGTAAACCCGTCATTGATGACAGGAACCGCCCCATAAACAGGCCGATCAGCAATAGAAAAACTTTCCAATTGTGCGACCGATTTTTCCGCTTTGCGTCTAAGTTAGTAGGAAAGGAGAGAAAAATCATTGAAAACCAGCGAAACCTTAGCAGATTGGTATGACGACCATGGAGAAGCTGTCTTTACTTACATCTTCATGATGGTGAGGGATTACCAGCTGGCCGAAGACTTGACGCAAGAAACATTCGTGAAAGCTTATCGGCATTTCACTCAATTCCAATACCAATCAAGCAGTCGAACATGGCTGTTCCGTATCGCCCAAAACACGACCAAAGATCATTTTCGAAAGAAAAATCCGTTGACGCATTATTTCAACTTGCCGTTAACCGAACCTGATTCTTCTCCCCTCCCTTCCCAATTGATGGAGATGGGTGAACAGGAGGAGGCTCTCTTTTATTCCCTCAAAAAGTTGAAACCTACATATCGCCAAGTCACGACTTTACGCATGCTGAAGGAATTCTCGACAAAAGAGACGGCGGAAATTTTAGGCTGGTCCGAAAGCAAAGTGAAAAGCAACTTGGCAAGGGCTTTGAAAGAACTGAAAACCGAACTGGTAAAAGGGGGTTTTGACTATGACGCCATTGCGCGATAACGAGCTGAAAGACATGCTTAAGAACTTGGACGGCCAGCTCAGAATGGAACCATCCCGCCATGGACAGTTACGGGACCGGATTCTTATGGAAAGTGAGAAGGCCGGCGAACCAAAACGGAAAAGAAAACTTGGGACTTCCCGAATGAGAATAAGGCTTGCGGCAGCTGCGGCCATGCTGCTATTACTGGGAACTTCCCCTTTTTACTCTCCGGCGATGGCTTCATTCGCGGAAAGAATTCTGCCGCTCATAATTGCGCCATCCGAGTCGGCTGGCGATAGTTTATCCGAAAAAATCATGCAGGCTGCTGAGGAAAGCGGCTATCCTGTTTCAGCAGTCGGCATAACGCCAGACCCGTTTACCGTCCAACTGGCTTTCACTAAAGAGGAAATGAGTCTTTCGGAAATGGAAGAAGCCGTTGAACCGGCGATCCACGAGCTCCTTGCCGAAGAGGGCATCGACCAGTATCAATTGGATCTGACTGTAATGCAGGAAGGGGAAGACCCGCCTTCGGATACAAGCCGAGGGGAAATCAATGTTGAACCGCTGATCAGCGAAGCCTTTTCGGCCTATGGCTATCCCGATTTGGCCGGCCAACCCACTTACAGCATCAAGGAAGGAAAGCTCTTCAACACCCTGGAAGTGAATATGCCGGACCAAGTAAAGGAAATTGAGGAAATCAAAGAGTATCTCCTTGCCAATATCGAGAAAGAAAAGTGGAATATCCAGAAGGTTGAATTGCGTTATTTCAACGCAGCGCATCGCAGCCAAGAAGATCGTTGGGCCTTTGTTTCCAGCGATATTTTCGAAGCCATGGAAGGAAAAGCTATTTATGGCACAACAGGTTTAAGCTATAAGGTAGAAGAAGGTGTCACGCACGTCCAGATCAAGACGGCATTGCCAAAACAGCCAGATCCACAACTTCTGAAAGAGATCAGCACCGCCATTCGTGTATATCTCGAGTCGAACGAAATCAAATCCACCATCCAAGAAGACGACTACCGGATTCAACTGTTGAGCAAAGAAAAAACGATTTTGCTGGAAGTGACGAATGCTGCTAAGTGAACTTTCCCATCAATATAATTCCAGTGCACTTACTGTTTATCCCACCTTGCTTCAGCTGACCGTGATAAAAATTTCATAGGAAAAAGAAAAGGAAGGATTCTATAGCAAGAATCCTTCCTTTATACTGTCATATAGCGGTGGGCTCAGCTTTTGAATAGCAGAACGACCTGCTGATCACCCTAACCTTTTGATCCGTTCAGTCGATGATGGTTTCGCAATTTTCTCCGTAAGCACCTTGCCATTGCTTTTTAAAATCGGCTACATCTGTTGCAGTCGAAGGAAATTCTATCATTTTTTCGATAAGATCGGGGGAAACGGTCGCTGACTCTGCCCCTGAAAGAAAGACGCTTTGGACTTGATGGATGTTTTTAAAACTCGCAGCAATAATTTCGCAGTTCAAGCCGTGCGCTTGAAGGAGTTGGGCAATCTCAGCAGTGACTCCCACCCCGTTGCCACCCAGATTTTCTATCCGATTCACATACGGCGCAACATAACTGGCACCAGCGAGTGCAGCTAGCACTGCTTGAAAAGGGGTATAGATAGTAGTTGCCAAGGTCTCAATCTGTTCCTGGGCAAGCAATTTGATGGCCTTGACCCCTTCATCGGTGACAGGGATCTTTATTATGGTCTTGCCCGGTAATTGCTCTGCAAGAAATTCCGCTTCTTTGACAATATCCTCGGCTTTGTTTCCTATCGCTTGTACAAACAAAGCTTTGTCGCCGCCAATAACCCCCCGGATTTCTTTCAGCAAGGGCAAATAAGGTTTTTTCTCATTTACTAGAATGGTTGGATTTGTTGTAACCCCTGCCACAGGAAAGTACTCAGTCAATCGCTCGATGCTTTTTACATTCGCAGAATCGATATAAATTTTCAATGGTCATTTCCCTCCGGTAATTAGCGGGATTTGCCTCCCGAAATGTTGATGGTAGTGCCAGTTATATAGGTCGAGTAATCAGAAAGCAGGTAATTGACCAAATCCGCCAGTTCCTCTAAACCGCCCGGCCGACCTAGAGGGATGGTGCTTGCATAGTTGCCGTCCAGTTGTTCGACCGCAACATTTCTAGTGTAGGCCAAGCTTTCATTGTAAGCGTCTGTCCGCAATCCTGTTTTTTCCATGATGCCCGGTGCAACGCCTACAACACGGACCCCGTATTTCCCAAGTTCTTTAGCCCAAGATCTTGTAAAACCATTCAATGCGCCTTTTGTTGCGGAGTAGCAGCTTTGTCCAGCAGAACCTTCTGCTCCTGATTCAGAGGACATGTTGACAATCACGCCGCCTTTTTGTTTCACCATATGTTTGGCGACCGCTTGGGCACAAAGATAAGGACCCTTTTGATTTACCGCTACCATAAAGTCGAAATCTTTTTCGTTCAGCTCATATTCAGGTTTTTCCCCTCTTGCATCAACTAGAAGACGCGGAAGGTTGACGCCTGCATTATTTACCAGGCCATCAATTTTCCCGTAAGTTTCCAATGTCAGATCGACCAAGCTATCTACACTTTCCTTGTTCGTTACATTGCATTGGACTGTGAAAACTTCGTCTTCCCGAAGCCCCGTCTCTACGTTCAAATCAGCAACAACCACACTGGCTCCGCTTTTTTGCAATTGCTTGGCGATCTGCTCTCCAATGCCCGAGTTACCGCCTGTAATAATAATTACTTTTCCATCCAATCGAATTCCTGTTTTCACCATTTGTCCACACTCCATCCCGCCCCTTTTGAAGAGGCAATTTTATTCTTATTCCACTATCTCTTTATTACCGTTCCACCTTTATAACGTCCCCGACTTTGATTTGGCTGATTTCTTTGTTTTCAAGCGCTAGAGTACCAGGAAGTTCAACTTCTTCAGTGCCATTAAAATCAAATGTGATGTGTCCCAGCGATTTCAAGTTCTTGTTAACTGCTTCTCCTACCCCGATGATGCGGTAGGAATCATTGCCGATGAAAAGCGTGTCCCCCACTTCAATGTTCTCCTTCAAGTCGTTTTCCGAATGGAGAATGCAGAATTCAGCCAGTTCTTCAGGGGCATTGTCTTTGAATGTGATGAGCATTCCTTGCTCCAAAAACTCGTTTACGGATTCGCCAAGTTTAGTTACTACTGTGTTATAGATTGTCTTTGTCATGTGTTTTATCCACCTTTATAAATTTTATGAATCGTACATACCAAAACTTGCAAGCCAAGCAATGAATACCGTCGGCGCTCCTGTTAGGAATCTGCCGTATAATACTGCAGGCACTCCTACTTCGACTGTCTGTGGTTCCGCTTCTGCCAGACCAAGCCCTACAGGTACAAAATCTGCTGCCGCTTGTGCATTAATGGCAAATAACGCCGGCAATGCATATTGAGGTGGAATGTTTCCTCGGCCGATCTCTACGCCGATCAATGTACCGATAACCTGTGCAATTACTGCTCCAGGCCCCAGGAAAGGGGAAAGCAAGGGGAACGATACGATTGCAGCCAAACCGATAAGGCCCCAGACGCTGCTGCCTAAAGGAGAAAGGAAATTAGCGATGACATCCCCAATTCCAGTCCCTAAGATGACACCGATCAGCATGGCCACAAACGCCATGAACGGCAAAATCGTTTTAAGAACAGTATCAATGGCGTCACGCCCTGCTTGATAAAAGACGCTGACCACACCGCCCATGAGCTGGCCCACTTTTGCCATGATGTTTCCTTGGGATTGCTGCGTGATTTTTTTTGAAGTGTCATACTTTCGTGCTTGCCCTGTCTCTTCCAACTTCTCGGTCGCCGCTTCGACGTTTGTTTCTTTTGTACTTTCTTGTGCACTTTCATTAGCGCTTTCAGTCGCTATCGAAATGCTTTCAGGTTTTACTGCTGACACATAAATATCTTCAGTGATGAATTTTGCCATCGGGCCGCTCTGTCCTGTCGCCATCAAATTGATAGTTGGGATTCTCTTTTTCGGATAAAGTCCGGCGCGCAAAGTACCGCCGCAGTCAATGATTACACAAGCAATTTCATCTTCAGGGACGGAAGTTCGGAAGCCATCTACTAGCTCCCCGCCACTTACCTCCGCTATTCTTTGTGCAACAGAGGACATGGTTCCTCCAGTAATATTGACTATCTTATTTTTTTTGTCATTGACCGTTACATGCAAAGGTCCGCCAAATCCGCCGCTTCCAGCTTTTACAACAACCGATTTATATTCGCCCATTTAAGCCGCTTCCTTTCTTTCAACTAATTCTTTCGAAAGTTTGATGCCCTGTTGTCTTTCTACATACGCTACGCATAAGTCTGTAACCCATCCTCTAAGCATGTTCGTAGCCATACCGACCAGTAAATATCTGATAGCCAGCTCTCCTGTTGAAAGGCCAAGTTGAGTGATGCCTGCTGCAATCCCGAGGAAAACGAAAAGTTCTGCCGGGTTGACGTGAGGGAACAATCCATTCATCGAGTGGCATGAATAACTTGCTGATGCATAATATCCTGGCTTGTATCTTTCCGGCAAAAAACGTCCGAGAGATAAGGTCATGGGATTCAGCAAGAAAAACGTGCCTACAAACGGCAATACCAAGTAACGCAGGAAAATGTTTTTTGACGATGCCATGGCCAACTTGTTGATGCGCTCTTCCCCGATCAATCGGATGGCTGCGTTCATCGCCACTAATAATACGATCAAAAGCGGGATGATTCCTGTGACAAATCCGGTAAACACTTCTCCACCTTGTTCAAAGAGACCGATAAATCCTTCTGCTAACCTTACTAATAGATCCATATTCCATACCTCCTAATTTTTTCTGAATCCAGAAACCAATTCTCCAAGCGGGCTTTTAGAGGCAGGGATTTCTTCTCCTCTGGCAACCTTCTTGTAAATTTCCACTGCTTCGTCGAACGCTTTCTGTGTGAAGCGATCCAACTGCTGATAAACTTCGGGATCGATGTTGAGCAAAGACTGATTTTCCAGCAAAGAGAAACGTTTAAACTTTGCAAAAATCGTCAAGCCCTGCATTTTCCTTGCATCCATTATTTTTTTATCCTTGTCCAAAGACATCAAAAGAACAACACCCGTGCGCACTATTCCTTTGGAGCGCCCGATAGAGACGGGGCCGGAAGCACGCAGCGCCGAATAGTTTTTGTTGAAGTCCTTCAACTGATAAGTCCCTAGAAAAGTTTGAAGCACCCAAGCAACCATAATGGCGACCATTATCAATAAAATTTCCATCGCTAATTCCTACTTTCTCTTACTGGATATCCATGGCTTTAATAATTTCTGCTGTAGTTTCTTCACCTGTAAGGAGTACATTGATCCACTTTTCGCACCTTGCACCGATGGCTCGGCTTTATTTTTTTCAGTAAGCAACTCCGCTGGAACAATTCCATTCCTTCAGTTTTACCGAATGAATTGAAACGGTTCTGTCGGAAAGCCGAGATTCCTTTCATACGAAGCAGCTTCTTATTTTCTCTTCAACTTCAATTCGCTCGTTCAATCTGCTTGTTGCTTATTTTTTATAGCGCTTTCTTTTTGCGCTTTCATATAGCGGCTGTTATCCTTCCTCTTCCATCCTCCTTCTCTTTTGCACATATGAGCAATACATGCACATATGTGATGTAAGTGCTTTCAGTTTATAGGGTGATTATGGAGTTGTCAATCATTTATCTGAAAAATAAATGCCGCTTTCAAAGTTTTGGGACGATTAAGATTACTGCAGATGAATATTTCCTAAACAAAAACCTTTCTAAAAAGCACCCATTAACAAAAAAAGACTGAAAAGGAATTGGCATCGAATTCCTTTCCAGCCTCTGATTTCAAGATTTGCAGTGATGATGTTTTATGCCTGTGTAATCGTTGGGGAACCATAATTTCGAGCGATAGAAAGCTGCATCAGAATGCATCAGTCTTCTAAAAAAGGGCCATGTGATTTTCAAAATCAAGCTGCCCGTTCTTTTTTGGATCATGGACTGTCCAGATATTTTCTTAAAAATATCTTTTGCATCTTATGTAAATATCAGGCCTCCTGTACATCCGTTTTTGTCATAGGCAATATGACAAAGATTCGTTTTTGTTATACATAAGGCTGTGTTACGTTTCTATTAATAGAAATTTCAAGTTAAGAAAGGTGGATCTCCTTGTTTTTTGTAAGCGATATTCTGGAAACAGCGCCGACCGACTATAAATCTCCCTTGCAAAAAATGGTTTACGAAACACTGGCAAAGCTGCATATTTTTTTTGAACGGGTGGATACCGACGAAGCGATTTCAATGGAAGAGTGTATCGAAATCAATCAAAAATTGAATATGAAAATGGTAAAAACGCTTTTCCTTTGCAACAGTCAAAAGACAGAATTTTATTTGTTTATCACTGCTGCTGCAAAACCCTTCAAATCAAAAAACTTCAGCAATGCACTTGGCATTTCGCGCGTATCTTTTGCCCCTGCGGAAATGATGGAAAGTATATTGGGAACGAAAGTTGGCGCCGCCACTGTATTTGGCGTTTTGATGGATAACGATGAACTTGTGCAAGTTGTGGTTGATGAGGAAATCCTTTTGGAAGAATGGTATGGATGCAGTGACGGAACCACAACCGGATATATGAAAGTCAAAACAAAGGAAATCATCGATATTTTCCTTCCTTCCGCTAAGCACATTCCGGTCGTCATCCCCTATAAAATATAGAAAAAGAACCAAGAAAAGAGCGTCTCTTAAAAAAACATGGACTAACTCACAACGGAAGAAGCTGTCCCCGGAAATCCACATGGGACAGCTTCTTTTACTGTTTGGGCACCTTTTGCTGCAGCCTTTTCATATCACTTGGCAGATGCGTTCATAAAGCGTTTCGTAAACTGGATGGATTGATTTTCGCTGATGAATGTGGAGCCTAAAAGCAGGACGCCGCCGAGCATCTGGACAATGGTCATCTGTTCTTGCAGGATGAGCCAGGAAATCAGAATTGCCACAAAAGGATCGACATAGCTGAGCATTGCAATGCTCTGTCCCTTTAGCTTTTGCATGCCGGAGAAAAACAGCCAGAATCCGATTCCCGTGTTCACGATTCCTAGTATCAAGATGAATGGAATGGAGGAAGGAGACACTTCAAGAATGCTGACCCCTTCGGTAAAAAGCACATACGGCAGGAGAAGAAGCGCCGTCACTCCAAGCTGTATGATGGTGATTTCCAGTTTGGCCAGGCCCCGGATAAATTTATTCAATAACATTAAGGCTGCATAGAATGCAGCGGCCGTTAACCCGAACGAGATGCCGATTACATCCCCTGTTCCGGCTGCACTAAAGCCGTTGCCCACTATCAATATCAGGCCCAATACCGCTGCGCCGATGCAAACAACCTTTTTGGCTGGCAAGTTTTCCTTAAGGATAAGGGGCGAGAGAAGCATGACAAACACAGGCGCAAAGTAATACCCCAGTGTGGCGTTCGTGATGGTGGTGTATTCATACGATTTATAAAGGAAAATCCAGTTGCCGCCCAATGCGATGCCCGAAAATAAGAGTATCGCTGCATTGGCTTTCACCCGTTTCCACGGAATTGATCCTTTCATCAAGAAAAAGACGAACATTAAAAACAGGCAGCCGATCGAACTGCTGAGCAAGGCCGTTTCACTTGAAGAAAGCTCGATATATCTTACAAAAACACCTATCGTACCAAATATCACCATCGACAGGATAAATTGAACTTCAGATTTCATTTTCTGCTCCTCCTCGCTCTCGAACCGCTTGACGCTGGATGGAATGCGCATCCGCTTTTGGAAGCATCATTCGATAAGTACCAGTGGAAAAATGATTACTTTTTCTTATTTGTATTTTTCCTACTCATAAAATATCATGGATGTAACCATTACAAAAACGAATGTTTGTCATAGGTTGCATTACAAAATGGAATGGAGGAAGAAGCGAGTGAATCTGCAGAAGTACTTGGCATTTGTGAAGGCTGCAGAATATGGCAGCTTCACTAAAGCGGCGCAAAGCTTAAATTATACGCAGTCGGGAATCAGCCGCATGATCCATGATCTGGAGAAGGATTGGGATGTTTTCCTTTTTGAACGGGGGCGGGAAGGCATCCGCTTGACCTCTGATGGCATCAAGCTATTGCCCCAATTGAAGCGGATCTGCAATGAGCAGGAAATCCTTAAGAGGCAGATAGAAGAACTCCATGATATGCAGTCCGGCGTCATTCGGATCGGGACATTTTCCAGTGCCGCCACCCATTGGCTCCCGAACATCATCAAGATTTTCAAGAAGGACTATCCCAAAATGGATTTTGAACTGTTGCTCGGAGACTATACAGAAATTGAAGGCTGGATCTTAGAGGGGCGCGTTGACTTCGGTTTTTTGCGGCTTCCGGCAACAGCTGAACTTGAAACCGTCCTGCTGGAAAAAGACCGGCTGCTGGTGGTAATTCCCGAAGACCATCCGATGGCGGATTGCGGGAAGTTCCCCATCAGCGAACTGACGAAAAGCCCGTTCATGCTGCTCGAAAAAGGGGCCAAAGCCGAAATTGCCGAAATTTTTGAGAAGCACCGGATTTCACCGGAAGTTCATTTCACCACATGGGATGACTATGCCATTATGTCCATGGTGGAAAACGGGCTGGGCATCAGTATATTGCCGGAGCTGATTTTGCAGCGCATTCCTTACCGGATTGTTGCAAAAGAGCTTGAAGTTCCAGCCTATAGGGATATCGGCATTGGAATGAGAGAGCAAAAATCTCTTTCCCGTGCAGCCAAGAGATTTATGGAGTATTTATCCTTCAGGCGATATTAATAGTTTTAACGATGAAAATATACGCAAACGAACAAAAGGAAGGGAGGAAACTGGATATCCAGCTTCCTCCCTTCCTTTAAAATGGCCATAATTTCACAGACATCATCAGCAAAATTCACATTACATATCCTTCATTCAATGATTTTCCATAGCTTTAAGGATTTCAGCGGCGGTTTCTTCATCGGTAATGAGTACATTGATGAACTTCCCGCGCATTGCGCCGATGATCGACTCAGCTTTATCCCTTGAATAGGCAACCCCGATGGAATAATTCAATTCCTTTAGTTTTTCCAATTGAATCGAAATGGTTCTGTCGGAAAGCGGAGATTCAATCAATTCACCGGACAAGGTATAAAACCGTGAACAGATGTCCCCGACCACGTGGCGGCTTTCCAATAATTGCTGATCCGACTCTCCAAGAATGCCGCTCCATACCATATTAGAGGAGCTTGTTTGCGAGCCGATTCCGACAATTGCTACCGTAAGGTTTTCCCACAGCTCTAAAATCTTTTTCATGAAACTCGCTTCCAGGATTTCCTTCGTCGTTTCGCTCGATCTGTAGACTGCTGCCGCATCGATAAAATAAGATTTGCCGCCGAAAATTTCTGCCAGCTTATAGACAATGGCATTGACGTGGTATTCTACGTCCATTTCCCCCGGTCCTCCGACAAGAGGAACACACTCCACGTTTTTGGGAGCGATGTCTGTTAAACGGGAAACCATATTCCCTAGAGTCGTCCCCCAAGCCGAACCAATGATGTCCTTATCATTGACGATGCGGTTCAGGAGTTCGGAACAAGCCCGCCCTATCATTCCTTCAACTTCAAAACGAGTCGAAGCATGGCTTGAAGGAACAATTACAATCTCTTTCATACCGAAGTGACTTCTTATTTTCTCTTCAATTTCGATTTGTTCATTCACTTTGCTCTTTACTTCTATTTTTACGATTCCTTCTTTTTTTGCTTTCTTCAGCATTCTGCCTATAGTCGTGCGGTAAATGCCTAATTCTTTGGATATCTGCGCCTGCGTATAGTCTTCCTCGTAATATAGCTTTGCAATTTTATACAGCAACCGTTCTTCTTCCCAGTTCAAGTGACCACTCCTTTGCACATATAATCAAACAGTGCACATATGTCGTGTAAATGCTTTCAGTGTATAGGGTGTATTTGTACGTGTCAATAGCTTGCCTAAAGGTGAAAGTTCTTTGGAAATGTTAATAGCAACTGCTAACTCTACCCCAAAAACTTTAAGTCCTTAGCTTTTCCACAGTATGGCCTAAACAATTCATATTGAACTTGTCCTTTTTTTCTTTTTCTTGTATTAATGGACCTTATCGCTTCCAATAACCTAGAGATATGTGGACCAGAGAGTTAAAATATGAATTGCTGAATCGCTGCGGTTTATCATTCATTTTGAGATGGTTTACTGCTTAATGCAGTATTCCATCGCTTCTTAAACTATCTACATTGAAGTTATTCCATATCGCGAAGGATTAATAACTGTGTCTGAGAAATAACATCGACTTGTTTGTCCCCTTTTGTGTAGATCACAGACGCTCCTTCTCTCTCCTGCTCTTCCCATCCGTTAACTTTCAGAACTATTTTATACCCGAATGGAATGCCATTCTCCTCAGATGCCGGAGCCCAATTATAAGTTCTGGCATGTCGATTTGCTTCTATCAATTCGGCTTTTTTGGGAACAGGGAAATCCGATACCTCCTCAGAAGGTTGGTAAGAAAAAAATATTGTATAGCAAAAAATTCCGCTTATAAGAAGCAGTGAGGCTGCAAACAGCGAAAATGTTTTCCTTTTCATTTCCTCAGTCCTCTCTAAATTACTCCTTTTGTATAATTCGATATGATGATACACGACTATCCTATAGGTGCTGAGAGTTGAAGAATTTTTGACTTTTTCTGTATACCTCCATCGTTACACTGATTTATTTTATTATCTGAGTTGGATTAGAATCTATCCAAATAAAAGTTGTTTTAGCTATTATTGGGTTAACGTTTTTACCAAAGATACGTATAAACCTTTATCAACCCTTACTTGTAATTAGAAAAAGTAAAGTTGCCCTTTATACCTCTTTATTCTTCACCTTTTTGTAGTTAATTCTTGATATAAAAACAGTGGTAGCAGGATCTAGTATTAATTTCACTTTCTCTGTTCTTGTATTGTTTTATTGCTTGTTAGGAAGCATTGTCTATAGAAAACCTGTTTCATTATTGGCTGATTTAGTTACAGCGAATGTTAGAAAATATCGTATATACCTTTTTTTTAGTGCATATTGGATTCGGCTTGCTTGCTTTCTTTCTTTTTTCTTGTGATGATCTTAACTGCGTTCATAGCAGTATTGTTTTTCCTTATAGACGAATTTTTAAGAAAAAAAGAATCTATCTCTTTTGAAATATAACTTCGCCTTAAACCGCATATATTTATGCGGTTTTTATTGCTTGGTATCGGTAGATCGGTAATCAAATAGCATATTGATACTGCTTATTCCGAGAATCTGAGTGTAACTTAATTCATAATAAGTTACATTCACATTATAGATAGAACAGCTAAAGTTGAATAAGCCTCAGTGTAATACTGAACTTGTCTAATTTCTTTTTAAGTTAGGTTGTATGAATAATCTTCCAACATATATAATCAAAATGATGCTAATAAGTGGAATCCATCTTACTTCTCCAAAGAGAATAAGGTGCAAAATAACTGATACTACAAATGTTACTAATGCCACTGTGAGTGCATCTTTTAAGTACTTGGTCATTAGGAAACCTCCCCCCATTAAAATCATATTACTCCATAAGATATCTACTTTTACTTCTCTTCCTATCCAAGCTTAAAATCTTTACTAAGGCAATAGAATGGAATCTGAATGTAAAACAATTACCATTAAGTTACATTTGTATGTACTAAAAAAGAAATCTTTTTTTTAGCAGCCTACTATATTTTCAAAGCTATCGGATAGCACTTTTCGATTGATAGAAATTCCTCAAACCATTTTATAAAAACTTGCCTGATTCTTAATGCAAGTTCATCAATCGATTTCACATGAGGCAAGAGCTCTACAATATCTCTGATTTCAGGGTCGTATTCGTCCTCCGGGCACCCAAGATCCAAAAAACCAATCGGATCCCATTCATCAATGATACTTTTTACAAATTTATAGTCATTCATAGCCCGTCCCCTTAATCTGTGCTTTAGTTTTTCTAGTAACGCCTTATTTCTAGCGAAACCGCAGGTAACTTAACTGCACTTAATTTGCATTCACTTTCAAATATCATCTACATTTAGACTAACATTAATTCCCATAATATGTAGATGAAATAATCACCTTTGCTTTCTTGAATAAAACCGTTCGTAAAAGTACACGTTTCCGAACACTTTAAAAAGGGCTGTAAACAAAGAAAAGAACGTTCGTAAACGTGTCAAACACTTTACGATCGTTCGCGATTCTCGCCTATACAATTATGAACGGTTTTGCTCATCAGCAGCAAAGTTTAAACCCACAACTTTCAATTGAAAGCTAAGGAAATCCCCAATTCATAGAAACTCTAAAAATCGAAAGCTTCGAACACTCCACTTCACTCTCGATTCTGCAGCAAGCTCGTATTTTCCCAATCTGCATTTCCATAAGAAAAACCGCTTATCCATGTACGGATGAGCGGTTTAGCGGGAAATCCATTTTATTTTTGCCAATCAAACTTCAGGAAAATCAGCCGCCGATATACGACATGCCGATTTTCCTGCGGTTTTTGGCGGTCTGTTCTGTCCGTTCATCGGAATAGCGGTCCGCCCGGCCTTCCCAGACGCCGCTGATCGCCCGATAGAGTTCTTCGTCATTCAAGCCGCCGCGCAGCAGTTCCCGGATATCGAAGCCGTTTGTTGCGAACAGGCACGTATAGAACTTGCCATCGGACGACAGCCGTGCGCGCGTGCACGAGGAACAGAACGATTCCGATACCGACGTGATAAAGCCGACCTGGGAGTCGCTGCCTTTGAAACGGTAGCGCTTCGCGACTTCCCCGAAATAATCCTCATCGACCGGCTCGAGTTCGTAAACCGTCTGAAGCTTTTCGAGGATTTGCTTTTTCGTCACCACTTTTTCGAAGCTCCAGCCGTTGTCATTGCCGACATCCATGAATTCGATAAAGCGCAATGTAATGCCGCGTTCCTTGAAATAAGCGGCCATCGGCAGGATTTCATCTTCGTTGACGCCTTTTTGGACGACCATGTTGACTTTGATGTCGAAGCCGACCGACTTGGCATAGTCGATCTGCTTGAGGATGCGCGACGGTTCGACGCCTCGGCCGTTCAGCTTGCCGAAAAGTCCCGGTTCCAGCGCATCCAGGCTGATGTTCAGCCTTCTCAGGCCTGCATCATAAAGCGGCTGCGCGTGCTGGCCAAGAAGCAGGCCGTTTGTGGTCAGGCCAATATCTTCCACACCCTCAACAGACAAGATTTTACCGACGAGTTCCGGGAGGCCGCGCCGCATGAGCGGCTCGCCGCCGGTCAGCCGGATTTTCTTGACGCCCATCGAGACGAACAGTTTTGTCAGCCGGTGGATCTCTTCAAACGACAGCAGTTCCTGCTTCGGCAAGAAGGCATAGTCATCGCCGAATATTTCTTTTGGCATGCAGTAGGAGCAGCGGAAATTGCAGCGGTCCGTCACCGAAATCCGGAGATCGCGGATCGGCCGCCCGAGTTTGTCAGTTAGCGGATTGGCATTCATCTGCGGTGCACCTCCCTTTCTATTCATCCGGTCTGTTGATGTTGCGGAAAACGCTTGAGTCTCCGTTGATCACTGCAGAATCGAGCCAAGCGGTGCCGGCTTTTTCCATGAATACCATGACGCGCCGGCCTCCAGCCTCAAGTTCTTTCTTGAGCGCTTTTTGGAGGCCGGTTTTCCAGATGCTGAACAGCGGCACCCTTGCATCCGGTGTCCGGATGGCTGTGATGTTCTGCGTTTTATCCATCTGTTCGACGAGCCTTGCGGTTTCAGCAGAAGTGACAAACGGCATATCGCACGGCAGGACGATGTAGCAGCTGCCCGGTCTCTGGGTCATTGCTGTCAAAATGCCGGCAAGCGGCCCTTGTCCCGCAACAGCCGGAAGATCTGTAATAACGTCCAATTCCATTGGAAAACGGGGCTGAAGTTCGGGATGGGATACGATGACAACCCGGTCGCATACCGCATCCAGCGCCTGATACGCTCTTTCGTAGAACTTTTCGCCATCGATCTCCGCGAACGCTTTTGGCGAACCGAAGCGCCGTGACTCGCCGCCCGAAAGCAGAATGCCGATCCGTTCGGTCATCCGCCGCTTACCGGCGGAATAAATGCCGCGGCGTCACCGTCTTCAAGAACATCTGCCGGCAGGGCGTATTCCTCGTTGATGGCGACTCGCGCTGAAGCCCTTTCGATGCCCGGGTATTTGTCGGCTGCCCATTCCATAAGCTCCTCGACCGTTTTGCCGGCAAGGTCCGCCTGTTCCTGGGACGTGCCCGTCAGTTCACGGAGTCCCGCAAAATAATGCAACGTAATCATTGGTTTCCCCCCTCCGGCTTTTTCTTTTGGTCACCGATCCATTCTTCGCCGTCTTCCCAGATCTCTTTTTTCCAGATCGGCACGATTTCCTTGATCCGTTCGATTGCGTACTCGTTCGCTTCATACGCCGCTTTGCGGTGAGGCGACGACACGGCGATGACAACGGCGATGTCGCTGATCTGCAGTTCACCGATGCGATGCGCGATCGCGGCTTGTGCGCCTGGCCATTTTTCTTCGATTTCACGCCCGATTTGCGCCAGCTTTTTCTCGGCCATCGGCACGTATGCTTCATAAGCAAGATACAACGTCCGGACCCCTTTTGTCCATTCCCGGACATGCCCCGTGAACAAGGTTACCGCACCCGCTTCCGGACGCAGTACGAAATCTGCGTAGATTTGCGGATTGATCGGTTCTGTCACCACTTCAAATGCTTTCATCTTTTTCACCTTCCATCCATTTCAAAAACCAATTTTCGAGCTCTTGTGCGCCATTCCGCTCCATCGTTTCAACTTCGCCCATACGTAAGCCTTCGGGCGCTAGCACAAGAATTATCCCTTGGAGCCGTTTCAGCTCCACCCAATCTTCTTCCGAACGGACGAGGACGATTTTGTCATATTCCGCTTTCTTATAGCCTTCGACAAGGATGAAATCCGGCTTTGCCATAAGCGCCATCGGGATCAAACTGTCCAACCCTGAATCCCTTTGCCGCTGATGCAGCTGGATGACCCCGCCGCCGCAGACAATCGAACTCTCCGCTCCGGCATCAAAAAAACGCGTGCTGTCTGCTGTTCCGGGCGGCATCTCAGGCGGGCCGCCGTGGCCGTGGTGCTTGATGGCGGAGACGGCCTTGCCGTTTTCCTTTGCTATGCCGATCAAACGGGACAGCAAAGCGGTTTTCCCGCTGTTTTTAAAACCTACAATCTGCAGTATTTTTACAGCGCCCATTCGTTTGACCCTTCCTCCACGCCAAGGAGCAGGACATCGACCATCGTACCCGCCTGATAGCCCCGAGTCCCGCCCGGCAACACGATGAGCGCGTTGCCGCGGGCGATGGAGGATACCGCGTTCGACATATTGAAGCCGGCCGGTTGGACGGACGCGCCGTCATAAGCGGCCCGTATAAAGCGGGTGAACGGGTTCGGCTTTTCGAAATCTTCCGCAAGCACCGCTTGAGTGTGCGGCAAATATAGCTTGTCCGCTCCCATCATTTTCAGGATCGCCGGACGGACGAACAGTTCAAAGCCGGTAAAACAAGCGGAAGGATTGCCGGACAGGCCGAAAAGATACTTGCCGTTCGCCACTGCCACAGTCGTGACACTCCCCGGGCGCATGGCGACTTTATTGAACAGCACGTCGGCGCCCAGACGTTCGTAGATTGCCGGCAGAAAATCGAAGTCGCCGACTGAGACGCCGCCGGTCGTGATCAGGATGTCGGTTTCTTCCGCTGCCTGTTTCACCACCGCAAAGCTTGCATCCAAATCGTCAGCCGACATGCCGTATGTTCTGCAGCGGATGCCCATGCGCATTAGCTGCGCTGCGATCATCGGGCCGTTGCTGTTGCGGATTTTGCCGGGCACTAGCGGTTCGCTTACGTCTAAGAGTTCAGTACCGGTCGACAGGATGCCGACCACGGGCAGTCTTGCCACAATAACTTCTGCGTAGCCAAATGTCGCGAGCACCGCTACGGTTCCGGGATGGATAAAACTGCCGCTTTCAATAATGGCGTCGCCTTTTTGCATGTCTTCCCCTTGCAGCGATACGTTCTCGAGCGCCTCAAACGGTTTCCGGATAGTGATTGAAGAGCCGGAATCGACCGTCTGCTCGAACATGACGACCGAGTCTGTACCCGCAGGCAGCGGCGCACCGGTCATGATGCGCACCGCCTCTCCTTCTTGTACCGTTTTCCCGGAAACGGCGCCTGCCCCGATATGGTCGATCACTTCGAACCTTTTGCGGTTTTCGCCGGATGCCCCGGCCGAATCTTGCGACCGGATGGCAAAGCCGTCATAGGGCGACCGGTTGAACGGCGGTACATCATGGGAGGCCTTTACCGGCTCCGCCAAAATCCGTCCATAGCTGTCGCCAAGCGCTACCCGTTCTGTTCCGAGCGCCTGCGCTTTTTTAATCACCCGTTCCACGGCTTCCGCCACCGGAATCGGTTTTCGGTGTTCCACCACTGCTCTCAACTCCTCCGCCAGTTCTGCTATACTGGACATAATCTATTATGAAAGGATGATTCCGTTGTCTGAACTGACTCATTTCAATGAACAAGGACGCGCCAAGATGGTCGACGTTTCCGAAAAAACCGACACGGTCCGCACGGCGCGCGCCAAATCTTCAGTCGTCATCAACGAAGCCATTTACCGCCAGATCAAGGACGGCACGAACAAGAAAGGCGACGTTTTTGCGGTTGCGCAAGTGGCCGGCATCATGGCCGCAAAAAACACGGCGCAGATCATCCCGATGTGCCACCCGCTTGCATTAAGCGGCGTCGATATCCGGTTCGACTGGAATGTCGACGAAGCGGCGGGCCATTTTGAAGTGCTTTTGCTCGCTACGGTCAAGACAAAAGGGCCGACCGGCGTCGAAATGGAAGCTCTCACTGCGGCATCGGCTGCGGCGCTGACCATCTACGACATGTGCAAGGCAGCCGGCAAGGAAATGGTCATCGGGCCGACGATGCTGCTTGAAAAAACAGGCGGCAAGTCGGGTGACTATTCCCGGGGCTGATGGTGCTTCGTCAGCTCAAAAACGATGTGCCGTATTTCCGGAAGAACAAGCCGCGTCATTGCAAGCTTCACTGCCCCACGGGAACCCGGCAGGACAAAGATGGCTTTGTCACCCGCCACACCTGCCGCCGCGCGGCTCAGAAGCGCTTTTGTGCCGACATCTTCCGAGAAGCTGACGTAACGGAATAGTTCACCGAAACCGTCCAACTGCTTCTCAAACAGCGGACTCACAGCTTCAAGCGTCACATCCCGCTTGGCGATCCCGGTCCCTCCGGTCGTCACTATAACATCCACTTTCTCTTCCTGCAGCCAGTCCTCCACCGCCTGCCGGATGCGCTGCGCATCATCCGGCACGATTCCATAAGCTGCCACATGCAGCCCTTTTTCTTCCGCCAATTTCCGGACAAGCTTTCCGCCGAGGTCGGTCTCTTCGGTCCGCGTATCGCTGACGGTCAGCACCGCCAGGCGGATTTGTTTTTCATGCTTAAAGGATTCAGACATCGCGTTTCTCCCTTTCCGTTTCACCCAAACAATTGATGGTACAATTTCCGCCCTTCGGAAATGCTGCGGATGCCGTGGATCAAAAGCCGGCCGTTGCCGAACAGGACCATGCGGTGGCCAAAAGCGTGCAGCTCCACAAAGTAGGGCGTGCGCTTCACTTTCGCGTCCAGATTCCGTCCCGCTTTTTCCGCGTCTTCCAGAGTGATTGGCCGCGTCACATCCGGCAGCACCTGCACAGCGTCCCTGCCGCAAAGCACGGCGTAAGCACGCTCGGCCGTTTTATCCAGCGATGGATAAGCCGGCTCTGCTCCGCAAGTTTCGCAAGCCGGGTTTCGGATGCGAGAGATACCGATATCCAGCTGCGTGTTGTCCCACAAATTGAAATGATGGACTTTCTTCCGCATAGCGCCTTGGTTGCCGCTCAGCCACTTCATCGCTTCAGCGCTTTGCAGCGCCGCAGTCACTTGGACAGCCGGCGAAATGATGCCTACTGTATCGCAGGTTTCATTGACAGCGGGCAGCACCGGCATCAAGCAGCGGAAACAGCCGGTTTCTCCCGGAATGAACGGAAAGATGACGCCGGAACTGCCGACGCAGGCGCCGTAAATCCACGGCACTCCGTATTTGGCGGAAGCGTCGTTAATCAGCAGACGGGTTTCGAAATTGTCCGTCGCATCCATGACCAAATCGCTTTGGGCAATCAGTTTCTCCATCAGCACGGCATCCAGATTGTCAAGATACGTAAAAAGCCGCAAGTCGCTGCGGATCGCCTTTAGGCGCAGTTCGGCAGCCGCCACTTTCGGCATCATGTCTTTCGCGTCCTGCTCCGTAAACAGCTGCTGGCGCTGCAGATTCGAAACTTCGACATAGTCGCGGTCGACAAGATGGATCTCACCCACACCGGCACGCGTCAACGTTTCGGCAATCGCCGAGCCGAGCGCGCCGCAGCCGACAATGGTGACGGTGGCATCCCCTATTAACGCCTGTCCGCTTTGGCCTATGGGCTTGAATAATGTCTGCCTGGAATAGCGCTCTTCCATTCGCGGTTCCCCCTTTCCTTCACTCCGATGTTTATGCTTTAAGCTTACCACGGGCGCTGCTCTTGCTGAACAGCTAACGCCTGATTACAAAAAAGCTTTCCCGAAATCCCGGGAAAGCTCGCCTACAGTTGTTCGGTCATATGGCCTTTTTCAATCCGGACGACCCGGTCCGCCAAGCGTTCCGCGTCGGCTTTCCGGTGCGTGACAAAAATCACCGGTATCTTCCAGCGCTCATGGATGCGCACCAATTCGTCCTGGCAGCGGCGCGTATTGTCATCGTCGAGTGCCGAAAACGGTTCATCAAGCAGCAAAATGTCCGGCTTTGCAGCCAATGCCCGTGTCAGCGCCACACGCTGCTTTTCCCCGCCTGAAATCTGGTGCGGGTATTTTGGCAGCAACCTGCGGATGCCGAGTATGTCGGTCAGTTCCGTCACATGCGACAGATCCGAACCGCGCGATGTGCCGTACAGGATGTTCTCCTCTACCGAAATATGCGGAAACAAGGCATAGTCCTGGAACAGGTAGCCGACTTTCCGCTGCTGGATTTTCATCGGCTTTTTCCCTTCTTTATAAAAATCCCGGCTGTTCAAAATGATTTCGCCGCGGTCCGGCTGGTCTATGCCAGCGATGCAATTGAGCAGCGTCGTCTTGCCGGAACCCGAAGAGCCGACAAGCGCCATGATTTCATCCTCCAGCCGGAACTGGACAGCCAGTTCAAAATGCTCTAAAGTTTTTTGGAAATCGACCGTCAGCATACGCGTCACTCCCTTCCGATGCGGACCGCTGTTTTTTTGCGCCAATAATTGACCCAGGTGATGGCGGCGATCCCGACCGCGGATATGACGATGACCCAGAACGCCGCTTTTTCCATATCCCCTGCTTCATAGGCGAAATAGATGGCGAGCGGCACCGTTTCCGTCACTCCCGGAATATAGCCGGCAATCATCAAAGTCGCCCCGAATTCGCCGATGCCCCGTGCAAACGCCATGATCAGACCCGCGAGGATCCCCGGCCAGGCAAGCGGAAACGTGATGGTCCGGAACACCCGCCATTCGGAGACGCCCATTGTCCGGGCGACATTTTCCCAGCGCGGGTCGACTTTTTCAAAAGCTGCTATGACGCTTTGGTACATGAGCGGCAGCGAGACGACGAACGACGCAATGGCCGCGCCGGTCCAGGTGAAGACGATGCGGATCCCGAACCAGTTTTCAAGCAGGCTGCCAAGCGGCCCATTCGTCCCGAACAGCACAATGAGCCCGAAGCCGATGACTGTCGGCGGCAGGACCAAAGGCAACAGAATAAGCGCCTCAATGGCGCTTTTGCCGAAGAACTCGCGGCGGCTCATCAAGCGTGCCAAGGCGATGCTTGCGAAAAAGACGAAAAACGTGGAAATCACGGCGACTTTCAGCGACAGAAACAGCGGCGACATATCGTACGCCATCATGACCCTTCCCCGCTTGCCGATATGAAGCCGAATTCCTGAAAGAGCTTCTGCCCTTCCGGCCCCGCCAGGAATTTCAGGAACGCTTCAGCCGCTTCCCGGTTTTGGCTGCCGGACGCAATCCCGCCCGGATAAACGACAGGCTCCCGGTCTTCCGGAAATTCCGCGATGCCCATTATTTTTTCCGAGGTGGCGGCATCGGATGCATAGACGATGCCAAGCGCCGCATTTCCGCTTTCCACATACGTCAGCACCTGGCGCGCATCTTTGGCATACACCAGCTTGCCGTCGAGCGAATTCCATAGCTCCAAGCCTTCGAGCACTTCTTTTGTATAGCGGCCGAGCGGCACGCTTTCCGGCTCCCCGACCGCAATGGTTTCAACATCCTCCAAAAGTGCACCGAACTCGGCGCTTTCCGCCAACTCGGCACTTGAGGCCAGCACGAGCCGGTTTTTTGCAAACGGCACCACAGTGTCTTTCTGGATCAGCTGCTGCTCTTCCAGCAATTTCATGTCGGCTTCGCTTGCCGATAAAAAGAGGTCCACCGGCGCTCCTTGTTCAAGCTGGGCCCTCAACTTGCTCGAAGAGCCGTAGTTGAAGGAAAGCTCAACGTCCTGACCGGTTTTCCGGAATTCCGACGCCGCTTTTTCCATGACGCCCGATAAACTCGACGCCGCAGAAATCAGCAGTTTATTATCATTTCCGGCTTCCGGCTGGCCGCAGGCTCCCAGCAGAAAAGCCGCCAGTATTGTCATGATGATCAATTTTTTCATTCTTCTAACTCCTCTATCCTCAAACCTAAAGGACCGGCTTTTCGATGTCAACCGTCTGTCTCCCGTAAGCCCTGCCCACAGCCTTTTCCAAAATAATTTGGTTCTTCCATTGTAACAGTTCGCTTTATTCGTTAAAATAATCTTGTTAGAAAATTATATAAACTACAGATCCTTATCAAGAGAGGCAGAGGGAATGGCCCGATGACGCCCGGCAACCGCTATATTGTAGTATGGTGCCAAATCCAGCAGGACGGCTTGTCCTGAAAGATGAGGAAGAGTGCACCGTTGCGAAAGCCCACCTCTTCCTCCTCTTAGGAAGAGGTTTTTATTGTTGAAATCTGCACACACAAATAGAGGAGTGATCCCATGAAATTAACCAAAGCAGAACGCATCAAACGGACAAGAGTCCCGACGGCAGACATAGACCCGGCTCTGGCGAAGCGCCTTCCGCCAGGCCAGGTGCTGACCGAACGCTTCCCTGTTCTCCACGAAGGGGAAGTGCCAGTCTATGACATGAGTGAATGGACATTGAAGATTTTCGGCCTCACCGACCGGGAAGTGGTGCTGTCATATGACGATATTCTGCGCATGCCGCAAACGACAATGACGCGCGACATCCACTGCGTCACCCGCTGGTCGCGTTTTGACAACACATTCACTGGCGTCCGCTTCCAGGATCTTATGAAGGAGCTGGGCATTACGCCAAAAAGCGGGTATGTCATGCTTCACGGCGACTATGACTATACGACAAATGTGCTGCTCAGCGACCTGGACCGGGAAGACGTTCTTCTCGCCCATTCGCTGGACGGCGAACCGTTGACTGCCAAGCACGGCTACCCGCTCCGCTTTGTTGTGCCTCACCTCTATTTCTGGAAAAGCGTCAAATGGGTGCGCGGCATCGAATTCATCGACGAAAACCAGCCGGGATTCTGGGAACAGAACGGCTTCCATTTGAACGGCGATCCGTTCAAAGAGGAACGCTTCTCCGGCGAGGACCTGGAGATTCCGGAAGATGAATGGGAAAAGAAAGAGTTCGACTGATGCGTTCAGCTGGACAGCCCGTTCTTTGGCGACATCAAAAAAAGCCCGGTCGAAATTCAATTTCGACCAGGCTTTTTGGCATTCAAATCCATTTTTTCACTTGTCTGATGCGATTTCGTCTTTTTGGTACTCCAGAATGTCCCCGGGCTGACAGTCGAGCGCTTTGCAGATCGCTTCCAGTGTCGACAGCCGGACCGCTTTCGCTTTACCGTTTTTCAGGATGGACAAATTGGCCATCGTAATTCCGACGCGCTCCGAAAGTTCGGTCACGCTCATTTTCCGTTTCGCGAGCATCACGTCAATATTGATTATAATCGCCATAATTTCACCTCAGACCGTTAAATCGTTTTCAGATTTGATATCAATGGCATTCTGCAGCAGCTTTTGAAGAACAGCCGCGAACACCGCTATTACGAATGCGCCGAACGAAATGATCATCCCAAGCCCTCCGAGACCCGGAGCGTCATCCACTTCCGCCACGTACATGATGATCGGCAAGGACAGTAAAAAGAATCCCGTAATGGCAATTGCACAAAGTTTGATATTCTTCAAGGCCTTCACTGACAATTCCGAGAAGGCGACGTTCCTGTCGATATAGCTTAAAAGCTTCAGCGTCTGGTATAAAGCCGCAAAATACGCGATTGCCGACGCGTACATCGAAATCAAAAAGACGTATTGCAAAAAAGCCATTTTCGGTATGACTTCCGCGACAAAGGACGAAAGCGGAGGCACCACAAAGATGCAAATCGCAAGCGCCGGCAACGCCATAAGAATAATAACCGCCTTCAAAAAAAGTGTTTCCCGTTTCATATAAAGCACCTCGCTTGTTTAGTGATTACATTGATTCTAACAAAGTATTTATCGTTTTACAATAAAATATTGTTGATTTTCAGTTTTTTATTTTTCCTTTGGCTAAAGAAGCCGATAGACAAACCCGCTCCTGCCCGGCGATAAATTTTACTGGCCGCCCTTCCCATCCAAGGATTGAAAGGCAGCGATTTTGGCTAATATAGATATAAACGCCCTTTTAGGTTTGTTCGGATGAAAAAACAAAAAGACTGCCAATGTCAGAAAGAAGGGAGACGAAATGAAAACCTCACTTAAAATACTGCCGCTTATTCTATCAAGCATCATTGTTTTACTGGGCATTGTCCTGGTTGGCGGAAGTATTTTTCTCAGCAAATTTCTTGAGGAAAAAACGCAAGAGGATCTGACTTATTTCCAGTCCATCAAGATGCTCGTCAATACGAATTTCGACAGCGCAGCTGAAAGGCAGCTGAAAGAGACGAACCTTCGGGAAGACCACCATCACATTTCCATCTATTATGAAAGCGATTTCTCTCCTCTCCTTCCCCTTACGAGAGATACCTTGGACTGGGCGATGGAACGCAACGGGGAACTGTTCGGAGAATTGGATGAGCAAAATCTGGACATTATCGTTTTTGAAAATGATGCCGATATGGGCCAGCTTTCCGATCTGAAAAATATATCCGGGTTCTATTCGGAATTCGAGCGCCTGCTTGGCATCATCTACTACAACAAAGAATCGATTTTGGCCGGAGAGGAGCTGGCCTTATACCGTTTTCAGAAGAACATTCTGCATGAATACACCCACTATGCGTTTGAACGGAAAATAGACCAGACGAAAGCGGACGACTCCACGCTCTACCCCGTCTGGTTCCATGAAGGGATAGCGGAATATATAGGCAATGACAAGATCCGGGTCGAGCATTCCTATTTCCAGGACGTCCCGCTCGAGAAACTGACAACCCACGACCAATGGCAAAAAGCGCGGTTCAGGGACAAGGCGAATGTTTACGAACAAAGCTATTTTGCGGTCAAATTCCTGGTCAATCAATACGGTGAAGATTCGCTCAACGAACTGATCGAATCCGTAGGCAGGACCAAGGATTTCGAGAAAAGCTTATTGGAATTGACCGGCATGACGCTGCCGGAATTTGAACTAGCATTGAAATCGCATTACCTGAAGTAACTGAAAAAGGCGGCCTGATGAAACCTGCTCCTCGCAGAGTTTATCAGGCTGCCTCTTTTTATGGCGGATGCTTCAGCAGGTTATATAAAAACATGAGTCGTGCATGTAGAGGGCTTGAATCGTCATGTAAGAACCTTAGAAGCTCATGTGGAAATTAAAAAAACCTTGAAAAAAGGCGTGGAAATACGCTAAAGCGCCCACAGTTAATTTTTTAGCCATTTTGCCTATAAGAAAGAACCATTAAAGGCCTTTTTCTCCCTTCCCACTATAATTAATTTATTAAAATCTGAAATTTTTAATAAAACACAAAAAGGCTGTTGACTTTCTCAATTAGCGCCCTATAATTGAGATTGAGAATCGTTTTCATTTGAGATTCAACTACATAATAAGGGAGAGACATCAATGAAAAAGGCATTTTATCTTGTACTGGCTTTATTGCTTCTTGTTTTATCGGCATGCGGCAGCAATGCGGCACCAGAAAAAGCTTCAGGTACCGCTTCTGAAGAAACGAAGGAAAGCAAGGAAGTAAATCTATATACTGCACGGCATTATGACGTAGACGATGAGTTGTATAAGAAGTTTGAAGAAGAGACAGGCATCAAGGTGAACCTCATCAAAGGGGAAGCGGATGAATTGCTTGAGCGCATCAAACGTGAAGGCGACGGCACAGAAGCGGATCTGTTCCTGACTGCGGATGCGGGCCGGCTGTTCCGCGCGAAAGATGATGGATTGCTGCAAGCCGTTTCAAGCGATGTGCTGGATGAACAAATCCCTGGGAACTTCCGCGACACAGACCAAATGTGGTACGGCCTGACAAAACGCGCCCGTGTTATTGTCTACAATAAAGAAACGGTAAAACCTGAGGAATTGTCGACTTACGAAGCTTTGACTGAAGACAAGTGGAATGGCCGCGTCTTGATCCGCGGATCAGATAACATCTATAACCAATCGCTGTTGGCTTCTTTCATCGAAATTAACGGCGAGGAAAAAGCAAAGGAATGGGCAGCAGGCCTGGTCAATAACTTTGCGCGTGACCCTGAAGGCGGAGACCGCGACCAAGCGAAAGCCATTATGGCCGGAGTCGGCGACGTCGCCGTCATGAACACTTACTATTTCGGGCAAATGCTGAATTCCGAAGATCCGGAAGAAGTGAAAGTGGCAGAAGGCCTTGGCGTATTCTTCCCTAACCAGGAAACGACAGGAACACATGTGAACGTCAGCGGTGCCGGCGTCGTTAAAAACGCTAAACACAAAGAAAATGCCATCCAATTGCTTGAGTTCCTGTCAGCTCCTGAAGCACAAGGAACATTTGCAGAAGCAAACTATGAATACCCGGTGAACGAATCTGTTGAACCGGCAGAACTATTGGCTTCATGGGGCGAGTTCAAAGAACAGGACATCCCGTTGTCTGTTCTTGGTGAAAACAACGCCAAATCGATCTTGATTTTCAATGAAGTCGGCTGGAAATAATCAAACTAAACGACCCTTGCTGTGTTTTTCACAGCAAGGGATTTCTTGTCATTGGAAGGGGGAAGGAAAAACGTGCAAAGAAGAATGGCTAACCTGAATATCTGGACGGTGTCGGCTACTGCGATCATTATCCTGCTGTTTTTGCCTAACCTGACAATTGTGGCAGGCTTTTTCACCCCCACCAATGATAACTGGGAACATATGAAGGAATTCGTGTTATGGAAATTCGTCAAAACTTCCTTGATTTTGATTTCCATTACGGCCCTGTCGACTATCTTCATCGGCTTGAGCCTGGCTTGGCTTGTTGCCCAGTACCAATTCCCGCTGCGCCGGTTTCTGAAATGGGCTTTGATCCTGCCCCTTTCCATTCCGCCTTTTATCGGTGCTTATACGTACCATGGCATCTTCAATTACACCGGCATCATCCAGACAGCGCTTCGCGAAGGCTTGGGCATGAGATTGAATCCCGCCCATTTTGACATCATGAATCTGCCCGGCGCAATTTTCATCTACACGATATTTTTGTATCCTTACGTCTATACGATCACGCAAGTTTTCCTGTCCAAGCAGTCCGCTTCCTTGATCGAAAGCACCCGGCTGCTGGGCAAAGGCCCATGGCAGACATTTTTCCAAGTGGTCATTCCAATTTCCCGGATTTCCATTATCGGCGGTGCAAGCTTGGTGGTCCTGGAAGTGCTGAATGATTACGGTGTGGTAAAATACTATGGAATTCAAACCTTTACGACAGCCATTTTCCAGACGTGGTTCGGGCTTGGGGATCTTGAGTCCTCCATCAAATTGGCCGCCTCGTTGATGGGCTTTGTCATTTTGATATTATTGATCGAAAAAATCATGCGCGGCAAACGCCGCTATAGTTATGCAACAACAAAAGTGCGCCCGTTATCGTTGATCCCGCTTACTGGCTGGAAGGGCTTTGCAGCAGCGAGCTATGGCTTTCTGGTTCTGACCCTCGGCTTTTTCATCCCGGTTCTGCAGCTGGCGGATTGGACAATCCTGACTTTCGGGACCATTCCGCTGGAAGAATTCATGGCCTATGCGGGAAATTCGGTTGCCGTCGCCGGAATCAGCGCCTCGCTGATCATCATTTTGGCATTGGTCGTCGGCAACTTTTCACGGCTCGTGCATGGCCGCCTCGCCAAGCTGCTCCCGAAACTGACCGTTCTCGGCTACTCTATTCCGGGGGCAGTGATTGCAGTGGCGGCGGTCACCTCCTTTATCGCACTCGACCGGTTTCTGGCACCGCTCTACAGGATGGCAGGCTTTGAGACAACGCTTGTTTTGAGTGTAAGCTTAGTGCTTCTCATCACCGCCTTTATCATCCGCTTTTTCGCCATCGGGTTCCATTCGATTGAGACCGGATACGATAAAATCGGAACGGACTTCAGGGATGCTTCCCGCCTTCTCGGTGCAGGGCTGACAAAAACGTTCTTCAAAATTGATGTGCCTATGTTGAAAGGTGCCATCTTCAGCGGCTTTATCCTGGTTTTCATCGATGTTCTGAAAGAGATTCCGCTGACTTTGATCTTGCGCCCTTTCAATTTCGATACCCTTTCCACAAAAGCTTTCCAGTATGCAAGTGATGAGAAAATCATGGAAGCTTCCCAGGCTTCGCTGTTGATTGTCGGAATTAGTGCCTTGGCCATTGTCTTGTTTTATAAGTTTTTGGAAAAGGAGTTGGATTAGCATGTATGTCGCCATCGAGAATGTCTGTTTTTCCTATTCAAGAAAATCCGCTGCTGCCCTGGACAAATTCTCTCTTACCATCCACAAAGGGGAAGTGATTTCGATTCTTGGAAAAAGCGGAAGCGGAAAAAGCACCTTGCTGCGCCTGCTGGCAGGATTGGAGAAACCCGAAAAAGGCAGCTTTAAGATCGAAGACAAAGTTCTTTTCGACGACAAGACCTTTCTGCAGCCGGAAAAGCGCGGAATCGGCATGGTGTTCCAGGATTATGCCTTGTTTCCCCATTTGACGGTTGCTGAAAATATCCTGTTCGGCTTGTTCCGGTTGAAAAAAGCGGAAAAGAAAAAACGGCTGCAGGAAGTTCTTGAACTGGTGGAACTCGAGGGTTACGGCAAGCGCTATCCGCATCAGTTAAGCGGAGGCCAGCAGCAGCGCATCGCGATTGCCCGGGCCATCGCCCCGAACCCATCCCTTATTCTGCTTGATGAACCGTTCAGCAACCTGGATGCGGAGCTCCAGGAGAAAATCCGCAAAGACTTGCGGGACATCCTGAAAAAAGCGGACATTACATCTATTTTTGTGACGCACGATGAAAAAGATGCCTATGTGCTTGCCGACCGGATCGTCAAAATCCAGGATGGCCGTATAAACTTCATAGGCCGTCCGTGCGATATGCTGGATACATACAGCCAAGCAGCGCTGTCGTCCAAAGAAACCGTGGCCGAAGAAGAGTTGGTCAGAATCTGAATATGAAGAAACACCGCTCATAGGAGCGGTGTTTCTTTATTATTGGTCCCATCAATTGAATGGAATCCGTTCGTATTATGCTTCAAGTAAATTTGTTAAGGTTTCTTCAATATCGCTTTCCAAATCATTTTGGGACAAATCATATAATGTCCCTGAACCTTGAACATATCCTCCAAAGTAATACCACAACCCGAGTGTACCAGCATCAAACTCATCATCGTATTTTGGGCCGTCATAATCTATTGCTATTTGAGACCGGTATTCTTTTTCTAAACAACGTTCCGAAGTCAGGGTTTCTTCTTCATCTCCATCAATGTCCCTGCATACCCGAATCCTTAAGTTCAATTTTCCTTGGTCCTCAAATCTCTTGGCATATTTGGTTTGAAGCCTTTTAGCCAAGTCGTCGGCTAGCCTTTCTAGTTGAACTATATTTCTTTTTAATTCTGCGTTTATCTCAGTTTCTGGAACGAAGACATACGGATCATTTCTTTCTTCCGGCAAATCTTTCTTAAAGACCTTTTTGAATTTATCGAACAAAACTTTCCCTCCTGTCAAAAAGAACGCTAATCTATACTTCAATCTTTTCCTGCAATTAACCTGCCCCTCAGTTAAATAAGAAAGTTAGCATTGTCCTTTAACAGGGTCTTATCATTAGTAGACTAGGTGCCATATACAAAAGAAAATTCTCACCTTACTCATTTTCATCCCGTCGCAAAACTTCAGATTCGATTGCCACTCGTTTTCAAAAACTCTATGATGAATGTAATTGAATTTCAGGAGGATGAGATATTGTGCACAACAAGCCCACTATCAATCATCGGTCAGGTGTTGAAAAACTAAAAAGATTAAGGAGACCGACATGACAACAATTTTCTCTAACCTGTTCTACGGCGAACGGATAAAGCTTTCAATACCACGGGAAGAAGATGTTGACATTATGCTGAAATGGGGGGAAGACACCGATTATTTGCGGAATGTGGATACGGATATGGCAATGCCCCGTAATAGCGAACAATTGATGAACGAAGGTTCCCCAGGACCAAATGAAGTGTATTTCCGGCTGAGAACCATCGATGGGGACCGTTTGGTGGGCTTCGTCACCATTTACGGCATCGAATGGAACAACCGGACCGGCGTGTTGGCCATCGGAATCGGAGACGCCGCTGACCGAAGTAAAGGCTTTGGAACGGATGCGCTCCGCTTGATCCTTCGCTATGCGTTTTACGAAATGAATCTGGACCGCGTAGGGTTGGAAGTTATTGAATATAACAAAGGCGGCATCAAGGCTTACGAAAAGGCAGGCTTTAAAGTGGAGGGCCGCAAGCGTTCGATGGTCTACCGGGACGGCAAGCGTTTTGACATTATCGTCATGGGGATTCTGCGCCCTGAATGGGAAGCGCTCCATGCAAAATAACAAAACAAAAGGTTTCCTTCACTCGAAGGAAACCTTTTGTGCTTGGATACATTTATCAATTGGCCAGCCTTTGATTCAAGTAAAGGTTTACTTTGCAAGGTCTTATTGAAACGAAACCCATACCGTTGTGATGGCAGTAGTCGTAATATGAAGAAAAGCATGGGAAAGCATGGCGATTTCCAGCCCTTTTTTCCAGTACAGCCAGCCGAATACTAAACCGGCGATGCCATTAAGAAGCAGCATGCGTGCCCATACGGCTGCCGTAAGCGGGGCAACCAATGCAGTTGCCCCCAAATGGCCCAGCGCAAACAGCAGCGCGCTGACTAGAATGCCAATCCAGAATATTGCCGCAGAAGGCACTTGCCGGGAACGCTGGAACAGTTTCCAAAGGAGCCATACCAAAAAGGACATCACGCCCCACCGAAGGAGCAGTTCTTCCGTAATGCCGCCGTAGAACATCCCTCCAATTGTTTCCGTTAAACTTCTTGAACCGGCGTTTTTCTGCAGCGATTCCGGCAAATAAGGCTGAAAGAGGAGTTCCAAAAGAAAAAGGACAGCAGCCGCTGCTGCTCCGGAGAAAATTCCAACTGGAACAGCCTTTTTAAAAGACATGCCATTCCCCTCTTTCAAACGGCCATTCATCCACAAGTAAAGTTAGGACACTAAACCGGCTTTCGGGGCGGTCAACAAGCCGGCAAGAACGGCACCCGCCAGCAGGATCAGCGGGTTGATCAGCGACAGCAAAACGAGCAGGCCAAGCGGGAGATCCGGCGGGTTTGCCATACTTTGCAACTGCCCTTCGATCAGCGGAATCAAAGAAGGGATGAAAAAGAAAATGCCGATCAATCCAAAAACAAAAAGCGCTAAGAATGATTTCCAGAAACTCTTTCTTTTCATGGGCGCAGCCCCTTTCGTCTTTTGCATCATTCCTCTTGTTCTTTAATTTTTTCAGCAGCCATCATTGTTGTCAATGCCTGCCAAATAAACGGCAGGCATCTGATTGATTTTCTATTTGAGAGCAGGAAAAGACACTGCCTTTCTTGGCAGCCGACTAGCGCTTCCACTGCCGCTCGGCCAATATTTTTCTCTAAACAAGCGGCACACCAGGCAAACAAGGAAAAAAATGGTTTATTTCATTTTTCTAGAGGTTTTTCAGTATTTTATGCACTTGTAAGCACGCCGGAAAACCCATAAAGTTTAAAGAAAACAGGAGGTTGATCAGATGACTGCCGGCAGACGCTCTGTTTTCATTGATGCCGATCCTGAAACGGTTTGGAATTCCATCGTCAAAGATGGCCGGTTTTCCACTTGGTACGCTCCCGGTTCGACCTGGCAAATACCAAAGGTGGAGGTTGGAGAAAAAGCGCTTTTCATACTGATGCCAAGCGACCACAATTCACTTGAGGAAGGCGAAAGCATCTCAATGAGCTTCACCATTACCGAGGTCCTGCCGCTCGAACGGTTTTCCTACGCTTCCGATTCGGACGGAACGCTTTTCACGTTCGACTTGTTTCCAGAACAGGACGGAACCCGGGTAACGGTGAATGCGGATGGTTTTGAACTCAGCTTGGAAAATTTGAAAGCTTTTGCGGAAGGCAAGAATTTGCCCCATATATAAAATAAAAATCACCGCTGTGCCTGTTTGCGCAGCGGTGGTTTTGCTTCTGTTAAATTACAAAGAAACGGGAAAAGAAGAGCAAAAAACTCATAAAATTCTTTCGTCTCTACTGCTTAATTGAAGTTTTGGGGCATCTGATTTCGTCAACCCGATCAATCCGCTTAAATCAGCAGCCTTTTCTAAACTATACATAACTTCCCGCAGTTGGCCCGCCTTTTCCTTGCCGATTACCGCATGTGTCAAGTTGTTGAACTTCCGAGCCAAATCTTTGTCGCTCATCGGATTTTCTAAGCTTCCTGTCGCATGTTTCACAACATGTTCAATTTTGCTGCCGTCTTTTAGGAAAGCAGTAGCATAAACTTCTTCTTCTTTTACGCTGTCATCCACTTTCGGCGCAATCTTGGAACGGAATTCCACCACTTTCCCATCGCGCACTTTAGCATCCGCGTATTGATCTTCCCCGGCATCGCCTTCTAAAAAAGCAATGGCGCCTGTATGATAAATGCTGAATTTACCTGCAAGCCCAGTCGGCGGTGTCGGTTTTCCGGTCAATTCCAATACGTACGGGTTGACTGTCAGTTCAATCCGCTCCACGTCTTCAGCTTTGACTTGTTTTCCAAGCGCAATGCATGCATCAATGGATGGATGAAGGACGATTCCGCATGCATATGGTTTGAAGGCGTTTTTCAGCAGTTCCCACTGCTCTCCCCATTTCACATTCACTTTCGACAAATCGTGTTCAGGAGCCAGCACATTGGCGAACCCTCGCTTTGCCTCTAATACTTCCATTGAACTTGTAAAGTTTTTCTTTGCCAGAAGCGCAGCCATCAATCCGTTTTGTGCCGCTTTTCCAGGATGGAACGGTTTGGTCATCGTGCCGAACATCTCCCGCAGCCCAAACGATTGGGTTCCGGCAATGCCAAGTGCCCACGCCATCTGTTCTTCAGTCAGTTCAAGCAGAAGGCCGCCAGCTACTGCAGCCCCGAAGACCCCCGTTGAACTGGTAATGTGATAGCCCAGGTGATAATGGCTTGGATAGACTGCATTTGCAATGCGAAGTTCCGCCTCGCATCCAAGGATGAAGGCATGCAATACTTGTTCGCCTGTCAGGTTCAGTTTTTCTCCCAGCGCCAGCACTACCGGAGCAACAGGGCCGCTCGGATGGTGGATGGTATCTAAATGCGTATCATCATAGTCAAAAATATGGGACGACATGCCATTGATCAAGCTGCCTAACAGCAGATCCACTTTTTCATCGCGCCCGAAAATGGAGACTTGTTCCGCTGAATCGGTGTCTTCTTTCAAGCCAAGAACCATATCCACTGACGGATGATGTGATGCACCAATTGCCACTCCCATCCAGTTGTATAAGCTTCTTTTGCCGTGAAGCTTCACTTCTTCCGGAATATCGCTCATCTTTGTCCCTAAGACGTTCTGTACAAGTTTTTTGGTCACCATTATCGCTATTCACCCTCTACTATTTTTTTCAGTGCGTTTTCTTTTGATTTTCTTACATGGAACTTCGCTGTATTCTCAGCGTAATCCCCGTCCTTTGACTGAATAGCGCTGATGATCATCTTATGTTCTTCTATATTTTTCAATGGACGCCCCGTATGGGATAAAGATGTCGACATGACTAAAGCGATTTGAGTCTGCAGCATATTCATGATGACTTCCAGATAGACATTCTTTGATAGCCTCGCCAAGGCTATATGAAAACCGGAATTGATATCTGCCATTTCTTTCACATTGTCGGCAAAGGCTGCTTTTTCTGCCCGTTCAATAAAGCCATTCAATTCTGCGATCATTTCCGGCGTATGTACCTGAGCCAGCTTCCTTGCCGCCAGTCCTTCCAAAAGCTCCCGAACCTCGTAAAGCTGAGCCACTTTTTCAGCAGACAGCGTGATGACTTTTACCCCTTTATGGGGCACATGTGTTACAAGCCCTTGCTCCTCGAGCCGGCGGATCGCTTCCCGAATCGGCGTTCGGCTGACGCCCAGTTTTTCGGCGAGCCCTCTTTCAGTCAAAGTTTGTCCCGGCTTGATATCGCCTGTACGAATTGCATTATATAAATAATCATAAACAGAATTTTTTTTGACGTCGTTCAGTTCGATGGCAATCAAACTCCAATCCAATCTTTTTTAAATTGTATACCATTTTTTATAAATTTTAATTAAATAACTTATTTCAGTCAATATTATAATGAAAAAACAAAACATTGCATACCATTAAAACCATGCTCTATCTTTCCAACTGTTATGGGCATTCTTTTGTTGCCAGCACTGAAAACCCTCCTTCATTTCTTTACGGAACAGGAATTTACACAATTCTTCATACTGCCTTAATAGTGCCTCAACAATTTTCGGAGATACTATGGATGAACGCAGAGATGAAGGGAGAATGAAAAGACATGAGAATCGCAGTAATCGGTGATTTGCATTACCCTGAATTGACTACAGACAACCAGTTTATTGCAGGTGCGCGCCAAGGATTTTATGAAACGTTCATGGAACGGTTTTTTTCAATACCAGCAGATTTGTACGTATCCATAGGGGATTTGACAAATTACGGCACGGAAGAAGAACTGGAAAACATCTATTCGATCATTCGCCGCCACGGAAAACAGTTTGTCCACGTTCTTGGCAACCACGACGTTTATGGATTGAAGCGCAAGGAAGTATTGGACATCACGCAGCAGCAGCGCTTTCACTTGGTTGAAACAGACACTGCAATGTTGGCTTTCCTGGATACTACACGAGAACAGGACCTTACCGATTGCGGAGGCATCCTTGACCCGATCCAACAGGAATGGCTGGAATCAGTAGTCGAATATTCCGGGGAAACACCGCTTCTCGTCTTTGGCCATCACCCTATCTATGCGACAACCGCTAAATCCCATGAGCCTATGCATTATATACATCCGCATGTCCAAGTACAGGAAATTCTGCAGAAAAAACAAGGCCCCGGCCTCTACGTCAACGGCCACAATCACTATAATTCGATCGCTCTGCGAAAACGCTGGACGTTCCTGCAAATTGCCGCTGTATTGGATGAACAGGCTGCGCGTATTATCGATATATCGGATTCGCTGATTTCCATCGATTCCATCGATTTGTCCGATCCGCTTCTGGAAGAACAGGCGAAAGTTATCGGAGAAGCCATCAACCATTTCAGCCTGCGAGTCGATCCGCTAGGGACGGATGCTGACATGAAGCACTTGATCCCATTGCTTCCGGCCACGAAAAAACCGGCTGCCAAAGCTGTCAATATGACCAACGCCTAATCGGCCGAACGCCGATAACTAAAAAACGGCACACAAAAACACCATTCCTTATGAACGGTGTTTTCATTTTGGCTTCGTTTAAAACCTCCATATTCAACAGCGGCTGTCATTCAAAGCTCCGCCAAGCTCTTCAGCTCTTTTACCACATCAGGCGGCACTTGCCCTGTCACGCCAGCAACCAAGTTTTCTGCCGCTCTCATCGCCATATCAAACCGCGTGTTATGTGTCGCGGATCCGATATGGGGAAGGGTAACGACATTGTCCATCTGCAGGAGCGGATTGTCTTGCCCGACCGGTTCCACTTCAAAAACATCAAGTCCCGCTCCGCGTATTTTTTTCTCCTGGAGCGCACGGACCAAAGCCTTCTCGTCTACAACTTGCCCTCTAGCGCAATTGATGAAGATAGCGTTCGGTTTCATCAAACCGAATTGCTTCTCTCCTATAATATGGTGCGTTTCCTGTGTCAAAGGAAGCATCACTACTACAAAATCGGACGAGGCAAGCAATTCATCGACTTCGCTGTAACGGGCGCCATATTTCTCTTCCGCTTCCGGCTTTCTAGAATTGCTGTTGTACAGGACGTCCATCTCAAATCCTAATGCGGCTCTTCTGGCGATTTTCTCCCCGATTCTGCCCATCCCGATGATGCCGAGCGTCGTGTGATGGACATCCACCCCGAAATTCCGTTCGGAGTCCTTCTCTTTGCCCCAATTGCCTTCTTTTACCCAGCGGTCAAGTTCCGGCAATCTTCGGGCCGCTGACAATATCAAACCGAACACCAAATCCGCGACCGTTTCGTCCAAAACGAAAGGCGTATGGGTGCCCAGCACGTTTCTTTCCCTCATCGCTTCAATATCAAAAGAGTCATAGCCCACGGATATGGTGCTGACCACTTTCAAATGAGGCGCTTGGGAAAGAAATTCTTTATTGATGGCCCCTTTTTTGGTTATCAGCCCTTTTACATCCGCCACTTCCCGTGCAAGGATTTCAGGTGGAATCGGTTCTTTTTTATCCCATATTCGGTAGTCGCAATGCTGTGCGATATAGTCTTCCACTTTTTTCGGAATCGGCGCAGAAATAAATACTTTTGGTTTCATCGGCTTTCTTTCATCTCCCTCTTATGTATGCTTATTCGTTGTTAAATGAAAAGAAAAGGGCCGAAAATTGGCCCTTTCTTCATGTGCTCGGCAAAAAACAGCCATCCGGTCCGCAGACCAGCCCCTGGTTCCGGTGACGCTCTTCCTCCTCTTTCTCCCTTTCAAGCTGACCCTGCTGCCATTCAAACTCAATCTCCGGACTGAATTTCTCCGGAAAACGGATATACCAGCGCTGTTTGCGGATGGTGAAATTATCCGGATCCAGCAGGCATGCATCATCAAGCTCTTTCAATGCCTCATCATTGCGGCCTTGTTTGGCGTATTCCATGCCCAGCTTGTATTTGGTCTGGGCCAATTGCTGCTGCAAATCCGGCTGGCCGCTTTTCGGGCTGTCGCCGCCAAACTCGACTTTTTCCACTTCTTTGCGGATCAGCTGTTCGACCGCCTTGATATTTTCCGGATGGTCCAGCTTGAATCCTTCTTTGATCATCCGGATTGTTCCTTCTTCGTCCAGGAAAATTCCATTCGGCACCATTTTAAAGCCGAACAGGTTGATCAAAACATTGTTTTCGTCGACCACTGTCTTAAAGGTGGTTCCTTCTGTATACGGCTTGACGACTTCAGGCCCTTGGCCATCTGCGGCAACCGACAAAATTTCAAAATCGGCATCTTTGTATTTCTCGTACACTTGCTGCCACCCGGGCAGCTGGGCACGGCAGCGTCACCAGGATGCCCACATGAAAATAAGCGTGTTTTTCCCCCGGAAATCGCTGATGGAAACTTTGTTGCCTTCCAGGTCATTCAATTGGATGTCTTGCATTTTTTCCAGTAACATAGCTGGTCCTCCTTTTTACATGAAAAAATTTTCTTTCTACTGGTTATTCTACATGTGCCATTAAAATCCCTGTTTCTTAACCCTTGAAAAGATTTCCACATAGGATCAGCAATGTTATGCCCGATAGATTTCCATGAAACTTTCCACGACAATTGGCAGTTCGTCTTGATCAATTGTACGGAAGTCAATGCAGACCCGCTCGTCTTGGATTCTGGCAATGACAGCTGGACGGCAACTGCGAAGTTTTTCTGCGAGTTCCTGTGCGGAATACCGGGCATGCGAAACAGCCGCTATATATGTAGGAAGCTCGACACCAGGCATCGTACCGCCGCCTATTTGGGAGGTGCTTTCCTTCAGTTCAATGCTGTATCCTTCCGTTTGCCCGCCCATTTCCTTCATGAAAACTTCCGCCTGCTGTTTGATCGATTCAAGCGGCCGGACAACATCCCTTACTGTAGGCAATTCCATGATGGCTTCTTCTCCAGAAAGATATGCTTTCAAGGTTTCCTCCAGCGCCGCAAACGTCAGTTTATCCACTCTTAGCACCCGCGCCAATTGGTGCTTTTTCAACTGGTCGATGATTGCTTTTTTCCCGGCTATGATGCCCGCCTGCGGGCCGCCGAGCAGCTTGTCCCCGCTGAAGGAAACAATGTCGACACCGGACTGGATCACTTCCCGGACAAGCGGTTCATCACCGATTCCATGCTTCTTAAAATCATATAAAGCCCCGCTGCCAAGGTCTTCGTACAACACTACACCATCGTGATTGTTCTTGAGATCAACAAGCTCTTCCGTCTCTACCGTTTCAGTAAATCCTACCATCAGGAAATTGCTTGTATGGACTTTCATGATCATGGCTGTTTCTTCAGTGAACGCTTTTTCGTAATCAAACAAATGCGTTTTGTTGGTCGTACCGACTTCCACCAATCGGGCTCCGCTTTCTTCCATAATGGAAGACACACGGAAGGAACCGCCGATTTCTACCAGCTGTCCCCGGGAAACAATCACTTCTTTGTGTTTGGCTAAGGCACTTAATACAAGGAACACTGCCGCCGCGTTATTGTTAACGACCATTGCCGCTTCTGCACCGGTCGCTTCTTTTAACAAATCCTCTATAATATCATGCCGGGAACCGCGTTTCCCCTCTGAAATCCGGTATTCCAGATTCGAATAGTTGCGCGCCGATTTGACCACATGCTCTACCGCCCGGCTGCTGAGGCGCGCCCTCCCCAAATTGGTGTGCAAAACCGTACCGGTCCCGTTGATCACTTGCTTCAAGCGATCTTCCTGCCATGTTCCCGCCTTTTTTTCGATGCCGCCAAAAATCAGCGCAGCAAAGTTTGCATCCGCTGGCGAAATGTCCAGTTTGCCTTCCAACAGCAAGTTCCGCAAGGTGCTGATTTCCTCTTGAACGAACTTTGTGGCTTGCTGATGGTTCAAGCTGTAGGTCTCCATTACACCTTCAAAGCGGGCATCCTTTTGCAGTTCATGAATGGGCGGAATTTGGCGCAAATACTCTTTCATCCTATCTTCCTCCCTTTTCCGGCAAATGGGTTGCCGTTAGATTTTTCACATCCCGGCTTTGGCCGTCCAGCGCCGTTTGTCCTCGGCACGCGCAGTGATGTTCAATTGATCAAGCAGCTCCAAAAACGGGATCAAGTATTTTCTTGAAAGGTCCAGCGAATCCTTCGCCTCTTTCAACCCGAATTCCGCCTCCGTCTCCGCCTGCAGTTTTATGACCGCCGCTTCAACAGCCGACCGGTGGATAAGCGTATCTTCCATAAAGCGGTAGGCTTGTTTTGTATGAATCAGAAAAGCCTCCAATTCGGACAGATCGGCTTTCGGAATTGGAGTGCCGGCTATATAATCGGCCCACTTCTTCACTTGCACGCCGTCTTTTTCAATGGCTGCCACGATCCCTTCCATCCGCGTCTTCCACTGCTTTGGCAGATGCGGCTCGAAGTTGCCGAGCGCCATAAACTGCTCCGCTTTTCTCACATCACCCTGTTCTGCCATCTTTTCCAGCGAATACTCGATGAACGGTTTCGGGTATGCGCTGCTGAACGTCTGCACCAGCTCCGCTTTGCTCATTCCGATGCGCATTGGCAATTCCTCATGGAAAGCCTGCAGGCGGCCCGCAATCTCATCTTTCAGTTTGATGAACGTCTTTGACAAGCTGTACTTGCCGGAAGAGACTTCCAGTATGGTTTCCTGCCCAATGCCTTCTGCAAGGGTTTCCCGCAGCACCCCTTCATCAAGTGAGGTTTGCTGGATCAATTGCTCGGCATCCAGCAGAATTTGTTTCGCCAACACGTCTTCGATCAAATCGCTTGGCGTGCCTTCTTTCATATCACGAAGCATGTTGATCGTTTCTTCGCCAAAACGGTATTTGCCGCCTTTGGGCTGGATGACCCACCCCCCTCCCAGCGTTTCGACTGGAGTCGGCCGCCGCAAAATGAACCGGTCGCCGCGGCGGACCACCACTTCTTCGTCCAAACGGATTTGGCACAGCACTTCTTCTTGTGTCTGTTCCAGTTCGTTCCGGTCAAAAAAGACGATTTTGCCCATCACTTCGGAAGTTCCAACATGGACCTTCACAGGAGCCCGTTGCTTGATCGGCGAGAATTTTTCATTGATCAGCTGCATCGCGACATCTATCGTATCAGTGACCAAAAAATGATCTGATGCCACAAGCACATCTCCCCGGCTGATTTCGTCCTTGTCCACGCCGCCGAGATTTATCGCGGTCCGCTGCCCTGCCCGTGCTTGGTCCTGTTCCTTGTGATGCACCTGGATTTGGCGCGCTTTCACCTTTTGCCCTTTAGGCAACAGCGTCAATTGGCTGCCTTTTTGGACGACACCTTCGTAAATCGTTCCTCTGATGACTGTGCCTTGCCCTTGGACGGTGAATACTTGGTCGATTGGGAGACGGAACGAACCATAGGCGTCACGGAACTTCACTTTTTTCAATTGGCCAAAAATCGTTTCCTTCAATTGTTCGATGCCTTTGCCGGAAATGCTGTCGACCAGAACGTACGGGGCCCCGTCAAAAATGGTCCCTTCTAGCCGGTCACGAATATCCTCTGTCACCAGTTCAAGCATTTCTTCATCAACGCGATCGATTTTCGAGATGGCGACGATGCAATGCTCAATGCCTAGAAATTGCAGAATCTCCAAATGTTCCTCGGTCTGCGGCATGACTCCTTCGTCCGCTGCCACTACTAAGACAACAAGATCGATTCCCGCTACACCGGCGATCATCTGCCGGATAAACCGTTCGTGCCCCGGCACATCAACGATGGATACATGCGCCCCGTTTTCCGTCTGCAGCGGTGCATAACCGAGTTCTATGGAAATTCCGCGCTCTTTTTCTTCTTTCAGGCGGTCTGTATCGACATTCGTCAACGCTTTTGTCAACGTCGTTTTCCCGTGGTCGATATGCCCCGCCATTCCAATCGTAAAATACGTATCGCTCATTTTCTCACATGCTTTCTTTGATTGATGGTACCTTTACTTTAATCTTCGCGCCGAACGGTTTCAAGCTCTTTGCCCTCTTCCTCTGAGCAAAGGGCTTGCGGTTCTCTTTTTTTCGGTATAAACTTATCTTTGCTTGAATATGGGGTTGGTTGGGTGACTGGTGTCCTCCTGGGTCTTCAAAACCCTGAGGGGCCTGCGTGCCAGGCTCGGTGGGTTCGATTCCCACACAGTCCCGCCATACATAGAAAACCAAAAGCCGTCTTTGACGGCTTTTTTTATTTTTTGCATCCTGTTTTTCTTTCTTCCAAGAGAGGCAAGATAAGTGACAAATTAGTCTAGTTTCATGATAATTAATGAAGGAGTTTATTTTTATCCATTCCTGGCCAAAGTCTCAACAAATCGAGTCACCGAAGGATTGAAATTATATGAAGATTGTACTTGTTTCGCCAAATTATCCCCAGCCGCGCGGCAATACCGTAACTGTGGAACGGATTGCGGCGAACCTAGGGAAACTTGGCGTCCGCACGGAAATCATCTCTTCCACCGATGAGCCGGTTCCCGTCCGGCTGCCGGATGCCGATCTTGTCCACGGGTTCCATGCCCACCGCCTCTACAAATTCATGGAACAGCTGGCTGAACCGCCTGCTCGCTATATAGTGACAATGACCGGCACGGATCTGAATGTGGATTTGTTCCAACCGGAAAAACGCCGGGACGTCCTTGCCGCTTTGAAAGGAGCCGCAGCCATCCATGTGTTCGATGAAAAGGCGAAACTGATATTGATCCAGGAAGCCCCTTTCCTTGCGGACAAGATTTATGCAATTGCCCAAGGAAATAGCGAATTTTCATCCGCCGATTCTCTTGCAGAAAAAGAGCCGGATACATTTTTGTTTGTGTTGCCGGCAGGCATACGGAAAGTGAAAAATGTTCCTGCCGCGATCGGTATGCTCGAGAAGCTGCACGCCAGCTACCCGCACCTCCGCCTTTGGCTTGCAGGGCCGGTTCTGGAAGAAGCCGAGGGAGAACTTGTCGAAGGCTTGGTCGAGCAGCATAAAGATTGGGTCCGGTATCTTGGGGCAGTACCCCATCCGCTTATGGGCCCGCTTTATCAGCAAGCCGATGCGGTATTGAACACTTCCCTTTCCGAAGGGCAGCCAGCCGCCATTTTGGAGGCGATGGGCTATGGGCGTCCTGTTCTTGTCTCCGACATTCCTGGAAACAGCAGCATCGTCTCTAATGAAGAAAACGGATTTTTGTACAGCAACGAGACCGAATTTCTTGCTTATGCCGAATCACTGATGAATAATTATGAAGTGAGGGAAAAACTGGGTCTCCAGGCAAAAGAACATATTGCCGAACACCATTCAGGCATCAAGGAAGCCGAGGCACTGCTGGCTATATACAGAAGTGTTTTGACATAAATCCCGATTTCACAATCGTCTTTGCGAACACCCAATTGAACAAAAAAGGAGAGAATACAAATGGCAGAAAAAGAAATGGTACGTTTAACTTCTTTATCTACTAAAGGTGGTTGAGGCTGCAAAATTGGTCCTGAGGACCTGGCGCAGGTTCTGCGCCATTTACCAAGAAATGTAGAAGACCCCAACTTGCTTGTCGGACTGGACACAGCCGATGATGCAGGAGTGTACAAAATCAGCGACGAGGTTGCACTCGTCCAGACATTGGATTTCTTTACCCCGATTGTCGATGACCCTTATATGTTCGGCCAGATTGGTGCTGCCAACTCACTGAGCGATGTATACGCGATGGGCGGCAAGCCGCTGACCGTCATGAATATCGTCGCATTTCCGATCAATACCTTGGATAAAAGCATTCTAGCCGAAATTTTGGCAGGCGCTTCCGACAAAGTGAAAGAATCGGGCGCTACGTTAGTCGGCGGGCATTCTATCGACGACCAAGAGCCGAAATTCGGTCTGTCGGTCACCGGGACAATCCATCCGGATAGAATTCGTTCCAACGCCGGCGCACAGCCAGGCGACCGCTTGATCTTGACCAAGCCGATCGGCGTCGGCATTTTGACGACAGCGATCAAACAAGGCATTCTGCCGGAAGAAGATTTGAACGAAGTGATGACGGTCATGGCGACGCTGAACAAAACAGCCGCTGAAGTCATGGAGAACTATTCTGTTAACGCATGTACCGACGTGACCGGATTCGGCCTGCTCGGACATACGATGGAAGTCGCAAAAGGCGGAAATGTCGGTGTAACGGTCTCCAGCAAAGATGTTCCTGTTCTTTCAAAAGCCAAAGAGCTTGCAGAACAAAACGTCATTCCGGGAGGAACCCGCAAAAACCTGAAATGGCTTGCCGGCGATATTGATTACGCAGACAGCGTCAGCGAAATCGATCGCCTGATCCTATGTGATGCCGTCACTTCAGGCGGTCTGCTCATTTCCGTTCCAGAGGCGGAAGCAGAAGCGCTCCAGCGTGATCTGCTTGAAAAAAATGTGCAATCGGCCATTATCGGAACCGTTACCAGCGAAAATGCCGGACGGATTCAAGTCATCTAATTGCAAGGGCTCTTCACAGGGCCCTTGTTTTACCATTGTGGCGGAAAACCACTAAACAAAGAAAACAGTAAAGAGGTTTGAATTTATGAAAAAATCGAGTATTTTATTTGCTTTGATGCTTGTCCTGGCACTTTTCCTCTCCGCATGCGGAGAGGAAAGCGGCAGTGGAGAACAAAGCTCTCAAGAACAGGAAGCATTCACAATCGGTGTCATCCCCGCACAAACTGAAGGCGAGATGGATACCGCTATGAAGAAATTGCAGGAGCTGCTGACAACTGAATTGGACCGTGAAGTGGAAATTGAAGTTTATCCTGATTACAACGGTGTAGTGGAAGCGATGAATTACGACCAGATCGATATGGCGTATCTTGGGCCTTTGACTTTCGTTATCGCAGAAGCGAACAGCAACGCAAAAGCCATCATCACGCAGCTGATTGACGGCAAACCTTACTACCATTCTTATATCATCACGCACAAAGACAACCCGTGGAATACGCTTGATGAACTGCTTGCGGATTCCAAAGAAGTGGACTTTGCATTCGGCGACCCGAACTCGACTTCAGGCTCATTGATTCCTTCAATTGAATTGCAGGAGCAGGGCGTCTACCAATCGGAAGACGACAATGAATTCGCTACTGTACGTTTCACAGGTTCACATGACGCAACGGCGCTTGCTGTCCAGAACAAGCAAGTGGATGCCGGGGCAATCGACAGCGCAATCTATGACCAATTGGTTGAATCCGGAAAGATTGACGGCGATCAATTCAAGACCATCTGGGAATCAGAAGAATTGTTCCAATACCCTTGGGCTGTGCTTGAAAGCACGGACGACGCAACAGTGAAGAAATTGCAGGAAACCTTCCTGGCAATTGAAGATCCGGAAATCCTTGATGCATTCGGGGCGTCCGGCTTTACAGAAGCTACTAATGCAGACTATGAAAGCATCAAACAAGCAGCGATCAAGCAGGGAATCATTAAAGAATAGGGTTGATCATGGTGTGGTTTAAGAAAAGCAATATTGTCACGGTAGTGATACTCCTCATATTCATCTATTTGAGTATGAGATTGACAGAATTCGATCTGACCAAATTCAAAGACTTCCGCAACATGATCGATTTCTTGTCGCAGTGGTTCCCGATGGACTTTTCACTGCTGCCGGAGATGGTGCAGGACACATTGGAGACGCTCGCGATGGCGTTTTTGGGGAGTGTACTGGGCCTTGTCATCGCCCTGCCGATCAGCTTTTTGGCAGCGCGCAATACGGCCCCTTCCAGAGCGCTTTTCCAGATTACAAGAGTCGGGCTCAGTTTTGTCCGGTCAATTCCTGAAATTGTCTTCGGGTTGATATTGCTGACAACACTCGGACTCGGCCCATTTCCGGCAGTAATCGCCATTATGTTCCATAATATCGGCGTTTTTGGGAAACTGATATCGGAATTGATCGAAGCGGCAGATCCGGGCCCGCAAGAAGCGATGAAAGCGGTAGGCGCAAAAAAATGGGTCGCTTATCTGTTCAGCATCATGCCGCAGATATGGCCGAACGTTCTATCCCAGTTTTTCTACCGCTTTGAAGTCGCCATCCGCACCTCCCTTATCCTAGGATTTATCGGAGGTGGCGGTATAGGGCAGCGCCTGTTCAACGACTTTAAAACATTCCAATACTCTTCCGTTTCGCTTGATGTATTGATCATTATGGTTATGGTTATCATCATTGACTTCTTAGCCAGCTATGTCCGGAACCGGATCATATGAAGGAGGCGCTCAACATGATCGACGTTAAAAATTTGTCCGTTCAATATGCCGGCAACAGCACAGAGGCACTTTCCAATATAAATCTAACGTTGAACAAAGGCGACTTTGTCTGCGTTCTCGGCAAAAGCGGTGCCGGCAAATCGACATTTATCCGCTGCATCAACGGCCTGCAAATACCGACCAGCGGCGAAGTCTGCTTAGACGGCAAAGTATGTTTGGATCCGGATTACGTCTCCGGCGCCAAAGCGGAAAAACTGCGGAAAGTGCGCCGGGAAATGGGCATGATTTTCCAGCATTTCAACCTGATTCCCCGCCTGAGCGTTTTGCAGAATGTCCTGACCGGTACATTCGGCTACCGGTCATCTTTTAAAAACCTGATCGGCTGGTTTTCCCAGGAGGAGCTCGAACTTGCCAAGAAGGTCATTGCGGAAGTCGGATTGTCCGAAATGAGCGGCCGCCGTGTGGAGAATTTGAGCGGCGGACAAAAGCAGCGTGTTGGAATCGCCCGCGCCCTGGTGCAGCAGCCCCGGGTATTGCTTGGGGATGAACCGGTGGCAAGCTTGGATCCCGGCACCTCGAACCATATTTTCACACTGTTGAAAGAAATGCACGAACGGCTTGGCTTGTTGACCATCATCAATGTCCACGACATTGATCTTGCCAAGCGCTACGCCACCCGGATTATCGCCTTGCGTAACGGGGAATTGATTTTCGATGGGCCACCGGAGCAGTTTACGGAAGAAGAATATTACGCTACGTATGGATCAAAATCTGAGAATTCCTTTTTCGGCGCTGGAATCTAATCGCATAAGGGGATGGATCAAATGATAAAAAGTCCTTGAGCAGTCGACAATACCAGAGTCGTGTACGACTCTACCCATGAAAACGTTGTGACCAAAAGTGAAAGCCCCGGTGAAAAATCCGTCGTCCTGACGTTTGATGATGGCCCGAGCCGGTTACTGCCCAAGTTTCTTGATGTGCTGAAGAAAGAAAACGTCCCAGCCGTCTTTTTCTGGCAGACCCGCCTGCTGCATCCCAAAAGGCCTTGGCAGCGCGTATTGGACGAAGGGCACATGATTGGCTCCCACACCGTCAAACACCGGAATTTGGTCGAATTGACCCAGGAAGAGCAATACAAAGACATTAAAAACAGCATTGCAACTATTGAACACATCACTGGAAGCAGCGTTCGCTTTTTCCGCCCTCCGTACGGCCAGTTCAATGCCGACACACTTGAGGTGACCGAGCGGCTGAATGTGACGCCGGTCATGTGGAAAATCGCATCAATGGACTGGGAACTGAAAACCGATCCGGAACAATTGATTGCCAATGTGACCGAGCATTTGGAGGATGGTGCGGTGATTTTGCTCCATGAACTTCCCCAAACGCTGGAGGCCCTTCCTGGATTGATTTCAGCGATCAAAGAACGGGGCTATGGATTCAAACTGTTGTAGAGCTATATAAAAAGGTGCCTTGAAGCGGGCTGTGAGCCGCCTTCAAGGCACCTTTTCTGCTTAGGACTGCGCAAATTCCTTCACCGGTTCTTCCGGGATAAAACCAACCGAGCGTTTTACTTCTTGGCCATTTTTGACCAATATCAAGGTTGGAATGCTTTGCACACCAAATTTTTGAGCTAAATCCGGCGCTTCGTCCACATCGACTTTGTAGAAATCAACTGAATCAAGTTGTTCAGCTACGCTTGAGACCACCGGTCCCAAATGACGGCAGCTTGGTCACCAATCCGCTGTAAAGTCGAGGACAAATGGTTTTTCCTGGTTTTCTGTAAGTGCAATAAAATCTTCAGACTTGATCGCTTTCACCATATTTATACCTCCCTTTATTGAAATTTTTTCGTACTCTTTAAGTATAAACCTTTTCCGGCCCGCTATTAAATATTCTGCCTGCAAGCAAAAAAACAGGCCCGTTATCCTTCATCGAACATCACTTCAATGATTTTCTTTACATGGATTTCAGTCGTGTTCAATTGGGGAATTTCCAGATCTTCCGGCTTGAAAATCAGCGGCAGTTCCGTGCAGCCTAAAATCAGCCCTTCGATTCCGTCCCGTTCAACCATCTTGGCGGCCAGTTCTAAAAAGTCCTTTTTCGTCCCTTCTTCAACAACGCCCTTCTCCAATTCGCTGACAATCTTTTCATGGAAATACTGCTGTTCCTCCGGTTCTGGCACAACGATGGTTTTAGCCCCTGCATGAAATGGTTTTTGGAAAAAATCATTTTCCATCGTGAATTTTGTCCCAAGGAGCCCGATTTTCCCCAGTCCCAGCTCCTCTGTACGGTTATATGTTTCTTCAACGATGCTGATCATCGGCACGTTAACCCGCTCCTGTACCTTGTCGAATACAATATGAGCCGTATTTGCTGTCAGGACAACAAAATCGGCTCCCGCTTTTTCAAGCGTCCGTACAGACTCTGTCAAATAATCGGCAAGCCCTTCAGTCTGATTAGCTTCCAGCAATGAGAAGATTTTATACATATTGATGCTATTGATCAAAAGCTCAGGCAAGTCTTCGCTGCTGCCGGCTTTCTCTTGATATTTCGAGATGATCGACTGATAATAATCCACTGTCGATTCCGGTCCCGTACCGCCGACGATTCCAAGCTTTTTCATGATGTTCTCCTCCAATATATTCTGTTTCCAACTTTCTTTTATTCTTTTTCCAACTAATTTGCTTTACCCCCGGTTAGCACATCTTACTCTTCATCATCTTCCGGTACGTTTAAAAATTTTATCGTTTTAAATCCCGGAATCACTTTATAGTTGATGCCCCAATTGTTATTAATGACTTCAAACTCTGATTCTTTGACGGTGAAGTGCATCACGACATCACTTTCCTGGTCAATGACGATATAAGCATTGTCATTGGAAAAAAGCTTGAATGTTTTATGCGCAATCAATGTCCATCCATATTTCAGCCCATGGCTTTTATTTCCCATTTCCGCACCCCCTTCTCGGATTATAGCCGATTTTCAGAAGTTTAGTTACCGTTTTTTGAATATTTTTATTTATTCATTTTCTTTATAAGAGTATGATTAAGATACATGGAAATAAAATGAAGAGGTGGATAATACGTGGGTAAAATGAAATTTGGTGAGCAGGCAGAAGGCGTAGACTATCATTTGCGAAAAGGTGTTTATGCCGTCATCTTCAATGCCGCGAAAGATAAAGTAGCCACAGTGAAAACTCCCAAGGACCGGTATTTCTTGCCCGGAGGAGGGATTGAAGAAAAAGAACTTCCGGAAGAATGCCTTAGGAGAGAGCTGTTGGAGGAAACCGGCTACGCTATTGCAGTCGGATCGTTTATCGGAACAGCCATGCGGTTTTTCCATTCCCGGAAAAATGGGCCAATGTTGAACGACGGCTATTTCTACCTGGCAACCTTGAAAGAAAAAGTTCAGGAGCCGACCGAAACAGATCATATTTTGACTTGGTTGCCGATTGCCAGGCTGCAAGAGCTGCTTGTCCATGAACATCATTACTGGGCAGTGATGAAAGCCCTGAATTCAGAATAAACTAATATCCGAAAGAAAAAGACTTTTTCCAGGAAAAGTCTTTTTGGATGATACCCGGAACAACTGCATTATGGAGCCATATTAACGCATAGAAAAAATAATGGCATGCGCCGCTTCTTTCTGACGCCTGAATGGTCGATTTTTCGCTCCATAACCAGATTTCCATAGACTCAATATCTGCTGTAATACATGAAAATCCTTACGTCAAAAAGGCTTTTCAATTGAAAAGCCCCGTTTGTTATAAAAGGGTTGACCTTGTTTTACAAGACAGAATTTCTTTTTCTCCCTATATATTAGCTTGCAGCAAGTTCTTTCTTGCATTTCTCCAGGAAGCTTTTGGTCGCTTCTGTTGTTTGCATTTCCCGCTGCTGCATCAGTTTCTGGATTTTTTCAGCCATAATATGCCCAAAGCCTTCTCCCCGAAACGAAGGAAGCACGGAAATATCGTGGACAGTGAAATAAGTGCCGTGGACTTCTATGCCGATCAAGCCGACATAGCTTTCTCCTGCTTTCAAAAGATAAAGCTGCCAACCAGGCTCTTCGCCATATCGGACCATCGTTTGCTGCAAGGCTTTAATATTTTTTTGTTGAGGCATTAAAGACAATAAACCCATGGCAATTTTTTCGCATGATTTCTTGTATCTGACCAACATTTCAGTTCATCCTCGATTCGATATATTGTTAGAGTTATAAAGCTCAAATTATATACGATTTCCTGCCTGTTTGTTCGATTGTTTGCAAAGCGGCGGATAACCGTTCGGCAAAATCTTCCGGCGGCTCTTTTGATTCCATATAAAAGCAGACAATATTGGGGCCTGCTTCGACGCGCTGCTGGTAATGAGTCGGCAAAGGAAGCGGATATTCAATAAGTGTAAATGCAAACGCCGGCAATTCTTCCGGAAGAAGGTAGATGACGGCCCTATTCAATGCGCAGCCATCCACTTTAAGTTTTGCGAACGAAATATCCAGATCCAGTGTGCACTGGAAGTACGCGCTATTTGCGGGAATCGTTATAGACCTCTGCCTTTTGACCAGGCATTCATTTTCCAGCAATTCGCATTCCGCCTTCATGAGCATGCCGACTTTTTCTGCCACTAACTCCCATCGGTCCATCTCAACCAGTCCTCCCCATTCGTTAACTGTATGTCCTGTCCATTTATCCAGCTCCACGTATTTGGAGCAGATCGTGAACTCAAGTCCTGAGGCAAGTGTTTTTAGAAAACCACAACGACCCCCTGCAAATTTCTATAGGTGAATGCTTCTCTTGTTGTAGTCTATAAAACTGTCATTTGTTCTACTCAGCTCCTTTATTCGGTTAGAAATCAACAAAAAAACGCCGAAAAGAATTTTAAATTCTCTTCGGCGCTGTCCACAGCACTATTGTCTGCAACATTCGACCAAATGATTCGATTATCTATTTTTGAAAATGCAATTACCTTTAGTTCTGATCCAAATCGAAAACACTATCGTTTTCCGATTACACATAGCCTACTACCGATTTTTTAAAAAGTAAAATCTTTTGGACTATTTTCTTCTACAAAAAGGTTTTCTTGGCAAAAATTCGATAACTATCGGAGCTACTTATAAGATTCCCCTATTTATTTACTTTTAAACTTTCTTGCGGGGGATTCGGCTTGTTATAAGAACTCCATCCATATGAAGCGAACAAAAAAAGGGAGGCCAGCTGATTTTCAGCCGGCCTGCCTCTTCGGTGCCCTAACAACTTATTGTCAAATTCGGAATTGTCGCTATTGCTCTAACTGTACTCAGCCCAGACAGCCTTTTCGCTGTCTGGAAAACCCTTTAACAAACTTGAAATCGGAAGAGAAAGCATCAAGAAAGCCTGGCCGTGATGCTGGAAATCAGTTTTTCACAGCGAGCATAGTCTTTTTCTTGCGGCATTAGCTCCACTTTCAGCGTCGCAGCTAAATCCGTATGCACATATAGCATATCCCTGAAACGGTCGACAGCTCCGCAAAATTCAGCGAAAAAACTGTCGCCCGTGCCAAATATTGCCGTCACCAGCTGTTTCTGCCCTAAGTTTTCAAAGGCTTCGAACAACCCGCGCATTTCTCTTGGAATCTCCCCGCTGCCCCATGTATAAGTGCCGACTAAAACGGCATCATACCGCAACAACTCTTCCAAGGGAAAGTCTTCCACCCGCCAAACCGACGTTTCAATCGGCTCGGCCTGAGCGGCTTCCTTTAAGATAGCGGCGACCGCTTCCGTGTTTCCGGTAACTGATGCATAGACAATCGCCAGTTTTTTCTTACAGTTCGTCGAAGCCATTTGATTGCGACACTTTTGAATAAGTTCTAGACTTCTGCTCAAAAAAGTCCGATTTCGTGTCGTTCATCATGTCGTCGCCGAACACCTGGATCCAAGGCATCGGGTTGTTGCGCTCTTCATATAAATTGTCCAATCCAAGCTGGCGCAAGCGTTTGTTGGCCAAGTATTCCACATAGCCCTCAAACTCTTCCAGATCGAGCCCTTGGATATCCGCCAGAATGTATTGCGCCCATTCCTTCTCCAACTGAACCGCCTGATTGATGGCATCGTACACATATTGGATGTTCTCTTCCGTATTCAGCTCAGGATTTTCCGTCAGCATGATGCGGATGAACTGTGAAATGAAATAAGCGTGCTGCATTTCGTCGCGCTGGATATAGCTGATCATCGTGCTTGTCTTCAGCATCTTTTGCTGGCGCGCCAAGTGGTAGAAAAAGGCGAATCCCGCGTAAAAATAAATGCCTTCAAGATTGATCGAATTGACGCTCAAGCGGAATAATGTCTGAGGCGTCGGATTTTGACGGAACTCTTCATAGGCATCCAAGATCAGGTTGTTCCTTTTCTGGACAATTGGATCGCTCTTCGCCTGATTGAAACGGGCATTTTGTTCGCTTATTGAAACGAGTGAACTCAGAATGTAGGAGTACGATTCGTTATGAACTGCCTCCTGCTGAGATACAACCGCAAAAATCGCTTTGAAGCTCGAATCCGTAACATAGTCCATTGCTTGGCTCATCGTCGGCGTCTGCAAGCTGTCGAGTGATGCAAGCTGGGTATTGATGCGCAGGAAAACGTCTTTTTCCACGTCCGTCAATGAATCCCATTGCTTGATGTCGTCTTGCATATTGATTTCCTGGGCTTTCCAGAAATTCGACAACAGCGTTTGGTACAAATCGTACATTTGTGGATAAGCAATATCGTTCCAGTTCAAAAGTCCGGAAGATTCCCCGTTCAAGATGCCGGTGGATTTATTTGGCTGCTCAGGATTGAGCAGTTTGATTTTTTTTAATGGCGCGTGTATCGACATTGGTATTCCTCCTTTAGCTTTGGCAAGCTTCGCATTCTTCAATTTCCGCCTGCGATGTGCTGCGCACATAATATGTCGTTTTCAATCCTTGCTCCCACGCTTCAAAATGCAAAGTCAGCAAGTCTTTTGCTTTGATGGTGTGCGGCACATAGAAGTTGAAGCTTATCGCCTGGTCGATATGGCGCTGGCGTGCAGCGTTCTGGCGGATGCTCCAGTTCTGGTCAAGAACATGGCGCGAGCGGCGGTAATAGTCGTACGTGTTGTGGTCAAGATCCGGCGCAGTCACTTTGAATTTGAAGTTTTTCTTTTCCTCTGCGAATTCAACTGCGTACAACGGATCAATGCCGTCTGTCGAGCCGCCGATTTTCGCTGTCGAAGAGTTCGGTGCTACTGCCATCATCCAGCCGTTGCGCACGCCTTTTGCTGCCACTTCTTTTTTCAAGTCCGTCCAGCGTTCACTATCGTAGCCTTTGCGCTCGAAGTATTCCCCGGTTGCCCATTCTGAATTGCTAAATTCGCGGTAAGCGCCTTTTTCTTCAGCCAATTCCATTGATGAACGGATAGTATGGTAGGCAATCTCTTCATATAACTTGTCCGCGAATTCCACGGCTTTTTCTGTTTCCCAGTGGATGCCTTCCAGCGCAAGCAGGTGATGCCAGCCGAATGTCCCAAGGCCTACAGCCCGGTATTTCTTATTCGTGGCGTCAGCTTGCCCTACGGAAATCGTATTCAAATCAATAACGTTATCAAGCATGCGCATTTGGATCGGGATCAATCGATCCAGCACTTCCGCTTTTACAGCACGCGGAAGGTTGATTGATGACAAGTTGCAAACGACGAAATCGCCCGGTTTGCGGATCATCACTAGATTGCCTTCTTCGTCAGTGTATTCTTTCGTGATAGTGGTAGCTGACATGTTCTGCATGATCTCGGTGCACAAGTTGCTGCAGAAAATCGATGTGCGGCCTTTGCCGTTCAAATGCTTGTTCGGGTTTTGGCGATTCACTTCATCGCGGTAGAACATGTATGGTGTGCCGGTTTCAAGCTGCGATACCATGATGCGTGCCATGATATCCATTGCCCGGTAGGTTTTTCTTGGCAATAACGGATGGTTAGCCGCTTCTTCGTATTTCTCAGTGAAATGCTTGATATCCTTCTCGTCATAGAAATCTTCCAACCCTAACGCTACGCCAGACTCGTCTTTCCAGCCCATGATCGTTTTCACTTGATGCGGGCAGAATGTATGCCATTCTCCGATGCTGCGGCCATTTTCGTCAGTTTCGCCCAGTTTTTCCATGAACAAATCCGGAATCGAGACGCCCGTGAAAATATCATGCGCTTTTCGGCGCTCGTCCCCGTTATTGGTTTTCAAGTCCAAGAATCCGTTCATGATGTCTTTGTGGAACACATCCAAGTAGATGGCTACCGCCCCTTGGCGCTGTCCAAGCTGGTCAACGCTGACTGCCGTATCATTGACAAGGCGGATCCACGGGATGACGCCTGAAGAATTGCCTTTGAACTTCTTGATATCAGATCCAAGCGCCCGCACTTTTCCATAATAGACACCGATGCCGCCGCCGTCTTTGCTGAGACGCGCGATATCCCAGTTGTTCAAGTAAATGCCGTCCAACGAGTCATCCACTGTATCGATAAAGCAGGAAGAAAGCTGGCCGAAGCTTTTGCCGGCATTCGACAAAGTCGGTGTTGCCACTGTCATATATAAATTGCTCATTGCCCAGTAAGCTTCTTTTACAAGAGCAAGGCGCTGTTCTTTCGGTTCTTTTTGCATAAGCGTCATGGCAATGACCAAAAAGCGCTCCTGAGGCAATTCATACAAGTTTCCTTCATAATCTTTCGCTAAATAGCGGTCCGCCAATAGGAACAGGCCGATATAGTTGAACAGCAAATCCCGTTCCGGGCTGATTTCAGCTTCAAGCTCATCCATTTCTTCCTTTGAATAAGCTGTAAGCAGATCTCCGGAATAAATGCCGATGCGCGATAATTCTTCAACCAATTCGAAAAAGCTGCCGTATTTATTGGAAGCGTCATAGTTCCGGCTCTTTGCCGCTTTTTGGTACAAGCCGTCCAAGTACAGTTCCGCTGCAACAAATGTCCAGTTCGGCTCTGCCATTGAAATCCGGTTCAAAGCATATAGCATGGACTGTTCCGTTCTTGCCGGTTGATCCAATCCTTCAATTTGGGCACGCAATGGCGCCGCATCAAGTTTATGTATTTCCGCAGCCCGGTCGAGCGCTTTTATTACCGTATCCATTTCCGTCTCTGTTTTCAAATTCATATCAAGCCAGCTCCTTCGCAAATTCGTTAAGTTTTATTTGTTGTTCCTTGCGCTGTTCAGCGCTTTTAAACAATTGTTTTTCATGTTCGGTTTCAGGGATGGCTCCGCTGAAAATCATGTCCATAAGTTTAGTGTCAGGCGGCCGGATAAACCGCGTCTGGATGGTCCTGGAAAAATTTGCATGTACCCGCTCTTTCATCATTGTTTTTGCCGCCCATTTCCTCCGAGAAAAAACACCTTAGTCCCCCGCGGGGGGATCAAGGTGCAAACGCAGAATAATCCAGCGGAAACCAGCCGAATCGGCGGTTCCACATAGAGTATCTTTGTTATACTTCCCAGCTCCCGGAGAAGATTGTTAACTGATAATACTGGCAGGTCTCCTGGCTCGTGCATCTTCCATCGCCATCTCCTTCCCATCTTTTGGGCAGTAGATCATGACAGCTTTGTCAGCACTTACAGTTGCGGGTACAGCTCCGGTATCCACGGATTCCCTATCAAGCCTTTTGGGCACCAATACTATTGGTTTCACTATATATAGTGTCTGCACTTATACAATTCACTAAATACTGTATTTCTAAACTATAAACCAGATCTTTTTCTTTTACAAGCAGCGAAAGTAAAATCAAAAATTCAAAAAAGTCCCGAAAGCTTTTTTATCAGCTTTCAGGACTTTTCCGGCTTCGCTGTTTGTCTTCTATTCTATCAATCTAAAGCAGTTCAATCAATTCAATCGCACCAAGAACAACGAATACCACGATACATGCTGTCAGAACGGTATTGGTGATCCAGCCGTTCCTGAATCCTTTATCAACCCGCTTAGAATTGAGCAGCAATATCAGGCTGATTGCCAGGAAAGGCATGAACAGAGCACCAAGTGCGCCGTACAAGATGACAAGAAGCACAGGGCGGCCGAAAAACAGCAGAAGCATCGGCGGGAATGTCAGCCAAAGAAGGTAAATTCGATAAGCCGGATCTTCTTTAGATATCCGCCGATCAGAATCCGCCCCTTTTTTGCTCATCATCCGGACAAAGTCCGCAAACAGATAGGGGACGCCATTCCAAACACCAAGCAGCGAGGAGAAAGCCGCAGCCCAAGCCCCGATCAAAAAAAGCCAGCGTGCAGTCGAACCGAATTCCGCACTATACAAGTCGGACAAAGTCACTAACCCTTCTTCTCCATTGATTTCGATGCCTGTGCCGTATAAGAATTCCGCTCCAATGATCAATAGGGATAAGGTGAAGATTGCAGTAATGATGTAACCGACAGCAGAATCCATCCTCATCATGGGAATCCAGGATTTTCCCGCCCAGTTTTTTTCACGGATCCAGTAGCCATATGAAGCCATTGTAATCGTGCCTCCCACTCCGCCGAGCAAGCCTAAAACAAGCAGCAAAGAACTGCCTCCGGTCCGCGGCACAAAACCGCTCAAGATGTTTCCGATATCGGGAAGAAGGATTATGGCGGATCCGACAACCGTGATGAACATGAGGCCGATCATAAGCGTCATCACTTTTTCAAACAACTGATAATGCCCAAACAACACTAAGGCAAGTCCGGCCAAACCATGAATGACCGCCCAAGCCCATAAAGGAAGGACTGGGAACATGGTCACCATCATAATGGCGCTTGTCGACATGGCCGCAGCTCCATAACTGAAGCCCCAAATGATGGTATAGATTCCGAAATAACCGGTTGCCCATTTTCCGAGCGAATGCCAGCCTTCCAGTATAGTCTTCCCTGTGGCAAGCTGCCAGCGTCCCATGCCTTCCGTAAAATAGAACTTGAACAATGAACCGAGCAGTATAGCCCAACCCAATGTCGTGCCAAAAGCGGCACCGGCAACAAGTGCCGCTATCAGATCTCCGGTCCCCACTCCCGTCGCAGCCGTCACAAATCCCGGCCCGACTAATTTGGCCTTCTCTTTCCATGTTTTCGGTACGGCAGGTGCCGTTTTTTCAGTGTTCCGGACTATCTCCATCCAAAGCCCTCCCTGCATAAATTTTATTTAAAGGCAGTTGGAGACTGAACTTCTTGCGGATACTATGCCAGAATTCATGTGATTGAGTTGCAAGCGCATCATCAATGCTTGGTTCGCAGGCTGTGAAGCCGCCCGATTCCGCTATGCTCGGTCGAATAAATTTTGCCCTCAAGCAATTTGCCTTCTAAAAAAACCTAATCCTTTTGAATAGGGATAGGTTTCATTTGCCGGAGCGTATTTCTATCTGCGGATAAAGCTCCGTCTGCCTTTGAAAGGTTCGTGGAATTGCCGTCATTTTGGTGAAGCCAGCTTTCTTAATGCCTGCTCAACCGTAGCCATAGTTGTGAGTGCATTGATATTCGGGCAAACTTCTACAGCTTTCAGCGCAAGTTCCGGCCGAAGTCCGGTAAAGACGGGCGAAATTCCAAGCATTTTCAGCACCGCATTGATCTTATAGAGATAATCGATCACGATTCCATCAATCGAGTAGATCCCTGAAACATCGATGATTAAAAATTGCAGCTGATGCCCCTGGACTTTCAATGGAACGATGTCCAACAATTGCTTGCAGCGGTCCCCGTCCATGGACCCTACCAGAGGCAATACAGCAATTCCTTTGGATACAGGCACGATTGGCGTAGCAATTTCATTTTTCAATTCCATCAAGTCCCGTTCCATCCGTTTATGGCTTGTAAGGTCGCGGATAACCGAGTGGATGGCTTCAGTTTCCCCGAAAGTGACCGGGTGGCTGTACAACTCCACAATAGAAACCGCCCCATCAAACCGTCGGACGGCCGTTTCCATCAATTCCCCGATTTTCCGTTCTTCCGTTCCAGCCCGTACACGTTCAGTAATCAAGTCGCGGTATTCTTCTGTAAAAATTTCTACGATGCTGGCTCCGATAATGGCATTTTTATCGGCTTTAAGAAACTCGGCTCCCGCTTTGTTTATATACAACACTTTGTAATTTGAATGAATGATTGTCGGTTCATATGAATATTCAATAATCTGGCGGTATATCTCTTCTTTTTCAGTGGCGGCCAAGTTTTTATCGGATGAAGGTTGTTGCATCAGTTGCTCCACTCCTCTTGAACAATCCTTTTTTTTACAAGGATACACCTAATTATAAATAAATTACACCTTTTTCAAAAAATTTAGCATATTTCAAAACGAAAAAACCCGCTAAAATCGGCGGGTCTTTTTACACCTTCAAACTTTTCCGGCTGAAAAAGAGCGTACCGGAATTTGCGGTTCCATACGTCCACCGAACCCAAAAGAAAGCATCAGCTTTTGGCCCTTCCGGCTTTCTCTTCTTTTTGCCTGTCCTCCGCAGCCTCGACTTTTCGTTTCCACCAGTCTTCTGCTGTACCCGAACCGAAAAGCACGCCGCCGACCACGAGGAGAAGCCCGACCAAATGATTCTGGTTTATGGTTTCTCCCAGGAAAATCACAGATCCCAACAAAGCGAACAATGTGTTCAAATTCATGAAAATGGCTGCCTTTGGCGGTCCGACTTCCCCTACTGAATAGTTGTAACTCATATGGCCCACTCCTGTGGCCAAGACGCCGGAAGCTACTATAAGCACCCAAAATGTGGTATTCATCCCGCCGAACATCTTCCATTGCCCGGGCTCCAGAAACAGACCAATCACAAACAAGCCAATTGAACCGAACACCAGCATGTAAGCAGTCAGCAAACGCGGATCCAGTGTTTTTGCTGCTTTCGTAATAATGACAAAACTCAAGACCTGGCTGATGATCGCCAACAACACATATCCATCGCCTATCGAGATATCGCTAAGCCCTTTTCCTCCGGCTAGTATAGTGGCTAACACGCCCAGAACGCCTAAAACAAAACCGAGCCATTGCCATTTGGATGGACTCAATTTCAATAGCAGCAAGCTGAATATCGCGGTCATAATAGGCCCTGTGCCAAGAATCAGGCTGGCGTTTGTCCCTGAAGTGAGCGCCAGTCCAATAGAAATGAAGGAGTGGTGGATGACTACATTCAGCAAGGAACCTCCTGCTATATAAGCCCATTCTTTCTTTGCCGGCATTCTGGCAATGCCCATCACACGTATAATGATGAAAACGGTGAAGCCGGCGAGAAAAATTCGAAGCGACGTCATGGTCACCGGCCCCATTTGAACAGTCAAGTATTTCAAGGCAGGAAGATTCATCCCCCATATAAACATGACCATGACCAAAATCATATACAATCTGAAATGGCTCATCCTACCCCCGCTCTCTTTTCGGCCAGCCGAATTATAATAAGCGCATCGGCAACCAGTGCTAATACGCTTTTGTCCAGCAAATTTGAAATAATAGTTTACAATACCACCGCAAAAAAATACAAAACCTAATCCAACGGCGGCGCCGGCTTGATTAGCCCAGCAAAGAAAACAGCATTTCTATCCTGTTTCCCAGGATGAAATGCTGTTTGAAACATATGGCAAGGCACCGCTGTTCAGCCGTCCACCCATTCAGTGGCTTTTTCTTTGGCAGTTTCGTTGCCTTTTGGCTCTTCCGGCCGTTTACCGCCTTTACTTGTATAAGGTTTGGCGCTTTTGGCTTTATTGGCGCCGGCTTTCCACCGGTTCCAGCCTTTTTTACCCGTTCCTTGGCCGATTCCGCTTTTCTTTTTTTTCGGCATTTTTTATCACTCCGATACTTTCCTGACTTGATCGCATGAAAACCTACTTTATCATAACCGGTGCCTTTAGAGATAGGGTATTTTACAATAAAGGGAGTGTTATCCCTCGCAAAAAGCCATCCCGCGAAAAGAATGGCTTCAGTTTCCTCCTATTATAAGCCTGCTGGCCCTCTTTTTCTGATTTCATCGGTGTCGCTTCCAAGGCTTGTGTCCCGCCTGTTACCGTGGAGATCATTTTCAATAATGGCATCCGGACCTGTCGAATCACGGTCATTCCTTCCGAACAAGCCGCTGCCTTCAGCGTCGCGGTCACGTCCGCCGAATAACCCTGTCCCTGCTGCATCCCTGTCGTTGTCGCCGTGTGCGTCCCTACGGAAATCTTCGCTGTCATTCCGGCCGCCAAGTGAATTTCCACGCTCTTCCGCCAATACTAAAATCCGGCCTTCATCAAAATGCCGGCCGTACTCATCGGCTTCATCATCCGGGACTCCCATGCCAATCAAGGCTCCAGCCAATCCTCCAGCACCGGCCCCGGCTGCCGCTCCCATCAAACCGGCGGCTATCGGACCCGCAGCGACTATCGGACCGATTCCCGGGATTGCAAGGGCTCCCATACCAGCCAAAACGCCGCCTAATCCTCCAAGCGCTCCGCCTGCCGTGGCTCCGGTCGCAGCCCCTTCCACAAAATTCGTATCGGTTTCGCCTGCCACCGTTTCAGTTTCCCGTTTATCTTTGCTGATTACTGAAATATCTTCAGAGTCGTAACCTTGCCTTTTCAGATCTTCTATCGCATTGATCGCTTCGTTCTCGGTATTAAAGGCACCCACTACTCTTTTTTGTGACATCCTTAACGCCTCCTAAGAATCGGATTTTTCCAATGCATAGTTTTGAACTGTTTTCCCCTTTGTATTACAAATTAAACACGACGTCTTTGTAGTATTCTGTTTGCCTGGAAAAGTATTTTTGTAAATTATTTGATCTGCTAAACCTCTTAAATAGGTATTAAGAGACATAAATAGGAGAAGAAGAATCTCTTCGATCAGGTGCTCTCTTGGGATTGAATCCAAATTGATATCTAATTGTAATAAAAGTAAACGTTTAAGCTGTTATAATACTACTTGTGGCTTTAAAAGGAAAAGATTTCTTAATATAATTACTTTTGGTAATTATTGGGAATTTCATAATGGAGTATGACTTATTTAGATTTTCTCTATCAGATATAGAGAATATATACATTAGATAGAAGCAAGCAGATTTGAAAGGGGAAAATGAACTTGAAATTGAAATCGAAATGGTTATTATCCGGTATATCTTCTGTGTTGGCATTGACTATTTTCTTGCCTACAGCAGCAAACGCCGGTAAGTTAGACGAGTTGAAACAACAACAGCAAGAAGCTAAACAACAACAGGGCCAGTTAAACTCCGGCATTAGTGAAAAAACAGAAAAAATGAACGAAAACGAATCCAAGCTCGAGACATTAGCAAAAAAAATCGATAAGCTGAACACAAAAATCCGTGACACAGAAACAAAGATCAGTGATGTACAAAACAAAATCGACCTGACAAAAGCGGAAATCGATGAACTGAGAAAATCGATCGAAGAACTGGAACGCAAAATTGCGGAGCGTGAAGAGTTGCTTCAAGAACGTGCTCGTGCAATCCAGTTAAGCGGCGGTTCAGTTGACTATATCGACGTGCTTCTTGGTGCAAATGACTTTGTTGATTTCATCGACCGTATGTCAGCTGTTAATACCTTGATCGAAGCTGACCGTGAAATCATGCGCGAACAAGCGGAAGACAAAAAATTGCTGGCAGAACAAAAAGCGGAAGTTGAAACAAAGCTTGCCCAGCAAGAAGAGCGCCGAGCCGAGCTTGTCGGACTTAAAGCATCATTGGACAGCCAGAAAAAAGAACAAGCTGGACTTGTTAAAGAATTGCAAGCCGAACAACAACGTTTAGAAAAAGAAAAAGACAGCTTGGTGGAGCAGCGCAATGAATCCATTGAAATCAGTTCAAAACTTGCGAAAGAAATTGAACAAGAACAAGAACGCCTTGCGGAAATAGCGCGTAAAGCGGAAGAAGAACGCCAGCGCAAATTGGCTGCTGAAAGAAAAGCGGCCCAAGAACGTGCAGCAGCAGCACGTGCTGAAGCTGAAAGACAAGCAGCGGCTGAAGTAGCAGCTGCAAAAAATGCAGCTGAAAGAAAAGCGGCCCAAGAACGTGCGGCTGCGGCTAAAAAGAAAGCTGACGCAGCCAGCAAAGCGGCAACAACTTCAGCACCGAAAACATCAACTGCGAGCAATTCAGTTGCCTCTGCTCCAGCAGCAAGCAGTTCTGGGTTTATCACACCGGCCGTTGGACGTTTCACTTCCAAGTTCGGCTGGCGCGATATCGGGGCTGGCCCTGAGTTCCACCAAGGCGTTGATATTGCGAACGGCATCGGCACAAACATCAGAGCAGCTGCCAGCGGTTACGTGTCATTTGCAGGAACGATGGGCGGCTACGGAAACGTGGTTATCCTTACGCATTCAATCAACGGACAAACGCACGCAACTGTTTATGCGCATTTGAACTCCATCGACGTCTCTAAAGGCCAAGCCGTTTCCCAAGGACAGCGTGTTGGCGGTATGGGGAATACTGGACGCTCGTTCGGATCTCACTTGCACTTTGAAATTCATGTAGGACCATGGAACGGATCTCGCTCGAATGCAGTCAACCCTGCAGCGTACGTTTCATTGTAATATTCAGCACCCGGCATCCTGAAAGATGCCGGGTGCTTTTTCGTTCGCTTCAAATGCGAGTATTTTCTGTACATTTCAACTGAAAATGATTAAAATAAACTTAATTGAAAAAGGCAACCTGTTGCCTGTCCATATTTCATTGGTTAATTGTTGCAGACCATAGCGCTGTCGACAGAGCCGGAAAGAATCCCGACGCTAGGGTCTCTTTTCGGCTTTTTGCTTCTTTGGAAAAACAACTTTACTTGCTATCCAATAAATCGGTTCTTTGCCTCAAACTTCTTTGCGCTTTACAGTAGAGATCAATAAAGGGAAAGAGGAATGCACTATGCTATTCAGATACAAGAAATCTTGTGAAAAAATCGCCATGGGAATGTTGGCTTTCATGCCTGAAGAACGTGATATAAAGAAATTGCGGAAAACAATGCAAGTTTACCAAGAAAATCCGAAATGGCAGCTTTTTCTATGGAAAGAAGGGGATGATTTTGTCGGATTGATCGGTGTGGAAGTTGCAGACGACCATTTCACTGTCCACCACTTGTCGTTATGCCCTTCCTTCCGGCGCGAAGGAATCGGCCACCGGATGGTCTACAAGCTCCAGGAAATCCTTCAGCCGCTGGAAATGCGCGGCACTCGAGAAACGCAAAGATTTTTAGATAAATGTTCCAACAAGCCAACGGACACTGAAGCATCTTACCGGCCATCCACCAAATACATCTCATAGAAAAAGGCGAATCCAGTTGTTGGATTCGCCTTTTTGGCTTCTGCTGATTTTACACAGGTGATTTCCACTTCTCCTGGACTTCCTCTAACTGCTCCAACAAAACAGGCCGGCTGAAATAATAGCCTTGCAAGTGTGTTTTTTCCGCCAGGAGAAACCTTCGCTGCTCTTCTGTTTCAATGCCTTCTGTCACAACTTGGAGGTTCAATTCCTTGAATGTCTGATACAATCCTGTCAAAAGGATCGTATCCTTCTTGCTTGCCGGCACTTTTTGAAGAAAACTCCGGTCAATTTTCACCACATCCACGTCCATTTCTATCAAATGGAACAATGAAGAAGTGCCAACGCCAAAATCGTCCATGGCCACACAAATTTTCCGTGCCTTCAGTTCACGGGTAAATGCAGCAATTTCCTGGTGCCCGGTTGCCGTATCACTTTCCGTTATTTCAACTTGCAGCAAATGCGACGGAAAATTGTTTTCCAGCAGTGTTTGATCGATGAGCCTCAGCAAGCCTTCTTTGTTTTTCAACTGTGATTTCGAGACATTCACCGCAACCCGCAGCGACTCCCCGCGGCGGGCATTCCAGTCTGCTATATCTTTTACCGCTTTTTGGATGACCCATTCTCCGATGGCATTGATCGCACCAAGCTCTTCGGCTATTGCGATGAATTGCAGCGGTGCGATCCTTCCTTGATCAGGGTGTTTCCACCGGACTAACGCTTCTACTCCAAGCATCCGATTTCCTGTCTGGTCCATTATCGGCTGGTACTCCAGAAAAAGCTGTTCTCTGGCTACAGCATGTATAAGATCAAGTTTCAGATTCGATTTGTTCTTGTAATAATTTTTATTGCTCAAGTCCTCGTAAAAGGCGTAGCTGTTTTTCCCATTATTCTTAGCCTCGTACATCGCGCTATCTGCGTAATGCAAGAGATCATCCAGCGTTTTTGCATCTTGCGGGAAAAAACTTATACCGACGCTTGAAGAAATAGAGACCGCCGCTTTTGTTAAAGCAAATTCTTGGCGGAGCACCTCCATCAGCCTTTCAACTTCTTGGTTCAGCTCTTGCCGTTTTATGGAAGAGCTTAATAAGATGAATTCATCCCCGCCTATGCGGAACAGCCGGCTGCCGGTGTTCTCGGTTATCCCCGCCATCCGCTCCCCAATCTGCTTCAATAATTCGTCTCCGCTGCTATGGCCATGCAAATCGTTCACTTGTTTGAAACCGTCCAAATCAAAGAACAAAACCGCAAACGACGATCCGTTTGTTTCAATGCGCTTTTCAAATTCTTTATACAGATTGAACCGGTTTGGCAAACTTGTTAACTGGTCGTAGAAAGCGAGATTCGAAACTTTGGCATGGGCTTTTTCAAGGCTTTGCAGCATTTCCTGGATCGAATTTTCAAGATCCGTAATTTCGTCTTTCGCTTTTCGCGTCTTTTTAATATCCAATGAAAGGCGTTCGTCAAAATTGATGCCTTTCATTTGCACAGAAAGGTACGAGATACGCGATAGGACAAACAAATCAAGCAGATAGTAAACCAAAAACACCAGAAGCAGCGTGGCAAGCGATAAAGCCAGGAACAAATTATTGATGCTGTCCAATTTTTCATTGTAGTATTTACGGTCTTTCCGGACCTCAAAACTCAATTCGTCGCCAACCGAAAATATTGCGCTTAATCGGTCCTTGCCTAACTCTTTGATTCCTGATTCGGTTCCGGGCACTACTGTTTCCAATTCTACAGCCAAGTGATTTTTCATCAAATCAAAAAACGAGATATCCAGCAGTTTGCCCATGATCAGATAGCCTGCTTCCGGTCCTTCCCTTTTGCTGGTCAGAATCGGCTCCACCGAGACTAAAAAACGGCCGTATTTTTCATTCTTTAATATGGCCGTTCCTTTTTGTTTTGCCGCTGTTGCCAGAACCTCAGTAGCCGGCGGAAAGTCCCGCTTCAAATCGAGCCGGGAAGCATCCGCTAAGTCAAACCCCGCCGAGTAAACCACCTTGCCTTGCTTGTCTGTGAAAATCATGAAGTTATTGCCATGATTTGAAAACGTCTCTAACCCTAAGTTGGAATTGATATATGCCTTGTTCTGATCCATAACAAATTGGTACGTGTCGTCCCAATAAGCCCAATCACGGCTGATCCGCTGCAGGTCCTCCGCTTCGCCCCTGATATAATTTTCTACCCGCCGCTGGTCAATCATAAGTGATTCTTCATCCATCAATTTGGCATCTTCTATTATGAATGGGCGGATAAACAAAAATAACACAATGATAAATAGACCCATTGTTATTCCAATCATACCTGCTGTTCTCATTTTAAGCTTCACGTTCTGACCCCTAAACTTTTGAAATAAATGGTAATAAATAATTACTTTTTTACTTTTCAATTGATTTTAACAGATGCCAGTCTCTTCTCCTATCATGCGTTTGATATTTTTTATTTTTTGAAGGTCAATTTGCCAAGGGGCTTTCTTCTTTTCGGCTTGATAAGAGAGCAGGAGAAGCGTTTAACTGTTTTGCTGCAGTTTCGTCCCCATGCCTTTTTGATAATGGACCAGTGTTGCACTGTCAGTTAGTTTTCGAGGTTGGCCAATTTGTATATATCCCATTTTTTCATACAAGTAGCAATTGCCCGGCTCTTCAAGCAAAGTAAAGAGTGTCCAAATTTCTGCCTCCGGATAGCGCATTTCGGCTTGCCGAATGGTTTTTTGGGCAATGCCGTGCCCTTGATATTCAGGAAGAATGAAAAGCGGACTGATTTGGAAACACGTTTCCGCTTTCTTTTTTATGCATATTCCTCCCGCAAGCTTGCCGTCTGCCCAAATTTTTAAAAAATCATTTCGGGCATCAGTTATTTTGGAACGCAATTGCTCTATCGTTTCGTTCGCCGGGCTCGTTTCAAAGTCCTGGTATTTTTCAAGCAAAGGCAGAAAAGCCGCTCTTTGCATATCAAAGAGGGCTTGTGTATCCGCTTCTCTCCCTTTCTCCAATATCACATTCATCTTTTCGTCTGCACCTCTTTCAACCAATCCAAGAGCTCTTCCACCATTTCCTCGGTAAATTGATGATTAACATCCGGAAAAATTAGGAACCTTATTTCTGCCTTACAGTTTGTTCTCATTAAATGCTGAAAGTAATTCTGTTGGATTTCAATTGGAATCGTGGTGTCTTTGTCGCCGTGCATTAGAAGGACAGGAGCAAGGGCATTTTCTTTTTGAATCGGATCAATTCGTTTTAAAACAGTCTCTTCTTCTGTTGTCAGATCAGGACGTCCATCCCTTTTCCTGAACAACTTTTCTGTAAGGGCAAAAGATCCTGAACCATTAATATTAACGAGTCCGCCGATGTTCTCCTGGAAAGCAAAAATGCCGTTTGCAATAAAACCACCCATCGAACTTCCGACAAGAATAGCCTGCTCTTTGGATATCTGAAGTATTTGAAAAAAATCATCAAATTCCTTGATGCTCTCCCTAATCGTCTTCCAAAAAAACGCCTGTATGATTTCTTGATTGAAGCAGTTCGGTAAGGGGTTTCTGGAATCGTGATACAGAATTTCCGGAATGATGACCGTATATCCCCTACCCGCAATTCGCTCCCCCAATTCTGTGTAACTGTCAGCGGTCGTTCCCCAGCCATGGTACAAAATAATTGCAAAGCCATTTTGCATGGCATTTTCCGGCCTTAGTAAGTTGTATGTAAATTGATTGCATTTTATTTTTTCCATCTTATAACCTTTTTACCGCTGTGCCATTCGTGTTCAAGGACGCTGTACAACAGCGAATCTCTCCAACCATTGTTCATCAACAGGTTTTCACGCATCCACCCTTCTTTCACCAGTCCGATTTTCTCCAAGACCTTTTGGGAAGCGGCATTTTCAGGATCACATGTGGCGTAGATCCGGTGGAGGCCCAATTCCTTGAATCCGAAATCGATTAGCCTGCTTGCCGCTTCGGTCGCGATGCCTTGCCCCCAAAATGCCGGGTTGATGATATAGCCTATTTCCCCTGCCTTATTTGCTCTGTCCCGCAAATTGAACTCCCCGGCTCCGACCAATTTTTCGGTATCCTTTAAAACAATCGCAAACACAAAGCGTGTCCTTGGATCCTTAGCCGCGTCCATAAGGCTATCGTTTACGAACTTCCGGGAGTCTTCCTCGGAATTCGGCCCCCACGGCTGATAACGGGAAACAATTTCCTGTGAAGCATAGTCGTGTACAGCCGCCCAATCATTCTCAGCCAATTCCCGCAGATAAAAGCGGCCGCCTTCCAATTCAATGTTCATATCCGTTCCCCTGCTTTCCGCAATTCGTTATTCTCCGTTTGATCGACCTTATTTGGCCTCGGTGGCTGATTTCGTCCTCCAGTACATGAAACCATAAATAGTAATTGTTATAAGGCGTCCCATTTGGCCAATGGTTTTGTTCGTACAACCAGCCATCGCCGCGCAGACGCAATTGCTTCAATGTCTGCTCCCTGACATCCGAAAGCTGCTGAAGATAGAAATCCAGCCCTTTTCCTCGGATTTCCATGCGGGCGCTGTCATGCAGGTCGATTCCCGCTCCCCATTCCGCGAATTCCGAAGCAGTAAAATCCCTTTTTTCAAACGAAATCACCTGGTGGACTTTTTCAATCGATGCGATATGAAACAATAGAGCTCCAATGGAATTATCGTCAGCGTGTTCCCAATAATCCAACTCAGCTTGGCTAAGGCTCCCGATTTCACTCAATGTAGCAGCTCTCGCATGTTCCAGCAGAAAACACAGTTCCCCAATCTTATCGGTAAACCCTTCAAGCGAAGATACTTGATAGTCAATCATGGCAATCCCCCTAATTTCCTTCTCCTTTAACCCTAACAAAAACCCCGCGAAATAAAAGACTGAAAATTCCAGGCTGCCAGTGCTATAATTTGGGCTGCGAAAAACCAAGCCATCGATGGAATCTCCTCGAAGACAGGACCCAAAAGTTTTTGGATAAGCAGGGATTGGAAAAGAGTTATCGAATTCTCTTATATAAGAAAGATAAGGAGGAATACATTATGACTTTAAAGTATTCACAAATTATCGTAGCGGTAGACGGATCGGATCAAGCAGCCATCGCATTCAAAAAGGCGGTCGATATCGCGGTGCGGAATAACGCAACTTTGAATTTGGTTAGCATTGTCGACAACCGTTCGTTCGGATCTATCGAGGCTTATGGCCAAGCCTTTGCCAAAGGGGCAAAAACGGCAGCGGAGGGCTTATTGACCACATACAAAGAAGTCGCCACAGAAGCGGGAGTGCCGCAAGTGAATTCCATAGTGGAATACGGTTCCCCTAAATCCATGATTCCAGTGGACATGGTCAAACGGCTGGATGCTGATTTGATCGTTTGCGGGGCGACCGGCTTGAATTCAGCCGAACGCTTCCTTATGGGCAGCGTTTCTGAACGCATTGTCCGCTCGGCAAGATGCGACGTGCTGGTTGTCCGCACCCCTGTTATTGAGGCGAAGGGGAAACCAGTTGAATGATCTCATGCGCAAAGCCGTTCCCACACCTCATAGGGAATGGTTTTTTATTTTCCCGTCCAATCAGAAAAATTGGACATCTTCATCAAAGGTTGTAGAACCCATGGGTGAAGTCCATAATTAACGTTGATAAATATTATGGGAGTCCTTGACTATGACATTAATTAACACCGTTTCTAAAAACATTTCGCCGGATCATGATCCATGGGAAGCTTATATGGATATTGAAGAACATGGAAAACTGACATTATCCAGTATAGAGTTTACAACCACTTACCTGTGCAACATGCGCTGCGAACATTGCGCCGTCGGCTACATGCTCGCCCAGAAAGATCCCGATGCCCTGCCGATCGAATTGCTGTTAGCCCGGCTGGATGAAATCCCGCATCTCCGGACCATCAGCTTGACCGGCGGCGAGCCGATGTTTTCCAAAAAATCGGTCGAGCGCTATGTGCTGCCTTTGTTGAAATACGCGCATGCGCGAGGAGTACGGACGCAGATGAACTCCAACCTTACCATGCCGCTTGAGCGGTATATGCTTATCGCACCTTATTTGGATGTTTTGCACATTTCTCATAACTGGGGCACTATTGACGACTTTGTAACTGGCGGATTCGCCAATATGGAGCGTAAACCTTCGGAAGAGCGCCGTGCAGACCAATTTCAGCGGATGATCGATAACAGCCGCGCACTTTCCGAAGCAGGGGTGATGGTGTCAGCGGAAACAATGCTCAACAAACGGACACTTCCGCATCTTGCGAAAATACATAAACAAATCGTCGAAGAAATGAAATGCGCACGGCATGAAGTTCACCCAATGTATCCGAGCGACTTTGCTTCCCAGCTTGAAGTCCTGTCGCTGGATGAAACCCGGAAAGCCATTCATGAGCTTTTGGACCAACGGGATGAAAACGTCTGGATGCTCTTTGGCACGCTGCCATTTTATCCGTGCAGTTCAAATGAAGAAGATGTGGCTTTGCTCCAGCGCATCCGTTCCAGCAAAAACATCACAGTCCGAAACGATCCGGATGGCCGCTCGCGCCTGAACGTCAATATTTTCACGGGCGACGTCATTGTCACCGATTTTGGCGATACACCTTCTATGGGCAACATTCAGACAGACTCTCTTCCAGCCATGCTCGGCAGCTGGCTGGATCGCCCCCTTGCGAAAACCGTCGGCTGCCACTGTCCCGCGGTTTCTTGCCTCGGTCCGAATCTGCTGGTCAAAGACGCTTATTATCCTGAACTCGACTTTACGAAAAGAAAAGCGAATGCCTCATTTTAAGCTGAAAAGCCTTCTCCAAAAATTTTGGGGAAGGCTTTTTGTTGTTTTTTCATCTTTTTTTGCGGCATTCCAGATCCATGCGCCGGCGCTTGCCAAAGCAATCATTGTCAGCATCGGCCGCTTTCTCGCCTGCACCTAGCAGCTGCCGTCAACCGGACATACCATCAAGGGCACATCAAGGGCAGCCAGCAGGCTGCCGGCTTCCTCAAGAAAAAACTGGAGCTGGCCATCTCGCAGATTACCCTGCTTTCTGCGCGCACCCAAAAGAAGTTGCCAATTTCAATATCCATGATATCGCAGTTGAAGAAATTTGGTTGCGCAGCAAATGGGTTTTCATAAAAACCAGGCATTGATTTCACCTTTGAAAATTTTGTATAAAAAACTAGGTACAAAGAGTTTAAGTTCGGCAAAAACGGGAATCGAAATGTTAATTGGAGCAATCGCAGATTTTTGCCTTTCGCAAATTCTTAATCGTAAAATAAACTTCATAGTGTGGCTATGTGTACCGGACATTAGCGCCGTGGACAACGCCGAAAAGAATCGCAACGATTCTTTTCGGCGTTTTTTTTGGATTAAGCAAAAATAAATAGTTGGTAAAAAATCCCTCAGAAAGGCAGAACAGAATGTTTTTAAAGACTATTCACTTGAAAAGCCAGCCAAGAGAAAAGGAGTGCTTCCTCATGCTGCAATATATAATTGGTCATCAACAAAAATCCGTTCATGCAAGCCGATATATGGGAAGCCGCTGCCATCTGGATGACAGCGCACCCGAAGACAAGGAGTTTGCAGACTCCCGCCTTTACATCCAACTGCTCGAAAATCAACAAGCTTATATACCGTGTCCTTACTGCCATCAAGTGCCGCTTATTATCGATTGATAAAAGCCGCTCTTGGAGCGGCTTTCCCTTAAAACTTTTGGGCTTTCTGTCAGTTAGCACCTCAGGTCTAACCTCTCTGTTCCATCTTCGAAGTCTCTTCCTCGCTCCAAGCATCTCCTTTCCGGTACGATTATTTTTAATCGTACCGGCTTCTTTTTTCACCTTCAGCGTTTTACCCACAGATTGATGAATCAATTTTCAGATCCAGCCATTGCTTTCCGATCCTTCAGACTTTATTGCTCAATTGATCTCCATGGAACACTTTCAAAATAAATTCCCGTTCCGGCACCTTCAGTTTTTCGTACGACAGCAGAAACTCCCGGTTGTCGTACTCGGCTTCCTCTAGGCTAACTTCAATTCCTTGTGCCGAAACACTAACGATAGAGTAAGGTGCAATTGCCTGATTGCTGCAGCCTAGAGCGCCTGGATTAAGGTATATGGTTTTTTCGTTCTTAAAAAAGTGAAGCGGATGATGGTGACCGAAACAAATCAGCTCCTCATTCGTTTTGTTGAATAATTTTTCCATGTTAAAAAGGTTCGGCTCCACAATTGGTTCGAATGGATCCTCGCTGATCGGCGCCTGCAATTTCACATCACGAATCTTGTAATGGGCAAATAATGTGGAGCGTCCGTTTATTCTCTTTTTTATAATCCGAGGCAAAGCTGCCAGTTTTGGGATGAAAGCCGGATCAAGCCGATCAGCCATCCATCGGTGATGGGTTTTCACATGAGAATGGCTAAGCGGATGTTCCTGGCCTCGCGCCAATGCCAAAATCGCTTCGTCATGATTTCCCGTAACCATCGAGACGTCAGTTCGCGAAAACAGCATTCCAAGTACTTCATTCGTGTTTGGACCGATGCCGATCATATCCCCTAAACAAAAAACATGTTCGATCTCCGCTGTCTCATCAATTTTATCCAAAACAGCCTTTAATGCCGGCGCGTTTCCATGAACATCCGTAAATACTGCAAATTTCATATCCGCTGCTCTCCTTTGTAGGGTAATTACAATCACACCTCCTCCCTGTGAAAAAGGGTGAAAATCACATTTGGCAACATCTCTTAACTTGAACTTAATCTTTCTGCCCGAACTTCATTCGCTTTAAATTGGTTCCTCGATGTTAATACAGCAAATAACACGATTTCCCGCCAAATAAGGAATAAGCAGAAGTATCTCTGGCCTATACCTTCACGCAATCGGAGCCTTTTTGCGCATTCTTCTCAGCAGTGTTCGGGCAAGAGTTTAAGCGCCTAAAAATATCGTCGGGACCTCTGTTTCTCTTATATGGCCATCAAAAGAAACTTCATAAGCCTTTGCCTTCGGGCGAGAGCTTACGACCCTTTCAATTTCTTGATCTACATAATGGACCGCTACTCCGTCATCTGCCGCAATCCCTGCTTGCAGCTTCTTTTCTTCAACAAGCTGACGGTACGTCGGCCTTCTATCTTCTTCTCCGTCATAATGCGGACAGTTGCTGCCTTTCAGGAAACCAAGCGCTTTGATCGGTTCAAGCCCTTCTCCGAACGAATCGGTCACCCCTTCTTCAAACCAGCAGATCGAACCTGCACTGATTCCCGCGAGAACGATGCCCTGTTCCCAGGCTTTTCTCAAAATGCCATCCAATCCCCAGTCTTTCCATATGGCCAACAGATTTTTGGTGTTTCCTCCCCCGACATATATGATGTCTTTTTCCAGTATGAAACGTTCAATATCCCTTGTCGGCGGTTTGAACAAAGAAAGATGAGACGGCTGGCAATTTTGTTGTGTGAAAAATTCATAGAACCTCAATGTAGCGTTCTCCGAGTCGCCGCTTGCCGTTGGAATAAAACAGATCTTCGGTCGTTCTTTCTTTGATTGAGCCAATATGTATGAATCCAATAGCGGGTTGTTCGGCTCCATCAAGAAGCCGCCTCCGCCAAGCGCAATAATTTGTTTCATTTCCCTTCCTCCTTCAAGTCGCTTGATTATTATTTCTTCAAATAACAGGGAAAACCTTTTCCGTTCTTCATCTCACCACAAAAGTTGGAACTCACGGGCTTGAAGTTGGAACTCATGCCGTAAAAGTTGGAACTCGCACGAAAAAGCCGAAACTCATCCTGCCTTCCCAAAATCTTTCCACCCTCATTTTTATAAAAAAAAAGCGTTCCACTTACCGACGACGGTGAGTGGAACGCTTTCGTGATTTAAGCCGTAAAGTTGCCATCATAACTCAGCATGACCGCTGATTTAACTCCGGACATTTCCGAGATGCGGGAAATGAAATTCATGTCCGAATCTTTGACACGCACTTCATAAGTCACTTCATAATCGAAGCCTTGGGCGACGGATTTCGATTTGACCAGATGTTTCCGTACACTTGAAGATATGAGATGTTCCAATGGCTTCTCAATATCATTGTCCTCGTATTTTATGATCAAAAGATAAGGGTTCTCGATTTTAATCTTGTTAATGAAGACAATCAATACCAATCCGATCAGCAGCGAACCAAGAATGGCAAGCACCACAAATCCCGCTCCGCACAGGATTCCTGAAACAATGGTCCAGAACAGGTAAACAAGGTCCATCGGATCTTTGATCGGAGTTCTGAACCGGACGATAGACAAGGCACCGACCATTCCGAGCGACAGTAGAACGTTGGTCGAAATCCCTATGATGATCAATGCGGTAGCCATCGACATGACGATAAGGGAAATGTTGAAACTATGCGAATAAATCACGCCCGAGAAGGTTTTCTTATAAATCATATAAATGAACAGCCCGATAGCAAATGCCACAGCTAAGCCGATCAACGAATCGACAAGCGAGAAGCTTCCCGTATTCTCCAAAAAGTTGGATTTGAAAATATCACTAAAATTTACACTTTCCATTATTAATTCCTCCAGTAATAGTTTGATAGCCTAATGAAGGCATATTAGCCATACATCCGGCTGACTTGGTATTTCGAATATGCACCTGCGCGTAAATCGCTTACTTGCAGCAGCTGCTTGATGACATTAGGCAGAAACTCATCGTATTTCACTTCCAGCAGGACAATGTCCGGTTCTGTATCGACCATCGGGATGTTCGGATTAAGGACATCGTTATTCCGGAGGCTTGTGCGGATGGAACTGTCGAATGTCACCCGGACATTGCCGTATCTATAGATGAATACCTCACGCTCATAGTCGACGACAGTGACAGGCCTTAGCTGGAACATCGCCATTTGCCAATAGAGCTCCTGCATAAGCTGCCTTGAATCAGTTTCCATCCAACTGATATCGCCAAAACGGATCCTTTCATACTCTTTAGCCGTAATGGGGCATTTCTGTTTATAAGTGAGGTTATTGCGCTTGCTTTTTTTCTCCAGGTTCAAGAAATCCATATTATTGTCATAAAGCCGGACCCGGAATTTATCGCGCTCGAACAATCCCTCTTTTTTCTGATTCATGACTTTGTTGTCAAAGTTGTCGAAATAGACACTGCGGATGGAATACATGCCGTTTTCTTTTGCATGGGGATCCTTTTCCATATAATGTTTCAATTTATTCCTTAGCAGGTAGCAATCCATATTGGTCATTTCATGCTTCAGCTCTCTTCGGCCTTGGACGCCATTTAAACTTAATGCCTTCATCTTTTATCACTCCTATGCCTTGCTCCAACGAACCAGGTTTCTTTTTTCATCAAGCTCTTGAAACCTATTATTGAGTGCTAACCTTAAACAAACCTTAAAACTTTAGAAGAATAATAAAAAAGAGACCACAACGTTGTGATCTCTTACTTTGGCAATTTCACTTTAAAGGTTGTTCCTTGCTGCTTGTTCGAAGCTGCACTGATTGTTCCTGAATGGCTGGCAACAATCCACTGGGCAATTGAAAGGCCGAGCCCCATGCCTCCGGTTTCCCGGGAACGTGCCTTGTCTTCGCGGTAAAATCGGTCAAAAACATGGGAAATGTTTTCTTCCTTGATGCCGACGCCTGTATCACTGACTTCGATGACCACTTTCTGGTCTTCTATATACGACTTGACTCCGACACTATCTTTTTCTTCCGTATATTTCAACGCATTATCAAGCAGGATGACCAATAACTGATGAATGCGGCTTTCGTCCGCTTCCATGTTTACATCGCTATTCAAATCGAGCCATAAATGCTTCTCTTGGGATTCAGCGATTTCCTTGTAAGGGGCAGCCGCTTTCTTGATGAACGAATCTACCGGTATGGTTTGTTTGGACAGCTGCATTTCAGCGGAATCCGCCCTCGCTAAGGTCAACAGGTCGGAAGTCAATTTCGACAGGCGCCGCGTTTCCGACAAGCTAAGGGCTATATTTTCAAATTTGTTCATGATTTTTTCCTGGGGCGCCACCAGCAGCAATTCTAATTTGTTCTGGATGATCGTTAAAGGAGTACGCAGTTCATGGGAAGCATTTTCGACAAATTCCGCTTGTTTGTCCCACGATTGGATAATGGGTTTCATCATTTTCTTTGATAAGAAGTAACTTGCCGAAATCGACAGGATGATGAAAAGCAGCGAACAGATGAAAAGCAGCCTTCCAAAGTTTTCAATAATCGTCTGTTCGGGGTCGATATTCACCAAGAGCTGGGTATAGGCGATTTCATCATTCGGGTCTGTATCTTTGAAAAGCAAATAACGGAACGTATAGGTTTCGTCGAACGTGATATTGGTAAAGGCATCCAAGTTTTCTGTGTCCACTGTGTATTCTTCAAAATAGTTTTCATACAGCAAAGTCCCGATTTGGTCTTCATTGACGATTTCACCAGCTTTGTTCCAATGGAGCAGAATCACACGCGGGTTAGGGTTCGGCCCTCTTGAATCGAAAGAAGGCGAGCCTTGCTGCTCTTCATCAGCGGGGGGAATCCTCTCGTTTGGAAAAGGATTTTCAACCATCATTTCTTTGAATTTCATGATTTCCTCATCAGCTTTAGAAAAAAGCGTATTTTGTACCTGCCCGAATATGATAACCCCGAAAATCGTGAAAATAATAGTGAATGCCAACAAGTTCAGTATCATAAATCGGAGCTGTTGTTTCCTGAAGATGGATTTTCTATTCATCAGATCCACCATTATCCGACAGCATGTAACCAAGGCCGCGGAATGTCTTGATATAGGAATCGTAATTGAATTTCTTCAAGGTTTTCCTTAAATTGCTGGCATATACCTCCACCACAGTGGTCGAAGTATCCGATTCGAATCCCCAAATCCGGTCGAAAATCTGCTCTTTCGTTAAAATGATGTTCTTGTTGTTCAACAGATACTCCAGGAGGTCGAACTGCTTTCCGTTCAGTTTGACGGGTTCATCCCCAATAAAGGCGGTTTTGTTTTTGATATTCAACTTCAGCTCTTTGAATGCCAGCGTGTTCTCCTTTAATTCTCCTCCGGAACGGCGGACAATGGCCTCCAGCCGCAAAAGCAGCTCCTCCCGGTGGAACGGCTTCACAAGGTAATCATCAGCGCCGGCTTTAAACCCTTGCACTTTATCGCTGATCCCGTCTTTTGCTGTCAGCATGATGACTGGCGTCGTATTATCTCCTGCCCTCAATTCCTTCAACACTTCATAGCCATTCATGCCGGGCATCATAATATCCAAGATGATGCAGTCGAAGATGTTCTGCTCCGCTAAAAACAATCCTTCCTCTCCGTCAAAAGCTTGCTGGGCTTCAAATATTTCCTCTGTTGTTTCCTTGATCGCGTTAGACAGATGCCGGTCATCTTCTATGATTAATAGCTTCATTTTAATGGCTCCTTCATATCGATATATGGAATGGCAATAATAGACTTGATTATAGGGGGAAATAAAATAAATGCAAATTGTTGCCGTTTTAAGGTTTTGTTAAGGTTGCGGATTCAAACTAAGGGCCATGAGGGAGACACTCATTTTTTAATCCTGGAGGAGTGAAGACAATGATAAAGAAAAAAACTTTTAAGATGGCGGCAGTTGCCTTGTCCGCAAGCCTTCTTTTTGCTTGCAGCAATAAAGAGGACAGTGATGTAACTGTGGCAAGCGCAGCGGCCACTGAAGAAGTCCAGACACAGGTGGAAGCTGCAGTCAATTACTCAGACGATGACCAGTACAGTGCAGTGGAAAATTTTGAAACCATTCAGCTGAATGGCACAGAAGCGGACTTCGACTCTTCCGCAGCTGTCATTTTTGATGATAATACACTGACCATCAAAGCTGGCGGGACATATGTTCTCAGCGGAAGTCTGGATAATGGCCAAATCAGCATCGATTCCGAAGACAAGAAGACCGTACGGCTGGTGCTCGATGGTGTAGAAATAAACTCTTCTGATACATCAGCCATTAATGTCGTGAATGCCAAGAAAACCGTGATATCGCTGGAAGAAGGAACCGAAAACGTCCTTTCTGACGGCGAGGAATATGTCTTTGAAGATTCCGATGCGGACGAACCGAATGCGGCGATTTTCAGTAAAGACGACTTGACCATTAACGGAAGCGGCCGTTTAGTCGTCAACGGAAATTATAATAATGGCATCACCAGCAAGGATGAGCTGAAAATCACCGGAGGGGATATTCAGATTACCGCGGTGGACGATGGTTTGATGGGGCGTGATCTTGTAGCTGTAAAAGATGGCACCATAGCTATTGAAGTGGGTGGCGATGGCATCAAATCCTCCAACGATGAAGAGGCCGCCAAAGGCACCATTGCCATAGAAGGCGGCAAGTTTTCGATTGTTTCCGGAAATGATGGCATTCAATCAACTGCTTCGGTATACATTACGGACGGCGCTTATACGATTGCGGCAGGAGGAGGAAGCCCCGAGACGATTGCCCCTTCAGGTGGCATGATGCGGGCATCTCAGGAAGAGGCAGAAACTACAGATGAAACGGCGGAAGAAACCGCGAGCGACAGTGCTAAAGGCATAAAAGCGGTGACAAACCTTGCCGTCAGCGGAGGAACATTTGCTATCGATTCACTTGATGATGCTGTCCATAGTGATGGAGATGTGGCCATCAGCGGCGGAGAGTGGACAATTGCTGCGGGAGATGACGGCATCCACGCAAACAATGCCGCTTTGGTCGCAGGCGGAACCATTGAAGTTGCGAAAAGCAATGAGGCACTGGAAGCCGATAATATTACAGTAAACGACGGAACTTTGGTGCTCACGGCAGCAGACGATGGCATAAATGTCAGCGGCGGTTCCACAATGATGCCAGGCGGGATGGCACGCGAAACCGATGCGGCAGAAAGTTCAACAACTGATGAAGCGGAGGCAATAGAAGAGGCAGAAGCCGATGCGGCAGCAGAAGAAGAACTGGAATCCAAGCTGACGGTCAACGGCGGATTTGTTTCAGTCAACGCAGCGGGAGATGGCCTGGATTCGAACGGTTCAATCGAAATCACTGGCGGCACCGTATTAGTCGACGGACCGACAGAAAATATGAATGGTTCGCTGGATTATGACGGCAGTTTGATGATGGAAGGCGGCCTGTTGATTGCCGCAGGAAGTTCCGGGATGCTCCAGGCAGCGTCCGAAGAATCAGCCCAATCTTCAGTCGTCATGACCTTCCCGGAAACACAGGCACCGGGAACCCTTGTCCATATCGAAGACAGTGCAGGAAATGAAATTGCCACTTTTGCACCGGCGAAGGAATTCCAGGCAATCTTCATCAGCTCCCCTGATTTAATGGCCGATTCGTCTTACACCTTGTTTACAGGCGGAACTTCCACTGGAACAGAAGCAAACGGCCTTTATCAAGACGGAACTTACGAAGGCGGTACACAAATCGTTGATTTCACGATTACGGAAACTGTCAGCTGGGTCGATGAAAATGGCATTACCGAGGCTGGCATCGGTAGCATGGGCGGCGGTATGAGGAGTGGAACCGGCACGCCTCCAGAAGGCGGCATGGGTGGTATGTTTGAAGGGCTCGACGAAGAATCCAAGGCAAAAATGCAAGAAATTACGCAGCAAGTCATGGACGGCACCCTCACACAGGAAGAAGCCGAAGCGCATATGGCAGAACTTGGATTGGAGTTCCCTGACAGAGGCGCAGCTAAATCTGAACCTGCCGAGTGATAACTGAAGATATGAGCCAGAAGTTGGCAGCAATTTAGTTCATGCTCTGTTGCTTCTAAATATATTGTTTACTCAGAAAAGAAGCCCAATCACTTAAGATAAGTGCATGGGCTTCTTTTTGCTCGCTATTTTATAAATCCTCTAAGCTCCTGAAAAAGTTTTCTTTTGATTTCTTGTTAGTCTTTCAATATCAGTGAAGCTTAGAAGCGAAAAGTTCTTTCCAAATTACCGCGTATACTTCAGAGGAAGCAATTCTTCAATTTTCGTTTTCTGCAATTTCTCATCAATCTCCAGAATCACGAAACAGGCTGGTGAATAATCGAAAATCAATTCCCTGCACATGCCGCAGGGGCTAACAATTTTCAATTGCTGATTTTCTTCGTCTGAATGAGGATGTCTGACAGCCACAATCGTATCAAATCCGCTTTCGCCGCTCGAAATTGCGCTTCCGATAGCGATGGCTTCAGCACAGACGGTGACTCTTCCAATATATGCTTCGATATGGACCGCTGAAACTATGTTGTCGGATTCGGTATGCAGCGCCGCGCCCACATGGTGTTTATCTTCTTCATAGAGCAAAGTTATTTTTCTTTTGGCTTCATCAATCAACTGAAAATCTCTCGGCGTCAAATGGTAAGTTTTCAATTTTTTATTCCTCTTTTTATATTCCCATTTATAAAATACTCCATAAGAGTTATTTCCTCTTCGTTCGGGATTTTGTTTTCCACTTTTTTATATCGGTCTTTTACTGTTAAGATGGATACGTCAGCTCCGACAATGTTTCCGATGCCTTTTAGCATATTCAAGTAATTCCATAATTCCTGGTAAGTTTCCGGTTCATTATGGGAAGTTACATAGTAGTCCACCTCATATTTACTGATCTTTTTTAGCAGGAGCTGAAGTTCATTTCTATCGTAGCTCCAATCTCCGCTGTAAAAATCAGGCGCAAGGCAATCTCCCAGGAACATCACTTTTTCTTGAGGTATGTAAATTATAGATGAATCTTGGGCATGAACACCGCCAACATGTTCGATTACGCAAGTCAAGTTTCCTAAATCCACTTCCATTTTGTCGGAAAAAGAAAGTTCAGGCGACTTGAATTGCAGATGATTTCTTTCAGGCATTTCCAGCTTTATCATATCCCTGCAAAATTCAATCTCTTCCCCTGTTTGGACACGCAGATCCAGAGAGTCATCATCCCACTGTAAGGTACTTAAATAATCTATTCTCTGTTTTGTGTCCAGATGACTAAGGGTTACCAAGTCCATTGTATGAATACCAAAAATATGATCCCAGTGCCAATGTGTAACAGCAAGAAATTTCAAAGGTGAAACACTTTCCGTTCTTATGCTTTCCAGAAACTCCGATGCATGAGCCGGAGAATTTCCCGCATCCACCACCAAACTGAAATCATCCCCAGTAATCACTCCGATAACAGGACGGTCGGTTTTCTGAAAATGGGGTTTGTAATATACTCTTTCCGTCAGCTTCTTTAACATTGATTGCACCTGCTTTCCCTTTACGTATTAACCGTTTTGCCTCTTCTTTTTACAATCGGCTTTTTAAAAGACTGCTTCATTCTTCAGCTAAATTTTAACATCATATGTTAACGGCTATTCAATAAATTTATATTCATTTTAAATCACAATCCACAAAACAAAAACGGGAGCTAAGCAACTTTCATTTGCTAAGCTTCCGTTTTTTTATAGGTGCATGTATTGCACCGTTACGATTTTCCGCCGTACAATTGCTGCAATTCGTCTTCTTTCATCGTGAAGCGGTGTTCTTCCCTCGGGAATGCGCCCGACTTCACTTCAGCGACGTAGTCGCTGAGCCCTGCTCTCATGATTGTTCCTGTTTCTGCGTAGGAACGGACAAATTTCGGCAAATGGTGCGAGCCGTACTTCAGCGTGTCGTGATAAACCAGCACTTGTCCATCCGTCTCACCGCCCGCCCCAATTCCGATGACCGGTATGGATACAGCGGCCGTCACTTCGCGCGCCAATTGATACGGGATGCATTCGAGCACCAGCATGAACGCTCCGGCAGCTTCACAGGCTTTCGCGTCTTCAATCAATTTCTTAGCGGCATTCGCTGTTTTCCCCTGGACCTTATAGCCGCCGAGAACCCCCGCGCTTTGCGGAAGCAAGCCGAGATGCGAGACGACCGGAATGCCTGTACGGGTAAGCATGCGGGTCACTTCGACGACTTCATCTGCACCTTCCAGTTTCAAAGCTTCCGCTCCGGTTTCCTGGAAAATCCGAACCGCGTTCTCATGCGATTTTTCCAGGCTGCCATGGAAGGAGCCAAACGGCATATCCACGACTATGAAAGTGTCCGGCGCCCCGCGGCGTGCGGCTTTTCCGTGATGGATCATATCATCGACTGTCACTTTTACAGTGGAGTCATAACCCAGGACCACCATGCCCAGCGAATCGCCCACTAAAATAATATCCATTCCCGCTTCTTCAGCAAGCTTCGCCGACGGATAATCATAAGCTGTCAGCATGGCGATTTTTTCACCTTCCGCTTTCATCTTTAGAAATGATGCGGTGTTCTTCATCTTCTACTCCTCCTTCTGAGGAGAAAACCAATTGAAAAAACCCTTTTGTTCATAAATGAGACAAAAGGGCGGAATGTTAGAGAAAAGGTTTCCTCCGTCCCTGTCGCGTTAAGATCAAGGCAGAACTATTCATTTGAAATGCCAATAGCCTTACTGGTGCAGTTCTCTTCAGATACTGCCCTCACTCCCACTATAGCAGAACCGGAAATAGAGTGGCAATCTTCTGTTTTCAAGCACGGAAAATCCGAATTCATGCCAGTACTAAAATGTATTGACAATACCTGTAAACGGGAGTAGATTTTATCTTATTGAAAAACAAATCACCAAGATTACCTTTTAATCGCTGAATCTTTCTTGAGCGGGGGAACCACAATAGATAGGACTTTTTCTATCTCGGGGTGAATCTTACTTTGTAAGAAGGGATACTCTCAATCCCTAATCCGGCAGCTAACCTCGTAAGCGTTATTTTGTATTTCGGGAGAAGGGCCAAAGGCATCGCCTAAGACCATTCTATTTGAATAGGTCTTTTTTTGATGCAAAAACAGGACTTTTATAGGACTTCCACCCATGCACCGCTTTGTACCCACCGTTTTTATCAATCAAGATTAGGAAGTGTCTTTATGAAGTCCATGAAAAAAAAGCGGGAATCCGTATCTGCCCCGCTTCTGATTGCCGGAAGCTTTTTGTTTCTCATTCTTGTCGGTACGCTTTTATTGAAGCTGCCTATCGCTACTACAGAACCAATCACTTGGGTGAACGCCTTGTTTACGGCTACTTCCGCTACTACGGTAACCGGCTTGAGCGTGTTCGATCCAGGAACGACACTTACCGCTTTCGGAGAAATTGTGTTGCTGGCGCTTATACAATGCGGCGGCATCGGATTGATGACTTTTGCGACCGCCTTGCTTTTGCTGTTCCGAAAGAAAATCGGCCTTCAAAACCGGATGTACCTGCAAGAAAGTTTTTCTCAAAACTCATTAGGCGGCATTATCCGGCTCGTTAAAATAATCCTTGGTTTCGCCTTTATAATAGAAACGCTTGGCGTTATTATCCTTACGTTATATTGGTTTCCAGACTACGGGTTGAAGCAGGCTTTGAACTTAAGCGTGTTCCATGTAATTTCCGCTTTCAATAACGCCGGCTTTTCTTTATTTCCAGACAATCTTATGAGTTTTGCAGGAGATCCGTTTGTCACGATCTTACTGTCCACACTTTTTATCATTGGGGGAATAGGCTTTACGGTCATTATGGATATTTACCTAAAGAAATCGTTTCACTCTTGGTCGCTCCATACCAAACTGATGGTTTCAGGGACTCTCCTGATTAACATATTGGCGATGTTTACTGTATTCATCCTTGAATACAGCAATCCGGAAACAATCGGAAACTTGAATTTGCAGGAGAAACTTGTCGCTTCTTATTTCACCGGGGTAACTCCAAGGACTGCAGGGTTCAACGTATTGGACTACGGAGCGATGGAAGACCCGACCTTATTGATCACCATGGCTTTGATGTTCATAGGAGCAGGCAGCGCCTCCACAGCTTCCGGCATCAAACTCAGCACATTTATCGTAGTCATCCTTGCTTCTATGGCTTTTTTGCAAGCCCGCAGAGAACCGGAAATTTTCGGGCGCTCCATCCGCATTGAAGCGGTTATTCGCTCATTGGCTGTTACTACAATCAGTTTGCTGCTGATTCTGGTATTCATGTTCTTGCTGATGGTTTTTGAAACGATCCCATTCCTCCCATTGGCCTTTGAAGTCGTTTCCGCTTTTGGAACAGTCGGCCTGTCTATGGGGATTACAGCAGACTTGAGCAGCATCGGCGAAGTACTGCTATGCATTGTCATGTTTATCGGGCGCATTGGACCATTGACACTTTTCCTTATTTTGCTGAAGCCGAAAAAAGAAAACTACCGCTTCCCTTACGACCAGGTTTTCACGGGATAATCAAAAGGATTGGCCAGCTCATGCTGGCCAATCCTTTTTACTCGTGAAATCCCATTTCACTTCCTCCTCATATTCGAATAAACGCAGACTTTTCTGCCTGCCAGCATAATTTCTTTTTCAAGTTCCATACCGATCCGCTCCGCCACTTTTCTCGATGCTTCGTTAGCCGGCTGAATCAGGGAAACAAACCGCTTTTTGCCAAGCTGCCGTCTGCCGTATTCTTTCAATGCCGCTGCAGCTTCTGTGGCGTAGCCTTGTCCCCAGTGATCCCGGGCAATCCAATAACCGATTTCCAATTCTTCGAATCCATTTACCGTCTGAGGAACCAGACCGGCATGGCCAATCAATTTCCCGTCATTTTTTCGGACCAAAACACGCAGCCCAAGTTTGGGGTGGGTTTTATAGGACCTGTAAATCCAATACAAAAACTCCATCGCTCCGTCCTTATTGCGCGTCTGTCCGTTGCCGATAAAACGGACCACTTCCGGATCTGAAAAAAGAGAACAGAGAAAACCGAAATCTTCATCCTGATATGGCCGCATTACAAGCCGCGCTGTTTGAATCGTCATCGCCATTCCTCTTTCCCGCTGTTCTGCCCGCCTAATCGGCTAGTCATTATTTTTTCGCCATCGGCCCAGCGCCTTCCTGCTTTAACCCAATAAAAAAGACCCGGCACAATAATGCCGGGTCTTCTATATATTAAATAAAGCGTGTGACTTCTTCGATTGGGAGGCGTGATGTACCAAACGCTGGAGCTGCCGCTTTACCGATTGCAATCAAGACAATCGGGAAAAGGTGTTCCGGAAGGTCGAACCGTTCAGCGAATTTCGCTTTGTCGAAACCGCCCATCGGAATGGTGTCGTAGCCGCGCTCTTTTGCAACGAGCATCAACTGCATCGATGCAAGTCCGGCATCATATGAAGCGATGTTCATCCGAGCTTCAACAGGGGCATTCGGATAAACTTTATACGTATTGGCGACCGACCGTTCTTTGACCGATTCGTCCATATATCCTTCTTCTACGTTTTGCGTGTAGATTTTCTCGACGTTTTTATAAGCGTCAATATTTCCAAGAACAGCGATAATCGCTGAAGATGTTTCCACTTGTGCCTGATTGTTGGCAATTGCGCGCAATTCTTTTTTCACTTCCTGGTCTTGGATGACAATAAAGTTCCAAGCCTGCAAATTGCTTGATGAAGGCGCTGTAGTAGCAAGCTTCAACATTTCCGTGATTTCTTCTTTTGAAATTTTGAAATCCGGATCATATGCTCGGACCGATTTTCTTTCGGTCATCACTTTATAAAGGGGCGATTCTGTTTTGATTGTCATGAAATTTCCTCCTCTTATGGGCTTACTAAAGGTAAGTTAATAAAACGAACTTACCATTAGTAAGTTGAAGAGTCAACAGAGACGAATCGCGGGAAGGGCTTGCAATGGAAGCGGAGCTTTCTTCTATCGATCAATTTGAAGATGAACTGGTGCCAAAATGTTGGCACGAAAGACAGTCATTTCGGTCATCTTCGACTGGCCAGATAAATGCCCCTCCCTTCAGAAAGAATCGGATTCATTTTTTGGATTGATGATTGCAAGCACTTGATGGTCTTCCCATTTGCCGTTGATTTTCACGTTGCTCTTAGCAATTCCTTCTTTGTGGAATCCTGCCTTTTCCAGCACACGAATTGAAGGGATATTATGCGGCATGACCCCAGCTTCAATGCGATGCAGCTTCAGTTTCTCGAAAGCGTAGTCGACAATGAGCCTTACCGCTTCAGTGGTATACCCTTTGTTATTGTGGCTTTTATCGAGCGCATACCCAAGAAACGCGCTTTGAAGCGGCCCCCGAAAAATTTGAAAAAGCGTGATTGTCCCAATCAATGTGTCATCTTCGATTTTGAAGATTCCGAAACTTTCTTCCCGTCCCTCTTCTCGTTGAGCATTGCCTATTTCAATGATTTCCCTTTGGATCACCAATGTATAAAAATCCGGATAGCGGGTCATCGAAAATTTTTCAAAAAACTTGCTATTGTCTTTTTCCAGCTTCAATTTCGCTTCTGCATCTTGCAATCTGAATGCCCTCAAGTAAACATGTTCACCTTTCATCGCCGCGCCCTCCTTTGCCCTTCACTTTTCTTCGGTGTAAATATAGTTCCCTATTCTTACCCTCCTAAGCCATTGAAAACCGCCCTTCTGAAAATAAGCCTTTATTCCAAAAGTGTCTTGCGGAACCCGTAGAACGGCCGGAAGCTCTGCGATTCGTAATAAGTATGGGATGTGCTGCCGGCAAGCAGCTCCATCCGTGTTTTGGGGTAAAGTTGGTGGGCATGATCCAGCAATGCCTTCCCGATGCCTTGTCCTCTGCACTCTTGGTGGATCAGCAGTTCGCAAATATATAAGGTGATCGAACCATCGGTCAATCCCCGGAGGCATCCGGCGATTTTGCCGTCCCATTCCGCCACGAAAGCGACTGGGGAATTTGCCCAGGCTTGCTTTGTGTCTTCCTGCTTTTCAACTAGATTAGCCCAGGCTTCCGCTTGATTCAGCAAATTGATTTCAAAAAAATCCTTTTCTTCATAAGGCCGGATTGTTAAGCCCATAGGTTCTATCGCCATAATGATCATCCTTTCTGTCTGTTTCTCTTTTCGGAATCAAATCTATGGAAAGCTTTCGGCGGCACTCGATCTGGATCCTCCCATTACAATTGCTTCATTACTTATCCCCGCAGCAACGCATTCGAATATTCTTCCATCTTTCTTTATTGCAGCAGAAGGATATGTCCGCTAAAAAAGGAACACCGAAGAAATGGCTTGCTGCAATGATTCCGCCCATCCCATAGCTATCCCTCCTTGCCTTCATTTTAATGATCTGTTACTGTGGATTCCGGTCTTTTTATGCTTTGTTGAGACAGCAAGAAAGCTTTTGGCACCTTTTTTTCCAATCGAGATCAACGATTCAATTTCCTGAAATAGGAAAATTATTCAAAATTTTTTTGAAAACTCTACCATTTAAATCTAAAGTTTAGTATGATAATTATAGATAATTATACCCTTAAATCCGATTCTAATTTTTGGTGAATTAAGCATAAAGAACTAAAAATAGTCAGCCTTTGGCGTAAGGTGCTGTGAACATGAATATACAAAGAAAAATTACTTTTTGGCTTGTTTTCATATTTTTTTATACTTTCCTCTACTATGGATGGTTGCTGAATTGGAAATCCAACGAGGGTCTTTTAACGCTGGGCGGGAATATCCTCTCAGTTGGAGGCGGCATGATTGCAACAACTTGGCTTCTCCTTTCCGCACATAAAAGCCTGCAAAGTGACAAGCCTTTTTGGCTGTTTTTAGCAGCTGGCGCTTACAGTAATTTTCTTGCCGAGTTCTTATGGCTGACTTATGAAAATCTGTTAAAAATGGAAGTTCCATTTCCCGGGCTCCCTGATTTGTTTTACCTGCTGCAAGTTGTCTTCTATCTTGCCGCTTTCGTGTATAAAGTAATCAAAGAAAAAAAACAGCATCATCTCATAACTTTCATTTTTGATATCTTGATCATTATGACAGTGGCTTCCACGTTCAGTTGGCATTTCCTCCTTCAGCCAATCATTGCGTCAAGCCAAGTTTCCTCTTTTTCGTTAGTTGTATCTTTGGCCTATCCTGTAGGGGATTTGGTTTTGCTGTTTGGCACAGTCACACTCTTCTTCATGAGCCAAACTTTCTACAGCAAAACAATAGTCGTTTTATTTTCTGGCCTGTTGACCCAAATTTTTGCAGATTCTTCTTATTTGTATTTGATTTCTAGTGACAGCTATTTTTCCGGAAGCTTTATCGATCCATTGTTTACATTAGCGGTTTTGCTGATCGGTTTTACTGGCCTTGTTGACAAGGAGGCTAAGGCGCAAAACCAAAAACCGCAGATTCAACGAAATCCAAACCAATTGTTAGGTGTTTTCCGTATCGCTTTTCCATACATTAACGTTACGATATTGTTTGTTTTCATGGTTTCACGGTCAAACGGGGTTGATGTCGTTACAATCGGTTCCGCCTTTTCTATATTATTGGTTATTATAAGGCAAATTTTTGTATTAAGGGAAAACCAAAAACTTCTCGATCAAGTTCTCGATAAAAAAGAGGAGCTGGAAGCCGGCAGAAAGTTTGATGGCTCTTCCTCAACCTTTCGGGGGCCAAGTACAGAATCAGCTTCGGCGGCGTTGCCGAAATTCCGCGACACTGATGCGAAAATCCAATTTCTTGCCTATCATGATTCGCTGACAGGGTTGGCCAATAGGGCCCTGTTTGAAGCGACGCTGAATCAGGCAGTCTTGAATGCCCAGTTGCACAACCACTTTTTTGCAGTCATGTTCTTGGATCTCGATAATTTCAAAAAAGTGAACGATACGATGGGGCATGATGCCGGGGACCAATTATTGATTATGATCTCCCATAGATTGAAGGAATGCATCCGCAAAAATGATTTAGTGGCACGTTTGGGAGGAGATGAATTCACATTTTTGATACGTGATATTTCCAGTCCCCAAGACGCCGCTTTTATCGCGGAAAAAATCATCAAATCCTTGTCGCAACCTTATATGGTAGAGGGAGAAGAAATTTTCAATTCCCCCAGTATCGGCATTGCACTGTATCCGCTAAATGGCACGACACCAGCGGCATTGCTGAAAAAAGCTGATGTAGCCATGTATCAAGTGAAGGAAAACGGCAAAGGGCATTACCGGTTGTCTGAAACAGAAGACATTGGGTTTTTGGGCAACAAATCAACCACGCATATAAAAGAACATCAGCGCTGAAATACGCGCTGACGTTCTTTTATTTGTCTTCGGCATATTCGCTTTTCAGTATAGAATACATCGCTAAATCGACAAATTGCCCCTTGATGATCATATGCTGCCGCGCAATTCCTTCGCGCTTCATGCCAAGCTTTTCAACCACCCGCTGGGATTGAAGATTATCCAGCATAATTGGCGCCTCCACTTTGTTCAGCCCCATTTCCCCAAAACCGAAAGCCAGCACTGCTCCAGCCACTTCTACTGTAATTCCTTTCCCCCAATAGTTGTGTGACAAGGTATAGGCAAGTTCCGCTTTATGCCGTTTCGGCATCCAGTTGATAAAATCGATGGTGCCGACCAGTTTGTTCTTCCCCTTCAATTCAATTCCCCAAGTCAATTTTTTCTTTTGTTCGTAAGCCGCTATTATTGATGATATAACCCCTTTCGTATCCTCCGCTGATTTATGTGCTTCCCAAGGCACATAACGGGACACTATCGGTTCGGAGGCATATTCAAACATGTCTTCGGCATCCGCTAACGTCAGTTTCCGGAGCATTAGACGCTCCGTTTCTAAAACAGGCAAATGGCTGCCGATTTCTTTTATATTCGCCACCTTTTCTTCCTCCTCCATTCCTTTACTAATAAATTCCATAAAGAGAAGAAAAATCCCTTCCAAAAGACGTTCCTATTTTGCCCACAATTATTTACAATGGTAGAAGATAAAGGAGATGAAGCTATGACTACGATAGGATTAGTGCGACACGGCATCACCGAATGGAATTTGCTTGGCATCGCCCAAGGCAGTTCCGATATCCCATTGAACGAAACAGGCAGGCAACAAGCCGCTGCATTGGCGGAAAGGCTGGCATCTGAAAAATGGGATATGGTTGTCTCAAGCGACCTTTTGCGCGCGAAGGAGACGGCTCAAATCATAGCTGACCGACTCAAGCTGCCGGTCAGCTTTGCAGACCCACGGATCCGTGAAATCAACGGCGGTCAAATCGAAGGCACGACTGAAGAGGAACGCGTCCAAAAATGGGGCGAGAATTGGCGGTCGCTTGATCTTGGAATGGAAAGCGCTGAAGATGCGGCCAAACGGTCGGTCGAGTTTTTAGAAGATATCCTCTCAAACTATAAAGGCAACCGGGTGCTACTGGTAAGCCACGGCGGATTGATCGGCATTACGCTGAAAAGCTTGCTTCCTGAACGCTTCAAAGAAACCCATATGAACAACACTTCCATCACCATCTTAGAAAATTTGGAAAGCCGGTGGGACTGCACGCTGTATAATTGCACCCGGCACTTAACGACAAGCGATATGATAAACAAATAAAATTCCAGCATCGATGATTGATGCTGGAATTTTTTATTTGGCTCCGAAGAATTCTTTGCGGCATAAAAACCGCTCGCGCCCTGGATACTTTTCACCCAGGTTTGTCGCCGCAAAGCCATTCTTTCGATAAAAACCCATTGCATCTCGATCAGTTTCGGCATGGATCGAAGAAAACCCGTACTTCCTATAGACAAAATCGACCATCTCACTGGCAATTCTTCGGCTTCTATTTTCAGGGGCTACAGCAATGTGTTTAATTTTACAGCTGTTTACTGCTAGGAATCTGATGCCAATGCAGCCGGCGATTGTATGGTTCACTTCACACACATAAAGCTTTCGGTTAGCTGACTTCATGTATTTAGCGTATTCTTCATCCGCTTTCGACGTTGCTAAAGATAGAACCCCTTCAAGCTCATGCTGAAAACCGGCTGAATAGTCAACTTCGCTCTTTTGCATTGCGCTCTTTCCCCTCCCCTTGCTGATTGCTGGCATAGGCTGCCGATTCCGCCACGTCAACGTTCCAAGACACTATGGCCGTGCTGTCCTTGACGCCTTTTCCTTGAATCGTCTTTAACAAGTTCCAAACGCCTTCATAAAGCGGAACGTCAGCAAATTCCGCCAGTAAATTTCTTGGATCGGAATAAGGTTCTCCGGGACATTCAAGCAAACCATCCGTCGTCACAAACAACCGGTTATTGCCTTCCCGTAGTTCTTTTGTGCCGCTGCTGTAGCATGGAGCAAGCCGGTCAAAGGTATTCACTTTCCCCACCCATTCATAGAAATGCCGTTGGTTCAGCTGAAATTGCCCCATCTCTGCAAGCTCCCGATGAAACAAATACAAAACACAGTCGCCAATCGACAGCCACCAGACATACTTGCCTTTTCTCGCGACAACCATGCAGGCAGTTTCTCCTTGGATTTGCCGGCAAGCCGCACGAAATGCTTCGTTTTGAAAAACGTTCAAAACCTTTTCTTCCAAATTGCGAAAAAAAGCGGCATTCACAGGTGCCGCCAGCTGGTTTGTGAACTTTTCTTTATTTTCCTCAAACTCTTTTACCACAAGTTCCGCACTTTCAGCTGTGTTATGGGCGTCGAGCACCGCTACAAATTCCCAATCTTCCTTTTTGTTTGTCCAGACCATGCATGCATCTTCGTTTTTGTATTGCCCAGCAAAGGAGTTTCCGCCGAAACGACCGACGATTACATTGCCCACTTGCTGCACATCCGGCTGATCTACAAAATGCCGCCTGCTGCCAATCCAACTGAAATCTTCCATTTTTGTTTCCATTTCGGCTCCTCTTCCTTTCGAAACATTTTTTAAAGTATAGTTTAATCAAAATAAAAATGGAAGTTATTCCTAAAGATTAAAAATGGTTATGAATTGGATGCTCAATATTTTCTTCATGAACTGTTTAAAATTCTTCGTGAACCAATCCACTTTCTATGGGAACTTTTTGCCGCTTTACACGACGGCCTGTCTTTTTTACCGGCACATGCCAAAACAAAAAGCCCTTCTTTTTCAAAGAGCTCTTGCGCTTGTTTCAACTGATCATCAACATACATTTTTTGCTGCTACATAAGAATAGGGCTTTCAATCCTAGGAAATCTTCTATGTTTCTTTATTGGCTGGTCTCTGCCATAAGATTTTCCTTGCTGACGTTAATTCGATTTTTTCCTTGCGACTTTGCTTCATAAAGCGCAAAATCCGCTTGTTCTTTTACCGCTTCAATCTGGGCTTCGTTTTCCACTTCACCTGTAGCTATTCCGATGCTGACTGTTATACGGTCTGCAATGGGCGAAAACTTATGCGGAATGCTGATTTCCTCCAAAGAAGTTTGGACGCATTCGGCAAGCTCGAACACGTCTTGCGGATTCCGGTCGAAAACAGCTACGATAAATTCTTCCCCGCCAAAGCGGGAGACATGGCAATCAGCAGAATCCATGCAGCTATTTATCTGCTGGGCGACCAATTGAAGCACCTTATCCCCCTCAAAATGTCCATAGTTGTCATTGAATAATTTGAAAGCATCGATATCCAGCATAATGAAAGAAAGAGTGCGGCTTCCATTGGACGTCTGCAATGCGTTCTCGATGTATTGCTGCAGCCCTCTCCGGTTCGGGATTTTCGTCAATTCGTCCATGAGCGTCATTTTTTTGAGCCTTGCATTCGCCGCTTCCAGCTCCTGATTGATTTGAGCGTTTTTTTCAATTGTTTGTGCCAGGTCTTCATTCATTGCAGTCAAAAGCAATTTGTTATAGAAATTTGCCTGATGGCTTCGATAAAGCATTCGCGAAGCCAACCAGCAAAAAAATAAAAAAACAGAAAGGTTGATGTAATGCCCCATTAAGATATATTGCGAAGTTTGGAAAAACGGCAATCCAATAATCATTACTGCAACAGGCAACGCATAAAGCTGAAGAATCTTCTTGCTTGAAGCATGGAACAAAATGGATACGCACATAAAATTAACGGCAAAAGCCATAACATTGCCATAGTCCTTTTGGTCAGCCAATGCCACCGCAGCTCCCCACAACAAAAAGAACATGACAAATCCCGTTAACCCTTTCTGGAATTTTTGTTTTTGGCCCGCTGTCGCCGTTTCTTTTCTCTCAAACCTGGTTATATACCATACCATGCAAATGCTTATACCCAATAAAAAAATATACATGAACAAATAAAAGTCAATCGTTATACCTTGGCTGGCCGCATAGCTTGAGAATATATTCATGCAAATCAATATAACTTCAAAAAAGATGACTATTTTGGCGAAGAGCTTGCTTCTTTGCATGTTTTCTTCCAGGAGATGGTCGTTATATAATTTTTCTTTTTCAATGCACATAGGCATAAAATCGGCACTTCTCGTTTGCAGCATCATGTTTGCCCTCTAATTTTTTATATTTGCTTATTATATTATACAAAATAAGCACAAAGTAACATATTATTTTTGTCTTTTCCCGTTCTTTTCTCACAATAAACTTTTATTTGCCGTCACATGAGCTTTTTCTCAAAAGCTGTTCTTTTGCGCAAGATACGTTAAAATTATTAGTAATACGAAATAAAAACACTATAAAAAGGAGAACAGCATAAGGTGGATAAAAACTATACAAAATTATGGACAAAAGACTTTGTCGTTGTTTCCGGAGTCAACTTTTTCCTCACCTTGATCTTCAACTTGTTGATAGTAACCATTGGACTTTACGCTGTCGGTGTATATGGTGCATCTACCAGCCAAGCCGGGCTAGCAGCAGGGATTTCCATTATCGGGACTCTGATCGGAAGAATAATTGTCGGCCGGGAAATTGATCGAATCGGCACAAAAAAAACATTGATTGCCGGACTCGTTCTTTTTACAGTAACAACACTTTTATACTTTGTGGAGTTTAGCCTGCTGTTTCTCCTGATCACCCGCTTCCTGAATGGATTTACATTGGGAATTGCCGTCACCGCTTGCGGGACGATCATAGCTCAAGTCATACCGGATTCACGAAAAGGAGAAGGAATCGGCTATTTTAGTATGAGCACTACATTGTCTACAGCGATCGGCCCTTTTATCGGCATTTACATGAGCCAAAACGGCAATTTTCAAATGATTTTCACCCTGTGCCTGATTCTTGGGCTTTTTAGTCTTATCGTCGCCTTTTTTGTAAAAGCCCCATCAGTAGTTCGGCCGGAATCCAGCGAAGAAACAAAAGGCATCAAACTGTCGCAGTTTATAGAGCCGAAAGCGGTGCCGATAGCTATCATTACCTTGGCAATCGCTTTTTGCTATTCAAGCATCCTGTCGTTCATCAATTTTTATGCCAGTGAAATTGAACTGGTTAAAGCCGCAAGCTTTTTCTTTCTTGTTTATGCAATAGCCGTACTGGTATCCCGTCCGATTACCGGCCGCCTATTGGATACAAAAGGTGCGAACTTTGTCATGTATCCCGCTTTCTTGCTCTTGGCAGCCGGACTCTTGCTGTTAAGCACAGCAACCACTTCCGCAGCACTGCTCTTGTCTGCCGGCCTCATTGGTCTTGGGTTCGGAAATATGCAATCCTGTACACAGGCCATAGCTGTTAAATTGACGGCGCCGCACCGGATGGGACTTGCCACATCGACCTTCTTCATCTTTTTGGATGCCGGAATCGGCTTTGGCCCTTACATACTTGGATTCATCATCCCTGTAACCGGCTTTCGTTCAATGTATGTCCTGCTCAGCCTTTTCGCTTTGGCCACTTCCGCTTTATATTATTTTCTGCACGGCAGAAAAAAGTTGGCAAAAAACGCAGCAGCAACCGTTTCATGAATGCCAAAAGGGCATCTTCCACGACGAGGATGCCCTTTTGATATTAGTCCTGATACCGTTGGCAGGAACCTGCTGGAGCCAGCCGGACTGCCGCCGGCCTAATGGCAGCTTTGATCGGAGCGCCTTATTTTATGTATTTACTTTTGAAGAAATAAAAGAACCGCTTGAGATTCCAAATCCCAAGCGGTTCTTTTTGTTATTTCGGCCGTTCCATCGAAAAAACTTCTCCAAGCTTGGCGTAGTTTGTACCGGCTAAACGGCTTACCGGCTTCAATAACTCATGATGAATCCGTCCGTTTTCGTATATGGATTCGTCCACATGAAAACGGACCACTTTGCCAATGAGGAGGCGTGTGCCGCCGAGCTCTACCACTTGCTCCAAGCGGCATTCGAAGCGTATTTTTGCCTCATTCACTGCCGGAACCGATATAACTTCACTTTCGGTCAGCGTAAACTCTGTCAATTCCAGTTCGTTTGCACCTGGCGGCAAGGAGGCTGCCGTCCTGTTCACTTGCTCCACATTGGTTTCGTCGACGATATGGACGACAAACTCTCCTGTTTCGACAGCGTTTTTAGCCGTGTCTTTCGGAGCGCCCGCCCTGCTTTGTACAGAAACGGAAATCATCGGCGGATCTGAAGATACAACATTGAAATAACTGAACGGTGCTGCATTTAGCGCGCCTTCTGCCGATCTGCTCGTCACAAAGGCGATTGGCCTTGGAATGACACCGCCAATCAGCAATTTGTAATTTTCCCGTTCTGTCTGTTCCTGTGGATCAAAAGATAACATAGCCACTCCTCCTCTTCCTTTGGTCTTTCTTTGGTCTTCCTGTTGGTTTTAATGTTGCATGGATGCATTGCTAACGCTTTATCTTTACTCGTTCCCCTGTACGGATTGATTCGTAGCAAGCATCGATTACGCGCATATTTTGAATGGTAGAGGCGCCGGAATAAGCAGGTTCCAAGTCTTCCAATACCGCTCTGGAAAAATGCTCCACTTCCATCCGGTAAATGTCCCCGTAAATTTTTTCTTCTCTTTTGAAGGTTCCTGTCTGCACAATCACATGGCCCAGTCCGCCATTATGGTCTGGACGGAATGCAAAAGGCACTTTGATGGAGCCTTTTGTTCCCACTATCTCATATTCATTGCGATCGACCATATCAAAGCTGCAATCAAGGACCGCTTTCGCCCCATTTTCCAATTTCAAGAAACTGTAGGCCGACACATCCACCTGAGCATCTGGATCCAGTTCCGCGTATGCCTGGACTTCAACCGGTTCAGTCCGCAGGATGCTCCTCATGGCATGGATAGAATAACACCCTACATCATAAATGCTGCCGCCGCCCTCTTTCATCATTCGAATATCATTCGCCCGCTCCGCGAAATAGAACGAATGGCTCGACTTGAACAGCATGACTTCCCCAATTTCACCTGATGCAATAATACTCCTTACACGGTGATGCTGCGGATGGAATTGGTACATAAAAGCTTCCATGAACTTTACATTGCTGTCTTTGCAGACTTGCACCATCTCCCTGGCTTCTTCTGTCGTTAAAGAAGCAGGCTTTTCGCATAAAACATGCTTGCCTTTCCGGGCCGCCTTGATAACCCATTCTTTATGCAAATGGTTTGGCAGCGGAATATAGACGGCGTCAATTTCATCATCTTCCAACAACTCGTCATACGATTCATACGCACTTTCAATGCTCAGTTCATTCGCCACTTCAAAAACCTTGCTGCTCCTGCTCGCTATTGCACCGACTTCGGCATTGCTTGCGCGCATGATTGCGGGAGCCAATTCCGCTCGTGCAATGTTTGCCGTCCCTAAAATGCCCCACCTGATTTTATCCACTGCCACTCCTCCTAAATTTTCAAAAATGTATGTATATATCTCAAAGCATATGCCCTCGACTTGCCTTAGTCAATTTTCGTTATGAAAAAGCGGGAAACCGGCTTTTCAACCGATTTCCCGCTTTTTATGCCTGATATTCCATTTCTTTTAGTGGAGCCGCAGCCGGCTTGCCGAACAAGTATCCTTGGAATAATTTATAACCTTGTTGTTTTAGCCAGTCAAAATCGGCTCTCTCTTCCACTCCTTCAGCTAATGGAACTGAACCAACTTCTGATGCCTTTTCCAAAAATTTAATAGCCACTTCTTGTTTGCGTGCATCATGTGCAACCCCTTGGACGAATTGCATGTCCAGCTTCATATAGTGAGGCCGCAAATCTGCCAGCAGTTCAATTGTGCTATGCCCTTCTCCCACGTCATCCAAGGCGTACTGGAATCCTTTTTCTTTATAAAAAGACAGGATTTTTTTCAAATGGTCCACATCATCCACTTTTTCCGTTTCCACCACTTCAAAAACCAACTGTTTTGCATCCACGCCAAGCTGGTTTGCCAAATTTGTTGTAGACCGCAAACAGAATTCCGGCGAATAAATAGATGTCGGAATAAAATTGATGAACGCTTTTTTGTTTTTTAACGGCACTGCGTATCTGACCGCTGTCATTCTGCAGATTCGGTCAAGTGCATATAGCCGGCCTCTGCTTTTGGCAGCTGGAAAAATTTCATTCGGATAAATTGTTGAACCGTCTTCGTTATTGAATCTGGAAAGAAGTTCATAAGCAAAAATCTCTTCAGTGTCAGTCACTATTGGCTGGTAATGGCAAATCAACCGTTCGTTTGAAATTACATCATCAATCCATTCCATATCAAAAACATTTTGCAGCTCAGAAACAGGCTGCCATTTTTCTTTATGGATACGGAATGCCACTTTGTCCGTTTCAAGAAAATGATTGCAAAAATCCAGAAATTCCTTGGCGCCTCTTTCATCTGTTTGCAGAACCGGCTCTTTCATGCTGAATGTTATTTCCCTGCGCTTCAAATGATCCATAATCTGTTCGACAGATGAAAGGTTTGCCTCCCCTTCAAACCGGATTTCAAATTTCAAACTGGCAACCGAACAACTATTGCATTCCACATTGTTTTCCTCCCTGATTTCTAATACCTTCAGTTTACTTTATACAACTTAATAACTGCAAGATTAGATAATTTTTCCTAAATCTGTATGTTGCCCATTGTATAGATTTGTCAGCCAACCGAAATGCCACAAGCAAATAAAACATTCCTTTCAGTTGTCAACTTGCCGTTCTTCTGGCTGGATCAATTTCTTTTCCACTTTAAATTAATTCATACCGACAGATAGGATTATTTTGCTGCCGTGCAGAATTAGTTATGAACTGGCGAAAAAGGAGGGAAAGGCATGGGGAAAATTATTGTATCAATGTACATGACAATGGATGGGGTAATCGAGGCGCCGTCATGGACAGCACCATATTGGAACGATGAAATAGCCAACCTTCAACATACACTGCTTTTTGAAAGCGATTCCTTGCTGCTCGGGCGAACCACTTATGAAGAATTCGCTGAAGCTTGGCCAAAGATGCAAGACGAAGAAGGGTTTGCGGAACGGATGAACAGCCTACCGAAATTCGTTGCCTCCGAAACCTTTGAAACGTCCGAATGGAATGCCACATTCCTTAAAGGAAACCTGGCGGAAGAAGTGCAAAAGCTGAAACAAAACGACCATACAATGCTCGTATACGGAAGTGCCAGGCTCGTTCAAATGCTTCTGGAACACGATTTGATCGATGAATTGCACGTGATGGTCTTTCCTCTGGTGCTTGGTGAAGGCAAGCGGCTATTCAAAGTGGGACAGACAGAAAAGAAATTTTCTTTAGGCACAAGCAAAGCAACAACTACCGGTGTTATCTTATCGAGCTATGTCCCAGCTGGCACTTAAGCACATAAAAAGGCTGCCGAGAAATCGGCAGCCTTTTTCAAATTCAAGTTCTCGCAAATTTATGTTTTGCGTATACATACGTAACTGCGAGCGCAATGACCAGCACGCCGCCTTTGATAATATCAAACGCGTAATACGGCAAATTCAAGATCGTCAAGCCATTCAGCAAAATACCGATAACTGCCGCGCCAAAAAATGTTCCAAGCGCATTCGGTTTTCCTGCACCAAGCACCGAATAACCGACGAATACGGCAGCTACGGCTTCCATCATCAACGGGGCGCCGGCATCAATTTGTCCTGAGCCGACACGTGCTGTAAATAGAATTCCCGCCATCGAAGCAAAAATGCCTGATATTACGTACGCTGCGAATTTCACCTTTTTGACGTTGACCCCGGAAAGCGTTGCCGCTTCCGCGTTGCCCCCGGTCATCTGCAAAATGCGCCCCCAACGCGTATGATTGAGGACCACGTAAGTTGCCAATACCATGACAAGCATAATCCAAACAGGCACTGGCAGACCGAGCATTTTCCCTTGGCCAATCCATAAGAATGCTTCGGAAAGTTGTCCAGGCGCTGTTCCACCCGATGTTAACGGCATATTATTGTAGATCGAATAGCCTTCAGTATAAGTCCGGTGAAGACCCGCCACAATATACATCATCCCTAGCGTTGCCAGCAAATCGGGAATCCCGATGACAACAATCAAAAAGCTGTTCAACGCGCCGATAGCCACTCCGACAAGCAATGGCAGCACCAAAACGAGCCATAGCGGCATTTCGTACCAGACCATAAGAGATGCTGTAACAACGGTTGACAGCGACATGGTCGATCCGACTGATAAGTCAAAACCGTTTACAACCAATGTGAATGTTACTCCCAGCGCCAACAGGGTCACAATGGAAATCGACCGCAAAATATCCGTGAAATTGCCATATGTCAAAAATGCTTCGCTGATTGTGCTGAAATATAAAACAATGAAAACCAATAAGGCAATCGCTCCATATTTAAATAAAAACTGTATCGCGTTTTCTTTCGCTGAGCTCTTCTTTTCCACCGCTTGCATACAACAAAATCCTTTCTTGGGTCGCTTCTTCTCGCGAAAACTCTTTCACGATCTGCCCGTTATACATAACTAAAATCCGGTCTGATATTCCAATAGCTTCATGAATTTCACTGGAAAAATAGATGCAGCCTTTGCCGCTCGCAGCAAGCTGGCGCACCAGTTTGAAAATGTCGACTTTTGCGCCAATATCGACGCCTTTTGTCGGTTCGTCGAACAAGTACAAGGCCGAATCAAGAGAGATCCATTTGCCGATGGCCACTTTCTGCTGATTTCCTCCACTCAAATGGACAAGCGGTGTTTCCGTGCTGTCCGTTTTGATGCGCAGACGGCTGATGATATCTGAAGCAAATCCTTTTTCGGCCGCTTTGTTCATAAACAATCCACGGGAGAATTTGCGCAAGTTCGGAAATGATGCATTCGTTTGAAGCGACTCGTGGACGAACAGCCCTTCTTTTCTTCGCTCCTCTGGAACAAGTGCCATTCCTGCCTTAATGGCGTCTTCGGGATGTTTCAGCTTCAGGCTTTTTCCTGCCAGCTGTACGCTGCCTTTTGTCAAATGCATCCCCCCGAACAAAGCTTTGGCCAGTTCGGTTTTGCCGGCTCCGACCAGTCCGACTACGCCCACAATTTCCCCTTCTGCAACTTCAAATGCAATATCTTTCAGTTTTTCGCTATCGGATAACCCATTTACCTGCAGCAGCGGCGCGCCAACCGGATGTGTCCGGTTGATCAGTTCGTTGCTGAGCGAAGCGCCTAGCATCGCCCCTACAATCTGATCCTGGTCAGCCCGGGACGTTTCAAAGGTCTCCACCACTGTCCCTTCCCGCATCACTGTTATCCGGTCGCTAATTTCGAACACTTCCGGCAATCTGTGGGAAATGAAAACACAGCTCACTCCTTCAGACTTCAACTTACGGATGACCGAAAAAAGCTTTTCCGCTTCATGGATCGACAACGGGGCGGTCGGCTCATCAAAGATGATGATTTTCGCCGAATGGACCAGCGCCCGGGCAATCAACACCAGCTGCTTTTCAGCCAATGTCAGCTGAGCGGCTTTTTGCTGAACCGGAATATCTTCTGCATGCAATTCTTCCAATACCGCCTTTGCTTTTGCGTATAGCTTTGATTTGGAGACAAATAAGTTTTTTCCGGAAACGAACGTATCGAGCAAAATATTTTCCGCGACAGACAGTTCTGCCACAATGGCGGTGTCCACTTCTTGGTAAACGCAATAAATCCCTTGTTCTTTTGCCGCTTTTGGGGATGGCATATGAATGCTTTTCCCTTCTAGCAGCAATTCTCCGCTGTCCTGCTCGTAGACGCCCGATAGGATTTTCATAAGCGTGCTCTTTCCAGCTCCGTTAACACCGAGCAAGGCATGGACTTCTCCTTTTTGCAAATGGAAATTCGTCTTTTCAAGCGCCTTTACTTTTCCAAATGTCTTTTGGATGCTGTTCATCGATAATAAGTAGTTTTCCATGGACTTGCTCCTTTCTGAGAAAAGAGCTGTCCCCATAATGGACAGCTCTTTCGCAAGAAATTATTGGCCTTCCAATTCCCGAAGGGCATCAGTGTACCCTTGGTCGCTTGCTCCCCAGCCTTCAACATACTCGCTAAGCTCAGCTGTTGTTATCGTTTCTTCCGGGAGGCTTTCTTTATCAACAAAAACTGGTTCCAACACAATATTTTCTTCCGGATTTTCTCCGTTGATCTTTTGGTACAAATAACGTACTTGGATGCGCCCGATATCAATCGGATCAACAGCTGCCGAAGCAATCCACGGGCTGTTTTCTTTTTGCATCATCTGCAAATCTTCATCGCTCATGTCAATGCCGTATACTTTAATATCTGTACGTCCCGCCTGTTCTATGGCGCGGACAGCCCCTTTCGCGAACTCATCCCAAGAAGCCCATACTGCAGTAATATCGCCTTCGTTTGGATATTGCTTCAAAATTGCTTCCATCTGTGATTGCGTATCAAGCGCTGTATTTTGGGTAGCCGCACCAAAAGTCGCGACTTCCTTGATGCCTGGATTGTTTGACACAAATTCTTCATAAGCTACTTGGCGTCTTTCCATCGGAGCAAAACCTGCGACCCAAATTTTCACGATGTTCGCTTCGCCATTTGCATCTTCAGCCAACTTTTCCAAAGTCATTTCAGCCATAGCCTGGTCGCCTTGCTGAAGGTTTACGACTCCATCCACCTCTACTCCAGTGTCAAACGCAACAACAGGAATTCCTTTTTCAATCGCTTTTTCAACACCTTGGTTCAATGCTTCTTTTGTTCCATGGTCAATCAAGATGCCATCTACGCCTTGGTTAACTGCTGCGTCAAGGTTTGATGCCATTTTTGCCAAGTCACCGTCTGAAGTGAATACAGTGACGCTGCCGCCGAACTTTTCTACTTGCTCTTTCACACCGTCAATATATTGGGCTGAAAACGTCCCAAGGTTGATCTGCATGATCAACGCTATTTTCTTTCCTGAAAGCGGATGGTCTGAAGCCGCCGTCTTGTTTTCAGGAGCAGCTTCTTCGACGGCGTTCCCTTTTGGCTGGCAGCCTGCTAGCAAAATACCGATCAATAGGAGTGCTGATAATAACCAAAGCGATTGTTTTTTCATTTCGTTTCCCCTTTTCCTGTGTACGCCCCTAGCAAGCTAGGGATATTTTTGTCGTATTCTGGATGAATGATCCCTTTTTCCGTGATGATGGCTGTGATTAAATGGCCAGGAGTAACATCAAAGGCCGGATTGAAAACTTTCGTGCCAATCGGAGCAATCGGTTCTCCGCCAATGTGTGTGATTTCGTCCGGATGGCGCTCTTCAATAGTGATGTTTTTGCCGTTTTCAATCGATAGATCGAAGGTTGACACCGGAGCTGCCACATAAAATGGAATTTGATAGGCCGCAGCCAATAATGCCAGATTGAGTGTCCCGATTTTGTTGGCGGTATCGCCATTTGCCGCAATGCGGTCAGCACCGACGATGATCGCTTCCACACTTTTAGCGCCGATCGTATGGGCCGCCATGCTGTCGGTGATGAGCGTGACATCAACACCTGATTGCTGGAGTTCCCACACTGTCAGGCGGGAGCCTTGAAATACCGGGCGGGTTTCGCAGGCATACACTTCGAAGGTTTTGCCGCGTTCGCTTCCTAGGTGGAAAGGCGCCAGCGCCGTACCGTATTTTGCTGTAGCAATTGAACCCGCGTTGCAGATTGTCATGACTTTTGATTGCCCTTCAAGCAGCGACAACGCATATTCCCCGATGTTTCGGCAAGATTCTTCATCTTCTTGATGGATTTTCACCGCTTCATCGATCAGGATCGCTTTCGCTTCCTCAACCGTTTTCGCCTGTTGTACAGTACCGAGCAAGCGCTCCAATGCCCAGACCAGATTGACCGCTGTAGGCCGCGACTCTGCCAGATAAGTGGCATCTTTTCTTACATAGTGGTGAAAAGCTTCCAAGCTTTCCGGTTCATGGCGCTGTGCTGCAATAGCTAAGCCATAAGCGGCAGTAATGCCGATTGCCGGCGCGCCGCGCACTTTCAATTTTAAAATTGCATCATACACATCTTCGATTGTTTCCAACGTGATGTACTCAATAAGATGAGGCAATTTTTGCTGGTCCAAAATTACAAGCTGCTGATCTGTCCACTTGATCGATAACGGAATGCTCATCGTTTTTGCTCCTCAACTAACGCAATCACTGCACCAATTGATGGCAGTTCTTTGCGCTTTACTATTAATGCTTCACCAGTCTGCAGCACTTGCTTCTTCAAACGGATTCGGCGCTCCGGATCTTCAATGCCGTCCAGATCTTTAACATGCGCCAATCCGATGGTCCGACGGATCAATTCACAGCCGGCAAAGCCGATTGTATCCTGAAAAATTTTCTCCAGGATAAATTCCTTATATCCTTCAGTGTCTTTGAAGGCTCCAACTCCTTGCTCTTCCCATAAGAGCAAATAAGTAGAAGAAAACACTTTCCATGTATTATCGATGTGGCGAATGACCGCTTCCTGTTTTTCGCCTTCCCGTGTGATGGCTTGAACGATAAGGTTGCCCAAAAACAAACCAATATCAAAACCGGCCGGCCCGTAAAATGCGAATTCCGGATCGATGACTTTCGTTTCCGCCTCACTCGCAAAAATGCTTCCTGTATGAAGGTCTCCGTGCAATAGCGCTTCAGCTTCCGTTAAAAAGCTTTTCTTCAACTTGGCCGCTTCGAGCTTCAGCGGACCGTTTTTCCAAATGGCCTCAACCGCCTCTTGAAGTTCCGGCTCGAAATCGTTTGTTTCGTGATTGAAGAACGGATCTGTAAAGATAAGGTCCTCCGTGATCTTGCAGAGCTCCGGGTTTGAAAATTCTGCTGCCAAGCGTTTTTTCTCGAATGGATGCAACGCGAAATCCGATGTATGGAATAAGGTTTTCGCCAAGTACTCACCAATATGCTTTGATAGATTCGGATAAGCCTCCCCGTTGATCAAACCTTCACGAGCGATAGTCAAATGAGACAAATCCTCCATCACGGTAATGGCCAGCTCTTCATTTGTAGCATATACAGACGGAACAAGTTCCGGTACAAATTCACCGTGCTTCCGAAGCGCATTTGCTTCAATCGTCGCCCGTTTCAATGTCAAAGGCCAGCTTTCGCCGACAACTTTGGCGTACGGCAATGCCTGTTTGATGATCAAGCCTTTGCCGCTTTCGCTATCCGTGATTCTAAACACATAATTCAAATTGCCATCCCCGATTTCCCGGCTTTCCAATTTGGCGCCTTGCGGGAAGAACTCCAGGCTTTTCGCCAATTCAATGGCGCTTTCATCAGTTAATGCTTTATATGATTGTATCGTGGTTGTCATGGTCATCTACCTTTCTCCGGCATATAAAAAGCCTCTTTCATTTAAGAAAGAGGCGCAGAATAATAGATTCTTCACCTCTTATCTTTCAGAGATTTTCACCTCTGATGGAATTAGCACCGTGCCTTGCGGAATTTTCATCCCGGCGCAGAAGCGCCCCGTTTCACAACGGTATTACGGTCGGTTGCTGGGCGTCATTGGGCCATTATCCCTCTGCCAGCTCTTGATAAGAGTAGTAACTTTATGATTTTATTTTGTTAGTTGGCTCGATAATGAATACTATCATGGTTCAGAATAGAGTGTCAATCACATTTTTCAAAATTTTTATCAAAGAACATAATTGACAGATCTACTGAAGCGTGGAATAATCAAAATTAATTTGAGTAATGACTTTTAAACCAATATAATATTTTCTTATTTAGAGCAGGTGGAGGGACGAGCCCTATGATACCCGGCAACCGGTCCTATGATGGACACGGTGCTAATTCTTGCAGCCTTCAGGCTGGGAAATAAGAAGTTGTTAAACCCTTAACCTCTTCTTGTTTGAAGAGGTTTTTATTTTTTCCTAGGAGCGTGAAACTATTTGAGCAGATTGACAGCTACGTACCAGCTTTTTGGACAAGCAGGATCTTTCGGAAAGAAAGCAGAAGGCATCGCGCTTGGGCTAACCGTCGGATCATGGACCGACTTGCCATTATTGGAACAGGAACAATTAAAACACCATAAAGGAACTGTCGTGTCAGTTACTGAATTCGAAGATGTCCGCCATCCATTGAAACCGGAACAAATCCGGGCAGAAGTGAAAATCTCTTATCCGAGCCTTAATTTTTCACCTGATTTGCCGGCCATCCTGACAACCGTTTTCGGCAAATTGTCGCTTGACGGCGAAGTGAAGCTGCTTGATCTCGAATTTGACGAAGAGCTGCTGTCCAGCTTTCCAGGCCCTCGGTTTGGAATCGACGGAATCCGCAGCCAACTTGGAGTTTCTAGCCGACCGCTCGTCATGAGCATTTTCAAAGGCGTAATCGGCCGCGACCTGGATTATTTGGCGGATCAGCTCCGCCAACAGGCACTCGGCGGCGTAGACCTTGTCAAAGACGACGAGATTCTATTTGAAAATCCGTTGACGCCATTCGAAAGCCGGATTACAACCGGCAAAGAAGTGCTCCGCCAAGTTTATGAGGAAACAGGGCACCGTACATTGTACGCAGCCAATTTGACGGGACGTACTTCCGACTTGAAAGGAAAAGCGCGGAAAGCCCGGGAGCTTGGCGCAGATGCCCTCCTGTTCAACGTCCATGCATATGGCTTTGACGTTCTGCAGGAGCTGGCGGAAGATGACAGCATCGGTTTGCCGCTCATGGCCCATCCGGCCTTCAGCGGAGCCTTCACTTCTTCTCCGTTTTACGGAGTCGCGACACCGCTTGCCCTCGGCAAGCTGACCCGGTATGCCGGCGCTGATTTTTCTTTGTTCCCCTCACCTTACGGAAGTGTAGCGCTTGAAAAATCTGCCGCACTTGCACTGGGCGAGGAACTGACCAAACCGAGCACCGCGAAACGGACATTCCCCGTTCCTTCGGCCGGCATACACCCTGGCCTTGTCCCGCTTTTGATAAACGATTATGGAATCGAAAGCATTATTAATGCGGGCGGTGGTGTGCATGGCCACCCAGGCGGCGCGGCTGGGGGCGGCCTTGCTTTCAGGCAAGCCATCGATGCCGTCTTGAACGGAATCAGCTTAGCGGACGCGGCTGAACAGCATCCCGAATTAAAAACAGCACTCGAGTTATGGGGGTAAGCAACATGAATAAACCGATCATTTTTTGCGATTTTGACGGCACGATCACCGATCAAGACAATATCATGGCCATTATGAAGAAATTTGCGCCGCCCGAATGGCTTCCTGTCAAAGATGGTGTGCTCAACCAGACTCTCTCCATACGTGAAGGTGTTGCCAAGATGTTTTCACTTCTTCCAGTTTCGGCAAAAGATGAAATTATTTCTTATGTGCTTGAGCAAGCCCAGATCCGGGAAGGGTTCGGTGACTTTGTCGCTTATACGAGAAAGCACAATATACCACTTTACGTCGTCAGCGGCGGCATCGACTTTTTCGTCCATCCCCTGCTTGAACCATACGGTCCATTCGCCGGGGTTTATTGCAACGAGGCGGATTTCTCGGGTGAAACCATCCGCATCCATTATCCGCATAGCTGCGACAAAGAATGTACAAGCCAAGGCTGTGGATGCTGCAAACCGTCCATTATCCGCACCTTGCTTGAAAGCGACTCAACAAGCATCGTCATCGGGGATTCAATCACTGATTTAGAAGCAGCCAAGAAAGCAGACCTCGTCATTGCCCGTGATTTCCTTATTGAAAAATGCGAGGAACTGGACATTCCTTATGAACCATTTTCCAACTTCCATGAAGTCATGGATATTATCGATTCACGGTTAGGTGTGAAATTATGATAGCGCTCCAAGAGAAGAGATGGACTGAACTTGCAGATATAAAAGATGAATTGGCCGCAAGAGATTGGTTCATGGGCACCAGTGGAAATCTGGCCATAAAAGTGAGCGATGCGCCTGTTAAGTTTTTGGTCACAGCAAGCGGAAAAGACAAAAAGAAGCGTACGGCGGAGGACTTTCTCCTTGTTGACGCAGCCGGGAAACCGGTGGAGAAAACACACTTAAAACCTTCCGCAGAAACCTTGCTGCACTGCGCGGTCTATTCGAAAACCACAGCCGGATGCAGCCTGCATGTCCATACCGTAGCAAACAACGTCATATCCGAATTATATGGAGACGACGGTAAAATAGATTTTCAAGGCCAGGAACTTATCAAGGCATTCGGCATGTGGGAAGAAGACGCTTTGCTGTCCATCCCCATCATTCCGAACTATGCCGATATCCCCCGTCTTGCCGATGAATTCAGCCAGCACCTTGGCACCGATAAGGGAGCCGTACTGATACGGAACCATGGCATCACGGTCTGGGGGAAAGATGGTTTTGAAGCCAAAAAGCTGCTTGAAGCCTGTGAGTTTTTGTTTCAGTATCAAGTGACACTCAACCAAATATACTCAAAATAAGAGAGGAAGATTCGAATGGCTATTATTAAAATTCAAGGAACAAACGAAACAATTGAAGCGCATAACGAGGTTGCTGCATTCTTGGAAAAACAGGAAGTAGTCTATGAACATTGGGACATCAATAAATTGCCTGAACACCTGCGCGAAAAATTCGATTTGAGCGACGAAGAAAAAGATGAAATTTTGAAAGCTTTCAAAGCGGAAATCGACGACATTTCAGAACGCCGCGGCTATCAGGCAGCTGATATTATTTCTTTGTCTGATTCCAATCCGAAATTGGATGAGCTGCTGAAAAATTTCCAGCGCAAACACATCCATACTGATGACGAAGTCCGTTACATTGTCAGCGGCCATGGCGTTTTCATCATCCAAGGAAAAGACGAGCGTTTTTTTGAAGTTCACCTGTCCCCTGGCGACTTGATCTCGGTTCCAGAAAATATTACCCATTACTTCACTTTGGCAGAAGACCGCAAAGTAGTTGCTGTCCGCATTTTTGTTACGACAGAAGGCTGGGTTCCTGTCTACCAGGAAGAAAGCGAAGGCGTTCAAAACTAAAGTTCACTTTTTAGAAAAAGCTCCTGATTTTTCAGGAGCTTTTTTTGTATATCCATTTAATCTGCCATAGAAAGCAATGAGGGTTGCACAGTAAACATTTCTATTTTTTAACACTTTTAAGCTATAATAGCCTTAAGTATTTCTACTTTTAAAAGAAAAGAGTGGTTATGGGTGAAAAGGATTTTCCTGACCTTGTTAGTCATCGGGGCATTATTGGCACTGCCGATTTTAATCTGGTTTTTCAAGGATGAAAAGAATGTGGAAGTAGCAATTATCGATAAAACCGTCCCCGATGAAACTTATCGGGAGCATCAAGGGCTTTCATGGCTTTTGAATCATAACCGTTATGTTGATTCAGCAGGCCAGCCTTATGAAGCCAGTGAAGATTATTTCGGTTTTGTTCCAAATGAATCTGAAAAAGATTACGAAACCCGTCCGGTGCCTGATTCTCTAGAAGACAAAGATTTGATCTATCTGGCGGATACATACGGGGTTTACGAAGAAGATCTTCCTTGGCAAACGGAAGAAAAAGAACCCGGTTCCTCCTCCCTTCTGCATGGCGGCTTGGAAATGCAAGAGTGGCAGGCCATCAAAACCCAAGTGGAATCCAATGGCGCAGATTTGGTGGTCGAATTCAATACATTCGCGTCCCCTACACCGGAAAATGTCAGAAGGGATATCACCGATTTTCTGGCATTGGACTGGAGCGGCTGGAGCGGCCGGCATTTTGCGGATTTGAATCTCGCGGCCGGCGAAGTCCCGCAATGGATTGCCGCCAGTTATGAAAAAGAAGAAGGCCGGGAATGGTCCTTTGAGGGCGGCGGTTTTGTGCTGGTCAATGACTTCGAAGGGACGGTGGTCGTCCTTTCCGAGGAACGGGGAGAAGTAGGCCCTGGCGGTTTACGTGTGGCCTTTACCGAACAAGGTCAGGAACACTTTTCTTTGGATGAAAGCCCTTCTTTCGGCTATTGGTTTGATATCAACAAGGCCGATCCAGAAGCGGAAGTACTGGCCGATTATCAGTGGAACCTGAAGGAAGCCGGAACTGCCAAGCTAAAGGAAGCCGGCATTCCTGAAGCATTCCCTGCCGTTGTATACCAGCAAAGGAACCGGTCAAACGTGTATTACTTTGCCGGTGACTTCGTGGATGTCGGGGAAATTCCAAACTTTTACCGCTATGCGGCATTCTCCAACATCCGTTCGATTTTGTCCTTTGATGCGCTCGGCGGAGAAAGCAATTTCTATTGGAAAACGTATACGCCCATGATGAAAACCATTTTGGCGAATACCCACGCCAAAGAACCGGCACCGAAAACAGCACAGGTGCCGCAGGCGGAAACAGATGGCATTTCCTATCCATCGAGAATAAACGGCCAGGAATTTGAAGTTTATAAAGATGGCAACTGGGAGCCGTTTACGATTAAAGGCGTTAACCTTGGAATGGCAAAGCCCGGAACTTTCCCGGGGGAAGCGGCGATTACACGCGAAGAATATGACAGCTGGTTCCGAGCTATCGGCGAAATGAATGCCAATGCGATACGCATCTATACTCTCCATCCTCCTGCTTTTTATGAAGCTTTCGCGCGTTATAACGCGTCAGCGGAGGAGCCTCTCTACTTGTATCACGGTATTTGGATTGATGAAGAGCCGTTAGTTGATACACTGGATGCTTTCACGCCAGAAATCACAGAGAAGTTTCAAGCAGAAATACAAAAAGTGGTGGATGTTGTCCATGGCAACGCCAAAGTGAAAAAAGAACCCGGCCACGCTTACGGAACCTACAATGCCGATATTTCCCCTTATGTGATTGGATGGCTGATCGGTATTGAATGGTTCCCCTTGACGGTCGCTCAAATGGCTGAAGATTATCCGGATTTAGGCGATTACGCCGGAGATCATGTCTATACAGAAGATGCCAGTCCGATGGAGCATTGGCTTGCCCAGCAGTTGGATCACTTGGCTGGCTATGAACTGGATAATTACCAAAGCATGCGGCCTTTAAGTTTCACCAACTGGCCGACAACGGATAATTTAGACCACCCTGCAGAACCGAACGTGCAGGAAGATATTGCCACTGTTGATCCAAATCACATTAAACCTAAAGGCGGGACTGAAAAAGTCGGGATGTTCGCCTCTTATCATGTTTATCCTTATTACCCGGATTTCTTGACTCTTGAAGAGGAGTACACAGAATTTACGGACCATCGAGGCGAGAAAAACAACTATGCCGGCTATTTAAAAGATTTGAATGACTCTCATGAAATGCCGATTCTTATTGCAGAATTTGGGGTACCGGCTTCACGAGGAAAAACCCATGAAAATCCATCCGGCTGGAACCAAGGGTTCCTTTCCGAAAAGCAGCAAGGGGAAATCGCGGCCCATCTTTATGAAGACATCCTTCATGAAGGAATGCTTGGCGGACTGGTGTTCACGTGGCAGGATGAATGGTTCAAGCGCACGTGGAATACAATGGATTACGACAACCCAGACCAACGGCCGTTTTGGTCGAATGCCCAAACAAACGAACAACAATTTGGCCTTTTAAGCTTTGATCGCCATAAAGTAAAAGTGGACGGCGAAGACGATTGGGAAGATGGCAAGCTGCTTTATGAGAAAGACGCGGGAGCCCTGCGAAAATTGGCCGTGGATTCGGATGAGCGCTATGTCTACCTTAAGGCCGAATTCGACCCTTCAAACAAAAACTGGTGGGAAGAACAGGATTTTAATGCCTACTTCAATGTCCGGGGAGACAAAGGCGTTTCTGTCGACGCCCTATCCGGCAGCAGCTTTTCTGCAGATTTCCATCTTAAAATCGAGGATGAGAAGCAAGGGGATTTGTTGGCAGCAGGCGACTATGACACTTTCTACTATGATTATTATGAAAAGCTGAAGATGATTCCAAAAGCTAAGGAAGATATCAATGCCAACTTCCATCCAATGCGTTTGGCATTGAACAAGGAACTTGTGCGTCCGGATACGAAAGAAGTACTGCCTTTTGAGTCCTACGAAACTGGAAAACTCCAGTTCGGCATTGCCGATCCTGAAGATGAAGCCTATGATTCTTTGAATGACTACTATTATTCAGATGAAACCGGCATTTTGGAAATCCGCATTCCATGGATGCTGCTTAACGCAAAAGACCCGAGCCAGCATGAATTTATGGGCGATATGCGCAAAGGCGGACTGGAATCGTCGATCACCGTTGAAGGCATAGGCATTGCAGCCTCCCTGACGAATAAGAATGGCAACGCTTCTGAAAAGTTTGATGTTGAACAACCGGCAAGCTATTCATGGGAAAAATGGACGTTGCCAGAAACAGAAGAACGATTGAAGCAGTCTTACTACATCTTGCAGAAAAAATTCGCTGAAATCGAATAGCAAAAGAAAAAGGGAGCCTGTCACAGGCTCCCTTTTTTAGTCTTCTGAGAAAACGCCTTTACGCTCCATGTTGCCCCATACCGATTTTTTCTTAAATGCGTAGAACAACCCTGTGACGCGCCAAAAATTCATCAAAATTCGGTACCAGAAAGTTTCTGTTAAAGCATAAATGTATAAAACAACAATGCTTCCCACCGTAGGATATTTATGGTATGTCCATTCTTCCAGCAGCACTGCCAGCGAAGACAATAGCGAACCATAAAGGACCATCACTAAAAACATTACCAAGGCAATGTCCGGATTGATGAATGAAAAAACCAACCCGCCGATAATGATGAAGTATCCCATCACTTCAAAGACCGCGCTCAGCAATTCAACGAACAAATAATAAGGAAAGGAAAAAAGGCCGATGCCCCTATATTTTGGATTGAAGAGCATCTTTCTATGCGTCCATAATGTTTCCGCCAATCCTCTTTGCCAACGGATCCGCTGCGCGCGAAGCGAAGCGATGGTGCTTGGCGCCTCGGTCCAGCAAACCGGATCCTGGATATATTCAATCCGCTGTTTCGATTTTTCGTCCTTGATTGACCGGTGGAGCCTGACGATGAGTTCCATATCTTCCCCTACTGTATCGGTTTTATAACCGCCGACTTTTATGACCCGGCTTTTTTCAAAAACCCCGAATGCTCCGGAAATAATCAATAGAATATTGACTCGGCTAAACCCAAGGCGGCCTATCAGGAAGGCCCGGAAATACTCGATAATCTGCATAATTTCCAGCGGTTTCCTCGGCAATGCCACTCTTTCGATGACGCCTTTGTTGATTTTGCAGCCATTTGCGATTCTTACGGTCCCTCCCGTCGCAGTGACTCGCCCAGCAGAATCGATAATTGGCTTCATCGTTTTCAAAAGAGCGTCTTCTTCCAATATCGAATCGCCATCAATTGCAGAAAAATAAGGGTAGCGGGAGAAATTTATCCCCGCATTCAAGGCATCCGCTTTTCCGCCATTCTTTTTTTCGATCAGGAAAAGTTCCGGATGGAGAGCAGAACGGTAAGCCCGTGTAATCTCCCCTGTTTTAAAGTAAGTGCGGATCGCCAAATCTATGGGCTCCATTTGGAATTGCGATATCACTTTTTCGCTCGTTCTATCAGTTGACCCATCATTGACCACAATCACTTCATATTGGGGGTAGTTTAACGACAGAAGGGATCGGACCGTACTGACGACTCCTGCTTCTTCATTATAGGCAGGAACCAATATTGAAATGGGATAGGTGTCTTTGTTGATGGACAACTCTTCAATCTGCTCATTCCGGCTCAGCTTTTTCTCTTTTCTTATACGGGGGCCTGCAATCAAGAAGAGTATTATATAAATTACTCCGGCAGAAATCATATAAAAAATGATTCCCCAGGAAATAATATCAATCAGATCCGTCAAATAATCAATATTCACGCGCTTATTCCCCCTTTTCTCGTCAACATATGTTTAGCGATGTCCCGGGAATAAGCATCCTCATCCCATAGCGCAACGTGCCTCAATAAAGTCTCACCATCCGGGAAGGTTTGGATATTTTCTGCTGCGGAAAAACGCACCCACCAGACGGCATCTGAAAGCAATTCCAGTAAGGTTTGTTTATATTGCGGAAGATTACATGCTCCTGCAAGTTTTGCCGCGTACATCCGTTCCTCCCAATATTCTGAACCGAAAAAAGGATCCAGGATTGATGAATCTGAAATTTTTCCGTAGTTGCATAGGCTGTTCATAGCCTTCAAGCGAACTTCTTTTCGTTCATCATATATTTTTTTCTCCACAAAAGAGAAGAATGGTTCATTTTTTTGTTCTCCATTGAATGTAATAAAAGCAAACAGTACATTTTCAGCTATATCTGCTTTATCCTCAATTATCTCTAAGATTTCCCACATCAACACTTCATTCAATCGAAACAATAACTCTTTGATGAAACCGGTTGATAGCCCTTCTTTTTCCACAATTACCGGAAGGATCCGATCTTCCTGGAGCGAAGCGCAGACCCGTAGGCACTGCCGAAATTCTTCATCCTGTTTTTTCAACTTCAGAAAATGCCTATAAGCATCTTCCCGCAGTGAAAGCAGATAAAAGTCTTCGATAAAATACAAGGCGTTGATCCGTTCGGCCCAGCTTCCCCTTTTTAATGTCCGCCGGTAATGGGCTGACAAATATTTTTCCGCCAGCTGGTTGAGCTTTCGCTCTTCCAAATCCCCGTCATTGCTGCTGTAAAATTCATCAAGCATCTTTTCCATAACCATGGTTTGGATGCTTTTTCCTCTTGGTAAACTCGGTTCAGCCGGCCGGTTTCCTTCAATATATTCGATATATTGGGGCTTCAATGAATTTAAAGCTTCATTGATTTTATTTTCATGGCTTATCGCTTTAGCCTTCCATAAAATCAAACAAAATAAGATAAATAGTTGTACAGCAAGCAAACCCACAACTATCCAAACGAACAATTCGAGCACTGCCTACTCCCCCTTCCCTCTCGTAAATTCAAGCAATACATTCTCTTTTCCCTCGATATGAAAATTGCTAAACACATTGAAAAATTAGTGTATCACTTTCCAAGAAAATAAAATATTTTTAATAGATATCCTTCCCAAAAAAAAACAATGCTACCAGGGTACGGCAGCATTGTTTTTTATCGTTTTTAAATTTATGGCGCCATTGTCTTCCAGCTGTCGACATGGTGGATGGCAATGCCTCCAAATGCAGGATGGGTTGCATAATGTCCGTTGATTATGGCAAGCTGGCCATTCATATAAGCTTCTCCTTCTTCATAGAAAGAAATTGAATCGCCTTCGTCAGTCTGCCCGGTTTCAACCCCGACAACAACTGTTTTTCCATGTTTTTGCCCAAACGCCAATTCATTTTTAACAAGTTCTATTATAAAAGGAGCTGTGTCCCGGTAAGACATGATGGAAACGCTATCCGTCTTGGCAATCACCCACTCAGCAAGGATACCTTTTCCATACGTATTCTTATAGGAAATCTCATCAAACCAAAAAGGCATGTCCGCTTCTAAAGGAAGAGCGAGCGCTGCGGCGCTGTTCTTTGCTTTTGTCAATAATGCTTGATATGCTTTGACCGTTGCCGCCCGGTTAGTATTCCAGCCGCTGTATAAATACGGTTCTACGTCTAAATGGATGCCCGCGAATTTTTGCGCAGTGGTTGAGCCATTTTGATAAGACTTGATCCAGGCCATCAGCTTATCCTGGTGGACTGTGCCATTTGGAGCCACCCAACCCGGAGCGCCGTCAAGCGCAAAAATGCGCATTCCTTTTACTCTGGCTTTCTCGATAAAACTGCGATACACTGCCGGTGGAATATCGGCATCAATTTGCACATAAACTTTGTTGACCTGTTTGCTTTCCAAGAATGCAAGAGTACCCGCCTCATCGCTATAAATCATCCATGGATTCCATAGCCATGTTGCCCGGACATTCCGATCCGCCGCTTCTGCATTTCCAGTGTTTTGGCTAAATAGGAACAATAGCACCACACCCGCCATTACTAATTTTTTCATCATCATTCTTTCCCCCTATTGAAAGCCGTGGCCCACAAAAGGAAGCCCAGGCAACCTGACAACCATGCGTTTGAAAAACGGTTAGGCTCATAGCTTTGCGTCCTTCCCTTTCGGAGAAGTTTGCCTTTTTCTAGATTTTTTCTCATTATAATCAATAGTGGTCATATAGTCTATATTCATTTCCAGTTATTCCTTAATTCTAATTACCTATTTATTGTTATATATTATAAAACTTCTATCTTTAACATAAAAAAAACTGCAAAGCAGCCAATTACTAATTGCTTTCCAGCTTTTTTATCCCTATTTTACCTGTCCATTGCCCCGAATGACATATTTGGTCGAAGTCAACGCCGGCAAGCCCATTGGTCCACGTGCGTGGAGCTTTTGGGTGCTGATGCCGATTTCAGCTCCAAATCCAAATTCAAAACCATCTGTAAAACGGGTCGAGGCGTTATGGTAAACGGCCGCCGCATCAACTTCCGTGAAAAACTTCTCTACGTTTTCATTTGCTGCTGAAACGATTGCTTCCGAATGCTTAGTGCCGTACTGATTGATATGGGCAATAGCTTCATCGACTGTTTCCACAACTTTCACAGCAACTTCCAAATCCAGATATTCCGTTCCCCAATCTTCTTCGCCAGCAGGGACAATTTTTTCCCCTTGCTGTTGGACAACGGCATCTCCATGAATTTGAACGCCTTTTACCTGAAGGGCTGCAAGCAAGTCCGGCAAGTGTTTGTCTGCCCAGTCTTTCTGCACGAGAATGCTTTCGCAGGCGTTGCAGACTGATGGCCGCTGCGTTTTTGCGTTGAGGGCGATGCTCATAGCCATTTTTGGATCAGCCGTCTTATCTATGAAGATATGGCAATTGCCTGCTCCTGTCTCCAAAACCGGAACTGTGGCGTTTTTCACGACCGTTTGGATCAGCTTGGCTCCGCCTCGCGGAATCAATACATCCAAATACTCGTTCAGCTTAAACATCTCTGAAGCAGTTTCCCGGCTAGTGTCCTCCAGCAGCTGCACCGCTTCAATTGGCAATCCGCTTTTTTCAAGCGCATGATGGATTGCCTGGACAAGTGCTTTGTTTGAATGGATGGCTGTAGAACTGCCGCGGAGCAGGACCGCATTTCCTGTTTTCAAGCATAAACTTGTGGCATCGACAGTCACATTCGGCCTTGCTTCATAAATCATCCCGACTACACCGAGAGGGACCCGTACCGCAGAAATTGCCAAGCCGTTCGGGCGTTCCCATTGTTCCAGAACTTCCCCCACAGGATCGGTTAATTCGGTCAGCAGCATCAAAGCATCAGCCATATCTCTCAAGCGTTTTTCATCCAGTTTCAAACGGTCCAGTAACGAATCATTCATTCCGTTGCCTTTTCCAATCTCTAAGTCCCTGCTGTTTGCAGTTAAAATAAATTCCTGTTCTTCTAACAGTTGCGCTGAAATCAATTGAAGAGCTTCGTTTTTCTGTTTGGTTGTCATTTTTGCCAATTCTGAAGCGGCCGCTTTTGCCTGCCGGGCTTTTCGGACCAACTCATTGGATTGTGCAACTTCGATAATTCCACTCATTCTTTGGGCCCCTTCCATTTTTGCTTTTTCTCGCTTTGATGGGCTGGATTATTGGTGTCCAGCCGCTGCCTTATAGCTTCCCACAGGGGCTGCAAGAAAATTTCCGATGTACGTGCCATCCCCTTTTCCGTTAAGGATATCAACCAGCTTTTCAGCTCCGATGCCTGTTCCGATGAACACCGGGACACCCGAATTCAAGGCCGTCCGGGCGGCTTCTATTTTCGACTTCATGCCGCCGGTTCCCACTGTAGATCCTTCAGATGAAGTGGCGTTTATCAGTTCAACCGGAATATCCGGAAGAAAGTCATATCTTTGGGCACTGGGATTTGTGCGTGGATTTTGTTTGTAAATGCCGTTGATGTCTGTAAGAATCATTAGGAAATCCGCTTGCACAAGACCACTCACTAACGCGGATAACATATCATTATCCCCAAAGGTCAACCCCTCTATCGATACAGAATCGTTTTCATTGATAATTGGCAGGACATCCCGCTTCAATAATTCGCAAAGCGTTGCTTTTGCGTTTTTCGACTGGTCCTGATAAAGAATGTTTTGTTTTGTCAGCAACAACTGGGCCGCTACAACATCATGTTTTTTGAATTCCTCTGTATACCCTTGCAGCAATAGCCCTTGCCCTACTGCTGCGGCTGCCTGTCTGCCTTCAATTGTGGCCGGACGTGAAAGATATCCCAAATCCGTAAGGCCGGCTGCCACTGCTCCTGATGAAACCAATACCACTTCATGCCCAAGTTGCTTCAAGCGCGCAAGTGCATCCACATGCTCTTTTAATTTCACCGTACACAGTCCGCCCTCACCATTGAGCAAAGAGCTGCTTCCGATTTTCACAACAATTCTCTTCTTTTCCACTTACTAGTCACCACCCAATTTTTATAGGTAAACAAACCGTTCTCCATCAATTCTCTCTACAGAAATCCCATGCATGACCAAAACTAAGATTGTATTATTATGCACTAATAAGAATTTTTAGTCAATATTTTAATTGATAATATTTAAAATTATTACAAAAGATACGCTTGCAAATTTTCTCGTTTATAATTATCCGTATATTTATACATGCGATATTATATTGGGCTGGCTCTTCCATTAATCTCGAGAGATGTATCTTTTAAATAGCCCTAGTACAGACAATCAAACAAAGAATATTCGAATTATACAAAAAAATAGCAAGTTTACATACTCAGCGTTTAACTTCTTAGTATACTAATAGAACAAAGGAGGAATGATGGATGTTTAAAATCGAAAAGAGAAGTGTAGAAGGCTATAAAGATTTCGAAGTGCCCTTCGCATTTATCAAAACAGAAAATGAAGCAAACAGCTTGGCCATTCTTCTTCCAGGAGCCGGCTACACGACAAGCTCTCCCTTGTTCCATTATTCAACTGAACTCTTTTTAAATCGTTCGGTTGATGTGTTGAAAGTGAATTATCAATACAAAAATGAAGCATACGATAATTTCACAATGGAAGAATTGAGCACAGCCATCAAACATGATGTAAAAACAGTGTTTGATCAAGAACTAGAAGACAGTTCTTACGCCAATTTTTATCTTATCGGCAAATCCCTTGGCACCATTGCAATGGGCATAGAATTGCAAAGGCCAATCTTTCAACAAGCAAAAGCTGTATGGCTGACTCCGCTGCTTCAGCAGGATGACGTGTTTCAAGCAATGCTGGACAGCTCTAATGAAGGATTGTGCTTTATTGGCGATGTAGATCGCTGTTATATCAAAGACCGTTATGCCCAAATCAAAAGAAAGACGAATATGAGCAGCAAACTTTTTCCGAATGTGGACCATAGCCTGGATTCCAGAGATGGTGTTATGAGGTCAATTGAGGTATTAGAAACTGTAATACAGGATATCAAGGATTTTTCAAATTAAGGAGCAACTTGATTAGATGGCATAAAACTACTAGGGTACTCTACTGCGGCATCTACCATTCAACCCTTTTGATTTACGATAAAGTTTCATTGGCAGGCAATACAAAAAGCATCCTATAACACCAGGATGCTTTTTGTATTGTGTTTTTATATAGCCCCAATTTCTGAGTTAACTTCTTTCAAACTTCTGTATTTGATAATCTGAGCTGCATACCACAACAGAACCACTAGCGTGACGCAGGCACCGATGATGGCGGAGGTTTGATAATCCATGTTCAATCCTTCCGGCGCATAGAAGATATACATGGAAACGACGCCTGTCATAAAGCTAGCCGGAACTCCGCAGATCCAATGGAAGCGGAAATTTTTCAATAAGTAAACTGTTGCCGTCCATAGCATGACTGTCGCCACGACTTGGTTAGTCCAGCCTACATAACGCCATAGGAACGTATAATCGATTGTCGCCATATAAAATGTGGGGATTGCTAAAGGAATTGTCACTAAGAGAATTTTCACTTTGCCTTCCATGTTTGTGAATTTGGAAAGAATATCCGTTAAAATCATGCGAGACGAGCGAAGAGCCGTATCGCCTGTCGTAATCGGCAAGATGATAACGCCGAAAATTGCCAATAGCCCTCCCATCGTGCCAAGCAAGGAAGTAGAGATTTCATTGACGACACCGGAAGGCCCTCCAGCCGCCAACGCCGCCCCAAGCCCTTCTGTACCATTGAAGAACGCCATTCCGGCAGCTGCCCAAATAAGGGCAATTACACCTTCAATGACCATTGCTCCGTAAAAAATCTTGCGGCCATCTGTTTCTTTCTTCATCGTACAAGCAATAATCGGACTTTGCGTACAATGGAAACCGGAAATCGCCCCGCATGAAATAGTAACCATCAATAGCGGCCAAATCGGCAAACCCCCCGGATGCAAATTTTCAAACGTTAGATTGGGCATCGGCTTTCCTGAAAACACTAATGCTACTGCTACCGCAACTGCCATGAACAATAGAATCCCGCCCAAAAGCGGGTAAATGCGTCCAATAATCCGGTTGATCGGCAAAATTGTCGCTAAAATAAAATAGAAAAAGATAAGTCCCAACGCCATCATGAAACTGATCGGTGTAATCTGCGCAATCAATTGTGCCGGGCCTGCTGTAAAGGCAGCCGCTACTAGAAGCATGAGTACCAATGAAAGCCCATTAATAAAAACTTTTACATGTTTGCCTAAATAGCGTCCAACCAGTGCCGGAAACTGCTCTCCGCCGTGGCGCATCGACATCATCCCAGAGAAATAATCATGTACCGCTCCAGCAAAAATGCAGCCAACAACGATCCAAATAAACGCAACCGGGCCATATAATGCTCCTGCTACCGCTCCGTAAATGGGGCCGAGCCCGGCAATATTCAGCAACTGAATCAAGTTGCCTTTCCACCAGCTCATTGGCACAAAATCCAAGTTGTCCCTTTTCGTATAGGCCGGAGTCGGCGTATTGTCATCTACTACAAATACCCGTTCAACAAATTTCGAATAAAAGATATAACCGAAAATAAGAAATAAAAGTGCTGCAAAAAAAGTGACCATTTGCCTGACCTCCTGATGTAAGTTTCTAGTGTATGGCTATAATAACACTTTTAATTGTTTTTTAGAAATAATATTTTGAAAAAATAAAATATTATTTTTATTTTAATGTCAGAACTTAATTTAATTTTCTACCTTTAGGAAATGCTCCTTAAATTGCATCAATTAAATTTCATAGAAAAAGGCTGACTCCTTAACAGAGTCAGCCTTAAATCAATTATTATCTCAATGTCCGTTTCAAAAATTCCCGTGTCCGTTCATGTGTTGGATTGTTGAAGATTTGCTCTGGCGGCCCTTCTTCTACAATGACTCCTTTATCCATAAAAACAACGCGGTCGGAAACTTCTTTTGCAAATTCCATTTCATGCGTCACAACCAACATCGTCAACCCGCTTTTCGCCAAATCCTTCATGACTTTTAACACTTCACCTACCATTTCCGGATCAAGAGCGGATGTCGGTTCGTCAAATAGCATGACATCCGGTTCCATCGACAACGCCCGGGCAATGGCCACCCGCTGTTTTTGGCCGCCGGACAATTGCCGGGCTTTCGCGTTGACGTATTGGTCCATGCCTACTACCTTCAAATACTTTAGCGCCACTTTTTCAGCTTCTTCCCTCCGGCGCTTCAGCACTTTCACTTGCCCTACTGTACAGTTGTTGATGACGTTATGGTTATTGAACAAATTGAATTGCTGAAAAACCATTCCCAGCTTCGTACGATACGCATGGATATCGTGGCGGTCATCCAAAATGTTTTCACCATTGTAGATAATTTGGCCGCCGCTCGGCTTCTCCAACAAGTTGATGCAGCGCAGAAGCGTTGATTTGCCGGATCCTGAAGAGCCGATTACACAGACTACCTCTCCTTTATGCACTGCGAAGTCGATATCTTTTAAAACTTCATGAGTGCCAAATGATTTGCTTAAATGCTGTATCTCGATCACTTTTTCCATAAGGTCTCCTCTTCCATTCTCTGCTTGGTTTCCGCTTTAGATTTTGATTTTATTTTCGGTATCTTCCGGTTTTGCCACTTGCATCGGCAGGCCGCCGATCATGCTATAGTTTTCCGGTCCATCCATTCTTCTTTCAAGTCTGCGAAGCAGCAAGGTGATAGCAAAAGTCATGATAAAATACAACACACAGGCAACAAAGAACGATTCAAAATAGCGGAAGTTGTTTCCGGATACGGTTCTTGTCTGAAAGAACAACTCCGTAACCCCTATGACACTCAGCACAGCCGTGTCTTTAATATTGATGACAAACTGGTTGCCTGTTGCAGGCAGAATATTGCGCACCACTTGCGGCAATACAACATGCATCATGGTCTGGAAATGGTTCATGCCGATTGCTTGGGCTGATTCGAACTGGCCTTTGTCTACAGAAACAATACCGCCTCGGACGATTTCTGACATATAGGCTCCCGTATTGATCGAAACTATGAAAACAGCCGCAAGGAATACATCCATGTCAATGCCGAAAGCCAGGGCAGAACCATAGAAAATGACCATTGCCTGAACCATCATCGGTGTACCGCGGAAAAATTCGATATAGGCTGAAAGAACAAAATTAATGATTTTCAGCAAGATTTTTTTCATGCCCCGTTCAGGCATCGGGATGGTATGGACAATTCCGATCACCAATCCGATAAATGCGCCGATCAATGTTCCAATTATCGATATCAAAAGCGTCATGCCCGCTCCGCGCAAAAACATCGGCCAGTTGTTTGTGAGTATGTTAACAATCCATTCGTAACTCATTGTTTTCCTCCTAAATATAACTTCAAGCGGTGGACTTCCTTAACTTCGAGTACCTTTAAAGCGTAAAATACAAAACCGACTGCACTAAGATGCAGTCGGCACCACTATGGCTTTATTGTGCAGCTGGTTGATTTTGAATGGCGGCATCCATAATTTCCTGGCGCTCTTCTTCAGAAATCGCTTTTAAGCTTTCATTGATCTGTTCAGTCAAGTCGCTGCCTTTTTCAAGACCGACCGCAATCGCTGTATCTTCTTCTGATGTTTCAAATCCATCTGTAAATTCGACCATGGCGAAGTTTTCATTGGCTGCAGAAGCGCTTACCGCTTCTGGGCGCTCAGATACATAGCCATCTATCATGCCGGATTCCAGCGCTACTCTCATTGCCGGGAAACTTTCCATTGCTGTTTCTTTAGAGACCCCTTCAATCTGGTCAATGACTGAATAATGGAAGGTGTTGAGCTGAGCCGTGATTTTAGCACCTTTAAAGTCTGCTAGCGTTGTGGCACCTTCGTATTTGCCGCCTTTTTTAACGACCATGACCAGCTCTGAAGTGTAATAATGATCTGAGAAATCGATTGTTTCTTTACGCTCGGCCGTTGGAGACATGCCGGCAATGATCGCATCGATTTTTCCGGAAGTCAGCGCTGGCACAAGGCCATCCCATTCTGTTTTGACAATGACCAATTCTTTGCCCAAGTCTTCCGCGATGCGTTTTGCAATTTCCACGTCATAGCCGCCCGCATATTCGGCGTTGCCGTCAATTTTAACAGCCCCATTGGAATCGTCTCCTTGCGTCCAGTTGAACGGTGCATACGCAGCTTCCAAGCCTACTTTGAATGTATTGTCTTCGCCTTCACTTGAAGAACCGGCATCAGAGCCGCCTGAACCACAGCCGGCCATAAACAGCATCGCTGCCAAAAACACAATCGAGAATAGTGATAAATTTTTCTTCATTTTCTTTTCCCCCTTCAATTTCCCCTTATACATCTATACAAAAAAGGCAACTTGCATAAAAAACGGCCTGAGACGAGCTCAAGCCGAACTATGTATAGTTGCCTTAAATCCTCTTCTGGTCCCCTTTGAGATAGCACACCTTGAACGCCTGGGAGGGCTTTTCAAGATAGTCCTGCAGTTCTTAACTGCAGACCCAGCAAATAATACAGAGAAATATTAAAAGCTTCGGCGATAGTTCCTTCTCCTGAGCATCATAGCTTCTCAAACTCCACTTAGGACTGTTAAATACCGCGCCTCTACCTCACTTGAAAGCAGTGAGGTTAAATATTATTCAATTCTGTCTTTTAGTTTACATGAAGCAATTTAGCGCTGTCAACAACGTAAATATTCATTTGCTGCAAAAGGGGCAAATAATGAAAAGAAGCCGGCTCTATCCATGAGCCGGCTTCTTTCGATTCGTTTATACTTAGAATTTTATATCGATTTTTTTGGCATCTTCCAATTTGTTTTCTTCCTTATCGAAAACATCGCTTGTTGTAACGGTTAAAGAATCGATATCGGATTTTTCAATGATAAACCCGACATTGCCGCTTTTGGTTTCTCCTGGCGCGATTTCTCCGCCCAACTCTTCCAAGTAAATATCATCTTCCCATGTTTTCGTTTCTTCCGCACTTGTTTCAACCAATGCTACTGGCGCAAAGTGAAGCGGCGCATCCGATGTGTTTTCAATTTCCACAAAAAATTTCACCATATCGAATTCAGCATCGTGTGTATACGAATGGTAAAAATCGATCAAGCTGTAGTCAGGTTGAAAATGAAATATTTTCGCTTCTCTTATTGTCAGGCTGATTTCGCCGACGCTCGCAGTTTGGGCTTCCGTATTGGCATTTGTCAGGTTGATTTCGCCTTTGCTGTCACGCATCGACTGCCCAACTTCCTGAAGCAGGCGATCATCCACCACTTGAGGATTTTTCACATACCCATCGTAATAAGCAGGAGCTGCAGCAGTTTCAGTAGTTTCAGCAACCTCGGCAGTATCGGCAGCCGTCTGTTCAGCTTGGTTTTCGGCTGCAGAAGCCGCCGGTTCAGCCTGCCCGGAACAGCCGGCTAACAATAAGATTGCCGCTAAATAAAAATAAATCGCTTTTTTCATCATTGGACCTCCGTCATTCAAAAAGCTCCCAGTGGGATAAGCCAGCAAAGGGAGCTTTTTGCATGTTAATTAGTTATCGCTGATTTCCACTTTCGCTTTCAACAACTCGAAAATGATTTTCGCATGGTCTGTATTATCAAGCTGTCCTGCGAACTTGCCGCTGGAAGGACCGTAAGCATATACCGGGACATCTTCTCCCGTATGTCCGCCAGTTGTCCATCCAGTGTGCGACCGTTCATTGAAAATGGCTTCAATGGCATTATCAATATCAGTCAACTTCCCTTTTTCCGCCGCTTTTTTAACCGCATCAATCTCTTCGGAAGTTAGTTCTAGATCAATATATTCAGAGAGAGTCTCTTCAACATTAGCACCATCTACAATTTGTTGGGCCATGAAATCAGGAGTACGTTTAGCCGCTTTGATCGGTTCCCCGAACCAGTTGTAAATGCCATCAGATCCGATTGAAAATCCACCTGTTGAATGGTCAGCTGTTGCAACGACAAGGGTGTTCTTATCTTTCTTTGCAAATTCAATCGCAGCTTTATAAGCTTTTTCAAAATCTTCCATTTCACTCATGGCACCCACTATATCGTTATCATGCCCAGCCCAGTCAACTTGGCTTCCTTCCACCATCAAGAAAAAGCCATCCTTGTCTTGCTTCAGGCGATCAATTGCCGATGTTGTCATTTCCTCTAATGAAGGAGTATCGCTGTCGCGGTCGATCATTTTCGGCATTCCGCCCGGAGCAAACAGCCCAAGAATTTGTTCATCCGTATTCTCCAACAATTCCTCACGGGAAGTTACATAGCTGTATCCATCTTCTTCAAACTCTTTCGTAAGGTCACGGTCTTGGCGTACAAACAAATCTGTTCCACCGCCTAAGAGAACGTCCACTTTGTGTTTTCCATCAATGATTTCATCAAAATAATCATCGGCAATTGCATTCATGTTTTTACGGGCGATGTCGTGTGCACCGAATGAAGCTGGGGTTGCGTGTGTAATTTCAGAAGTGGCAACAAGACCTGTTGCTTTTCCTTTTTCTTTTGCAGCCTCAAGCACCGTCTTCACTTCAGTTTCGTCGTTATCGACCGCAATTGCATTATTGTATGTTTTGATTCCTGCTGACATAGCTGTTGCGGCTGATGCTGAATCCGTCACGTTTTGTTCAGGATCTTCCGGGTAAGTGGTTTGCTGGCCAACCAGGTATTTATCGAACTCTGTGCCTTCCACAAATTTCGTAGTTGAATCATTTTTCAAATAGCGGTATGCAGAGGTATAGGAAACCCCCATGCCGTCGCCAATCAAGAAAATGACATTTTTCACTTTTCCGTTATCGTCGTTCTTTCCTTTAGCATCAACGTTTGGCACTGAAGCTGAAAACCCTGCAACTGCTACAGCCGATGCAATTGCAAAGGGGAATATCTTCTTTTTCAAAATATTGTTAATCATTTTCGTCCTCCTCTTGGTTGCTTTCACTGATTAGTATACGTCCGAATTATTGAGCAGAAATTAAGCAATGTTTTCATTTTAGTAAAATAACAAAAATTTATCGTAATATACTTTACAAAGCAAAATAAAAAATCTTCGATACCTCGAAGATTCCTTCACTCATTATTCATGGATGATTTTTTACTGTATAAAATGGTCTTCATGGTAATGTGCAGTCAAGGAACGGCGTTTATGCTTCGCCATCAAAGTCATGGTCATGCCCGCTACAAGGGCAGCAGCGATAAGGTTTAGCCAAAGCACCCAATTGCCGAAAGCCTCGGCAAAGTTTGCCTGCCATTCAAGGTTCAAACCCGCTTCATACAAATAATCGGAGACAAAAGCGATGCCCACCAAAAGCATAGACGCCACAATGAACCGTGCATCCGAAACTTTCTCTTTTGCCGCCAAAAGTGCTGACTGGCCCCGTGCGTCCATCCCCAATGCCGGCTCTATTTTGCCGTTTAGATACGGCACCAAGAACAGAACAGGGAACAAGCCGAACAGCAGGCCTGAGATGATGATTGCACTGATAAAAGAACCGATTTCCGCGAGAATCAGGATGCCTGCCAAGCCCGGCACTGTCTGCAGCTCTCTTACGCCTAACAGCACTTGCTGGATATCGGTAGCGCTGCCGATCCCATGATAAATGAATGCACCCGCCAAAGCTGCAATTGTTATTTGCTTTCTGTTTTTAGGATCTTTCACCAAACTTCCAGCAACAAACAACCCAAGGGAAAGTGCAATAAATTGTTCAAGTTCACCGAACCCGCCGAATTGCCCGGCTAAAATTCCACCGAATAACAAAGCACCCGTCGCAGCTCCTATCGCCGTATAAAATGGACTGAATAACATGGACAAAGCTATTGGAACAAATGCAAAATATTTTGCCGAAAGAATAAGAGGCCCTAAAGCCAGCGCCGGCAGCAACTCTTCAGCCAAACTAGAAAGCCCGTATAAAGACATGGATAAAGTAAATACCAGCAACTTTTGCGATTGAGTCAACTCATTGCGTTTTTGAATTCCTTCCATTTTCTATACCTCCTTTAGTTGGTTACTTTCAAAATAGACCAACAGTTTTAAGGGCGTATAGGATTTATGTAAAAAAGCTGTAAATAGCATAAAACCCGCGGACGTTTTGCCTCGCGGGTCTTATGCTTTTTCAAATGAGCAGAGCCGGTTCTTGAAAAGTTCAACTCGGTTTCTTCCTTTTTCCTTTGCCAGATAAAGCGCTTGGTCCGCCTCTCCCATGACAGCTTGTATGGAATTGCTGAAATCCCCTGCTTCAATTTGCACTTCGGACACTCCAAAGCTTAAGGTCAAGTCAATCCGTTTCCCATCTATGAGAAGGTAGCTTTCTGAAATTTGTTTCCGGAAATCATCTGCCACTTCCTGCGCCGCCTCCATAGAAGTGTTAGGCAAACAGATCACGAACTCTTCTCCCCCGTATCGTCCAAGGATATCCGTTTCCTGTAAGCTTTCCTTTGCAGATTGGGCGATATAGGTTAATACAGTATCTCCTGTCGCGTGTCCATATGTATCATTGACACGTTTGAAATGATCAATATCAAACATGATGACAGAGGCAAGGCCTCCCTGGTGCGACAGGCGTCCGAACGCTTCTTCCGCTTTTTCAAGAAAGCAAGTCCGGTTGAACACTTGAGTGAGCCCATCAATGCTTGCCAGCTGCTTCAGCGCCCTCTCCATTTCCACTCTTTCTGTTACATTAACAAAGGTGACAATTTTGCCGACGAGAATATCGTTTTTGTTTCGGACCGGCGAAAACCGGATTTGGAAATGCAGCAGCTCTTCGTTTATATACAACTCATAATCGCATTTCTGTTCACGCAAAATAATTCTTTCAAGCAAGCGGCTTCCAGACAGCACTTCCCCAATCCGCTTCCCAATTGCGCGATTCTGCAGTACAGGCAGAACTTTTAAACTCGCTTTGTTATAATCGACAATGATATTATCCCGGTTTAACACAATGGCCCCTTCTTCCATACTTTCAAATATGGTGTCCCGGGCAATTGGCGCTACATTGAACATTTGAAGCGGCAAAAGGGCTATTCCGTGCAAGATAAAAGAAACGCTCATGAAGACCGGCCCTAGATCAATTCCGTGAGGACTTACGCCAGACAGGTAAAAAAAGCTGGCAATGACAGGAACGAGCACCCCCGCCATCATCAATAGAACTTGCATCCGGAATTGGAAAACTTTATTTTTTATCTGTTTGAACAAAATCGCCATGCTCGCCCCAATGCATCCATACAGAAAAAGGGAATGCACATAAAACCAAGGCCCTCCCACAAGATCGGCTATCGCAAAAGGGCTATCCTCCTTTAAACCCACTGTCGTGTAATAGAAATGGTGAAAATCATTTGTAGTTTGCATAAAAACTGTTAATGCCGCGATTGCAAAAAGGGTATTTTTGACCTCTCGCTTCACCCTCTGCCCCACATAGTCAAAACACATCAACAATATGAATAGCGGTAAAAATGGCAGCGCGATATATTCAATTTTCAGCCAAAACTTGATTTCTTCCAGCGTCGTACTTGCCAATTCAAACGCATAGGCAAGTGTAAAAACAGCAGACGAGGCTGTTGCTAAAACAAAATACTTTCCCCCTGGCGCATTGCTGAGTTTCAGGAACGCATAGATAGCTAAAGACAGACTTATTCCCCCGCCTAAAGCAACAACTAAAATATATTTTATCAATTCGTACGCTATCTCCATCTTCTCCCCACTAATCCCTGTAATATTCACTTATTATATAGCCCTTTATATCTTTTTGACTAGGCATATTTTAAATCACCCATAAAAAATTAATAAAAAAAGTTATATAATTATTTTTTTATCATTCCCGTTTATTTACACTTGCCAGGCAACTTCTCCATAACTTTCTTACTCAAAAGAAGAGGCCTTTTCTGCAAGAGAAAAAGGCCTTTGTCTGAGAGGATTGATTTAATTTTTTACAGAGGCAGGATTTACTGCTTTTTTAACAAGAAAATGATAAGCCACCAAAGCGATCAAGCTCATTGAAAAAATGGTAAGGCCCATCGGCACCGCCGTTTCTTCTCCAGCAATTCCGACGAGCGGGGCGGTCAAAGCTCCAAGAACAAAAGGAACAAGACCCAGCAGGGCAGATGCACTGCCTGCTGCATAAGTTTGGGTTTCCATCGCCAATGCGAAAGAAGATGGAGCCACAACGCCAACCGAAGTGACAAAAAAGAAAATCGGCACTGCGACTGCCCACAATGGGCCCCCGGTTCCGACGACTGCCAACAAAACCGCCCCGGAAACAGTAGCAAGGTACAAAGCCGTTTCCAAAAAACGTTTTTCAGAATAGATATATGAAAAACGCCCCACAGCATAACTGCCAAAAATCAGGCCAAAGCCATTCATTCCGAAAAGCAGACTAAACACTTGGGGAGAAACACCGTAAATGTTCTGATAGATGAAGGGTGTTCCCGCTACATAAGCAAATACTCCACCGATTAAAAATCCTTGAGCGAGCGCATACCCGGTAAACTGCCGATTTTTTATGATGGTTCCAAAATTGCCGAACGTTGATTTCAAATTGCCTGGAGTCCGTTTTTCGACCGGAAGACTTTCTTTCATCCGGAAAGCGGTGATGACCAAAAGGACAAAACCGACAATTGCCAAAGCAAGGAAAATGCCTTTCCAATCAACAAAAAGCAAAACACCGCTTCCGACAGAAGGAGCCAATAAGGGAACGACGTTGCTGATGACCATAAGCAGCGCCAGCACCCGGGTCAATTCTGCACCACTTGTTAAATCCCGTACTATTGCCCGGGAAATAACCAATCCTGCCGCAGCAGCAAACCCTTGCGCAAAGCGCATGGCAATCAAAATACCGATATTGGGAGCGAACATACAAGCAAGAGATGCTGCAACATAAATAATCAATGAAACAATCAATGGCCGGCGACGCCCGTGCATATCGCTTAGTGCGCCTGCCACTAATTGACCGACTCCTAATCCCATCAAACAAGCTGTCAAACTCAACTGGACGGAAGAAGCAGTAGTGGCGTAAACTTCGGCAAGAATCGGAAATGCCGGCAAGTACATATCAATGGTAAAAGGAATAAGAGAAGTAAGCGCTCCAAGCAAAAGCACAAATCGCGCTCTTTTGAATCCTGTCATATTTTCCATCTGTCAAAACCTTTCTTTATGTATATTAAACTTCGGATACAGGGTTTACTGCATTATTTCAAACAACTGTTTTCTAGGTTAACACAAGATCTTTATAGTTTGGCTTATTCTGCTCATCAGCCATGGATTTAACATCAAGGCTTCCCCCATATACAAAAAAAGACCTTTACAGATTATAAAGGTCTTTTCCGCTTGAATCCGACTTTTTATTCGGTACGGCCTTGTACGAAAAAGCGCTGTTTCTCCCGATCACCTTTCCTGCCGGTTCAAAAATTCCCGTATTTTACTCTCATAGGCATCCGGATCTTCTTCGCCAGGGGTATGCGAACAATTCTCAAACACAAAGTATTCAGAACCCGGCAATAGGCTGGCGTAGTAGGCTGTTGTTTCTGGAGTGGCTTCATCATACCGGCCGCACGCAAACAAGGCAGGCAAGCCGATTTCCTCCAACCTTTCCGTAACGTCAAAGTCCTGCAAGGTGCCGGTCACTGTAAATTCGGAAGCTCCCCACATATAGTTATAGATTTGATGGTTCATTTTTTCAAACTCTTCCATCATCTCTTTGGGCCATGGGTCCAGCCGGCAGACATGGCGCTTGTAAAAAGCATACATCGCATCTTGATACTCTTTTGCCTCTGTCGTTTTTTCTCTTTCATGCCGTTCAATGACAGCCTGCATTTCTTGGGGAAATTGCTTCAAGTATGCCCGCTGATCCCGCTCCCACATACGTGAATGGAGCGCAGGACCTGAAAAGACAATGCTTCGGACACCGGATGGCTTTGTAAGAAGGTAACTGGAAGCAAGCATCGTTCCCCAGGAATGACCGAGAATATGTACTTCATCCAAACCCAACGCTTCCCGAACCTGCTCCAATTCTTTGACATACCGCTCGACTGTCCATAATGAAAGATCGGCCGGCCGGTCAGAATTTCCGCATCCCAGCTGGTCATACTGTATAACAGGGCGCTCATTGCCAAGATTCCGAAGCGGGTCTTTGCCGCTGCTTTTGCCACCCGGTCCGCCATGCAATACCAAAAGAGGGATTCCCAATCCATCTCCCGTAATCCGATACCAGACATTCCCTCCTAGCACCGGAATGTATCCTTCTGTCACATGTTCCATTTCACTAACCCCTTTCAGCTTAATGCAACTACCCATCCAAACGGATCGTCCACTTTTCCTCGCTGAATACCTGTGATTGTGTCGTATAATTTTTGTGATACTTCACCGATTTCCCGGTTGTTGATGACTATTTTTTGCCCCTGCCAATTAAGTTCGCCGACTGGAGAAATTACTGCGGCTGTACCTGTGCCAAATACTTCTTCGACTGTGCCGTCCGCAAATGCCTGGTACACTTCCTCGATTGATATTTTCCGTTCAACAACCGGCATGCCCCAGCTCTCCAGCAGTTCAATGATCGACATGCGGGTGATCCCTTTCAAGATACTGCCGGTCAATGCAGGAGTGATGATTTCTCCGTTGATTTTGAAGAAGATATTCATACTGCCGACTTCTTCTATATACTTTTTCTCTGCCCCATCCAGCCATAGCACGTCCGCATTTCCTTCTTTTTTTGCAAGGGCTTGCGCCTGATAGCCGGAAGAATAATTTCCTGCTGTTTTTGCCATCCCGGTTCCGCCTTTTACAGCGCGCGTGAATTGCTCCTCAACGTGGATTGTGACGGGACGGATGCCGCCTGGAAAATAAGAGCCGACAGGCGATAAGATGATCATGAACGTATAAGTGCGGGAAGGCCCAACAGCCAAGTTCGGCTCTGTCGAGATGATGAATGGACGAACATATAAAGAAGTGCCTTCCGTGGACGGAACCCAGTCCTTTTCGATTTCAAGCAACTTCATCAAACAGTTCAATACGCGGCCTTCATCAACCGGCGGGATGCTCAACCGGTCGCTTGACAGATTCAACCGCTGAAAATTCTTTTCCGGACGGAAAAGCAGAATGCGGTCGTCCTCCGCCCGGTATGCCTTTAATCCTTCAAATACTGTTTGTCCATAATGAAAAATCATGGCAGCAGGATCCAAAGAAATAGGCGCATACGGAACAATCCGCGGATCATGCCACCCTTCCCCTTCAATATAATCCATCATGAACATATGGTCAGTGAATATTGTTCCAAAAGGCACTTGGTCTTGTGAAGGCTTCGGTTTCTTGTTTAGAGTGGTCGTTATGGATATTTGGTCTATTGTCATTTTTACTGTTCCTCCTGCTTTTTAGCGAATGATTTCCACAAAGTGGCTTAAAATGCGAGCGGTCAATCCCCAGATCACTTTATCTTCGTAGATGTAAAAGTATTCATCCAAAGTTCTGGTCCGCCAATTGTAATTTTCTCCTCCGGCAATCAAGTTGTAGGGAAAACTCTCTTCCGGCTGCACATCAAAATTGATCCGGTAAATTTTCGGTTTTATTTCCAGGAAAAATGCCAAAGGCACTGTAAAGAGGCTGTCTACTTCCGGAGGATTGGGCTTGAATTGAACAGCCGGATCGATGAATCCTGCATAAGTATAAACCATCATACCGAACGGGGAGACAATATAATCCAGCGGAAAAACGTCGAAAATATCTTCCCTCTTAATGCCAAGCTCTTCTGTAGTCTCTCTGAGAGCTGTGTCTCTTTCGCTTTTATCTTGGGCATCGATCCTTCCCCCTGGAAAACAGATTTCCCCCGGCTGCCTCCTCAGCTTATGGGAACGGATTTCAAAAAGAATATGGATGTCCCCTTCTTTCTCTATAAGCGGCAAAAGAATGGCATATTTGGAGAAATCTTCACTGCCGAGAATGGAAGGTGTCCGTGTTTTCACTTTGCTTAAAATAGTCTTCGGTTTCATAGCATCACCATCCAGTTCCGCATTTATCGTTTCTTCTATTGGGAGAGCAAACAGCTTAGACAAAAACCCTGAATTTGGACGTTCACTTGATAGTCCGAATTTCAGGGCACGCAACATATTTTCTTAACCAGGAATAGAGTTCCGGAACTGCAAAGCTTATCTTTTTTTGATGGCTTCGTATAACCGCAAAGGCGGAATATTCCTAAAAAAGTACTGGTCATTGGATTTTTCAAAATAATCGACCAAATGCATTTTCAAGTGCTCATCCTTTTGGAAAAAGGTTTGATAAAGCAAAAATTTCCCGCCTTTTTTTATCATATGGCTTGTTCTTTTTACGATATCCTCGCGGGTGTCTTCGTCCAACAATGAAAATGGGATGCCTGAAATGACATAATCCACCTTTTCCAAACCATAGCTTCTGACAATGCCGATAATATTTTCAGCGCTGTCTTGATGCACCTTCAAGCGAGGGTCTTTGACGTTTTTCTTCAAATAATCAACGAAATTCGCATTCAATTCAATGGCAATGATTATGGAATCCGGTGTAATGCGCTTCAGCAGATAATTGGTGAAAACCCCCGTCGCCGGACCGTATTCGACAATGACCACTTTTTTGCTTAAATCCATTTTGCGGCATACTTCCCTCACCCCTTTTTGCGATGTGGGTGTAATGGATGCGATATTGGGATCTTTGATGAAGTTTTTCACATACTCGACTGTACTCATTTTTCCGCCCCTTCCCCGAATAGCAACTTTTAATGGAAAATCAAGCTTTTGAATTTTCAAGATTTTTGTATGATATACCCTGTACGAAACCTGGCTAATCAACTGACCACAGTCTTTGCAATGTTAAACTTGAATTTTCCTTTTGGTAAGAGAAGGAGATTTATAAGGTCCAGAAAACCTCTTGCTTATAATTGAAGCAGCCGTAGATTCATTTAAGAAATTTTCTCCTGTGAGATGAAAGCGGCAAGATGCTTTTATTTAGCATAACGAAAGATCGAGTTTCTGTCTCTAGCAAGACGAACATTCCGCAAATTTTTCTTGAAAAGGCGTGGACTGGCGGCTTCTTACAGTTTTTAAAACACCTTCTTTTAAAAGTGTCAATAAGCTTTCTTTGTTCGGCATAGCAAAGTTCCCAAAAATAAAAAGACCTTCAAAAATGAAGGTCTTTTCATTGGCATCCAATCAAGCTTCTGAATTTATCGCAGCTGCTCTGCCTGCTTTTCTCATAGCGACCATATCGGTGTATGCTTGCTTGCTTTTCGATTCATCGAATTCGCCAACGCTCTTCGCTACGACCAATGTAGCGATCCCGTTGCCGATCAAATTGACGATTGCACGGCCTTCGCTCATGAAGCGGTCTACGCCAAGAAGCAGTGCCAATCCTTCAAGAGGGATAACTTGCAAAGCAGATAATGTAGAAGCAAGAACGATAAAACCGCTTCCTGTAACGCCTGCAGCGCCTTTAGATGTGAGCATCAAAACCAAGATGATTGTGATTTGCTGGCCGATTGATAAATCTATACCGAATACTTGCGCCAAGAAAACGACAGCCATGGACAAGTAGATGGAAGTTCCATCCAGGTTAAATGAGTAGCCGGTCGGGATGACAAGGCCGACAACCGATTTTGAAGCTCCATAGCGCTCCATTTTGTCCATCATGCGCGGCAATACAGATTCCGAGGAACTTGTGCCCAACACAATGAGGATTTCTTCTTTGATGAATTTCAAGTAGTTCCATAAGCTGATGCCGTTCATTTTACAGATAAGGTTCAAAACGATGAAGATGAACAGGAACATGGTGGTGTATACAGAAAACATCAATTTTGCCAATGGCACCAATGAGGATAATCCGAAAAAGCCGATGGTGTAAGCCATTGCCGCAAATGCCCCGATTGGAGCCGCTTTCATCACATAACCGATAATTTTAAAGAAAACCAATGACAGGCGGTCCAGAAATTCCGTAATCGGTTTGCCTTTCTCGCCAAGAGCTGCAAGCCCGGTACCAAACAAGATGGAAAAGAACAAAACCTGCAGGATATCCCCTTTTGCAAACGCATCCACCATGTTCGATGGCACGATGTGTGTGAAAAATTCAATCCAATTGATGCCCTGGGCGCCTTGTTCCGTGTACTGGGACACATCGCCTTTTTCAAGCTTGCTGAAGTCCAGCCCTGCTCCCGGCTTCAGGACGTTGACCACGACCAGGCCGATGACAAGCGCCAAAGTTGTGACTACCTCAAAATAAATGAACGCTTTTCCGCCGACCTTGCCGACTTTTTTCATATCGCCCATTTTCGCAATTCCGAGAACGATTGTTAAAAAGATGATAGGTGCGATGACCATTTTGACGGCATTGATGAATGTATCCCCGATCGGCTTCATTTCCTTGCCGATATTCGGCCAAATCAAACCGACTAAAACACCGATGACAATAGCAGTTAAAACCTGAAAGGTTAGATTTTTATATAATTTCTTCTTCATGTCTTTTTTCCTCCTTTTACGAATAGTGCATCATTTTCTAATTGTTCTAAATGATAACGCTTTCATCTATTCAGGAGAAGCTTATGGTCATAATGGCTGTTTTGGTCTTTTTGGTCTTTTCTATGCAACACAAAAGCAATCAATGAAGAAACCAAAATTTCCACTGATTGCTTTATGATTACTTCCTATTATAGATATAGCGGTTTACTGGCCTTCCGACTCCGCCGTACTGGACATCTAATGTAATGACGCCGCTTTTCTCCAGGTAATCCAAGTAGCGGCGGGCCGTGACCCTGGCGATTCCGATGGCGTTCGCCACTTCTTCTGCAGACCTTGGAGCGTCCTGCACCTGGATATTGGCTGTAATCTCGTTCAAAGTAAACTCGTTCAACCCTTTGGGCAACTGCGACTCTTCACTTTTAATGCTGTGACTTGAATAAAGCAAAGTGTCCAGCTGGTCTTGCGAAAGGGTCTCCGCTTTATCAAAACTCAAGCGATGTTTTCTGTATTTCTCGAGCGCCCGCTGAATGCGGTGAAGCTTGAACGGTTTCATAATATAATCCATCGCTCCATTTTGCAGCATCAGCTTGATGGTTTCAGTGTCTTTCGCCGCCGACACCACGATCACATCGACTTCCAGTTTTTGCTTCCGCAGCTCCTGTAAAGTTTTGATGCCATCTTTTTTTGGCATGAACACATCCAAAATCACCAAATCCGGCTGAAGCGCCTTGATCAGCGCCAAGCCTTCTTCCCCATTTCCGGCAACTTCCATAACACGGAATCCTTCTATGCTTTCAATAAACCCTTTATTCACTTCCTGGACCATTGGATCGTCTTCTATTAACAACACGTTGAATTTTTCTTTATATGCCATACCATTCATCCTCCGCTTCCATCGGGAAAGTGATCAAGAAAGAACTTCCTTCAGCGGGCGCAGAAGATACTTGGATCTGGCCTCTCCCTTTTTCGACAATCTGCTTGACCAAGTAAAGGCCAAACCCTGTGCCCGCTGCCTTGTTTACTGTAAAGCCCTTCTCATAGAGCATTGGCATGTATTCCTCTTTAATGCCAGAGCCGTTGTCCTCTACTAAGACGGCACATATGCCTTCTGATTGCTCAATGCTGACATCGATCCGTTTATCTCCGGTTTTCACATGTTCGAAAGAACCAAAAGCGTTTTCGATCAAATTGCCAAGCAGGACTACAAAATCATGCTGGTCCAGTTCATCCGGGAAATCCGAAAAATAACTGTTCGGATCGAGCACCACTTCAACATCCAGTTCTTTCCCCCGTCTTATTTTGCTTAAAAGCAGTCCTGCAATGGCATCGTTTTGGATTTTTTCATTCAAAAAGCTTGTGACATTTTCTTGTTCTTCAGTAGTGTTATAAGCGAGCTGAAGCGCCTTTTCGGGTTTCCCAAGCTGGATCAGGCCAGCGATGGTATGCAATTTGTTCATGTGTTCGTGGCTTTGGACCCGCAGCGCTTCAACAAAGTTTTTGACGCCGGTCAATTCTTCAGCAAGTTTCGCCACTTCCGTTCTGTCTTGGAAAATAGCGACAGCGCCAATGAGTTCTTCATCTTTCCGGATCGGAATCCGTGTGCTGACAATCACTTTTCCGCTCACTTTGATTTCTTCATTGTAAACGGCTTGGTTCTTCTCGACAATTTCAGGAAGCCTTGTATCTTTCAGAACGGAACGGATTGGCTGTCCGACAAAATGTCCCTGCACATTGAAAACTTTCTTGGCTTTCTCATTGAAGATTGTAATGATTTCTCTATTGTCTATGGCAATGACGCCTTCATTCATGGAATGGAATGTCGCAGTCCGCTCTTCATGCATCCGCTTGATCTCGAACGGTTCCAGATGGAACATCTGCTTTTTGATATGGTTGGCAAGCAGTAAAGAACCGGCCAAACCAAACACTAACGTAAGGATAACGATTAGTAAAACCGCTTTTCCCAAACCGCTCATGATATCGAAAAGATTCGGTATTTTGTTGCCGACAACCACCACGCCTATTTGGTTGAGCTCAGTGTCTTTTATCGGCACGAAAGCCCGGATCACCGTACCAAGCTCCCCTTTGGCTTTGGAAAAATAGATATGTTCGGCAAAAGCCGCCTCTTCGTCTTCGCCGCCTGAAAGCGTTCCGACCTTTTCCCGAATCGGATGGGAGTAGCGGATTTTTTCCATATTCATGACGACAATATAGTCGGCTTCGTTGATAATGCGGATTTCTTCCGCAATCGGATTGATCGTTTTCCAACCCTTTGGCCGCCCGATGGCGTTTTTTACATCGGACAATTCTGCTACAGTCCTGGCTGTGTTCATCGCCCGTATCTGCAAATCTTTTTCTTCTGTTTGCTGGATATTGGCAATGACGACAATGCCACCGACCAACAAGGAAAAGATGACGACTGCATATGACAATATCATGATTTTCCAACGGATTGGCAGCTGCTTCATCATTCGTGCTCCTTCCCCTTTACGAACCGGACAGTTCTGATTATGCTTACAGTAACGATTGCAGAGGAGGTTCAGCATGAAAAAGACATCCGTTTATCTGGCCCTTGCATGCATCGGCCTCGCCCTTGCCGCTTATTTAGGGTATTCCAATCTGTTTCCGCAGGCAGAGCCTCCCTATGATGATGACCAGGAAGGGTTAAGCGGACAAATTGTGTTTAAGTTTAGCCATGTAGTGGCCGAAAATACGCCAAAAGGGCAAGCCGCGGCGAAATTTGCCGAACTTGTCGCCGAGAAATCAAATGGCAAAATCCAAATTGTTGTCTTCCCTAACGGAAGCTTATACTCTGACATCGAAGAAATCAATGCTTTAAAGGACGGTCAAGTTCAATTTATCGCACCTTCCACTTCCAAGCTTGGCGAATTATCGCCAAGATGGGGCATACTCGACTTGCCTTTCGCTTTTGACAGCCATGAAGCGATGCAGCGCGGCATACATGGCGACATAGGACGGAAATTGCTTGATTCGCTTCAGGAAAATGAGTTGGTCGGCCTTGCCCACTGGTCCAATGGCTTCAAGCAGATTACCTCCAATACCGGTCCTATTACAGAGCCCGCTGATTTGAAAGGGCAAAAGCTCCGGATTATGCCAAATGAAATTATCCGTGAACAATTCGATATGCTGGGTGTGGAGTCCCACGAGGAATCGTTCAACTCCACTTATAATTTGATCGAAGCAGGCATAGTTGATGGAGAAGAAAACACGATTTCCAATATATATTCCAAAAAATTCTATAATGTCCAAAAGCATTTGACCATCAGCAGCCACGGCTATTTAGGGTATGCTGTCATGATGGACCAAGCCGTCTGGAATCAGCAATCAGACGGTACCAAGCAGATTCTTCTGGAAGCCATGGAAGAGACGACAGCCTGGAATGATAAGAACGCCATCAAGCTCAACGAAGAGCAGCTTGCGCTCATCAAACAGCAATCCCCTATTCAAATCCATGAACTTACCGAGGCACAAAAACAGCGATGGAAGGAAAAGCTGGTTCCGCTGTATGAACAATTCAGTAAGGAGATTGGAGCAGACATGCTGGAAGAGTTGAAAATTCTGCAGAAAAGCCACAAAACCAATCCTTAACCGAGAACAAGCTTGGCAGTTCTTCCCATAGGAAGCAGCCAAGCTTGTTCTGGTTTATCCATCACGCTTTTTTCACAAATTCGGATTTCAATTTCATCGGTCCGAAGCCGTCGATTTTGCAGTCGATATTATGGTCCCTTTCGACCAGCAGGATATTTTTCACTTTCGTCCCGATTTTCAAGACGGACGAACTGCCTTTCACTTTTAAATCTTTAATGACGGTGACAGCATCCCCGCTATTTGATGGATTTCCGTTGGCGTCTTTGGCAACAACCGATTCTTCAGCTTTTTCCGGTTCTCCTGCCGGCATCCACTCATGGCCGCATTCCGGACAGACAAACCGGCTTCCATCATCGTTGTGTCCTCATCTCATTTTGATAGCTCCACTATAGCAGGAATTTGCGCAGGTTCCCCGCAGCCCCGGCAATTCAAGAGCTAAACAGACTGCTTGTTGTCTGCAGTACCCAGTTTCGGGATATGGTCTTTCACTGCTTGAATGGCCTCTTCTATATTTTGGACCTTCAAAATCTTTTTCTGCGTTTCCGGATATTGGAGGCTCATATGCTGATAGCGGGAATCATAATAATACTCCAACAGCAAACTGACTGCGGCAGAATATCCTCCTGCTTCCAAGTTCGCTTCTATTTGTATCGCCACCTCTTGCGGCATCCGCGATTTGATCCGGAGAAAGGCTTCCATAAATTCTTCCTGATGCTGGTCAGGCTGATAGTCTTCCAGAATTTCCTTGATCCGCTCTTCCATCGGCATATCGATGAACAGATGCAGGCTGCGTACTTTCCATTCGCTGAGCCAAGGCGGGATGCCCGCTTTGCCGATTCGGCTGCCTTCTGCTTCAAAAAGTACATAAGGCGAATTCTGCAGTTCCCGCACTTTATGGACAAGCAGCGAATCAAACACCTTCTGGTTATGTGGTTCAGCCCCGATATGGCCGAATATCGACCCTTTATGGTTAGCCATAGCTTCCAAATCCATGACCGGGTAGCCTTCTTTTTGCAGCGTCTTTAAAATTCTTGTTTTGCCTGTTCCTGTCAATCCGTTCAGTACATAGGCGTTAACCGGAACTACAGGCTGTTCCAGTTGATTGACTACCCATTTGCGGTATTCGCGGATTCCGCCTTCCAGCCGGTTTACATGGATATCCATCAACGACAAGAGTGTCGCGGTTGTTCTGCTGCGCATGCCGCCGCGCCAGCAAAACACTGTTTTGCTGCCGCTGACCTTTCTGATTTCCCGGACAAACCCGGGAAGCTTGGCAGAAATAATTTCAAGCCCCCGTTCCTTGGCGGCATCCACACTCATTTGTTTGTACAGCGTGCCGATTTCGGCCCGTTCCGCATCATCAAAAAACGGAATGTTGATGCTTCCCGGCATTGTGAAATTTTTGTATTCGGATGGCGACCTGACATCAATCAAAGTCATTTCCCCTTTTTCCATCAACGGGATCAAGTTTTCTATTTTAATATTACTGAACATAATTTTTCCTCCATGGAATGCACTTTTTTCTTTATCCCAAGTATACACCTGCCGGAGGCACCCTATGGATTTAAATACTTGTTCTTTTTTAGGAAAATGTAACCGTGTTATCCAAGAGGCACGGGATTATAATCGAAGAAAATTCAAGTAGGAGGAGCTTCATATGGGAACATCGATTGAAAAGAAGAAAACCAAGCCTTTGTGGATGAAAATTCTTTTTTCGCTCGTTGCCTTAACCGTGCTCCTAGCAGTTTCAGGAATTGCCTTTGAAGCGATAGCCAGCCATCAAGGAGCCAAAAAGTATCCGCCTGAAGGAAAAATGGTTGACGCCGGCGGCACCAAACTGCATCTTCTACAGCAAGGAACCGGAAAGCCGGTTGTGTTGCTTGAAACAGGCAGTGGGTTGGCAAGCACCAGCTGGAGCGATCTGCCGGAAAAATTAGCAGCATACGGCACTGTCGTGGCTTATGACCGTGCGGGCTACGCCTGGAGTGAAGAAGCAACTGCCGAACGAACCGGCAGCAATATCGTTCAGGAACTGTATACAGCTTTAAAGAAGGAAAAAATTGAAGGGCCTTACATCTTGGTGGGCCATTCGCTGGGAGGAATGTATTCCCGCCTGTTCGCCCAAACTTATCCTGAGGAAGTCGGAGGCATTGTGCTGCTCGACGCAAGGCCTGAAAACTTTTCAAGGGAAACCGCTCCTTTTTTTGAAGCTGCCGGACTTGACCCAGCTTCAGTGAATATCCCGTCTGCCAATACGCTTACTTTATTGAAGCGGCTCGGCGTTATCCGCTTAATGGAGAATTCTGTTTTGCCCGGCCTTCCAGAAGACGAGCAGGACAAAATCATGAACATCGAAATGCAGCCTAAATTTTTTCAGGCTCAGGAACAAGAATTGAAAAATCTCACCAATTTAGAGGACAGTATCCGTGGCCGAACATTGGGAGACCTTCCTTTGACAATCATCACCCACGGAATTCCGACAGATGCCACTGCTGTCGGGATACCAGCAGAGAACAGCGAACAAATGGAAAATATGTGGCAGGAACAGCAAAAGCAATTGCTTGCCCTTTCTACGGACAGCAAGCTGATTGTCGCTGAAAAGAGCGGCCACTTTGTAATGGATGACGAGCCGGAGCTGGTTTTCAAAGCCATCAAAGAGCGGATGGAACAGGTGAAGCCTTAATACTAATTTCGATATAAAAAGGAGAGCAAAGACCATCTTTGCTCTCCTTTCATATACTGAATTAATAGCGAGTTCTAAACATAGTATCCACGGTCCTAATTGCTTGAAGCCTCTGGACTTTTAAAATGCCCATAGATGTGCCGTAATATTGTCTTGTCAAAAGTTTAATTTTTAAAAAATTAAGGACATATTTTAATTGCTTCTCCAAAAGAAAAATAGTAAGCTTGTCTTAACTTAATTAATTAATTTAATTAAGTTAAGACTTTCAAATATATCGCTGTTTTCATCAGCCGGTTCAGGAGGCATTATGAATACTACAACGAATCTCATAAAAGAATTTCAGGCAATTTTTATGTCAGCAGAAACGCCAAGGGTTTTTTTCGCCCCTGGAAGAATGAATCTGATCGGTGAACACACGGATTACAACGGAGGCCATGTATTTCCCGCTTCCCTGTCTTTTGGAACGTACGCCCTCGGCTGCAAGCGTGATGACCAGCTTTTGCGTTTTTATTCTTTGAACTTCCCGGAGACTGGTATTATCGAGTGCGATTTGAACAGCTTGTCTTTTGATGAAGCTGCCGGCTGGGCCAACTACCCGAAAGGAATGGTCCTCTATATGAAAGAAGCAAGCAACAGCGCTCTTCATGGCGCCGATATCCTGTTTTACGGCAACATTCCAAACGGTGCCGGCCTTTCTTCCTCCGCTTCGATTGAATTGGCAACCGGTGTTTTGGTAAACGGGCTTTTCGGCCTGAACATGGAGCGCATCCCTATGGTCCAGCTTGGCCAAAAAGTTGAAAATGAATATATTGGTGTGAACAGCGGGATCATGGATCAATTCGCCATTGGGATGGGGAAAGAAAACCATGCGATTTTGCTGAATTGCCAAACGCTCGACTACCGATATGCCCCGATTGTTCTGGAAAACCATTCGGTAGTCATCATTAATACCAATAAGCAGCGTACGCTAGCCGGATCCAAATACAATGAACGCCGCTCTCAGTGCGAAGAAGCGGTAAAAGAGCTGCAGCAAAAATTGCCGATCAGCAGTTTAGGCGAATTATCGGCCCTGCAGTTTGAGGAAAACAAACAGCTGATCACTGATCCGATCAACCGGAAGCGTGCGAAACATGCTGTTTTCGAAAATCTGCGGACATTGGAAGCGCTGGAAAAGCTGCAGCAAGACGATCTTGCCGGCTTTGGCCAACTGATGAACGAATCCCATCTTTCTTTGCGGGATGATTATGAAGTAACCGGCATTGAACTGGACACCATAGTACAGGCCGCTTGGGACCAAGAAGGCGTTATAGGAGCGCGCATGACCGGCGCCGGGTTCGGCGGATGCGCTATTGCCATCGTCGAGAAAGACAGGGTTGAAGAATTCAAGGCAAATATCAATAAAAAATACCATGAAGTTGTCGGTTATGAAGCCACTTTTTACACGGCTGCCATAGGCGATGGAGCAAGAGAACTTTAAGGGAGAGTGAACCTATGAGCATTTTAGTATTAGGCGGAGCTGGCTATATCGGCTCGCATGCTGTTTACCAATTGATCGATCAAGGGGAAAATGTCGTAATCGTGGATAACTTGGAAACCGGCCACAGCGGCTCGGTGCATCCGAAGGCTGTCCTTTATGAAGGGGATATGCGTGATCTTGCGTTCCTCAATTCCATTTTCGAAAAAGAATCGATTGAAGCGGTCATTCATTTTGCTGCAAATTCACTTGTCGGAGAATCCATGGAAAACCCTCTCAAGTATTTTGACAACAATGTTTATGGAACCCAGGTTCTGCTTCAGGCGATGGTCCGGCATGATGTGAAAAAAATCGTCTTTTCTTCCACCGCCGCCACTTACGGCGAGCCGGAATCCGTGCCAATCACCGAAACGATGCCGACAGTGCCGACAAGTACATACGGCGAAACAAAATTGACAATGGAAAAGATGATGAGATGGACAGAGCAAGCCCATGGCATCCGCTTCGTTTCATTGCGCTACTTCAATGTGGCCGGAGCCCGGCAAGGAGCCGCAATAGGCGAAGACCATCGTCCGGAATCACATTTGGTTCCGCTTATTCTGCAGACGGCGCTTGGGCAAAGGCCACATATCACCGTATTCGGCGATGATTACGACACGCCGGACGGCACATGCATCCGCGACTATGTCCATGTGGAAGATTTGATCGACGCCCACCTTCTGGCTTTGAACTACTTAAGAAAAGGCGGCCAAAGCAATATTTTCAACTTAGGCAGCAGCCAGGGCTTCTCGGTGAGCGAGATGATAGAGACGGCCCGAACTGTAACCGGCAAGGAAATTCCTGCTAAAATTGGTCCCCGACGAGCCGGCGATCCAAGCATTTTAATAGCAAGTTCCGATAAAGCCCGGCAAGTGCTCGGCTGGAACCCTACACGCACTTCTGTAACGAAAATTTTTGAGGATGCTTGGGCCTGGCATTCTGCGCATCCAACCGGTTATGAAAAGGAAGTGTGAGCAATTGGCATACCAAGTTTTAGAAGGCCTTATCCAGCAAGCCCTTAAAGCAGAACTGATTGAAAATGCGGATATCGCTTATGCGCGGAACCAGGTGATGAACTTGCTGGCAATGGAATCTTTCCCGGAAGAAGCGGTTGAAGCATTCCACGATAGCATTCCGAACTTGTTGGAAAAATTGATCGCTTATGCCATAGAAGGCGGCATCATCGAAGATATTTTGGACGACAAAGAGATTTTGTCAGCTAATATCATGAATTGCTTTGTTGCCAGGCCTTCTGCTGTAAATGCGGTTTTTCAGCAAAGATATGCGGAATCGCCAGTTGCCGCAACCGATTATTTCTATAATTTGAGCAAAAACAGCAATTACATCCAAATGAACAGGATTGCCAAAAATATTTCTTATAAAGTTGAAAGTCCGTACGGCCAGCTGGATATTACAATCAACTTGTCGAAACCTGAAAAAGACCCTGAGCAGATCAAACGCGAGCGCACATTGAAACAGTCCATCAATTACCCAAAATGTTTATTGTGCAAAGAAAACGAAGGCTACACAGGGCGCATCGGCTATCCGGCAAGAGCCAACCACCGGATTGTCAATGTGCCGATGTCGGGAGAAAATTGGTATTTGCAGTATTCACCATATGTGTATTATAACGAGCACAGCATTTTGCTTTCAGAAGAGCATCGGGATATGAAAATCGATAAGAATGTCTTCTCGCGCCTGCTTACGTTCACGGATAAGTTTCCCCATTACTTTATCGGCTCGAATGCCGACTTGCCGATTGTCGGCGGTTCCATCTTAAGCCATGATCATTATCAGGCTGGGCGCTATGAATTTGCAATGACTCGCGCAGAGGACGCTTTTTCGTTTGAGCTGCCTTCTTATCCTGAAATAGAGGCTGCCGTTGTAAAATGGCCGCTGTCGGTGATACGGCTGCGGGGCACTGATATCAGCCGCCTTGTTGCGGCTTCGGACTATATTTTTCAAACATGGAAATCTTATTCAGATGAACAAGCAGAGGTTATGGCTTTTACGGCTGAAACACCGCATAACACCATTACCCCTATTGCCCGAAACAAAAATGGGCGATTTGAAATCGACTTGGTGCTGCGAAACAACAGGACGAGCATTGAACATCCACTCGGTATTTTCCATCCTCATGCAGACGTCCATCATATCAAAAAAGAAAACATCGGCTTGATCGAAGTAATGGGATTAGCGGTGCTGCCGCCTCGCCTGAAAGACGAGCTGGCTCAAATCCAAAACTTTTTATTGGGCGGTTCAAGCCGGCCCGAAGACTACCACATGGAATGGGCATCGCAATTGAAAGCGCGATACGGCACTCTTTCAACTGCAGAAGAAGCCGAAGCCGTTCTACAAAAAGAACTTGGCGAAAAATTTGTGCGGGTGCTTGAAGATGCCGGAGTCTTCAAAGACCGGCAGGCATTTGATCGATTTATCCATACATTAAACGACTAGGTGGCGGCAAATATGAATATAAAAGCAGTACCAGTTACAGAGAAATGGACAGAATACACCTTGACGAACGAAGCAGGAATGGCCGTCAGTATTCTGGATTTCGGTGGGATTATCACTAAAATCTTGGTCCCTGATCGCGATGAAAATTTGGAGAATGTAGTCCTGGGTTATAGGAACATCCGGGACTATCAGCAAAACCCTAATTATTTCGGCGCTTTGATCGGCCGTGTAGCTGGCAGGATCCAAGGGGCATCTTTTGAACTTTCCGGTAACACCCATGTTCTAGAATCGAATGAGGGAGCTAATCATTTGCACAGTGGTTCTGCAGGGTTTCATCAAGCCCTTTGGCAAGTTGCCCCTTTCCAGACTGAAAACTCACTCGGCTTGACGCTCAGCCATAAGAGCCCGGACGGCGAAGGCGGATACCCCGGCAATGTCACTGTTTCAGTCACCTATACGCTGACAAATGACAACCGGCTGCTTATCGATTATGAAGCCAGCAGCGACAAAACAACGCCTTTGGCTTTGACGAATCATTCTTATTTCAACTTGAGCGGCGACTTGAAAAGCACTGTGGAAACACAGGCGGCGGCCATTGACAGCAGCCAATTCGTCGAACTGGATGATCAGCTTATTCCGACGGGAAATCTGATTCCTGTTGCCGAAACTCCGTTCGATTTCCGTGCCGGGCGCATGCTTGGGGAAGGATTCAATGAGAAGTTTGCCCAAAACAAACTGGCCGGAGGCGGGTATGATCATTACTTTCTTTTTGACAATACCCGGGAGCAGAAAGCGCTTCTTCAAGACTCCGCCAGCGGGCGACAAATGGCTGTAGAAACCGATCAGCCGGGAATGGTCATGTATACGGGAAACGGCTTGGACGATTCGTTGCTTTTGAACGAAGGAAAGTCGCGGAAATACCTCGGCGTCTGTTTTGAAACACAAGGCTCCCCCGCTTCCTTGCACCATGCGAACATGCCAGACATCGTTTTGCAAGCAGGGGAAGTTTATAAAACACAAACCGTTTTTGCTTTTAGTGTGATGAAATAAAAAACAGGCTGAACCTTCGCATTGAAGGTTCAGCCTGTTTTCATCACCGGATCAAACAATTCGACAAGCAGAAGCGATACCGCTCCCAGCACAGTCGCTTCGTCCCCAAGCCGGCTGACCGTTACGCGCGTCTGTTTTGCTTCCGGGGTTAAAACTTTCTGGCGGATGGCGGCAAGAGCCGCAGGCATCAGGAATTTCTCGCTTTTCATGACTCCGCCCCCCAGTACAATTTCGCCCGGATTGATCACATGGATCAAGTTTGTTAAACCGACTCCCATAATATGTCCCGTTTCGTGCAAAAGCTCGACGCAGTCTGACCTGCCGCTTTCAGCCAACTCAAATATCTCTCTAGCGGTCAACTTCCCATCTTGTTCTTTCAATCGGCTCTTTGCCCGTTTGGCAATGGCCGCTCCACTTATGAACGTCTGCAAGCAGCCCCGATTCCCGCACTCGCATATTTCCCCGTTGATATCGACCGTCATATGGCCAAACTCTCCCGCAATGCCTTGGGCGCCGTGGTAAAGTTTGCCATTTATGACAATTCCGGCCCCTACACCTCTGCCAATATTCACAGCCACCATGCTGTCAGCATCATCATGGCCGCCAAACCAGGATTCGCCCAATGCCATAGCCCTGGCGTCATTTTCAACTCTCACCGTTAGATTGAATTCTTCTTCCAACACTTCTCTTATGGGAATGTTCCTCAAGTTCAAAATCGGTGCGACAAGCGATGTTCCTGTTTTGACGTCCACCACCCCGTGCATGGCGACACCAATGCCGATAATTTTTTCTTGTTCAGCTCCACCAGCCTGCAAAAGAGCGGAAATCGCCTCTTTTACATCTGACAGGAACCGCTCATTTGTCAGCGGATTCTCCAATACCTTTGATGTCCTCTGAAATATGGCTCCTGTTAAATCGGTCAAGACGCATTCCACGCTTTCAGGCCCTGCGTCTACGCCGACCACATAAAATGCCGCCGTGTTGATATGCAGCATAGTCGGCTTTCGCCCTCCGCTTGAATGGCCTAAAACACTCTCCCTTACCAGCCCTTGTTCCATCAGCTCTTTTACAATGCTGCTCACTGTCGGAGGGGTCAGACTGGTTTCTTTCGCAATCTGGGCTCTGGAGATTGGTTCTGCCGTCCTTATTTTGTTTAACACAATCGATTTGTTTACAGATTTCATCAATTGGAAAGTGCCGCGCTGCATAAAAATCCCCCATATCCACACACTGATGCAGCAATTATAACATAGTTAGTTAATTTAATTAATATTATAAAAAGTATAAGGTGCAAGGCTAATTTCTAGACGTTTCCACTTTTTACTAGGTACACTGTGAAAGTAAGCGCTTTATCAAAGGAGGAAGTTCATATGGCAAAAGAAGGTATATTCACTTTCCACAATGGGGTCGAAATCCCGGACATCGGGTTTGGCACTTGGCAGATTCCAAATGAAGAAGCATATGCGGCTGTGACGACTGCGCTTGAAAACGGCTATACGCATATCGATACTGCCTTGGCCTATCAGAACGAGGAAAACGTTGGCAAAGCGGTCCGCGATTTCCGCTTGGCACGCGAAGAAGTATTTATCACAAGCAAACTCCCTGCCCAAACCAAAGGCTATGAGGAAACTTTGCAAGCGTTCGAGGAAACCGTCTCCAATCTTGGCGTTGATTATTTGGACCTTTATCTGATCCACGCTCCTTGGCCATGGACAGAAATCGGAAAAGATTGCACAGAAGGCAACATCCAGTCTTGGAAAGCGATGGAGCGGCTCTATAACGACGGCAAAATCCGGGCGATTGGCGTCTCCAACTTTTCGGAATCCGATATTCAAGCTCTTCTGGACGCCTGCGACATCGTGCCGATGGCCAATCAAATTCCATTTTACATCGGCCGCGACCAGGAAAGCCTCCTAGCATTCTGCGCCAAGCACAATATCGTCGTCGAAGCATATTCGCCGTTAGCGACCGGACAGATTTTGAGCAGTCCGCCGATACTGGAGATGGCGGAAAAATACGGCGTGACGCCTGCCCAATTATGTATCCGCTACTGCTTGGAGCGTGGTACTCTGCCTCTTCCCAAATCGACAAACGAAGCGCGCATCATTGAAAACAGCCAGCTGGATTTCACCATCTCCAAAGAAGACATAGAAACTTTGGATGCAATTGAAGATGTACGCGAAGATTAATTGAACCTATAGTTCCAACCATTTCATGCCCTGCCTTCGAGAAGCGGTCTTCCTTCTTTGGGCTGGGCATTTTCCAATGCTCCAAAAGTGAACAAAAACGTTTTAATGCCAGGCTGGACCGGGTAAAGAAAAAAGACTTTCGGTATTCTGGAGCAACTTGTTTTTCCCTTAACATCAGGCTCGATAATTCGTAGTCCCCATGATACGATAAGGCCATAAGCTCATTTGGGACCCGCTTTTAGTTGATGTTCGTTAACTACGCCGTATCCTGGATGGGCTCTTTTGGCTTTTAGGCCTTTCAAGCTTCAGAATCATCCGTTGTATTGTTGGCAAGTGATGGGGAAAGCGACGCACATAGACAAAAGAGGTGAGAAAATGAGTTTTTTTAACCGCTTATTTGGCGGCGCTGAAAAACAAGAGCCCCAAGTTGAGAAACGGACGCTGCTCAATTTGCGCGTCGGTGATTTTGTGGCTTACGATCTTGTGGATTACGAAATAACCGGAAAGATCCATTACAATGACAGCGGCTATACATGGGATGCTTATCAATTGGCATCAGCAAGCAAAACCCTTTGGCTCAGCGTGGAAATGGATGATGAACTCGAGGTGGGCATCTATGAGAAGTCGCGCGTCCCTGGAATTGAACCGGGGACAAAGAAAATCATGTATGAAGAACGCCCTTATTTTCTGGAAGAGCAAGGACGGGCATACGTTCAAGGAGAAGGCCGAAGCCGAAATGTCAATGGAACAGAAATGGACTACTATGAGTATGTGGACGAATCGGGAGAATCCTTTTTGTCTGTGGAAGTTTGGGGCGGCGAAGTGGAAGTCAGCCACGGCTATGAAATTGAAGAATTCGAAGTCACCATTTTAGCGGGAAGCTAACACTATTGGAGGAGAGAATATGTTTCAATTTTTTAAACGTGTACAAACATATGTAGAATCAGAACTGAACGCAGCACTTGATAAAGCGGAAGATCCGGTAAAAATGCTCGACCAATTCATGCGGGACATGGCAGCGGATATCCGCGATGCCGAAACAGCGGTAGCAAAACAGCTGGCAAATGAAAAAATGCTGAAAAAGAAGTATGACGACGCAAATAGCATGGTCGAAAAGCGTCAGCAGCAAGCCGTCCAAGCGGTTGAAGCCAATAACGAAGAACTTGCACGGCGCGCGCTTGAAGACAAGCAGACTTACGTCAAGCAGGCGGAAGATTTAAAAGGCACCTATGAACAGGCGGCATCCGATTCAGCGGTGCTGCGTGAGAAATTGGCGGAAATGAAGCGCGAATACGAACAGATGGAAATCAAAAAGGATTCTTTGAAAGCCCGGGCGGAATCTGCAAAAACCCGGACCATGATCAACCGCACCATGTCTTCTGTCGGGAGCGATGAATCGCGCAGCGGTTTTGAGCGGATGGAAGAAAAAGTGATGCAGTATGAAGCGGAAGCCGAAACTTCCGAAGATCTGCGGGCTGGCTCGCGCAGCCTTGACGATGAATTCGCCTCACTAAACAAAAACAGTGCAGTGGATGACGAATTGGCAGCGCTCAAACAGCAACTTAAGAAAGAATAAACGGACGGCAGCCCGCTTCCATGCGGCGGGCTGTTTTTGTTCATGTGGGGTGTTTACTTTATGATAAAAAGAGGATGGCTATGCGGAATGATTTCCATGGTGCTTTTTTTGGCTGCTTGCGGAATGAGCCAAGCGGAAGATTACATTGAGCAGAACTATACGTTTGTCGATGCGGTGGCGGGCAGCACTTCAAACGACCGCGCGATGATGTACCGGTCCGAACAAAGCTTGGCCGATACAGCAACAGAGCTCAGCCAAGTGCAGGAACCGGATCAGATCGGCGAAGTGGTGGAAGGCCGGCAAGTTCTTGTTTATGATGATGAATTTGTTATTTTAACAGAAGATCCCGACAATCCAGGGACTACCCTTGTAGAAGTGGCTGGGGAAGAATTCGTACGAAACACTTATCATCCTGGCTTTTTCACCGGTATGTTTGTCGGTTCGTTTTTAAGCAACCGTTTTGGCCCGACATGGGTTACAACCCAAGGCAATCGATGCAGCCGCGGCGGCTGTTATTCCGGCGGCGGTTCGTACAGATCATTCCCGGCCACCAGTTCATATGGGCGCGGTTCAACATTCCGGGGCGGCGGGCCTGGCGTAGGAAAATAACCAATAGCAAAGGAGCTGGAGCAGTGAATTCATTCTTATTGACCTTTTTATATTATCTTGCGGCTATTGCGGTAGTCGTTGCCGGATTGATCGTTTTTGAACTATTGACGAGAAAATACAAAGACTGGGAAGAAATCCATACCAACAACGTGGCTGTCGCCTTGTCAATTGCCGGAAAAATTGTCGGCACCTGCATCATCCTTACGTTCTCCATTCTGCATAACGATACGATTATGGAAACCGTCATTTGGGGATTGTTCGGTTTGGCGCTCCAATTTCTCGCTTATTTCCTTTTCGAAGTGCTTACTCCCCGATTTTCAGTGGAGCAGCAGCTGAAAGAACGAAATACGGCAGTAGGAATCATCTCATGCGCCGTTTCAATCGGATTGGCGTTCGTAATCGGCGCTTCCATTACATAAGGCGGTGTTTGCATGACTGAACAAGAAGCTGTCCGGCAAAGCCGGGCGATTTATTACGCATCCGGCATTGTGTCGATTTGCGGCATTATTTTCGAAGTGTTATTCGGCGCCCTCGGTTCATATATTTTAGGGGATGGTGTGAAGCAGTACACGCTCACTATCTCCCTTTTTTTGACCGGAATGGGCATTGGCGCCTACATCAGCGAGAAGATGACCAAAAATTTGATTTCCTCTTTTATCTGGATTGAATACAGCATCGGGCTGGTCGGCGGCTTTTCAGCGGTGCTGTTATTTGGCGTGACGGCATACTTGCCCCCCGGCACCGGTTCCCTATTTTTATACAGCGTCATTTTGCTGGTCGGCGCTTTGACTGGAGTCGAGCTTCCAATCTTGATCCGCAAAGCCAATGAAATCGGCATCTCTCTGCAAAAAAGCGCAGCAAAAGTGCTGTTCTCCGATTATGCCGGCGGACTGGTCGGCGGACTGCTTTTCCTATTCCTGCTGCGCCCCTACTTTGGCCTTGTGAAAACCGCATTTCTCGTAGCGCTCATCAACGTTGCGGTAGCGTTATGGATCGTGTTCCGCTTCAAACATGAGCTGAAGCGCTACCAGCTGCATGCGGGTTTTGGCATTTTCTTTTTGATCCTGCTTATTGCCGGTGCTTTTTTAGGTGAAGAAGCTGCGCTGCAATTCGAGGAAAGGTTGTATAAAGATCCGATTGTCTTTTCCGAACAGTCCGCGTACCAGCAGATCATCCTAACAAAAGCGCAAGGAGATACACGGCTATACCTGGATGGCCAGCTTCAATTCAGTTCATCCGATGAACACCGTTATCATGAAATTCTTGTGCATCCGCCGATGGCTGCAGCTGCGAGGCATGAGCGGATCCTCATACTTGGCGGCGGCGATGGATTGGCCGCCCGGGAAGTGTTGAAATACCCGGATGCCGGAAGCATAACGTTAGTCGATTTGGATCCCAAGATGACAGAAATTGCCCGCAGCCATCCTATGCTGGCCGAATTGAATGAAGGTTCATTGGATAACGAAAAAGTAGAAGTGGTAAACGATGATGCATTTCGCTTTTTAGAAGGGACCGAAGGCTTCTACGATGTTATCATTATCGATTTGCCGGACCCGAACAACGAATCACTGAACAAATTATATACCCAGGAATTTTATTCGCTGGTCCGTAACCGGCTGCATCCGGACGGAGCCATGATGGTCCAGGCTACCAGTCCGGTATTTGCGCCTGAAGTTTACTGGACCATTGATACAACTATACAAGCGGCTGGCTTGAAAACCGACAACTTGCATGCCGATATTCCAAGTTTCGGCGGATGGGGCTATGTTCTCGCTTCGCGCAGCGATATCAGCGCCAAAAACCTCGAAATCATCGAAGACACACAGTATCTCACAACCGATTTGCTGCCGGCATTGACGGCTTTCGGCAAAGATGAAGATGCTGTGATTGAAGATGGCAATGGCAAGGAAATTGTCCTTGAGCCTAATACTTTGATCCATCCGAATTTGATCGAGTACTATGAAAAGTCCTGGCGATATTATTGAAACAACAGAATTCTTTTATAGAGATGAAGGCTTGGAGGAATAACATTCCAAGCCTTTTTCATATACAGTCGAACAATTTCAAAAAATAAAATGTTTGAAATAGATGCACAATAGGGAATTATAGAAAATACGTAAAAAAAGAAAGAGGAGTGATCAAATGGTCAAAATTGCAGTGGAACAACCATTCACAGACATTCAACAAGCGCTTCAGAAAAAAGGATATCAGGCTACGTTGATCGACCAACGATCAGAAGCGGCCACGTATGACGTCGTTGTCGTACGCAATGTGGAAAGCTATGAAGGTTTTCAAACACAGGGATCCCTCGTCGAAACAAGCGGCCGGACAGTATTCGAGATTATTGAAGAAGTGGAAGAACGCCTTCAGCGCCTCGGAAAAGTGACGGCTCCCGCAACATCAATCAATTTCGGCTCCGAAACCAGTTCCGGAGGCAGCGGTTTTGTTACCGGCCTGTTGACCGGAGCATTAGTCGGCGCAGCAACAGCACTGTTTTTAGCTCCGAAAAGCGGAAAAGAAATGCAGAACGTTGTAAAAGAAAAAATCGCCAGCAGTTCTTCTGGTGACAGCAGCAATGGCGGAAGCGGAAAACTAAGCCAAGTCAAAGAAAAAGCGGCTGGCATCGCAGGACAAGTCAAAGAACAGGCAACTGGATTGTCCGGCAAAGTATCAGGCAAAGTGACTGAGCTGAAAGAGAAGAAACAAGATAAATCAACTGACACAACAACAGATACAACATCAACTACTACTACTCAAACACCTAGTACTGTTGTAACGACTGATGCCCTAAACACATCAAGCACTTCGGGCACATCAAGCACTTCAGGTGCCTCTGGCACTAAATTCGGTTCCGGCACTTCAGATACCTTGGATACTTCAGGCACTTCAGGTACTGCAGGCGGTTCTGATTCTACCAAAAACAACAAATAAGCAATAAAAAATAGAACCCGCAAAGAAATTACTTTTTACAGTAACTTCCTTGCGGGTTCTTTGCATGTTCTGAAAACTTTGCTACACCATCAGAATTTCCCGAATATCTTCTTCAGTCATCGCTGTTAATGGCTCCGTCCCTGATTGAACCACTTCATCAATCAGGTTTTTTTTGCGCTCTTGAAGCTGCGTGATCTTTTCTTCAATGGTTCCCTTGGCGATTAGGCGAATAACCTGTACTTCGTTTTTTTGTCCCATGCGATGCGCCCGGTCGGCAGCTTGCTGCTCGATTGCCGGATTCCACCACAAGTCGTAAAGAATTACAGTATCTGCGCCGGTCAAATTCAAGCCAGTCCCGCCCGCTTTCAATGAAATTAAAAACAAGTTCCCTTCCCCTTCATTAAACCGGCTGCACATTTCCACCCGTTCTATAGGAGGTGTCTGTCCGTCCAGGTAGAAATAAGGAACTCCTCCTTTTGCCAGCTTTCCGCCGATAATTCCAAGCATTTGTGTAAATTGGGAAAATACCAATACCCGCCTTCCCGAAATCCGGCATTCTTCTAGAATATCCATCAACTGATCCAATTTGGCCGATCCTCCTGCGTATCCTTCTACAAAAAGAGCCGGATGGCAGCATAACTGCCGAAGCCGTGTCAATCCCGCCAAAATGCGGATTCGGTTTTTTTGGAAGCTGTCTTTGTTCAAATGCTTCAAGGCATCCTGTTTCAGTTCTGCCAAATAAGCCGCATACAGCTTCTTTTGCTCTATCTGCAGTTCAGAACGCAGAATGGTTTCGAATTTGCTTGGCAATTCTTTGAGAACATCTTGTTTCAAGCGCCGCAAAATGAACGGCCGCACCCGTTTTGTGATGCGTTCCCTTCTCATTTCGCTGAAAGCCCGCCGGTTTGGCAGCAGTTCCGGAAAAACGACGTAAAATATCGACCAAAGTTCATCTAATGAATTTTCAATCGGCGTTCCTGTCAATGCAAAGCGATATTCCGCCTGGATTGCTTTGGCTGCTTTTGCTGTTTGGGTCGCTGGATTTTTAAAAGCCTGTGCTTCATCAAAAAATACTGTATGAAAGCTTTTATCGCGATAAAGAACACTATCCATGCGCAAGGCAGGATAAGAAGTGATGATAACATCAAGCCCCGTGCTTTGGGCAAACAAAGCCATACGTTTCTTTTTCTGGCCATCAATAACAGCTGCATTGACTTCAGGGGCAAACTTCTTCAATTCGCTCAGCCAATTATAGACAAGCGACGAAGGCGCGACGATCAAGACAGGCCGCTTCCGTGTTCGGATATCAGGAAGAGCAGAGACGATGAAAGCAATACTCTGCAGCGTTTTGCCAAGCCCCATATCATCCGCCAATATTCCGCCGAATTTGTATTTTGCCAGCATCTTAAACCAATGGAGTCCTGCTTTCTGGTAATCACGCAAGGTTTTCGCTAAATGTGCCGGAACTTCTTGCTCCATTTGTTCCGGCTGGCTTAAGTTTTTCAGCAGTTCGGCGAACGCCTTTCCGGGCTCTGCCAATTGCCCTTCTTCCAAGGATTCAGCAAGCTGCATTCCTTGGATAAGTGGAACACGGACATCGTGTTCACCGAAATTTTCTTCCGTTATGCCAAAGTTATGGATGAAATCACTCAGCGCCAAAAATTCCGATGTCTCCAATGACATTAACGTACCGTTAGGGATGCGATAATATTTCCGTTTTTCCTGCAGCGCAGCAAGTATTTTCTTGATCTCCGCTTCCGGAATCTCCTGAAGATCAAACTTAAATTCCAGCCAATCTGTTCTTTCACTGATTTCCACTTTGATTTTCGGTCCAGCATACGCTTTTGTTACTCTCAACTTCACTGCAGTTGTGGCGTAAACCTGCACAAGCTGTTCAAGAACAGGAACAGCATGGTAAAGAAACTGATATTCGGCTTCTTCATCGTGCATATAATAGCCGCCGTCCGTTTGGGCAAAACCGCTTTCTTCCATTATTCTCAAGATCCGCTGCTCTTTGTCCCGCTGCCGGCGGATTCCTGGGTACTGCCTGACCCCTTCCTCCGCCTCTTCACACGGATTGATGACAAGATGGCCATAATGGAACTCCACTCCGGCAAGCAAGCGGTGCTTAAGCCGGTCCAAATACAATCTTGCCTGAAGAGGCGCCACTTCAAGCCGCTCTTCCACAGCATCTGTTAATTGGACAATTCCCAGCCGCTCCAATCCAGGCGTGACAGTTTCCATAAAATGATTCAGTGCCTCCGCGGAAATGAAGAGCCGGTTTTTCGTTCCCGCCATCATCTCTTTCAGCTTCGCCAGCCGCTTTGTATCCTCTTCAGACAACCGGATTGCCGAACCTTCAGAAAATGCCATATCATAAGCGGGCAATACCATTATTCCGTCCAGCCCTCTAACATCCAGCCGGTAGTTGCCCATTTCCGCTTCATCAAAACGAAAAGTTAGAGGAAGCGCTTTTGCAAGATGAAGGCCGCGAAAAACCCGGCTTCCCTGCACCACCTTGACCGAAGGGACTTGCTGCAGCAAAGGCAGAAGACGGTCCCAATCGGACGGTGAAATCACCAGCAAATCGTGAACAATTTCCACTTTGTTCTTCGGAAGTTGGCTTTTTATCAAAAACTGCAGAACGGCATCGGTTTTATCATCAAAACTGCAAGTCTCCGGTGCATAAACGATGCCTTTTGAAATTGCATACGCTTCTCCCCTGCTGATGCTCTCTAGAAATCCTTGCGTGCTTGGAACATCTTCCAGCTTCTCAATTCCAGCTTTCAGTTCTATTCCAAGAATAGCTTCGTTCTCCTGCAGCTGTAATGGGACGCAGCTGAATTCCACCTGGATCAGCTGGCGTTTATCAAAATAACGGCGGCTGCCTCTGGAAGAAGCCTTTTCTCCAAACATATCCATCATTTTAGCGGCCATTGGATTTTCCCGTTGCTGCATTTCATCAATCGCCAGAAGCACTCCTGCAATATGATGGCAGTATGTCGCCACAAAATCGACCGGCGGACAGCTGCAGGAAGCCAGAATTTCTCCGGACGGAGTTTGCTTGACGCGGACCCGAAACTCAGTCCTGCCCTGCACCTTGCCTTCCATCGACAAATCTTCTGCAGCGTCTTTCAGAAGCATGATTTTGCCAGCCATATGAAGGTTTTCTCCTTTTTTATATGCCGCCGTCCCACATAACTTTTTTATTTTTCTTTCACTTAATGAAAAATTCATCGAAAAACCCTTTCCGATCAGTTTATATTCTGGAACATTCATATTTTGCTGATACTTCTTTTGGCAAAAATCCCATTATAATAGACACTTTACAATGTATAGGGAAATCTTACTTCCTTTTACACCATAAACAACTCTGGCTATCGAATTTTATATTCATATACCTATTTCAACTTATACAAGAAGAATATATAATAATATCTAGACTTTCGAATTAGAGACTTTTTTACTATTTAAACCGACTATATTTAAATTTATTTTATATATTTATTAGGCATTTTCTTTAAAATTAAAATAAACACTGTTTTATATCAACAAAGGAGTTAGCTATATGAAGCGTTTATTCTATAACCGAAAGATGAATTTGTCGACACTGCTGACTGTTCTTGTCTCAGCTTCTGTCATTCTTACTCTCTTGATTCTTACTTTTTCATCTTACCATTCAAATAAAGAATCGTTAGTAAACACATATTTATCACTCAACTATTCAAAATCGGAAAAGATGAGCCATTCGGTCGATTCACTATTCAGTTCAATGAGAACGAGCCTAGAAAATGCGGCTGCTTTTCTTGAAAAAAACGAGCAGTTGAATGACAAAGAAATATTTGAGCAATTGGAACTTTTAAGAAGCAGCAGCGGTTATTTCAATTCTCTTTCATGGGTGGATGAAAACGGAGTGGTCCGTGCCATAAGCCCGATCAGCATCGGGTTAACCGGCCAGAAACTGACCGCCGGTATAACAAAAGATGTTTTAGACTCCAAAAAACCCGGGGTCACTGCTCCTTATGTCGGGCCCTCAAATCGCTTGATCGTTTTAATGAATCAGCCGCTCTACAGGAAAGATGGATCCTACAGAGGAATGATAGGCGGAACAATCTACCTGCAAGAGAAAAATGTCTTGAACCAGATACTAGGAAACGACGCTGTCGAAAAGAATGGCTCCTATTATTTTGTCATTGGTCCTGAGGGCACCCGTTTGTTTCATCCGGATTCCCGATTGATCGGGGAAAGTGCCTTAGAGAATTCTATGGTCCAAAAATTGACACAAGGCCAAAGCGGAATGGAACTTGTCACCAATACTAAAGGAATTCCTATGCTTGCAGCTTACAGCTATATACCCGAAATAGGATGGGGAATTGTTCAGCAGACCCCTTATTCATATGTCCAAAACATGCTGAAAATCCAGCTTCAAGATTTGCTGATGCATGTATGGCTCCCGTTTCTGCTGCTGCTTCTTTTTTCGATTTTTATCGCCCGCAAGTTGGCAGCCCCCTTTATCGGTCTAGCTGATCTGGTCAATCATTTGGCCCAAGGAAAAGAAGTATCGCTTCCGCTTCGAGAAGCTTTGATGAAACCGCATTGGAACCGTGAAGCCGACTTGTTGACCAAAACTGTAGCTATCGCAATAGAAACACTTGAGAAGAACAACCGCCAGCTTACACAAAATGCAATTACAGATTCATTGACTGGGTTGCCTAACCGCAGAAAAATGGATGAGGTTCTAACCGACTGGTCCATTGAAAACCGGCTGTTTTCTTTAGTAATTTTGGATATCGATCACTTTAAATCGATCAACGACACCTACGGGCATCAAACCGGGGATGAAACATTAAAAAAGCTTGCCGATACTGTCCAAAAAATCGTTCGGAAAAATGACCATTGTTTTCGATACGGAGGAGAGGAATTTGTACTGCTCCTTCCTGATACCGATATCGCAGGAGCTTCACAAGTAGCGGAAAAAATTCGTGGGCAAGTGGAAAACATCGCTTTGATCCCAGACAGGAATGTTACAGTGTCGCTTGGCATATCAGAGTTCCCTTTGCATTCGAATTCGCTGACGGAACTTTTTAAGATAGCGGACAAAGCCTTATACCAGTCAAAATCAGCAGGAAGGAACCGGGTTACGGCAGCCTCTGCCTAATCAGCCTCTGAAGAAATATATAGTGTTGAAATTCAAGACATCAGTGTGGGGGAAACAAGATGAAGATTATAGAAAACTATGAGACAGTGTTCACTAAAAAATCGCTGACGGAAGGCATTACTATGGACGATTCTTTTTACAGGGAAATGTTTGATGTGATGATCCAAAATGCACCTGTGAGCATGTATATATTGGAAAATGAAGGTTTCTCCTATGTTAACGAGCATTTCTGCAACCTTCTCGGTTATACAAAAGAGGAATTGATCAACGAAGAACTGACCATAAGCAGCTTGTTTCACCCTGACGACTTGCCTGTTGTACAAGAACGGATCAGGAGGAAAGTTGAAAATCTGGAAAGTTCCTCACGTTACCGGGCAAGAGTGTACAAAAAAGATGGTGAACTGATCCATGTTGAGATCCATTCAACAAAAATCGATCGGTTTGGAAAAACCGTGTTGTTTGGCACGCTTATTGATGTCACTGGGGAAGTCGCTGCTGCACTGAAGCTTAAGGAAAATAAAGAGCGATTCAAATCGCTTTTCTACAATAATCCCGACGCCATCTTCACCATTGATCTGCAAGGGAATTTCATAGATGCAAACCCTGGTTGTTTGGAACTGACGGGTTATTCTGCTGACGAATTGTTGAGCATGCCTTTCGCCCCTCTTATAGCAGAAGAGGATTTAGAAGAAGCTTTCGTTTATTTTGAAAGAGCTGCACACGGTGAAGCAAACATCCACGACATTACACTTATCCGGAAAGACGGCAGCAGAAGAAATATCGAAATCACAAAGTTTCCAATGAAACTTGCGGGAGAAACGATAGGTGTCTACGGCATCGCAAAGGATATTACAGAAAAAGTCGAACATCAAAAACTGATGGAAGAACTTGTATTCTTCGATTCTTTGACAAAGCTGCCTAACCGGAAACTTTTCGAAGACCGATTGATGCAAGTCTTCAAACTGACAGAAACCAATGAAAATCCGGCGGCTGTCCTCTTTCTTGACTTGGATCGCTTTAAGTTTATCAATGATTCTCTCGGCCACCATTTAGGGGATGAATTCCTGAAAATCGTTTCCAGCCGCCTGATTGAAAATGTAAGCAAAACAGATACTGTCAGCCGGTTTGCCGGCGACGAATTTGCAATTTTGCTTCCTAATTCAAGTAAACAAAAAGCTATCGACTTGGCAACGTCACTCAACAGGGTCATGGCCGAGCCCTTCGATATCATGGGGCATTCCCTATCGGTATCCGCGAGCATTGGCATCGCTTTTAGCACCGGAGCAGAGGAAACAGTCGACAGTTTGATCAAGAAGGCCGATACGGCGATGTACTATACGAAAAAGTACGGAAAAAACAACTATACGGTCTATTCGGAAGAATTGGATCAAAAAACAGCCTATAAACTTATTCTTGAAAGAGACTTGAAGTCGGCAATCACCAATCAAGAGCTCATGCTGCACTATCAGCCTATCGTTGATTTGAAAACAGAAGAAGTGCGCGCCATGGAAGCGTTGATCCGCTGGAATCATCCGGAACTTGGAATGGTTCCCCCTGATAACTTCATTCCGATTTCCGAGGAAAGCGGACAAATTGTCGCAATCGGAAAATGGGTATTGTATAAAGCTTGCGCACAGAACAAAGCTTGGCAAGATTTAGGATTCCCTCCTATTAAGATTTGCGTCAATATCTCCACCATTCAATTGCAGCATCCGAATTTCGTCCAGACCGTTCAACGTGTGCTTGAAGATACGGGACTGGAAGCAAAATGGCTTGAACTTGAAGTGACGGAAAGTATCTTGATGGAAGAGACAAAGACGCTGAAAGAAAGCTTGATCCGGCTAAAAGCGCTGGGCATTTCATTGTCCATCGACGATTTCGGCACCGGCTACACGTCGCTCAGCTATTTGCGGCAGTTCTCGTTTGACCGGGTGAAGATCGACCGCAGTTTTGTCAGTGATATCGCCGGCGACTTGAACGGCAAAGCCATCACATCCACCATCGTTTCTTTGGCCCACAAACTCGGCATGCAAGTGATTGCAGAAGGAATTGAAGATGAAATCCAGTTATCTTTCCTGAAGGAAGAGACCTGCGATGAAGGCCAAGGCTATTATTTTAGCCGCCCCTTGCCTGCAGAACTGCATGACCTGTTTAAAATTCCACAAAGCCCTAAAAACAAAAAATAAAAATCGAGGCGTTTGTAAAGTGATGAACCCGCTTTACGAACGCCTCGATTTGTTTTATCCCGTTTTTGAAGCAATAACAGATTTCCCGGCCTGCTATTTCCGCTCACTATCTTCTTAGATTATGAAGCTGACCCGCTTCACCTTTCACTTCTGATTAGATCGTCCCGGCAAATCCAGAAGAAACGGATTCCCTTTTTTGCTTGAAGAGAATCCCCGATTTTTTAATGATGGTGGCCTGATGTCCCTTCACTTTTTTGGGGGCCCTGCTTTAACGCTTCCAGATCGCTGTTTGAAAGTTCCCCTACGACAAACTGCTTTTGCGGACTGATAAGAGCCCCTTTGTTTCCGGCGTGAACCTCGATATAGTAGAGCCCGTCGTTTGCAAAACTGGCCGTTAATCGATAGACTCCGTCCCCAATGTCTGCAGCTTCCTGCATGGGATACCTTGCCGATCCGTCCTGTTTCCAGATTTCAAAATGGACAAAGTCCGCTTCTTCGAGCTTTTTGCCATCTTGCGTCAACACAGCTTGAACCGTTATTTTATCATTTGCTGAAATGGTTTCCGGCAACTTGATTTCTGCTCCAATAGGCGCTTCTTGTGCATAAAGCTCCGCGGCGTCGCTGCGGACAGAACAAGCGCTCAAAAGGAGCAGGCCGGCCAATAGAATGGAAAGCGCATGGAATTTTTTCAACGAAAACTCTCCCTCCTGTTCTTATGCATTCAACCACTTTTTAACAGCTGGTATTCGCTGAATCACTAACCAGTCCACTATCCAGACAAATAGAATGGAGAGGCCGACGAGCGGAAACAGAATGCCCAATCCGGCCATCAGCAAAAGGAATGGCTTTTTTTGGACAAGGGCAGGAGCCGCCGGAGCTCCAAGCCCTTTTTCAGGCTTTCGTTTCCACCACAGATAGATGCCGCTGACCGCTACAAAAACAACACTCAAGCAGACAAACAGGCTGATGAGCTGGTTAGGCAAGCCGAATTGGGTCCCTTTATGCAAGGTGATGCCCCAGGCCACCACTTTCCCGATAATCCCGTAATTAGCATAGCGGTAATCGGCTAAAACAGCGCCCGTATATTGATCGATGTGCATTGTTGCCTCATCTTGGGCTTTCGGAGAAAAGATCGACAAAGTGTATACCCCGTCTTTTTCTTGCGGAAGGTAGACTGTATAGCCAGGGTAAAGGCCAAATTGGTCCGCCGTTTCAACCACCTTATCAAGCGGCAGCGGAACCAGCCCTTGAATTTCCGATAAAGGGACATCCAATGTTTCCGCCGCCCATGGAACTTCCGCGATATCTTTTGTCTGTACTGCGGAAACCGGGGCATCCCCGACCCAGACAGAAGGCGGATAGCCTTCTCCGGAATTCGTGATCATCGCCTGAAAGTTGTTTCCCCAGAATCCGGACCAGGGCAAGCCGGTCAGCACTAAAAACAATAAGCCCGCCGTCACCCAGAACGCCGGGACTGCATGCAGATCTCTTCTGAGGATTTTCCTGCCCTTGTTCAACCGCGGGAAAAGAACACCGGCCAGCCCTTTTTTCCTTCTAGGCATCCATAAGCAAACTCCTGTGGCCATCAAGACAATCGTCCAGCAGGCCACAAGTTCCACAATACGGTCGCCAATTGTTCCAGCCATCAGCTCTCCGTGGATTTTCTCGATTTTATCCATAATCCGGTCATCGTTGTTCAACTGGCCCAATGATTCGCCGGTGTACGGATTGATGAATACGGTGAAAGCTTCCCCCTGTTCCATTACGGTTACTTCACTGGAGCGCTCTTCATCCTCTCCAGGGCGATATTGGGTGACAAGGGCCTCTGGATACAACCGTCTTGCCTCTTCTACTTGTTCTGATGCGGAAATTTGTTCTCCTTGCGGGGTTACTTCATAATACTCCCGGTAGATCGCTTCTTCAATTTCCGCTTTGAACAAATAAACAGATCCTGTCACAGCCAGCAAAATCAGAATGGGAGCAAAGATGATACCCGCGTAAAAATGCCATCTCCAAATGGTCTTGTACATTTTTTTGGTCTTTGCTGTTTCTTTTGCTGCAGTATTTCTCTCTTGCTCTTCGTTCATCATGTAATCTCCTTTTGGTGCAACCCGATACGCTTCACTGCCTCCATTAGTATACGTTTTTTAGTTCTGCTTGTAAGTGACTATTGTATGAACAGTAAAGGGCTGCCCCCATGAATGGCAAGGTTTCTTTTGGCTCCATAAAAAAGTCCGGAGAGGCCGCAATGGCCTCTCCGGACGCCGGAGTTTAAAACTGAATATCTTCCAAATGGTCGATTGCAACTCCCGCAACATCGACGGCTAACGCGTCGTATGCACCGAGCTTTCCAAAATCCAGCTGCGTCAGGGCTTCTATCTGCACGACCCGCACCTGGTATGTCTGGTAATCGCCGTACGCGAATTCCAAGTTCCCAAGCAAGTCGCGTTGCGTCTGCAAATATGCCGTAACAGAAAGTGCGTTGCCACCCTTTTTCATGACGGCGATTTTCCAGAATTCAGCAGGGATTTTAAATTCCTCCCGGTACAGCAAATCGTCTTCACGAAACACCGGCCCAGTAAACACCGTCACTTTCAGGCCATGTGCTTCCGCGTTCTTCAAAATATAATCCTCGAGGCCAAGCCACGTTTTTTGATTGAGGTTTTTATGTTGAGGTGCGCAATTCGTGAAATGGAATGTGTGCTCATTTGCCCGAATCGCATCCACTCCCCAGTTCGGGTCTTGGCGGCGGGTCAGGTGGCCGCGGTCAAGGTCGTTCTTTTCATACAGTTCAGGGCCGCTTTGGAAGGCTTCATCAAGGCGCGGGTCGAAATACCATTTGTCATTGCCCCGCTTTACATCGACCAGCTCATTGCCGTCAATATTGACTGCCGTATAGAACGCCAATCTTCTCGTTTTGCTCATGGCAATGGAGAAATGCGTGTAATCCAAAACTGCTTTGCCTTCTTTCGTCAGTGCTTGGTCATGCGAAATTTCAGCCGTCAATTCAGGCAGCGGCACTTCAAAGCCTGCTCCCAGGAATTCGGGGTCATATCCCGACACACCGCTATACCATTCTTCTCCAAGCCGTCCGACTTCCAGTGGACCTGCCGGTGAACCGGGTTCTTGGATTCCTTGCAAAAGCGGAGCCAGCAAAGGGTTCGGGGCAGCAGTATACTGTTCAAACAGAAAAGCGAGAATGGAACTGATCCGGATTCCTTCATTGGCAATCCATTCAGTGCCGTTATCCGGATCGCTTACAGCTGCATGGTGGAGCGCCACTACAATCCACTGGTCGTTGAATACAGGAGAACCTGACGATCCCGCCTCCGTATCGCTGATATAATGAATAAAATCGGGCGCCAAAAAACGCACTTCATTTTCCCTGACGGTCACCGCCTTCAGCCCGCCTTTCGGGTGCTGGATAATAGAAACAAATTCCCCTTCGAGGACCTTTCCTTTTTGGGATAAAAGCGGCAAATAGCCGAAGCCGGAAAGCTCTGTACCATCTGTCGCCGTTGTTTGAAGGGCAACAAGCGTGAAGTCCAATGTTTCATCGGTGATGAACAATTGGTCGGGTTCAAATTTAAAGCTGATGATTTCGCGCTGCTTGAAATCCAAATCATTTTCGTAATTGAATTCGGCGACTGAATATAAAGCCGCCTCCTTTGTATCCAATACATGGTTGTTTGTTAAAAGGAGCGTCGGGGACACTAAAAAACCCGTGCCATATCCTTGGATTCTGCCATTTCGATCCTGCACTGCAATTCGGCATACTGCCCGGCTCGCTTTAGTTCCCGCTTCCAGATAAGCGATGGGCAGCAAATCATTTTTATGGATGATTCGCTCTATCGACAATGTATCCTGCGCATTTATGACGCTTGAACGCACGAGCATTTTGTCCATTTTCTCCGAGCCGGCGACCGGTTTATCCCTGCTTTCTTTCTCCAATAGCCGGTACCTGCTAAGCGCTTGCTGTTCGATGTTTTCCAATCTAGACGCTGCCATATGCTGCCTGCACTCCTTTAGTTGTAGTAAATGGGGAATTTTGTACGGGTATTTTTCAGCAAACTGCTTAAAGCAGCGCAATAGCGCTTTTTGCCGTCTTCTCAGCATTCTTCGGGTTCTTAGGCTTCAATCATATTTTCGCAGGTGCTGAAGCGGCTTTCCCATCGGCATACCCGTCTATTCAAAGAAATAAAACTTCTTTCATCAAAAAACCTTATTTGCCAAAAAAACCGTCTTTTTGTCGCACAATTCTATCAATTGCCTTATATTATAGCATAGATAATCTTTTCACCACGGCAAAAGGAAATAGTTTCCACTTGAAAAGGCATATTATTCAAAGCGAATTTATAGAAAAGCGGGCGCGATTCTCTGGAAGGAGGGCTATCGGTGGCGGCATTTTTCATTATCATCATTTACTTGGCTTTTATCAGTTTAGGTTTGCCAGACTCGCTTTTAGGCGTTACTTGGCCTGTGATGCAACCGGAGTTCGGCGCGCCGCTTGAAACCGCAGGACTGCTTTTTATGGCGATGGCAGGAGGAACAATTGCATCGAGTTTGGCAAGCGGGGCCATGCTGAAGAGGTTCGGAACAGGAAAAGTCGCTTTTGTGAGTTCTTTCATGACGGCTGCTGCATTACTGGGCTTCTATTTCTCGCCTTCACTCGTCTGGCTCTTCCTATGCGCGATTCCTCTTGGCCTTGGAGCCGGGGCAATTGACGCCGGCTTGAACCATTATGTCGCCTCGCATTACAAAGCACACCACATGAACTGGCTGCATTGCTTTTGGGGAGTCGGGGCCACCTTGGGCCCGGTTGTCATGGCTTCCGTTATTTCAGGGGACAGTTCCTGGCGAAACGGCTATTTGGCGATTGCCGGCATCCAGTTTGTTCTCGTTATTATTCTGTTCTTCTCACTGCCTTTGTGGGATCGGATCGCCGCTTCTCCTTCAGATACCGAGAAGACTGAAGAAGAAAGCAAAGGGACAGAGGCCATAAAACCGATGCAGATCAAAGGCGTCAAATTGACGTTGGCCGCTTTTTTGTTTTATTGCGGAGCAGAATCGGCTATCGGGCTTTGGGGCAGCAGCTTTCTGGTCAATGCGAAAGGCTTGTCTGTTGAAACAGCGGCCAAATGGGTGTCGCTTTATTTTGGCGGCATAACACTCGGCAGGTTTGTTACAGGATTTTTGTCGTTAAAGGTCAGCAACCGAACGTTGATCCGCGCCGGACAGCTAACGGCGCTTGCAGGAGCACTCCTGCTGCTGTTTCCATTTCCGGCCAGTTTCTCACTTGCTGGATTTGTCTTGACCGGTTTGGGATTGGCTCCGATTTTTCCAGGCATGCTGCATGAAACTCCGGCGCATTTCGGAAGAATGCATGCCCAATCCATCATGGGCTATCAAATGGCAGTTGCTTATACAGGCAGTTTATCATTGCCGCCCCTTCTCGGCTTTCTCGCCTCACAATCCACAATCGCCATTTTTCCTTTTGTGGTCGCTTTTTTCATTGCGGCGATGCTGTTGAGTTCGGAAATGTTGAATGCTTTTTTCAAAAAGAAGCCCATCTTAAGCGGGGAAAAGAAAAAGCCGGCAGTGTTCTAATCTTGGACGGGTAATTTCCTAAGCCGTTTTTCTTCTGACAGATCCCTTTTGCCAAACCAGTCGGCGATCCATGCCCCAATCGATAAGTTGAAAATCATATTAAAAATCGGCGCGACCGTACCGAGTTCCCCAATGAACCGGAACGCCAAAATCGCTGCCAGGGCAGTATTGCATAAACCTACATGGAACAAGGCCGCCCGCGCGTCCCCTTCTTCGAGGCCAAGTTTTTTCGCAACAAAGTATGCTGCCCCCATAGGTAAGACAACTTGTATCAACGTCGTTCCGGCAACCAGCGGAATCAAATCCGCTTCCGATGAAATTGCCGCTTTCCCACTGCCTATAATAGTGTGGACAATCAAAAGCAGCGCCAAAGAAGACCCTAATTTTGTCACAGCTTTGGAATAGTCTTTCAATCCTGCCATTCCCCGCTGAGCCAGCAGGCCGATTCCCATAGGCATGACTACAATAAGAAGAAAAGATTGAAGCAAATCAAAAAAGGAAATCTCCACTTGTTCACCGGCCACCCCCAGCATTGCAAGTGGTGTGACGATTGGGCTGATTGCAATATCGAGCAAAGACGCAGCTACCACCAAAGAAGCATTGCCTCCCGCTAAAAAAGTATAGACTGTGGCAGCTGTCGCACTCGGCACCGTTCCCGCCAAAATCATTCCGGCTGCGATTTCCGGCTGTGATGAAAAGAAACCATATGCCAGTGCAATGGAAACTGCTACTGTCAGCGTCCACTTCAAGCCCATCAACAGCATCAATTCCTTTGTCTTCTTCCGAATTTCTTTGAACGCTTCCAAATTCATCGATAATCCGGCAAAAAAGATGACGACGCCCAAAAGCATACTAGGCACCCACGAAGATACTTGCCAGTAGACGGGTGAGAAATAAGTGCTCACCGCTACAAGTAAAATAAGCAAAGGCAATTTTTCAGAGATCCATTTAATTAACGCCATACATGGTTCAGTCCTTCCTATCGGCACACATTAGCCTAACGGTTTGAGCACCTGCCGTTTAGCCCTCATTATACGTGAAATTAATTTAATAATTCAGTGTTTGTTCACTTCTTTCACTTTTAATTACTAAAATTTGAATATTAGCGAAACCTTAACAAAACGTTATTGAAGTAACTGCCGCTTTGGCAGAAAGGAGGAAGTGATTTGCTGCAAAAGACTTTTCACTTGGTTATTTTGTTGTTTATCGGGGTCATTGTTTCTGCATGCGGCATAAATACAGGAGCTAATGGAGAATATCCATACGGACATTATGAAGATGACAGAATGATAGGAACCGTATCGGAAATTGGTGAAGACCGAACCAGCATTATTGTTGATATTTCTGAATGGGAAAAGCGGGATAGAAAAGGTCCAAGCATGACAGATGAAGGCTATTCTTATATTGCTAATTTGTCGGAAGAAACACGAATAACATACGAAGATGGAACTGAAGCCCATATCGATGATGTGAAAAAGGGGCAGAAGGTATTGGTCAATCCGCCAAGAGGAACTGGCTTTGAAGGGCATCCCGATGAAATCATCCTATTGGAGATGTCTTACGAAGAAAAATATTCACGTTTTTTATCGCATATGGATGGCGTCAATATTGTTGTAATGTATGAAAATGGAGAAAAGCTGCCTATGGAAATGCAGGACCCACTATACGAAAATGTATCAAATATATTGGAAGGTACAGGACACAGCGCTGTAGCTGCATGGATAGAATACGATAAAAATTACGTTGTCGATTATAAAGAAGAACTAGATCTTGACCGCTTTCCGGCAATTCTTGTATACGACCAGAAAGAACTTCTTTTCAAAGCCTATAATGTTGATGATTTGTACCGTTTCCTTGAAAATATGAATGAATAGCCTTGGCTCAGTTCCTGAAGGAGCGGTGGTATTTTGCAAACCCATACCACCGCATCATGGTTACAGACAAGCAGTTCTATGCAAAAGAAAAAAGAACCCTCATCCTGAGAGTTCTTTTTGTTTGGCAGTGCAATCCCGGCCAAGATTTATTTGGCTTTGTCATAAGAAGGTTCCGATAAGGTCTGGCTCCAATCCACAATTTCCTGGCCTTCGAGAAAACGTTCGGTGTCCATGGCCGCCATGCAGCCGGATCCTGCGGCGGTGACCGCTTGGCGGTATTTCTTGTCCTGCACATCGCCGCAAGCGAAGATGCCCGGGATGTTCGTTTCTGTTGTGCCTGGCTTCACCCGGATATAGCCGGTTTCGTCCGTATCGATCTGGCCATTCAAAAAAGCGGTATTCGGGGTATGGCCGATAGCAACGAAAATCCCATCCGTTTCAATCACTTCCAGCTCTCCGCTTTCCCCATTCCGCACTTTGAGCCCGCTCACCTTTTGCCCATCGTTCAACACTTCAACCGGTGTATTGTTCAATTTCCATGATATTTTTTCGTTTTGACGGGCACGATCCTGCATGATTTTCGATGCGCGCAGTTCGCTCCGGCGATGGACCACGACAACTTCTGATGCAAATCGCGTCAGGAAACTCGCTTCTTCCATGGCCGAATCTCCGCCTCCCACCACGATGATTTTTTTCCCGCGGTAAAAAAAGCCGTCGCATGTGGCACATGTGCTGACACCTGTCCCAATATTGTCAATCTCGCCTGGAATCTGCAGTAATTTTGCCGATGCGCCGGTCGATAAGATCAAAGCTTCTGTCTGGATTTCGCCCAAACCGCTGACTTGAAGTTTGAACGGCCGCTGCGACGTGTCGACGGCTGTCGCCCAGCCGCTTTTGAAAACCGCCCCAAAGCGCTCTGCCTGTTTGCGCATGTTGTCCATCAATTCGGGTCCCATGATTCCATCAACAAAACCCGGAAAATTTTCAATTTCAGTGGTCAGCGTCAATTGGCCGCCGGGCTGGTCTCCATCGATGACCAGCGGATCCATATTTGCTCTAGCTAAATAGATCGCCGCCGTGAGGCCGGCAGGGCCTGTTCCAAGAATCACTACTCTATGCATAAATCGGCACCTCCAACTTAGAATGAATGTTCAACTTATTACAGCCTGTCTATTCTTCCGTCCGCGAGATTCCAAAGGCTTTTGCATTTTAGATTCTTTATAAATACCCCGATTTCCCCCTGCTCAACCCCATTCCTATGGACGCGGTTTTTCAGTTTTTCGCCTTCTCCCCGATTAACCCGATATACACATATATTCATCAGCAGCAGGTGCCTTCGACTAGTTTCGTAAAACGTAGGAAACACAATTCCAATGCTTTGCGCCCAGCTTTCTTTTGCCTTTCCAACCTTTTCTCTGTAGTTCCTTCGCTATCAGCATGTTAAAAAATCCGTGGCCAACGAGTGCGACCGAGCGGTATTCACGGGAATAAACGATTAAATGCTGTGCCGCCTTTTCCGCCCTCTGTTTCGCTTCCTTTAACGATTCACATTCATTGGAGTACCCGCCAAACCATAGGATCCTCAATAAAATTGCCCACGAAGCCGGCCTTGCTTTAATATTGAATAGTTTCATTGAACCGGCAGGCAGCTCAGTTTCCCGAAACAACGCATCCTTGAGCACCCCTGCTTTTAAGTTCAACAACTTTGCGGATTCTACGGATCTTTTCAAATCACTGGTGATAACAATGTTTGCCGCCGTTATTTTTTGAAACGTCTCGGGAGGGCAAACAGGCTCTTCAGAAATTCCATGCAAATCGTAATTTTTAGCCCACTCTTCAAACTCCTTGAAAGTGACTCGGCCCTTATGAATGAATTGAGATTTCCCATGCCTAATCAGCGATATTTCCATAACCCCTCTTTGCCTCCCTTGTCAGTATTCCATATAACCAGTTTACTAAGTCCACTAAAACTTTTTTTCTTGAATATAAGGGTATAAAAAATCAGTCCAGACATAAAATTATTTTTAATATTAGAACAATTTCGGTTTTCGTAATGATAAACTGGAAAAAACCGATTTCAAATAGAGCGGGAGGAAAAAGGATGGCTCAAAAAACAACGGCCCCATATGGCAGCTGGAAATCCCCGATATCAGCCGATTTGATAACGCAAGACGCAGTCGGAATCGAAAATGTGTGGTTGGACGGCCAAGATTTTTACTGGATAGAAGCATTGCCTTCGGAATCCGGGCGCAATACTGTGATAAAACAATCATTGGAAGGAAGCCCAATCGAACTCACGCCAGCGCCTTTCAACGTCCGGACCCGTGTCCATGAATATGGCGGTGCCCCGTTTTTGGTTCACGGCCCTAATCTGTATTTCTCCAATTTCGAAGACAACTTGCTGTATCGGCGCCAGGAAAATCAATCCATCGAACCGATTACAACAGACCCGAACCACCGATACGCCGATGCGGCAGCCGATCCTTTGAGAAGCCGCATGTATTGGGTGCGCGAAGACCATACCGAATCGGCGATTTTTGCCGAGACTACTATTGTCGCCATGGACTTGGACGGCAACAACGAGAAAGTCATCGTCTCCGGCAATGATTTCTACTCCAATCCGCGCATCAGCCCTGATTCCAGTCAACTGGCTTATCTGACCTGGAACCATCCGAACATGCCTTGGGACGAAACGGAGCTTTGGGTAGCTGACTTGAATGCCGACGGTTCCGTTTCCGATGCCAAGCGGGTGGCCGGCGGAGCGGACGAATCAATCATTCAGCCTGTTTGGTCACCGGACGGCAGGCTATATTTTATTTCCGACCAGTCAGGCTGGTGGAACATTATGCGCCAAAACGAAGAAGGGATTGAAGCGGTCTGTCCGATGGAAGCGGAGTTCGGTTCGCCAAGCTGGATATTCGGCAGGTCGGATTACGCTTTTATCAGTAAAGCGGCGATTGTTGCCGCTTACACCCAAAATGGAACGCGCCGGCTTGCAAGAATTGACGTGCAAACCGGGAAGATTGCTCCTTTTGATATCCGTTTCAACTCTTTTTCTTTTATCCGGTCGAACGGGGAGGACATTGCTTTTATAGCGGCTTCTCCATCAGAATTCCCTCGTGTTGTCCGAATGGATCCCGAAGGAACACGTGTTGAAGAAATCAGAGCTTCGGCCAGCCTGGCCGTGGATGCCGATTATTTGTCCATTCCTGAATCGATTGAATACCCGACTGAAGGCGGAAAAACGGCGCACGCCATTTACTATCGGCCGACAAATCCTGATTTTACGGCTCCTGAAGGTGAAAAGCCGCCATTATTGGTGCATGTCCATGGCGGACCGACAAGTTCCTCCCCTTCAACACTTAATCTTGCTACACAGTACTGGACCAGCCGCGGATTTGCGGTAGTGGATGTGAATTACGGCGGATCCACTGGCTATGGCCGGGAATACCGCGAACGGCTAAAAAACAATTGGGGCATTGTAGATGTGCAGGATTGCGCCAATGCTGTAAAGCACCTTGTTGAGAAAGGGGAAGCTGACAGCAGCCGGGTGGCGATTGCCGGAGGCAGCGCCGGCGGATATACAACACTCGCCTCTCTCGTCTTTACCAGCGTATACAATGCCGGAGCAAGCCATTTCGGATTGAGCGAACTGGAAATCTTCGCACAGGAAACGCATAAATTCGAATCGCGGTATATGGACGGGCTTCTTGGCCCTTATCCGGAAGCGAAAAAGGTCTATTACGAACGCTCACCTATCAATTTCACTGATCAATTGTCCTGTCCGGTCATTTTCTTTCAAGGCACTGACGACAAGATTGTTCCGCCAAATCAAGCGGAATTGATGGTGGAAGCGTTGAAAACGAAAGGTTTGCCGGTCGCTTATGTGTTATTCGAAAGCGAAGGCCATGGCTTCCGGATAGACCGAAACATCAAACGGGCCATCGACGGCGAATTCTATTTTTACAGCAAAGTCTTCGGGTTCACCCCTGCGGATGAAATTGAACCGGTGCCGATCGACAATCTTTGAAAAAGATAAAAGAAAGCCATGACAGTGCGCCGTCATGGCTTTCTTTTTCTATGGACCATTACTGCGTTTTCACAGCCAAGACATTCGATTTTAAATAATGGCAGACGCCGTCTTCATCGCACGTGAATTCTGTTACGTCGTCGGCAATGGCTTTGATGTGGCCGGCGGCATTTTTCATGGCCACGGCATAGCTGACATATTCGAACATCTTCACATCGTTATCGCTGTCGCCGATGGCCAGCGTCTCACAGCCAGCCAATCCGAAATGCTCAAGCATTTCTTTAATGCCGCTGGCTTTGCTGACATTTGCCACCATCACTTCTGCATTGTGCGGTGAAGAAGGAGTCATCGTGAAGTCCATCTTTTTCTGGAGCTGCTTAAGCTCTATTTTCCAGTTGTTGATGTGTTCTCTGGATCTTGCAAAGAAATAAAATTTTGAAAAATGAGTGCCTGTAATCGTTTCTTTCCACGCAATTTCTTCATTGATGGCTTTTTTGCGGGAAATCCATTCGTTGATTTCAACCCCTTCAGGCTGGGGATCCCTGACTTCGGCTTCTACATACTCCCTGTCTTGCTGGAGCACCATTCGAGGTTCATTGTATGGAAACAGCTCATAATAGATTTTGTTTTTCCGTGCCCGTTCGATGACGGTATCCACCAGCTCACGCGACAGCGAATGCTCGAACACCGCTTCTTCCCCGACATATCCAGACATGCCGTTGGCAGTGATGATTCCATCTACCGAAAAGCCTTCCGGAAGCATTTCCTTCAATTCTGCTGACGATCTGCCGGTTGCGATAAAAACAAAAATGCCTTCGCTGCGGAGCTCATCAATGATCGTTTTCGTATTCATGCTTACTTTGTTGTAATGGTTCAAAAGGGTGCCGTCCATATCCAAAAAAACAGCTTTCGGTTTTATTGCCAATGCGCTTCCTCCTTGTTTTGCAGTTGATATGTATTTAGCTAGTATACGCTTAGCCATTTCCAAACTCAACGATGCCCCATCAAAGCAAAATCAAAAATAAGAATTAGGATGAATTAAAAACTTATATTGAATATAATGAAGAATGAAGAAGTGTCCGCAATGACGTATACTAACGAATAAAGATCTGTTTACGCAAGCCAGTCATGCTACCTATGGCCTGCTGGCGGATGGAGGCTGAAATGAAGCAGATATTAACTATAAAAAAAGTGCTGAACAATAATGTGGTCATCGCTCAGCACGATATATATAAAGAAGTTGTCTTGATCGGCAATGGCCTCGGCTTCAACCGGGCAAAAGGCGAACCTATCTCATTTGATAAAGCGGATAAAACCTTCCTGCTGAAGGACGAAAAAGAAAAAGAGCAGTATGTTAATTTGGTTCCCCATATTGAAGAAAATTTGATCGGATTCACCCATGAATTGCTCCTGTTTATCGAAAAGGAAATGGGCAAGGAACTCAATGAGCATATTCATGTTGCACTGACTGACCATCTCGCCTTCGCAATCAACCGCGCAAAAAAAGATATGCAGTTTTCCAACCCATTTCTATATGAAATCGAAGCGCTCTATCCAAAAGAGTACGGCGTGGCAAAGGCTGTGGTGAGACGCGTGGAAGAGCAGATGGATATCGAGTTTCCTGAAGGCGAGATCGGCTTTATCGCGCTTCATATCCATAGCGCCGTAACCGACAAGTCGCTGCGCGACATCAACCGCTATAACCTTCTCATCTCGCAGCTCGTCGAAATTATCGAAGCCAACCTTAACCTTCATCTGCAAAGGGACGATGTCGACTACCACCGGCTTATCCAGCATCTTCACAGGGCAATCGACCGGGCGCACCAAGGACAGCCTTTAGGCGAGGAAAATAAACTGGAAGAGCTATTGAAAAAAGAATATCCCGTATGTTATAATCTTGCCTGGAAACTAATTAAAGTTATGCAGAATCAATTGAATAAGCCAGTCGATGAAGCTGAAGTGTTATATTTAACCATTCATCTTCAACGTTTGCTTCATAAATCTTAAATCAACCATACGTGTTACTGATTCGATCAGGCATGAGTATGAAAAGATGTACAGGTTACTCAAGGGGGAGGTCTCTCCTTTTTTAACCGCTTCTTTTCTGCTCATGCCTTTTTGTTTTGATTGGATGGCTTCAATTGGTTTTCCGCTTTTATTTTTTAATAAGGAGGAATTTTTCATGTCTACTAAATCTGCAAAGTCCAGCAACCTGTTCGGCACGATGCAAAAGGTCGGTAAAGCATTAATGCTTCCGGTAGCGCTCTTGCCTGCAGCAGGTATTCTCTTGGCTTTCGGAACGAGCTTTGCACAAGACTCGTTCTTAGAAGCGGTGCCATTTTTCGGCGCTGACTGGATCCAAAAATTATTATTCGTTATGGCAGAAGCGGGCGGAGTCGTCTTTGATAACTTGCCATTGCTATTTGCGGTCGGGGTGGCCATCGGTCTTGCCGGCGGTGACGGAGTAGCGGGCCTTGCGGCCATTATCGGCTACTTGATCATGAACGTCACCATGAAAGCATTCGGCGACATTACCACAGAGATGACAACTGATCCAAAATACGCCGAGGTGCTGGGCATTCCAACACTTCAAACGGGTGTTTTCGGCGGTATCATCGTCGGTGTATTAGCGGCTTTCATGTATAACAAGTTCTTCAACATCAAGTTGCCTCAGTTCCTTGGATTCTTTGCAGGCAAACGCTTTGTACCAATCGTTACTGCTTTTTCAGCGGTGTTTCTAGGCATTGTCATGTTCATGGTTTGGCCATTCGCCCAAAACGGCCTGAATGCGCTTTCGCATTTCATGCTCGAAACCAACCGGACACTTGCCGCTTTCGTATTCGGGACAATTGAACGTTCATTGATCCCATTCGGTTTGCACCATATTTTCTATTCACCATTTTGGTTTGAATTCGGTTCTTACACAAATGCTGCCGGAGAAATCATCCGCGGCGACCAGCGGATCTTCTTCGCTCAGCTGCAGGATGGCGTCGAATTTACAGCCGGCACATTTATGGCTGGTAAATTCCCGTTCATGATGTTCGGCCTTCCAGCGGCAGCGCTTGCCATTTACCACTGCGCACGCCCTGAGAAAAAGAAAGTTGTCGGCGGAATCATGGCTTCAGCTGCTTTGACTTCTTTCCTGACTGGAATTACAGAGCCGCTTGAATTTTCTTTCTTGTTCGTTGCACCGGTTCTTTTCGGTATCCACGCTGTTTTTGCAGGATTATCGTTCATGATCATGCAAATTCTTAATATTAAAATTGGTATGACTTTTTCAGGCGGACTAATCGACTTCTTGCTATTCGGCGTTATGCCTGGAAGAACCGATTGGTGGTGGGTCATTATCGTAGGTGCTTTCTTCGCAGTCATTTACTATTTCGGTTTCCGCTTTGCCATCAAGAAGTTCAACTTGATGACGCCAGGCCGTGAAGAAGATACGGAAGAAGACGAAGACGACGAAGAAGTCGGCGACCTTCCATATGAAATTCTTGCAGCAATGGGCGGCCAGGAAAACATCACTCACCTTGATGCTTGTATCACCCGCCTGCGCGTCAGCGTAGAAGACAAAAACAATGTAGACAAAAACAGACTGAAAAAACTTGGTGCTTCCGGTGTTATGGAAGTCGGCAACAACATCCAGGCAATCTTCGGCCCAGTGTCAGACAGCCTGCGCGGACAAATGCAAGATATTATCAATGGCAAAAGACCGCGTCCACAAGCTGCTGCTCCAAAAGCGGCAAAACAGGAAGAAAATGTTGCTGTAAGCAAGGCTGCATTGGAATTCAGCAGCCCGCTTACTGGAGAAATTTTGCCGATCAGCGAAACTCCTGACCAGGTATTTTCCGGCAAAATGATTGGCGATGGTTTTGCAATCCGCCCAACAGACGGAAAAGTCGTTTCACCAGTCAACGGAAAAGTTGTCACTGTGTTCCCTACAAAACACGCCATCGGAATTGCAGCAGACAATGGCACAGAAATCTTGATCCACATCGGAATCGATACGGTCCACTTGAAAGGCGAAGGCTTCACATCGCATATTGAACAAGGCGACCTTGTTGAACAAGGGCAAGTATTGATGGAAGTTGATTTGGATTATATTGAAAAAAATGCGGCCTCTATCGTTACACCAGTCGTCTTTACGAATCTGGAAGAAGGCCAAACTATTGAACTCAAAAAATCCGGCATTGTAAAAGCCAACGACCAAAACATTATTTTAATCACTCCTGCGAAAACAGATGCATTAAGCTAAGTTTTCAACTTTCAAAGCCCGGCTTTCCGCGAATTCACTTCGCTGTTAGCCGGGCTTTTCTTAATCTGAACCGAAAATGAGCTTGCCATAAAGATAGAGAGGATGATGAATATGAAACTGCTCACGTTGAACTGCCATGCTTGGCTGGAGGATAACCAACTTGAAAAAATCGCCCACCTGGCCCAAGCCATCAAAGAAAAATCATACGACGTGATTGCATTGCAGGAAGTCAACCAATCCATTAAGGAACAGCGGATCACCAAAACCCTTACACAAGATAACTATGCAATTGTTTTGCTGCAGCAGTTAGAAAAACTTGGTATAGCCGATTATTCACTCGTATGGGATTTTTCCCATTTCACCTCCGGTAAATATGAAGAAGGTTTAGCTGTTTTAACAAAGCATCCAATCATAGAAGAACACTCTTTCTTCGTCAGCAAAGGCATCGATCCGGGTGTCTGGAAAACCCGGAAAATTGTCGGGGCAAAAATTGAGTATAACGGCAGCCCTATCTCTTTTTACTCCTGCCATACAGGCTGGTGGCACGATGTGGAAGAACCTTTCAGGCAGCAGGCGGATTTTCTTTTCCAGCAAGTGAACAAGAAAGAGCCTTTCTTTCTTTTAGGCGACTTCAACAACAACGCTTTTTCAACCGGAGAAGGCTACGACTATTTGATGGCCCATGGGCTCTATGACACTTACACTCTCGCCCGGAACAAAGATGAAGGCATTACCGTCAAAGGAAAAATCACCGGCTGGAACAACAACAAAGAAGATCTGCGCATCGACCTTATTTTGATGAGCGAACCGCTTCCGGTCATTTCTTCAAAAGTCATTTTTAACAATGCCAACAAACCCGTTGTCTCTGACCACTTTGGTGTTGAAGTGGAAGTCGAAGCATAAGAAAAAGACCCTCTTCCTGCAGAAGAGGGTCTTTGCTTTCTTATCCGCCACTACCGTTTTATTGGAGCAGTTTCACGACTTTCCTGGAGATGTCATGGGTATTGATGGCGGACTCCACTTGCTTATTGTTCACGCACTTGATGAATTCTTCCAGCTCATAATACATCGTGTCAAATTCATGCGGAATTGAAAGATCTTCTGTTTGTCCGTCCCTGTATTTGATCACGATTTGTTTAGGGTCGCTGATTCGATCGATTTCGATCACGCCGTCCTCGCCTTGGATTTCGCTCGGCAAATAAGAATCCGATATTTTGGAATACATGATGACCGCTTCTACGCCGTCGTAATCGAAAATCATGCTGCCTTGTCCATCCGCGCCGGTAGACAACAAATATGTATTTTTCAGAACCGCTTCCGGCTCACCGGCCAAATGGACGATAGGTGCGATGCAGTAAACCCCCAAATCCTTCTTTGCACCGTTCCCAAGTTCCGGCTTGAAAGCATTCTCTACAATGCCTTCTTTGTATTTATCGTATCGGGAAGAATATTGGTTGTAATGGAAAACAAAACGCCGAAGCTGCCCAATCTTATCTATATTCTTTTTCAGATTAAGAAAAGACGGCGTTACCGTAGACTTCATCGCTTCCATATAGGTTACTCGATGTGCCTTTGACGCTGCAATGACCCGGTCCATTTCTTCGACGGTAACGACTGCGGGCTTTTCGCAAAGAACATGGATGCCGTGCTCTATTGCAAGCAAACTATGTTCCACGTGGAACGAATTGGGCGAGGCAATGTATACAGCGTCAACGGTTCCGCTTTGGAACATTTCCGCCATATCCGTATACACATTTTCAACTCCGTACCTTTCCCCAAACTCTCTGCCCTTTTCTTCGGTCCTGGAATAGACAGCCCCGATGCTGAACTCAGGATGCGCTTGCGCCGCTTTTATAAAACGGTCAGTAATCCAATTCGTTCCGACAATTCCAAATCTCATGGCATTCCCTCTTTTCATCCTATAATTTAAAACTCTCTTCCTTTGTAACCTACCTCAACTTCATCTTTAACGCAAGATGTCTCCTATCTGTCCTATATATACTTCTTAAAACAAAAAAACACCTTGCCCAAAGGCAAGGTGTTCTCGATAATTTGCGGCGTTCCAAGCCACGCTCCACAACGTGTTCCCTAAAGGAATGCTTGTCCGTCTTACGCAAACGAGCTCATCGCGTCTTTAACAATAAGTCATATTGATAAGGGTGTCAATGTTTTCAACTTCAGTGAAGAAGGGGAAGGCCAGATTCCGGCAGCAGAATGCGATGATTGGTTAAGCGCTGTAAAGTTATGTATAATTTCATAGTAACTTTATATACAGGAATATTGGAATAGCTGTTTATCCATGCGCACATCCATTAAGCGAACAATGATAATTGCTTATAAAAAGCGTCTGACAATTACATCGGGCCATCAGGAAAATTAACTCATGCCCATCTCCGGCTTTCTTTAATTTTCCTTGGTCCACTGCATCCAGGCCAAAATTGGAGTTGTTTTTTTGAAAAATTTAAGCTATCCTACTCAGCTTTCGCTTTTTGAAGCAATGCTGGATGGAAGCCGCGTAGCGACTTCTGTAACAGATCCCTCTCTGCCAGACAACCCATTGATTTACACAAATCAAACATTTGAGGCGCTAACGGGTTATTCTCAAGAAGAAGTTTTAGGGCATAACTGCCGCTTTTTACAGGGAAAAGATACTGATCCATCGGCAATTGAAAAAATTAAGAGGGCCGTTGAAACCCAAGGAAGTGTAGCCGTCACCCTCAAAAACTACCGCAAGGACGGCAGCCCTTTTTGGAACCTCTTAAATATCAAGCCGGTGACCGCCGAGAACCACTTGTATTTTATCGGAACCCAAACCGATGTATCGCTGGAATATCTTCAGCGCCAAACATTGGCTGAAAAAGATGAGGAAATCAACCGGCTCCTGCTGCCTATTCTATCAATCAGCGAAACTATGGGTGCTGTAACGTTAATAGGAGAAATGACAAAAGAACGCTTCGAAGTCTTGACCATGAAGTTGAGTGAATATGTGCAAAACAATCATTCCCAGCATATTATTATTGATATTTCTGGTGTGTTTTGGGAACAGGGCTACTTTTCTGCGCAGTTGCTGATGATTCAAGATGTACTTAGATTAATGGGAAGCAAGCTTTACATTACGGGCATTTCGCCAAAAGCCGCCATCGAAATTGCTGAAATGCGTGAACCGACTAAGACCCTCTTAACTTTTGCTACTGTTCAAAGCGCAATTGAATTTTCCAAGGGCTAATCTGCCTCATCCCACTAAATAACATGAAAAAATCTGAAACTTGGCTGGCACGTTCAAAGACGCCCATTCAAGTTTCAGATTTTTTACTGCTGCATCGAACCAATCTTAAGCCAGTTACTTTGCCAAAACATCTTGGTATTCCGGATGCACCTGAAATTGTTTTTTAGCGAACGGACAGAGCGGGACGATCATCAATTTCTCTTCTCTTGCATATTCAATCACTCTTTTCACTAATGCTTCCCCTACCCCTTGCCCGCGCAAGTTCTCAGCGACATGCGTATGGTCCACAATAATCCGGGTAAGGCCAGTCGGGACATAATGGACTTCTGCATCTGTATCAGCCGCATCTTCCCCTATATAAAATTTATTTTCCCCGGTTTTTATTTCCATCAATTATTCCCTCCTTCTTTGCATATCGAACTCTTGTCGCAAAATGGCTGGTTGTGCGAGTGGCCGCATCCGCATAGGGTTGCCCGATAAGTTTTCAATTCGCCTTCCTCGTGGCGTATACGCAAGTCTCCCCGTGCCACCAGTTGTCCGGAAGAGTTCGGGCCAATCACCGCAGGCACATCCGGCAATTCGTTTGGCCTCTGGTCTTTCCGTAAATATTGCAGCGCGCCGCTTGGACATCGGGCAATCACATCCGCGACTGTGTCTGCCGCTCCTTCGTCCGGTATAATCCATGGCCGCCGTTTCGTATCAAACACTTCGGGATGCCCTTTTACGCATTCAGCTGCATGGATGCATAAGGCTGGGGTAAAAGAAACGTCCATTGATTCACCGGTATACACTTTCGGAACCAATTTCATGATTTCATCTCCTCCTCTTCATTAATACCGACAAATTCTTTTTCAATTTCTGATGACCTTTCCGTCTGGCAGCTTTTTCTCTTCTCTCAGGATTCGACGCCCCTTAAACTTTTCCTGCCAGTTAATTCTTTAAACAATGTTAAATTTGACTATCAGTCCCGGATCCGTTTTTTCATGAAACAGTGATTTTCATAGCAATTCATGGCTTCTATTTTCTTCCCAACAGGAGACGACATCTGCTGAATCATTCCATATTTACAAAGTTTTACAAAACTTTCGTTTTAAATTCATATTGGTGAAATGTTCATGCTCTATCATATAAAACAGTAAAACAAATCGTACATAATCAGAGGAGGAACATGTTAAATGACTAGAAATTTTAAAAAGAAAGCGGTTGGAGTTTCGATCGCTGCCGCTGTAGCCCTTTCTTCTTTAGGCCTTGCAACGAACGGACCGGCTATTGAAGCAAAGAACAAGAAAAACGAACCGACCAACGTCATCATGATGGTGATGGATGGAACCAGTGCCGGTGCTACCAACCTGGCAAAATGGTATAAAGGTGAAGACCTTACATTGGATAGCATGCTTGTCGGCGGCATGCATACGCATTCTGCAGAATCCGCAATTACCGATTCCGCCCCAGCTGCGACTGCTTTGGCGACTGGAAACAAATCGAATGATAAAGTCGTTGGACTTCTTCCTAAAATCGTAAACACGCCGGGTGTCGAACCTGTTGCTGCTGAAGATGTCTATAAACCGGTTGCTAACGTATTGGAGGGAGCGGAATTGCTTGGGAAATCCACAGGAATCATCTCTACTTCAGAGATTCAGCACGCGACGCCTGCAGGCTTTTCTGCCCACGCTACCCACCGCAGCAATTATCAGGATATCGCTGAACAGCAAGTTTACCAGGGAATTGAAGTGGTGCTTGGAGGAGGAAAAGAATCCCTGGCTCCAGGATCAACTAAAAATGCCCGCGTAGACGGCGAAAACCTAATTGATGTCATCAACGAAAATGGCTACGACTTTGTTGAGTCGAAAGATGAGCTTATGAATTCAGATTCCGAGAAGCTCTGGGGATCATTTGCCCCATCAGCTCTTGCTTATGACTTTGATCGCCAAGCGACAAAAAATGACCAGCCTTCTCTTGCGGAAATGACGAAAAAAGGAATTGATACTTTGTCAAAAGATGAAGATGGATTCTTCCTGTTTGTCGAAGGAAGCAAAGTGGACTGGGCAGCCCATGCGAACGATACAGTCGGAATCATAAGCGAAGTATTGGCTTTTGATGCCGCTGTGAAAGAAGCGGTGGAATTTGCGAAAGCGGATGGCAATACGATGGTTATCGCAGTCAGCGACCACGGCAACAGCGGAATCACTATGGGGAATACGAATACAAACTCAAGCTATCCTGAAACTCCTGTTTCCGATTATATCGAACCTTTGAAGAAAGCTTCGATGACAATTGAAGGAGCATTGAAGACATTGAAATCTGACCGCTCCAACTTGAAAGAGGCAGCAGCTTTATATGGCCTGGATGATTTGACTGAAGAGGAACTCACAAAGTTGAAAGAATCGAAAAACCTGCAGGCGGATATGACTAAAATGCTGGCCCAGCGAGCGAATATCGGCTATACAACCGGCGGCCACACTGGCGAAGATGTCTTCTTGTATGCTTACGGCCCATCTAAGCCATACGGTTTGGTAGACAATACCGATATTGCAAAAACAATGGCGGAGTTTATGGACTTTGATCTTGAAAAAACTTCTGACAAGCTGTTCGTTAACGCAAAAGAAGCTTTTGAACAGAAAGGCTACACGACTCGCATTGATGTGACAGATAAAAACAATCCGGTATTTGTTGCAGAAAAGAGCAACACGACAATCGAGCTGCCTGTCAATAAGGACGTTGCCCATGTAACACAGAACAAAAAGACGTCCACTAAGACGCTAGAAGGCGTTACGGTTTATAACGGAGAAGATTTCTTCGTGTCAAAAGAGGCATTCAACCTATCAAAATAATAGAAAAAAAGTGCTTCCCCAGTTTTACAATTGGGGAAGCACTTTTTCATTTATTGATACAGCGAAATCAATTCTTTCGTGTAACTGTGGCGGCTTTCCGAAAACAGCTCTTCTTTCTTGAAGCGATCCACTATGCTGCCGTCCTTCATGACCAGTATTTTTTGGCTCATCTCATTCACTGCCGACAAATCGTGGGATATGAACAAATATGATAGTTCGAGTTGTTCCCGAAGACCATCCAGCAGCTGCAAGATGGAAGCTTGGGACAAGATGTCCAAGCTTGAGGTCGGTTCATCCAAAACAACCAGCGCCGGCTCCAAACTGATGGCACGCGCTATCGTGATCCGCTGTTTCTGGCCGCCGCTCAATTCATGCGGATAGCGATCGGCCAGCTCCAAGGGCAGCTCTACCGCTTCCATCAACTGCTTCACGAAATCCCTTTCGTTCGTATACTGAAAGTGCCTTAAAGCCGCTTGGGCGCCGTATTGGAAATACGGATCGAGCAACGAGTCGCGAATCTTCAGTTTGGGGTTCAGCGAAGTGGCTGGATTTTGCATGACCGTCTGGATATTCCTCCGGTAAGCCCTTAAGTTCCGTTCGTTCTTATTTTGCAGCGCCATGCCGTTGAACAGGATTTCGCCTTCATCTACTGAAGCGAGCTGTAAAATGCAGCGGGCCAGCGTACTTTTTCCGCAGCCGCTTTCTCCGACAAGCCCGACGCATTCCTTCTTCTCCAGCGAGAAGTTAATGTTTTTCAGCACAGCATCTCCGTTTTTATACGTTTTACTGACATTGTTGAGTTCCAATAAGCTCATTTCGCAACCTCCGGAGAAGATAGTGGTGATTTGAGGATGGGGGCAGCTTCAATCAGCAGTTTGGTATATGGATGCTTGGGCTGATTCAATATCTGTTCCTTCCTCCCCTGTTCAACAATTCCCCCTTCTTTCATCACCACAATGCGGTCCGCATAATTTTTCACATGACGCAAATCGTGCGTGATGAATAAAATCGAGCAGCCTGTCTGCTTTTGCAAATCCGACAGGAGCGCCAGAATTTTGAATGATGATATGCTGTCCAACGCTGTTGTGGGTTCGTCCGCAATCAGAATATCCGGCTTCAGCAGCAGCGCCAGCGCAATCGACACACGCTGAAGCTGGCCTCCGCTCAATTGGAAAGGATAGCGGCGATACAATTCCGGCTTTAACCCGACAGATACTAAGGCTTCTTGTGCTTGTTCTCTTCTGTCCTTTTTTGACAGTTTAAGATGTGTCTTTTGATATTCGTCAAAATGGCTGCCGATTGTCATAAAAGGAGTAAACGACCCTTGGTAGTCCTGAAAGATGTACGAGAGGTTCCTGCCGCGTATTTTGCGCATTTCTTTGGCAGGCACAGCCAGCAAGTTTCTCCCTTTGTACATCACTTCTCCTTCGGCTTTTAAATTCGGTCCAAGCAATTGGCCGATGGCTGACGCGGTGACGCTTTTGCCGCTCCCGCTTTGGCCGACAACAGCCATCCATTCCCCTTCTCCGATTTCAAAAGAGATTTTTTTGACAAGCTCCAGCTCTTTGGCTGCAACCGATAAGTTATTGATCGTTAGAAGACTCATGAACTCAATTCCTTTTTCACATCAAATGTATCTCTCAAATAATCACCCAGGAGATTTGTAAGCAGCACGACAAAAACAATGGCCAACCCTGGAAATACCATCAAGGACGGTACCGATTGGAAATATGGGCGGGAATCATTCAGCATAGCTCCCCATTCAGGCGCGGGCGGCTGCGCCCCAAGGCCGATATAGGACAATGAGGAGATCAACAGGATGATTTTCCCAAGGTCCAGACTGGCCAATACAAGCACATGACCGATGATATGAGGAAACAGATGCTTCGACATAATGCGCCATGGACTTAGGCCGTTCACTTTTGCCATTGTTATATAATCTTTATGGCGTTCGGAAATGACGATGCTGCGCACGAGGCGGGCATAATTGACCCATTTGACTAGCACGATGGCGATCAGCAGGTTCTCAATGCCAGGACCGAGCAAGCCGCTTAGGACAATTGCTACGATGGTGTCAGGGAACGACTGGAAAGCATCTGCTATACGCATGAAAAAGCGATCTAAAAATCCGCCTTTAAAGCCCGCCAAAATGCCGCACGGAACTCCGATGGCCACGGCCATGAGAAGCGCCAGCAAACCATAGCCGACAGTCAGCCGCGAACCGAGCAGAATCCGGGTCAATACGTCGCGCCCTAAATGGTCGGTGCCAAGCGGATGCTCCATACTCATCGGCAGCAGCCTCTCGTTCAGATTGACGAAAGATGGATCATGGTTCAAAACAAGAAACGTGTAAGCTGCGGCTGCAGCGGGCAAGCCGAGTAAAATGACCAAGCCTACAGTTATATAAGTTGTTTTATTGAATTTCGATGCCGTTAATTCCATCCTTCATCCCTCTTTTCTTTCAAGCGCAATTCGGGGTTCAAATAGCGCAGCGACAAATCCGCCAAGCTGTTTACTATGAAAACAAACCCGGCCATAATCAGGATATAGCCTTGGATTACGGGATAGTCCCTCCCCCTGATTGCGTCGACCACCATTTTGCCGATGCCCGGATACGCGAAAATCACTTCGACTACCACCACTCCGCCGATCAAACTTCCTAGACTGACGCCAAAAACCGTGATGACCGGCGGCAGGCTTGCACGGAAGGCATGAGCGAAAAAGATGCGGGTTTCCGAGAGGCCCCTTGCACGCGCAGCCCTGATAAATTCATGTCCAAGGGAATCGATCAGGCTTGAGCGAAGCAAGCGAACGTAGACACTTGTAATTGCCAACCCCAACGTAATAGAGGGAAGGATGGCAGAAATAATGCCGTCCCTCCCCATAGTAGGAAGCATTCCAGAACGCACTGCCAAAAGGTCGATCAAAATCAGCCCAAGCCAAAAGCTCGGCACAGCGGCTCCCATTAAGGAGATGCCCCGGCTAAGCTGATCAATCCAAGTGCCTCTATACAGCGCTGCAAGAGATCCAAGCGGCACGGCAACCAAAATCATGACAACCAGCGCACCCGCAGTCAGCTCCAGCGTTGCGGGAACTCCACTGAAAATCATCTCCATTACCGGTTGATTGGTAATATACGAATTTCCGAAATCCATTTTGGCAAAATCCAAAAACCAGTTGCCATACTGCACCAGCAGCGGATCATTGAATCCCATGTCCTCCCGGAGCTCCTCAATCTGTTCGTTGGTCACAGAAAGGTCGTCCACTTGGAGAATGGAGAGGACGGGATCTCCTGGTGCAAGACGGGCAAAAAGAAAGCTGACAAAAGTGATAATCAGAAGAAAAACCAGCACTTCGAATAATCTTTTGCTTAATATGCGGAACACTTAGTTCACGTCCAATTCATTCGTCAACATATAGTATTCACTGCGCGAAGTCACCCAATTTTTCACTTTGCCGGAATTGTAAGCAACCAGCGTGTTTGGATGCAGGATGAACGAGTTATACACTTGCCCGTCAACATAGGAAGCAATTTCTTCCGCGATATCCGAACGCTCCTGCTGGCCGACTGTACTGTTAAGTTGATCGATCATTTTTGTAAGTTGATCGTCATTCGCACCACTGAAGTTCAATGCCCCTTTCGGATGGTAAGTCGCATTCAAATAATAGCCTGCATCCCCGCGCGGAGCCGTCAGGTTGCTATAGGTTGTCAAATCCCAATCCCGGTTCGCTGCCATGTATTCTTCCGGTATTTCAATTTGCTGAATGGTCACTTGGATTCCCAATTGCTTTGCATCCGATTGGAAAACTTGTGCGATCAATGGCAAATCTGCCCGGGCGCTGTACGTCAGCAAAGTCAGCTCCAAAGGTTTCCCATCTTTTTGCATGACGCCATCAGCTTCCGTGTATCCCGCTTCCTTAAGGAAATTCCGGGCGATATCGAGGCCACTCTGTTTTTTTGGATATTCCGGCGCAAAAGAAAATGATGACGGAAATGGTCCTGCAGCTACTTCAGCGTGCCCTTTCAAAATCGTTTCCGCGATCATTTTCCGATCGATTAAGGCATCAATCGCTTTGCGGACGTTTATATCCTGAAGCGGTTTCCGCTGCAGGTTCATCGTCATTTGGTGAACACGGAAAGTCGAGGTCGACTCCACTTCGATGCCTTCTACTGCTTTTAGGCTATCCAAACTCTCGACTTCCGGACGGAAAACAATATCTGCGTCTCCTGACTGAAGGGCAAGGGATCTGGCATTGGCATCTTCATTGAACGAAAACTTGGCCGTTTCCAAAAGAGCTGCACCGTCCCAGTAGCCGTCATAGCGCACAAGATTCACCGCTGTTCCAGGGATAAACGAAGAAACTGCGAACGGTCCGGTTCCGATAGGCTTATTGACAAAGTCCGTTTCCGTTACGTCAATGATCGAAGTGTTCGGGTGGACCAATTCGGAAGGGAATTCCGGAAATGGAACTTCGGTTTTGATGGTCAATGTATTGGCTTCCGCCTTGATCGACTCAATGCGCAGTGCATTTTTGATCGCTACACTGTCTTTCATGGCCCGCTCCAAAGAGGCTTTTACCGCCGCTCCGTCCATTGGATTCCCGTTTTGGAACGTTACATCATCTCTTAACTGGATTGTCCATGTTTGTCCGTCTTCGCTGTCCCAGCTTTGGGCAAGCCAAGGTTCAATCTTCAAGGATTCGTCATTCAAGTGGATCAGCGTTTCAGTAATCCCGGCTCTTAGCGAGACATAGCTCGTGTCCACATTCGGGTCAAGAGAACTCGTCGCAAAATTGAAGAGCAGGTTGATATGGTTTTTTCCGCTGTCCGATTGCTCCCCCGATTCAGAAGAACAAGCTGCCAGCACCAATGCCGATAAGATCAGCACAGTAAGTGCTTTAGATAATTTCCCCATTAAAAATTCCCCTCAATTCCTGCCCCCTGCTTCTACAAAAGACATTCATTTTTCTTATTTTCCAAGTTCGACTAGCCAAAATTCACAAAGAGTAATAATTACAATTTAAAAACGGCAAAAATTTTTTTGCGCTTCCTATGTATATAACTTTCTGCCTTACGGTTGCGTATTTATTTTCACATCAATTTATTCGTGACCAGTTCTGTTAACAAATAGTAAACATTACGATTAACATCATATAATGCCAGAAACCAAACCGCAAGCGTTTTTTTAATTTAAGTCCAAAACAGCTCTTACTTTCTGCGCTTTTCCTGGACTTCCAGTTGTCTCTGCTGTTTTAATCCAACAAAAAAGAGAATGCGGCTTCTCCGGCATTCTCCCTTCAAGGTTATTTCAAATAAAAATCGCAGTTCTATTATTTAGCTCGGTGAACGGTCAAATTCACCTTGTTCGTCTCGCACATAAAGGTAGAAAGATGGACGGGCTCGTCGTTGGCGTCAAACGCAATTTTTAAAATCCTGAACAGGGTTGCGCCAATATCGCATTCCAGGCATGATTCGCCAGAAAATTATGCCCTCCTTCTTGATTCACTTATATCCCTTAAAGTTTGTGCTCTCATTTACTCTTTGGATTCCAAATAAAATTTCGTCAAGAAAGTGGTGCCTTCTGGCCCGGTCTGGATTTCGATTTTAGCATTGTGGCGGGCAGCTATAGCGTAGCATATCCCTAAGCCGAGGCCCGTGCCATTATCCTTAGTCGTGTAGAACGGCGTGCCAATCTTTTCTAATACTTCCGGCTGGATTCCCTCCCCTTGGTCCCGCACGCCAAGAACCACGCAATTCTCACCTTCTTGATGCGTGAAAATCGTCAGTAATTTTCCAGCCTCCATCGCATCTAGCGCATTGCGGTACAGGTTTATGACCAATTGCCGAATTTCGTTTCGGTTTAGCAATAATTCCGGAACGTCTTCCATGTCGAACTCAACCATTTTATTCTGCCCGAACGTATCAATCTTTATCAATGGTGCAATGTCATTAACAATAGCATTCAAATCCAGCATCTGCAGATCGGATGTTCTTGTATTTCCCACCGATAGGAATTCGGTGATAATTGAATTGGCACGGTCGAGCTCTTCAATCATCACATCAAAATAGACGTCGTGCTTCTCAAGCTTGTTCTCTTGTTTCAACAGTTGCAAAAATCCACGGACTGTAGTCATCGGATTGCGGATCTCATGGCTGATGCCGGCAGCCATCTGGCCGATCAGATCCAGATTTGACAGCCGCCGCAATTCCTTTTCGTATTTCTTTTTTTCTGCTATGTTCTTGAACAAGCAGCAAATCCCTTCGTCATATGGATAAGCGACAACTTCGTGCCAATAGTTCTCGGAAGCGGACGGCATTTCAAAGTGCACCGGCACCCTGTCTATCATGGCGCGATGAAATTCTTCGTACATGAGCGTTTCTGCCCATGCCGGGAAAGTTCCCCATATGTTTCTGCCCAATACTTCCGCTGCTGTTTTATTTTCCGGCAAATATTGATGTTTGTTGATATAGATGAATTCCCACTCTTTGTTCAAAGCGAAAAATCCATCTGTAATGCTTTCGATAACACTGACAACTTTTTCGTTGGCGGTGGCCAGCTCTCTTGTCCGCTCTTCCACCATGTTCTCCAGCTGGTCCATATACAAAAGATTTGAAAATGTGGGCGCTGTGGCATCAACAATGGATTGGACCAATTGAATTTGCGATTCGCCAAAAACAGGAGCTTCCCCTGCAGGGTCAGCCACCAGGATGACGCCGAGCACTTCCCGCATCAATGCCAATGGGATTACCAGTGCGCCTTTGAACGGTCCAGCAGCGGCGTAAGAAATATTTTGTGTCCGGACCGCCTCTTGGATCACGGCATCATAATGCCGCTCTTTTTGCGCTTTTTCAATTTGTTCGCTCCACTCCGCCTCTGTCCATTGGCAGCCGTTGCTCTGCTTGGTTGCGCGAATGATCTTTTTCTCAACCGGATCCAGAAGGTGAACAACCATATTGTTGTTATTCAGCACTTTTCCTATATAGTAGAAACATTTATCCATACATTCCTGCAGCGACGAGCACATCGATAAATCACTCGTAACATCCAACAGCAATTGCTTTTCAGAGATCAAGCTTTCCTTCTGAGCCAAGGTTTTTGCATTCCTTATGGCCACCGCCGCCATGTTCACATAAGCTTCCACGCTCTGGATTTCCGAATCTTTTAAATTCATCGGTGCGTCGTAGTCAAACAGGAAAACCAAACCGAACAGCTCCTGCTCAAACGAAATCGGCAACCCCAGTAAAGATTTGATATAGAGGGTTTCAACCGGTGTCCGGTCCGGCCGGCTGTCTTTCAAAGTATCAGGGATGTAGATGGTTCTTCTCGTTTCAATAACTTCCTTGGCCAGCAAATCCGTCTTCGGATCAATCACTTGGCTGTGGAGCGAGGCGCCATTTATGACTTCCGGCTTTCCTGCATACGCCTTAAAAGTTCCGTCTTCCTGGGGCAGGAAGATGCCGACGGCGCTGCATTGCATAATCTCTTCGGAAATTGCCGTCGTTACATGTTGCAGCACTTCACGCAATTCTAATTTGGTATTGATGATTTTTGTTATATTCGCCAGCCTGGAATATCTCGTCTGTTCCCCTAACATTCTTCCACTCTCCAGTCATTACTGTCCCTCATTCATCAAAGGCCCAATAGCTATTTTTATTTTCCCTATGATCGTGTACCCTTATTCTACATCGGATACTTGGAACTATATAGAAAAAAGGCATGTTTTCCAATACCTTTGGCAAAAAGGTGGTTTCTCTCTTTCCTTTTAAACTGACCCCTAAGTTTTCTGCTAAAGTGATGCTTTTAACTAGGCCAATCATTTGCTATTGTAGCAGTACACAAAAAACTGCTATGAAAGAAGGATCAGGACGATGCAAAAAACAACAACCACCTCTTATTCAAACGGCCGGACTTTTGATTTGATTTTGACCGCTATGTCCATTGCGCTTGTATTTGTTGCTACGCTCTTATTGAATATAAAATTGCCGATTACAGCAAATGGCGGATTGGTCCATTTGGGTACAGCTATGCTCTTCGTCATCTCCATTGTTTTCGGCCCTAAAAAAGGAATGATCGCCGGAGCTATCGGAATGGGATTGTTCGATTTAGTTTCAGGCTGGACATTGTGGGCACCGATTTCCTTTCTTGCCCGCGGCCTGCAAGGCTATCTGGTCGGAAAAATCGCCTGGTCGAATGGACGGAACGGAAACAGCGTCGGCTTCAATATCCTGGCTGCCTTAGTCTCAGTTCCTTTCATGCTGGCCATCTATTACGTCGGCGAAGCAATCATCTTCGGCAACTTCGTGGTGCCGGCAGCTTCTATTCCAGGTAACCTTGTCCAGAATGCGGTAGGTCTTCTTGTAGCGATTCCTGTTGCCATCGCATTAAAGAAAACGCCATTTTTCAAATAAGAATAAAAAAAAAACAGTTGTTGAAGCAATGGTTATACCCGCATAAAAAGGAGAGTGCTTATTATATAAGCACTCTCCTTTTGTTAGTTACCAAGTTTAGATTCCCTTGGCTTTATTAAGTTATGGTTTATTCACTGTAACGTGTCCACAAGAAATTTTATGTATCACATTCTTACCTTGCCAAAATTTCTTCTTTCGTATTCAATTCTTCAGTTTCTAAGCGCACCTTTTCGGGTTTGACAACAAACATGCTAATCAAAGCTGCAACCGAGAAGAGAGCCATAATGACATACAATACCATGTCATAGGATTGCGTCTTTTCCAAAACAAAAGTGCTCAGCTGATTGCCTGTCAATCCGGCAAATGCCCAAGCGGACAAGGTCAGTCCATGTACCGTGGAAATGCTGTTCAAACCGAATCGGTCGGATAACAATGGCGGCAAAGATGAAAACCCTCCACCGTAGCCCGCATTTATAACACAAAGCAAGGCGATGATAAGGACTGTTGTCACCATACTATGGATGCCATCAAGCACGAGGGTCAGTAAAATGGCTGTGATCGATGAAGCGAAAATGATTTTGTAGATGGAATTGCGGTCTTTCAATTGGTCACCCAATGAAGAGAAAGCTATCCGTCCGCCCGCATTGAAAACAGCTGTTAGCGAAGAGACTAAACCAATCGCCCCGAATCCAATGAAAGCTAAAATGCCTTTTTCTTGTGAGATCAAAGCTAATCCACATGTAATATTAATATAGAACATAACCCAAATACCGATGAATGTTTTATTCTTTAATATATTTCTATAACTGAATCCTGCGCTTAGTGCATTTTCTTTTTCATAGCCGTCCGGTTTTTTCAACAGCAAATGTCCGATGACCATCATCACTGAATATAAACCAGCCAAAATATAAAACATTGTATAAATGCTTGCGGGGTTCACTAAAACCCCTTCATCGGTTCTTTCTCCAAGCAATTTTTCCATTAAAGGACTTGCTATAACCTTCGCCAAGCCGAATCCTAAAACTGCAAGGCCTGTCGCCAGCCCTTTCTGTGTTTTAAACCAAAGCATCAATGTTTTTACCGGAGTTAAATAACCGATGCCAAGCCCAATCCCCATAATAATCCCATAAGAAAAATAAACACCGATCAATGACTTCTGGTAAATGAAGAAACCGGTTCCTGCCATCCCGGCAATAAAAAATAACGCCGCAAGCAAGGATGACTTCTGGATGTTCCTTTCGACAAACTTGCCGCCGAAAGCTGCAGACATACCAAGAACAAAAATGGCTATACTGAATGCCCATTCCACATCACCGACCGTTTCCCCCATGTAATAAGCAATATCCCCCTTGAACAATGACCAACAGTAAACTGTGCCGATGCTGCAGTGGATCAATAAAGCCGGAAGTACAGCACGCATCCACTTGTTGTTAAATTGATTCATATAACAGAGCCTCCACTTTTTCAACTTAAATTCTTTTTTACGAACAATATATAATATTAATAAATAATAGTTCGTATTTAAGTTGTTTTTAAACGAGAAAATATTTTTTAAACCTAATATTAACTCTATTTACGAAAGTTAATGAAGTCATTATATATCATTTCGGTACATAAAAAAACAGCAATTATTACATTTGGAACATTTGGACAGGGGAAACATCCGAAGAACATTTGCACATTACGGCTTGTTAAAACAGCGAACACATGCCAGTTCCAACTTAATCCATAATAAAAAACAGCCTAATTATGCTAATTAGACTGTTTCCAAAAGAGAAAATAACCGATTTTATTCATTTAGGATGTGGCTCATTCCGACTCGTATTGAACGCCGCCTCTTCAACCAATTTCGATTTATCTTATTTGCGGGCCCATGCAGTGATGGCTGCAATATCTTCAGGGGTTGTCCTGCAACAGCCTCCGATAATCTGGGCACCCGCTTCATGCCAGCGTTTTGTATTGGCGGAAAAAGAATTTGCCGAAGGCTCTTCGCTCCATGTTTTGCTTGCCGCATCGTATTCTTCACCTGAATTAGGATAAACGATGATCGGTTTAGAGGATTGGCTTCCTACCTCTTTGATCAACGAGTCTATAAATTCAGGGGCTGAACAATTGATGCCGATGGCAGCTGCTTGTTCTTCTCCATCGAGCCATTCAGCGCAGCTGGAGATTCTTTCTCCATCGCTTATGTGGTATCCATCCTTGGCACTGAAACTGAACCAGGCATAAACCCCCGGGAATTCCTTCAGTACCTTTATAATCGCTTTTGCTTCCGTAAGGCAAGGAAGGGTTTCACAGGCGAGAATGTCCGCCCCCGCTTCCACCAATACCCTGATCCGGTCTTTATGAAAGGCAACCAGCTCATCTTCGCTCAGAGAATAATGGCCGCGATATTCAGAGCCGTCTGAAAGAAAAGCGCCATATGGGCCGACAGATGCCGCAACTAACGGTTTCGGCCTATTGGACTTGTCCTTCAGGTTCGCCCAAAATTCGTCGCGGGCATCCGCGGAAATTCGGACAGATTTTCCGATCAAGCTGATTGCCTCCTCTTCCGTCAATCCTCTTTCTCTATACCCTTCAATCGTCGCCTGATAGCTTGCCGTAATTGCGCAGTCCGCTCCTGCCTGAAAATAATCCAGGTGGACTTTCTTTATCAAGTCCGGATTTTCCAATACGATTTTTGCTGACCATAAACGATCATTCAAATTGCATCCATAATTCTCAAGCTCTGTCGCCATTGCGCCGTCAAGGATCAGGATAGGATAGTCCGTTAAAATCTGTTCAATCGGGTTCATGCCAAAACATCCTTTCCTTGTCCGAATTCGTTCCGCCGTCTTCTACTTTGCTCTGATTGCTTTACCTAAAAATTGCTTTGTTCTCTCGACTTTAGGGTGATTAAAAATTTGTTCAGGCGTCCCTTCTTCGATAATGACACCATCTTCCATAAAAATGACTCGGTCAGAAATATCACGTGCGAAATTCAGTTCATGGGTAACAATAAGCATCGTATTTCCTTCACTTGCCACCTTTTTGATCGTTGTCAAAACCTCATCAACCAATTCCGGGTCAAGCGAAGAGGTGGGTTCATCAAACAACAAAACTTCCGGATTGAGTGCAAGTGCCCGGGCAATTCCAACCCTTTGCTGCTGCCCGCCCGACAGTTGCGAAGGATAGTGATTCAATCGATTCGTCAAGCCGACTCTTTCAAGAATTTCCAAGCTCATCTTTTTAGCTTCAGCTTTATGTATTTTTTTCACACTGGTCAGGCCGATCATTACATTTTGAAGCACTGTGAAATTTTTGAACAAGTTATATTGCTGAAAAACCATTCCTGTGGAATTTCTTAAAGAACTGATATCCGCTTTGCTTGCTGATTCAGCGTCCACTCTTTTATCGCTAATCTCCACGATTCCGCGGGTAGGCTGCTCCAGGAAATTGATACAGCGTAAAAGAGTGGATTTGCCTGAACCGCTCGGCCCTAAAATCGCAACCACTTCGCCTTTATTGACGATAAGGTCGATGCCTTTCAGCACATGCTGGCTATCGTAATACTTATGAATGTTTTCCAATTTAATCATGAAGCAATCCCTCTTTCATATCTTCGAGCCCGCTTCTCGATCAGTACGAGCAGACGCTCCACTGCAATACAAAGAATCCAGTAGACAATCGATACCCCGATATATACTTCAAAAAATGCCAGGCCGCGAGAACCGAGAATCTTGGCTTGCCCCATAATATCTATAACCCCGATAATGAAAACAAGCGAAGTGTCTTTGATTGTGCTGATGAACATATTTCCAAGGTTGGGTATCGCTACTGCCAAAGCCTGCGGGAAAATGATTTTAAGCATCATTTGAGCAGGGGTCATCCCGATGGATTTAGCAGCTTCAAATTGCCCGCGGTCAACCGATTCAATAGCAGACCTGATCGTCTCGGACAAATAGGCGCCCAGATTAACAGAAAACGCCACCAGCGCGTATACTTCCGGAGGGATGCTGTTCACATCCGCAGACTGAAGCCAGCCATATTGAATCTGCAAATAGTAGATAATCTTAGGTATTCCATAAAAAACAAGATAGATCTGCACCAACAACGGAGTTCCCCTGATAAAAGATACGTATATGGAGGAAATCACTCTTAATACCGGAACCCTGTATATTTTAATGAGTGCGGTTGCCACCCCGATAAACAAACTCAAAATCAGCGAGCCTACAGCTATCCCGATCGTAATGGGCAGCCGTGAAACAATAGCAGGAATACTTTCTATTAAAAAATTGATATCCAGTAAATTTTCCATATTCTCTTCCCTTCCGCAAACCTATTCAGGGATGTATTCTCCGCCGGTCCATTTTTTCGACAACTCGGCCAAAGTGCCATCTTGTTTGAGTTCTTCCAGAACAGGATCAATCAAGGCCTTCAACTTTTTGCCTTCCTCTTCCTGTTTCAGTACAATGCCCATATCATCATTGACCAAAGGCTGGCCCACAACTTCCACACCCAAATCATTTTTTTCCAAAACCGCATTTATCATGATCGGATCGTTTACATAGGCGTCTATACGGCCATTCTGGACATCCTGCAAAATCTCAGAAGGGTTTCCGCTTTCACTGTATTTCAGGTCAATCGGCTGCGCCGCTTTTTTGTTGTATTCTTCCAAAAGCAATGTGTAAGAATCTCCAGCAAGAGCTCCTACCTTCTTGCCTTCCAAATCCTCTAGTGTCTGAATATCTTTTCTTCCTTTTTCCACAGCAATAACAGTTTGGGAAGCAAAATAGGATTCATCGGTGAACAAGTACTTTTTCTGCCGCTCTGGTGTTTTCGCCACTTGATCTGCTATTGCCTGGATTTTGTTTGACTCTAATGCAAGAAACATACTGTCCCATGGAACGGCTACAAATTCGAATGTATAGCCATCCAATTTTTCATCAATTTTTTTGACAACTTCAACATCATACCCGGTCAGTTCGTTTTTTTCGTCCGCAAAGGCAAAAGGAGGATAATCATTTTGTGTTCCCACCAGAATCACCTGGTCGCCAGTTGCGCTAGTCGCTTCTTTCGAGGAACATCCGCTCAATGCCCCTACACCTAATAATAAAAACAGGGATGCAGATAAGTAATATTTTCTTTTCATTCTGAAAAACTCCTTTGTTTATACAGAGAGTCGCAAGCCAATCCTATACGAAAAGCAAATGGTGCAGCTGCCTTTTTGCTGGATGACCAAAAGAAAAGCCTTGCGCTATTTTAATTCGTTATGCAGATGAACCAACCGGCAGATCTAACTTCCGGCTATTGCTTTTTTGAATTCAGCAACTCTCCTTTCTTCCGCTCTGAGAAATAAAAAGGCAATGCATGTCCCTATATACAAAAAAACCTATCCCGATAGGAGATAGGTTTTAATCTACATCTTATCTCTCAGAGGAAATCCTCTGCAGGAATTAGCACCTCTCACAAAAAATGATGGTTGCTGGACGTCGACGGGCCTGTCCCTCAGTCTCTCTTGATAAGTTATTTATTTTTTTTACATATTAAAGATAGTATTTTACATTGCGGCTCCTGTCAAATACATTTTTTCTATTCTGAATTCGCAAAAATATTTTTTTGTGAAGATCGAAGGATTATGGTAAGAATCCACGGTTTCATCCAACTCTCCGGACTTAAGAGGGAGATGAATCATATATGACAAAATTCGCAGGGGCAAAAGGCGCTTTGAAAAATTGACAACCATTCAAATCTTAAATACTATCTAATAATACTTTAATTACTTTTCTTACCTAAGGCCAACGAAGAGCGGAGCGGGATAAAATGACAAAAGAAACTGTTTATGATGTGGCAATCATTGGCGCTGGCACAATGGGAATGGCTGCCGGCGCCTTTTTAGCGCAGCAAAAAGTAAAGACCTTATTGATCGATGCCTTTGATCCGCCGCACACCAAAGGAAGCCATCACGGGGATACCCGCTTGATCCGGCATGCATACGGCGAAGGGAGACAATACGTTACACTTGTGAAGCGTGCCCAGCAGCTATGGGAAGACCTCGAAAAGCAGACAGGTTATAAAATCTTTGAAAAAACCGGAGTTCTTGGCCTTGGCCCGGAAGATTCCCCTTTTCTTCAAGAAACAATTGCTGCTGCCGAAAAGTACGATCTTCCGTTAGAAATACTAAAAGGCAAGGAAATCAAAGAAAGATGGCCTGGTTTTTCTGTTCCGGATCATTTTATCGGGTGCTTTGAAGCGGGATCGGGAATCATTTACAGCGAGACTGCCATCCAGGCTTATAAAGAAACGGCGGTTAAAAACGGGGCAGACCTTGTAATCAATACACCTGTCCGGCATATTGACATGAATGGCGAGAATGGCGTCAAAATATCGACCGAAAACTCGACATTTTATGCAAAAAAAATAATTGTCACAGCAGGGGCATGGGCAGCTAAATTGTTGCCGGATTTAAACCTTCCGATTCAGCCGACCCGCAAAGCCGTCGGTTGGTTTGAATCCCCTTCCGGCCTTTATGATGCAGCTAACTTTCCAGCGTTTTTTATAGAGGACAACAATAAAAAGGCTTACGGCTTCCCCAGCTTGAAGGGGTCCGGCATTAAAATCGGCAAATCCGATGGCGGACAGGCAATTGACCCGAACCTCCATACACAGGACTTTGGGCTCTATGAAACCGATGAAGGCGACTTGAGGCACTTTCTTGAAACGTATATGCCTGGCGCAAACGGGACTTTGAAGGAAGGAAAAACTTGTTTGTATACAAACTCCAGCGACCAAGACTTTATTGTTGATTTCCATCCTGAACATAGCCATGTGATTTTTGCCTGCGGTTTTTCTGGCCACGGCTTCAAATTCGGAAGCGTGATGGGAGAAGTGTTAAGCCAAATGGCGTTGGAAGGACAGAGCCAATTTGATATTTCCATATTCTCACTCAAAAGATTTGATTGTGATCGAAAATGAGAACTTAAAAGTCATACAAACATGTGCTGCCGCTAAACCAGCTTCATCTTAATGCTGCAAGCTTTTCCTTGATGATTCGATTGGCAGGAGAACAAAAGGAGCCAAAAAAAGAACCTTCAATCCAGTAATGGACGGAAGGTTCTTTTTTACTCTATAAAATCAAAATCATTTTTAAGCTTTTTCACTCAATACTTTTGTTTCTACACCAGACCCGTTTGTGTCGTCCAAACCAAGCGCTTTTGCTGTTGAAGCGTGGATTTCCTCGAACAGTTCTGGATTTTCGGATAAGGAGACGCCGTAAGACGGAATCATTTCTTTGATTTTTGGTTCCCATTGCTTCAATTCCTGCGGGAAGCATTTCTCAAAGATTTCAAGCATAGCGTGAACTGCAGTGGAAGCGCCCGGAGAAGCGCCCAGTAAAGCGGCGATCGACCCGTCAGCAGCTGTCACAATTTCTGTGCCAAACTGAAGAGTTCCTTTGCCTTTATCGGTATCTTTGATCACTTGCACGCGTTGTCCCGCTACCACTACATCCCAGTCTTCAAGTTTTGCAGTCGGGATAAATTCGCGCAATTCTTCAACGCGTTTTTCGTTCGACAGCATCAGCTGCTGGATCAAGTATTTAGTCAGCGACATCTCTTTTGCCCCTGCAGCAAGCATCGTGAAGACGTTGCTCGGCTTTACAGAGCCGATCAAGTCCATATTCGAGCCTGTTTTCAGGAACTTAGGCGAAAAGCCGGCGAATGGTCCAAACAGCAAGGATTTCTGGTTGTCGATATAGCGTGTATCAAGGTGCGGCACAGACATTGGCGGAGCGCCAAGCTTCGCTTTGCCGTACACTTTAGCATGATGCTGTTCAGCAATTTCCGGATCTTTGCATACGAGGAACAATCCGCTTACCGGGAAACCGCCGATATGTTTGGATTCTGGAATCCCTGTTTTTTGCAGGATCGGAAGGCTTCCGCCACCAGCGCCGATGAAGACGAATTTCGCCGTATGGTATTCGATTTTGTTGTTGGCCAAATTATGGACTTTCACTTCCCACATGCCATCAGTTGTGCGCTTGATGTCTTTGATGGTGTGCTCGTAGTTGACTTCAACATTTTGCTTCTGCAGATGATCGAACAACATGCTTGTTAAAGCGCCGAAGTTCACATCTGTTCCAGAATCGATTTTTGTTGCCGCGATCCGGTCGTCCGGATTGCGGCCTTCCATCATAAGCGGAATCCATTCTTTCATTTTTTCCGGGTCCTCTGAAAACTCCATGCCTTTGAACAGCGGATTATCAGCTAATGCTTCAAAACGCTTTTTCAAAAACCGGATATCGTCGTCTCCCAGCACCATGCTCATGTGCGGAATCGGCATGATAAAGTTTTTCGGATTGCTGATCCGCTTGTTGTTTACAAGAAACGACCAGAACTGGCGCGAAAGCTGGAATTGCTCATTGATTTTAATGGCTTTTGTGATATCGATCGATCCGTCAGGCTTTTCAGGTGTATAGTTAAGCTCGCACAGTGCAGCATGCCCCGTACCCGCATTGTTCCATTCGTTAGAGCTTTCTTCCCCTGCCTTTTCGAGCTTCTCGAATACTTTGATTTCCCATTCTGGTGACAACTCTTTTAGCATGGCCCCCAAAGTCGCACTCATGACCCCGGCACCAATTAAGATAACGTCTGATTTTTTCTGACTGCTGCTCATTATACCCTTCCTTATCCTGTATATTTGCAAAAAGACGCACCGCATCTTTTTTGCTTGATATTCTATCGTTACGGCACTCTATGGAATCTAATTATAGATTAAAATCTTTACTACTAACTAGTAATTATAAACTAATTTTTGCCGGTAATAAAGTAAGTTGCCCAGTATTACCGTTCGGAAACTTGTTTAAACTGAAGTTTTTCCAATGCTTTTCCGTAAACCAGATCCGCTTTCAATTTACCGTCTCCCTGCTCCCCACATAAACACACACCCGGTCGCGCCCTTCCTGCTTGGCCGCGTATAAAGCCTTATCGGCTTTGTTAAGAAGCTGAGAAAGTGTCTCCCCCGCTTCTTCTTTCGTTTCAGCCACTCCCATGCTCAGCGTGACTGAAATCATCTTTTCTTCGGCAACAAGCGGATGAAGCGCCAAGTCCCTTCGCAGCCCGTTAGCCAGCTCTTCGGCTTCCTTTTCGGTGCGTCCATCCAAAGCCACCACAAATTCCTCGCCCCCATACCGTGCAAAGACCGCCCCTTCTTTCAGCTGTGCTTTGAAAAACTTGGCAACATGCACAAGCACTTGGTCGCCAACATCGTGGCCGTATGTGTCATTCACCCGTTTAAAGTGATCGATATCAATCAACAGGACGGTAAAAGGCGAAGTATTTTTTTTCGCTGCCCCATAATCCGCTTCGGCTTGACGTAAAAAGGCGCGGCGGTTATAAATTTGTGTCAATTCGTCATAATACGCTTGGTGTTCCAATTTCAGCTGCAGCCTCTTTACTTCCGAAATATCCGTGAGGATGATCAATAGGCCTTTGCTGTTTTCCAAAGACGAAATCCGCACTTGATAAATTTTCTCTGACTGGCTGGCTGTAAGCTTTACTTCTTGGCTGGATGCAGCATCCAGCTTTAATGGAAACAGGTTTCCTGACAGTTCGATCCATACTTCATGAAAGTTTCTTCCAAACATGGTTTTGTTCAATTTTGGAAAATTGTTTTTTGATGCTTGGTTGAATTCGATGAGCCGATGGGATTCATCCAACACTATGACTCCGTCATTGATGCTGTTGAATATCGCATCTTTTGCAATCGGCATCAATGTGAACAGCCGCGAAGTGCTGATTGCCCAGAGATACAAAAGTGAAGACAGCCAAAGAATCATAGGCACCGGGTCGATTCCGGCTGGCGTAGCCCCGATCAAATAAAGAAAAGCAGTCGTAATCGGCACAAATTGGCCAAACAGCAGCGCTATCAATTGGGGCCGGTACGCCTTTGCTGTTTCCCGCCATTGAAAAAGCATCAGTAAAAATGCGAAAAACATACAGCCAAACGTGAAAATTCCGTGAACAGCATACCAAACGCCGATTTCCTGATAAATATAAGGCGCCCCTAAAACAGGATCCACCTCAAAAATCCTATAATGCAGATGGTGGAAGCTGTTTGTCGCCACCATTATGAAACTGGCAACCGGAATCGCAAGAAGTGCCAGGCATTTTTTCCTGGTTACGTTTATCCCTAAATAATGCAAGACAAACAATAGCCCGAGCGGCGAAGAAACTGGCATGCCGATATACTGGATTATGGTCCAAAACTTCATCTGCCCAAGATTTTCAGCAAGCAAGCCAAACGCGGATGCAAAACAATAAATGGTGATCGATGCCGTATAAAAAACAAAAAACTTTGCGATATCCGTGTAGTTATGGCGCTTCAGAAAGACGTACAGGCACAAAAACAAATTCAGTACACCTGATGTGCTGATGAGTGTAATATAAGTGGTCAATTGAGGATGCACGGGAAAATACCTTCTTTTGATTAACATTTTTTTCTTATAATGTAGCATATATGAAATGAAAAAGTTGAGGTTTATAGAAGATATATGTGCGGTTTGTATTTCCGAAAAAGTGCCGATGAAGTCAGGGGAACCGCTATGCAGGAATTGCCGTTCTTTTTATTGAATGGATATTGATGATTTGTTTTGACAATGAAAAGGAGGCAATAACATGCAATTAGGTGCTTTTTCAGTCAGTTTGAACGTGAAAGATATCCACGCCTCAAAAGCTTTCTATGAAAAACTCGGATTTGAAGTCTTTGGCGGCGACGTTGACCAGCCTTGGCTCATCATGAAGAATGGCGAAACCATTATCGGTCTATTCCAGGGCATGTTTGAGAAAAACACCCTCACCTTTAACCCGGGATGGGACCAGAACGGGCAGAATCTCGAAGGTTTCACTGACATTCGCGACCTTCAGAAGAAGCTGAAAAAAGAAGGCATAGGATTTTCGGGCGAAGCTGATGAAGCAAGTTCCGGCCCCTTCAGCTTTATCATTGAAGACCCTGACGGCAATCCGATTTTGTTTGACCAGCACCGATAGGAGACCGGCAAGAAAATGAAGCTTAAAAATCTGAAGCCATAGCATAAGAATAAAAAGAAAGGATATGAACTCAGCAAAAAGCCGGGCCCATATCCTTTCTTTTTCATTTGCTTTTATTTTTGTTTTTTAGTGATTCATACTGGCGAATCACTTCTTGTGTAATTTCGCTGTTTTCATCCAACTGGCTGACGTTTTTCAAAACATGGGCAGGCCCATTTTCTTGAATCATTTTCTGGATTTCCACCGCCTCTTCGTCTTCTGCGTAATCGAACAGCAAGGCGGCAGCAATCGCCTGGGCGAGGTTGGTGTATGACAGCCCCGCTTTTTGCGCTTGGGTTGCCGGACGAACCAATCGGTCTTCAGGCCCAAGTTTGCGGATCGGTGAACGGCCCACTCTTGTAACTCCGTCATTCAAGTACGAATTTTTAAAGCGCTCAATGTTTTTGTTGATGTAAGCCAAATGCTCTTCCTGATCAAGGCCATACTCCTTGACCAAATAAGCGCCTGTCTCCTTGAGCGTCTCCCTCACTTGGTCCGCGATTTTTTCATCAGCCAATGTCTCATCAATGGTCGATTTACCTTCTAAATAACCGAGATAAGCAATAACGGCATGTCCCGTATTCACGGTGAACAATTTCCGTTCAATGAATGGCGCCAGATCTTCAACAATTTTCATCCCGGTCACTTGCGGGATTTCTTCCGCAGTTTCCACAACCCATTCAAAGTAAGGCTCAACCAACACGTCAAGTGAACTTTGGTCCTGAATCGGTACAATGCGGTCAACTGCCGAATTGAAGAAGTAGACTTTCCCTTCTAATGCTTTTTTCGTTTCATCATCCAAATGGTCCATAACATGGTTCTTCAAAATATCCGTTGCCCCTATTTGGTTTTCACAGGCAATCACATACAGCTTGTCATCTGTTGCCCCCGCGCGTTTGGCTATGCCTTTGGCAATCAACGGCGCAATCCGCGGCAGGATGTTCGGCCCAATCGCTGTCGTCAAATACGTCGCTTGTTGGATGGCCTCTATCACTTCATTTTCCTGGGTCAGGTTATTCAACCCTGAAACGTTCTTGATCGTAGTGGTTTCTTCTTGCGCTGTAGCCAATTTCACTTCGTACTGCTGTTCGTCGTTCAATTTATTGATAACCTGCTCGGCAATATCCACGAACGTTACATGATAGCCCGACTCGGAAAACAGTGCCCCGATAAAGCCTCTCCCTATATTTCCTGCTCCAAAATGAACCGTCTGTTTCAACATCATCATTCCTTTATCAAATTATTTTGTAGATAGTCCAAAAATAAATCTTCCAGCTTTTGCCGGATCATTTTCTCATTCGAGGACGAAAAAATCATCATCGAAGCGTCACTTTCAATCAAACTTGTGCTGATTATACTCAAAATTTCTTGTTCCCTGTCACTCATCTTCACCGGCGCGAGCATCAACAGCAGATTTTTTATCCTCATGCTCTTGCCATCCATTCCTTCGACTGTACAGAACTCTTCCAAATGCGCCACTTGGAATATCAGTTTCTGGACGCTGTCATCCCGGCAATGGAAAAGGCCCATTGTTGTGTTCGGTATGCCAAGTCCGCCTTTCTTTTCCCGTTCTTCCAACTGATGCATAACAGCAGAAACACTTGTGACAAGGCGGTCGGCTTTCGCTTGTTCCACCATTCCATTCAACACTTTCCAGTGATCCGGCGCCTGTTGCTGCCGGCAGACCCGGAAGTTGTTTAGAATGGCATCCATGCTCGATTGGACGTCCTTTATTTCCTGCAGGAGTGTCTGGACGCTCGGTTTGTTGTTTTGCATCCTGTCTTCCGGCTGAATTTCAGAAGTCAAATAGCGCTTTTTCCTGGTGATCTTCTCCAGGTTGTTTTGCAGATAGGTTTCTATATACCCGATATCCTTGTCGCTTAACAATGGGCTTACCATGATATAGTCAATATCTGTAAGCGGCAGCCTGATGGTGGAAATGATAAGGTCGAAATCATCAAAACGCGCGGATTGAAAATCATTGATCGATAAAATTTTTACCGAATTGATCTCCACAATTTCTTTTTGGATGCGGCTTGCCAGCATCTTGGAAGTGCCGATGCCGGTCGGGCAAATGACCACAGCATTGATCTGCACTTTTTCTTCATTCATCAGCAGGGCCGACCCAAAGTGCAGCACGATAAAGGCAATCTCGTCTGCCGGGAAGTTGATATCCTTGAATACCTTTTCCAGGCTTTTCGCAACCGCCATAAACAAAACCGGGTATTTTCGCTTGATCTCGTCGGTCAGCGGGTTGAACAGCTCCAGGTTCTGGTTCAAGCGGAAAATTGAAGGGCCCATATGCGCGAGCAGCCCTTGGTACAGCGAAAAGTCATCCGACAAATCGACGTGCAGATTGGCGGAGACTTCCCCGATGACGCTTTGGATCAGCTTGCCGAGCAGAACGCTGTCGTAATAGCCCGAGTCCGTCCCTTGGACCTTCGAGCCCCTTAAAACAACCGACAGAAAATGCGCGTCGCTTGTTGTCAAAGAGACGGAAAGCCTGTCGTTCAGCTCGGCGCATAAGGCTTCCATCAATTTGGACTCGCCCGAATATTCCGTTGCGGCTTCAGCAACTGTTTCCAGCAAAAAGTGATGTTCGGTGCGCTGGATTGTCAGGCAAACATGGATGACCAGCCCTATATAATCACTGTCGGCCAAGCGGGTTTGTTCGTTGTTGATCCGTTGGTTCACCAACCCGTCAATTTCCGCCAGATAATGCGGCGAAAAATACCCGAGAACCGGTTCGCCCAGCTTTTTCCCTTGCTGCAGCAAATACAGCTGCTCGACAATCTCCTCATAAAAATAAACCAAAAAGTAATTGGCCAGCGCATGCCGTTTGTTGGCTTCTTCTCCGCCTAGTTCCACTCCGACGCCCCTTTTCCGCGTCAAGGTGATTGAAAATTTGCCGAGCCATTCCGTCAGGTCGTCCAGATAAGCCGACAGCGTAGCGGCGCTGACCCCCAATTGGTTCGCGAGCATCTTCGTTTTAAAAGAAGGCCCTTCGTGCAGCAAGATGATCAGCAAATTCAGCTTCCGTTCTTCAGGCGTCTCATCGGTCGGCTGGCTGCCCATAAGATTCTGGACCAGCCTGTAGACCTGTTCGTTTTTCCCGTCGATAAACAGCCCTTCATTTGCAGTGCGCTTGAGCTCCAAATCAAATTGCTTCAGGGTTTTTTCCACGGATTTCAGGTCTCTTTGGATCGTTCTGGCACTGACGTTTATATATGTTGCAAGGGAGTGTACCGTATGCTTCCCAGCGGTTCTTACAATCAGCTCTATAATGGATTTTTCCCTAAATGTGATAATCATTTTTCTCACTCATTTCGCTTTTAAACTACCTTTTTTAAGAAAATACGAAATATATAAGTTCAATCAAAACTTTCATTGGCTGTTCATTTCGCTCCAGGCGGACACTGTCCGCAGGCGTGGCCTCAGCCGCTTCATTCAAAAGAAACCTTACACTCTATTTGAACTGTTCAAAGCTGGCATGAACAAAGATTCAGCGTGCCCCTAAGACGAGGGCAATTGAACACAGCTATGGAGCAAAACAGCATAGACTCCCGCAGGAAAGCAGAGCTGTTTTGCGAAACAGCAGCTGCTGAAACATTGATTGAAACTTTTTCACATAAATTTCTTAATAAATTAAACAAAAAGGCAGGTTTCCCTGCCTTTTTATTGTAGTATTTATTTGCGATTGAGGATACTCATCAGTTCTTCGGCTGATTTTGCCTGAACCAACTGGTCGACGTTTTCTTGGTCAGCGCAGATGACCGCGATGCCAGAAAGGATTTCCAAATGTGTGCCATCCTTGCCTGCAATACCGAAAATCAATTTTGCGCTTTCTCCGTCAAAATCCACGCCGTTTGGCACTTGAACAACCGTAAAGCCGGATTTGATGACCGCCTTTTTCGCTTCTTCCGTGCCATGTGGAATGGCGACGTTGTTGCCCATGTACGTGGTGGTGATTTCTTCGCGTTTCAGCATTTCGCCAACATACGAAGGCTCCACATATCCGGCTTTCACCAATGCTTCCCCAGCGAAGCGGATGGCTTGTTCTTTTGTTGAGAAGCTCTGGTTAAGGAAGATGTTTTCTTCGAGCAAAAGGCCGTCTTCTCCGCCCATTGCAGGCTCAACGCCTACAGCATCCTTTTGGGAATCTTCAACAAGCTCAGCCTGTTGTGCCGTCACGCCATTTTGCAGGCTTGCAATCAACTTATCGTATTCAGGGCTGGATAAGAAATTGTCCACTGAAATATGGTAAGCTCCCGGCATTTTGTTTTGTGCACGCGGCGTCAATTTTTCCTGCGTGATGATGATTTGCGAATCGGCAGGAAGCGTGCTGATTGCTGTGTTGGTAACTTTCACATCCAAGTCAGCTTCTTTTACTTTTTTGCGCAGGAGGGAAGCTCCCATCGCACTTGACCCCATGCCGGCGTCGCATGCGAAAACGATTTTGTTCACTTTTTCCGGGAACGCACCGTTAGCTGCTACTGTCTCTGCTGCCAGCGCGTGGGATACAGAGCTTTTCTTGCCTTTCATTTGTTCCATCTTCTTCGTTGCTGCGTCAATATCGTCTTCTGTCTGTTTGCCTGACTTCAGGACCACCGCAGAGACAAGGAATGACACGGTTGCTGCCACAAGAACCGCTGCGAAGTTGGCCAGATAAGCCATTCCTTCAGGCGGCGTTACTGCTGCGATAGCAAGGATGCTTCCTGGAGATGCCGGCGCAACCAATCCGCCGCCAAGCAATACAAGAGTGAAGACGCCGCTCATTCCGCCAAGAATGACAGATAAGATAAGCATCGGCTTCATCAGCACATACGGGAAGTAGATTTCATGAATCCCCCCAAGGAAGTGGATGATAGCCGCTCCCGGAGCCGACTGTTTTGCTACGCCTTTTCCAAACAGCATGAACGCTAAAAGCACGCCAAGTCCCGGTCCAGGGTTCGCTTCCAAAAGAAATAGGATCGATTTTCCGCCTTGTTGGACCTGCTCCAAACCGATTGGTGACAAAACACCGTGGTTGATTGCGTTGTTAAGGAATAAAATCTTCGCAGGTTCGATCAGAATGCTTGTCAGCGGCAATAATCCCGCTTCAACCAGCCAGTCAACACCTGCAACAAGTGTCTGTGTAAATGCGTCCACTGCCGGGCCAACGCCCATGTAGGCAAGAAGTGCAAGAGCTGCACCAAGAATACCTGCAGAGAAATTATTAACAAGCATTTCAAAGCCTGTTTTGATTTTTCCGTCGATCAATTGGTCAAATTTCTTGATAACGAAAGCACCAAGCGGACCCATAATCATGGCGCCCAGGAACATCGGCGTATCAGGCGCGCCGACAATAACCCCCATTGTAGCGATGGCACCGACGACCCCGCCTCGCTGGTCATGAATGAGCCGTCCTCCTGTATAACCTATAAGCAACGGCAACATGTATGTAACCATCGGGCCTACTAGCGAGCTGAAGCCCTCATGCGGGAAAAACCCTGTAGGAATAAACAACGCCGTAATCAAACCCCAGGCGATAAAAGCACCAATATTCGGCAATACCATCGAACTCAGGAAATTCCCGAACTTCTGTACTGCAACTTTCAATTGTGATTGATCCATTACGAACCACCTCTCATAAAAAAGATATTTCATTTCCTTCCTTATCATAGGCGAAAAATGTAAACGGATTCAATAACAAGGAAAACCATCTTTGTCGGGCTTGTCGTGACAAAGCTAGTGTTTCTGATTTATCAATTTAAACTTTATGCATTTATAAGGGGAATATTCCGCAAAATGTTACGATTTCCGCGGGCTCGCGCCGAAAGGACTCGGGACTGGCGCTCGAGTGGATTTCACTATTTTGCTTCATCTCTTTGGAGTAATTAGAAAAAATAAGGCAATTAATAGAATCAGATAAAAGAACGCAGTCAAATTGACTGCGTTCTTTTGCGAATATGTATTACTAATAAATATCCTAACTCCTTAACAAAACTAATATGTTCTTAGATGATCGATTTGAAGCCGGATAAAGACACTAAAACCCTACCGTTTTGGCGCCTTTACTCTGTAATTACTTCTAAAGCAAGGATATAAGGGAAATCTTCCGAAAGATCGGCAGGCACTACACGGACTTGGTCTCCGATTTCCAGTTCTTCAAACGCACTTATGTCTCTGTCGAACGTTGTCTGATCAATAAGATGGATTTCATGCACTAGCGGTTCTGCTTCTGAGTTAGCCGAAGCTGCTTCCAACATAAAACTGGAGTCTGTCTTTCCGACTACTGTTCCTTTGTAGCTTCCACAAGCCGCCAAAAACAGCATGGAACCGACTATCATGCAAAGAAATCCCTTCACTTTCGCTCACTTCCGTTTCTCGAAGCGTTTTATATCACTGACTGAAAAAGCCATTACTCATTGTTCATGAAATTCTGCTTCTCCAAGTAATTCAGCACCGTTTGGGAGAATTCCATATGCGATTCCTTCGTGTACTTGGCGATGGTGTAGACTTGAGCAAGGTTTTTCAATCCTAGCTCTTCCGTCATTTCCTTCAACTGGGGAATGGCCATATAGCGGTTCCAGCCCTTTTCATTTCGTTCTTTGTAGATTTCCAGGATTTCTTCGTCTGAATAATCCTGATACTGGTTGTAATGCACGATGCCTTGCTGAGGCAAACGGTCCCGCAGAGCAGGGTTTTCCGCAGGATAGCCCAATGAAAAACCGACAACCGGCACAACGTTTTCCGGCAAGTTCAAAAGTTCGCCAATCTGGTCACAGTTTGCAAGCGTTGAACCCATGTAACAAATGCCCAGTCCCGCATCCTCCGCTGCCAGTGCACAATTTTGTGAGGCTAACGCAGCGTCAATGGTGCCGATCATCAAGCTCATGAAATTATCGAAATGTACAGGTGCATCGTTGAGCGAAAGCCATTTTCTCATTCGGTTAAAATCGGCGCAAAATGTCAGTAGTACTGGCGCATCTACTACCATCGATTGTTCCATATGCGCGTTGTATAATTTCTTCTTCAGTTCTTTATCTGTAGTAACAACAATGGAATACGTCTGCATATTGCCGCTAGAAGAAGCTCTAATTCCGGCTTCTAATATTTGATTGAGCAATTCTGGGCTTACTTCCCGGTCTTCATATTCGCGTATGGATCTGTGTCCGTGTATAACGTCTTTTAGTTCCAAATTTATCACTCCTCAATAAAACTATAGCATTAATAGGAATGTTCTGACATTCATGATTCATTTTGCTTGCTATAAAAAGTTAGAAGCTTTTAAATTTAAGGTGTAACCATACTTTTCGATCAAATACCGGAGTTTAGGAGCTGGGTTGTAAAATGGCAAAAGAAGCATTGTTAATTGTTGATATGAGCAACGATTTTGTAGCTGATAACGGAACACTGACTGTCGGCAAGCCAGGACAGGAAATAGTGCCTTATATTATAGATGTGGCCAACCGGTTTTTGGAAGAGGATAAGATAGTTGTAGTCGCCATGGATGCGCATCAGCCGAACGATCCGCATTTTGAACTATGGCCGCCCCACAATGTTGTGGGAACACCAGGGCAGGAATTGTACGGGGAATTACACGAGTGGTTCAAAAAAAATGAGCAGCATGACAATTTGCTCTATACACCGAAATCGAACTACAACGCTTTCTTCAAAACAAATTTGGCTGACAAGCTAAGGGGTTTAGGAGTGGAAAAGGTTCATTCGGTAGGAGTATGTACTGATATCTGCGACTTTCTGACAATTGCCGGTGCAGATGCGGAAGGATTCAAAACCGCCATCCACAAACGGGGCGTCGCGACATTTACCGATTTGGGCGACACGATGGTGACCCATATGCAAACTTGTTTTCACACGGAGATTATCAAGTAAAGCCCTATAAATAAAAGGATCTTCGGATTGAAGATCCTTTTTTCATTCCCGCTATTTTTGAAGGGCACCGCGACGCTTTCGCACATCAAACAACAGTTGAACCAGGCTCTCATAATACGGAATAAATTCCCCGTTGCGGATCATAGCCAAAATCTCATCCTTACTTGCCCATTTCACGTTCTGCACCTCTTCATACTGTAACGTGAGTGTTTGCAGCGGCACATTCTTTTCGATCAAATAAATGTCATCAAAGCCTCTTTCAAAGTTGATCGTTAAATGAGGCCGAATTTGCTGAAAATCCAGATCCAATCCGAGCTCTTCATACAATTCGCGCTGTGCAGCGGTTTGGCTCGTGTCCCCAGCGACTGCGCTTCCCCCTACAGTCAAATCCCACATGTTCGGCCATCCTTCTTTGAAAGGCTGCCTTTGCTGGATGAGCATGTCCCCATTCGAATCGAACACACACACGTGAACAACCAAATGATAGTGACCTGGCTGCAGCACTTCTCCGCGCACCCAAGTCTGATTTGTTTTATTGCGATTCACATCATACAGATCCCATAATTCCATGCAGCACCTCCGCTTAATCGTTACCGTTTGCCTCTGACAAAAACCGCCACCCTCTAAATATACCCCGTTTCCCTTCTTTTCCTTGATCCTTTTCATTTCCAGTGAATCAAGTGAAGCATTTCCATCCCTTTAATGTTTCAATTTCATTATTCGGGCAGTTATACTTGAAGCAAATAATCCTGTTAGAAAGGATCTGTTCAAAATGGAGATTGAGAACTTGATCAGAGCTAACACAAGGCAGGAATTAAGGGAATGGCTTGAGGAACATTCGACTACAGAAAAATCTTGTTGGGTAATAGTCAGTACGGCTGAACAACCAGGCGCCATTCAGTATTTAGATGCAGTTGAAGAAGCCCTATGTTTTGGCTGGATTGACGGCACGATGAAAAAAATGTCAGACACTGAACTTGCCCAAAGGCTTTCTCCAAGAAAGAAAAAAAGCAACTGGACCGAATTGAATAAAGAAAGAGTACGAAGGCTGATCAAGTTAGGATTGATGAAAGAAGAGGGTTTGAGAATTCTCCCTGACATGCGGCCGGAATCTTTTGCTATAGACCAAGAAATTGAAGAACGCTTGAGAGAAGACGAACAAGTGCATCGAAACTTCAGCAATTTCCCTGAACTCTACAGAAGAATTAGAATTGATACCATTCAAAGTTATAGAAATGACCTTGATCTTTTCAACAAAAGATTGGATAAGTTCATCAGAAACACAAAAGAAAATAAAATGTACGGCCAGTGGAACGACAATGGCCGCCTAAATGACTATTGAGAAAAGCAGGAAATCCATGAATGGCCCCCTGCTTTTCTGTCGTTTTATTGTGAATTCCCAAAGAAGAACGAACCGGATTTACATCGGTACGGCTTAGGTGGCGGCTCCAGCTGCAGCTGCCTGGTCCGCCTTTACCCGGTCAATTGCGACAACGAGTGCAATAATGATGGTCTCCATCTCTTCATCCAATATCTGAATCCGGTAACTGTCGCCCCAAGTAAACCATTCCTTGCTCACTTTACCGATCACTTCACCATGCTGCAATACTTCAAAGTCCATATCCCACCAATTCCCCTGCACCTCGATGCCTGCCGCATCAATCCTGTAACGTGCTTTAAAGAAAGAAAACTCCTTCTCAATCGTCAGCACCTCTTGGCCATTCACCTCAACAAAAAACTTCGGCAGCAAACTGAGCATCTTTTTCGTAATGAGCGCCACTTCGCCCCTTCTGGCATCCATAATGGAAAACGTCTTCGGAATCCGCATAAAACTGCCTTCCACGAAATACACGTCATTCTCCTGCTGATCCTTCACCGTGAATTCACCGGTCAAACTGAATACTTTTTGCTTCATGTAAAGTTGTCTCATATCCTGCCTCCTTCTTTTGTAATTGCATCAGTTTCTATATTTGAAGATTACCTTTACTTACGGTTGGCCGCGCCAAAAGTTTCTCACGGAATCCATTTAAAATACTTTGCTTTGCGAATTTCGGTTTCTTGAACCAAACCTTGAGCTTTTAGCAGTCATTCTTTTTATTGAGAAATTCATGGCCTAATTAAAAATAATAACTATTTCGAAAAATTAAATTACTTTAAGTTTATATTTTTCATAATGAATGGAGCCCCCGATTTTTGATTCGATTTCGCTGCGTACGCTACATTTTCTCCCGCAAATTAAGGAAGCGTTTACATTTAGGGTTCTCTTTGACAAATGGATAAATTCATATAACAATAGAAATAGGATTAGAATCATTATAGTTAAATAATTGTATTAATTAAGGTGAACAGCTTTGATTGATATTTTTTTGGAACCATAACTATGATCATTCTAAAAAATATCTAGGAGGTACTACATATGTCTATGATCGGAAAAGAAATACAGCCATTTAAAACTTCAGCTTACAATGCTGGAAGCGGTGAGTTTATCGAAGTCACTGAGGAAAACTTGAAAGGACAATGGAGTGTTGTTTGCTTCTACCCAGCAGACTTTACATTCGTTTGCCCTACTGAACTTGAGGATCTTCAGAAGCAATACGCTACCCTTAAAAACCTAGGAGTTGAAGTGTACTCTGTTTCAACGGATACTCATTTCACTCATAAAGCATGGCACGATCATTCAGATGCTATCAGTACACTTGAATACATCATGATCGGCGACCCTTCACAAAGAATCACCCGCAGCTTTGATGTCCTTGATGAAGAAGCAGGCCTGGCACAGCGCGGCACGTTCATCATCGATCCAGAAGGCATCGTCCAAGCGGCAGAAATCAACGCAGACGGCATTGGCCGCGATGCAAGCACGCTTGTCGGCAAAATCAAAGCCGCCCAGTATGTCCGCAATAACCCAGGTGAAGTTTGCCCGGCAAAATGGGAAGAAGGCAGTGCAACATTGAAGCCAAGCCTTGACCTTGTCGGCAAAATATAAGGAGTTCAAAAAATGATGCTAGATGCAGATATAAAAGCACAATTAGGGCAATATCTACAATTATTGGAAGGCGATGTGCTGCTTAAGGTCAGCGCAGGAAGGGACGATGTTTCGCGCGATATGGCAGCTCTAGTAGATGAACTATCCGCTATGTCGTCCAACATCCAAGTTGAACGCACGCAGCTAGAAAGAACGCCGAGCTTTAGCGTCAATCGCATCGGCGAAGACACGGGCATCACGTTCGCAGGGATTCCTCTCGGGCATGAATTCACTTCATTGGTGCTTGCGTTGCTGCAAGTAAGCGGCCGGGCTCCAAAGGTCGAACAGAAAGTGATCGACCAAATCAAGAGCATTGACGGCACATACCATTTTGAATCCTACATTAGCTTAAGCTGCCAAAACTGCCCTGAAGTTGTCCAAGGGTTGAACTTGATGAGTGTTCTCAACCCTAATATCTCGCATACGATGATCGACGGCGGAGCATTCAAAGAAGAAGTTGAACGCAAAGACATCATGGCCGTACCGACTGTGTTCCTGAACGGAGAAACTTTCTCCAGCGGACGCATGTCATTGGAAGAATTGCTTGCCAAGCTGGGCAGCGCTCCAGATGCATCCGAGTTTGCGGACAAGGAGCCTTATGAAGTTCTTGTAGTCGGCGGAGGCCCGGCAGGTGCAAGTGCGGCAATTTATGCGGCACGCAAAGGCATTCGTACAGGCATCGTCGCTGAACGCTTTGGCGGTCAAGTCCTTGATACGCTCAGCATTGAAAACTTTATCAGTGTAAAGCATACGGAAGGCCCTAAATTCGCGGCTAGCCTGGAAGAACACGTGAAAGAGTACAACATTGATGTGATGAATCTGCAGCGCGCCAAGCGATTGGAAAAGAAAGATTTCATCGAGATCGAACTTGAAAACGGCGCTGTCCTAAAAGGCAAAACCGTCATCCTTTCAACCGGTGCCCGCTGGCGTAATATCGGCGTACCTGGCGAGGATGAATTCAAGAACAAAGGGGTAGCTTACTGCCCACACTGTGATGGTCCTTTGTTTGCAGGCAAAGACGTAGCCGTAATTGGCGGAGGCAACTCCGGCGTCGAGGCAGCTATCGATCTTGCGAATATCGTAAACCACGTAACCGTTCTTGAATACAATGCAGCGCTAAAAGCAGACTCAGTGCTGCAAGAGCGCCTGCGCAGCCTGCCGAATGTAACGGTCCTGACAAATGCAAAAACCAAAGAAATCACAGGAACTGACAAAGTGAACGGCATTTCTTATGTGGATCTTGAAACAGGAGACGTAAAACATATCGGATTGTCGGGCGTATTCGTCCAAATCGGTCTTATTCCGAACACAGACTGGCTCGGCGACACCGTTGAACGCAACAAATTCGGCGAGATTGTTGTCGACCAGCGCGGAGCAACGAATGTACCTGGTGTGTTTGCTGCAGGAGACTGCACAAACAGCCCGTACAAACAAATCATCATTTCTATGGGATCCGGCGCCACTGCCTCATTGAGTGCGTTCGACCATCTCATCAGAAGCAAAGTACCTGTTTTGGTATAAGGAAGAACTGAAAAGATAAAAGGACTGTGGAAGAGATTCGATCTCTTGCCACAGTCCTTTTTGTTTTGTTCGCGGACACAAAATCCCGCTTACCGTTTCGCTTCATGCGACCGGCGATGGAGCTGATGGACCAGCTCCGCCAGCTCAGGAACCGGGCCATCCACTGCCGGATCCTTGATCACATCTTCAATGGCCAAATTCTGGACACGCGATGGCGCAACGCCCATTTCACTCAACCACCCGGCCAACTGCCCAGACGAACTTGCGTATACGATCCGTCCCAAGCCGACCCATCCATGAGCCGCCGCACACATCGGGCAATGTTCCCCGGAAGTATAAACCGTCGCCCTGCCTCTTTCTTCAAGTGCCATGTTATTTGCCGCCCACCTGGCAATCGCAAATTCTGGATGCTGCGTATGGTCACCGCCAGCCACGTGGTTATGGTCTTCAAAAAGCACTTCTCCGGCAGCTGAAACAAGTACGGATCCAAACGGCTCGTCCCCTTTTTCCAAAGCCGTTTCCGCCAATTCCACACAACGCCGCAAATACTCCAAATCCTTCTCACTGATCATGTTCGGCTCCTCCTCCTTGTTGTTCAACTGTCCTGCTCGCCGGGGATGCTTTAAAAACAATCAGGGCGGCCTATTCCAACTCCTCTTCCTGAAGCAGCTTGAATCCTTCAATCATCGTGTCTTCTTCCACCTCGATCAGGAGGCAGCGTTTGCCGTTGTAATTGACCTGTTTCACATACCGCAGATCTTGGGGACTGATTTTAATATCCGCCACTTTCGTGCTGATCTTGATGGACTTCGACGCGTAGCTCGGAATGACATGGCTGGCTTTCATTTCATAGCTTTTGTCTTCCACTACCTGCTGAAAAGCCCGCTCCACCTTTTCCGTACTGATGTCTTTGACGCCGCTTGCCTTTAAGACACGCGCCACTTCCACCGTATCCAAAGTCGGCGTATCCTCTTCTTCCTCGCTCTCTTTTTCCACGACCAGCATGTGATTGATCTCATCATAGACACCGGCAAGGGTTCTCGAATTGACTTCTTCTCCAATTACCGCTTTGACTATCTCTTCAAACACAGCTTTATCATCCTCGGCAGTCATGATTTCTTCGCCGTTCAACACACTCTCGATAAACTGGAAATCCGGGTTGTTCGCCTTGCTTGCGGCATAAATGATGTGATTGACGTCTGCTGCGTTGTCCGTAAAACTCGGGAACAGGAATCCACCGATCGGCGAAGCCAGTTTAATGACGGGATCCGCCAACACGTTCGACTTGAACTCCCGCTCGACAAAATCAAACACCAGCGAACTTTTCGGCAATTCGGTCTGGTTCAGGCTGCTAAGGATGAAAGGCGTCGTATACACTTCGTCCCGCATGTCGATTTCCGTTTCATCAGGCTCGCGTTTCGTCGTTTTGAAATACGTTCCGCGAATGAACGTGATGACCATGTCCTTTTCATACGTTCTGTCTTCAATCGTCTTCAAGGCGATGCGCTGCATGTTTTCTTTCCATTCATCAACGTCATCGGCCTCAAGCCCATCGTATAGGAGCCGCTGCGTATGGTCCGCCTGCCCTTCTTCCTGTCGCTGAAACTTTACCTCAAACAGCTTTTCATCCAGCTTTCCGCCCAATACCTTCTTGAAGTTGGCAAGAAACAGCTCCTGCTGCTCCCGGTCCAGCAAGGAAAACGAGCGGCTCTCCTCGTGGAAGATTTCAGTGGTTTCCCCTTTAATATAAACATTATAAATATCAGCGATTTTCAATAAATCGGTATCCAGCTTGAATCGTTTGCGTATATCCGCTATATCGTTCTTGTTCATTTTAATTCCAACTCCCTGGCTAAGTAAAATCCGTGCGATGCACAAAAAAAAGAGCATCTAAAGCTAGCGTGCAGCTTTTGACACTCTTTTATTATAGCAATGTTTTAGGTGAAGAAAGGAACACAACTCTTTGCTTATTATTAAAAGAATATTTTTATGAGAACTTTATTCATCTACGGTAAGGTTCACCGAAGCATATTTAAATGAGCTCTTTCAGTCCATCCTTCACGAATTAGCAAATACTTCTATAAACAAAAGAGGATTCCCTTGCAGGAATCCTCATACATTTTTGGTAATAGTGTAGTATTTTATATTTTCCTTTCCCCATTCGTACATCATCAGAACGATCGGCATTAGGCTTTCCCCTAAGTTTGTTAAAGAATATTCTACTCTCGGCGGAACCTCTGGAAATACTTTCCGATGGACAATCCCATCCTCTTCTAACTCTCTAATTTGAGTGGTTAATACCTTATGTGTAATTTTTGGGAGCAATCGGTTAATATCACTAAATCGTAAAACACCCTCTGTTGCTAAATGGTAAATAATTACGATTTTCCATTTTCCGCTAATAAGAGATAAGGTCAATTCTTTTTCACAATTAAATTCGCCGCTTTTAATTTTCCTTTTTATTTCTGTCCGTAAGTCATCCATCGGACTTCCCCTTTCCTTATGGCGCTTAAAACTATCCTTTTGGTAACCTTCTCACAAAAAAGTGCCTTCTTCCAATGAAAAGAATTATATTTTAGAATATACAGAATATAATGAATAATTCTATTGCCCCTTTAGTTGTTTCGCTTTCCATCTTTAAAGCAGGATGGGCATAAAGATCAGATCTTGTATTTGAAAAAAACAGGATAGGAGATGACAGGAATGGCAGGAAACAGAGCGGTTGTATACAGAGGTGCAGGAACTGTAACGGTTGAAGATATTAGTTATCCTGAATTAATCATCAGGGACGGCCCTGGGGTAAACCCTTTAAATGTAGGACGTAAATGTGAACACGGGGTAATTGTGAAAATCGTTACAACGAATATTTGCGGAAGTGACCAACATATGGTGCGCGGACGCACCACAGCTCCTGAAGGGCTCGTCCTAGGCCATGAAATTACAGGCGAAGTCATTGAAGTCGGCCGCGATGTTGAATTCATCAAAAAAGGAGATCTGGTCTCTGTACCATTTAATATTGCCTGCGGCCGCTGCCGCAGTTGTAAAGAGCGTGATACCCATATTTGCGAGAATGTAAATCCGGATCGTCCCGGATCTGCTTATGGCTATGTGGACATGGGGGGATGGGTCGGCGGCCAATCGGAATATGTAATGGTCCCTTATGCAGATTTCCAGCTGCTGAAATTTCCGGATAAAGATCAGGCAATGGAAAAAATACTCGATTTGACGATGCTTTCTGATATTTTTCCAACGGGTTATCATGGTGCAGTGAGTGCTGGTGTCAAACCGGGATCTACCGTCTATGTTGCGGGGGCCGGTCCTGTAGGTTTAGCCGCTGCCCACTCCGCCCAGCTTCTAGGAGCATCTGTTGTAATTGTGGGTGATTTGAATGGCGAACGCCTTGCACAAGCCAGAAGCTTCGGCTGTGAAACCGTAAACCTAAGGGAACACCCGGATCTCGGGGAGCAAATTGCTCAAATCTTGGGTGTGCCAGAGGTTGATTGCGCTATTGACTGCGTTGGCTTTGAAGCTAGTGGACATGGCGAAGGAGCTGGTGAAGCACCCGCTATTGTGCTGAACTCCATTATGCAAGTTACTCGCGCAGGCGGCCGTCTTGGCATACCGGGACTTTATGTAACGGGTGATCCAGGCGCTGTTGATGAAGATGCGAAAATCGGAACCTTAAAAGTGCGCTTAGGGCTTGGCTGGGCAAAAGCACATACTTTTGTAACGGGCCAAACACCAGTCATGAGGTACCACCGCGACTTAATGATGTCGATCTTAAGCGGAAAAGCACAGATTGCCAAAGCGGTAAATGCCACAGTGATTTCGTTGGATCAGGCACCTGGGGCTTATGCTGAATTTGATCAGGGAGCTTCCAAGAAGTTTGTCATTGATCCCCATGGAGTTTTTAAATAAGCAAGGTATTTTCTATGTGCTCATTAGAAAAGGAGGTTTGTTCTTATGTATAAAATTACGTTAGATTTAGCAAAAGAACTAATTGCGGGTGCGGAAGAAGAAGCAAAAAATCTTGGCGTTGCCATGGTTATTACGGTTGTAGATGATGGCGGAAATCTGATTGCAATTCACCGGATGGATGATGCTTGGCTTGCGAGTATTGATATTGCCCAAAATAAAGCATGGACAGCCGTAGCTTTGAAAATGCCTACAGCAGCCTTGGCTGATGCAACAGTTCCTGCAGCTGAACTTTTCGGATTAAATACGACCAATAATGGACGCCTTGTCGTCTTTGGTGGAGGGATCCCCCTTCTCGTTGAGGGAAAAGTAGTCGGAGCAATAGGCGTCAGTGGAAGTTCAGTGCCTAATGATGTTCAAGTTGCGGAAGCCGGCGTAAATACATTCAACAATCAACTAGCGCAATAGCAGACTTCTATCTTTCTTTTTTATTTAGGTACGATTGGTTCACTGCGGTTACTTTATAGGCGGTTTTATTTTTATTAAGTGGGAGCGTCGAATCAATTGTTGGCCGAATATCAAATTGCTCAGCCAACTTAAAAAGCTGTTCTAACGTTTCTTCGAGGTCTTGATGAGAGTATTTCCAAAGATTAAACCCTGTCAATATTGCTTGTTTTATGGCAAGATCCATAAGATTAGTGTTTGCACAGACATTCCGGCAGTTAATCCATTAATCTAAAAAGGTGTAGTCTTCTAATTAGAAGACTACACCTTTTTAGTAAACTCTATAAACGAAAAAACATCTGCCCTAGGCTTCTATGTAAGAAGAAAAAGGCAGACGTTTTCAAAACCTAATTGTAATACAGGTTCTCCGTTGGATATACCGGATCATTGGTGATGTCGATTCCAAGCTTCTTAAAGGTCTGCTCGTTTTCTCTATTCAATATAACCGTGGAATGCGCTTGTGTATCTTTTAAATTTGGCAGTTGCTTATAAGCCAGCTCAGAAGTAGGGTTGGTGACTGCACTGATTGCCAGTGCAATCAGCACTTCATTGGCGCTTAACGTCGGGACTCGGCTGTTCAAATCATCGGTTTTCAACCGTTGAATCGTTTGTAAAATCATCGGCGACAACAAATTAATTTCATCGGAAATATTGGTCAATTTCTTCAACCCATTCAGAATTGCGGCTGCCGAAGCATCCATCAAAGTTGTCGTTCGACCGGTGATCATCTCACCATTTGGCAGTTCTATCGCAATTATGGCTTGTAAATTCGTGCTGTCCATACTTTCTTGAATCGCTTTCGCATAATTACGGGCCGGCAATACAGGTGCCCGATCCTCTTTCTTTAAGTCAGTCTCTTCAAGAATCACTTGCATGTGGCGTACACTATCTTCATCGGCAAGCCCTTTTTTATAGTCGTTCTCTACGACGAAACTGCGCCGAATAATTTCCTGCTTGGCAGCTTCCTGCACGACCATATCGTCGGTAATGCCTGATTTCAGACGATTAACACCCATATCAGTCGGTGAGCTGTAAACAGACTCTTTACCAGTAATCCTTTCAATAATCCGTTTGATGACAGGGAACGTCTCAATATCACGATTGTAATTGATTGCTACTTTCCCGTATGCTTCATAGTGATAATTGTCAATCATATTAACGTCTTTCAAATCGACGGTAGCCGCTTCATAAGCGATGTTTACCGGGTGCTTTAACGGCAAGTTCCAAACCGGAAAAGTCTCAAACTTGGCATAGCCGACTTTATTCCCCAGTTTATTCTCATGGTACATTTGGTTAAGGCAGGTGGCAAGCTTCCCGCTGCCTGGACCAGGTGCCGTTACGACCACGATTGGCTTTGTCGTTTTAATATAGGGATTCGTCGCAAATCCCTCTTCCCCAAGGACCGCGTCCACGTTTGTGGGGTAACCTTCGATTTCGCGGTGCATACAGACGCTGATTCCGCTTCTCTCAAGCTTTGTCATAAATACTTTGACTGTTGGTTGTCCGTGGTAACGAGTGATCAAGACACTGTTGACAGAAATGCCATACGCCCGATATTCATCGATTAAGCGCAAGACATCTTGGTCATAAGTGATGCCGTAATCTTCACGGACTTTGTTCCGTTCGATGTCTCCAGCGTACACACAGATGATGATTTCCGCATTTTCTTTCAGCGTATGCAATAATTTGATTTTGGCATCTTCATCAAATCCAGGCAAGACACGCTTTGCATGTTTGTCGCCTATCAATTTTCCGCCAAATTCCAAGTAAAGTTTATCATACTGCTGCACCCGTTCTAGGATATAGGCAGATTGTTCTTGCAAATATTTCTCCGAATCAAATCCAATTTTTTTCATTCAATTCCCGTCCCGTCTTCTATACTTCAAGCTTTCTCTTAACCCGATAGATAAAAACGCCTTAAGTGAAAATACCAACTAAAATCCATCTTTTATCATTATAAAGCTTTTAAAAAAAAGGAAAATCGGTCCAATCGTTTCATTGATCGGGTTATCCTAATAGGCGCGATGGCCTTACCAAGGATGTATTCAATTAGAATAACGGAATTTAGACCAATGTTTAGCAAATCCAAATGATTAAAACCTGTTTCCCTTTGGATAGTTTTAATAACTGAATTAATTTGATTTATCGGTGTAAAGAAAACATTTGAATTCGGTTTAATAACTAGAGTGTCTTTAGGATTTGGACAAATCATGTATAAGTTAGAGTTTATTTAATAGTATAAACCTCATTTACTTATGATACGGTTCGCCCTTCATAATCCGAAAAGCCCGATAAACCTGCTCCACCAAGATCAGCTTCATCAGCTGGTGGGGAAATGTCATCTTGGAAAACGACAATTTCTCATCTGCCCGCTTCAACACTTCATCATGCAAACCAAGTGATCCGCCGATGACGAAGACCACTTTGCTGCGGCCGTAAGTCATGAGGGATTCCATGTCTTTTGCCAGCTGCTCGGATGTTTTCATCTTGCCGTCGATGGCAAGGGCGATGACATACGCATCCTGGGGAATTTTTGCGAGGATGCGGTCGCCTTCTTTCTTTTTGACAATTTCCATGTCAGCATCGCTTAATTGTTCCGGTGCTTTTTCATCTGGCACTTCCACTTCGTTCATTTTCGCATAGCTTCCAAGTCGTTTTGTGTATTCTTCAATTCCTGATTTCAAGTATTTCTCTTTTAGCTTCCCAACACTGATAATTGAGATATTCACAACTTATCCCCCTTTTACATTCCCTTTACAAACAAGTTATCCCCAAATGTTATCAACATATCCACATACTTTCCTACATCTTGTGCCCACTCATTCATTTGCCACAAGATACAATGCAGCTTCTTCGCAGTAATCACACTTTGTGGATAACTTTTTTTCGTCTGACAATTCTGTAAGAATAGGATAGCTTTTTGTTTCCGCTACAAACACGTCCAAAGCGTGCTCCACGTGGGTTTTACAGCAATTTATTATCATTTTTCCTCCCCCTTCCAAATTCCGAATATTCCACAAGGTTATGCACAATTTTTTTCTTTTTATCCACAACTCATTTTAACAGAAGAAAAGAGTAGCGGAAAGAAAAGCTTTTCAGGGTCTGTGGATAACGAATAACTCTTAAATCTATATAAAGTTATCCACACCCTTTTTTCTGTTTTTCCGAACAATCCACTCTTTCAAGCTAAAAATCTATTTTCATTTTCAAATAATATTTCACACTTTTTTTACATAGAAAAAGAGCTGAAAACCCTCTTAGGTTTTCAGCTCTTCCTTTTTACACTTCTGGAACCGGTGCTCCCATTGCCGCCCAATCTTCCATTGCCGGACCGTAAAGACCCGGAACTTTCAATCCGGCTTGGCGCATAAGCACCGTCATTTGTCCCCGGTGGTGGGTCTGGTGCAGCACCAACCCGGTCATGACTTGTGCAACAGTCCAATTGTCGCCATACATGTTCCGCTCTTCCTGTAATGTAGCATCCGTCCACTGTTCCTCTATTGCCTTTACCATTGCATCACTGGACCTGCGGTACGCATCCGCGATCTCTTTCGCAGAGTTCGGCACAGGCAAATCATCCGGCGTCGCTTCAAATTCCAGTCCTGCGTGGCCCATCATCTCCCCAAGTGTCGTCGTCAAATGCCAGCCGAGGCGCCCCAGCGTCCGGTTTTGTAATGTGATCTGCTGGTTCAGCGATTCATCCGTCAGCATCTCAAACACCTGCACCGTCATCGCCGCTTCCTGTTTCCAGTGCCCCAAAAAGTCTTCCACCGTTCTGTACATCTTTTCCCTCCTCAGCCAAAAATTAAAGTCGCTTAACTGATTCGAGACAACTCCTTTTTTTTCCTGCCACTGAAGGGCTTAGCGAAAACTCTCTTTCCATTCTTTTATATTTGTAAAAGGGCTCTGAGGATGGGATTCAATTATAGAATCACAACTTTGATATAAAACGATTCAACTTGCTTCCCATTAAATAAAAAAACTTGAAAGCAGATGCTTTCAAGTCTCCAACATCAAATCTCCGAGTTATCAACAAGCTTCAGTTCGAACGTCATTTCCTCGCCGTCCCGGTAAGCTTTCACCGTCATCGTATCACCGATCTTTTTCTCGTTGTAAAGATGCTGGCGCAGCTCGATGATATCGCCGACCGGCTGGCCGTCCATCTCGACAATCACATCATATTGCTCCATGCCTGCCTGTGCGGCTGCTGAGCCTTCTACGACTGTATCTACCACTACACCGGTCTTCACGTCTTCAGGAAGGTTCAGCGTCTCCTGACGCTCCCTTTGCGGTACTTGAATCAAATCGACAAGTGTTACGCCCATTGCCGGACGCACCATTTCACCAGTGGTTTCAAGGGAATTGATAACAGGCATCGCCGAATTGATCGGAATCGAAAAACCGATGCCTTCAACGGCGTCTGTCGCAATCTTCATCGAATTGATGCCAATCAGCTGGCCGGCCAGGTTGATAAGTGCACCACCGCTGTTTCCTGGATTGATGGCGGCATCTGTCTGCAATACTTCTGCTTGCCAGTCTTCCTGCCCATCCCCGTTCAAATCTACCGGTACAGCCCGGTCAGTGCCAGAGACAACCCCTGCGGTCACCGATCCTGAGAATTCAAGGCCCAGCGGACTGCCGATGGCAATGACCGTTTCCCCTTGCTTCAATGCATCCGAATCGCCAAATTCAACCGTTTTTTCAACACCTGCTCCGTCCATTTCCAATACTGCAAGATCCGTCCAAATATCGCTGCCGACAAGTTCCGCTTCGACTTTAGTGCCATCCGACATTGTAACTTCAAGCGCATTGGCGCCATCCACTACGTGATGGTTGGTCACCACAAAAGCACGGCCGCCTTCATTTTTATATATTACACCCGATCCTGTTCCAACAGCCTGCTCCTGCTGCTGGTCTTGCCCTTGGGAACCATTCCAGAAATTTGAGGACTCCTGAAGATTCGTTATTCCGACTACTGCATCCGCTGCTATGTCAACGGCTTCCGTTACATCAGTGGAGATGCTGACGGAATTTGAACTGGCAGCGCCTTCCGTATTTCCAGCTGCCGTCTCTGTCGCTGTATTGTTTCCAGGAGCCAGTCCCGGCACTGAAGAAAATAACAGCCACACGACCAGCGCCCCAACTAAAACTCCGGCAATAGCGGCTAAAAACGTCCCCGCCCGGCCCGATCTCCTGCTGCGGCTGGGCGGCGGATCATTATAATATCCCATACACTTCATCCTCCCATTGTCTTTACCTATATATAACCGTATTCCAACAGCGCTAATCAACCAACAGCCCGACAATTCTGTGAACTTAGACAAAAGAAAAAACCGGAAGCAAAATGCTCCGGCTGATTTTTATTGATTATTCTTCTAAATAGCATGCAGCTGGAATTCCCCTAATACTCTTAAAAGAAAGAGCGGAGGGCGGCGACTCCAGCGGAAAAACTGACTGCCAAGACCCCGCAGTGCGCAGCGCGAGGAGGCTCGGCAGTCAGTCCGCGGAAAGCGTCCGCCTGGAGCGATTTCTTCAACCTCTAAACTGTCACCAAAGGCGTCGGCACATTGGCGTCCGTATCGAGCAAATCGACATATTCCCCGACAATGATGCCTTTTGTCTGCAGCGTCTGCTCCACGCTCATGCGCGCCAAATCCTTCATATTGTTGTCTTTGCTCAAATGCGACAAATAAATGCGCGTCGGCTTTTCAGCCATCACTTCACTCATCGCCACCGCCGCATCTTCATTCGACACGTGTCCGACATCGCTCAAAATGCGCCGTTTAACCGACCACGGGTACCGGCCCATCTGCAGCATGCCCACATCGTGGTTGCTTTCAAAAACGAATGAATCCGCTGCCTGGATAACGCCTTTCATCCGGTCGCTGACATACCCCGTATCCGTGATAAGCGCCAGCTTGCGGCCGTTTTCATGGAATACATAAAACATTGGGTCAGCCGCATCATGGGACACCGCAAACGATTCGATGTCAATGGAACCGAATGTCTTCACCGTATCCATCGGAAAATGAAATCGCTGCTCCACCGGAACGGCACCTACAAGCCCGTCCATAGCCGCCCATGTTTTTTCATTGGCATAAATGGGCACGTTGTATTTGCGTGCCACAATGCCGATTCCTTTGATGTGGTCACTGTGCTCGTGAGTCACAAGAATGCCATCCAGGCTGCTCATCTTTTTGCCGATGGATGCAAACAGCTCCTCCATTTTGCGGCCGCTCAAACCCACATCCACCAAAAACGAGTGCTGGTCATTCTCTATATAAATAGCATTGCCGCTTGAGCCGCTTGCTAATACACTAAAACGCATATAAAAAACTCCTTATTTTACTGCTTCTTCCGCCTCTAATTCAACGATGCCGTTGTTTACCGCATTTATAAAATACTCTTCTTTCGTGCCATCTGCAAGTGTTGCGCTTATGCGCCATGTAGGCAGGAACATGCGGGCGTTTTCAGAAACCTGGACATACACCGAATACCCGATTTCCGTGGAATCAATCGTTGAATTCGCCGGCAGGACCCCTCTTGTGTAAAGCGTGTAAATCGCTTGGATCGGAGGAATCAATTCCTTCGGCTGTTCGCCCAATTCCACGTTTTCATAGATTGTTTGTTCGAATCCTGTCACTTCGCCTTCATCATTCCAGAAAAGCGTCAAGCGGCCATTGTCGCTATAGTAAAGGGTCTTTCCGTTGACCTTTTGAAAAAAGACGGCTTTGTTTTCAGCTTGGTTCATCTCCCAAAAAACATAAGCTTCCCCTTGGTCAATGTTCTCTTCAACAAAAGCCGTCAAAGTTTTTCCGTTCGCTTCAGCCCCTAAAGGCATCGGCTGCCTGAAATCCACACGCAGAAGATTTTCTCCAATGATGCGCCCCTGCTGATTGCCAGCGGGGATCTCACTGCTTTCGAATTCGTTCATCTGGGCATTGATATAAGGTTCGGGTTCAACGGATTCCGGAAGATTGCCGTAGGAAATGTTATCTTCCTTGAGCTTTTCTTCAACTGACGAAGAGTCGTTCCCAAGAACTTCTACTTTTTCATACTCCGTATAACGGTCCAAGTACAAAGAATACAAAAAGACATTCAAAATGGAAAAGACGATGATGAAAATGGTTTTGGTTTTACTCCAATCCAACTTTCCCACCTCCTAGCGCTTCTTCGGAAAGCTTTAGCCAAGTTCCTTCTATTTTGTAATACCAAGCCGCTTGGAAAGTGATCAGCTTCTCGCCCGTCTGCGTCAATTCGTAAACCGGCGAAATGTCCGTCACTTTTTTCCGTTCTTTTTCACTCAGGCGGCTGATGGCGTCTAGTGCAGCCGTCCCCGGTTCAAGCATTTCTGTGCTGGTCTGCGCCGTCGACTGCAATACATAGTATGGCCGGATATAACGGAAAACTTGCTCGGTTCCGTCAATCATGCCCCATTTCAGTTCCAATTCCGTGGCCGTTGATGTACTGAATACCGGCAAGTTATCTAAAAATAACCGGTAATAAACTTGCTGCGTGAGCGGTTCAATGCCAAAAAACCGGTATTCGTTGGTCCAGCCTCCGTGGTCGTTGACGTAATCAATCGTGCTGAAAATCAGTTCCGATGGAATTCCCGGATCTGATGTTTCGGCTCTTGGTTTGACATAGCTCAAACTTTTCCGGTTGTCGTCAAAACGCATGATTGCGCCCGTGTCATCCGTATATTTTTCATTTGTCGCATCGCCGGATGAATTCACATTGGATGGATTTTCAAACAAAGCGGAACGGAAGTTTTCATGCGTCACTTCTTCCAAAAGATAAGGATATACCACTTTGTTCATCGCTTTTTCCGGCACGTAAATCGGCAACTCACCAATGTCGTCGTTCGTGACATATACATCTTTTGCTCTGTCCAAAACGTCGGTTTCAAACTGGCCCACTTCGCTTACCGATACACTTCCTTCATGGACCCTTCCAGAGACCGAATTGATAAAATAGATCTTGATCTGGGTCTGTTCAATAGTGGCCATTTCTATGACAACCCGGTCAAACGAAGCTTCCGGAATCGTCTCATCTGTAATATTCACCATTGCATCGAATACCGGCAAAGGCACACTTCCCGGATAATATAAAATTACCCGGTTCGGCTGGTGCATATAGGACTGCAGTGTGTTCGCCGATGCCTTTTTTTCCTTTTCCGTCACATCATGGATTTGCCACAACTTCATCGAAGTGAGAAGCGGATCAATGCCTTTTCGGTTGGTGGTCCCAGTTACTTTATCTTCTTGGTGGTACAGCACTTTAGTCGGCCGGACCACTTGTTCGACGGTCCGTTTGTCCCCGATTGAAACATCCACTGCGGGTGTCGTTTCAATCAGGTCAAACGAAGGGGTAAACGTCCAGATGGTAAAAGTCAAAGCGAAACTGAGAAGAATAAGCAAAAACAAAACAACCGATTTTACTTGTTCAACGTATTTCATTCCCACTCACCTCCATCGTCTATTTCAAAAGGCAATGTGAAGAAGATTGTTGTCCCTCTTCCATAGGCGCTCTTCGCCCAGATAGAGCCACCGTGTGCGTGGATCATTTCTTTTGAAATGGCCAACCCGAGTCCGGTGCCGCCCATTTCGCGGGAACGCGCCCGGTCCACACGGTAGAAACGGTCGAAAATCCGTTCGATATTTTCTTTCGGTATACCCATTCCCTGGTCGCTGATCCGGATTTGCAGCGCCCCTTCTTCCACCGTCATCGCGAAACGGATGGTTCCGCCTTCAGGCGAATATTTCAAGGCATTGGAAATGATGTTGTCGATTACTTGCGTCAATTTATCCGGATCAATCTCAACAAAATACTGTTCCTCCGGCAAATGCCGCTCGAAATGGACATTTTGCGATTTCGACATCTCAAAGCGGTCGATGATCCGGTTGAAGAATCGGTTGAACTCAATGATTTCTTTGTTCATCTCGGTTTCACTGGAATCCATTTTGGACAGCTTGAGCAAATCGTTGACAAGTCGGATCATCCGCTCGGTCTCTGTCTGTGTCACGTTCAAAAAGTTCGGTGCAAGATCCGGGTCTTGCCAAGCGCCTTCAGCAAGAGCTTCCAAATAACTGCGCATCGTCGTCAGCGGCGTCCGCAATTCATGGGAAACGTTCGCCACAAATTCCCGGCGCTCCATATCGATTTTTTCCTGCTCTGTATTATCGTGCAAAACGGCAATCAGGCCGTTTACAAAGCCCGTTTCTTTTTGGATGACCGAAAAACTGGTCCGCAGCAAGGTGGTTTGATCTTTCGTACTGAAATCGAGCGTTATCGTTTCTTTCAGGTGAATCAAATCTTCAAACGTATATTCTGAATCCAGGCCCAGCACCATTGTCAGCGGGCGGTTGATGACCGTTTCACGTGAAACATCCAATAGCCGGAGCGCTGGGTCATTGATCAGGATAACGCGCCCTCTTCGGTCGGTCGATAGAACGCCATCCGTCATATTCGATAAAATGGACGCCAGCTTGCGCCGTTCACTTTCCGTTGACTGCTGGGATTCCTGCAATCGGTTGGTCAAATGATTGAAAGCCCTTGCCAACTGGCCTATTTCATCATCTCCGTAAACCCGCACTTTCCTGGAGAAATTGCCTTTCGCCATGGCTTGCGCTTGTTTCCGCATATCCGATATCGGCCGGGAAATGGTTTGTGCCACCAATACCCCTAATATGGCAGTTATCAACAGCGAGATGGCTGTACCGCCGGCCAAAATGGAATTGATTTCATCCATTTGGTCGTAAACATTTTCAATGACCGCTTCGCTATAAAGAGTACCGAGCAGTTCACCGCCAGCCGCTTTGATCGGCTGGACACGGACCCATACCCGGTCGTTCGGCCGGTCCTTGGTGACATACGTTCTTTCCTTCACTTTTTCCTCGGTCGTCGACTGCCTCACCAATTCATGCGTTGAGCGCTGGCCGACCAGGACTTGGTTGTCGGCCTCAGAAGACGCCAATATGTTATACCGGGAATCGATCACCCGTATTTCATTGACATCATCCGATTGAAACCCATTCAAGACAGAACGAAGGCTTTGTTCCAAAGTCAAATCCTCATCGGTCCGGTTTCTGACCATTTCTTCCCGGACGCTGAATTCGATGATGTTCATGCGGTCTTCGATGGAATTTTGAAAGTTCTCACTAAGCGTTTCTTCAAGTTGCTGCGCAAAATAAAGGCCGATTATCTGCATCGCCAAAACAATCAGCAAGATGTAAATCAGCACAAATTTCACGTGAATCGATTTAAAAAAACTAACTTTCTGCATTTATCCTACTCCTGTTCAGGATTTCGCAAATAATACCCTACACCGCGGCGTGTCACAATCCACGTCGGATGGCTTGGGTTGTCTTCGATTTTTTCGCGCAAGCGGCGAATTGTCACATCCACTGTACGTACGTCCCCGAAATAATCATAGCCCCACACCGTCTGCAGCAAATGTTCACGTGTCATCACTTGGCCGATGTGCTTCCCAAGATAATGGAGCAATTCAAATTCACGATGGGTCAATTCAATGGTTTCTTCGCGTTTCAAGACCATGTAAGCATCGGGCTGAATCGTTAAAGAGCCTACTTGGATTTCATTCGATTGAGGGCTTTCGTCTTCCGTCGGCACAACGCTTTGACGGCGCAAGTTCGCTTTTACCCGCGCAATCAATTCCCGCGTTGAGAATGGTTTGGTGACATAATCATCGGCGCCAAGCTCAAGGCCCAGCACTTTATCGATCTCCGAATCTTTCGCAGTCAGCATAATGATCGGAAAATCGAACTTTTTGCGGATTTCGCGGCATACTTCCATGCCGTCGCGATTCGGCAGCATGATATCAAGCAGCATGAGATCCGGCAGAATTTCTCCGGCCAATTTGATGGCTTCATCTCCATCATAGGCACATACCACATCGAAACCTTCTTTTTTCAAGTTAAATTGCAGAATATCTGCAATCGGCTTTTCATCGTCTACAACTAAAATCGTTTTGCTCATCGTTATTCTCCCCTCTATTTCCCGGCCTTTTCCGGCACGAAATTCTACCCGTTTCTTATTCATATCTCCCTATACTTTATCACTGTTGAGGCTGTTTCGCATCTCTTACTCTTTTCAAGGTATTTCCCGGGAAATAAGGGGGAAATGGAAAAGAGACCAACCCCGAATAAGGCCAGTCTCCTATTTCTTCATTTGATATAACGCAGAGGATTTTTCGTTTTCCCGTCCAATGAAATTTCAAAATGCAGATGGACGCCGGTTGAACGGCCGGTAGACCCCATCTTCCCTAATTTTGTTCCCGCTTGGACCTTTTGCCCTTTCTTGACATCAATCGACTTCAAATGGCCGTAGATTGTTTCATAGCCGTTTTGGTGGTCGATGATGACCCGGTTGCCAAGCGTGCCTGCTGGGCCTGCTGCTTTGACAATGCCGTGGTCTGCCGCTTTGATGGCAAATCCTTCAGGACGGGCAATATCAATGCCGTTGTGCCAGCGTCCCCAGCGCTTTCCTCTCTTGCTGGAAATATAGCCGCCTTCCGCTGGCCATTCGAATTTCCCGGTGCCTACAGATGGCAGTTCTTTTGTTCCTTTCAAGACCACTTCGCCGACCGGTTTTTCGGTGATTTCCATAGCGGTTTCTTGCCGTTCCACTTCTTGGCCGTTTTCTTCCCGAATCGCAAACGTCAATTCTTTCTTGCCGTCTTTGCCTTCCACTTTGACTTTTGACTCGCCAATATAAAGGTTCCCATCTTCTTTTTCAGCGGTATCGTGCTTGTAAACTTCTTCGATTTTCTGTTCTTTGCTGACATGGACGTTTACTCCCCGTTCATTCAACAGGAACTCGACCGCTTGTTCGACAGCCATCACTTGCTCCGGCGCCGCCTGCAGCGAATAGCCGGAAATTTTTTCGCCGAACGCCAAACCGGTTACACGCGTCTCTCCCGCTTTCAATTCGGGAAGTGTTTCAGTGGAGTCCTGGGCGGCTTCCCATGCTTCAAGCTCTTCTGGAGAAACAAACGCCAGCTTCAATTGGCGGACGGTCTCATCATAAGCTTTCTGGTCCTTCAAATAGACTGCAATTTCATCATTGACCGCAAGGGCGAATGATGCCGCTTTAATGGCCAAGTGCTGGTTGAGCTGCACTATTGTTTCCTGTTCATTCGGGACAGCCGATTCAAAAACACGTTCCTCTATAATGTTGAAATCTTCACTTGGCTGAAGATTCAAGTTCTCTACCGGAACGTCCACTTTTTCAATTTTCTCTTCGATCAACAAGTCGACCGATTCCTCATGTGACACAGCGCCGATATAATCGCCGCTATTATATAAATGAAAGATGGTTTTCAACTCATCTTCGTTTGTCGGTTTGGCAGATGCTGGGTGGACAGTAAAGCTTGCCAACAGCAAAACAAATACTATGGCCGCTTTCAAAATGAGCGAGCTGCTGAAAGGCATGCCCGTTTTGTCAAAGTAGTTCATTGCTTCTTTTGTGACCCCTTCCGTAATTGCGGCAGCGCCGCTCTTAAAGCCTCTTTTTCGGATAACCTTTCCTACTCTAACACGTTCCCATTTCGAATCAGCTTGCACTCGCTATTCGTAAAGAAACCGTATTATTGGAGGCAATAATTTCTATTCAGTCGGGATAACACAAGATTGCTGTCCATTCAAAGGCCTAAAATTTCTGTTTCCGCTTCTGTTAAGCTTTAAAAACAAGCTTGTCTTCTGTCATATTTGTCATATTTCCATTAGGAACAGCGTTTGAAATGTGGCGGTTTTGTTGCAGTATCCTATACAAAGAAAAAGAATTGCCAGAAAGCCGCAGCTGATTTGCAGAATAATAACTTTCGTCCCTTGGCGCCTCTAAAGAATTCCCCAACAAGCAAAAAAGCTGAAACCGCTATAACGGTTTCAGCTTTTTTGTTAACTTTACTTATCGCCAAACGCTTGTGACGATGTTCGTTTGGTTGCGGTCAGGCCCTACTGAGAAGATGGAGATTTGCACGCCAGTAAGTTGTGCAATGCGCTCCAAATAGTGGCGGGCATTTACAGGAAGTTCATCCAATGATTTGCATCCTGTCACATCTTCTGTCCAGCCTGGAAGCTCTTCATATACCGGTTCGCAATCCGCCAGCATGCGCAAGTTCGCCGGGTATTCCGTGATCAGTTCCCCTTGGTAGCGGTAAGCCGTACAGATCTTCACCGTTTCAAGGCCTGTCAATACGTCAATCGAGTTGACAGTCAAGTCAGTCAAGCCGCTGACGCGTCTTGCGTGGCGCACCACGACGCTGTCAAACCAGCCGATGCGGCGCGGGCGTCCTGTTGTCGTTCCATATTCTTTTCCGACTTCACGGATTTTGTTTCCGACTTCATCAAACAGCTCGGTCGGGAACGGTCCGTCACCAACGCGGGAAGTGTAGGCTTTACATACACCGATAACGTGTTGGATAGCGGTTGGCCCTACTCCAGCACCGATTGTAACGCCGCCAGCTACCGGGTTGGATGAAGTAACGAATGGATATGTACCTTGGTCGATATCAAGCATGACCCCTTGGGCGCCTTCAAACAGCACACGGCGTCCATTGTCTACAGCGTCGTTCAACACTTTTGAAGTATCGGTAACATACTGCGCAATTTCCTGGCCATATGAATAATACTCTTCCATGATTTCTTCAACCGTAAATCCGTCTGTTTCATAAAACTTTTCGAACATGCGGTTTTTTTCATTCAAGTTCATGCGAAGCTTCTCTTCGAATACTTCATGGTCCAACAAGTCCGCCATACGGATGCCGACACGCGCTGCTTTATCCATGTAGGCTGGCCCGATGCCTTTTCCAGTGGTACCGATCTTATTTGCGCCGCGGCGCGCTTCTTCCACTTCATCCTGTTTGATATGGTATGGCAATATGACGTGCGCACGGTTGGAAATGCGCAAGTTTTCTGTCGTGATGCCGCGTGCGTGCAAACCTTTTAGTTCTTTTACAAGCGCTTTCGGGTCCACGACCATGCCGTTGCCGATCACTGAAATTTTGTCTTTATAAAAAATCCCCGAAGGAATCAAATGCAGTTTATACGTTTCTCCGCCGAAAATAATAGTATGGCCGGCGTTGTTCCCGCCTTGGTAGCGCGCAATCACTTCTGCGTGCTCAGATAGAAAATCGGTGATTTTCCCTTTTCCTTCGTCTCCCCATTGCGTTCCTACTACTACGATTGATGTCATCGTCCGCACCTCCGTTAGGCATATGCCCTATCTCAAACCGTGTTAATTGTATCAATGAAAAGCGCTTCAGTCAATCAAAATCAAAAGAAAACACGAACGTAAAAATGTGTTTTCACATTAAACGTTCGTGTTTAGTATCCGTCTCCACCTTCGTGCTGGCTCCAGTCGATGGTGACGAATTTGTTGTATTCTTTTACGAAAGCCAGTTTTACAGTACCGGTTGGGCCGTTACGCTGTTTCGCTATGATGATCTCAATCACGTTCTGGTCTTCGGTTTCTTTGTCGTAGTAATCTTCACGGTATAGGAAAGAAACGATATCGGCGTCCTGCTCGATACTTCCGGATTCCCGCAAATCCGACATCATCGGCCGTTTATCCTGGCGCTGTTCCACACCCCGGGATAACTGAGACAAAGCGATAACCGGAACTTCCAGTTCACGCGCCAATCCTTTTAAAGAACGGGAAATATCCGATACTTCCTGCTGGCGGTTTTCTCCTGCGCGCCCTGGTCCTTGGATCAACTGCAAATAATCGATCATGATCATCCCAAGGCCATGCTCTTGCTTCAGGCGCCGGCATTTTGCCCGGATGTCATTGACCCGGATCCCTGGCGTATCATCAATGAAAATTCCCGCATTGGAGAGGCTCCCCATTGCCATCGTCAATTTCCGCCAGTCTTCGTTTTGAAGCGCCCCGGTCCGCATGATTTGTGCATCGATGTTTCCTTCGGCACAAAGCATCCGCATGACCAGCTGCTCCGCCCCCATCTCCAGACTGAAGATCGCGACGTTTTCATCTGCCCGTGTCGCCACGTTCTGGGCGACGTTCAAGGCGAATGCAGTCTTACCGACAGAAGGCCGCGCCGCTACGATAATCAAATCGTTTCGCTGGAACCCTGCCGTCATCTTATCAAGGTCCCGGAAACCTGTTGGAATTCCTGTAACGTCCCCTTTTCGTGTGTGCAACAACTCGATATTATCATACGTTTTGACCAATACATCTTTAATATGGATAAAGTCACCGGCATTTTTCCGGTTTGATACTTCCATCATCTTCTTCTCTGCTTCAACGAGCAATGCGCCTACTTCATCTTCACGCGTAAAGCCGTCTTCCACAATTGACGTTGCCACACGGATGAGCCGGCGCAAAAGCGCCTTTTCTTCCACGATATGGGCATAATGCGCAACGTTTGCCGCAGTAGGCACAGCATTGGCAATTTCCATCAAATAAGACAATCCGCCGACATCTTCCAGCTCTTTTTTCACAGACAGCTCTTCGGTCACCGTTACCACGTCAATCGCTTTTCCGTGGTCTGACAGCGTCAGCATCGTCTGGAAGATTTTTTGGTGCGCAATGCGATAAAAATCTTCCGGCATGACGATTTCCGCTACGGTAATCAGCGACTGCGGTTCTAAAAAGATGGCCCCAATAACCGATTGTTCGGCTTCTTGGTTATGCGGAGGAACTCGATCTATTGTTTCGTTCATCGGTGCATCTCCTTACGCTTCTTCAGTTACGTGGACTTTGAGCGTAGCTGTTACTTCTTGGTGGATTTTCACCGGAATATTCGTGTAACCCAGTGAGCGGATGGCGTCATCCAGCTCCATTTTGCGTTTATCGATTTTGATGCCGTGCTTTTTCTCCAATTCGTTTGCCACTTGCTTTGTCGTAATCGAACCGAACAACCGGCCGCCTTCGCCTGATTTTGCTTTCAGTTCAACTGTCAAAGCTTCAAGCTTGTCTTTCAGTCCTTTCGCTTCCTGCAATTCCTGTTCAGACAGCTTTTGCTCTTTTTTCTTCTGTCCGTCCAACTGGCTGATAGCTGCTTGGTTGGCTTCAATGGCATAGTTGTTTTTCAACAAGAAGTTGTGTGCATAGCCATCCGCCACGTTTTTGATTTCGCCTTTTTTGCCTCTGCCTTTTACATCTTTCAAAAATATAACTTTCATTCGGTTTGTCCCCCTTCATAATGTTCCTCAATAGCATTTTTTAGAAGTTCAACGGCTTCTTGGACCGTTGCATCCGATAATTGCGTTGCGGCATTTGTTAAATGGCCACCGCCGCCAAGGTTTTCCATAATTAGCTGAACATTCACTTCTCCAAGCGAACGGGCGCTGATGCCGACGCCATTTTCCCCGCGTTCTGCAATAACGAAAGAAGCGTTGACGTCTTTCATCGTCAGTAAAATATCGGCCGTTTGTGCAATCAGCACAGGGCTGTAAATTTTTCCGGGTTCGCCTTTGGCAATAGCGATGCCATCGGCCACGAATTCGACCGTTTCAACGATTTTCGCGCGTTCTAAATACGTTTCCATATCTTCTTTCAGCAATCGTTGAACAAGAACTGTATCGGCTCCGTTTGCCCGTAAATAGGAAGCTGCTTCAAATGTACGAGCCCCGGTGCGAAGTGTAAAGCTTTTTGTATCGACAATGATTCCGGCAAGCATGGCGGTCGCTTCAAGCATCGACAACTTTTCATGTTTCGGCTGATATTCGATCAATTCAGTCACAAGTTCGGCCGTCGAGGAAGCGTACGGTTCCATGTAAACCAGCATCGTATTGGTGATGAATTCTTCGCCTCTTCGGTGATGGTCGATGATGACCACCCGCTCCATTCGCTGAAGCAGCCGTTCATCAATGACCATGGACGGTTTGTGGGTATCCACAATGACTAACAGCGAATTGTCGGTCATTGTGGCAATCGCTTCTTCCGGTGTGATGAATTGATTGAACAAAACTTCATCTTCTTCAATTTCTTTCATCAAGCGCATGACGCTGCGGTCGTATTCGTCGAAATCCAGCACGATGCTGCCTTTTACTTTGTTCATTGCAGCCATTTTCGCTACACCGACCGCAGCTCCAATCGCATCCATATCGGGCATTTTATGGCCCATGATGAACACTTGGTCACTTTCCTGGATCAAGTCTCGCAATGCGTGCGAGATAACGCGTGCCCGAACCCGTGTCCGTTTTTCGACCGGGTTCGTCTTGCCGCCATAGAATTTCACTTTGCCGCTTGGGTTTTTGATCGCCACTTGGTCGCCGCCTCGGCCGAGAACTAGGTCAAGGCCGGACTGCGCCATGCTGCCAAGTTCAACGAGAGAAGCAGATCCCGCTCCCACACCGATGCTTAGCGTCAGCGCCAAGTTGTCTTTTGACGTCACTTCGCGGATATCATCTAAAATCGCAAATTTTGATTTTTCCAGCTCTTTCAAAATGGACTCGTTGAAAATCGCCATAAAGCGGTCTGATTGAACACGCTTAACGAAAATCCCATGCTTTGCTCCCCAGTCGTTGATCAAAGATGTCACCAGGCTATTCAGATTGCTGCGGGTCTGGTCATCCATTCCCTGCGACAATTCATCATAGTTGTCGATAAACAAAATCCCGATCACTGTCCGGTCTGCATAATACAAAGTTTCGATTTCCACTTGTTCTGTAATATCGAACAAGTAAAACAGCCGGTCGTTCACTCTATAATAGACCCGATATTTGCGGTCGCCCAATGTGATAGTGGTCTCTGTTGCTTCATTGGATGTTGTCAAAGGAAGAAAATCTTCCGATAAAGAAAACAAGGATTCGCCGATCAGTGAGTCATACTCCAATGTAGACGTCATATACGGGTTGGCCCATTCAATATCAAATTCTTCATTTACCAGTAAAATTCCGATTGGCATTTCAAGCAACGCTTCTTCTCCGACTTTTTTCATCCGGTAGGACAGCGTCTCAATATGCTGCTCAGTCGCTTCATAAGTCTTCTTCTCTATCACCCACGCAGCGGCAAAAGCGATGCCAAACAGCAGGACAAAAATTCCCGCTATCCATTCCGACCTGCTTGAAATCAGAATCGCTGCGGCTAAGCCCAGCAGCAATAGCGCAATAAGCGGATATCGAAGTTTCCTCTTTCTAAAAAAAGCCGACATTATTCTTCAGCTCCTCATTTTCCTTTAAACTCGTGTGCCCGCTTAACCCACCCCCGGATATCAAATCCGAGATCCACGATTCCGACTATGCTCGTAAACGATTGCAGCGGCAAAGCAAGGAAGGTAACGATAACCGCCACCCACTTCGGCCAGCCTTCCTGCTTGATGTAAAAGTGGTAAAACGATACCCCTTGCAGGAATAACAGCATTTGAAGCAGCACGGACGCATTGATAAAGATCATATAAGCCATCGTTCCAGGCTGGAAATCAGACAGCATGGAAGCCAGCAATACGATTAAGTAATACCATAATACACTTTTCGGCAGTTTCATATCCCGAAAAGGCGGAAATTTCGGCACCGCCGTACCAAGCCGCTTTAACACCGGCAAATAGAACAACAACATCAGCCAAACGAGAAGGAAGACAGAAGCGACGAGCAAAGTAGGCAGCAGTGTTTCCACTAAAAATTCCATGTCGCTGACCGCTTTGTTGTATTGTTCCATTTGATCCGCGGTAGCGCCCAAGCGCCCAAGCAAATCCCCAGCCCGCGCATACGACTGCTGCATCATTGTAATGGATTCTTCCAGTACATTGATGCCAAACAGTACGATTGATGCCATATACTGCAGCATGGTCGAAATGAGCAGGACAATTCCTGCACATAAAAACATGAATAGTTTGCTTTTCCCGTAATGAATGGAAAGACCGATCGAAACCCCGAGCGGCACGTAGACAAGCGCCAGCGGCAGAGATAAAAGACCGCCCACGATAAACGATAGGACCAAGCTGACGACTGCTAAAAGCAAACTGGGCCTCCATGGATATTTTGCGCTGTACCAAGCAATCGGCAATCCCAAGAATAAGGTGGTGATGACATTCAACAGAGGCACATATACTGAAATTGCCAGCAATACAGTAAATACTGCCGCCATCATCGCACCGTTAGTAAGTTGTCTTGTTTGTTGATTTTGCATTCGACTATTTTTCCCCTTCTTTCGGGTTTATTTCATCCTTCCAATTGTAACATGATTGGGGAACGTGAACAAAAAAGCCGACGGCGGACAACTGCCTTCTCTTCATAAAAACGCGAATAAAAAAGAAGACCGGTTTCCCGGCCTTCTTGTGTTTTAATCTTATCTTTCTTCCGCAACAAACGGTAGAAGTGCCATGATATGAG
>NZ_VOHD01000003.1:19499-25471 GCF_007859395.1 Planomicrobium sp. CPCC 101110 | reverse complement strand
TGAACAAAAAAGCCGACGGCGGACAACTGCCTTCTCTTCATAAAAACGCGAATAAAAAAGAAGACCGGTTTCCCGGCCTTCTTGTGTTTTAATCTTATCTTTCTTCCGCAACAAACGGTAGAAGTGCCATGATATGAGCGCGTTTGATAGCGATTGTCAACTTACGTTGCCATTTAGCGCTAGTGCCTGTAACACGACGTGGCAAGATTTTTCCTCGTTCAGAAATGAATTTCTTCAACAAGTCAGTGTCTTTGTAGTCGATGTAAGTAATGTTGTTAGAAGTAAAATAACAAACCTTTTTACGTTTCTTTCCTCCGCGACGTGGTGCCATATCGAATTACCTCCTTTATAATAGAATGGGTTGTAAGCGCCAGGTTTAGCCTGTTTTAGAACGGCAAATCGTCATCCGATACTTCGATCGGGCCGCTGCCGCTTGAAAACGGGTCTTCGTCTACACGCGTATAGTTTTGCTGACTTGGATTTGGCGATTGGTTCTGCTGATAGGACGGTTGTCCTTGTGAACGATCTGCACCAGCACCAGAGCTTTTTGGTTCAAGAAATTGAACGCTATCTGCCACTACTTCAGTCGTGTACACACGTTTTCCGTCTTGTCCCTCGTAGCTTCCAGTTTGAATGCGGCCTTCCACACCTGCCAAGCTTCCTTTTTTCAGGAAGTTCGCTGTGTTTTCAGCTTGTTTGCGCCAAACGGTACAATTGATGAAATCCGTCTCTTTTTCACCCGAAGCGTTGGAGAATGTCCGGTTTACAGCTAGTGTAAAACGGGCAACCGCCGCTCCGCTTGGAGTGTAGCGAAGATCAGGATCTTTTGTCAGTCTTCCGACTAAAACAACTCGGTTAATCATCAGAATTCAACCCCCTTTAAGTCAAAATTATGTTCAGGTCCATAGCTTACGCGTCTTTGCGTACTGCGATATGGCGAATAATGTCTTCGTTAATGTTCGCAAGACGTGTGTATTCGTTGATAGCTTCAGAACCAGCGTTAACTTTTACGATTTGGTAGAAACCTTCACGTAAATCGTTGATTTCATAAGCTAAACGACGTTTACCCCACTCTTTCGACTCGATGATTTCAGCACCGTTAGAAGTTAAGATATCGTTAAAACGCTCAACTAGAGCTTTTTTCGCTTCCTCTTCAATTGCAGGCTGAATTACGTACATTAATTCATACTCTCTCATCGTGTTGTCACCTCCTCATGGACTTGGGCCCTACTGTTTCCAGTGGGCAAGGAGCAAGCAATTCATATTATTACTCACATCAATGTATTGTAGCATAAAGAGCGAACCTCCGCAACTATCATTTCCGCAGCAAATTTCGGTATACTTTTTACAAACATGGAAAGAAGTGAGCCTATGCAACCGGACCGTATTATCGAATTGAAAATGGAAGAAGTGGCGCCAAAATATTTATGGATAAATGGGCTGCTTTTGGTTTTGTTTGCGGCCGCCTACCATTTCTTCGTCGAACCGTTGACTTTCCACTTTTCCTTTTGGGGCATCGCCTTTTTTATCCTCGGTTATTTGGCATTGATCGTCCTTCATGAATTGTTTCATCTGATCGGCTTTGTCGTATTCGGGAAAGTCGCCATCTCTTCTTTGAATTACGGAGTCGACCTGAAGCTCGGCATCGCTTTTGCTACATCCACCACGCCCGTCCAGAACAAAGCCATGCGCAAAGTTTTGCTGCTTCCTTTCTGGACCACTGCGGTCTTGCCGACGCTTGCAGGATTTTGGCTGCAGAACCAAGTATTGGTCCTGCTCGGTGCCATGCTTGCCGCAGGCGCTCTCGGAGATTTCTGGATGTACCGAGAGCTGTTGAAAGTACGCAAGGATGCTTGGGTGCTCGACGACCCCGCGTTGCCCCGGTTGAACATTTACGAAAACCATCCAAATAAAAAAAGCGCTGATTTATAATCAGCGCTTTTGCTTAAACCAGCAAAGAATGCGATACGTCCCAGACGCCGCCTGCAACTTTTGTTTTCAGCAACTTCGGATCTTTAGCGACATAGACAATCGCTTCAATTGTGTCCCCATTTGATTCGACTGTTGCGGTCACCTTATCGAACAAATCAGTTTCTGCTCCCCCTGTATAGCCTTCCAGGTCATCAAGAGCCGGCCATAATTCATCCGGAATATCGTAAATTTCTCCTGTTATCTTGCCTGGCTCAGACAGGACTGCTGCCGGATAACCCAAACCGGAATCATATATAATGCCATTCGCCACTGCATATTCTGCAACTAGCGTAGCTTCATCTAAATAACAATGGTACTTCCCGCCTTTTTTCAGCGAGCCATACACGAACATTTTCATGTGTAGTCCTCCTATAAAAAAACCGGATGCTATCGGTGCACCCGGTATGCTTTCTTATCATTTTACTTGATTTTTATCATATTTTAAATGATTTTGCTTCGATTTCAAGACTTTTATGTTTCTTTGCAATGCAAAAGAAAAAGGCGCCAGAGCTAGATACATCTAACTTTAGCGCCTTTTCCCCGGCTTTATGAAGAAATTTGGCAAGAGAACTTTTATCTTTTGTTCACCATTTTGCCTTATATTACATTGACCTGTACAGCCGGTTTCGCTTTTAAACGTTAAATCTGAACAACATAACATCGCCGTCTTTGACGATATATTCTTTTCCTTCTTGGCGGACTTTCCCGGCTTCTTTTGCAGCAGCCATCGATCCCGCTTCCACAAGATCTTCGTAAGCTACCGTTTCGGCACGGATAAAGCCGCGTTCGAAATCAGAGTGGATAATGCCGGCACATTGCGGTGCTTTCATGCCTTTTTTGAATGTCCACGCCCGGACTTCCTGTACACCTGCTGTAAAGTAAGTGGCAAGGCCGAGCAAATTGTAGGAAGCCTTGATCAATTGGTCCAAACCGGATTCTTTGATGCCCAATTCTTCAAGGAACATTTCTTTTTCTTCTTCTTCCAAATCAGCCATTTCTTCTTCAATCTTCGCACAAACGACAATTACTTCTGAATTTTGTTCAGCCGCATATTTACGTACTGTTTGAACATACTCGTTATCATCGGCGTTTGCGATTTCGTCTTCTGCCACGTTTGCCACATATAGCATGGGTTTAAGCGTCAAAAGATTCAAGTTCTTCGCAATGCGCAATTCGTCTTCTGTAAAGTCGATTGAACGTGCCATCTGCCCTGCTTCAAATGCTTCGCGCAATTTCATCAATACCGGCTCTTCTGCAATGGCATCTTTGTCTCTTTGCTTAACTAATTTGGCTGCGCGGGCAATGCGTTTCTCGATGCTTTCCATATCGGCTAAGATCAATTCTAAATTGATAACTTCAATATCTGAAATCGGATCTACTTTACCGGATACATGCGTAACGTTTTCATCTGCAAAACAACGGACTACTTGGCAAATCGCATCCACTTCACGGATATGGGAAAGGAATTTATTTCCCAAGCCTTCACCTTTGCTGGCGCCTTTTACAATTCCAGCAATATCAGTAAACTCAAATGCTGTAGGAATGGTTTTTTTCGGAACGACCAGTTCCGTCAATTTGTCTAACCGCTCATCCGGAACTTCAACAATTCCGACATTCGGATCTATAGTACAGAACGGGTAGTTTGCTGCTTCAGCGCCCGCCTTTGTAATAGCATTAAATAATGTGGATTTCCCCACGTTTGGTAACCCTACAATCCCTGCAGTTAATGCCATAGGATTCACGACCTCTCTTCTCGATCACACGATTTTTTTCGCAACCCTTTCATTATAGGAAGGAATTGCCGACTTGTCCATTGTTCATTCCGTTTCGGCTTTTACCAATACTTTTTTCATTTTCTTGTTGAAGTCAATACGCGGAATCATCACGCTATGCTGGCAGCCTTCGCACTTGATCCGGATATCTGCTCCCATGCGGATGATTTTCCAGGCATTGGCGCCGCACGGATGGCCTTTTTTCATTTCCACAATATCATTCAAGCCAAACTCTTTCATCTCCATATGCCCGCCTCCTTTATTTTTTAAGATTATCTGTTGAGCGCTGCATCATGACCATATGAGGAAGCGGAACCTCTACGTTATTTGCGTCTAAATATTCCTTTAGATCGCGTCTAATGCCGCGGGCCACTGCAAAATGCTGCATCGGCAGCGTTTCAGCTACCACCCGGACCACCATCTCAGTCGGCGTCAGACTCTGGACTCCGAGAAATTCTGGCGGTTTAATAATTTGTTCGTATTTTTCTTGCAGCGTTCCCAAAAATTCCTGAATAAGCAATTCTACTTTCGTAATATCAGCATTGTAAGCAACATTAACATCCACAACCGCAATAGAGTTGTTTATCGAAAAGTTAACTACATCGGTTATATTGCCATTCGGAAAAATGAACAATTCGCCAGTATAGCCCTTTATTTTTGTTGTGCGCAAGCCAATTTCTTCGACCGTTCCTTCTGCTGCCCCGATTCGGACAAAATCCCCTACTGAAAACTGGTCTTCAAAAATGATGAAAAATCCGGTAATGACATCGCGCACCAAGTTTTGCGCACCAAAACCGACCGCTAAACCAAGTACCCCGGCCCCTGCAATCAATCCCCTGACATCAATATTGAATGACGAGAGAACTGCAATGATAGCCATAAAATAAATCACATATGCCGTAACATTTTCCAGTAGTTTTGATAACGTCTGCTGGCGGCGCTCATTATATTTAAGAGGTCCTTTGATGCGGACTGCAAAGCTTTTCCGCACTATCATTTTCAGCAGCCTGACAATAATGCCTGCCGCTATTATAATGACCACTACTTTTAGCGCCACTGTACCAACATCAAACCATAATTCCTGATTGAATATTACCTCTTTTGTTTGTTCTGTTGCCTTTTCCAAATCTTCTGTAACCGTATCTAAATTTGTTTGCTTTGTACTCATTTTTTCACCTTCCCAAACTCACCTTACATTAAGTTGAATTGATACATCACCGTGACAATGCAACCTACTACTAACACACCCGGCAGTAAATTCGCTACCCGAATTTTCGTAAGGCCTATCATATTCAGGCCGATAGCGACAATCATTACACCGCCTGTAGCCGTCATTTCCTTTATAAACAAATCCAATGCCGCTTCCGGAATGATCAAGCTGATCTGGGTTGCAAGCAATGCAATAAGCCCCTCATAAACAAAAACAGGAACTGCCGATAACAAGACGCCAATGCCTAATGTTGAAGCTAATATGATGGAAATGAATCCGTCAATAATGCCCTTTGAAATCAGGACGCCGTGTTCATTGCTCAAGCCGCTTTCAAGCGCCCCAATAATTCCCATCGCCCCCATGACGTACATCAGTGTAGCTGTGATAAACCCTTGGGCAATGCTGCCTTTGCTTTCTTGGAACGCGAGTTTTCTTTCAATCCAATGGCCAAAGTCATTCAGCTTTTGATCCAAATCCGCCCATTCGCCAAGAACTGCCCCAATAACCAAACTGATTATAACAACTACAAAATTTCCGCTTTCAAATCCCATTTGCAGCCCAAGAACCGTTATTGCTAAACCGATGGCATACATGACCGTTTCCCTTATCTTCTCAGGGATGTTGCGCAGGGCTCTGCCGATTAACGTCCCTACAACAATGAGTATTGCATTGATCAAAGTCCCCAAGAGAATCATTCATTAACTCCTTTCTCAGACACTCCTGCTTTCTCCCTACTTTTCAGTCGCCTTCGCTTTTCTCTTGTCCAGATTCCGGCTCCTAGCCCCTCGAGGTCGCTTCGGTCTTGCCACTATGGCAAAAAACGCCATAGTTTCAAGCCCTCCAGCGCTTGTCGGGGCTAAACAGTCGCCTTCGCTTTTCTCTTGTCCAGACTCCGGCTCCTAGCCCCTCGAGGTCGCTTCGGTCTTGCCACTATGGCAAAAAACGCCATAGTTTCAAGCCCTCCAGCGCTTGTCGGGGCTAAACAGTCGCCTTCGCTTTTCTCTTGTCCAGACTCCGGC
>NZ_VOHD01000003.1:0-19404 GCF_007859395.1 Planomicrobium sp. CPCC 101110 | reverse complement strand
CCGGCTCCTAGCCCCTCGAGGTCGCTTCGGTCTTGCCACTATGGCAAAAAACGCCATAGTTTCAAGCCCTCCAGCGCTTGTCGGGGCTAAACAGTCGCCTTCGCTTTTCTCTCAAAAACAGAGCCTATTTTCCGGAGTGCGGAAAATAGGCACTTGTCAGTTTAGCAACTCCAAAATCCGTTCCAAGTCTTCTTCCGAGAAAAATTCAATTTCTATTTTCCCTTTATTTTTAGACTTTTTAATTTGGACATTTGTTCCAAACCGGTCTCTTAATTCCGATTGTTTTTCTTCTATAAACAAATCTTTTTTCTTTTCAATTGTTTCACGTGGAACATCTTCGTTCAGCCGTTGGACAAGATTTTCTAACTGGCGGACATTCAAGTTTTCTTTGACGACTTTTTCAGCCGTGTCAGCTATTAGCTTTTTATGGCGCAATCCGAGCAAAGTACGCCCATGCCCCATCGACAACTTTTTGTCGGAAATCAACTGGCGGACATTTTCAGGCAAGGTCAACAACCGAACATGGTTGGCTATATGCGGCCGGCTTTTTCCTAACCGAAAAGCCAATTGTTCTTGCGTCAGGTTCAAAGCTTCCATTAATTTTTGATAGGCTTCAGCCTCTTCAATTGGGGTCAAATCTTCCCGCTGCAGATTTTCCAAGATGGCAAGTTCCATCATCTGCTGGTCATTCAAATCTTTTATGATGGCTGGAACTTCTTTCAATTTCGCTAACTTGGCTGCGCGGAAACGTCTTTCCCCCACAACCAATTCAAAATGTTTTCCTTTTTTACGCACAACTACCGGCTGCAGAATCCCATGCTCTTTTATGGAATCCGACAACTCCTGCAATGCAGCGTTATCGAAAATTTTCCGAGGCTGGAAAGGATTTACCCGCAATTGTCCAATACTGATCTTTGTAACTGCTTCTGCTTCTGGTTGCGTCAATGATTCGCCAGGGAACAATGCGTTGATGCCTTTTCCTAATCCTTTAGCCATTCCGAATCACTTCCCTTGCCAATTCTAAATAGACTTCTGCGCCTCTGGATTTCGGATCATAAATGATAATTGGTTCCCCGTGGCTTGGTGCTTCGCTTAGCCGGACATTCCGTGGGATAACTGTCCGATATACTTTATCTTGAAAATATTTTTTTACTTCTTCGATCACTTGGAGGCCAAGATTTGTTCGAGCATCCAGCATGGTCAATAACACACCATCAATCATCAAATCGTGGTTCAAGTGTTTTTGCACCAATCGAACAGTACTGAGCAGTTGGCTTAATCCTTCCAATGCATAGTATTCACATTGAACCGGAATTATAATGGCGTCTGCTGCTGTCAGTGAATTAATGGTTAATAATCCCAGTGAGGGTGGGCAATCGATGATGACATAATCATACATGCCCTTTACTTCTGATAATGCGTTTTTCAATCGAACTTCCCGTGAAATGGTGGAAACCAATTCGATTTCGGCTCCTGCTAAAGAAATGGTGGCAGGTACGACATGCAAATTCTCTACTTTCGTTTCCATGATGGTCTCTTTTATATCCACGTCATCAATCAAAACCTCATAGATGCATTGATTCACATCGCCTTTGTTCACCCCTACCCCGCTTGTTGCATTTCCTTGGGGATCGATATCTATTAAGAGAACTTTTTGGCCTAAATAAGCAAGGCAGGCACTCAAGTTCACTGAAGATGTTGTTTTTCCTACGCCGCCTTTTTGATTGGCGATCGCAATTGTTCTACCCACACTTGCACCAACTTTCTTTTTTACTTCTATCATTCTACTGCGGAAGCAGGATTTTTGCTATTTCTAATGGTGTCCATTTTCTATTGTATCAAAATTTTTCTTCTATTATAGTTACATTCCTATTAAAAAAGCTCTTTCCTGTGACGGAAAGAGCTTTTTATTACTTTTTCTTTGGTATTTTTACGGTGATTTGATAGTAATCATCATGGTCTTCTTCCTCTGTTGTTACATCAATCCCGCTTTTAGCAACCATGCTAAGAGATTCTTTGATCGTATTCATTGCTATTCTTACATCACGGCTTACTGCTTTGCGTTTTGATTTTGCTTTTTTCGGTTCTTCGGTTGAAAGTGCTTTTTCCACTTTTTCTTCAAGCTGCTTGACATTGAGATTTTGCTCAACTGTTTCCGCAAAAAGCTTCATTTGAAGTTCGCTGTCTTTTACTTGAAGAAGTGAGCGAGCGTGCCTTTCAGTAATGGTTCTGCTTAACAAGGCATTCTGTATTTCTTCCGGTAATTTAAGCAGCCGCAGTTTGTTGGCTACAGTTGACTGCCCTTTTCCTAGCCGTTGTGCAAGCGCTTCTTGCGTAATCTCATGGATTTCCAGCAAATTCTGATAAGCTGTTGCTTCTTCGATTGCTGTCAATTCTTCTCGCTGCAAGTTTTCAATCAAGGCAATTGAAGCGGTCTCCCTGTCGCTCAGTTCACGGACAATGGCGGGAACTTCTTCCCAGCCCAGTGAGCGCATTGCCCGAAATCGCCGCTCCCCCGCAATGATTTCATAAGAACCTTCTTCATTTGAAGACCGTACAACTATCGGCTGGATAACCCCGTGCATATGGATCGTCTTAGCCAACTCTTCTATTTTCTCTTCATCAAAAACAGTTCTCGGCTGAAATTGGTTTGCGCTTATTTTTTCTATCGGCAGTTTTACAACTTCTTCCGACTGCTCTTTTGCAACTTCCGTTGTACTTTCTGTTTCATCTTCTTTATCGCTGCCCCCAAAGAAACGGGAAAAAGGACTCTTCAACTCAAGCACCACCCTTTTAAAAGCTTACAACTATACATTCCATTCTTACTTATACGTATTCTTGAATCAAATGTTTCACGTGGAACATTGAATCCAAGAATACTGGCGATGGAAAGTTGTTAAAAAATCAAATTATTGGCGTTTTATTCGGCACACCGGGTTTTCTCGGATATTTTTTGGGTGTATCTTTGAATTTCTTAAAAACCTGGATATAACGTTCGCTCTCTTCAACCGGCAATTTGAATGAATGAATGCTTTCTTTTTTTACGCCGAGTTTTTGCAGAGCTTTTTCTGCGTCTTGAAGTTCATCTGGAGCTGAGGCCGCCTTCATTGCTGCAAACAGTCCTCCGGTTTTGACCAGTGGCACACACAGCTCCGCGAGAACAGAAAGCCGGGCTACGGCACGGGCAGTAACAAGATCATAACTTTCCCGATATTCGGACTGGCCAAAATCTTCTGCTCTAGCATGAACAAATTGTACGCCGGACAATGCCAGTTTTTCGCTTAAATGTGTCAAAAATTGAATGCGTTTGTTTAATGAATCCACAATCGTCACTTCAATTTCCGGAAAGCAAATTTTTAGCGGAATGCTTGGAAACCCTGCTCCTGCCCCTACATCACAAACTTTCAATGGTTTCGTAAAATCCAAATAGAATGCAGCCGTAATCGAATCAAAAAAATGCTTCAAATAAACAGAAGGCTGGTCCGTTATGGCGGTAAGGTTCATTTTCTCATTCCACTCGACCAATTCTTCATAATAAGTACGAAATTGAGCAAGTTGTGTTTCCGTCAATTGAATTCCTTTTTCACTGAGGGCATCTTTGAATTGTTGTTCGTTCAACCGCTTCTTCTCCCCTCTTTTTTGCAAATTATGATTCTATGTAAAAATGGGCTGGTATATGCCAGCCCATTTATTAAGTTTCGTTAACTTTTTTAGATAACCTTGGCAATTCTTCCTTGTTCAATATACACCAACAAGATAGAAATGTCAGCAGGATTTACGCCGGAAATCCGGGAAGCCTGTGCGATGGAAAGGGGCCGTACTTCAGTCAGCTTGACTTTCGCCTCTGTCGCCAAACCGGAAATCGCATGGTAATCGATGTTTTCCGGGATTTTTTTGTTTTCCATTTTTTTGAGTTTTTCAACTTGTTGAAGAGATTTCTCGATATAGCCTTCGTATTTGACTTGGATTTCCACTTGCTCTTTCACTTCATCTTCAAGTTCCACTTCAGATGCAGTCAATTGTGCAATCATGTCATAAGTCATTTCCGGGCGCTTCAGCAAATCCGCTCCGCGAATACCGTCTTTCAACTCGCTGCCGCCAGCATCTTTGATCAGCTGCTGAACTGTTTCAGTCGGCTTGATCATGACGCTTCTTAGGCGTTTGATCTCGGTTTCGATGCGTTCTTTTTTCACAAGGAATTTAGCATAGCGTTCTTCTTTTACCATGCCGATGCTGTAGCCGATTTCTGTTAGGCGCATGTCTGCATTGTCATGGCGCAGCAATAACCGATATTCAGCACGCGACGTCAATAAACGGTAAGGTTCATTTGTTCCTTTGGTCACCAAATCATCGATCAATACTCCGATATAAGCTTCAGAACGGCTTAAAATAACTTCTTCTTTTCCAAGCACTTTCGCTGCCGCATTGATTCCCGCCATTAATCCTTGCCCTGCCGCTTCTTCATAGCCTGAAGTGCCGTTGATTTGGCCGGCAGTGTAAAGATTCTCGATTTGTTTAGACTCTAAAGTAGGCCATAACTGCGTTGGAACGATTGCGTCATATTCAATCGCATAACCCGCACGCATCATTTCCGCTTTCTCAAGCCCTGGAATCGATTCCAGCAGCTGGCGCTGTACATGTTCAGGCAAGCTGGTTGAGAGGCCTTGCACGTAAACCTCACGTGTATTGCGCCCTTCTGGTTCCAGGAAAATTTGATGGCGCGGCTTATCGTTGAAACGCACAACTTTATCTTCAATTGATGGGCAGTAACGAGGCCCTGTTCCTTTAATCATGCCTGAGTACATTGGCGAAAGGTGCAAATTGTCATCAATAATCTGATGTGTTTTTTCGTTTGTATAGGTCAACCAGCAAGGCAGTTGATCCATGATGAATTCAGTCGTTTCGTAGCTGAATGCACGAGGCTCTTCATCGCCAGGCTGAATTTCAGTTTTGCTGTAGTCAATCGAGTTGCTGTTGATGCGCGGAGGCGTTCCCGTCTTGAAACGGACTGTTTCAAATCCAAGCTCTTCCAGGTTTTCAGCCAGCTTAATGGAAGGCTGCTGATTGTTCGGTCCGCTTGAATATCGAAGATCCCCAATGATGATTTCTCCACGAAGGAATGTGCCAGTCGTAATAACAACAGATTTGGCTCGGTAAATACCCCCAACTTGCGTGACCAAACCTGTGACTGTGCCGTCTTCCACAATCAGCTTTTCAGCAATTCCCTGGTGAAGCGTCAAATTCGGCTCTTCTTCCATCAAGCGTTTCATTTCTTGCTGGTAAAGCACTTTATCCGCTTGTGCGCGAAGTGCGCGGACAGCTGGCCCTTTTGCCGTGTTCAACATTCTCATTTGAATGTGCGTTTTATCGATAACGCGTCCCATGGCTCCGCCAAGCGCGTCTATTTCTCGTACTACAATGCCTTTTGCCGGCCCGCCGATTGACGGGTTGCATGGCATAAATGCGATCATATCCAGATTCATCGTCAAAACGAGCGTTTTTGCGCCCATCCGCGCTGATGCCAGAGCAGCTTCCGCTCCAGCATGTCCAGCGCCTACAACGATGACATCGAACGTGCCTGCTTCGTATTGTGGCATGTTCGTTCATTCCCTTCGAATTTTATTTCCCTAGACAGAACTGGGAGAACAATTGGTTCAATAAACCGTCATCAGCGGTATCACCGATGATTTCCCCAAGAATTTCCCATGTTCGAGTGACGTCAATTTGAATCATGTCAACCGGCACATCCATTTCGGCTGCTTCAATGGCATCGGAAATGGTTTGATGTGCTTGATGCAGCAAGGAGATATGGCGGGCATTCGAGACATAAGTCATGTCCCCCGCTTCAATTTCCCCTTCGAAAAACAATTCGGCAATCGATTCTTCAAGCTGATCGATGCCTTCTTCTTCGATCAAAGAAGTTGTAACAAGCCGTTTGTTTCCTGCGAGTTTCTTCACTTGCTCGAGGTCGATTTGCTTTGGCAAATCGGTTTTATTGATGACCACAATATAATTCATATCCTTGACCGCTTCAAACAACAGCTCGTCTTCGGCTGTCAGCGTTTCAGAATAGTTCAGTACGTAAAGGATCAGATCTGCTTCTTTCAATACTTTCCGGGAACGTTCAACACCGATCCGTTCGACAATATCTTCTGTTTCACGGATTCCGGCAGTATCCACCAATCTCAACGGAACGCCCCGGACATTGACGTATTCTTCTATTATATCACGGGTGGTTCCCGCTATTTCTGTAACGATGGCTTTATTTTCTTGCACTAAACTGTTTAATAGAGAAGATTTTCCGACATTCGGCCGGCCTATGATGACCGTCGAAAGCCCTTCCCTTAAAATTTTCCCTTGTGAAGATGTTTGGAGCAGCCGTTCAATTTCAGAACGCACCCATAACGATTTCTCGAGCATGATAGGACGTGTCATTTCTTCCACGTCATCATATTCGGGATAATCGATGTTCACTTCCATTTGGGCAATCGATTCGAGCAAAGCCTGGCGCAGCGTACCGATCAATTTTGATAGCCGGCCTTCCATTTGGCCAAGCGCTACGTCCATCGCACGATCCGTTTTAGCGCGGATCAAATCCATGACTGCTTCCGCTTGGGACAAATCGATGCGGCCATTTAAAAATGCCCGTTTTGTAAATTCTCCGGGCTCTGCAAGTCTCGCACCGGCACGCAGCACAAGAGAAAGCACCCGATTGACGGAGACGATCCCTCCGTGGCAATTGATCTCTATCACGTCTTCGCGTGTAAAAGTTTTTGGACCCTTCATGAAAGACACCATGACTTCTTCTACTACTTCCTCCGTCCACGGATCTTGCAGATGCCCATAATGGATTGTATGCGTTGCTTGAGTCGCCAAACGCTTCCCGCTAGGCGCTTTGAATACTTTGTCCGCAATGCTAATCGCTTCTGGACCGCTCAACCGGACGATTGCTATGGCACCTTCACCGCTCGGTGTGGATATCGCAGCAATTGTATCGAATTCCATGATGTTCCCTCCTTGATAAAAAGTTGTCCACATGTGGACAACTATAAATGCCCATGGCTTTCTAACGTATTACATTAGCATAAATAGGAAGAAACCGAAAGGCTAAGAGATTCTTTTCCTATGACTTTTTCTTGAACTCCATAAAAAAGCGACTTGCGCATCGCACAAGTCGCTTGCTTCATTATTTTAACGGCTCAATAACGAGATACCGATTCGGATCTTTTCCTTCAGAATATGTTTCGATATCGAGACGCCGGGACAATGCTTGGTGAATCACTTTCCGTTCGTAGGAAGGCATGGGCTCAAATTGAACACGCCCGCCTGTCCGGATCGCTTTGTCTGCCATCCGGTCAGCCAATTGCTCTAACGTTTCTTGGCGGCGCTCACGGTAGTTTTCAGCATCAAGTTCGATCATCAGAAACTGATTGGAGTATTTGTTTGCTACCAGTTGGGCCAGCTGCTGAAGGGAATTTAAGGTTTGTCCCCGTTTGCCGATAAGCATAGCCACTTTTTCACTTTCCAAATACAAATTGATATTCTTGCCTTTTTGCTTATGGGTGATTTTCAGATCATCGATTTTCATGCCTTGGGCAATGGATTGGATATAATTTTTTGTTTCGAGAATTGCCTGTTCTCTTGTATCAGCGGGCGCTTCTTCTATTATATCCACTTGAACGGCTTCAGTTTCTTTGGATTCTGTGGCAGCTCGCACTTGTTCAGCCACTTGCAGCTGTTCCTGGACGTTTACGGTCACTTCCACTTCAGCTTCTTTTGCACCAAAACCCAAAAATCCCTTTTTTTCTTTCTGAATCACATGGATGGTTACGTCTTCACGTGTAACTTGGAGTTTTTCTAATGCTGCAGATATCGCGCGTTCAACAGTTGGACCCGTTTGCGTGATCTGTTTCACTTTTTAACCCCTCCTGCTTTTGTTTTAACAGGTTTCCCTGATTTTACTTGTACAGGCTGTCTTTTTACAGGTTGTTTTTTAACAGGTTCTGCTGCTATTACTTCTTTTTTCTTCCACGGACGGTAAATTACAAGATTTTGAATGAGTGAAACAATATTCCCCACTACCCAGTAGAGCGTCAGAGCCGATGGCAAGACCACACCGAAACCGATGATCATGATTGGCATGAAATACATCATCGCTTTCATTTGCGGATTATCCATTGCCGGACCGGTACGCAAAACAACAAATTGCATCACACCGGCAATGATTGCCAAAATGATGCTAGGTTCAGCAAGCGGAAAAATCAGGAACGAGCCAAGATCAATTGACGGCGTATTGTTCATCCGGCTGATTGCATGGTAGAAACCAATCAAAATCGGCATTTGAACCAATACCGGCAAACAGCCAGCCATCGGATTGACTCCTTTTTCTTTAAAAAGGGCCATCATTTCCTGCTGGTATTTCTGTTGCGTCACAGCATCTTTTGACGGATATTTTTCTTTCAAAGCTTTTAGAGCGGGTTGTGCTTCCTGCATGCTTTTCGAGCTGCGGGTCTGCTTGATCATCAATGGCAGCAATACCAAACGGATAATGACCGTCACAGCGATAATAGCAAAACCATAAGTTCCAAGAAGCCCTTTAAAATACGTGATCGTAGCTACGAGCGGCCAAACGATGTATTCATTCCAGAATCCTTCGCTTGACTCGCTTATCGGCTGATTGTATTCAGTACAGCCGCTTAGCAGCAAAGTTACTGCCACTAACGAAACGAGCAATAATAATCGCTTATTCAACCTTCTTCCCCCAAACTTCTTTTCTATTACTTCTATACTAACATTCCCTCTGTAATGCCTGCTACTTCTTTGGCAAAGCACGCGCAATTTTCAATACATGCTCCAAACTTTTCTTGCTTTCATGGAAATCCAAGGTGGCCGCCTGTTGCCGGGCGATGATAACGTAATCCGCATTCGGAAGCAAATCATGTTCAAGTTCCAAAAATGTTTGCCGTATGTACCGTTTGATGCGATTTCGCGTAACTGCGTTTCCTACTTTTTTGCTGACAGATAAACCAATCCGGAACGCCGGCTGCTCGTTTTTCAATACATATACGATAAACTGGCGGTTGGCGAACGACTTTCCTTTTTTAAAGACTGTCTGGAATTCTTTATTCTTTTTGATCCGTTGGCTCTTGTTCATTTCTTCACCTGCTTATTTTTGATTCGTTTTCGCTGAAATACAGCAGAAAAGAAAAAAAGACCACTGATGCGGTCAGTGGACTTAAGCTGATAATACTTTTCTTCCTTTACGACGGCGTGCTGCAAGAACTCTGCGTCCGTTTTTCGTGCTCATACGTGCTCTGAAGCCGTGTACTTTGCTGTGTTTACGTTTGTTTGGTTGGTATGTGCGCAATGTCATATATGACACCTCCTAATATATGAGTTAACTATTTCTAAAAGACAGTCTCGACTATTATATAGGGGTTGCACAGTAAATGTCAATATCTTATTACAAGGCCTCCTCATCCCCTCTAGTTTTCCGTACATACAGTTATCCACAATCCTTCCAGAAATTTTGATTCTCTCCTGTGCAGCTTTTTTTCGCCGAAAAAATTATCCACACCCCTTATCTACAGTTTCATCACATATAAACTGCCTGTGGACAGAAAGAATGTGCGCAACAGCGGCAATGTGGATAAGTTTAGGAACTGCTTGTAATGTCCCGCAATTTTTGATAACATAGACTTGTTTTCACTTGTGCATAATTTTATCCCCAAATAACTTATCCACAAATTGTGCATAAGGTGTGGACAGTTATTCCCAAGACTGTTTACAAATGTTATCCACAGGCTGTGGTTTTGTGTATGGTATACTAAAAAAAATATTTACATATAAAGGAGAAGAGCTATTGGAACACTTAGACGAACTTTGGTCGAGTGTCTTAGCCCAAGTTGAAACTAAAATCTCCAAACCTAGTTTTGAAACCTGGTTAAAATCGACAAAACTTTTATCATATAAAAATGATACAGTCACAATTTCAGCGCCTAATTCTTTTGCACGTGATTGGTTGGAAAACCATTACGTGCATTTAATTACCGGAATTCTTTCGGATTCAACCGGTGACGATCTGCTGATAAAATTTGTCGTGCCAAAAGATCAAGATATGGACGATTTTCAACTGCCAGCCCCTCGTATTAAACCAGGACAAGATGAGCACCAGGAATTTTTGCCAGGAATGCTGAACCCGAAATATACGTTTGACACGTTTGTTATCGGATCCGGCAACCGTTTTGCCCATGCCGCTTCGCTCGCTGTAGCGGAAGCGCCGGCAAAAGCATATAACCCCTTGTTCATTTACGGAGGCGTCGGATTAGGTAAGACACATTTAATGCACGCAATTGGACATTATGTCCTTGAACACAATCCCGATGCTAAAGTGGTTTACTTGTCATCGGAAAAATTCACCAACGAATTCATCAACTCAATTCGCGACAACCAAACGGTCGATTTCCGCAACAAATACCGGAGTGTCGACATTTTATTGATTGATGATATTCAGTTTTTAGCCGGCAAAGAGCAGACGCAAGAGGAATTTTTCCATACCTTTAATACGTTGCATGAAGAATCGAAGCAAATCATCATTTCAAGCGACCGGCCTCCAAAGGAAATTCCGACACTGGAAGACCGCCTAAGATCCCGCTTTGAATGGGGCTTGATCACAGACATCACACCGCCTGATTTGGAAACGCGCATTGCTATTTTGCGCAAGAAAGCGAAAGCGGATGGCCTGGATATTCCAAATGATGTCATGACGTATATTGCCAATTCCATCGATTCCAATATCCGTGAATTAGAAGGTGCATTGATACGGGTAGTCGCTTATTCTTCGCTGATCAACCGGGATATGAGCGCAGAACTTGCTGCAGAAGCATTGAAGGATATCATGCCGAATTCAAAACCGAAAGTGATCACGATCTTGGACATCCAGCACGCTGTCGGAGAACAGTTCCGTGTAAAATTAGAGGATTTTAAAACAAAACGCCGCACAAAAGACATTGCCTATCCACGACAAGTGGCCATGTATTTGGCACGGGAAATGACGGATTTTTCATTGCCTAAAATCGGGGAAGAATTCGGGGGCCGAGATCATACGACCGTAATTCATGCCCACGAGAAAATTTCTAAAATGCTGAAAGACAATCAGCAGCTCCAGCAAGATGTCAAAGATATCCGAAACGCATTAAGCAAGCTGTAAAGGCCTGTGGATAACCGAAACTTTTACAAAGCAGTTTATGCACACTTTATCTACATGTGGATAAGCTGCTTTTATTAGGCGGAAATGTAGTTATCCACATATTCACAGCCCCTACTACTATTACTGTTTTAAGTTCTTTAAATAAAATATATATAAGCGAGGTTCAATAATGAAATTTGAAATCATGCGTGAACGATTAGTCGAAGGTTTGAATGATGTAATGAAAGCTGTAAGTTCAAAAACAACAATTCCGATTTTGACTGGGATTAAGATGGATGTTTCAGCAGAAGGCATGCGTTTAACAGGAAGCGATTCGGATATTACGATCCAGACATTTATTCCGGCAGAAGAAGATGGAAAACAAATTATTCAAGTAGCTCAAGGAGGAAGCATCGTCCTTCAAGCGAAAGTATTCGGGGAAATCATACGTAAATTGCCGACTAATGAAGTTGAGATCGAGATTACAGGCAATTTTCAGACTCACATTCGTTCAGGGAAATCTGAGTTCCATTTGATCGGATTGGATGCAATGGATTATCCACAATTGCCGGACATCCAAGATGACCGTTTATTCACAATTCCAGCAGATTTATTGAAAACTATTATTCGTGAAACAGTTTTTGCAGTTTCAAGTTCTGAGACGCGTCCGGTGTTGACAGGGGTCCATTGGGAAGTTAAGGATGGGGAACTGGTTTGTGTCGCTACAGACAGCCACCGTCTGGCACGCCGTAAAACAAAACTTGAAACATTGCCGGAAGGGGAATACAGCGTTGTGATTCCAGGAAAAAGCTTGACTGAGCTAAATAAAATCCTGGACGACAATTCCGAAGCTGTAGAGATCGTTATGACCAATCAGCAAGTTTTGTTCAAATCAAAACACATCCTGTTCTTCTCACGCTTATTGGAAGGCAATTATCCGGATACATCCCGATTGATTCCTTCTGAATACAAAACAACGGTAACCGTTAATGGCCGTTCACTTTTGCAGGCAATCGACCGTGCATCGCTGCTTGCCCGCGAAGAACGCAACAACGTTGTACGTTTTTCTGCAAATACAGGCAGTGAAGTCGAAGTCTCTTCAAACTCGCCAGAAGTCGGCAAAGTAGAAGAACAGCTGCAAGCGCAGAGCATTGAAGGAGAAGAACTAAAAATCTCGTTCAGCGCTAAATTCATGATGGATGCTTTGAAAGCAATCGACGGCCAGGATGTTGTCATTCAATTTACAGGAGCGATGCGTCCATTCATTTTGAAATCGGCTTTGGACGATTCCATTTTGCAGCTAATTCTTCCTGTCCGAACATATTAAAATTGATCAAGACCCTCAGGATAGCCATCTAGGCTATCCTTTTTACTTTTTAGCTCAAATAGAGTAAAATAAAGGGATAGACTACGAATTGAAGGATGAGTGCATTTTGAAGGAAATTGGGATTGAAACAGAATTTATTACTCTTGGCCAACTATTGAAGATGACGGATACGATTAGTTCAGGCGGAATGGCGAAATGGTTCTTGAGTGAACATGAAGTTTTTGTCAACGGGGAGCTGGAAGATCGCAGAGGGCGCAAACTTCGTCCAGAAGATCAAGTCAGCATCCCAGAAGTCGGTGAATTCCGGATCGTTGTTGCCGAAGGCATGAGCTTCGATGCGGATTGACCGGCTCGAGCTTTTCAACTATAGAAACTACGAATCGCTTGATTTGTCTTTCTCGCCTGAAATCAATGTGTTTATTGGTGAAAATGCACAAGGCAAAACCAATATCATGGAATCTTTATATGTGTTATCCATGGCAAAATCGCATCGGGCATCCAATGATAAAGAATTGATACGCTGGGAAACAGACTATGGTAAAATTAAAGCTGATGTTTACCGGAAATACGGGAAGCTGCCGCTCGAAATAACTCTTTCGAAAAAAGGGAAAAGCGCGAAGGTGAACCATTTAGAACAACGAAGGCTCAGCGACTATATCGGCCAATTGAATGTGGTTATGTTTGCACCTGAAGACCTGAACCTGGTCAAAGGAAGCCCGCAAGTACGCCGGCGTTTTATCGATATGGAAATTGGCCAGATTTCACCTTTATATTTGCATGATTTACTGACATATCAAAAATTACTAAAGCAGCGAAATCATATATTGAAACAGAACTACGGCAAAAAGTCGATTGATGACGTGATGTTCGATGTCTATACAGAGCAGTTTATAGAAGCTGCAGTGAAAATCATCCGCAAACGATATCAATTTATGGACCTTCTGCAAAAATGGGCCGAGCCTATCCATCAAGGCATTTCCCGAGGGCTGGAACAACTTCAAATCCGCTATCAACCAATCAGCGGTTTAAAGCCCGAATGGACGTCAGAAGAAATGGCGTCTTTTTTAGAGCAGAAATTAGCTGAAGTACGGAAACGGGAATTAGAGCGGGGTTTGACACTTGTCGGTCCTCATCGGGACGAATTGCAGTTTTTTGTTAATGGCTACGATGTCCAAACCTATGGCTCCCAAGGGCAGCAGCGGACGACTGCCTTGTCATTGAAGCTTGCAGAGATCGAACTGATCAAGCAAGAAGTGGGGGAAGCGCCGGTTCTGCTTCTAGACGATGTGTTGTCAGAACTGGACGATTACCGCCAGTCCCATTTGCTGAATACCATCAAAGGCTCAGTCCAAACATTTGTAACGACCACCAGTGTTGAGGGCATCCAGCATGAAACAATTCAAAGTGCACGTCTTTTTGAAGTATCCAAGGGTACTGTCAAGGAATGACGGGCTATGTACGTGCAAATACACAATGCATAGGCTGTTCTTATAAACGAAATTGCCGCCGTCATTCGCCATGAAAAATACATGCCGGCTGCTTTAGTGCGGCCCTTAAGCCTTTGTGGACAGTCAGGGCATTTATCATCACCTACAAATTTGCATACGGTTCTCCTTAGCGGATACTGGGCCCAAGCCACTATGAAAAAGATATAAGAACAACGACTAGAATGGAACAAAAAGAAATAGAAATGTTGTGAGGAAGAGCAGGTGAATGGAATGGCAATGGAAGAAAAAGGTCTTCAGCAATCATACGATGCAAACCAGATTCAAGTTCTTGAAGGATTGGAAGCTGTTCGTAAAAGACCCGGAATGTATATCGGTTCGACAAGTTCAAAAGGGCTTCACCACTTAGTATGGGAAATTGTGGATAACAGTATCGACGAAGCACTTGCCGGCTACTGTGATGAAATCAAAGTAACTATTGAAAAAGGCGACTGGATCCGTGTAGAAGACAATGGACGCGGTATTCCAGTCGGGATGCAGGAAAAAATGGGGCGTCCAGCAGTAGAAGTTATCATGACGGTTCTTCACGCCGGAGGTAAATTCGGCGGCGGCGGATATAAAGTATCCGGAGGGCTTCACGGAGTAGGGGCTTCTGTTGTGAACGCCTTGTCAGAAGTTACAGAAGTTTATGTTAACCGGGATCAAAAAAGGCATTATATTAAGTTCGAACGCGGAGCTGTAACAAAAGAACTGCATGTGATCGGTGAATCCGAGCATACGGGAACCACTATTCGTTTTAAAGCGGATGGAGAAATTTTCCAGGAAACGACCGTTTATGAATACGATATCTTGGCGCAGCGCTTGCGTGAACTTGCTTATTTGAACCGAGGCTTGAAAATTGTTGTAAAAGACGAACGCGAAGGCAAAGAAAAAGAAAACGTCTACCATTACGAAGGCGGAATCAAATCTTACGTCGAGCATTTGAATAAATCCAAAGATCCGCTTCATGAAGAGCCGATATATGTGGAATCTGAAAGAGACGGGATCTCTGTAGAAGTAGCGATGCAATATAATGGCGGCTATGCGGCAAACATCTTCTCATTTGCCAATAACATTAATACACATGAAGGCGGAACCCACGAATCCGGTTTTAAAACTGCCTTAACGCGAGTCATTAATGATTATGGCCGGAAAAATGGCATGCTGAAAGACCAGGAAGCAAATTTGACTGGGGATGATGTCCGTGAAGGTTTGACTGCCATTATTTCAGTTAAACATCCGGATCCTCAATTTGAAGGGCAAACCAAAACAAAGCTGGGCAACACGGAAGTCAGCACGATTGTCAACAATCTATTTTCTGCTGGTTTTGAACGTTTCCTTCTTGAAAACCCATCAGTCTCACGGAAAATCGTAGAAAAAGGCATCATGGCTTCCCATGCTCGGATGGCTGCGAAAAAAGCCCGTGAATTTACTCGGCGGAAATCGGTCTTGGAAGTGTCAAGTTTGCCAGGGAAACTTGCTGACTGTTCTTCTCGAGATCCCAAAATCAGCGAGATTTATATAGTTGAGGGGGATTCTGCCGGGGGCTCAGCAAAATCAGGACGTGATCGCCATTTCCAAGCGATTTTACCGCTTCGCGGAAAAATCCTCAATGTGGAAAAAGCCCGTTTGGATAAAATATTATCAAACGCTGAAATCCGTGCAATCATTACGGCTCTTGGAACCGGAATTGGCGAAGAATTCACATTGGAAAAAGCCCGCTACCACAAAGTGGTTATCATGACAGATGCAGATGTTGACGGAGCACACATCCGTACATTGCTTTTGACTTTCTTTTTCCGCTATATGCGCCCGTTGATCGAGGCTGGCTATATTTACATCGCTCAGCCGCCGTTGTTCCAGATCAAGCAAGGGAAGCACGTCGAGTACGTTTATACCGACGCCCAATTGAAAGATGCGCTTGAAAAACTCTCAAGCAATCCTAAACCGAATATTCAGCGTTATAAAGGACTTGGAGAAATGAATGCCACACAGCTTTGGGATACAACAATGGATCCGGATGTCCGGACCTTATTGCAAGTGACGCTTGAGGACGCCATGACAGCGGACGAAACGTTCCATATGCTTATGGGCGATGATGTGGAACCACGCCGAAACTTTATTGAAGAAAACGCACGTTATGTTAAGAACTTGGATGTATAAAACATCATAAGTTGAGAGGAGGCTGCAGAGATGGCGGAACGGCCAAGCAGCGGAGTAGAAGAAATAAATATCAGCACGGAGATGCGTACGTCATTTTTGGATTATGCCATGAGCGTAATCGTCTCACGTGCGTTGCCGGATGTACGGGACGGGTTAAAACCTGTTCACCGGCGAATTCTTTATGCTATGCACGATCTCGGAATCACATCGGATAAAGCATACAAAAAATCAGCGCGTATCGTAGGGGATGTTATTGGTAAATACCACCCCCACGGCGATAGCGCAGTTTACGAAACAATGGTAAGAATGGCGCAAGATTTCAGTTACCGCTATATGCTTGTAGACGGACACGGGAATTTCGGGTCCGTCGACGGCGATGCAGCAGCGGCCATGCGTTATACCGAGTCCAGAATGTCAAAAATTTCAATGGAACTATTGCGGGATTTAAACAAAAATACTATCGATTATAAAGAAAACTACGATGGCCAAGAAAAAGAACCGATCGTTTTGCCAAGCCGATTCCCGAACTTATTAGTCAATGGCACGTCCGGTATTGCAGTCGGAATGGCTACCAACATTCCTCCGCATCATTTGGGAGAAACCATTGATGGTGTCTTGGCATTGGCTGAAAATCCGGCAATCACGACAGAAGAATTGATGGAGTTGATTCCTGGGCCCGATTTCCCGACAGGCGGGATTATTTTAGGCCGGAGCGGCATCCGTCGGGCTTATGAAACAGGCAAAGGCTCAATCATGATTCGTTCAGTTGCTGAAATTGAGACAAAACCGAACGGCAAAGAAGTCATTATCGTCAACGAGCTTCCTTATCAAGTGAACAAAGCGCGATTGATTGAAAAAATTGCGGAATTGGTTCGCGACAAAAAAATCGAGGGCATCACTGATTTGCGCGATGAATCAGACCGCAACGGTATGCGCATCGTCATTGAAGTAAGAAGAGATGCCAGCGCAAATGTTTTATTGAATAATTTATACAAACAAACAGCGATGCAAACAAGTTTTGGCATTAACATGCTGGCCCTTGTAGACGGCCATCCGAAAGTTCTTGGCTTGAAAGAAGTTCTGTTCCATTACTTGGAACACCAAAAAGTAGTGATTCGCCGCCGGACACAATTCGATTTGACGAAAGCGGAAGACCGGGCGCACATTTTGGAAGGGCTGCGTATTGCACTTGACCATATCGATGCCATCATTGCTTTGATCCGTGGTTCCCAAACAACGGAAGAAGCCCGCAACGGTTTGATGAGCAACTTCAACTTGTCTGAGCGCCAATCCCAAGCAATCTTGGATATGCGCCTTCAGCGTTTGACAGGGCTTGAGCGCGACAAGATTGAAGAAGAATATTTGGGCCTAGTGAAGTTGATCGAAGAGCTTCGCGAAATTTTAGCGAACGAATACCGGATTCTTGAAATCATTCGTGAAGAGCTGATGGAAATCAAAGAGCGCTTCAGTGACGAACGCAGAACAGAAATCACTACTGGCGGAACAGAAATGTTCGAGGATGAAGATTTAATCCCGCGGGAAGCTTCTGTATTAACGCTGACTCACAACGGTTATATCAAGAGGATGCCTGCCAACACTTTCCGCAGCCAAAACCGAGGCGGCAGAGGCGTGCAAGGAATGGGCACCAACGAAGATGATTTCGTTGAACATCTGCTTTACACGTCGACCCACGATACAATTTTGTTCTTCACGAACAAAGGGAAAGTTTACCGCAAAAAGGGCTATCATATTCCTGAGTATGGCCGAACCGCTAAAGGGCTGCCTTTGGTCAACTTGCTCGAAGTAGGGAAAGATGAGAAGGTAACGGCCGTCATTCGCGTAAAAGAGTTCAAAGAAGATGCGTTCTTCTTCTTTACCACACGTGAAGGGGTCAGCAAACGTACACCGCTGGCAAGCTACGCAAATATTCGCCAAAATGGACTGATCGCCATCAGTCTGCGGGAAGAAGATGAATTGATTTCTGTTAAGCTGACAGATGGCACGAAAGAAATGGTTATTGGGACAAGAGACGGAGCGTTGATTCGCTTCCCAGAAACCGATATCCGGGAAATGGGCCGGACGGCAAGTGGAGTCCGGGGCATTCGTTTGCGTGAAGGCGACCAAGTTGTCGGCATGGAAATTTTAGATCCAGGAGATAACGTGCTGGTTATCACAGAAAAAGGATATGGCAAACAGACAAAAGAATCGGAATACCGGGTCCAAACAAGAGGCGGTATGGGAATCAAAACTTGTCAGATCACTGATAAGAACGGTCCATTGGTCGCTGTTCGAACAGTAAGCGGCTCAGAAGATATTATGCTCATCACTGTTAACGGTATTTTGATCCGCATGGACGTAAACGATATCTCAACAACCGGAAGAAGCACTCAAGGCGTTCGTTTGATCAAGTTGGGAGCAGATGAAGTTGTTGCGACTGTTGCAAAAGTGAAGAAAGATCTTGATCTTCCTGAAGAGACAGAAGAAATAGAAGGCATTGATGAAAATGTTGAAGGCCAGCTGATCGAAGAAAGTGCAGAAGCTGACGTTTATACAGAAGATGAAATTGTTGCTGATGAAACTCTGGATCATGTAGAAGAAAATCCAGAAGAAGACGAAGAATAAAGCTATCCCCCTCTGAGAGAGCTCAGTGGGGGTTTTTATTAATAGAAGATAGTCGGCCAAGACAATTTTACCAACTTTTAGAAATCCTCGGTAGAATGGTGTATTAAGGAATTTAAAAATAGCTTTAAAACCATTGACTTCACTTTCGGAATTTGTTATATTAATAAGCGTCCTCTAAACGACTTGAAAATATTTAATAAAAATATTGACAAGAAGTTGTGGGGTAGATATACTAATAAAGTTGCCAAAGAAACGACGGCATGGACATCACAGGGAAATGAAATAAGTGGTTGACATCGAATCGCCGAAAAGGTATACTAATAAAGTTGTCGCTAAAGACGACGAACAACATGAACCTTGAAAACTGAACAGCAAAACGTCAACAAAAGTTTATTGACGCGTTCCGAACGCGGCAATAAAATTTCTGCGAGAGCCGCTTTGGCGGCTTGAGCAAACAACTACTGATTAAGCCTGGCTAGATCAAGCGATTCGTGCGTCCTTCGGGACGGCGAGCGCCAGCATGAGCAATCAAGCTTCTATAATGGAGAGTTTGATCCTGGCTCAGGACGAACGCTGGCGGCGTGCCTAATACATGCAAGTCGAGCGGAACCCGGGGAGCT